>CBDCTS010000006.1:0-89968 GCA_965222345.1 Terriglobia bacterium | reverse complement strand
CACGGTGACCGAAGTCGATGCATTGCCGGTAGGCACCGTGGTGTGGGTGTGCGACAGGGCGATACACGAGCCGCGCTGCGTGGTGGCCAGGGAGGAGAACATTGCCACCTTCCCGCTGATACGCCACGACTCCAACCTCTTGTGGCATCGCATCCTCGTTTCGCGAAAACTAACACGTCCTGACTGGCATTGTGGAAACCGCCGCAGCCGTGGAAATCCGCACAGATCGCGGATTCCCTGACGCTGCTTGGAAAAGCCCAGCTAAAAACGCTCGGCTTTCCCACCGATCCACAATGCCGATTGCCGGTTTCATCTTAAGATTCGCGTTCGTTTTTCGCTGACTTGTGCCCTGAACACCATCTTATATCAGCAGGCGGAAACCGAGGAAACCGAAGCGGCTATAGAAATCTAATTACTATAAGCTTATGATACAAAGTGGCCGTGGGTAAGTAGTGTTTTGCCATAGGGCTGGCATCGTTTGGACGCTATGTGATACGGATCGCACGAGACAAGACAGGAGGACGACTGTTGAGCAAGCGCAGCCCCTTTCCGTCGTCTCTGAAGCGGGCAGCCTGATACACGATTTGGACTTGCTTCAGCGTCTTTCGGAAGATGCGCTTGAAGTTGTTCATCGCGCTGTATCCCTGCCCGAATTGTTCCTTGAGCGATGCCCACGGCACAAATTCAGCGCGTTTCGGATCGATGCGGTGAAGGCGCTGTGCGAGCCATGGTAGATGTCGAGGAGAAGGGAGGCAAGTTTCACGAAGTCCCCGCCCACCACAAGGCCGAAGAATATCTGGACGCGGCCGGGATCGGGAATAAAAAAGGCGCGCCACTGTGGCGCTCGATGAGCAGAGAGCGAACGTTCAGTGAAAACCGCATGAGCCGCGTCGATGTGTTCCGCATGATCAAGCGGCGGGTGCGCCAGGCGGAGCTGGGTGCGGCGGCGAACTGCCACACTTTCCGGGCGACCGGGATTACGGCCTATTTGCTCAATCGCGGACGCATTGAGAGCGCGCAGGTGATCGCCGCGCACGAATCGCCACGGAAGGGTAGCGCCCAGATTGCTGTTGAAATACAACATAAGGACCCGTTCTTAGCGGACAAGGGCGCGATCGAGCACGTACTGGCCGTAGAGGATGACGTTGTCCCATTCGATCGGGCTGATGTGCTGTATCAAGGTGGCGTCGATGCCTTCCTGTGCGAGATCTCCCGAAAGCATCGTCCGCGTGATCTGCTTAGCCTGCCAGTAGATAATGCAAGCCAGAATCAGCGTCAGGCAACTACAGGAGTTCATCTGCTCGTGGAGCTCACGAGCGTTGATCCGGCCGCGGCGTCCGTAGTAGACATCCCGCGCTAAGGCGTGCAACTGCTCGACTTTCAGCAGCCCGCGCCGGATGCGGGACCGGAGTTGCGGTTCCGAGAGGTAGCTCAGCAGGAACTCTGTTTTGAAAACTCTTCCGAGATCCCGGTTGGCACGGTAGAAGAGATTCTTGGCCGGGCAAGCAACCAAGCGTTGCAGCGCAACGGACGCGGTCGTGTGGCCGGTGGCCAGTGAGCTGTAGAACTGGCCCATGCGCTCCCACTGTCCCTGAATGACCTCGATATCTATCGTGTGATCGGCGCGCGCCACCAGGTCCGTCAAGATGCCATAGTCGCGGTCTCGGTCAATCCGGTAGAGCCGCTGGTGCTGGACGCTACGGATGCGAGGACAGAAGCGCCGCCCGAGCATGGCGAAGGCCGCGAAGTTGATCTCTGTGTAGCCGTGGGTGTCCGTGTAGTGCTCCTCCAGTTCCAGATCGCTCTCGTTATATAAGAGGAGAAGACACGAAACGGAATTTAAAGCACGCTAGCGGCGGCGGCGTTGGCCAGTTTGGGGACTGAGCCGCTCTGACATGGTTTGTCCCTGTTGAAGAAGACTTTAAATGGACCAACACTTTACCGCCAAAAAAGCCATTTTATCGGGCCTTTTTGTGCGCATGGTTCAATGAGGTTCAATTGGGACAGTCATCCAGCGCCCTCATGCCGGTCTCGACCCTGAACAGGACTTGCGCCACCAGGAACCAGGGTTCCCTGCCTTCACTAAAGAAGCGAACTATACAATTGGGCTTGCCGAAGCGCAAGAAAATCCGTGTTTTGGCGGGGCCCGCGTAACCTACGATTCCTTAACGTGCTGTAAATTCCGTTTCGTGTCTTCTCCTCTATAAGAGGCCATCGAGCACGAACGCGGCATCCCGGTCGGTGCACTCGATCGGCGTGCTGTAGAAGGGGGCGTAGTTGTCGGCGATGAAGGAATAGAACTCCAACGCATAGTCGCTGAAGCGGGTGCTGAAGGTCTGTTGCAGCACCTTATGAGGCATGGCGAAGCGCTGTCCGTCGCTGGCTGACGTGCGGCCTTCACCCCAATGCAACGTAGCGTCGAGGCGCGAGATCGCTCGGACCATCTCTGCCAGTGCTTGCCGCTGCGCTTCCTCGGTCAACTGCCAGTCGCTCACCCGTTTCAGCTGCTTGTAGGAGATGCCCGGGGTGAGCTGCGCCATGGTGTGCAAACCGATGTTGCAGCCATGAGCCAATACCGTGGCCAGCTGCAAGCAAACATCGTCCGCTTTGCGGTCCGATCGTTGGTCCGGAGCAAGGAAGTGGTTCGTGAAGCGCAACTCGTTGTCGACCTCGATCAGCAGGTCCGGCAGCCGGATGGTCGGCATCTGACGGGCCAGCCAACCTTTCAGGCGATGCAGTTGGGCTTCGGCGTCCGGGGCCAAGCGCTCGGAGGGGTCCACGGAAAGTCGCCAGCGATCGTCTTTGGCGGTCGCGTACTTGTTTTGGGGTGCGGTCCGCAGAAACAGGTCGTAGGCTTTGTTCAAGCGCGCCTTCAGGTAGGACGGGACTTGGTTGAGATCAAGGGTACTGACAAGATTCGTGTTGAAATACACGCTAACGGCTCAGCCTGAGCCCTCGGGTGCTCATGAGCTGTAGAGGGTGGTACGGGACACGTCCACACTTGGCGATGGCGGTCTTGGAAACGCCCAGTCCGAGGAAGCGCCGGATTTCGGCCTCCTTGCTATCGAGCCGTGAGACGTCCAGCGAGCCCTTCGGGCGTCCGAGCTTCCGTCCCGAGGACCTGCTGCGTAGTCGAGACCCGCAGATAGACAACAGTCTTCACGGCCTGTCCATGGAATGCAGCTTCGGGTGTTGTATCTAACAGATACGGAACATGGAATGCGTGATGTTCCATGCTACTGAACTGTATGGTCAGAACGACCGTTTGTTTCGGACAGGAACCGTGCCGGTCTCTGACCCTGATCCTTGCCTGCATAGTCTGCTGGCAGGCCAGTGAGATCTCACGGCTTGCCGCTGCGCCGGACTTCCCGTTCGACCCCGCCAAGCTCAAGATGCGCGGCTCTTAGCGTGTATTTCAACACGAATCTTGTCAGTACCCTGGCATGAACGAGCGGTGGCAAGGTCTCCTCATGGAGAAAACGCTCCAAGGCGTCCAGGCATCCCACTGCTGCCAATGCTGCTGATTAACCCTCACAACCTCCGCAATCCTTGTGGAGGCGAGTCTCGACAATTCTGTGACGCGGGAAATCTCTTCGTGTAGCCGGATCGGCTCCAACAATTTCAACGACCGACTGAGCCGCTCAATTTCGTCATTCGGACTCATAAATGTCGCCCTGGCGCCGCTCAGAGTATATTTCGCAGCAATCTGGGCGCTACCCTTTCTATGCTATGTCGCGTTCGCGAGGTCGTACTCGCGTACAAGCACGTCGGCGGGAAGGTTCCAATTGATCGACAGGGCCCGGATCATCGGCAGAGTGAGCGGGCGCTGTCGGTTGAGCACTTCCGAAGCGCGTGGCTGGGAGCCAATCAGCGCTGCGAAGTCTTTCTGGCGCAGGCCACGGGCCTCCATGACGTGCTCGATCGCCGCGATCGGGTCCGGCGCCTCTATCGTCCAGTGCTCGGCTTCGTAGGCTTCTACAAGAGTAACGAGGACCTTGAGCTCGTCACTTTCCGGCGTGTCCGGCGCGGTGCCCATCAGGCCGTCGATTACGGTTAATACCTTGTCATAGTCGGTTTCACTCTTGATCGGTTTAATATTCATGTCAAACTCCTAGACTCTGGACGCATCGACCGCATCGTACTCGGCATGTGTTCCCACGAAACGCACGAACCCGATTCGATGCGTGTAGTCAAAGCGGACGATTAGCCGGTACCTGTTCCCGCCGATGTTGAATACAACCCTGTCGTTGCCGACAATTCTCGCGTTTCCGTAAGCCATTTTCACGTCCGTCGGCGAAGACCAGTAGGCTTTTGCGGCGATCGCGTACCACGCCTTCAACGGTTGTTCCGCTCTGGGGTCACTTTCCCAGAAAGTGCGCAATGTCCGCTTTGCGATGACCCGCATGAAGACATTATAATATCCCAAAGAGGGATGTACAGGAAGAGAGCCGAACGGCGCACCGGTCCAGGAATACCGCGTAACCAGGCATCCAGAGGCCAATCCCGCAGGATTTCTATAGCACGATAAAGTATGTTATCGATTCCATGTTCAGCAGCCCGGATTGCCCAATCCAGGCCCTTCGACGCCCCAAAAAGCGCTCCCAGGAAGCCGTCAGAGGCGTTTCTAGCCTCAGACTGGACCCTGAGTACCTGGGGATTCGTCCTGCTCCCTGGACACGTGTTGGTTCATGGCTCGTCGTCTCGAACCTTTTGCCGCCGTAGCTGATCCACGTCGATCACCTTCCCGCCCCGGCGAACCTCGGGCAACGACCCGCGCCCCTGTGCTGGCTCGGGATCCTCCATAGCGAGCCGCTGCAACTCGCGCTTGAGACGAAAGGTCTCCCGCTCGGCCTTGATCGCTGCCTTCAGCGCAGGGGCTTTCGGCGTCAGTTCCCGCCGTTCGTCTTCGGTCATGTGACCCCCATGGGCTTTTTTCGGTAAACATGGTAGCCAACGAGCGGCTCGCACCATGACCTGCTGGCTTCCCTGGACCTTTCCCACACCTTGAGGTTGCGGGACTGTGCCGTGCTGGGCACCCTCAGCCTGGACTAGCTCACGATCGTCCGCAACGACACCGCCACGTCCGTAGCGCCGTCGAGGACCGCGTTGTCCAGAGTAGCCAAAGGAACGCCCAGGGTCCGAGCGAGCGCGACGAACTCGGCATCGTAGGCCGTCAGTCCGCACTCTAACGCAACATCGATCACCTGGCGTCCCGACACGCTGGCGAGGCGGTCA
The DNA here is from genome assembly GCA_965222345.1 of Terriglobia bacterium. GTDB lineage: Bacteria > Acidobacteriota > Terriglobia > 2-12-FULL-54-10 > 2-12-FULL-54-10 > JADFGZ01. Next base: position 84,733 of record CBDCTS010000006.1, on the reverse strand, counting down.
CCCAGAACGACGGCAGCGTCATCGCTCATCGCTTTAGCCTGCTCGGGGGTTACCGCGCCACGCCGCACGAAGCCCACCAGGACGTTGTGCAGCTCACTCATGAGGATGCCGGGGGCGGCCCACTCGGGCTCCCGCTCGAACAACCGGGCCGCGTCGGCACCGCCTTCTCCGCCCACCACCAGACGAACCATCACATTCGTGTCGACTACGATCACGGTCGTCCCGTGTTCCGCATCTCTCGGAGTGTGTCCTCGCTAAGGTCGACCGGTCCCAGTGTCTTGTTTCGCTGCCGGATGCGATCCAGGAGGGCCTGCGGTTCGACCGGCTCGGGGGTTACCGAATGCGTCAATCTTGCGAGGATCTCCCCGTTCAGGCTGCGGTGGTTCCGGTTCGCGGATGACTTGAGTTCCCGGTGCAGAGGGTCGGGGATTCCACGAAGCGCTATGTCTGGCAAATCGTCCTCCTTTGATAAGCGTAAAATTCCACAATGATATCATAACAGTGTCAGGTGGCGGTGCTTGCCAACGCCATTCTTGCGGCCCCCTTTTCCAGTGTGATAATGTCCTTTATGACACGCTACTGATCCAGGAAGAATCCGCCCCGTGAGCTCTGAACTCATCCTCTTCTCGCCCCCTGAACTGCACCCCGCACCGCTGTTCACACCGACTCCCAAGGCCGCCTTTTTCTCGAGGGCGCAAAGGGATTTGCCGAAAGGAGCGTAAAATTCTTAAGGCCATGACGGACAGAAAGGAAGCCTTAGCGGCCCAGACACGGCTGACGCGGAAGCGGCTAGAAGATGACCTGGAATTCGCGCACCGTTCCATTACGCGCGAGGCTGCGGCGAAGGGCGTGCTGAACAGTGGCGGCACGATACGGAAGCTTGTGCGGACGCTGTTAGAAAAGCTGGGTGAGGCCTCCGCCGAGTTGATAAGCGCCCAGGCGAAGGCTGGCGCTGATAATGCTAGCCATATTGCGGACGCAGTGCGTTCGGCGCTGTCATCTCCTACGAGCGCGCATCTGGGACAGTGCAGAAAGACGCTAAGCCAGATAGCGGACACGTTCGACATTCTCCAGCCGGACATTGACAGGTTCTTCGATTCCCTTACGGACAGGGCGATGGTCGCGCTCGCTGATTATCCGAAACCCACGGAACTCGTCATCGCCGGGCTGCGGCCGGAAAAGCTTCCAAGGGGATGGGAGCGCGTGCAGCGCGCTCTGGAGAAGGCCCGCGCGCGGCTCGCGAAGGCGAGCGATGAGGAGGACTTTCAGTCCGTGGGACACCTCTGCCGCGAGGTGCTCATATCGACCGCGCAGGCAGTCTACGACGCCGATAAGCATGGGCCGCCGGACGGTGTGGCTCCGAGTGACACGGACGCGAAGCGTCGGCTTGATGCGTTCTTCGCTGCAGAGCTGCCCGGAAAGGGGAACGAGGTGCTGCGGGCTCACGCCCGCAGCGCGGTGAAGCTGGCAGACGCCCTCACACACAAGCGCAGTGCAACGTTCCTGCTCGGGAGTGTCTGCTTTGAGGCAACCTCCTCGGTCGTCAACCTGACGGCGATTGTGTCGGTGAACTGGTGAGGGCTGTCGCGCCTGCGTTCGGAAGCGGCGTCGATCCTACCGCTTCTCGATAGGTTCTCCCGGTCCGCTTATGACCTAGGTGTTATCCAGGTAGTGCCTGCGGTAGCCCCCCCGTGGTTGTCTTGTTGAGGTTTGACTTTTTTACAGTCGTCGTCGGGGCCGAGCAGCTAGTGGAAAAACGCTTCCGTCGTCTCGGCCGGGAAAGCTTTTACGAAAGCGTCATCGCTATGCGGCAGATCGACCACCAAGTAGTGCGCCTTGCGCTGTACGCCGTCAATGACCACCAGAGCTTCACCGAAGTCGGCCTGGGCATCGCCCGGCGGATGCACCAGCGGCACGAACATCTCTTGCCCGCCGAGCTTCTTGTCGCGAACATAGTCCTTGACGATCGTGTAACCGCCGGTGAAATCGTACTCGTCGCGCAAGCGGTCGAAGATGCGTTTTGCGGTGTGGCGTTGTTTCTTCGGACGTTCCTGATCGTCGATGAGGATCTGATCGACGATTCCGGTGAAGGGATCCAGCTTCGGCCTCTGCGCTGGTTGGCGCCGCCGATAGCCCGGCGGAGTGGCGTAGCGCAACATCTTGCGCACCGTCCCTCGCGCCAGGCCAAACCGTTTGGCGGCCTCGCGCTCACTGAGCCCTTCGACAAAGACACTGCGCCGTACTTGAGCGTATAGCTCCACGCGATACATCCCTCTCGTGTCCCACAAACACCACAGGAATGTTCGCTGGACCACTCGGACGGTCTACTTTTACTCCGCCCAAAAGCAGCTTCGATTCGCCGCTCTATGGTCTAGTTTCGCTCCGCCATTCTCACAGTATCCTTCAAGGGTTCGGCCTGCGTGCCATTCAATTAAATTGATCACCGAAGTGCGAAAGGTAGCCGAATGAAGACGACGTTAACGTGGCTCGACTTGACGGCGAGCGACCGGGACAAGATGCGGCGCGTGCTGGATCTGTTCAAGGAGCAGGGCACGCTCGACGAGATGGGCCTCGGAAGCTTGCGGGACGCGCTGTCGGACGCGCTGTTTCCCGGCACGTCGTCTATCCAGACCCGACTGCGGTACGTGCTGTTCATCCCATGGATCTATCGCCAATTGGAAGATCGGAAGGTCAGGGCCGCCGAGGTGGCGCGAGCCGCTCGGAGGGCCGAGGTAGATCTCATCGGCCCGCTCGAACAGAACCCGGACAGGGAGGGGATCATCGGCTCGCGGGCTCGCGGTGCGCTCGTACGTTTGCCGAGTTCCGTCTACTGGAGCGCGCTCACGCGGTGGGGCATCTTTCAGCCCCAGCGGAGCCAGGGCTGGTACCAGTCGCGCTTCGACGCGCTCGTGGATGGCCGCGGCGTTGTGGGGCGAGCGGACGATCCGGGCGTGATCTGGGGCCAGCAAGCGCACTGGCATCCGCGGCTACCCGAGCCGCCGGAAGGGTTTCCCTGGGAAGCATCATTCGCGTTGACACATGACGAGGCCGACTTCTTGCGTGGCCGCGTGGAGGAGCGGTGCGCGGGATGCGATGGTGGCCGAGGACCGGCGCACGATGACGGTCACCTCCAGCGATGTGCGCCAGTACATGGCCGCCGATGCGTTGTTTAGCGCCGTCGGTGGCCACGATCCGATGCCGTTCTGGAAGTCGGCCCCCTACCTCGCGCACTTCATGCACGGCTACAAGTTCAACGAGCTCGTCGACGAGGCGATCAACGCGCCGGACAAGATGGTCGACGCGCTCCAACGCCATGACTCGGCGTTTCTAAAAGCAGCGACGCTGCGGTCGTGGGGAAGCATCGACCCGGGGCACGCAAAGCTGCGGGAGCTGGTGGGCGAGCTGATCGACGAGGGGCTGTGGCGCCTGCTGTGGATGCCACCCACGTTGCCGTACTGGCCGCTGGAAGGGCCGTTCGAAGGCAAGGAACGAGCGACGAAGCGGCTGTTGTTCTCCGCCTGGAACGTGGTGCCGGACGTGGTCAGCGCTGTCCTGAGCTACGAAGCCGAACGGCTGATGATGGGAGGGCGGCTCGACTCCTACGAAAAGCCCGACGAGCAGCAGGGGCCACTGCTGAGACTGACGCAGTCGACGTCCGGCGTCCGGTCCCGACATCGTCTTCTCCTGCTGCTCCTGCCCTGCCTGCCGCTGGCGGATCGCGCGCATCCGCTCGACGCGCCGGCGGGACAGGACCGGCGGGCCTGGGTGCGAGCCCGAGTGGAAGAGCTTCTGGCGGACCCAGGGCTCCCGAACCCGCAGGGCGGGAACATCGATGACCGGTGGGAATGGGCCGCGCCGCTCTTGCTGGATCCGGAACTGCCGGCCTTTCTGCGTGCGTGGCGCGACGATGAACTTCACGCGTGGTCGGACGCCGAGCCTCTGCCGCAGCCCAATCCGGGGAAACGCGTCGGGCCACGTCCAGGCGCCCGCGACACTGATGCCGCCGACGACCAGGAACGCGCGGAGGAGTCGCTCAAGCATCGTGCCGCTCGTCTCTCCCCAGACGCCTTGAGCCGCAGCCGAGGGGCGCTGTCACCCGCAGGGCCGTAGCGCAGCGTAGGAACCGCGCCGGCGGCTTGACTCGCCCCTCGGCTGCGGCTATCCGGGGGGGTTTGGTTTGGGTTTTGTTGTCGTCCCGTTTCCTCCGTTCCGCCGCGGTTGCCGTAAGTCTGTTGTTTTCAGTTTTTTACCTATAAGGAAGGTTTTGGTTTTGTCTTTTGCGGGGGGCGTTAGCCCCCTTCTTCCGTTGGTTTCTCTTTTGTTTTCGGTGAGTTATCCACAGGATCGTTGCTCCTACTACTTGTTCTTTAACTACTTGTTCTTTAACTACTTGAGTGTGAGGGTGAATAGTCGAAGGCCCAGCCACCTGAGTGAGGGTGAATAGTCGAAATTTCTCAATTCAGAGTGAGGGTGAATAGTCGTGGAAAACTCCCCCTAATCACAGGAATCTGTGGAAAGCGCCCCCAGCAGCTTTCTATGGGGCTGCGTGGTTGGGCCGGGGGGAGAAAACCTATCGAACCGTGTTCGTCGCTCCTGGGGCTTTCTAAGAGCTACTGGACGAGGCGGAGCGGACGGTCCGAAGGTGCGATGACAGGGGCTGAAGGATAGAGGATCAATACCCCTCTGCCCGTCGCGTAGTGCAGGTCCGGCCAGGCCGTCTTGATCTTCTTCAACTCGCGCAGGAAGTCCGTACGGAAGTCCCGGACGACAAACTTGTCGATCGCCTTGGCCGGGTGCGCTCCGAACTGCTGGTACACCTGCTTCCAGGAGAGCCGGAGCGGACGTTTGAGCGCGAAGGTGCGATAGGTCAGCCACATGTAGGCATCAAGCCCGAGCGAGGACCGTTTCATGGCCTTGAGAGTGTTCATGTCGAGCGGCACGGGATGGCGGATGATTTCTTGAAAGAGCTTTTCGCCTAACTCAATCTTGCTCTCCCAAAGCGAGCGCTCGTCGGGCCGCTTGGGATTCCACCAAAGTTCCGTGCGGTCGGCGACCAGCGAATTTACGCTAGCTTGGCCGCCGTGCTCGTCCTCGTAGATCAACTGGACATGCACGTTGAACAACCGCCGCATCTGGTTGTGTAGCCGGGTGTACTTTTCCCCGCTGCTGCTGTAGATATCCAGCTTCCGCATGAACTCCGAGACCGAGTCCCCGAGGAGCAACACGCGGGATTGGGTCCGCACCGCTTCGGTGCATACCCAGGCCAGCAGCAGGCGGGGTATGTTGCCGTAGGGGAGCTTGTAGTCGATCCCTCCAGCATTCATCACAAGCGTCAACGGCCCGTTGCGGCGGACATATTGTGTCCGGTTGCCGGGGTTGGTGCGGGGCAGGCTGCACAGCGCCATCATCCGCGCCATGAAGCCGAGATCGGGGGCCGCTTCGCTGGCCGAGACTAGCTGATTCACCTGGTCGAAGCGGGTGAAGTGGTGCAGCGCCTGGGGCGAGGCGTCGCGGATTGCCTTTACGGGGCCGTCCAGATCAGAGAAGGCTTCCCCGATGGGAACCAAGCCGTCCCGTTTGCTCGCCATGCCTTATTCTCCCATGTTCCCCGGATAGAAGGGGCGCGCGTTCAGCGCCGCGGAGGGTAAAAAGGGCATCTGCAGATGGGGTCGAGATTGCCATGCCGAGTCGCGGTTGTCGAGTCCCGCCAGAAGGGCGGGGATGGGGACCGGCGAAGAGCCCCTGCGTCAACGGTTTTGCCGGGGGGCCGACTGTGGCGCGGTGTTCTGGATCTGCCGTCATTGTGACCGGGGGCACCAATACTGCGGCGAGCGCTGCCGGCGGAAAGCGCGGCGGCAACAACGGCGGGCCGCCAACCGGCGGCACCAGCAAAGCCGGGAAGGACGGCTCGATCACCGCGACCGGCAACGAGCCTACCGGGAACGCCGCAGCCTGCGGCGCGTGACGGATCATACTTCCCCCGCGACCTACGATTCGGGCAGTATCACGGTAGCGGAGCTTTCCCGGTCCGAAAACGGACCGGAAAGCTTCCGCGGGGAGGCTCGATATGCCGACTGCCCAGAATTCGAACCCGCCTGCATCATCTGCGGCCGCACCCGCAAGGAAATCCTCACTTCGTGAGGGGTGCTGACAACCAGGAGAGGGAGAAACCGTGATTCAAAAAAAGGAAGAGAACGGCGAGAAGTACGTCACGGCCACAACCGAGGCCGAGTTTCACGAGGCGTTGAACCGGGGGTTCGCGGTTGAGGTGACGCGGAAGCTCGCGGATGAAATCGGAGTACCGATGAATGAGGACGTGGGAACCGTGGCGGAGATCGACGCGGCGCGTTACGACCGTCACGACTAGGAATGGAGGCGCACTATGGCGAAGAAATCCTTTTGGCAGCGCGGGGAAGACTACGCGAAGAAAGTCTCCGACGAAATCATTGACCAGATCAAGCGCGGAGTTGCGCCCTGGCAGAAGCCGTGGAAGCCGGGAGAACAGATCAGCGCCGAAAACTTCTCAACCGGCAAGAAGTACAGCGGCGGCAACAGCCTCTACTTGATGAGCCGCGCGATCCGCGATGGACGGGGAGATAACCGTTGGGGAACGTACAACCAGATTCGGGAAGCGGGCGGGCAGGTCCGCAAGGGCGAGAAAGGAACGCAGGTCTTGTTCTTCACGGATCGCAACTCGCGGGCCGCGAAGGACGAGAACGGGCAGACGATGAAGAACAAGGAAGGCAAGACGATCTACGAAGAACAAAAGCGCGAGAAGCCTATCTGTAAGCAGTACACGGTGTTTAACGTGGAGCAAGCCGAGGGCTTGGAATTGAAGCCACGAGAAGGCCAAGTCCGGCCCGAATGGGATGCTCATCGAGACGCCGAGAAAGTGATCGCGGCCAGCGGGCCGACTGTCGAGCACGTCGCCGGAGATCGCGCCTACTATCGCATGGCCGAGGACAAAATAGTGCTCCCGGAGCCGGGCCAATTCCCCACCCGCAACGGCTACTACCAGACGGCGCTTCACGAGTGCGGCCATGGAACCGGCCACCCGGATCGCATGAACCGCCAAACACTCAAAGACGGATTAGAAAAAGGCTTCGGATCGCCGGAATACGCCCGCGAAGAATTGCGGGCCGAGATCAGCGCCATGATGACCGGGGAGCGCGTAGGCGTGGGCCATGACCCGCAACGCGGCGCGGCCTATGTCGAGGGCTGGGTCAAGGCGCTCGAAAAAGACCCGCATGAGATTCATAGAGCAGCGCGAGACGCGCAGAAGATGACCGATCACCTCATGGAGCGGGCTATCAACCGTGCGGTTGCGACGCCGAGCAAGGAAAAAACGCGGGCCGAGTTGACCCAGGAATACTCCCATGCTCGCGGGCCGCAAATCAGCCAAACGCCAAAGCAATCGCCGGAGCAGCAACCCGCTCAAGCGCAACAGCACGACGTAGGGCCGAACCGTTAAGGAGCCACCGTGTTTGATCCGCGAGACTTTGCCGCCGATCCCCGGACCCGGCCCGAAGCTCGCCCCAGGCGCGACCACGCGAAAGAGCGCGAGGACCGGGAGCGCAACGGCCACCGGCGCGAATACGATCCCCGCGGGACGAAGCGGCAGACCTTCCAGGACCGCACGGATCGAGCGATAGCGGACGTGGGAATGTACCGCAACGTCGCCTACCGCGACGTGGCGGACGCTCACTTTGAGGGACACCCCTACGCGGCGCGGCGGGCCGTGGATCAGATGGTCCGGGCCGGTCACGTCCGGGAGCATAACGCCGAGGGACCGCAAGGCGGCAGCTACAAAGTGCTGACGCTCACCGAGCGCGGAGTGGAGCGGGCGGAGCGCGTAGCCCGCGACCAGGGGCTTGATTCCCAACAGAAGGCATGGAGCGGGCTTGTGAAGCCCGGCGAGCTTCAACATGACGTGGCTGTATTTCGCGCCGCGAGGATCGAGCAAATGAAGCTACTCGAACAGGGAGCAACGATCAAGCGTATCCGCATTGACGCCGAACTCAAGCGCGAGATCGCCCGCGCTACGGAAAGCGCGAGGGCGCGAGGCGGAAAGCAGGCGGCGGACGCCGCACGCTTGGAGGCGGCGGAGGCGCTAGGTCTATCCATCAAGGATGGCCGCGTGGAGTACCCGGACGCGCAGCTTGAATATCTCGATGTTGAAGGCCGCAGCGGGCGCGTCAACGTCGAGGTTGCGACCGAGCACTACAGCGCCAAGAGTATCGCCGCGAAAGCTGCCGCCGGGTTTGCCGTGCATGGAAGCAACGGACGGGCGGCGGCGCGGATAGCCCGATCCCTCGGCCAAGACGAGGGCGGCGGAGGCGGCGGCACACGAGATAAAGGGTCTATCGAACTCTAAAGGGAGATTCCCGCAATGCAGCCGTGGAAGATTAGTGTTGGCTTCACGGCCATCATCCTTGCCGTCGCCGCGATGATTGGCGGAGAACACTTCGCTTTTCTCGAACCTCACTTTCAAATCATCTTCACCGATTATTGGATGGGCCTAGCGTGGTATGGCGGACTTAGGGTATCAGGCAGATTGGTGCGATTTTGCACGCTAAGGCCGTGAGCGCGACCGCCGGACGAGTCTGCGATTGAGGACATACTCACCGTACAGGACGATGTTGTTCCACTCGATTGGGCTGACGTGGCGCAACAGAGAGAGCTCGATTCCGTGGCGCTCCGGATCGGCCGTGCGAATGACGCGAGAGATGTCTTTGGCCTGCCAGTAGATGATGCACGCCACGATCAGGGTGAGGCAGCTACAGCTATTCATCTGCTCCCAGAGATCGCGGGCGTTGATATGACCCCGGTTCCCGTAGAACACGTCGCGCGCAAGAGCGTGCATCTGCTCGACCTTCAGGAGGCCGCGTCGGATGCGCGACCGGAGCGCAGGCTCGGACATGTATTGGAGGATGAACTCGGTCTTGAGGATCCGACCGAGATCGCGGTTGGCGCGATAAAAGCCGTTCTTCGCACTGAACCCGGCGAGACGTCTCAGGGCGACCGAGGCGGTGGTGTGTCCGGATTCAAGCGAGGCGTAGAAATGACCGAGCCGATCCCATTGGTCGGCGATCCCTCGTGTGTCGATCTTCCGATCCGCTCGGCCCACGAGGCTCCCGAGAATGCCGTAGTCGCGCGTGTCGACCCGGTAGAGCCGCTGCTTTTTGAGGCCCCGAATCCTCGGGCTGAAGCGACGTCCGAGCATCGCGAACGCGGCAAAATTGATGTCGGTGTAGCCGTGGGTGTCCGTGTAGTGCTCCTCGATCTCGAGGTCGCTCTCGTTGTAAAGGAGCCCGTCCAGGACGGTCGCCGCATCCCGATCCGTGCACTCGATGGGCGTGCTGAAGAAGGGGGCGTAGTTGTCGGCGACGAAGCTGTAGAACTCAAGCGCGAAATCGCTGAACCGTGGACTGTAGGTCTTTTGCAGGACTTTTCTCCGCAGCGAATACCGTTGCCCGTCGCTCGCCGAGGTCGTTCCCTCGCCCCAGTAGAGCGAGGTGTCGAGGCCGGCGATTGCCTTGACGAGGACACCGAGCGCTTCGCGCTGGGTGTCCCGGGTGAGTTGCCAGTCCCCGACGCGCTTGAGCTGCTCGTAGGTGACATCGGCGGTGAGCTGCGCCATGGTGTGCGGGCCGATGTTGCACCCATGGGCCATGACGGCGGCGAGGATGACACAGATCTCCTCCGGCGCCGGATCCGGTTGGCGGGACGGCGGCAGGAAGTGCCGCGTGAATTCCAGATCGTTGTCGACTTCGATCAGCAGGTCCGGAAGACGAACCTTTCGCATGTGCGTCGCCAGCCACCGCTGGAGGTGAGCGAGCTGGTCGGCGTCTCCGTCGTCGAGCCGATCGGTGGCATCGACCGACAGCTGCCATCCCTGTTCCGTGACGCTGGCGTAGTCGTTGGTCGGGGCGGCTGCGAGGAACCGATCGAACGCGTCGCTGAGACGTCGTTCAAGGTACGCCGGCGCGTCGACCGCCGTCGCCGGCAGACCCGACCGAGCGAAGAACCGAGCGCGGGCCGTCTCCCACTGCTCATCTGGGATGAAGAAGTCATCGAGGTGACCAAAGCGCTTGCTGTACCGCACGGCGAGATTGCCCGCCCGAATTTCGTCGCGGGTTTTCATGAGAACCGCGCACTCCCACGCCGGGCGGCGCACCGCGTCGCCTGAGCCAATGACCCGCTTCCACCGCGTCGACAAGAATGCGGTTGCCGTTCCCGTGGGGAGTTTGCGCTTGTTCGAGGCGTTCAGATCCCGGAGCACCGCGAGGGCCTGGAGACAGGGCCCGTTCTCGCTCCCGTCTTCCTGAAGGAACGAGACCGCCTCGAGAAAGGCGGGGGTAAACCTCCGGAGAGTGCCGTACCGCGAGACCACGCCGTGCAGCGCGTCGCTCTTTCGGCCCGACACCCATTCGGTGGCGCGCGCGACGCGCTCAGCGAGTTCGTCCCGCGGCACTTGCGCAAAGAGCTTCGCGCGCAGCCCGTGCTCCGGGAGCGTCTCATCGAGAATCAGCGGACCCAGGCGCACGAGGGCCCCTAAGGCCGAATAAATCGTGTTCTTGTGCTGGCCTAACTGTGCGTCGAGCGCGTCGTCGGCCTGGCGCTCCATTTTCGTCATGAACTTCGAGAACATCACCACGACGTGGTCGACGGCATCGCCGTAACTCTGCCAGAGGAAGCAGGCGAGGACGGCCCGGCGCACGGGTTCTTTCAGCTCGCGCAACCGATGGGCGGACGATTTGCGGACCTTGTGGAAGAGCGCTCGCTGATAGTTGCTGTTCAGCCACGAGAGGTCCAGGTCGAGGACGCCCGTCTCCTCGATCAGCCCGAGCTTCCGGACAGCGACCCGCATCGATTCCACCGAGGGATGGCCGGGATTGGACTTGATCGCGTGGAGTGGTGACACGGACTCGCCATCCCTCACGACGAGGAGCGTATCGAGATGGCGAGCCATCTCGTCAGACACGCTCTTCGCCAAACGGTCAACGAGCCGGTCCCGGGCCTGTTGGCGCTGTTCGCCCACGAGGCGACCTATGGTGGACGCGCGCGGGCGCAGGATTCGTTGCTCCGCGAGGAACTCCTCGGCGCGTTTATGGAGGGACGACGTCTGCTCCAAGCGCGTGGCCGCTTCAAACACGAAGGCCTCGAGCCGCCGACGCTCCTCGGCGCCGAAGTGACAGAGACCTCGGTAGCGCGCGATCCGCTGCTGGTGCTCGGAGATCGTTTGACGTCGCCGTCGGTATTCCTCAATGAGAGTCGAGTCGACCCCGAGCTGCATGCCCGTGAATAGCAGAAGCTCATCGAGAACCTCGAAGGGCTCCTGCTTCGGGAAGCGGTTGAGTAGGCGCACAAAGCCGACTTGGTAAGCGAAGCCGAGCTGGTTGTGCGCGCGCCGGCAGCCCTGAACCTCCGCAAGATCAACCGCGTCGAGGGTCGCCCGTTGGGCGAGGTCGTGACGGTTGAATGTCATCGGGGGGCACCCGTCGTAAAACCGGTCGGTTTTGCGACAGGTAACGGGGAAGGCTCACGACGCAGGATCAGGACGCTGATCGCGTTGCAAAACCCTGTCGCATAAGTCATTGTTGCAATTCTACGGGGTCGCGGGCTTTCTGCGACACCCAGACAGGGGGGTGATGATGCTCATTGGGTATGCACGGGTCTCCACCCAAGACCAGACGCTGCGACTCCAGCACGACGCGCTCACCGACGGTGGCTGCGAGAAGCTCTTCCGCGAGAAGCTCTCCGGCACCAGTACGACTCTCCCGGCGAGAGAGAAGCTCCTCGCGTTCGCGCGCAAGGGCGATGTCGTCGTGGTGTGGAAACTCGACCGCCTTGGGCGCTCCCTCCGCGATCTGATTGATGTGGTGAACTCGCTCCAGGACCGCGGGGTCGGATTACGGTCCCTCCAGGAAGCCATCGACACGACAACACCCGCCGGCAAGCTCACGTTTCACATCTTTGCCGCACTCGCCGAGTTCGAGCGCGACATGATCCGCGAGCGCACCCGTGCCGGCCTCGCCGCCGCCCACAAGCGGGGCGTGGCCATCGGACGGCCGCGAGCACTCACGCCTGAACAGATCCTCATGGCCGAGGCGATGACGGCCGACCCAGCCATCTCAACACGTCAGGTGGCGGAGCAGTTTGGTATCCACCGCTCGACGCTCTATCGGCACCTCAACGCTCATCAGAAAGGCTCCGCTTAGCGTGCAAAATCGCACCGATCTGCCTGATACCCACACTCCGGCTCGGCGAGGACCTGCTGGATCATCAGCGTGTTCACATACACCAGGCCCACCTGGAGCAGGTGCAACGAAAGCATCAGAATCTCTTGATCCTCCAGCCGGTTGGTGGCGAACTCTCCGCCCTTACCATACAAGATGAAATCATTGGCGCTGTTCCAGTTCTCGATGACCTGAAGGCCTTCGTGAATCTCACGGCGAAGCGATTCCAGACGCAGGTAGTCGCATAGGAACACGGTTTTCAGCGCCTTGCCCAACTCGCACAGCGCCTTATTAGGTCGGGTGTTGGACGTTGTTCTTGGTGAAGCGCCGCAGGATCGACTCGGCGTCAGCCGTCCCTAGCCGCAACGCCGTGGCGAACTTGATCAGTTCATCGTACTGCTGCTCGATAATCTCCCAATTGATCGGCCTCGTCAGGATTGCTTGCAGATTGGCGTACTTGCCGGGATGGCCATTGTGAGGCCGGTAGAGCCGCTGCTTCTTGAGGTTCTTCAAGCGCGGCAGCAGGGCGAACCCCAGCAGATAGCAGAAGGCAAATCCAACTTCACTCTGCCCGTGAGTATCGACGTATTGCTTTTCCACATCCATCTCAGTGTCGTGGCGCAGCACCCCCTCAACCATCGCCGAGACCTCTGACGACGAGCAGGTTTTGAGCTGTGAGTAAATGCATACGGAGTGCTTTTCCACATGCCAGTAGATCATCACTCCCCGACCGCCGTAGCGCACATGCCACTCGGTCATCAGGTTCTGATCCCACGCTCCGAACTTCTTCGAGTCGGACGCGCACGCCGTGGTGGCTTCGCCCCAAATGTCCGGATTGCGGACCTGAAAAATCGCATTGCACACCTTGGCGATGGCCGCCCGCATGTGTTCTTTGGTGATATAGCGCCGCCGGATGTAGTGCAGGTCACCGTGACTATCCTCGCCGCCACCGCTGCACATTCGCTTAAGGCCAGCATTGGTGCCCAACCCGTGCAGGCACAACAATAAGCGGCGCTGCAACACGTCGGCTGTAAGCACCTCGCGCGATCCAAGCGTCCGGAACACGTCGGTGAAACGCACTCGCAACTCCGTCTCTTTCAGGATGTCCAGCAGGTTTGTCATGGGCCAGTGATCCAGCAAGGCGGCGGTCAGCTTAACGATGTTGGGCGGCTCTGGCTGCTCATCCAGCGGCGTCGGGGAGATGCGACCCTTGCCCCGTTTCGTGGTGACGATGGAGACCTTGGGGTTGCTGGGCAAGTTCAAGTTCAACGCGTCCAGCGCCGCGTCCATATTGCGGCGAAGTGTTTCCACAAACACCTTGGCGTCGCGCGGCTGCTCGATGGCCGCGTAATACTCCTCGCGACGCGCATCGAAGTCCTCCGGCAAGTCCTCGTCCGGATTGCGGAAGCGGTCAGCGCCTTTCACCCACACTTCCTTGCATCGCACTTTCTCACGCAACGCCGTCAGCACGCACCATTCATAGCTGATGCGATTGATGCCGCCGCCGTGTTTGTCGTCGAGCACCAAGTCCTGCCAGTTGTCACGGACGACACCGTCCAATGGCACCTTCTCGGTCTCCGGGAAAACCGGGGCCTTATCGTCCCTGTATCTGTCGAGCAGAGAAAGAGCGTCCATCACGGGCCGATGCAGGTCGTTGTTGCATTGGAACGAGAGCATGTCCAACAGCGCGGGCACGATACGCCGGTAGTGATGACTGTAGGAAGCGCGCATTACCAGTTTCACTCGATGCTCGTGCCCTTCATCAGCCTCCATTTCTTTGATCAGGTCCTCAAGGGTCCCCTCGCTGACCGCGGGAAAGATCACCTCCTTTACCTTGCCCTCCGGCTGGCCGGTAGCCGCCTTGGCGATTCTGTACAGCAGTCTCGTCTTGCCCGCGACCTTCTTGACATACTTCAGCAACTCGCTGTCCACCTTCTTCTCAGCCCGAACGCCAACCCGGTGCGCAATGCGAATCAGCAACTCGACCAGGTTGTCCGTGATCTCACGCTGCCGTTGCCAGCAGAGCGAGGCGAGCAGCGTGTAGCGCATCTCGGGAGGGTGCCGCCGCAGTTCGCGCGGTGGTTCCGTGGCTGCGCGTTGCCGGTAGTGAGCGACAAGCTTGCCGGGCACATCGCGAAACAGATTCTCTGGCAGATGGAGAGCGCGCAACTTCTTCAGCTTGTCGATCTCCTCCAGCACGGTCTCCACCTTCACCGCGCCAGCACCGTCCCTTACCGCGGCTAGTTCGGAACGAACAGGAAACAACGGCAGTTGATCGGTCTTGCTCTCAGATGCTTCGGTTTGCACGAGAGCATCCAGCGCTGTCCGAGTGGCAGGTGAGAGTTGTGCGGCGGTGTGCGTCACCAACTGTTTCTTGCGCCGGTCAACTGCGGCGCTCAGCAGGCGGCTCAACCGGTCTGGTCCAGGCGGCTCCAACCGCTGCGAGCGCAAGTGCCCATAGGCGGCGGCCTTCAATGCTTCCGCGTCTGGGTTTGGCGAGACAACCCGTTCACTCAACCATTGGACCAGTGCGTCTTCATCCTCTGCGTGGAAGGCGTGAAAGCCGCAATGGTCACGCACTTGAGCCCGTTGGAGCCGTTGCGTTCTCTCACTCCAGTCCTCTTCGAAATAGATTTCCGGCATCGCTCCAACCTGTTTGGCCACGATCGCAACAATGCCATCGGCTATCTCGTCTTGCCGCTCCGGGAAGCGTCCGTTGAGCTGGAAAGCCTTCAGCAGGATGGCGAAGTTGAGCCGCGTGGCTCCGCTCTTGTTGCCGAGCAACTCTCGTTCATCCGTGGACAATGACCAATGTCGAGCCAGCTCGTCCGGGCACCAATCCTTCTTCATATATAGAAATGATTGCGCTCAGCATCCATTGTTCGCAGAAGGAGCATACTGCGAACTTTCCGGCGTATCCTAGGACCTGCCACGCCAAAAATCCGGTTCCGGGCGCTGTGAAGTTCGCGGTCAAAACCAGGGAGCGAACTCCTTGCGAGATGTCGCCAGACAGACAGCCAAACTTTGGCGCAAGCATCACCTAACCTACGACCAGACCAAACACGTCGTCGAACAGACACGACGGGAACTCGCCTTGGAAGCGCCTCGCGAGCGCCGCCGAACGGTGGAACGATTGGATCGCGCCGAGGTCGAACGGCTGATCGAAACCGCCTATGGCCATTCCAGCCGGTACGGGTTCCTGGTGAAGATGCTGTTCTACACCGGTGCCCGTGTGAGCGAGTTTGTTCAGATCCGGATCGAAGACCTGCATCTGGCACTCGATCCTCCGCAGATCTACCTTGCCAACGCCAAGGGTGGGAGCGACGGCTACGTCCCGATTCTCCCTGCTCTGGCGCAGGAACTGCGCACGTATCTGGACGGTCGCCGGAGCGGCTATGTTTTCGAAAGCAACCGCTCTGGCAAATACACTGCGCGATACGTCCAGAGGCTGGTCAAGGACGCTGCCCGGCAGGCGGGCATTGACAAGAACGTCACCCCGCACCGCTTGCGTGCGAGCGTCGCAACCATTCTGCTGGACGCAGGCATGCCGCTGGACCAAGTGCAGAAGTTCCTCCGGCACAAGCGGATCACCACGACGCAAATCTATGCCGAGACGAGCCTGCACGGAATGAGCGAGAACTATGTTCGGGCACTCGGAGGGAACCGAAAGCTCTAAGGAATATGGCGCAGTTATTGATTCATCTCGTTGTATGCGCTCTTTCGATGCTCGTCACCGTTGTTCTAACGAGCAGTCTGCTCCCATCCTTGTTCTACGCACTTCCGAAAGCACTATTGGGATGCTTCAGAGGCGTCTATTCATGGAAACTGCCGTTGTTCTATTTCGGATCGATCTTCATTTGGACGATCCTCCCAGGAGCTGTCCTGTGGGGGGCCTACTATTTGCTCCGATGGGAATCGCCGGCGACACTGAAGTTTGTCCGGGACAGTTGGGGCTTCGGCGGGGGGATCTTTGCGGGCGCAGCCATTTTTCTAATCTCTCGGTTCGCACAATCGACTCGCCTCGGCATGAAGAGCGAGTTCGAGCAAATGACATTGCTCTACGGACGAATACGATGACCATGGCGGCGGCGACTTTCCCCCTGCGCCTACTTTGCCGAAATTTCGGCCTTCGCTAGGTTAAGGCCGAGTTGGATGAGGTACGACAGGAGTTGGCCGCGATTCGAGGATCCTTGGCCTACCGCGTGAGCAAGCGCATTGGCATCATGCCGGCCAGGGCAGCAGCGCCAGCGGTCCAGGGTTCAAGTTCCACTGACGAAGACGGCCCAAACAGCGCCTAGCTACTTTCTGGCGTTGCGCGAACTCGGCCGCATCTAGCACACTCGCCGCCGCATCCCCTCGAACCAGCCATCCGCTTCCGCGGCCTTACGCCACATCTGCAGGCGGCTCAGCTTGAAAGGTTTTCCACAGGGTTGTGTGAATCGGGGGAGTTTTCCACGAGCATACGGGATACCCTAAAGCATGTAGTTAAAGAACAAGTAGTTAAAGAACAAGTAGTAGGAGCGACGAATCTGTGGATAAATCGACCTGGGAAGAAACCACAGGAGACGGGCGCTGACGCGCCCTGAGAAACGGCCAAACCCTTCCTTTTAAGGGGAAAAGCGGCGCGGTGGAGAAAGAAGTACAAGGATACGACTTAGCTAGTGAGAACCCGGTAGAGCAGGCCGAAGACGGTCGTGGCGAGCAGACCGATTAGCGGCCAAATCACCCGCCAGACCACCTTCTCCAGCGTGTCGATCCGCGAGTTGACTTCGGAAAACCCTGCCTTCAGCTCGGCCTTCAGCTCAGTGATCTGGGCTCCAAGAACAGCGATGACGTTCTGGCTGGCTATTTGGCGGACTTCCTCAATGGCGGCATGGACCACCTGAGGGTCCGGTTCGGGGCTGCTCAGAGCTTGATAGAGGGCGTCGGTGACAGGTTCAGTCGGGGTTGCCATTCTCATGCTCCTTGTTGGCCAACTCGAACAGTTCCCGGTCCCGATACCGTTCTAAGAATACATCGAGTCCCTTGATGAGGCGATCTCGCTTGTCGGGATCGTCGCCGGTGACGTGCTCCAGGTAGCTCCCCAGGAGGATCAGGCGGCGGGTGCGGCGCTTGCGTTCGGCGGCGGAGATGCGGGATTGGGCGCGCTGGATCTGGCGTTTGAGGGTTTCTTTCCTGAGGCGCTGAGCTCCCAGAAGCTCTTTTTTTTGTTCCTTCAGTTCCTGGTGCAGGGCCTCTTGGCGTTGCAGCAGTTGCTGGAGTTCTTCTTGTGGATTCATGGCTTCAGATAATGGTAGCATCGTTTAGGAAGATGTATCAATTTTGATGGTCTACGATGTGTGGTTTAAAAATCCCGAATGAAATGAAGAGCGTACTATTCACGTTTCTCTGCGAGAAACGCTGTGCGGCCAGTCTGCAAGCCCGTCCAGGCGGAACCAGAGATAGCCTACGCCGAGAGGCGAGTCAAGCCGCTGGCGCGGCTCCTACGCTGCGCTACGGCCCTACGGGTGACAGCGCCCCTCGGCTGCGGCTCAAGGCGGCTGGTATGGCCGAAAGGTTCCCTTCCGGCCCGTCCACACGGCCCGAGTGCCCCGGTTTGTGGTGCGATGCTATCGAACGCTATCAAATGAGATACAAAATCACTGGCTGATATCTGCATCCCCCCTTTCCCCTCGTGAACAGCCATCCCTTCGGATCGGCCCGGAGCCGTCCAGGGCGCGAAGCGGCGAAGCGAACCCTTGACGGCGAGGACCGATCTGGAATCATCCAAGGCGAGGGGAAAGGGGGTTCTTGCCCACTGGCGCAACCGCCATTTCATAGGTCCGTCTCCGTGCTTTCAGAGCCGCCCATGGCGGCTGTTCGTAAGCCTTCCCGCAGGGATAAATGAGGACGTGAGCGACCTGTATGGGGCCGAGTAGAGGTATGCCGCAGGCTACCGCTACGAAAGGCCGCATACCCCCCCTGTTTTGGGGGGGGTCGCTCACGTCCTAGCCTTTCTCCCGCGTCCGAAGCGGGAGGGCCGTTTCAAAACGGCTAACCACAACGGAATGAGGCATATAGAGGAAAGCGGCTTTGCCGCATTGCTCGTCCGAATCATGCCGTACCCCCCCCTCTGAGCGTGCGGCAAAGATTTACGGTCTCGGCGGCATAAAAAAACAGCCGATTTTCCGTTCCTCTCAGTCTGTCTCATCTCGCTCTGCAAACCGCACGGCCCGCCATGTGGAATAGTCGTCTAGGCGAAGTCCGGGTGCTGTGGGAGAATGGGGGCAGAGCAAAGAGCTAACGGATCATGAGCAGCCACGTTCACATCGGAATGTACAACGCGCTGAAAGAACTCGGCGCATCTGAGGAATCCGCCCGCGCTGCCGTTGTCGATCTTCCGATACCCCAGCACTTGGCGACCAAGGAAGACCTCCTGAAAGCCATTGGCGAAGTCAAAGTTGAGATCGCCAGCTTGCGGGGTGAAGTGATGCGCGAATTAGGGATCATCAAGTGGGCCTACGTTGCCTACGGGCCGATCATCATCGGCTTGCTCGTCAAGCTGGTTTTCTTCCCCTAACGCTCATCCGAAGCGGGCGGGAGCGCAACCCTGGCCCGGTCTTGTCTGGGGAACATGGGAGAATCCGAACATGCAATCTAAACGCGGCGAGTTGGTTTCAGGGTACCGACACGATTCGTGTTGAAATACACTCTAAGGATCGCGCATCCTGAGCTTGGCGGTGTCAATCTTGATTTCGCCGTAGAGAATGACGCTCTTCCATCTGCCGAGCCCACGCACGAAGGCGATCTGGCAGGCGAAACCCAATCGATTGTGGCGGCCCCGCCACAGGGCGATCTCGTGTCGGTCGGCTTCGAGAAAGCCGGCATCGCGAATCAGACGGGGGCGAGAGACGTCGGGATCGGAGACCGGCAGGGTTTTGTCAGTAACAAACGTACGTCTTGCTCGGCGCTAGTTGACTACACAATGTTATGGATACTATAGTCGTTAACCGTCCGAAACAGGACCCATTTCACCTTTTCTTGGACGCCGCCTTGAAAACCGTCGCCTACCTCCGCGTCTCCACTCGTTCGCAGGACCTCGCCAACCAGAAGCTGGCCATCCTCGAGTTCAGCCAGAAACGGCGCTTCCCGATCGACCAGTTCATCGAGTCCCGGATCTCGTCGCGCAAGAGTCCGATCGAGCGCCGCATCGACGAGATGTTGGGGATGCTTCAGCCCGGCGACCGCCTGCTGGTCAGCGAGTTGTCGCGGCTCGGCCGCAGCCTCTCTCAGGTGATCCAGATCGTGGAGACCCTGGTCCGGCGCAAGATCCGCTTCATCGCCATCAAGGAGGCGATCGAGTTCGACGGCAAGCAGGACCTGCGGACCAAGGTGATGATCGCGCTGTTCGGATTGTTTGCCGAGGTCGAGCGGGACCTGATCTCAGAACGGACCAAGGAAGGACTCGCCGCTGCCAAAGCCAAGGGGAAACTGCTCGGCCGGCCCAAGGGGGCCTTGGGAACATCCAGGCTCGACGGCAAGGAGCAAGACATCCGGGCGCTGTTGGGCAAGGATGTCTCCAAGGCCTCCATCGCCAAGATACTCGACGTCTCCCGCTCCGCCCTCTACCACTTCATCCAGACCCGCAAGATCGCTCCAGGCTGACCCCAAGGCTCGGACCGCCCTTATGTTGTATTTCAACAGTAATCTGGGCGCTACCCTAGAAGGGGCGGCAGGTTCGGGTGATCGGAATTGCGGTTGAAAATGCCACTGTGGATCGGGCGGCGCGGGTGCTTGAGAAATGGGCGGCGGCGAAGCCAGGGACAAGCCATGAAGGACTGACGGTCAAGCAGGAGATTAAGGCCATCCGTGAAGCGATGAAGCAGCATAACTGGCCGTTTTTCGAGCAGTACGGCGGGCGAGGGCCAGCCATGAAGCGGGTTGCGGCACTCTCCAAGACCCCCGAAGCAAATCTAACGGAAGGAGTCTCGATTGACGACTATTCGACATGGCAAGCCATGCGGTTTATGAATCGAGATGAGGGCAGATGAGAGACCCGGAAATTTGGCTGTTTTTTTATGTGACGGTGGCCGATAATGTTCGTGACAGACTCAGGGGGGGGGTGTCACATCGTTAAAACGAGCAATGCGGCGCAGCCGCTTTCCTCTATCTTCCTCATTCAGTTGTGGTTATCTACGATGAATCGTTCGGAAGCGCTAACGACGCGGGAAATCGAGAAAGACGAGAGCGACCCCCCCCAAAACAGGGGGGTCATGTGACCTTTTGTTGAGGCATGTTGTCACATACCTCTACCCGGTCCCATGGGGGTCGCTCTCGTCTTCATTTATCCCTGCGGGAAGGCTCAGAACAGCCGCCCACGAGCGGCGCTGAAAGCACGGAGACGGACCTATGAAATGGCGCGAGATCGGCCCTTATCTCCGGGAGCTTTGGCACCGGCCCGCTGGCCCGATGAACTGGAAAAACCCGATCCGGGTTTTCGCCGTCCTCGGCCGGCTGGTCGTCCAAGGTTTCGTGCTGTTGGGCTTGGCTGGTTGGCGTCTGTTTCAGGGCTTGATGCTGTTGGGCTGGACGCTGTTTCGAGTCGTACACTTCGTTGTGCGGCTCCCCGCTCTGTTGCTCTTTTTTTTCGGCGGTCTGTGGTACGCCGTCTGGAGCTTTGTACGGCGTCCCTTCCCCTCGATTGACGAGCACCCGATCCTTGCTTTGGTGCAATTCCACACCCCCGATTTCTTCACCGCCGTGCTGCTCTGGTACTACCTTTCGCCCTTGGTTGCCGTCATGCTCTCCGGGCTTATTTCCGTCACCGTTTGGAAGGTTTGGCTAGAGGGGCGGCGGCGCGATTTCGCGCCCTTCGCCAAGCTCCCGCCGTGGCCGCTTTCAGCGGACCAACAGGCTCCGGCCATCGTCATCGGGGAGGTCCATCACCCGGTCGAGGCGCGGGAGGTTTTTAGTCCCACATGGCTTACCATCCCGGAGCGCGGACTGTATACCGGCGTGGCAATCTTCGGAGCCATAGGATCGGGGAAAACATCGGCTTGCATGAACCCGTTTGCCCGCCAACTTCTAGGCTGGCAAGCGCACAATCGGCACATGCGGGCGGCGGCGCTGATACTCGAAGTCAAAGGAGATTTCTGTCACGACATCCGCCAAATCCTGGTTGAGACGGGCCGTGGACAAGACTACATCGAGCTTGGCATGGATGCCCCCGCCCAATGGAATCCGCTATCGGCCTGGTGGCTCGATTCGTACTCACTGGCCTACACCGTTTCGAGCCTTCTCAATCAGCTATTCGGCAAGGGCAAGGAACCCTTTTGGCAGCAAGCCTATACCAATCTGGTCCGCTGGATCATCGAGCTTCACCGCGTCTTCCCCGACCGATGGGTGACGTTGCAGCAGGTCTACCGCTGTGCAATCAACCCGGAGCTATTCGCGGCCAAAATCGAAGCGGCGGAGAAGTTGAGCGACGACCTAAACACAGGATTCGTCTTTATCGAGGCCGACGTGCTAGAAGCTCAAGTCACACAGCTTGCCCCATGGTCCTGGACACCGACGCCGGACGGCCAAAAAGAACGAGCCTCCCACTCGCGCCCGCTGAAAGCAAAACTTGACGAACTCAAAATCGAACATGAAATCGCTTGGAGACATGGACCCGGCGAAGACACGAGAGAGCGCGTCGAAGCCATCAAGCGCTGGTTTGTCCACGACTGGCAAGCCCTAGACAACAAGATCAAATCCTCGATTGTGGAGGGGGTTTCGGTGTTCCTTTCCATGTTCGATATGCCGGAGGTGGCAAAGGTGTTTTGTCCCCCCGCGCCCGCCACCACTGACGATCCTCAAGCCATAATCCTCCAAGCCCAAATCAAGCGGCTCAAAGCCGAGAAGGACGCGGCGGCGGCGAAGGACGCGGAACCGAAACCGAAACCGGAGCCGGAGCCGGTCAAAGCGGCGGAGCCGGAGCCGGACGACAACCCGCCCAAAGCGGAGGCAGCGGAAATCAGATACACATGGGGAGGGCAGCCGAAGGCAGCGACGAAACCGCAACCCGCGAAAAAGCCGAAGCCGGTCAAGACGCCACACCCGGAGCCGGTGAAAGCGCCACACCCGGAGCCGGTGAAAGCGGCGGACCCGGAGCCGGTGAAAGCAGCGGAGCCGGAGCCGGTGAAGGCGGCGGAAGCGCCGTGGATCATCACGGAGCCGAAGCCGGTCAAGAAGGCGGAAGCGCCGTGGATCGTCACCGAGCCGGACGACAAGACGCCGGACCCCGCAGATCAGAGCGACCAAAAACCCCCCGAAGATACAGCCTCGATCAAGCACCACCTACCGCCGCTCTTTGAATTGATCGAGCAGGGCAAGGTGCTGGCCTTGAATATGCCCGCTGGTATCAACCCGGCGCTGGCCCGCGCCGTGGGCGTGATGCTCAAGAACGCTTGGTTACAAGCGCTTCTCATGCGACCGGCAAAGATGAAGCACTCGCCGGGTCGGTACTTCCGGCCCGCCGTCTTTATCTGTGACGAATATCAAGCCTTCGCTTCCGTGGGCGAGGATGACCCATCGGGCGATGAAAAATCCTTTGCCCTGACCCGGCAATGCCGCTGCATCCCGATTGTCGCCACGCAATCTATTTCCTCGTTGCGGGCCGTGTTGGGAAGCTCGGAAGCGTGGCGGTCGCTGTTGCAGACGCTCCGCACTCGTATCTTCCTATCTCTCAGCGACGACGCCAGCGCCAAGATTGCGTCGGAGTTATGCGGCCAGGTGGCGAAGATCAAGGAATCCTACACCATCAGCGAGACTTCTAAACGCTCGGAAGTCTCCCCGCTCTCAGGACGGGCCGGAGGCGGAGGCGGGAGCATGGGCGCAACCAAGTCATTCCGGGAGCAGCGCGAGGCCGTGTTTCACCCGCGAGACTTCGCCTTGCTCTCAAACTGTCAAGCGATCTGTCTGCCCTATGACGGGGCGCAGTCGCTTGAGCCGCGCCGCGTCTACCTCAAGCCGCACTATCTACCAGCCGAACACTCCTATTGGAGAGCGAAGGAGGCGGGCCAAATATGAGCGCCGCGAGCGGACTGGAACATCTCAAACCGTTTCTACCGGGCTTGGAAAGCGTCCTGGAAGATTCCGAAGTGAGCGAGATCATGATTAACGGCCCCGGTAATGTATGGGTTGAGCGGGCCGGACGGCTGGCCGTACACGCCGCGCCGGACCTGGACGACGCGGCGCTGTTGAGGGCCGCGATCCACATCGCCCGTCCTTTGGGCCTGGACCCGGCAAGTTCGCCTATTGTCGATGCTCGGCTCGATGACGGATCGCGGGTTGCTATCTGCGTTCCGCCCGCCAGTCCTCAAGTCGCTATCACCGTTCGCCGTTTCGGAAAGCGGTCGTTTTCGGCGGATGACCTCGTGAAGCAAGGCGCACTCCCTGAAAACGTGCGGGCGGAAGCAGAGCGGGTGTTGCGGTCCCGGCGCAACATCCTGGTATCAGGAGGCACCGGATCAGGCAAGACCACGTTGCTTAATGCCCTCATTGAACTGTTGCCCGACGACGAGCGAATAGTTGCCATCGAGGACACGCTAGAGCTTCGCATCGAGCGCTCGAATTGCGTCCGCTTCGAGGCTCGCGGTTTGCAGGAAGGAGCGGTCACAATCCGGGACCTGGTACGCCATGCCTTGCGTCATCGCCCGGATCACATCGTCGTGGGCGAGGTACGCGGCGGAGAGGCGGCGGACCTGCTGCAAGAGCCTTGAACACCGGCCACGGCGGATCGCTGACGACCGTACACGCCAACAACGCCGAAAGCGCCTTATCCCGGATCGCCAGTTGCGCCATGCAAGGCGGCGGTGAGCTTCCCTGGGAAGTCACCTGTAGAGGCGTAGTGGACGGGATCGCCATGGTGATTCACATGACGCGCCACGAGGGGCGGCGATTCGCGGAAGAAGCGGTTTTCGTCAAAGGCTACGAAGCGAGGAACAACCAATGGGACATTCAAAGAATCACGGTCGAAGGCGCTTGACCCTGCCCCTGCCACTCAGGGCCAAGATGATCGGCCTCGCCATGTTTATCGGCGGATTCATGGGCCTGATTACCAGCGCCCAGCTTGATCCGATTTCCGCCCACGTCGAGCGGGTGATTGACGGGGATACGATTCACGTTCGGGTTGAGGGGAAGAGCTACACCGTCCGGCTCATCGGCGTGGACACCCCGGAAACGAAACACCCCACCAAAGCGGTGCAGTATTTCGGACGGGAGGCAAGCGCCTTCACCAAGGCGGCGCTCGAAGGTAAGACGGTGCTGCTCCAAAAGGACCGCACCGGAGATACCGTAGACCGCTACGGGCGCTGGCTTCGCTACGTCCTGCTGGACGGAGACAACTTCAACGCGCGGCTGATCCGCGACGGCTACGCTCATGCTTACCGGCGCTTTCCCTTCTCCAAGCGTACGGAGTTTATTCAACTGGAAGAACAAGCGAGGCGGCGAGGAATCGGCTTATGGAACCGCCGCTGAAATCGCGGTTTCCCTGGATCATCCCCGACGCGCTGCAAGCGCCGCGATTCGGGCGGTCCACTTTCCCACCCGTTACCCCTTGCTCCATTGATCGAGCATTGCCGGGCGAGGCTCAATGGTGACATGCCTTCCGGTGTTGCGCCAAATCGCTTTCGCGCCGTCCGGCGGACGGGTCAGGCATCAGCGGGGACGCCTTTCCCGTGCGATCACGGGCTTGCCACGCGCCTGAAAGAGCAAGTCGAGCGCTTCTGCGAGAAGCTGCTGAACGGTGCTGTTTTCTTCCACCGCCAAGTGTCGCAGTTGCGTGGAGACGTCGGGATAGAAATAGCCGCCGATGTGCTTGCGCATACTACGCTCATTGCTCGAACGGACGGTGGGCACGGCGGTCTGGCGGGTGTTGCGAAGGGCACTAGCAAATTTGTTAGCCATTGGCTGAACCTCCGTTGTTTGAAGGTATGCACGTGTGCACACGATTGATTACGAACTCGTGCAACCGTTCTACTTCGGCGGCGGCTTTCCCATGCGGCTCGAACTCCTGGGCGGCCTGGCCGGTGATTAGCGCTCGAGCAAATGCCACCCGGTTCCCCAGCGCCGCGGGACAGACTTCGACTCCAAGGGCCGTCAGCGCCTCGGCAGCTTGCGCGGCATCCTGCCCCACCGGCGCAACGGCATTAAGAACGATCGTTACCGGCGTTGTTGTGGTGCGAATAAAGGCAAGCGTATTGGTGATAGCCTCCAGGTCCAAGATTGCAGGCCGACACGGGATGAGCACAAGATCGGCGGCCAGGGCTGCCTCCAGAGCCGCGCTGTCGGAATGAGGCGCAGTGTCCAAATAGAGGGTATCGCCTCCTGTCTGCTTGAGCCGCGTCGCTTCGTGGCGCAAGCGGCTGGCATGGGCCGAAAGAACAACAGGTAGCTCCGCCTTGCGTCGGTCAGACCAATTGGCCGTAGAGGCTTGGGGATCGAGGTCGATTATGGCAACGTTACGGTCGGCTTGAGCGGAAGCCACGGCCAAGTGCAAAGCAAGCGTCGTTTTTCCCGATCCTCCTTTCTGGCTGACAATGGCAATGGTTTTCACGAAACCGCCTCTTGGTGTGCATGTGTGCACTCGTGCATTCCTTCAAGTGTAGATGAGTGCATGTGTGCAGTCAAGAACGCGTGAACACCTGCAAGAGTTCGCGTTGTCAGTTCCAGCCTAGCGCCACCAGTGGTTGCTCTTTAAATCAGAATCCTCTCGACCTCGTCGAGCGAGACCTGGTCGTTGCGTCTGTCGTAGAGCCCGGTGGTGCGGGCGGATTCGTGGTTGGCCATCTGCTGCGCCACTTCGAGTTTGCCCCCGTTCCGCAAATACTCCGTGATGCCGGTGGCGCGGTGGCAGCCTATTTTCGTCTCGATGCCCGCGTCGAGGGCGCGGCGGCGGATCATGCGGTACACGTCGGCCTGGCCCATCGGGCGGTTGCTGAGACGGCCGGAGCGTCCTGCGGCCGTAGGGAAGGTCCAGGCCTTGGGGTCGAGCGTCGAGCCGTCCTCGAGCGCTGTTACATCGAGAGTATCGATGTACTGCTGCAGGTAGGACTCGAGTTTGTGGTGACAGGGCATCTGGTGATGCTTGCCGCCTTTCTCGTGGAGCCGCACCCAGGTGTGGCGGCCTTGCGTGAATACGTCCTCGAGGCGCATCTTGAGCACCGCGCCCACGCGTGCGAAGGTATCGGCTCTGCAACTGCTCGATATAGGCGGCGACATGGAGTGGCTTGACGTAGCGGAGATGGGCGATGCCGACGGTGTCCGTCCAAGCGGCGAAGCCGCGGACGGCGGTGGCGTAGGCCTTGCGGGTGTGAGGGTTCCTGATGTTGGCGGTGAAGAACTCGAGGACGCGCTGGGCGGTGGCCGAGTCGGGAGAGAAGAGGGCGGGGAGCTGGATACCGCCGCCCGGGAGAGTTTCCGGTGTTGGGGTTGTGGTCTTGGGAATCAGTGTCGGGTAGTCGGGCATGAGGACCTGCTCAATATATGAATGATAATATCCTTTATCATGCGTGATTAACTCCCGCTAAAACCGCTCCCCGGCAGGCCATAATGCCGGATCGCTCCCTAACGTATAGTAGAGCAGGAGCTCCCCCCCATGCCCGCCCAACCCGCCTGGTTTCATCAACTTGACGAAATCCTCTCAGACCTGCGTTCCATGACATCCACTCACCTCGACCGCGCGGCGGTAGAAAAACTCTTCCGTGTGCGCCAGCGCCGCGCACGACAGATCATGGCGGGCCTCGAGGGACTGCGGGTCGGTAACGCCGCGGCGGTGTCGCGGGAGGCTCTCATCGCGCGCCTGGAGCGGACGGCCGCCGCCGGGGTTTTCCAGTGGGAAGGGAACCGCCGCGCCCGCATGGTGGAGGCCCTCGACCTCGCGCGTCGACAGCTGGCAGCGCAACATGTGCGCATTCCGGCTGCGGTGGATGTACGTGAGCGCCTCCTCGAGGATCTTTCCGCCGGCATTGCGTTGCGGCCCGGGGAACTGCGGATTACATTTAGCGGCGCCAAGGACCTGGCTGCCAAGCTGCTTGAACTCTCGCAGGCGATGGCCAACGACTGGCCGGCCTTCCGCCGAACCGTAGAGAAAAACCACCCGCCCAACTCCGAAAGGTAGCGACTCATCCACGGCGTTTTGTCTGCGGCCAGTCGATGCGCCAGCGGTCACCCGGCAGCGGCACCCAAAAGAGCGGCTTCCGTGGCGTGCCGCGCGCATGATGGTAGAGGTCAGCAGCGCGCTCATAGAACCCTCTGGTGTGAGGCGAGTCCTGGAAACCGAACCGCCCGTAGTCCAGGTGATGACAGAATTCATGGCACAGGGTGCTTAGGAAGGTTCCAAAGCAAGTGACCTTCTTTCGTACAGCCGTGCGCATCCAGATGCGGACCAAAACCTTTTCCGGATCGTAGTCACCAAACAGTTCAGTACCCCAGCCGCTCTCTCGGACCCGAAGAGGGCGCGCGGCGAGAACGCGAATCTGAGGCTTCCGCCGAGGACCGCTACCTACATCAGACCGTGATCGCCCACGGTCGAGGAGGCCGCCGCCGTGGTGCTGCCCGTGTCCGAGGTGACGACGGCCGAGGTCTTGGCAATCCTCACCCCGATCTGGCACGACAAGCCCGAGACCGCACGGCGGGTGCGGCAGCGGATCGGTGCCGTGATGAAGTGGGCGGTCGCGATGGGCTACCGGCCGGACAACCCGGCGGGCGACGCCCTCGGGCAGGCCCTCGGACGGCAGCAGGCCGTCGTCCAGCACATGCGGGCGCTACCCCACGGCGCGGTGGCGGACGCCCTCGCGACGGTGCGAGCCTCCCAGGCCGCGGTCACCACCAAGCGGGCGTTCGAGTTCCTGGTGCTGACGGCGGCGCGATCCGGCGAAGTGCGCCTGGCGACGTGGGACGAAATGGATCTGGACGCGGGCGTCTGGACCATCCCCGCCGCGCGCATGAAGGCGAAGCGGGATCCACTTCGGGTGCACTTTCCTTGATCAAACGCAACAGAGGAGTTCGACGGCGACCCTCGATTGTTGATGAAAGCTTTTCGTAACGTGGTGGCGGCACAGGGCGGCGTATCTGAAATCGCACGGCGAGCCGCCGTCGACCGTGTGGGCCTCTCTCGCGGCTTGTCGGGAAGCAGAGATCCTCGGCTCGGCACGGTTACCAAGATCGCCGCTGCCTGCGGGGTGAAGCTTCAGTTTGTGGCGTAGACCAGATAGCGGTCTTCTCCAGGCTCAGGCGGAGGAGGAATCGGACCACGGCGCTCGTGACCTGCAGCCGGCGGGACTACTGAGGAAAACATTTCCCTGCCCTATTGTTTTAGCAGTCCGACTCAGGTATTCTTTTTTTAGGCATACCGTACCAACCCTGCATACGATACAATTCATACCAATCGTTGATACTATATGAGCCAAGCTAAGATCATCGCTGTCGTCAACCAGAAAGGCGGCCCCGGTAAGACTACAACGGTCATGAACCTTGCTGGAACGCTGGCTAGGCGTGGCTCCAAGGTTTTGGTTGTTGATGCGGATCCACAAGGCACCGCCACACGTTGGGCGGCTTCAGCGGCCGATGAAGCTCCCTTCCCTGCCAGCATCGCCGGTCTGGCCAATGCCGACGCTAAGCTACACCGCGAGGTAAAGAAGTTCGTTGGCGATTACGACTTCATCGTCGTTGACTGTCCACCCTCGGCCTTCTCGCCCGTATCCCTAAGCGCACTGCTGATTGCTGATCTCGGGCTTGTACCGGTGATCCCATCGCCGCCCGATCTTTGGGCCGGCGTTGCTATCCGCACAGTGATCGAAGCGGCCGAGGTCATAAACGAGCATCTGCAGGCCCGCCTTCTCATCAATCAGCGTAAGCCCAATACACGGCTGGTCGCCAAGACGCTTGAGATTTTGCCGAAATACCGCATCTCGCTCTGCCGCACGCAGATTGGTGATCGCGAGGCTTACCGCCATGCAGCGGCCTACGGTCAGACTGTCCACCATCTGGGAGCTGGTGCCGCAGCCGCTATTAGCGAAGTTGAGGCGCTCACGGACGAGGTTTTATCAGTCATCCAAGGAGAATTCGCAAATGAACAAAGACCCGCTGAGCGGCGCGCTCGCCAAGTCGCTACAAGATGAGAGCGCCGCTGTAGACAAGCGCTTCGAACGAGCGGACAGCGTCCTAGGAGCGCGTGGCGGCCCCGGCTCGGCCCGCCACGCCAAGCCTAAGCCTCCGAAAAAGATCCCGGTCATCCGGGACACCTTCTCTTTTCCTGAGTTTGACTACGCCTTGCTGTCCGAGCTGCAGGCCGCACTACTGAAGAACGGCCATAACGTCTCTAAGAGCGAGCTTGTGCGCGCCGGGCTTAAGACTCTTGCACAGATGAGGCCTGCCCAGTTGATCAAGACGGCAAAAGCCGTCGAAAAGCTCAAACCGGGGCGGAGCAGGGGTTCGTCATAATCGTATTAACCGTACAAATCATTGTAGTTGGATCATGAAAAAGGAACACACAGGCGGCCTGACGCCGATCGGCGATCTTATGAAAGCTGACCTCAGGTTCAAGCCGCCCACGAAAACCCAGTGGCGTTTGATCGAGGCCGCCGCCGAGATCGGGATGGGCGAAGAAGGCCTACCCACTTATCAGCACACGGTTCTTTGTCAAACCTCATTGCCGTACCGCCGCACGGCCGAGCGCGTTCTTGAGCGCCGCAACGGGTACACCATGCTCCGCGTGGAAGCCGGGACCGCTTACAGCGAACGTGAGGACGCCTGGGTCGAGTTGCCCCTACCCTTCGGCCCAAAAGCTCGGCTTGTGCTCATTCACCTGAATACGGCAGCGATCGTCACCCAGTCCAATGTCATCGATGTCGGCGACAGCATGTCGGCCTATTTCAGTCAGGTTCTCTCGCCCAGGCGCGGTGAGAGCCGCGAGCTCAACGGCCGCGAAATCCGCGCGATGAAAGAGCAGGTTTCCGCTCTGGCCGCCGCCGAAATGCGCTTTGCCGCAGGAGGGAGAGTTCAAAAGCAGGGTAGGGCGGCCGTCATCTCCGAATTTGACCTGTGGTTTCCCAAGGCCTCCAATCAGCGCATTCTCTGGCCCTCTACGGTGACGCTTTCACTCGACTACTACCAGAGCCTCGTCAACCATGCCGTACCGCTTGATCCACGCGCCGTTGCTGCGCTTTCGCACAGTGCTATGGGGCTCGACATCTACGCGTGGCTGTCGCAGCGTCTGTGCCGCATCCACCCCCAAACCGAGGCCTTTGTCCCATGGGTTTCGCTACAGGGGCAGTTCGGCACCAACTACCGTTCGATCCGTAAGTTCCGGCAAGTCTTTCTGAATACCCTCAGAGATGTTCTCACGCAATATCCGCAGGCTCAGCTCCGCCCCAATTCCAAGGGGCTGCACCTGAGGCAGTCGCCCCCACCGATCTCGCGCAAGGAGCTGTGCGCATAGGCCCTGAAAGCTGCGCAAAACTCTTCTTGCAGATGATCTTAGAACGATTGGCCTGCTTGTGGGCAGGTGAAGTTTTCCACGGGCACTTTGGTACGCTTTCCACGGGCACTTTGGTACGCAAGCCTATAGTTACATCTCCTATAACTCTTCCGATAGTAATGCCATCACACCTGTCGAAAAACAACGTAGCCAACCAAACCCGACCTCTCAGCGGCCCGTCAGCACCCTTTGCGCGCCGGATTGGATCTCCCCTATACCGTGAGCCACACAAGGGCCACAAGACCTTAAATCGCTTATTTCCACGGCCTTGTGTGATTTGAAACAGTTTTCCACGGTCAAAACGCCTACCCATACAAGTAGTAAAGAACAAGTAGTAGAAGCGACGAGTCTGTGGATAACTCGCTGAAAACAAACGATAAACCACCCAAAGCGGGGGGCTGACGCCCCCCGCAAAAGACAAAACCAAAACCTTCCTTATAGGTAAAGAACTGGAAACACAAGACTTACGGCAAACCGCGGCAGAACGGGGGAACGCAACGACAACAAAACCCAACCCAAAGAGCGCGTCGTCCGGGTCGCGGAACGGGGTGGCGTTGATGAGCGTCGTGACGCTGCGCCCGTCCGGGACCGAGAGTACGACCTCCTCGGCCCGCACCGTCTCGGCGCGGTCCAGCGCCCGCGCCAGCGGCAGCCGGTCGAGCACGATCTCGCGCCCGTCCGCGCGCCGGCAGGTGATGACCCCGAGCAGTTGCTCGGCGGACCGGCCAGAACGCGGAATGGATCGCGCTGGTGTGCCTTCACAGCGGCGTCTTCACGCGGGCGCAATTCTGTCATTACTTCAACACTTATCGGAAACACGCCTATCGGTTCGTCAAGCTCTTGGTTGAGCGCCGAGCGGCGGTCGAGAGTGAGTGGCCGCGAGTCAATGGGGGAGGAATGACATGCCGGATATCGAGCAACGCGATCTACCGGGCGCTGGCAGTCAAGAACATCCGCCACCGGCGCAAAGTCAGCAAGCCGGTTGTCATGCGGCGGCTTTTGTCGCTGGATTTTGTGCTGGAACATCCGGGTATGAACTGGCTCCCCGCCGAGCCGGAGAAGGGCGAGTTTTTTGAAAAGCTCGGCTTGCCGCGCCGCTTGATTCCGCGCCGGATTTACTACGGTGTGGCTGGCAACCAGAAGCGCTACTTTGCGCTCAAACTACCCCTTGCCGTGGACCCTGAAATCGTCACCTTTGCCTACGTCAATCCGGGCCACCAGACGGATACCGAACTCCACTCGTGGGGAGCCGCGCATGGGCCGCTTTGGGATGCGCTCCGCAAGAAGGGGCGGCAGGTTCGGGTGATCGGTATTGGGGTTGAAAATGCCACCGTGGATCGGACGGCGCGAGTGCTTGAAGCATGGGCGGCGGCGGACCCAGGGACACCCGCTGAAGGGCTGACGGCGAAGCAGGAGATCAAGGCGATTCACGAGGCGATGCGCGGGGAGGACGAGGAATTTCTAGCCCGGTACGGAGGATTCGCGGAAGCCGGGAGACGGTCTGTGGAACTCCAACGTCGCCCCGAAGTCAAGGTCACGGAAGGAGTCTCGATTGACGACTATTCGACATGGCGGGCCGTGCGGTTTGCGGACCCGGATGAGATCGGCTGAGAGAGAGGGAAAATCGGCGAATTTTGTTGTCCCAAAAGACCGCATGGTTTTTGCCCCAGGGTTAGAGGGGGGGGTGGGACAAAATTTCGGCTCAAGATATGGCGCAGCCGCTTTCCCCTATGTGCCTTATTCCGCTGTGGTTATCCGCTGTGAATCGGCCCCCACGCTTCGGACGCGGGAGAAAGGCGGGGACGAGAGCGACCCCCCCCCCAAAGCGGGGGGGCATGTGACCTTGAATAGACGCGCTGTGGGACACGCTTCTATCCGGGCCCATGGGGTCGCTCTCGTCCTCATTTATCCCTGCGGGAAGGCTCGGAACGGCCCCCCAGGAGCGGCGCTGAAAGCCCCGGAGACGGACCTATGAAATGGCGCGAGGTCGGCCCTTATTTGACAGAGCTTTGGCACCGGCCCGCTGGCCCCATGAACTGGAAAAACCCGATCCGGGTTTTCGCCGTCGCGGGCTGGCTGGTAGTTCAAGGTTTCGTGCTCTTGGGCTGGGCCGTGTTTCGCGCCGGGCAATTCATTGTAGCGCTTCCGGCTCTGGTGCTCTTTTTTTTCGCCGGTCTGTGGTATGCCGTGTGGAGCTTTGTACGGCGTCCCTTCCCGTCGCTTGATGAAAACCCCTTGCTTGCTTTGGTGAACTACCACACCCCCAATTTCTTCGATTGGCTGCTGCTGTGGTACTACGTTTCGCCCTTCGTTGCCGTTATGCTGTCCGGGCTTATTGCCGTCACCGTTTGGAAGGTCTGGTTGGAGGGGCGGCGGCGCGACTTCGCACCCTTCGCCAAGCTCCCGCCGTGGCCGCTTGATCCCCAACAAAAGGCCCCGGCCATCGTCATCGGGGAGGTCCATCACCCGGTCGAGGCGCGGGAGATTTTCAGTCCCTCGCAGCTACGGGCGGCGGCGCTGGTGCTAGAAGTCAAGGGAGACTTCTGCCACGACATCCGCCAAATCCTGGTCGAGGCGGGCCGTGGACAAGACTACTGGCGGTAGATCTGCCGCCAGGTGAGCCGGAACGGAGCGCTGGCCGCGCCGCGCTCGTCCTCGTAGATCAGCGAGACCGTGCAATGAAAGAGCCGCCGCATCTGATTACGAAGGCGGATTTGGGGGTTGCCGCCGCTGTTGTATATGCCGAGGGTCCGCATGAACTCGGAAAGCGACTTCCCTAGAATCAGCTCGCGGCTTTGGGTCCGCACCGCTTCGGTCGAGACCCAGGCCAGCAACAGGCGCGGCAGGTTGCCGTAGGGCAGCTTGTTGCCGCCACCGGCGACCATGTAGAGGGTGAAAGGTCCGTTGACGCGCTTGTACTCTTTCCGGTTGCCGGGGTTGCTCCGGGACAACGAGCACAGCGCCATCGTTCGCGCCAAAGCCCCGGTCGGGGTCCGCTTCGCTGGCGCTGACAAGCTGGTTCACCTGATCGAAGCGGGTGAAGTGGTGCAACGCCTGGGGCGAGGCTTCGCGGATCGACTTCATCGGTCCGCCCATGCCGGAGAGGGCATCACCGATGGGAATCAAGCCGCCGCGTTGACGCTGCATCGCTCATTCTCCCACAGGATCCAGACTCCCCCCCCGCGACTGCCGTCAGGCAAAATTTTTTCCCTTCCGGGGAGCAGGTCTTGTATCCTATGTGAGCCGGATGTCCAAATCGGACAATTCCGGCTTCAGCGGCCTGGGGCTCGAAGGGGCAACACGTCGAGGCCTCAACCTAGACACTGGCGATATCGCACCTCGCTCATGCGATTGACTCTGACTGAAAATTCGTCAACCATTGAGTCGATGCTCCGACTATCCACTGACCCAGGAACGAACTGCGACTAATGAACAGGCTGAAACACTTGTTTCCTCCATCTCTTTTGCTTTCTGTCAATCTATTTGTGTTCGGGACTTTTTCCGTATACCGGGAGAATCTAGACGAGTTTGAAGTAGGGTATTCGAGCCTGCTCCCGCTATATGGTCTGTCCGGTCTGTTGCTCACGGCTACGTTAATCCTGATTGGATACATGGTTCCGCGCCGAGCCGTAAAGGCACTTGCGTGCGCAATCTTTTGCCTTGGAATATTGCTCTGGATTCAAGGAAATTTTCTGGTGGGAGCCTATGGAGTTTTTGATGGCAGGGGAATCGATTGGTCACGGTTTGGGCTGCGCGGTTGGATGGATGCAACGATATGGATCCTTGTCCTGGCGGCCGGTCTGAGCTTTTCACGCTACCTGATTAGAATCACCTCGAGCACCAGTTGGGTACTGATCGGCCTCCAATCGATTCTGCTGTTGGCTCCAAGCGTCGCCTCTGAAGGACTCTGGTCAAAGAGCTACACTTACGAGCACCATGTTCCAAGCGGCTTGCTTAGCTATTCCTCTACAAGGAACATCGTTCATATTGTCTTGGACAGTTTTCAAACCGACATCTTCCAGGAACTGGTGGTCGAGCAGCAACTCGAAGATGACCTGCAGGGTTTTGTGTTGTTCGCAGAGAACATAGGAGCAGCTCAATACACTTCTTTTTCGATTCCGGCGATCTTCTCCGGGCAGGCTTACGATGGCAATCAACTTCCCGGAAAATACTACCGGGAGTCGATCCAGGCAGGTTTTCAGAACCGCCTGTACGATCAAGGGTACAAGGTAAACCTGGTTCCTTATGAGTCCATGACGGAAAGCAAGTACACGAACTACTATGATCGCCAGCGTGTCTACCAGGATTCTCCGGAGGATGTGGTTCACCTCAACGCCGCCCGCCTGATGGACGTGGCGCTGTTCCGGCAATCTCCTCATTGGATTCGACATCGAATTTACAATGACAACAATTGGTTCATTACACCGTTCGTGGCCGGATCTGGCCATGTCTCTTCCTTACGGGAAAAGGCATTCTTTAGCGATTACCTGCAGCATATTTTTGTGGGCGATTCCCAGCCAGCCTATCACTTCCTTCATTTATGGCCACCCCACCCCCCTTATGTCACCCGGTCCGACGGAAGTTATGCGGGACGTGTTCTTCCAAATACCAGAGAGAATTACCGAAATGAAGCACGAGCAATCCTGAAACTATTTCTGAAACTGTTGGAACGACTCAAAGAGTTGAACCTGTATGACAGGTCTTTAATCGTTCTGCAGGGGGACCATGGCAGCCAGATACCACCTTTCGTTGACGGCAAAACGGTCGATACCTGCGTTTCCAGGATGGTTGCCCTGCTTACCGTAAAGCTTCCCGGAAGCTCCGGACCTCTAACGGTTTCCAGTGCTCACACCTCTGTTCTGGATATTGCTACGACCATCATGAGAGAGGCCGGTGCGGAGGGCAGGTTTCCCGGTCGACCCATTTTTGAAATCAAGTCGAGTGAGGTGCGCGCTCGTCCTTACTTTACATACACTTCGATTGGTGAAAACCCGGAATTCACCAAGTATTTGATCAAAGGAAGCATTTTTGACCCGACGTCATGCATAGCCAGCGAACCTGTTGCTTTTCAGACACGGCGCCCGTTGTACGAATACGGAACCGAGATCATTTTCGGGCTGGTGGGTAATGCAGACGATTACGTTGGATTTGGCTGGAGCGCGCCGATGAGTAGAGGCTGGTGGAACAGCGGCGGAAGTGCAAGCTTGAAGTTGACAGTGACCGTACCGGAAACCGATCTTGCCTTGAAGGCCAAACTCATTCCTTATATTGGGGCGCAGGTCCCTGAACAAAATATTTATGTTCTTGTCAACGGCACCGAGATCGACCTCTGGTCTGCCCGCGAACGGAGGGCGCATCAATTCCGAACCGTTGTGCCAAACAGACTGATCCACTCTCCAGAGGTGGAAATACGATTCGATCTACCCAATGCGTCTTTGCCGAGATTGATAGGAACAGGAGCCGACAAGAGAAAATTGGCGATATTGATGATCTCCGTCAGCTTGCACCTGTTGCCGGTCTACCGGTTCGGGACGGATATTCGGTTCGGAAGCAATGGTAACGCCGATGCCTTCATGGGAAAGGGATGGAGCAGGACCAAGCAGAGGAATGCGTGCTGGACAACCGGGCGCCGAGCCAGTCTCCATTTGCCAGCTCCGGAAACGGGGAACGATCTCTTGCTCGAAGCGACGTTTATTCCATACCTCCGGGAGGAGAAGGTGCGCAAACAGACCGTCCATGTACTTGCCAACGGAAACAAGGTTGGAGAATGGACGGCCACCCGGAGAAAGATGCAGACGTTCCAAGCAACCATCCCGAAGGAACTGGTCGACCCGGAGGGTATCGCCATTGAATTGGACTTACCTGACGCCGTCTCTCCGACTTCCATCGGGGCGGGAAATGATGTAAGGAGGCTGGGCGTAGCCATGTATAAAGCTCGCCTGAACAAAAAACCTCTGTAATTGGGTCGCATTTCGGTTGTGTTGCAACTTTGGCCAGCGGCGGCTGGTAGGTTGAAGAGATCATGAAGAAGGCAATCCGACCGGCGATCTTCAAGTGACGACAAACCGAGCCCGAGCTGATTCTTTACGCCGTGCGCTCGTACCTTCGGTACTTGCTCTCGTTCCGCGATGTCGAAGAACTGTTCAGCGAGCGCGGCCTGGAAGCGGACCCCACGACGATCTGGCGCTGGGTCCAGCGCTACGGTCCCGAACTCGAGGAGCGGCTGCGCCGTCATCTCAAGCCAACCCATAAGTCCTGGCGTGTCGATGAGACCTGCGTTCGTGTCAAGGGCCGGTGGGCCTACCTCTACCGAGCCATCGATTCCACCGATGCCACGATCGACTTCGTGCTCTCGGGCTTGCGCGATGCCGCGGCGGCCAAACGCCTGTTCCGTAAGGCGCTGACTGTTCCGTCGCATCCTCAGCCCCGCGTCATCAACACCGACCAGGCACGCCTCTACGGGGCGGCGCTTTCAGGAGTGAAAAAGGAAGGAATCCGTACAGCCTTCCGTTGGCGCGCTCGTGCTCGTCCGCCGCCTCTCAGGCCCTCGAATCGCGCGCCCGCAACTCGCGTAGGCGTCTCTAAGTCGTTATTGGGCCGCTGTCTGTGCGGTTTCGAAGCAAGTCGAACTCGTCGTGCGTCCACGACCAGCGCTCGCCGAGATCGTGCTCGTCCCGGTGTCGTTTCATGCTCAAGATTCTCTTCTGGAGCAACGAGAAATGGCGAGATGAGGCGCCAAATCGGCTGGTGAGGAGGCGTGAACCCGCTGGCGGCCACTTCATCCCGTCACAGATGGCGGCCCATGACGCGAACTCTGGTTCTGGGCCTACACGTTCTGCGCCCAGAGGCTGCGGCGTATCGAGCCCAGAGAACCGGTGGACGTGTCGTGGGAGTCGTTGCGCGATGCGATGGGGCAGGAGTACTGCAGAGTTGCGAACTTCAAGGCGCGATCCACTGCGGCGATCAAGAAGGTGATGGTGGTCTATCCAGGCCTGTCGGGGGCGGTCGAGAGCATCCCCGGGGGGCTGCGGCTAAAGCACTGCCAGCCTCCCATCGCAGAGCAGAAATCAAAGCTGAGAACGGCGGAGCGAAACTAGACCATAGAGCGGCGAATCGAAGCTGCTTTTGGGCGGAGTAAAAGTAGACCGTCCGAGTGGTCCAGCGAACATTCCTGTGGTGTTTGTGGGACACGAGAGGGATGTATCGCGTGGAGCTATACGCTCAAGTACGGCGCAGTGTCTTTGTCGAAGGGCTCAGTGAGCGCGAGGCCGCCAAACGGTTTGGCCTGGCGCGAGGGACGGTGCGCAAGATGTTGCGCTACGCCACTCCGCCGGGCTATCGGCGGCGCCAACCAGCGCAGAGGCCGAAGCTGGATCCCTTCACCGGAATCGTCGATCAGATCCTCATCGACGATCAGGAACGTCCGAAGAAACAACGCCACACCGCAAAACGCATCTTCGACCGCTTGCGCGACGAGTACGATTTCACCGGCGGTTACACGATCGTCAAGGACTATGTTCGCGACAAGAAGCTCGGCGGGCAAGAGATGTTCGTGCCGCTGGTGCATCCGCCGGGCGATGCCCAGGCCGACTTCGGTGAAGCTCTGGTGGTCATTGACGGCGTACAGCGCAAGGCGCACTACTTGGTGGTCGATCTGCCGCATAGCGATGACGCTTTCGTAAAAGCTTTCCCGGCCGAGACGACGGAAGCGTTTTGCGAGGGGCACAACGCAGCGTTTCGGTACTTCGGCGGCGTGCCACGCAGCATCCTCTACGACAACACGACCTTGGCGGTGGCGAGGATTCTGGGCGACGGCAGGCGCAAGCGGACCAGGGTGTTCAGTGAACTGCAGTCGCACTATTTATTCTCCGATCGTTTCGGGCGTCCGGGCAAAGGCAACGACAAGGGAAAGGTGGAAGGACTGGTCGGTTATGCCCGGCGGAACTTCATGGTGCCGGCGCCAAGGTTTCCAAGCTGGGAAGCGTTCAACGAGCAGCTCGAAGCGCAGTGCCTCAACAATCGTAAGCGGCGCTTGCGGCGGCACACCGAAACGATTGAGGAACGTTTCAAGCGTGACCGCCAAGCGTTGTTGCCCTTGCCGCCCACGCCCTATGACGCCTGCGACAAACGCACCACGCGGGTGACGTCGCTGTCATTGGTGCGCTATCGCGCCAACGACTACTCGGCGCCCACACGCTACGGACATCGCCAGGTGTTGCTGAAAGGCTACGTCGATGAAATCGTGATCTGTTGTGGCAGCGAAGAGATCGCGCGCCACCGGCGCAGTTACGAACGCGAAGAGTTGATCTTCGATCCGCTGCATTACCTAGCACTGCTGGAACGCAAGACCAACGCGCTCGATCAAGCGGCCCCGTTGGCGGGCTGGGAGCTGCCCGAACAGTTCACGTGCTTGAGACGTTTGCTCGAGGCACGGTTGGGAATGCCAGGCAAGCGCGAGTACGTGCAGGTATTGCGATTACTGGAGGACTTCCGATTCGAGCACGTTGCCGCGGCGGTGCGCCAAGCCTGCGAGTTGGGAGCGATTGGCTTGGATGCAGTCAGGCACTTAGTGCTGTGCCGCATCGAGCAACGGCCGCCGCGCTTGGACTTGACGAAGTATCCGCACCTGCCGGCAGCCCAGGTGGAGCAAACCTCCGCTGCGGACTATTTGGCACTGCTGGCACAAGGAGGGGGGTAATGGCGAGGTCGAAACTTCTGCTCGAAGCGCATTTGAAAGCGTTGCGGCTGCCAACCTTCCTGCGCGAGTACGACAAACTGGCGCGGCAATGCGCCGCCGAGAGCTTGGATTCGAGGAGCTTCCTGCAACAACTCTGCGAGCTGGAACTGCTCGACCGTGAACAGCGGGCCACCGAGCGCCGCATCAAGGCCGCGAAGTTTCCCGTGACCAAGAGTCTGGACACTTTCGACTTCCCGTCCTTGCCAGCGTTGAACAAGAAGCTGGTGCTGGAACTGGCGCGCTGTGAGTTTATCGACCGCCGCGAAAACGTGCCGGCACTGGGTAATTCCGGCACGGGCAAAACGCACATCGGCTTGGCGTTGGGACTGGCGGCTTGTCAGCGCGGCTATCGAACACGCTTCACAACAGCGGCGGCACTGGTCAATGAGCTGCTCGAAGCCCGAGATGAACGGCGCTTGCTGCGATGTCAAAAGCAGTTGGCCAAACAGGATCTGCTGATCGTCTATGAACTGGGCTACGTGCCGCTATCGAAGACCGGAGCGGAGTTATTGTTCGAAGTGTTTTCCCAGCGCTACGAACAGGGCTCGACGCTGGTCACCTCGAATCTGCCGTTTAACGAATGGACGGAGGTCTTCGGCTCCGAGCGGCTGACCGGCGCCCTGCTCGATCGCCTCACGCACCACGTTCATATTCTAGAGATGAACGGCGAAAGCTTCCGTCTGATCCAGAGCAAGAAGAAGCGGGCTCACTCTTTGGGCTGACCCACCGGCCACTCGCCCGGTTTTCGTGGGACGGCCTCCACTACGCCTGGGCCGCCCTAAAGGGCGACCGCAGGCTCCGTTCCAGCCGTCCCACGAAAACCGCTACCCTTTCACCAACTGGTCTACTTTTGCTCCGCCGAAGTGGTCCAAATTTACTCCGCCCTTGACAAACGCCCCCTCTTCGGTGTCGCTATTCAATGCCGAAGATTTCGGGAAGCAAAACTGGGGTAATCTGTGTGCATGGGTCCAAAACACGAACGGCCACCAGAAGCGACTCTGCCCCAGCGTGAAATCAACCCCCAGGAGACCCAACGGCCATGAAGAAGCAAGGACATTATCACCACTTTGGCGTGGACTGGCCGGGAGAGTCGTTCAGCGAGTCGGTTACGCTGTGTGGCGTCGAGGGTGAAGACGTAGGGACGGGGCAGACACCCTGCCCCGACTGTGCCCAGGTCGCCATCACCTTGAACTTTTGTGGATTGGGACCGGAGAGCCTCCGGCAGTTCTTTTCCGCGCTCAGGACGATAGATCCTTTCGCGCTGAAAACCGAGATTGAGGCCCTGCAGGGTCGAGCGGCCGAGATCAAGAACCTGCAGTCTCGGGCGAGTCTCAACTAACAGAGTGTCTCTATGGTCTATGGAGGGTAGCGGGCAAAATGCTGCGAGGTTACACGCTAAGCCTGGATCGGAGTGGCTGCTTGCTGCTGTTGGGAGGCCATCCAGCGGTAAAGTGTTGAGCGAGAGATGCGCAGCGTCTGGCAGATGTCTCTGACCTGCATCGACTTGTCCTGGTACATTGTTTTGGCCATTTGAGCCCACGGGGCGTTGGGATCGAGCGGTTTCCAGCCACCTTTGTGGCCTCGCGCCCTGGTTGCTGACAGACCCCGGGTTGGACGAGGTGGTGGTTGCGGCGGTCGATCAGCGTCACCGCTAAATCGGCCTGCCGCAGCTCTTCCGTGGGCATACAGGCCCCCAAAACCAGCACCGACGATCGGTTGGTTCGGCGGCCGCTCGAACTGCCTTGTAGACGCGATCGTTCCATTTCTAGTGACGTGGGCGCGCCTAGGGGTGCAACAAAATAGCCGCCTCAGCCTAGCGGAACTCGCAAGAGCGAGGCCTGCTAAGCTGTCGGACGGAAGGTCTGTGGCCGTGCAATATCCCGAATATTTCATCGAACCCATGAGAGCTGAGCTATCGAGCCGAGGTGTCATCGAGACCCGCACGCCCGAACAGGTCGACGAACTACTCGCTCCTGGCAGCGGCACGGTCCTGATGGTGGTGAACTCAGTCTGCGGCTGTGCTGCGGGTTCCGCACGGCCCGGCGTGCTCAAATCCCTTGAGGGGGATATCCGACCCGACAAGGTAGCAACCGTCTTCGCCGGTGGCGACATAGAAGCCGTGGCGCACGTCCGACAAATCCTGGCACCCCTACCGCCCTCGTCGCCTTCCGCCGCACTCTTTCGGGACGGCAAGCCCGTCTATATGCTCCCACTGCTGTCCGGTTAAAAGTCGAATAGAATCAATTGGTTGGGGTCATAGGGGGATCCGTTTTGGGAGTCGGATGGCTGGAGTGCCTGTAAAATGGGCATTTTTTCGAATAGCGTAACGCTGAGAATCTGTAGAATCTGGTAGAGACTCGCTTCCAGCCCGAGGCGTTTCCGGACCATGGCGATGAGCACGTAAATCGAGACAGCGATCCAGATCTGCGTCTTGACGGCGTTCTCGCTGGTGCCGTAAAACGACTTGATTCGCAGATGTTGCTTGATCCACTTGAAGAAGAGTTCCACCTGCCAGCGCGATTTGTAGATGTGGGCGATGGTCAGTGCCGGCAGGGTGAAGTTATTGGTCAGGAATTTCAACCGCTTGTTGCTTTCGGCATCGAAATAACTCACCCGCCGTAGGGGGTCCGGGTACGCTTGGGCGGAGTTGAAAGAGGTCAAAAGGACGGTGTGATCGGATCGCAGGCCTGTGCTCCTATCCACCGGGTGGGAGTAGCGACGCTGCAGCAAAACGTTCTTTTTGGTTCGCACCACGAAGAAGGCCGAACAGAGCGTGAACACGAAGAGGCGCCGAAAATCGACATAACCCCGATCCATGACGTAGAACGCTCCGGCCTCGGGAAGAAATTCATCCAGGATGTTGACGTCCTGCACTTTGCCTGC
Organism: Terriglobia bacterium; assembly: GCA_965222345.1. Classification (GTDB taxonomy): domain Bacteria; phylum Acidobacteriota; class Terriglobia; order 2-12-FULL-54-10; family 2-12-FULL-54-10; genus JADFGZ01. Next base: position 42,375 of record CBDCTS010000006.1, on the reverse strand, counting down.
AGTAATGCTGATAAACGTGGGAATATTGCCGTGCAGATCCAGCAGCGTGTGCATCTTCACGGCGGCCTTGTGCTGGCGGAATCTGGCCCACGGAAACAGCGACAGGCAGAGGTCGATTGTTGTCGAGTCGAGAGCGTACAGAGTCTGGTCCAAGTCCACACCGATCGGGTCGTGGGCATATAACGGCCGTGCCATGCCAATCAAGACCTGCGCGAAGTCCGCGTAGATCCGCCAGTCGCGCGACTCGTTCGCATCGGCCAGTGTCGAGCGCGCTACCCTGCTGCGGAATCCCATGTGGTAGAGTTTGCCGTGCATCGAACGCAGGCACGTCTCGATGTCGCGGAGGCTTTCCCGATAGGTCAGCTGGGCGAATGCCATCGAAAGAAACTGATCCCAGCAGGAGAAACTTTTCAGATAGGAATCGCCGCGGTAGCGCCATACACATTTGTGAAACTCTTTGCTCGGCAGGTACTCGATCAGTTGGGAGAAAATCGTACGGCCAAGGTTCATCCCCCATTGTGCCGCGTCGGGATGCTCCGCTCAGGCGGCCATTTGCGGCCTCGGGATTTCAAATCGTTCCCGGGCAAAACAGGCCATAAGGCATTGAGCGTTAAAGACTTACCGTCCGTTGGCGCAACTTTCCCCGGACAGCACTGATATGCTCCACAGGCACGAAATCGAAAGCCATGACCCGTCGCAGATCGCCGAAGCCCTCAAGAAGGCCTACCAAGAACACTGCGTCCCCCAACCGCAATAGCGACCCATCTTGAGGGCGACACGGCACAGCAAAGCCGTGCAACACAATACTACTAGTAGGGGTCACCTCACGAAACGGAAAGGATCGTACGCTAAGGCCCGTTGAGAGGCGGTAGGGGCCAGAAGCTGCCCTGATCGACTCGCTTGTTCTTGGGCCAGATGTAATCGCCAGTCAGGTTGATATGCTCCCAGCCCAGCAGGTTGAAGCCGCTGGCGCGGTAGCGTCGGTTCTCGAAGCTGCTCACCCGGACGTAGCCGATGCGTTGACCGTGCAAGGAGTCCTCCTGAATCCAATCTGTCAGGAAGAAATCTATAACCCTTGACGGTATGTGTCAATCAATTCAAAGGAGAACCCTATTCTGACGCCTCAGCGCGCCTTCCCTGACGCCAGGCTAGGGTTTACTCCAACCCGACGCTTCCCAAGGCGGCGAGAGTCGCTTAGCGTACGATTATTTCCGTTTCGTGAGGTGACCCCTAATACTCTTCGACCAGAGTGCCACCGATTTGTCGCCAATAAAGCTCGATCATGGGAGTTTCGTGCTTGCTCATTGACTCTTACCTCGCACTTTGCCGCCCAGATCAGAGAAGGCTTGCCCGATGGGGAACCAGACCGTCTCGTTGACGACTGAATGGCTTCTCCTGTTCACTCGATCTTTACAGATCAGGTGCAGCAGGACCACAGGGGGAGCGCTGCGAGAACTAGCGGCTGAAGTCCCATCCGCGACTGCGCACTCTGCCTTGGATAAAGCTCTCGATTCGACCCTCAACGCGGTCCCACCGGGTCATCGCAAGGTTTGTTCGTAGGATTACTCTAAGGGACCGAAGGGCCTCGGTTTCGACTTCAACGCAGCGCCTTTGCGATTCTGTAAGCCGTTGCCCTGCCAATGCCAAGCTGTTTTGCGGCTCGAGCGGGTGACAATCCGGCCGCGATGAGTTTCTCAGCGGCGGAAACTGTCTCCGGGTCGAGCGGCGGTCGGCCCGGTGTTCGCCCGCGTTTCCTGGCGGCGGCGATGCCGTCGCGGGTACGCTCGGAGATGAGCCGGCGTTCGAAGTGCGCGATGGAGCCGAAGACGTGGAACACGAGTTCGCCGGCCGCGGACGAGGTGTCGAGGCGCTCCTCGAGGCTGATCAGGTGGATGCCGCGGGCCTTGAGGCCGTCGACGGTTTCGAGCAGCTCCCTGAGTGAGCGTCCGAGCCGGTCGAGGCGAATGATGCAGAGACGGTCACCGGGGCGGGCGTGATCAATGAGCTCGGCCAGGGCGGGGCGGTCGAAGCGCTTACCCGAGACGATGTCGGTGAAGACGCGAATGGCGCCAGCCTCAATGAGCCGGTCGCGCTGGGCGTCGGGGTTCTGTTCGTGGGTCGAGACGCGAGCGTAGCCCAGGGTGTCGCCCACGCGGGCCGGTGCCACCGTCTCAATATCGTTCGATTCCAGGACGGTTTCCGTGGGCATACTTTAAGTTCCGTTCAAGGGGTTCGAGGCCGTCTCTTTATTCGTCTCTTTATTCTAAACCGTCTCGAAACCGGAACCATCGTTTTTGGGACGCGCCAATGGCTTGACGACGTCTTGTACCGGCATCGGTTTGCGAAGCGCTAGGCAGGGATGTACCAACGCTCATCTCGCGAAACCAAAGCCCAGCACCACCGCGCCCAGCTCGCGCCGATCCTCACCCGTCGGCGGAACAGCGCGGTCCAGGCGGATGCTGACCCGGGTGACAGGATGGGGAAGAGAACCAGGCGGCACGGGCTGGCGGATGGTGTAGGCCCCGGCGGCACGGTAGGTCCTCTCCACAAGCAGGTCGTCTTCCAGCAAGACAGAGACTGTCACCGGGCCGCCCGCCCGTTGCGGGTGGGCCTTCGGGAAAAACAACCGCAGTTCAAAGTCCACCGGCGATTCCTGCGGGGTCCTCAAAACCGCCTGAGCCTGCTTACCCATCCAGCGCCAGCCGCCGTCTTCAATGGGATACCAGCGCCCCAGCAACTGAGGTCTGGCACGCAGATCACCGAGATGAAGGTAGCTGAGGGAGGGATCGCTCACAGGAGCGGTGGCCGAGCGGGTCAGGGGGGCGGTTGGCTCATCGGAGCCGACGGGAACCAGTTCCCCCCAGCCTGCGCGCAATCCGGGAGAAGCTTCAACCGACAATACCACCTCGCGTGCCCCGTCAAGCGGCACCGTTCGAGGTTCCCATAACTCCTTGAGGACTTCGACTCTCTCCTCAAGGAGCATCCGGCCCGACGGGTCCCAAATCTTGAACGTGGCTTGGCCGCTTTCGCTACCAAACAGGGCCAGGTGCAGGCTCTGCCAGGCAGGCTCCAGGGGCAGATGGATGGCAGCGCCGGACGCAGGCAGATACACGAGGCGGCCGTCGAACTGTGTTGGAGTCCAGGGTGCTTCCAAGTTCAGGAAAGGGGAAGTTCGGGCATAGGTAATGCGATCCACGGGCCGGCTTGAAAATGAAAAAGGCAGCAGACCGAAAGTCGCGCTGGAAAAGCCGCTGTGGGCGTAACGGTCCAACAGGCGCAGCGGGCTGTGAACGGCAAGGTCTTTCACCTCGAGCGGCACGGCCAGGGCTTCCGCCAGGCTGCCGTAATTTGCTGCCAGTGACATCTCCGAAGAGACAATCCATTCGCCGGGCAACGGCACGCTGTTGTGCTGGAGCATGCGCCCGCCCTGTTGGACCATGTAGTAGCGGAAGCCCCACTCGCCGTTTACCAAGAACGTGGCGCCGGGTGGCGGCTGGAGCTGAGGGTACAACCGCGCGAATTCGTAGGCGGCGAGGGAGAAATTCAGACCGAGAAAGGTATTAAACGCCAGGGCCAGCGCCAACCATCGCGGGCGAGTTGCGCACTGCCGCACCACCAGCAAGACCATCGGCACGACCAGCGGCAGCAGGTAGCGCGCCGCGCCAGCAAAGAAGGCCACAAGCGCAAAGGCGAAGTACAGCAGGCACCAGCTGGCCAGGAAGGGCTCGCTGTTACGGACGTTCCAGAGCCAGAGAAGAGCATGGATCCCGAGAGACACGAAAACGAGCAGTAACACGCGCTCCCACCAGGGGTATCCTGGGACCAGCACGGCAGCCAGCAGGCCTGGGACCAGCAGCAGTGGCCGGAGCCGGGACAGCGGCAGCAACGTTACCAGCACGCCCAGGTGCTGGAGCAGCACCAGAGCATTGGTACCTTTCAGGCTGAGCTTTCCAAAAGTGGGGCCGGTCATGTAGCCAAGCAACACCGCAAACGGAAGGCGATGGATGAGCACGAATTGCAGCGCCTGCCAGGCTCCCAGCAGCAGGAAGGGCGCGGCCGCGGCCGCCCACGCGGCGCGGGGTGGGTACGTCCGCCGACAGGCATAGCTCAGCAGCAGGATCGGCGGGAGCGCCAGCGCCTGCAAGGCGGCGAAGCCGGCTAACGCCAGGAAGATTCCCCCGGCCAAGAAGCGCTCGCGCAAGTACAAGGCCGCGCCCAAGAGCAGAAACGCCAGCGTCGGCCCCTCCGGTATCGCCAGCGTGTTGTTGTTTACCTGCACCAGCGGCGAGGAAGCTACCAGCAGCGCCGCCCATAGCGGCTGGGTCGTGAAACGCGCGGCCAGCGCGTAGGCCGCAAAACTGATGGTCAAGGCGAACAGCAGGTAGGCGCCGTGAAAGAACAATGGCGAGAAGCCTCCCCATAGCACCCAGAGCAAGGCCAGGATGTAGGCATTCAGCGGCGGGTGGGGGTGTCCGGCCATGTCTATCGGGCGTCCCTGGAACACGTATTGAAAATTCAGCGGGGTCAATGGCCGCTCGATAACTTGCTTCGCCATGTCCAGGTAATTGACTTCGTCGCCCTGGACCGGCTGGAACAGAAAAGGAATGTGAAGCAACAGGGTGAACCCGCCCAGCAACAGCAATTGTCGCGAGCGGCTCATTGCGCCACCGCCACGTGCAGGATCTAATTCCACCGTCTCACACGGCGAGTGTACGGGTTGCGATGGCTTGACATTGCGGCAAGTTTAGCAACGTGGGCGGCGTTGGTGCATGGATCGGAACTGGCCCGCAACGGACCCGACTCACAGGTCCATCACCTACCAAGAGCGTACGACGATGGCCTACCGAGCTCGGCCATCCGGTTGAGAATGTGACACCCGATCGCGGCTTCTCTGCGTTGCGCCTTGCTGTGCCTCGCCTTCAGGTCGCCTCCGAACACGGACTTGTATCGGAAGAAGCTGTTCTCAACGCGCGCCTGCTGTCGGTAGCCCGACTCCTTCTGCCACTCCCGTCACCCGACCTTGCGAATCCTCTGAAGAGACGCTTCACGCTGCGCCCAGGGGCCGTCGGTGGGCCCCGCCGACAGCGCAGAGCGACGAGGGGGGATCACAATCACGACGTTCTCTGTACCGGCCGCGCTGGCCCGATCGTAGACCGACCTGTGGTCGTAGGCCCCGTCCGCCGTGAAACGCCGGATGGGAACTTCGAGCGGGGCGAGAAGATCAGGGAGTGTGGAGGCGTCGTCCCGGCTGCTCGCTGTGAGTTCGGCCGCCACAATGAACCCCTCGGCATCCACTCCGATGTGCAGCTTCCGCCAATCCCGGCGTTTCTTCGATGTCTTGTGCTTGTGCGCGTTCCATTCGCCGCGACCCAGAATCTTGAGCCCTGTGGAATCAACGATCAGGTCGATCGGGCCGTCGTGGGCTCGGGTCAGGGGCGGCACCACAACGATTTGGTTCCGGCGCGAGAGGGTGGTGTGGTCCGGGGCCTTGAGGTTGAGGCCCATCAAGCGGAGCAGCGAGTCCAGGAACCCCTCGGTCTGGCGAAGCGGTAGGCCGAAGACGACCCGCAGCGTCAACGCGGTCCGGATCGCGAGGTTCGAGTATCGACGCTGCCCTCCGCGGAGACCGTTCTTCGGTTGTATCCACGCGGCAATCGCATCCTCGCTCACCCAGATCGTGACGTCCCCGCGGCTCCTGAGGCCACGCTCGTACTCCCTCCAGTTCCGCATTCTGTACTTCAGTCTTGTACTGGCGGTTGATTCGGCTCGACTTCCCTGCGGCCATGACGTTGCCCCCTTGATCTCCATGATGGACCGGAACCCTCCGCCGATGCTAGCGTGCCCGCTTACGCCGATTCATGCACCAATGCCGCTTTGTATTGCCAATCCGGGAGTGGCTCGAAGTAGGGACCGGCGGGCTGCGGCAGGGTTTGCGCCATCGAGCTCAGGGCCAAGAGAAACAGCATGCCCACTTTTGCGGAGTTCATCACTTTTTTCCTCCTGACGTACGTGTCGGGACCGCAGATCGTAGTCGAAGAAGACCGCGTACTTCTTCGAAGCAGCTCTCGTCGCTCACGGCACAAACTTAGGGATCTCGACGATGGCCCAGAGCGCGCCGGGGATCACCGTCGGCTCCCTTCAGCAGGTCTCTCGATGGTTTACCGACGAGGAGACCCTGAAAGGGTACCGAGCAGATTGGTGTAAAAATGTACGCTGAACCCGTCGAACTTCACTTCCTCGAACCTGCTGGTCTTGACTTCGACCTTATTGCCTTCGACTTCGATAAACCAGCCAACTCTCAGGTCATCAACGGTAATGCCTTCGTGGCTCTTTCGGACAACCTTCGTGGAAGCAGTGATGGGGATGTGGAACTTCTCGTAACTCACGACATCCAGAATCCGTAGCACACCACCTTTATTCTGGAGGATGATTCCTTCCAGCTTATCGGCAACCAACTGCCGAGGCAGAAAGAGAGAACCAGCCAACAAACCGATCAACAAAGCCATCTTCTTCATCTTCATTCTCAGATCAGGTCGTCCACATCGACGCCGAGCGCCTCGGCGAGGGCCGACAAGGTACGGGCCGAGCCGGTGCGTCGGCCCCTCTCGATCTGCGACAGGTAGAGCGCGTTGATGCCAACGGAACTGGCCAGTTGCTTCTGGGTCATGCCACGATGCTCACGGTACACCTTGACGGCTTTCTTCCCCGCCAGAAGGCGATCCGCCACCTCGATAGGAAAAGACTCTCCACCCACGGACTTGGCGTGATCGTAAAGCTCTTCGTCGCTCAACCCCGCCTCGGCATCCATCATCGTCAAGCGTGCGTACTCCCGCCACGGGATCACGGCGAATGCCGGTTTCCCGCCATCGTCGAGGATGACTTGCGGTTTAGTCATGGCGTCCCTCCTAACTCTTTGTAAACGTCGCCGCGGGGGCCGATGCGCAGCACGTCGATTTTTCGAGCCTCTTCGTCCCGCTCGAATATGACCCGCCAGGGGCCAACCCGCAGCCGCAAGCCGGGGCGGCCCCGCAACGGCGTTACGTCAATGTCCCGCCGGCCGGGATTCTGGGCCAGTTTGTCCAGTTCACCGCGCACGCGGAGGGCATCCCGAGCTCGCATTCTTTGCAGGGTTTTGATGGCTTGCTTCCGGATCGTCAGCCGGTACATGGCATCCACGCTCTGGACCACATCATATATAGCGTAGCGCTTTATTCGCGTCTAATCCTATCGCTTTATGTGAATCAATGGAACGGAGTGCTGGCGGCCGCTGCCCTAACTACCGGCCGATGTCCCATCCATGACTTCTGCCGCCGCGACTTCTGCCGCGTCCGCGTTCATCTCGGCCACGATCCCTCTGCATCACTTCCATTCCTCTTCCAATAGCCGTGCGAAGGCGTTCACGTCCCCCACCAAGGTGTTGCAGCGTTTCTGAAAATCGAGCAACGCTTCCGCCTGTTGCTTGATCAAGTCTTCCACTCGCTCGGTCAATTTGTTGACTTCCTCCCTGTGTTGCTTGGCGGAGGCGTTCACTTGCCGCTCCAACTTTTGTACATAGCTGCCCAAACTGTTGACCTCTTCGTGCAGCTGCTTCTGCTCCTGCGCGTATTGCACGGCCAGCTTGCCGAATTCGTTCGTCAGCCGCTGTTCTAACTCGGTCATAGGTCTCCTTCAGCCGCGCCTCGACCCCGGCGATCTCCCGCTTTAGCCGCTCCACTTTCCGGCTGTCTGCGTCCCGCTCGCTCCGGTCCACCGCGCTCCTCCGCTCGACGCGCCCCGCCTGCTTCACCGTCTCCGACGCCCCGCCCCGGCTCGTCCTGTACCGCTCCGGGCCAAGATGGACGTTCGGCTTGCTCTACAGGGTCCTCACTACCGCCCCTGGTTAAGGAGCGGTCCTCTCCGGTGGACTTGTTCGGGTGGGTGTGAGAAAATGGGCAGACTATGAAACATAACTTCTCCTTATCCCTGATTTCTTCAATCCTACTTTGCACCGCTGCGCCGACTCTCGTTGCCCAGGGGGGCACCGCTGAACCACTGTCTTGCGCGGATCACTCCATCACTGCTCGCGCCGTTCGCTCCCCGGAGGGCGTTGAAGTGTTCGTTCAATGCGCCTACGAGTTCGTCCAGGAAGTGGGCTTTGAGGAGGCCCGCCGGGCCTTTAACGAGGACGAGCGTTGGGAAAGCGGCCCGACCTATATCTTCGTCGACGAAGCGACCCCGATGTCCGACATGTCTCGAGCGTTCGTCTTCCCACCCGATCCTTCGAGAGAAGGGCTCCCGTGGGGACTGCTGATCGACGCCTTCGGCAACGACTGGTACCGGGAACAGCATCGCATCGTGAACAGCGCTGGCGAGGGCTGGATCTACTACTCCTTCACGAACCCGGCGACCGGCAGGGATGAGCCGAAGGCTTCTTACCTCAAGAGCATCGACTGGGACGGGGCCCTTGCCACGATCGGCGCGGGGATCTATCGCCGCGACCTACCCGGAACGTGCAGAAGTGAAGAGGTCCACGCCATGGGGCTTGACGCTGATCCTTCCAAAGAGAAGCTGCAGGAGTTTGTCCGTTGCGCCGCCATGGAGCTTGAGTCGCAGGGATACTTCGCCGTCCGGTCCCTGACCACCGATCCGCGTTGGGGGAACGGCTCGATCTACCTGTTCGGCGTGGACGCCTACGGAAGCTCTCTGTTCAACGGAGATCCTTTCAGCCGGTTGTACCGCGTATCCGAGCTAGATCCCTACATCAACACATCGCTTGAAGGTCAGGATCTCGTAAGTGTGGGGGACGCCTTCGGGGAATCCTTCCTCTACTACTCGGCTGTAAACCCTTCCACCAGGAGGCTGGAACGCAAGGTGACTTTCGTCAAGAGGGTCGTGGTCTATGGTCTGCCGATCCTGGTCGGCTCCGGCTACTATCCGGATGAGGGTCCGTAGGCCGGGTTAGCTATCGCACAATTTCAAGGATGAGCAGTTGAGCCCAGGTGTACTGGCTCAGAAGCTCGGTCGGCTCTGATCTCCTTTCCCTCCCCGCGAATGATTCCAGATCGGTCCTCGCCGTCCAGGGTCCGCTTCGCCGCTTCGCGCCCCGGACTGCTCCGGGCTGATCTGGAGAGACGCGCTGTTCACGAGAGAAAAGGGGGGGGGCGGGCTGTGTGGACGGGCCGAAAGGGAACCTTTCGGATATACCAGCCGCCTTGAGCCGTAGCCGAGGGGCGCTGTTACCCGCAGGGCCGTAGCGCAATCGGGATAGGGGGGAGCCTCGCGGCTCCTCCCCTCCCACACCACCGTGCGTACGGGTCCGTACACGGCGGTTCGACGGAGTCAAGCGGCATGGGCCGCCGGGCGTTCGGGTTCGGCGTGCGCCGTGCGGGCTTCGGTCCCTTGGGTGTCGGGGTTCCGGGCTTCACCCTTCGCCACCGGCTCCAAGGCCAGCTCCAACTGGATGTTCTGCCGCCTGGTCCGCATGAGCGTTGCCGTCCTACTGACCCTGTCCGTCGTTCGGGCCTTCGCCGGCGAGCCGGCTACTATGCCCTCTGCTGACTTCTGCGCCGCGGTCACGGGCCTTGCGGACCCGCTCAGTCCGGGACTTCCGGACACGGCGCAGACCTCCCGAGGTAAGACCGACCGCCTTCGCCGCATCCCCGCCGGATTTACCCTCCCGGCCCTTGATGGCTCTGGACTTCGCGATCACGCGCTCGCTCGTCCGGCCGGGTAGGCCTCGTATCCGGTTCTTGTTCATCGGGTCGCGGCTTTGCTCCACGCTTCCTTCAGACCCCGCCTCGCGACGACGCCCTTGCGCTTCGCTAATCCTTCACCGCCATCAGGCTGGATAGAGGACTTGCACCTCCCAGCTGTCGGTCATGCTCGGCACACGCGTAGGAGCCGCGCCAGCGGCTTGACCTCGCCCCTTGGCGGAGGCTATCCGGGGTTTTGGGTGGGGTTTTGTTGTCGGTCCGCTTGCCCGTACCGCCGCGGTATGGCGTAAGGTGTTTGTTTTCAGTTGTTTACCTATAAGGAAGGTTTTGGTTTTTCCTTTTGCGCGGGGCGTCAGCCCCCCCCGCTTCGGAGGTGTTGGTGTTTCAGAGTAGAGGGTGGTAAGTTTTTCTGTCGGTGTGTGCGTTTGGTTGCTATCGGAGAACCTATTAAGTAGTGCTTCAGATACATCCCAAGAGGCGCTTCAGATACATCCCAAGAACACCCATAAAATAGGTGTTTACCCATCCCCCAGTGGCTTTGTGTCAAGGGCGGAGTAAATTTGGACCACTTCGGCGGAGCAAAAGTAGACCAGTTGGTGAAGGGGTAGCGGTTTTCGTGGGACGGCTGGAACGGAGCCTGCGGTCGCCCTTTAGGGCGGCCCAGGCGTAGTGGAGGCCGTCCCACGAAAACCGGGCGAGTGGCCGGTGGGTCAGCCCAAAGAGTGAGCCCGCTTCTTCTTGCTCTGGATCAGACGGAAGCTTTCGCCGTTCATCTCTAGAATATGAACGTGGTGCGTGAGGCGATCGAGCAGGGCGCCGGTCAGCCGCTCGGAGCCGAAGACCTCCGTCCATTCGTTAAACGGCAGATTCGAGGTGACCAGCGTCGAGCCCTGTTCGTAGCGCTGGGAAAACACTTCGAACAATAACTCCGCTCCGGTCTTCGATAGCGGCACGTAGCCCAGTTCATCGACGATCAGCAGATCCTGCTTGGCCAACTGCTTTTGACATCGCAGCAAGCGCCGTTCATCTCGGGCTTCGAACAGCTCATTGACCAGTGCCGCCGCTGTTGTGAAGCGTGTTCGATAGCCGCGCTGACAAGCCGCCAGTCCCAACGCCAAGCCGATGTGCGTTTTGCCCGTGCCGGAATTACCCAGTGCCAGCACGTTTTCGCGGCGGTCGATAAACTCACAGCGCGCCAGTTCCAGCACCAGCTTCTTGTTCAACGCTGGCAAGGACGGGAAGTCGAAAGTGTCCAGACTCTTGGTCACGGGAAACTTCGCGGCCTTGATGCGGCGCTCGGTGGCCCGCTGTTCACGGTCGAGCAGTTCCAGCTCGCAGAGTTGTTGCAGGAAGCTCCTCGAATCCAAGCTCTCGGCGGCGCATTGCCGCGCCAGTTTGTCGTACTCGCGCAGGAAGGTTGGCAGCCGCAACGCTTTCAAATGCGCTTCGAGCAGAAGTTTCGACCTCGCCATTACCCCCCTCCTTGTGCCAGCAGTGCCAAATAGTCCGCAGCGGAGGTTTGCTCCACCTGGGCTGCCGGCAGGTGCGGATACTTCGTCAAGTCCAAGCGCGGCGGCCGTTGCTCGATGCGGCACAGCACTAAGTGCCTGACTGCATCCAAGCCAATCGCTCCCAACTCGCAGGCTTGGCGCACCGCCGCGGCAACGTGCTCGAATCGGAAGTCCTCCAGTAATCGCAATACCTGCACGTACTCGCGCTTGCCTGGCATTCCCAACCGTGCCTCGAGCAAACGTCTCAAGCACGTGAACTGTTCGGGCAGCTCCCAGCCCGCCAACGGGGCCGCTTGATCGAGCGCGTTGGTCTTGCGTTCCAGCAGTGCCAGGTAATGCAGCGGATCGAAGATCAACTCTTCGCGTTCGTAACTGCGCCGGTGGCGCGCGATCTCTTCGCTGCCACAACAGATCACGATTTCATCGACGTAGCCTTTCAGCAACACCTGGCGATGTCCGTAGCGTGTGGGCACCGAGTAGTCGTTGGCGCGATAGCGCACCAATGACAGCGACGTCACCCGCGTGGTGCGTTTGTCGCAGGCGTCATAGGGCGTGGGCGGCAAGGGCAACAACGCTTGGCGGTCACGCTTGAAACGTTCCTCAATCGTTTCGGTGTGCCGCCGCAAGCGCCGCTTACGATTGTTGAGGCACTGCGCTTCGAGCTGCTCGTTGAACGCTTCCCAGCTTGGAAACCTTGGCGCCGGCACCATGAAGTTCCGCCGGGCATAACCGACCAGTCCTTCCACCTTTCCCTTGTCGTTGCCTTTGCCCGGACGCCCGAAACGATCGGAGAATAAATAGTGCGACTGCAGTTCACTGAACACCCTGGTCCGCTTGCGCCTGCCGTCGCCCAGAATCCTCGCCACCGCCAAGGTCGTGTTGTCGTAGAGGATGCTGCGTGGCACGCCGCCGAAGTACCGAAACGCTGCGTTGTGCCCCTCGCAAAACGCTTCCGTCGTCTCGGCCGGGAAAGCTTTTACGAAAGCGTCATCGCTATGCGGCAGATCGACCACCAAGTAGTGCGCCTTGCGCTGTACGCCGTCAATGACCACCAGAGCTTCACCGAAGTCGGCCTGGGCATCGCCCGGCGGATGCACCAGCGGCACGAACATCTCTTGCCCGCCGAGCTTCTTGTCGCGAACATAGTCCTTGACGATCGTGTAACCGCCGGTGAAATCGTACTCGTCGCGCAAGCGGTCGAAGATGCGTTTTGCGGTGTGGCGTTGTTTCTTCGGACGTTCCTGATCGTCGATGAGGATCTGATCGACGATTCCGGTGAAGGGATCCAGCTTCGGCCTCTGCGCTGGTTGGCGCCGCCGATAGCCCGGCGGAGTGGCGTAGCGCAACATCTTGCGCACCGTCCCTCGCGCCAGGCCAAACCGTTTGGCGGCCTCGCGCTCACTGAGCCCTTCGACAAAGACACTGCGCCGTACTTGAGCGTATAGCTCCACGCGATACATCCCTCTCGTGTCCCACAAACACCACAGGAATGTTCGCTGGACCACTCGGACGGTCTACTTTTACTCCGCCCAAAAGCAGCTTCGATTCGCCGCTCTATGGTCTAGTTTCGCTCCGCCGTTCTCATTCAATGCCGCCTAACCATTGATTGTCTGATTTATCAGGTAGATCTGAGCACAGCTCTGCGTATTTGTGAAGCGCCCGCCGTGGGCTGTGCTGCCGGAGTTTGTTGAGGTCGGCAATCTGGCTCGGAAGTGACCGATGCGTCGGATTTCGCGGGGTCGGTGCGCTGCGATGCGGTGGAGGAGGGGCTGTTCAGCGCCGTGGCCCTGGAAATGGACCCCGGCAGCCGCATCTTCGCCACGCTTCCGGTGGTGGCGGTCCCACGGCGTTGAAACGAGCAGGGAAATTCGGGATAACCTGACCGAAGACGAACGACAGTACCTCGTCGGAGCGCAAGGTGACGCCGAAAGTCCCCGCACTGAACGCAGCGATCAAGGCTGAGTGTCAGACTCTTGTGGTTTTGATTCAAGAGATTTATTCACAGGCGTAGTCGTTCTTACTACTTGTTTCTTAGTACTTGTTCTTTAACTACTTGTATGTGTTCCCGTTTCAGCGGCGAGTTCTCACCAAGATGTTCCCGTTTCAGCGGAGAAGATGTGCTAGTAGTATTCCCGTTTCAGCGTGGAAAACTTCCCCAGATCACAGTAGTCTGTGGATAAACCTTTGCCCAAACCATCGAAGCAAGGATCGCAGGAATCGTAAGCCGGACAGCGAATCGTTGAAGGGTGATGAAAACCTTTCTTGGGCCATCTGTCTAAAAGGAGCTTGCGGCTATTTCACGAGCTGAAGCTGCCGCGCGGTGGGTACGGCGGGCTTCGAGGGCGAGAGGACCAGCACGCCCTTGGCCGTCGCGTAGTTCAACCCCGGCCAGGCCAGCTTGATCTTCTTTAGCTCTCGGAGGCACTTTGTGCGGAAGTTGTTCACTGTATTCTTGTCGCCCGCCTGTGCCGGGTCTACTCCGAACTGGCGGTACAACTGCGGCCAGGAGAGCCGCAACGGGCGCTTGAGCGCGAAGGTGCGGTAGGCGACCCACAGGTAAAGGTCCAGGCCCAGCGAGGACCGCTTGAGGGCCTTCAGGGTGTTCATGTCGAGCGGCACGGGGTGGCGGATGATCTCCTGGAAGAACTTCTCGCCGAGCTCGATCTTGCTTTCCCACAGCATAGGCTCGTCGGGCCGTTTGGGGTCCCACCAGAACTCCCCCCGGTCTGCGATAGGCGAGGTAACGAACTGCTTGCTGTGCTCGTCTTCGTAGATCAGCGAAACGGAAGCGCTGAATAACCGGTCCATCTGGTTGCGCAGCCGTGTGCGGGCACCCCGGCTGCCGCCACTGTCACTGCTGATATCTAACTTCCGCATGAACTCGGCCAGCGAGGTCCCCAGGATCAACTTGCGGCTTTGGGTCCGCACTGCTTCGGTGCACACCCAGGCCAGCAGCAGGCGGGGTATGTTGCCAAAGGGCAGCTTGGTTTCACCGCTTGAGAACATGATGAGCTTGTACGGCCCATTGATGCGCTTGTACTGAAGCCGGTCGCCGGGATTGGTGCGGGGCAGGCTGCACAGCGCCAGCAGGCGTGCCATGAAACCCATGTCGGGGTCCGCTTCGCTGGCCTCGACAAGCTGATTCACCTGATCGAAGCGGGTGAAGTGGTGAACCGCCTGGGGCGTGGCGTCGCGGAGCTTTTTCACCGGCCCGTCCAGATGAGAGATGGCTTCCTCGATGGGAACCAAGCCGCCCCGTTTGCGCGCCATGCCTTATTCTCCCATGTTCCCCGGATAGAAGGGGCGCGCGTTCAGCGCCGACGCGGCCCCACAATACCAACCGGAGGCAGCGGAGGGGGCTTTCGAGGAGCTCTGCTCGCAGCTGGCGCGGTGGGAGGTCGCTGGTCAAGCGAGGTTCGTTCGGACGGGCAACCCGGATGCCGGCGTTGAGTGCTAGGCAATATATGGGAACGATTCGGAATGCGCTTGGCAGGCGCGGCTCCTACGCTGCGCTACGGCCCTACGGGTGACAGCGCCCCTCGGCTACGGCTCAAGGCGGCTGGTATGACCGAAAGGTTCCCTTTCTGCCCGTCCACACGCCCGCCCCCCCCTTTCCCCTCGTGAACAGCGCGTCTCTCCAGATCGTCCCGCAACGGTCCAGGGCGCGAAGCGGCGCAGCGAACCCTTGACGGCGAGGACCGATCTGGAATCATCCAGGGCGAGGGGAAAGGGGGTTCAAGAAGACGAAACCGGGCGATCCTGAGACATAGAACGATAACAACCTTTATCGTGCTATCTCCAAGGTCTGAATCTTTGCGTAGTCTGTCGAGTGCTCGCGCTCAGCGTCCCACATGTCAATCGCCTTCTGCATGTTGACCCAGAGCGTCGGACCGTTGCCGAAGAGCTTCCCGATCCGGTGCGCCATGTCAGTGCTCATCGGTCTTCGTCCTTGGCAAATCTCGTTAATGGTCCTGCGCCCGACACCGACAAGATCCGCCACCTGCCCTTGATTGAGTTCCCGAGCCTCGATCTCGCCCCGTAGCAACCTGCCTGGATGCGTCGGCCGCCTCTCCAGATTTCTAGCCATGCCACGCCCTCCGTTCTAGTGATAATCTTCCAGGTCTACCTCGACGGCGTCTCCCGCCTCGAATCTGAAGGTAATCCTCCAGTTCTTCGTCACGGTCATTCCCCACTCACCCTTTCGATTGCCCTTCAGCGGGTGGGTGCCGAGCGTCAGGAGGTTCAAGTCTTCCACTTTCTCTGCTGCGTCCAATGCGTCCAGAAGAAGTTCAACCCTGGCCCTCCATTGAGGGTTGATCCTCCGGTAGTTTCCATCTTCAAACGCCCTCCTAAGGACCTTAGAAGCGAACCCCTTGATCATAAAAGGAAGTGTAACATTAAATGTTACACTATAGCTGCCATCACTGGCTACGGCAGCCCGAGGATTGGATTATTTCGACATGTTCGACATGGAAGGCCTTTAGGCTATGCGCTTGTGACGGATCGCCCGGTTCCAGCCGCTATCTGGGAGCGTGATGACCAGATGAGTGAGCCCAGCGGGGGGCGGGCGTGGACGATCTCACCACCGTTCCCACCCCCGCCGCCGGCGATGTCGGCTCGCGCTGACCAGGACGACCACGGACACAAACTGAGAATCCCGACCGGCGCTGTTTTCCAGTAAATCACTGGTCCGAAAAAACGGCAGGCAGGTCAGATCGTTGTGGAGTCGGCCAGATCTGGCCGACTCCAGGCCTTGTGGGGAGAGACGGTGGAACAAACCAAGCAGGAAATCTTGAAGCAAATAGACGCGGCGCTCGAATTCTGGTCTACACACCGAGCGAAGGCGGAGTACGACGATCTCTCAGACCTGGGACCGTCGCTCTACGCAGAGGTCGATACCATTCTGGCGACCACGTTGGACCGCCTCGCTCCCGCCACCTCGCCGTACCGAGAATGGATGTCTCGCACCATGGCGAATAAGGCCGGTGCACTCCGAGCCCTTCGACGTGACTATGATGCTGGATACCTTTCCAAATTTCAGAGTCTGGTTCGCGCAGAGGTGTTTGCTGACTTCCTGGAGATGGCCGAACACCTCCTTGAACAAGGCTACAAAGACCCTTGCGCTGTGCTTGTGGGCGGTGTCCTGGAAGATCACCTCCGAAGCCTTTGCCAGAGCCGGGGTATCCCGTTGCAGATGTCGGGCAAGCCCAAGAAGGCTGACTCGATGAATAACGATTTGGCGTTCGCAGACGTCTACAGCAAACTCGATCAAAAGAACGTCACGGCTTGGCTTGACCTGAGAAACAAGGCTGCACATGGAAAATACGATGAGTACAACGCAGACCAAGTGCGAAATCTACTGGTCGGCGTGCGCGAGTTTGCGGCGCGGATCGCCGCCTAACATGGTTTGCAGTTGGCGGTATCAGGATCCTGCTCGGCTTGGGCGAGCACCCAGGCTCCAGCGAGAATTTTTGCGGCGGGTTCACACCAGGAGGGATTGCAGAAAGGAACGGTTTTGCAACGATCCGGGGCCGAATGTGTTTTCAAGAACTTAGGCGTTGCGAAACGGTATTGCAAAACCAATGTGATTAGCGATACCTTTATGCAATGTTGATCGGGTCGAATAGGGCGGCCTCCGGCTCGAACACCAGCCTGACCGCTGACCAGAGCTACCAGGTACAGGTCCAGGCGCTGAACAGGGAGACCACCGAGCGACTGGTCGCCTTTCCTCGGCCTGGTCATATCCGCACTTCAAGGCAATGGCATCTGTCAAATAGGCTTTGATACCTGTCCGGGTGTGTCGTCCACGTTGGATTGGCGCCTTGAGCTACCAAGGCCCGATGGATAACACCGATTAGAGACTTCGGTTGCGTTGGCCCAGACGCTGACATCGCGGCCACAATGAACTTCCCGGTCCCCATGGCGATGCAAGTAACAAAACCGTCGATCGTTTGTTGTTCACCGAACTGGTCCAAGTATGGCGTGCCATGCTTGGAAACTCGAAACCCCAACCTGTTGCCGGCACGGAGCAAGACCGAGAGGTCTTGGAGGCGCCAAAAGTCACCTCCCGTCGGGGTTATGACTATGATTCCTTGCAGCACGTCGATTGGATCGTAGTCGAAGTAACATAGCGAGGAGCTCGCCACGACAGACTCGACGGGCGAGAGGCGACCATCCAGCAAGTCGACTTGCTCCGACAGCCAAGCTTGGACGGCGCTTCTTGGTGCAGCTATCTCTCCGGGGTCGCGCTTTGCGTTCTTCGGCAGATGGTCGATCAGGCCGACAAACGATTTGCCGCCACCGGGGACGACGGTGAGCCCACCGACGGCATTGGTCGACAGAAAGTCACACTGATTGGCTTCAGAGATACTTATCGCCGCTAAGCCGTAGCAGGTGTTGCCGTCACGAATCTTGCGTAGCCGGGGTGTCACGGCGTCGACGAGCGCCGCCGCCCGGCGATTTACTCCAGCCGAGACATACGAGAGAGTACGAAGCCATTTGGCTCGATCCCCAGGATTCGGAGGGAAGCCCTTGTGCACCTGAGTACGCGCACCATTCGTTCTAACGGAAATGAGAACGTCAATCCCGCTCACCAATGCCGCCACGTAGCTCGTGAACGGCACGTGAAAGTTCTGGTGGCCAAGGACGTTGCACGGAATCTCGATCTTGTCGGGATCGGAGAGCACTTCCGGCTTGAGCACCAGTTCCACTCGCGTGCAGACGTCCATTCCGAGGTCCGCCGGTTTTCGCGCGGTGAGAGTTGGACGCAGCGAAAGACCGTTGTCGAACGAGAGGCACCGGACATCTTCCAAGCCTTTGTCGAATCGCCTGGAAAATACGTGCACGCGAGTCGCGGCCATGAAGATCGAGAAGAAGCCGATTCCAAAACGGCCTCTCGGGGAGTGTCTGGCGGCATGTATTCCCGGGAACTCGCGTGAGGCGCGTTCGCTTGCCCAGAAGCTCTTGCCGAAGTCCAAGAGGTCATCGGACAGCGTTGTGGGTGACATCCCCACTCCGTCATCGTCGACCTGCAGAACGTAGCGACCATTCGCGCGGCGAAGCCGAATTCTGATATTGCCTTCGAAGCTTGGGTCCGTACCGATCACGCGTCTTGCGGATATAGCGTCCGCGGCGTTCTGGACCATTTCGCGCAATGCGATCGCGAGACGGTCCGCGTCGGTGCCATACAACTGCTCACCGCCGAGCCTGCTCACCAAGGCGGTAACGTCTGACACATGCACGGACGAATTGGTCGGTTCCCATCCGTCCGTCTCAATGTACCTCGCGAGCTCTTTCGCATTGCCTGCTGCTGCGACGCCTTCGCAGGCGAAGGATCGTTTGGGCCCTGTCGCCGAGGTGAGAACGGCATTGCAGTGCTTAAGCTCCTTGTCGAGTTGGGCCACCAAGTCAAAAGCGACCCACCATCCTGGTGCCTCGTCCTGCCGGAAAGGTGCCGTGGACGCCACGACGAGTTGCGTCGAGTCGTCATCCTTGACGGTCAGTTGACCGAGATGGTTCTGTGCCACCCAGTGGGCCTCTGAGATGGAATTCATATCGAGAATCTTGAGCAGAAAAGTCGGTGCCCTAGACGAGTCCATGTGTCCGGCGTCGGCGGCTCTCAGCAGGCACGCAACCTTGAGTGGATCTGCTGTCCAACCTTGGGGAAGGAACTCCGCCGGTGGCCGCCGAACCGAGAACCGCTCCGCGACTTGGTCTATGTTCCAGTGATGCGAAGATGCAATTTCCCCAATCAGCGGTCCATACTGAGTTCTCAGGTCGGCGTCGTCGATGATGTATTGTGGGTTTTTCTCGGCGTCCCACAGTTTGGTCGCAAGGCTTGCCGCTCCCTTCGCGTGTAGGCTCCTGAGGGCTTCGAAATCGACGGCGTCAATGTTGACGCCCTGATTGGTCTTCCGTCTGTTGTACGCATCCTTCCACTGAACCGTCTCCCGCACGGCCGGCTGGCCTCCCGAATAGGCTTCAAAGCAGAGCGCGGCGTCGTGCAATAGGACAGCGCTCCCAAATAGATACCCTTCGAGCGGGTTGAAAGCGAAATCTTCACCGGAGATCGTGCCAGCGACGGTCCAGAGACCGTCCAGGTGCGATAAGTCGTGCATCGTCAGACTTGGCAGACTAGCTGCGATTCTTGACGTTAGGTGGCCAACACGGTCGCGGGCGCTACGAAGAGATGTGACCAGTCGGGTGACATCGGAGTCGTTGAACTCCGCGAAGGTCCTCTGCCATAGAGGTGACTTTTCCATTGCGTTCGTCATGTCCTGGTCCTAGCCGGCTTGATGACGCCTGTCTGCGTCCCACTGCACCGAGAGCGCGTCTAGCGGCTCGGGCCAAAGCCCCGCTCCGGCCCGCGTCCCCGGACGGCGTGGAGCATCACCTCGAGCGCCCGCGTAACGTCGTGGCGAGCGTCTTGTAATCCTGGGCCAAGTGCGTCGGGGTTGGTGCAGGGCAGGCTGCACAGCGCCAGCAGCCGTGCCATGAAGCCTGTGTCGGCGTCTGCTTCGCTGGCCCCAACAAGCTGGTCCACCTGATCGAAGCGGGTGAAGTGTTGCAGCGCCTGGGGCGAGGCTTCGCGGAGCACTTTCACAGGGCCACTCAGACCGGATGAGCGGATCCCAGGCAAGCGCGATCCGGAGCGTGGCCGAGGCCGTGTTGGCATGGGGGCAGGTCAGTTACCGCTGTCGTCAACTTTTGACATTAGATAAGTTATAACTTATTATACTATATGTGTCGTGGGACGTCGCGCACTACTGCACCGCTACTGGCGAACGCCCGGTCCAACGCTTCGTGACGGACCTGCCCGAACCGGCCCGTGTCGAAGCCGTGGCCTTGCTGGTGCGCCTGACGGAACACGGGAACACGCTGCGCAAGCCGCATACCAAGAACCTTGATGACGGGCTGTTCGAGTTGCGGGGGCGACGGCACGGAGTCCGCATCTTCTTCACGTTCCGGCCTGGCCGCCGTATCGTGCTGCTTGGCGCCATCGTGAAGAAGCGGCAGAGCATCCCGACATCGGTGCTCCGGCTGATGCGGACGCGGCTGCAGGAAGTTCAGGACGGGTAGCGACGACGATTTGGGAGAGCGGACAACGGAGGACGACATGACGCAGACGGCGAAGCGGGCCGGCCCAGTGACAGAGCCGGCGACGTGGATTACCGAAATGCTCGACGCCGACCCGGCGTTCCGGGCCAAGGTGGATACGGAGGTGGCCCAGCTGGAGATCGGCGACAAGTTGGCCGAACTCCGCAAGGCGCGGAAGGTCTCCCAGGCGAAGCTCGGGAAAATGTTGGGCGTGTCGCAGTCGGCAATCGCCCAACTCGAGACGGGCACCGCAACAAACTACGAGCTGCGCACGCTGGCGCGCTACGCAACGGCCCTGGGGGCGGTGGTGGAGGTCAAGATTCGGCGACGAACACGAACGGAGTGACGGACCAAGGTAATCCAAGATGGCCTCACGAAAATACTCACTGAGCGAGGCAAAAGGGCGGTTTGAAACTCAAGGCCGAGGCGCGAAAGGACATCAAAACCGCCCTCGCACTAGCGCGGAACACCAACAATGCAAGCCTAGTGGCCCAGGCGGAGCAATCGCTTCGCGATCTCGACGCCGCCGGGGGCTCATGAGCAGGCCGTCTCTCTTCTGGGATTTTAGTGGCTGGCGGCGGTGAGTGACGGATCCCTCGCCACTGTGAGGCCGACCTCCCGGAGCCTGCTTCGGTGCCCTCAACTTGAAGACGACCTCGGACAGGCCGGCGTGGGCCTCGGCTACCGTGCCGAGCAGTTCCTGCTGTTCGTCTTCGGTCATGTTGCCCAGGATTTCGATACGATCATTCAGCCTCACTGGTAAGACGTTTAAAGGAGTCCGTTCTCTTCAACTTAGGCTTTGCCGTCGATATAGCTTCCAGCACCTTCCTCAATAAGTCACGGTCACCATGGCCATGATCACCGAAAATCTTGTCCGCCAAGATCAGGGCAGCATCTGGGTACCGGCTGACAAGATCGGTGGCCTGATTCAGATTATAAAGAGCGGCGTTAAATTTCTCAGGCGTCAGAATGTCTTCGATCGCATTGACCACATCCGGGAAAGCGTCCCCAGAATCCATTGCCATACAGGCAAGTGCATGCGAGAGATCCTTCGATCTATCTTGAGTTCGCCTGGGCCAAACCCCTGCGAACCAAGGGCCGACGGTATCCCGCCAGAGCGCGAAGGATTTGTCACCCGCACCTCGTAGGATATCGCCAAGAGCTTCAGCGGCCGCGGGCAGCCCGTCGGTCCCCACTCCCCAGAGTGCGCTTTTGGCTTCACTCATGTCGATCCCACGGTCCGGTGGAACCGCCATATGGACGAACAGACCGACCCCACGATGACGGACCTCTACCGGGATTAGATCGGAACCCTGAAGCGTCCGTAATAGCAACGGTTTGAACGCTCTCAGAAGGTCGGTCGACCAGCGCCCAAACCGGATGTATCCCTCCCATAGATGCGGATCGAATGTCGCCTCATCGTCTGGGTCCATCCGGCGGAAGAACGCGCACTCGGTCCAATCCGGGTCTATACGGTATAGAAAAGCGAGCATCGGGGCGAGGCGCACCCGCGCCAACTGGGCGGATAGATGATCTTCCACGGCAATCTTCTCGAAGTCCAGACGCAGCCGGTTGGGAAAACCGGGGTTTTCTCCAGCGGAAACGTTAACGATACACCCTGTCATTTCCTCGTAAAGGATGTACCCCAGAATTCCGCCGGTATGGTTAAGCGGCGTGTCGTAATTCAAACCGCCTTGCGGGGCTTCGTTCAGCAACGAGGCGGCACTCCAAATCCGCCCCCACAGTTCCCGTCTCTGTTTCTCCCCCAGCTTTTGCCATGTGCCTTCGAGCCATCTTGCAGGTTGAAAGTCGAGTTTGGCCAATTCCTCGGGTGGCATATTGACCAGGAGGTCCGCGACCTCGTGCTTAATAGTTTCCGCAACGTCTTCCTTTCCCTTCTGTCCGAGCGCATCCAGAATCTTCCACCAAGGGGGAATCGGCCAGATTTCGTTGTCCGCAGCGCCTTTCAGCAGTTTCACCGACGCCTCAATATCGTTTTCCGCGAACTGGCCCCAGCCGCCGTCCCAATCCCCCCATTTCCAAGGCTCGCTGGTCTGGGTTCCCGACCATTGGATAAATCGCTCGATAGACATGTCGGCGAAGTTTTCGCGCGCAGCGGCATCGTTTTGGTCAACATAGCCGCCCGAGCCGGAGAATACGCTGAATTCCTCCGAGTGATCGCCCCGCGGCTGCCATGGCCCGCCGCGCTGAATGCGGTCATAAACTTGTTGGGCCAATGTCGGCAGCGTCGTACCAGACTCCGTCAGTTTGTAAAGCCGCAGGCGAATTTCGTGGTCTCGCAGACTGATCCATTCATCGTCCGTGAGATCGTCGCGATACAGATGCCGTGGCGGCCCTTTCAAAATCGCTTCGGTGAGATTATCGAGGCGCTCTCCTCGAATATCCTGCCCACGCTTTCTCAGAAATCTCAGCGCTTCGCGCTGTGTGTGGATATCCCACAATGTCGGTCGCGGACCGTCCAGAAGAACTTCCAACCCTAGATCCACGTCATGCATTCCGGCCTCCCGCGACGGCGTAAAGCGCCAAGCGCCGGAAGACCGGATAGGGCAGCGATTGCCATCGTCGCACGAGGCGCATGGCGGAACCGTCGTGCCCGGCGGAGATAAGCGCGTCGTAGGAGTCCCTGGTTAGCGCGATGAGTTGTGTCCAGATAGGGGTGTGCGTGTTCTGTTCGTGCGGGCTGATGGACGGATATTTAATGTACGTGTTGTCCCTGTCTGCCGTGGCCAGATCGAACTCACGAAGCCAGTCCATGGCTTCGCGCAGACGTGTTGTCAGCTCGTCCGCCATAGCGGCCAAGGAGCCTTCCCAATCTTCGGAGCGCTCCCGGAAGCTTTCCATATGGTCATCGTACTCAATGCCGATCAGATCGATATCAATTTCGCACCAGTCACTGGGGCGTTCCGGATCCGGGTCTCGCGGGTACCGAAGATACTCAGGCATGACCGTGAATATCGGGATCGGTCGCAGACTGTTCAAAAAACATCGCGTGGCATAAGCGGCGCCGGGTGCCAAGCGTACGCGTCCCCAGTCGCCGAAGTCAGCCCCCTGATGTTTTTCCGCGAGCGCATGCGCATAACCGTCGTTCGCAAGCACTCGCCAGATTTTGCGGAAGGCGGGCCGAGGCTGGCATTGCTCATCTTCCAATCTCGCCTGAATCTGCCGACGGAGTAGGGTATGCAACACGGCTCCATTGGATATAGCCCAGTCGAGCGCCTCTTGGCTATCGAGTGATTCAACGATCCAGCGGCTTAACTGAACCGTCACATCGTGGAGGTTGGTATGATCGGCCAACCACCGAGAGACCAGCGGCGCGTCGACGGGGTCCCCGTTAACGGTTACGCTAGTAGCCAAACTCAGCAGCCCCTTCTTTTCGGCTCTTCCGGGTTTTAAGTGGGCGAAGGAGCCAGATCGAGTTTCCCACAGTGGAAGTAGATGGCGTTGATGAAGTTCTGTTGATTGCGGAAACCGCGCGCCGTGGCCTTGACCCATTGAATCCTTGAGTTCAACCCCTCGCTGACCGCGTTCGTAATGCGGTGTTTCAGATACGTGAGTATGTTTTCGAGGCGAGCCGTCAACATCCGCGCTACGGTGACCATCGGCGTCAGCCGGCTGCGACTCGCCCAGCCGCGCCATTGCTCGAAGAAAGCTCGCGCCGCCGATTCGCGACGATAGTCGAACAGCCGCATCGCCGTTTCCTTCAACGCCCACGCCCGCGCCGTTTTCAAGTCGCTTTCGCGCAGCGCGCGGAACTCGCGCCAGGCGTCCTCGGAAAAGTTCGCCGGATGCCGCAGCCAAGCGTACTTCGTGCCTGTCAAACGTTCGTCGCCGAGGGCCAGTAAACGCTTGTTCTCCGCCCGCCGCACTTGGTCCACCGCCTTCGCCAGATGCGCCGCGATGTGATATTTGTCGTAAACGATCTTTTTCTCCGATTCGTCGAGATGCTCCCGGGTCGAGGCGACGTAAGGATCCCACATGTCCATCGCGACGGCCTCGACTCGGGCGAGTTGCTCTGCGCTCAACGTCTTCCAAAAGCCGTCCAGGCTGGCCTGGCGGCGTCCCTCGGCGACGAACAACACGCGCGAGCGGTTGAGATCGTTGACGACGGTGAGATAGCGATGGCGCTTGCGGAAGCTCTTCTCGTCGACGCCCAGGTAGGGAATCGGCTCTGCCGCGCGACGTTCGAGCCCACGTTGCACGGCGCGTTCCAGGATGCCGTGAATCTCGTCCCAGCTCAGCGCCAGCAACTCGGCGATGCCTTGCTGGCTGGCTTCCTTCAGCCACGAGATCGCGAGAGCTTCAAACAGCGCGGTGAAGCGGCTGGAAGCCTCGGCCCAGGGCAGTCGCACGACGCGCGGCCCGTGCTCGGAGCAGTCGCTGCGCGGCGGCCGGGCGTGCAGGATCGTGCGGTACTGACAGGTGTCGAGGTGACGCCAGCGGCGTTCGGGCTGATGATCGTGGAGTGCGCACACGGCGCTGCATTGGCGGCACGGCCAGCGGACTTGCTCGTCGTGTTCGAGGAAGATGTGGACTTCGCCGTCGGCTCGGCGCAGCTCCACTCGCGCGACTTTCCAGGGACTTTCGATGCCCAGAATCTGGCGGTATAGCTCGCGGTCTTGCATCCCGCGAGACTACCACCGAGCCACACTCGCCCACTAGAAACCCGGAAGAACCTTCTTTTCTAGAGGAACAATCCAGCCCGGCTTCGGACGGCGTTCCTCCTTCAGATCTGCAAAATATCTTGCAACCTCGACATCCTTGAGCGCCCAAGCTATCTCTCCGATAGCAGGATCGTTTTCGTCCGTAGGTGAGGTTTGGCTGAGGAGGGTCACCTTTTGCCGACGCCCCTCGAGGCCCTGACGGTGATCATCGGCCCACTCCCCTAGCGCGTCCCAAAGCTGTTGGTGGTCGTTGGCGGCATCGTAAGAAAGCGGCGTTATACCCTTGAGTTGCCATTGCTGTTCGGCTTCTGCCGCAGTTGCTACTTCTTCGCCACCGCCATAGGGTGCAAAAGCGTAAGGCTCCTTGAATTGCTGCGGGCTTTCCCCGCGCGCTGCCGCCAGAGCGCTCACCAGATAGCGCATCGTTGGGTCTTCAACGCGGTATCCGATAAAGACGACTCGGTAGTGGCGGAACAGCTCGGACGAGAACTTGAGCGCCCATCCTTCCAGCATGTAGGCCATACCAAAGTCGGCCGTGGTCAAGACGAGTTGCCGGTCATCCGGGCTACTCTCCAGTCTGCCGTGCAGGTATACCAATCCTCGGAAAGTCAGCGGCTTGGCTGGCGGCAAAGCCGGGGCAATATGCACAGCCATCGAATGGCTGGAGCCTTCCTGCTTCGGCAGTTTTGCTTGTGCCTTCTCAAACAAGCGGTCGAAATTTGTTGTGACAAGGCGACCGCGATCCGTGTCGAGATCCACCAATCGGGTCAAAATAAAATGCTTCTCGAGGGTTCTGATCCTCGGCGATGACAGGTGATGGCGCACTTTTTCGCGCACGTTCTTCGGATCGAAGCCTTCATGGGGGGACTCCAAAATGCCCAGGGCCTCATCGTACCTGTAATCTTCGAAAGCCTGCCATGCTAGTGCTGCCGTAGATCCGGGTTCACAACTATCCTTGGGTGGGAGCAGGTCCATAAGGACGGCTCTGGCTAACCCCTTGAAGCTTGGCAGCCCCGCGGGCATGGACACACCCGCACCGCAGAAAAACACGATCTCGCCATCTTCATGAACTCGACGTAACGATTCCGGAATCAATTCCATAAACTATTCATCCGTTGGCAGTAGAGCCCGTCCATCATGGGGTTCCGACAGTAACGGAGCAAAATCGCACGTTAAGGGCCGCTCTTGGGACCGCCTAGCGAGCCAGGACCTGTCGCCCTCGGTCTCTCAAGGAACCATCCGGCGCTACGTAGCGGTAGATCGTCGCCTTGGTTACGCCTAGCTCCAGGCATAGCTCGCTGACCTTCGCGTAGCCGATCAGCACTGGCGTCTCCAAAACGACCGTTTCTGTGACGCCTGAGAACGGAGCGAAATCCGTGCCGTGGGCGGTCTCACAATCGGTATCTTAAACTACGACTCGGAAACCTTCAACCCAATCGGAAGAGACATCAGTGCCAGTATCTATTTTCTCAGAGACTGAGTTGGCTAGGTTGGCCGGCTTTCCCGAGGAAATCCCGGGCGATGACCTGATCAGAGCATTCACGCTGACGGGTGCCGACCGGGACCTCGTCGTCATCCGGCGGGGGGCAGCAAACCGCTTGGGGCTCGCGCTTCAGCTTTGTGCACTTCGCTACCTCGGCTTCGTTCCGCGCAATTTGAGCGCAGCTCCGCGATCGGCCGCCTGCTTTGTCGCGGACCAGCTCGAGGTCAGCCCGGACGAGATTCAATCCTACGCGCGACGCGAGCAGACGCGGCGACAGCACTTCACCGAGGTTCGGGAACACAAACTCATGATCGATTGAATGGGTTTCAATCGATCATATTGTGAGCTATCATGATCGATAGAACTATCCGCTTTCGCTCATGATGTGGAACTGGCAGCAACCGGACTGGCCCAAGTTCTCCTGGGACAAGGATCGTCTAAAGAAGGCGGAGGACGTGTTTCTCGTCGGAAGCGGTGTGTTAGCAGGCACGGTCAAACACCTAGATGAAGGTGACCGGGAGCAACTCACGATCGAAGCGATCAGTGCCGAAGCCCTGACCACATCTGAGATTGAGGGTGAGACCTTGGATCGGGCTAGTGTTCAGTCCTCGATCCGCAAGCAACTCGGCCTGGCGACTGATAAGCGGCGGGCAGGTCCGGCGGAGCAAGGTATCGCCGAGATGATGGTGGATCTTTATCGCTCGTTCGCAAAGCCGCTTTCGCGTGACATGCTGTTCCGCTGGCACAGGATGTTACTCAGCGGTCGGCGGGATATGAAAGACGTTGGTTGCTATCGGCCGAGCGACGAAGCTATGCAGATCGTTTCTGGTCCCATTCATCTACCTAGGGTGCACTTTGAGGCGCCACCCGCTTCGGAATTGCCCGAGCATATGGTGCAGTTCATCGATTGGTTCACCCGGACCGCTCCCGATGGGGTTGATTCTCTCCCCGCTCTGACGCGGGCTGGGATTGCGCATCTGTATTTCGAGTCCATTCATCCGTTCGAGGATGGTAACGGGCGGATCGGCCGCGCGATCTCGGAGAAAGCTCTGTCGCAATGCCTGGGACAGCCAACACTGACCGCCTTGGCCGCAACGATGCTTCTACGGCGCAAGGCTTACTACACAGCTCTTGAGGCGGCCAACGAAGATAACGAGATAACGTCCTGGCTTTCGTGGTTCGCCGGAATCACGATCGAAGCTCAGCGGCGCACCGCGGCCCGTGTTGAATTCCTAATTGACAAGACCAAGCTACTCGACGGCCTGCGCAGCTGGCTTAACGGGCGCCAGGAGAAAGCGCTGTTGCGGATGTTGCGCGAAGGACCGGAAGGGTTCGTGGGCGGGCTGAGCGCCGGCAACTATATGACGATCACGAAGGCCTCGCCCGCGACCGCGACGCGTGACCTCGCTGATTTGGTTGCCAAAGGTGCCTTGAAGCGGCACGGTGGGCGACGCCACGCAAGGTACCACGTCGCGATTCCGCTGAAACCAGTGCCGGCCGTGACGCTTGATGAAAATGGTGAGTTGAAGGAGACGTAGCTCTTTGGCAAGCGGAAAGCAGTGCCTCCCAAGAACCGCCCATGAACGAAAGGGATCCACGGAAAAGACTCATTGAGTCGGCTCTGGAAGAATCGGCCCGCCTACGAGAGGAGAACTCTCGACTACGACGCTTATTGGCCGAGCACGGCATTCCAATCCCCACCGCTGCGTCGAACAACGAGGCTCCTTCACCTGCTGGCGAGCTACTGGGCGAACGGACTGTGCCAGACCAAGCGGCGCAGCGGCTCGCTCTCTTTCGGAGTCTGTTCCGAGGCCGCGAAGATGTTTATGCGGTGCGCTGGGAGAAGCCCGACGGGCGAGCCGGATATGCACCAAAGGCGGATCGAGACTGGAAAGCGTATCTCGGGGCCAGAGAATCGGACCGAAGGAAGGTAGATCGCCAGACCCGAAAACTCCGGCCGTTGACAGACGATGTTGTGCGGGGGCACTTGATGGGCAAGCAAACCATCGGCATTTACCCGCTGCTGCTGGACGAGACGTGCTGGTTCCTAGCCGTCGACTTCGATAAGAAAACCTGGCAGCAGGATGCTGCTGCGTTTCTCGAGACTTGCCGGGAGTTCGGTGTACCGGCAGCGCTAGAGCGCTCGCGGTCGGGCAGGGGCGGGCACGTATGGATCTTCTTTGGTAGCGCAGTGTCAGCGGCGATGGCGCGGAAACTCGGCTGCGCGATCCTCACCCGGACAATGGAGCGCCGGCATCAGGTGGGACTTGATTCCTACGACAGGTTCTTTCCGAACCAGGACACGATGCCTAAAGGCGGTTTCGGAAACCTCATCGCTTTGCCTTTGCAGAAGATTCCTCGGGAGGCGGGCAACAGCGTTTTCGTCGATACCGAGTTTAGACCGTACCGCGACCAATGGGATTTTTTGTCGAAACTGCGAGGGATGTCGGCTGAGGCAGCCGCGGAACTCGTTTCGGCAGTCCAAAGCAAGGGTGATCTCGTCGGAGTCCGAATCAGCCTCGCCGAGGGCGGGGATGAGCGAGATCCGTGGACCTTGCCGCCGTCCCGAAAGCGGAGGGAGCGGCCTATCGAGGGACCCCTTCCGGAAGTAGTTCACGTGGTACGTGCCAACCTGCTTTACATCGAGAAGAAGGACCTTCCCTCTAGCATGCTGAATCGCTTGCTTCGACTGGCGGCTTTTCAGAATCCCGAATTCTACAAGGCTCAATCGATGCGGCTCTCCACTTTCAACAAGCCAAGAGTCATCGCTTGCGGGGAAGACCTAGCCAATCATGTAGCGCTGCCTCGCGGGTGTTTGACGGAAGTGCTGGCGCTCCTCGGGGCGCACCAAGTCAAGGCCGAAGTCAGGGACGAGCGGTTCGGAGGAACTGCGATTGAAGCTGAGTTTCGGGGCCAGCTGCGGACCTCCCAGCGGGAAGCCGTTTCAACGCTTAATGGCTGCGACGAGGGGATTCTCAGCGCTCCGCCGGCCTTCGGCAAAACCGCTGTCGCAGCGTGGCTCATTGCGGAGCGAAAGGTAAGCACTCTAGTTTTGGTCCATCGTCAGCAACTATTGGACCAGTGGCGTGAGCGGTTGATGATGTTCCTGGAACTACCGCCAACATCGGTAGGTCAAATCGGGGGTGGGAAGAGGGATCGGAGCGGTCGGGTAGACGTCGCACTTCTCCAGAGCCTCCACCGGAAAGGAGAAGTCAAAGACTGTGTCGCCGAGTACGGCCAGGTGATTGTGGACGAGTGCCACCACATTTCGGCTTTCACGTTCGAGCAGGTAATGAGGCAGATCAAAGCCAAATATGTTGTTGGTCTGACGGCGACACCCACACGTAAGGATGGCCACCATCCGATTATCTTTATGCAATGCGGGCCGGTCCGCTTCAGCCTCAGCGCTCGTGGCATGACGGAATCGACGCCGTTCGAGCATTTTGTGATTCCACGGCAGACAGACTTCAGGATGGCGCCGAACCTGACTGATGTGACGATCCACGATGTCTACGCGGCACTTGTGCGGGATCGTGCTCGCAACGAAATGATCGTGGAGGATCTCGTTCGGGCGGTTGAATCTGGGCATTCTCCCTTACTGCTTACGGGTCGAACCGAGCACCTGAAGTACTTCGAGACGAAGCTCACTGGAGTCGTGAAGAATGTGTTCGTCCTAAAGGGTGGTATGGGAACGAAGCAGCGACGAGCCGCAGCGGAAGCTCTGGCATCGGTAGGGGAAACTGACCAGCGAGTGATTCTCGCGACTGGCAGTTACATCGGCGAGGGATTCGACGATGCACGACTGGACACTCTCTTCCTGGCGATGCCGATCTCGTGGAAGGGAACTCTCCAGCAGTACGTCGGACGTCTACATCGGCTTCATGACAACAAGCGGGTTGTCCGAGTTTACGACTACGTGGACGCTGAAGTTCCGATGTTGGCTCGAATGTACGAGCGCCGACTGAAGGGCTACAGCGCCATCGGATACAGAGTTCAGGAGGTTTACGAACAACCCCGTTTGACGGGACTCACAACGGCCTGATATCTGTCGGAAGCCCCAGGGAAAGCTCGCTGCCAGCCAAGGCTCGCTTCGATCCGCCCTCGCCGAAGGCGAACATCAGCCCGCCGACCACAATGGCGATTAAGCTCAACCCCCGCCCAATGGGGCCGGTGAAAGCGGCCTGCAACACGTCAATCGCTTGCAGCCAAGGGCTTGTCCCTTGCGCCAGTAGTTGCCCCTTGACTAGAAGGACCAACAGCAACACCGGCAACCCGGCTTGCAATCGTGTACAAAGGGTCCGTACAAAAGAGATCGACCTTGCGTCCCAGGTCCCGCCAGGCCCAGGGCCCGCGCGTTGTATGTTGGCCGTTGCGCGCCCGCCGTTGCCGTGCATCTCGAACCCGGCGGCGGCCTTGGAAACGATGGACCCCGAGCGGTAGTGCTCCGACGCTACCTCGACGTTGACGCGCCCCGTGCGGCCTTCCGCGTCGGTGTACTCCAGTTGTGCGTTGGGGTAGATGACGCGGCCCTCCTCGATGGGAAGCCCCAGCTCTTCGGCGGCCTTCCAGCGCGCCGCGTCCGCCGCCTTGCCGCGCGGTTTCACCGGCTCGGGCAATCTGTTTTTTCATCTCGGCGTCGATGCGGACCCGCCTGATCGTGGCTCCCTGTTCCACCAAGCGGGCGCTCTCGTTCCGAGCGGCGCGATACACAGCCGTGTCGTGATCGAGTTCGCCCCTCTTGACCAGCCCAGGGTAGCGCCCACATTCGTGTTGAAATACAACATAAGGATCCGTTCCTTAGCGGACCAGGGCGCGATCGAGGACGTACTGGCCGTAGAGAATGACGTTGTCCCATTCGATCGAGCTAACGTGCTGGAGCAGGGTTGCGGCCAGGCCTTCCTTGGTGACAGCCTCCGCTCGCCCCGTCCGTCTGATCTGCTTGCTTGCCAATTGGTTTCGAGACGGGAAGATCATGGCCCGACGTTAGTTGACTCTTGCTTATACGGTTGTTTCAGCAAGCCCCAAGATGTAGGGTAGGGCGTGGCCCGGCCGCCGTTTCCGAAGAGTCTGCGTCAGTTTCAGGTGGAGTTTGCGACCGAGGAGGCTTGCCAGAAGTACCTGGCTGCTTGTCGTTGGCCCGACGGGTTCCTTTGTCCTCAGTGTGGGCATCGGCAGGCCTACATTCTCGAGCAGAAACTACGGTGGCAGTGCGCGGCGTGTCGACACCAGGTCTCGTTGACGTCGGGAACGGTGCTCCACAATACGAAGACCCCGCTGACGGTTTGGTTTTGGGCTGCGTACCTGATGACAACTGATAAGCGAGGTGTGTCGGCGCTGCTACTGCAGCGTCAGCTCGGCCTGTCGCGCTACGAAACCGCCTGGATGATGTTGCACAAACTGCGACGGGCCATGGTGAACGCAGCTCGCGAGCCCTTGCACGGAGAAGTAGAGGTCGATGACACCTGGATTGGCGGCCCGCAAGCAGGTTTGCGAGGCAGCCGGCAACTGAAGGGGCGCCGTGCGGCCCTTGTGATGGTCGCTGTTGAGAAACGCGGGAAGCGCTCCGGGCGCGTTCGCATGTCCGTTATTCCAGACTTCAAGAAGGTGACGATCGACAGGTTTCTTGCCCAGAACGTTGTTCCCGGCTCGACCATCTACACAGACGGTCTGAAGACCTTTACCGCCCTCGAAGAGGCCGGCTACAAACACGTCTCTCGTCCGCAACCTCACCGGACTGACTTGCGGAAAGGCGCCAAGTCGGTGGTGCCGCTGGCGGATCGTGCCATTGGCAACCTGCAGCAATGGCTGACCGGAACGTACCACGGCGTGAGCCGCGCTCAGCTTCAGGTTTACCTCGATGAGTTCGTGTTTCGACACAACCGCCGCAAGACCCCAATGGCAGCCTTCCAAACCCTCCTTGGTCTCGGAACTCAACACGCTCCTACGCCTTACGCCCACATCCGCCGCGCGCGTGACCTGGACAAGACGCGATGACCTCCACCCCAACATCTTGGGGCTTGCTGAAACAACCGTATAAGCAGGAGTTGACTATACAATGTTCCGGATACTATAGTCTTTAACACTCCGAAATAGACCCCATTTGACCTTTTCTTGGACGCCGCCTTGAAAACCGTCGCCTACCTCCGCGTCTCCACTCGTTCGCAGGACCTCGCCAACCAGAAGCCGGCGATCCTCGAGTTCAGCCAGAAACGCCGCTTCCCGATCGACCAATTCATCGAGTCCCGCATCTCGTCGCGCCAGAGTCCGCTCGAGCGCCGCATCGACGAAATGTTGGGGGCGCTCGAGCCCGGCGACCGTCTGCTGGTCAGCGAGTTGTCGCGGCTCGGCCGCAGCCTCTCTCAGGTGATCCAGATCGTGGAGACCCTGGTCCGGCGCAAGATCCGCTTCATCGCCATCAAGGAGGCCATCGAGTTCGACGGCAAGCAGGACCTGCAGACCAAGGTCATGATCGCCCTGTTCGGATTGTTTGCCGAGGTCGAGCGGGACCTGATCTCAGAACGGACCAAGGAAGGACTCGCCGCTGCCAAAGCCAAGGGGAAACGGCTCGGCCGGCCCAAGGGGGCCTTGGGAACATCCAGGCTCGACGGCAAGGAGCAAGACATCCGGGCCCTGTTGGGTAAGGATGTCTCCAAGGCCTCCATCGCCAAGATACTGGACGTCTCCCGCTCCGCCCTCTACCACTTCATCCAGACCCGCAAGATCGCTCCGGGCGATCCGCATCGCCGTTGACCCGTAGCGCCGCGCGGGGTCTCGGACAGTTCTTCTCGCTCGCCAACGTGACCCGTTTCATCGCCGCCATGCTGCGGGTCCCCAAGCCGCTCAATTCAAGCTGGAGAAAGAGACCAAAGGAACATTCCGCTACGCCGAGGAAACGGCAGGGCAGCCGCCGAAGATCGGCACCCTATACATCCAGAAGTTGGCTCTCCCCAAGCCTCCCCCCACCCGCATCGCCATCACTCTCGAAGGCACTGTCAAGTTAACTGATTTTCTGAAGGCCCCACTGATCGACATGCCCGCTAAGTCGCTGATTTATCGTGTTGGCTAAAATTGATTTCACGTCGAAAAAGAGTGCATTCCGGTTAACTTGACAGTACCCACAGCAGGGTGTTGCTCCCCGTAGGACACCTTGTCGATCTCCAGCGCTCGCCGCATCAGCGGCTCTGCCTCCCCGATCCGGTTGGTGGCCTGCAGCAGCAGTCCCAGATTATTCAAACGAATTGCCACGGTCGGATGGTGCCCACCGAAAGAAGCCATATCGATCTCCAGTGCCCGCCGTATCAGCGGCTCCGCCTCCTCAAACCGGTTGGTGGCCTGCAGCAGCAGTCCCAGATTGTTCAAATCCCTCGCCACGGCCGGATGATGCTCGCCGAAGGAAGCCATGTCGATCTCCAGTGCCCGCCGTATCAGCGGCTCCGCCTCCTCAAGCCGGTTGGTGGCCTGCAGCAGCTGCCCCAAGTTGTTCAAATCTATAGCCACGGTCGGATGGTGCTCGCCGAAGGAAGCCATGTCGATTTCCAGCGCTTGCCGCATCAGCGGCTCCGCCTCCTCAAACCGGTTGGTGGCCTGCAACAGCTGCCCCAGATTGTTCAAACCTATAGCCACGGCCGGATGGTGCCCGCCGAAAGAAGCCATGTTGATTTCCAGCGCTCGCCGCATCAGCGGCTCCGCCTCCTCAAGCCGGTTGGTGGCCTGCAACAGCTGCCCCAGATTATTCAAACCTATAGCCACGGCCGGATGGTGCCCGCCGAAAGAAGCCCTATCGATCTCCAGTGCCCGCCGCATCAGCGGCTCCGCCTCCTCAAACCGGTTGGTGGCCTGCAGCAACTGCCCCAGATTGTTCAAACGGGTCGCCACGTCTGGGTGATGCTCGCCGAAGGAAGCCATGTCGATCTCCAGTGCCCGCCGCATCAGCGGCTCCGCCTCCTCAAATCGGTTGGTAGCCTGCAACAGCGCCGCCAAGTTGTTCAAATCCCTCGACACGGTCGGATGGTGCCCGCCGAAAGAAGCCCTATCGATCTCCAGTGCCCGCCGCATCAGCGGCTCCGCTTCCTTAAACCGATTAGTGTCCTGCAACAGCTGCCCCAGATTGTTCGAAACCACTGCGACAAGCTTCTCATTGGCGTGCCACCTTGCCTCAGCGAGTGCTTCGCGTTGCTGATTCTCAGACTCATCCCATCGTGCGAGATCCATCAGTACCGCCGCAATTCTCAGGCGCTGCATGATCCGTTTTTCTGAATCGTCTATGCTCTCCAGCGTATCGCGCAGAAAGTCCAGCTTGGTCTCGGAAAACATGCGCAGCGTCAATCCCTCTCCCAACTCTATGAGCCGATTGGCAAAATCCTCAAACTCACCGCTTCGGTGCATTTCCCAACACGCAATCATTTCCTCGACTTCGGCAAGATAGTCGGGGGTGGATCGATTACTCGTAATAATGCGGGCAATCGATTGACTCACTCCATCACCAGCCAGCGGCGCAGCTTCGCGCACGTAGCTCGCCATTTGCTCGGCATCTCCACGACGGGCAAAGATCCTCGCCATGTCGAACTTCGCGGTCGCTCTCTCGTTTTCGTCGCCGACTTCACTAAGGTAATCGAGGGTCTTTTCCGCATCGACACTGCCTTCTTTGATAAGTTTATTGCGCAATAGGTGGCGCTTCTCGTTACGGGCATCGATGCTTGGGTAGAAGAGGTTGAAGAATTCAAGCAGGAACGGCAGGCGTTTGCGTGCGCCGCGGGAAAGATTCATCGCGAGCCAGATATCAAAGAATCCTTCCCGAATCGTGTAAAGTCGCGAGCGTTTGTCTTGCGGGTGCTGGTTGGCGCGCAGGTAGTGGGCATCAGAGAGACGTTTGAGCAGCGACGAGGTCTCCTGCTGGCTCATGCGCATTCGCGCGGCAATGGCGGCCGGTGTTTTTTCCTGGTCGCGCATGCTCGCCAGACATTCCAGCAGCGCGCGTTGGCCGGGAGGCAGATCGTTCAGCCGGTCCTGATAGAACGGCGAGATCCGGTCGAGCAACAGGTGGAATTGATCCTGAACCTTGGTGACCGACTCGTGGGCGATCAACTCGTAGAGCATCATTGTTAGCCGTGGGTTTCCGCCCGTCATCTTGTAAAGCGCCTGCAAGCAAGAACGCATGTCCTCGAAGGTTGCGAGTATGTCGTCGCGCTTTTCCCATTCGAGGTTGCGCCGGATTACTTCAACGGTTTCCTCAAAACTCAGGTTCTCGAGAATCTGAATGTCGAAGAAATCGTAAAACGGCTGTCCAACATCGGTGATGGCGTCGAAGTGTAGCGGCGCGGTGGCCAACAGCAAGCAGCCGTTGTCGCCCATGAAGAACTTACGTAGCGATGCGAGGTCGTTTTTGTCGCGAATTTGTCGGGTGAAGATCTCGCCCAAGTTCTCGAGCATGATGAGCAGTGTGCGTTTACGCTGGCGATTCTGTTCGCGGATTGCGGGCACCAGGGTGTCGACAACCCGGGCGTTTTCCTCCTCGGTCTGTACCTTGGCGAACAACTCCGCCCATAGCGGCTCTTCTTCGACAACATCTTTCAGGATCTCGCATAGACCGATAAGGAAATCGGCGAAGGATAAAGTCCGGTTCGATTCCTCTGGAAATCGGACAATCAGGTAATTC
This sequence comes from Terriglobia bacterium, assembly GCA_965222345.1. GTDB lineage: Bacteria > Acidobacteriota > Terriglobia > 2-12-FULL-54-10 > 2-12-FULL-54-10 > JADFGZ01. Next base: position 6,256 of record CBDCTS010000006.1, on the reverse strand, counting down.
GCTCTGAGCGTTTCATCCGATTGAACTTTGTCTTCAATGCAGTCGAGCAGATGGGTCTTTCCGATTCCGCGCGGCCCGATAAATAGAAGGTGTTGTTTCGATTTCCTTCCAAAGGAACCACGCAAGGATTCAACGGAATTGTCGAGGGCGTGTTCCCGCGCGACGCTGGTGCGGCGCAGGCGCTCAGGACTGGTTACTCCAGAGCGATACAGTCCGATGATTGAATTGAGGGTCGACTCAGGCATAGTATTTCCTCCATCACGGTTTCAGCACGCCGCTCGAGAAGTCGTAGATTTCCGCTTCGACTTCGACGATGTAGAAATCGTTCTCCAGGTCGAGCAATATTTGATTGAATAATTGTCTGCGCTCATGCGCTGGAATTTCGACGCCGCTGTCCACCAACAAGCGTTCCGTTTCTTGTAACAGGGATGCACGCTTCAAGCCGGATTCGCTCACGCTGATTTGCCCCAACAAGGCGTAGGCGATCGAGCGTTTGGGATCCGTATAGTATTGCTGGATTCGCGAATAGTAGTGTTGCAACCGGGTGCGCGCACCGGAACTGACAAGCAACGCGTCGAAGATGACATCGACATCCGCCGCGAGGATTTTACGTTGCTCCTTTTTCCATAACCTGTAGAGATCCTGGGTTGCCATCTGCATGAAGAGCGGGATCGGGCGACCCAGGCGAACGCTCATCCGCCGCGGAACCGCCTCATCGTAGGGGACGCCTCGCCCGCTCAGCATTTCGTTCACAAAAACCTCAATGTCGCCGTCGGTGAGTGGGGGCAGGGGGACGTCTTCAAGGTCGTTGATGAGATCCACCTGTCCGAGCGCGTCAAGTGTGCCTGCGAGATTGACGGAGCCGCCTATCAACCAGCGGATCGAATCTTTTGCGGGTGCTGGATTTAGTCGCTGGGTGCGAAACCAGGCGAGAAACTCACGCAGCAACGCGGCATCCTTCCGGGACAAGTTGAGCAGCATGTCAGGCAACTCGTCGACGATGAATAGAATCGGAATATTCATGTTGCGAGCCTGTTGGAGGAACGTGTCGCCATGCTGCCGCCAGTTTTCGCGCCAGTTGGGATCGCTTTCGCGCAGCACAAGTTTGAATTCACCGACACCGATCTCTCCGACCAGGCCCAGCGCGCCAGTTACAAGTTTCCAGCCAGCGGCAAGTTGGTTCCGCACTAAAGCCGGATGCGCATCATGGAAAGCGTCGAGCAGCACCTGGAAGAAATCGGCTGGATGGGTCAAGTCCTGGACGTTGATCGAAACCACCGAGAAACTGTTCCGGGGATGGTCGCGCAAATGATCCATGACGCTGGTCTTGCCTGTTCGTCGAGCAGCCGTGAGCACCAGATGCCCGGTGCGCAATGTTTCCCAAAGCTCCGTGAGAAACTCCTCGCGAAATCGCAAGTCCACCGGGTCGACGGGAGCTCCGGTATAGAATTCAGGAGTGCCTTCTAATTGAATGCCGATTCTGTCGTATAACATAATTGTCGCCCACTTGCAGTATACAACAGTATTGTCTTAGATGGGTATCCGGTTGACTCAGATAGCCCCAATATCTTGTGGTTTGGGGATTTTTTGGGGTTGCGTAACTGGGCGAACAATCATCTTGTAAGTCGCAGGCTCCACGGCTACAGCCTGCTGCACGAGCCGATAGAAGAGCTTGCCTCGGCTTCTGGATTTGCGGTGGTTGAATCGGAAGGTGAACTCGTCGAGGTAGTAATCCAGATGTTTGTGACTCACCGCGCCCTGATGGGTGCCCAGCAGCCAGCGCTTGTTGGAGAGGATTGCGATTTAACCTGCGTCTCCGAGGCTCTGGGCGCCGTGAGCGGCCTCCTACGGGTTTCCGGGCTGTTTTGACGGGCCGGAAGGTTCCCTTCCGGCCTTAGTGGAGTCTTTGAGCCGCAGCGAGGCAGGGGAAGTCACCCGCAGGGCCGTAGCGGAGCGAAGGAGGCGCGTTAGCGCCTTGACCTGCCCGGTTGCGGAGGCTATGCGGGGTCACTGCTCCATTGGTTAAAAATTGCACGCTAAGGAGTGCCGCTGGCTAGCGGGGGCGGAGGGGACGCACCTTGCGGTTTCCGAGCCCTGCATCCTTGCGTCAGTGATAGTCGCCCGTCAGGTTGATGTGCTCCCACTTGGGGTTTGAGCCGCAACGGTGTGAAAAATTACTCTAAGGGTCCGTGTGTGACCTTCCTGGAGTAACTCCCGGCACCGCTTCCGCTGCTATGAAGCGCCCGTTCTTCGGGGCTTGGGCCTCGGGAACGACTGCCCAGTCATGGCCAAAAGGTATAGTTTTCGGACACACCGTTATCGCATGCCCAAACCCCTGAAAACACCGCGTGTTTCGACCCCCGATCGCAAGGGGGTTTTTGGACAGATGGGGAAAGCGCTTCGCGTCGGGCTCTACGCTCGAGTCTCAACCCACGACCAGAAGACACTGCCCCTGCAGCTCTCTGTGATGCGGGACTATGCAAAGAAGAGGAGTTGGGCAGTCGCCGTCGAGGTGAAAGACGTGGGATCTGGGGCAACGACACGCCAGCAGCGGGAGAAGCTCATCGAGGCTGCCCGACGGCGAGAGATCGACCTTGTCCTGGTCTGGCGACTGGATCGCTGGGGGCGGTCGCTGGTGGACCTGGTGAACACGCTCCAGGAACTCAACGCTCTCGACGTGGGATTCGTGTCGCTGTCGGAAGCGCTCGACCTCACGACCCCGAGCGGCAGAGCGCTCGCCGGCATGCTGGCCGTGTTTGCGGAGTTCGAACGGGATATTTTGCGGGACCGGGTGAAGGCCGGAATCGACCAAGCAAGAAAGGACGGAAAACCGCATGGGCGGCCAATGACAGCAGGCAAGCTGCTGCCGGAAATGAAACAGCTTCGCAAGGGTGGGCTCAGTAAGCGGGAAATCGCCAAGCGCCTCGGGGTCAGCCGCACCTCAGTGATCCGCTGGCTCCGCCCCAAGAAGCCCTCCTAGCGCCTTAGCGTGCAATTCTTGACCAATGGAGAAGTGACCCCTCCTAGCGCCTTAGCGTGCAATTCTTGACCAATGGAGAAGTGACCCCCACATGGAGCTGAGGCCGTTTCTGAAGGAACTCTTCAATGAGACCTCTGATGTTCGAGCCAATGCTCCGTGGGTTGATCCGGTCGTCGTGGTGCAGATATTCAAGCGGGAAGGTGGCGAAAAAAGAGCTCATCCCACTCAACTTGTCGAGGTGAATTGACACAGCCTGAATAGCGTTATCGCCAGCCGCCGGCAGACTGAACTTTGCTGATTGTCCATCGACCAGAATCCGGAGAGGCGCAGTGGCTCCACCGTGCCGCGCGAGTACGTCGCCGAGATTCGCTCCGCGCTTCCCTTCCTTCTGTGCCTGTTCCTGAAGACGTTCAAATTCCTTAATACGGCGGGCTACATGCAGATTTGACGGACCCTTGCTGCGATTGCAGGACTGGTGGGTCAGCGCGAAGTTGTTCTCGGCGTCAAGGCCGTCCTCGGCTAATGGGTCGATGTGATCGACATCGAGTTGCCCCTGCTGAAGCACCAGGTCCAATGGGTCGTCGCAGATAAAACATCGGCCCGACTGACGGGAGACCAGTCGTTGCTCCAGCTTCGCCCGATCTTCGACGGTCAACGCTCCAAGGTACTTCGATGATGGCATCTACCCCTCTCCTGTGGCACTCGGACTTGTTGGCAGTCTGACGCCGGCAGCAACCCGTGGCATTGGTGCATGAATCGGCGTAAGCGGGAACGCTAGCATCGGCGGAGGGTTCCAGTCCATCATAGAGATCGGGGGGGTAACGTCATGGTCGCAGCGAAGTCGAGCCGAGTCAACCGCCAGTACAAGACGCCAGTACAAGACGCCAGTACAAGACGAAGTACAGAATCCGAAACTGGAGGGAGTACGAGCGTGGAGGGGTTTCTGGACTCGCTGCTCAGCTTGATGAGCCGCGACCTCAAGGCCCCGGACCACACCACCCTCTCGCGCCGGAACCAAATCGTTGTGGTGCCGCCCCTGAGCCGAGCTCACGACGGCCCGATCGACCTGATCGTTGATTCCACAGGGCTCAAGATTCTGGGGCGCGGCGAATGGAACGCGCACAAGCACAAGACATCACAGAAACGCCGGGATTGGCAGAAGCTGCACATCGGAGTGGATGCGGAGGGGTTCATTGTGGCGGCCGAACTCACAGCGAGCAGCCGGGACGACGCCTCCACACTCCCTGATCTTCTCGCCCCGCTCCAAGTTCCCATCCGGCGTTTCACGGCGGACGGGGCCTACGACCACAGATCGGTCTACGATCGGGCCAGCGCGGCCGGTACAGAGAATGTCGTGATTGTGATCCCCCCTCGTCGCTCTGCGCTGTCGGCGGGGCCCACCGACGGCCCCTGGGCGCAGCGTGAAGCGTCTCTTCAGAGGATTCGCAAGGTCGGGCGACGGGAGTGGCAGAAGGAGTCGGGCTACCGGCAGCAGGCGCGCGTTGAGAACAGCTTCTTCCGATACAAGTCCGTGTTCGGAGGCGGCCTGAAGGCGAGGCACAGCAAGGCGCAACGCAGAGAAGCCGCGATCGGGTGTCACATCCTCAACCGGATGGTCGAGCTCGGTAGGCCATCGTCGTACGCTCTTGGTAGGTGATGGACCTGTGAGTCGGGTCCGTTGCGGGCCAGTCCCGATTCATGCACCAACGTCGTTCACAAAGAGAAAACCATAGTCGAGCAACTTCCTACAGCCAAGGTGATTACTCGGGTGAAATTTAACGATGGAATCGAAGTGTCAAACGTCGACTAAGCCGCCGCTTGAATCAATCGTCAAACGCCACTTTCGACAATAACTCCTCACCCGGCACGGCGTCGTCTTCTCGCGCCTGTGCCGCGGCGTCGAACGGTGGAAGGGCACACACGGCATATAGCTGGCCAATGGACTTGCTATTGCGAAGGGATTGCGAGTTCGAAAGCGTGAACCCTGGCAGACTCTTATCGGGACGCGGCATTCAACATTGCTCGGCCGCCGCGATCTCGGCGTGCCACTCTTGTAGCTCCACAAGCGAGTTTGTCCTGATGGGACCAATGCGTTCCGAAACAGTTCCAAACAACGACGCGGGAATCTTGTACTCCGCGGTTCTACGCGGCCATCTTGCGATTGTGGATTCCCAGAAACTTGAAATAACCATCTCATGATGAAAGGGAATGAATTTCTCCCAGTTCCTTGTGAGATCGTCTGCGCTACCGATGTCAATGATTTCGACATGGCTGAATGGTCGCATCGGTGTCCCTCTCCAACCGTCCAGAAGTAGTTTCTTTGCCTTGTAGTCAGTTGCGGGTCCCGAATATCCAAATATCGTTAGGTGGAATGCTTCTTTCAGGCGCCCCGTTACGAATGCCCAGTCCCGAGAAATGATTTTATCCTTTGCATAGTCCTTGTCGCCGTCGGGAAACAAAATTGAACTCTCAATCAGTGACCGCTTGCACATCGGGCACAGTTCCCCTGGTTCGCCTAAGACATCGTGGTCGGGACAGCTCGCATATTGAACGCAGCCGTGCAGGAATCTTACTTCCGGCAAGTTCGAAATGCTGCTATTTCTGGCATGAGCGAGGATAAGAAAAGGGTCCCAGTTAAAGGTCGCAATCACATCCTTTCCTCGCAACCCGAGTATCAGGTAGTCGTAGATCGTAGGATTTTCCGGAAGCGCCAGGCTCGAGAAATACTCGCACAGCATATCTTCAATTTCGTTCAAGCGATCATGATGCCTTGCGCTTTCGCGTAACCGCTTAAACTGAGATTCAAAATCCGCGGTTGCTAGGTTTGCCTGGTTTACGAGATCTCTCCACGGACTGCCCAGAATCTCAGGTAGTTCATTCATTAGAGGTACTAACCGTCCATTGCCGTCTCCATTCTGGAACGCTGCTTTGCTCGCACCTGCTCCAAGTATGACCACATGCGGTTCATGTCGATCGGGCGAGTCCACGAGTTCCTGCCGACTCAACAGAGACTTCATGTCTTGGCCCTCCTTGGGAACGACAGCAACTTCAACGATTCTCGATGCATAGTCCTGCTCCACACCGACTCTTCACGACGAACATGTTGACCTGTCGATCACGTCTGGTGTTGAAGTTCTGCAATTTCGTGTTAGCCTCGACTGTATCAGCCCCGCGTCGTCGCTACCATGTCCTCCGACCCGAAGCGCTCTCTCGCTACCGGGACCAAAGGCAGTATCAACGGCACAAGACATCGGATTGGGCCGGTAAAAACGGACA
>CBDCTS010000005.1:0-5565 GCA_965222345.1 Terriglobia bacterium | reverse complement strand
CATGCCGTCGGGTTTGCGTGTGAAGAATGGGCGTACCAGATTCTCTGGATCATCACCCTGGAAACCAGTCCCATTGTCCGCGACTACCAGGGCTGGACCTGTCTCAAAATCGTTCGATACGCCGATGTAAAGCTGCCGTTCGGACGGTTCGTTCTCGGCCGGTACGTCCGGCCACCTGACCCTGAGCCAGTAAAATGCATTGTCAATGAGGTTGTTCAATGCTCCCACGACCAAACTGAACACAAATCTGGATTGAAAGCCCTCGCCATCGCTCTCAAGCAAGGGACAGACCAAACGAACGCGATGATGACGAAGCCGAAGAACATTGAACTGACGCGCAGCGTCGACCAACTTCCGGATGCTGTGTTGCTGTCTGCTGTCACGTCGGAGCAGGGTGGCAAAGCCGTCGAGAAGGTGCATCAGGTCTCGCGCCTGACGGGCCGCGCTCTTCCAATCAGCTCCTTCAACAATGACCTGATGAAGCACTCGTACTCCCCGCTCTACCTCGTGAAACACGACCGCCAAGTTCAGGCCCGACATGCCGGCTGAAAGCAGCGTTTCCTGCATACTCTGGTAATTGTGCTCGATCCTTGCCACATAGGGTTCGAATGTCTGCCTTACGCCTTGCCGGTCAAGTTCAAGCCTCAGTTCTCCAATCGGCTTTTCGATCCTGGCGGTCGTCGGATCGTCAGGGTTTTTGGTCAGATTTCTGATGCGGTCCTTGTCAATCTGACGCTCCCCTTCAAGGGCGCCAAGGGCTCCCAGGACGATCTGGCGTAACCGAATGCACGCATCATTCTCAACAAAGCCTTCCCGGTTGGTTTTTTCGATGAGTCTGGTCGAGGTCTCCAACGATAGATGGACGGCACCCAGAATGATATTGCGGCTGATCCGACGCGTTGGGATGTTAACGCGACGGAGGTCAAGACCAAGCCAGTCGTCGCCAGGCTCGCCGTAGTTGTACACCCGCATACCATCTCGATAGACCCGCACGCCGCCTGTCTCGTCGAGATATCTGGCTAGCAACCGGGCATTGGTCAGCCTTCGAAGAACCTCCTTATCCCGGTCATAGATATAGAATTCTCCCGTAATCGGGCCAATTCCTTGCGTGGTTGCCCCATCAGCCACCACCTTTTTCTCCATTCGGTCGTCACCCGAACGTGATGGAAGTTTCAACCTGTCACCAGACTTATTGACGACCCTGCCATCAAGCTTGAATCCAGGCACTTGGCGGAATTCATAGCTCCAATCAAACTTTCCGTTTTCCAGTCGAAATGAGAACCTCCAGATCGCCCGACTGAGGATCTCCGAAACATCAGGCAGGTCAGCAATCCAGTCTTCACGCCCGGGAATTTCCAAAACGGCCTGAAACCCGCTGGGTTCTTCAAACGGCGAGCATATGGAGGTGATCTGATTGTGAAGACGCCGAACCTCTCCACGCGACCAGTTGACAGTGCGCAGTTGCCGGATCCGTATTCGGGTCCCGGTCCTGCTTCCTGTGAACACCTCCGGCTGGCGGATGTTTATCCTGACTGGAGCCTCATCCAGATAAGGCTTTGCGATCAGTTCGTTCCAGTCGATCTGTACTACGCACTCATCGGAGTTCGCAGCCTTCGTCACCAGGCTGATGCGGTTGCCAAGCTTGTGAACTGCAAAACGACCAAGTCCCTTCTCTCCAAGAGGAAGCCGCTGATGCCGATACGTTCTTCGACGCATTTCCCGCTGCTTTTGACGATAGTCGTCACCCGGCACGAGCCACACCGACCGAATCAGGTCCAGAGTCATCCCTTCACCATCATCAGTAACTGTGATCATGGGGTCTCGCCCCCCGTCAAGATCCAGTCGAACTACGACTTCATTAGCGTCCGCGTCATAGGCGTTCTTGACCAACTCGAAGACGGCCAGACGTGCGTTGCCGATCAGTTCGTCGCCAAGCAACTGCAGCACTCTGGCCCTGGGCCGGAACGGCTGGCTTATTTCCCTTGGAGTAGTATTGCTCAAAGGTGCTTTTTTTCTGAAGTTCCTGACGTCCGAATGAGTGGCCTGATCAGAGTTAATACTCCGAAAATGTTACAGCTCATTTGCTTCATTCTATCCTAGTTGCTCGTTGCACTGAACAATAGGGGAGCCAAAATGAAATAAACTGCCACCGAAACTCACGCCCGTTAATTGTAGGTGCAATGGACGAAGGTATTCAGAGTTTCGCCGTCGGGATAAACGTGCAATAACATCAAGCCCCGTCCTTTTCCATATGTTTCTCCGAGGGAGCGGCATGTCTCCAGCAAGCACGCGACACTGTTGATCTCCTTTTCAGCGATCTCCCTTTCGGCGTCGCTTTGCATCACGTATTGGTCGGTTACTTCGTCGCGGTAGGGTAGGAAGGAGGCTACGTCGTCGCATGTGGGCATGTAGAGGTTCGCCTTCCAAGGCTCAGCCCTTAGCAGATTCGCACCGATGAGTTTGACGTGGTGTAGATCGGTGCGGATGAGCTTGGAGAAAGCGAGATTCGCATTGCGAAGATCGGCCATACCAAGCTGGGCATCGGTGAGATCGGCCTCTTCGAGGTCGGCACCGTTGAGTTTGGCGGCGTTGAGAATAGTGCCGCACAACTTGGCTTCGCGGAGGTCAACGCCGTTGAGTTCGAAACCGAAGAGATCAGCACCGCGAAAATCCGGTTGAAATTTCTCACCCCTGCGTCTTCGGTTCCATGCTTCGACGCCTTCCTCACGAAGCCACTTGACATGCTCGGGATTCGCCATGAAATCCTTCCTTTTCCTTTCTCAACAAATACTCTACGAACACTGCGACAAGACCCTGGTGTTTTCCTCTGACGATGCTGACGAAGGGCAGTTCCGGCTGCAACGGCTATTCCGAATCAACGGCAAATAGTTGCTTCACGATGTCCGGGGCACGGGGTTCCTGTTTCGGGTCATGTTTGCGAAGACAATCGCCCCAGGAGTTGAGATATTCGGAGAAAGTGCTGTCCTTTCGAATGTCCCAGCAGTTCAACCAGCCACAATCGCGCCAAAGGGCGGGGTTTTGCCTGAAGCTGCTTAACAGGGATACTGCCACGACACGATTGAGTTCTCGGCGGATGGGATTATCCTCCAGCAGGTGGATGTTCCGGTTAAGCCAACCGGGAAGATCGGATTGTGAGGGTATCGGGGTCTTCTCTTCGACCTCCTCCGCATATGACTGATGATTCCTGGCGAATGCGGAAGCTTCGAAGACCTCGGACGGAGGATCCACTTTCCAGTCCTCTGCCAGGGATCTCAGGACATGGAGGGAAGCCAGTTCGCAGAGGCTTTCCTCGAACCACTTGTGCTTGTGTTTCTTGTAGCTGTCGAAATGTGTCAGGATGTGACAGAGTTCATGGGAGAACTGATACACGTACTGGCACCAGTAGGTATCCCTCGCACTGAGAAAAACCTGGAATGGCCGCTTATCGTATACGGTAAACGGATCGTCCCTGTTCCAGCGGGATACATGAACAGCCGCCTCAGGCGCCGCTTCAAATGACCGGACCAGTACACCATAGGCCGACAAGAGAACTGCACGAATCGCGCTCAGGCTTGTCAGTCCCCAATTCCCGTTGATGACCGTCACGGCAGCCTCTTTGTTCCCCTGTGTCATGGGATTTCTCCTTTAACCTTCGGCGATACGAAGAGTCCGCCCAAGTCTCCTCGTCCATCGGGACTGCGAAGCATCTTCTCGAAGTCCGGCAAATCCCTACAAATCCATCCGTCGGATTCGAGCCTGGATCGCCTGTCATTGGAAAAACTCGGAGCAAAGAGCGCCAACTCGTGTTTCCAGTTCCGAAAACGGCTTCCCTTGCGGGTGGACAGAAAATTTGCCACATGTTTCCGGAAACGCTTGAGGGATTCCCGGTCGTGGTTTCTTGCGGTCCTCTTGCAGGATCCAAAGCGCACCTTCCGGTTGTGTTCGTCTTGTGCAACCAGGTCAATCTCGATGGGTGCTTGGCCGCCTCGCGGTCGATTCCAATAGCCGTGAATCTGTTGCGTCATGGAAAAATCCCCGGTCTCCAAACGTGACGCCTCTTCACACGCCTGGCGAACCAGCACCTCGAACGCGTGTCCTTCCAGTGTTTGAAGCCTGGAGAGAAGTCCTTTCACCAACCGGGACCCGGGAACCACGCGCATGTCTTGGCGGGTCTCTTTCAATACGGCCAACCAGGCGCGCAGAAACGGGTCCGAGACGGCGTAACGTGCGTTCCTCGGTTTCCCCTCTGCGAAGACGGGAAACGACTTTTCGACGAGCCTCAGGTCCTTCACAAGAACTTCAAGATAAGCCCCCAAAGACGAAAGATCCGGAAGCCATTCCAGCAATTCGGCATGGGAGCACGGTCCGTGCCTTGCCAGAGTGTGAAGAATGGCCAGATAGTTTCGGCGCAATTCGCCTCCGAGCAGTGTCTCGCCCTCCTGACTCAACGGAGCGTTGCCGGAAAGGAAGAGCCTGTTGCACAACTCGGTTGCCCAATCGTCCCACTGGTCAATGGCGTCCAGCCCATCTTCCCTGGCAAACAATTCCCAGTACCTGGGCACACCGCCGAAAAGCGTCCAAAGGGTCAGACGTCTTTGTGGATCGGTTGCACCATGTTTCCCGCTGACTTCAAAGATTGTCTTAAGATCCCACGGCCCAAGCCTGATGTCGAAGGTGGTCCGCCCGAACAGTGGCGCCTTGCGGTCTTCAAGCAATGCTTCCATTTCTGTCTGGATGGAGCCAACCACAATCAGTCCGCCGCTCGCATTGCCGCGGTTGAGCCGGTCCACTTCTGCCTGCAGCAGAGATGGGAAACCCTTGAGCGGCCCCTGGTAGCAGAACTGAAATTCATCGATGACGACTATCGCTCCCCGGCTGCAGAGTGAGCCGATCACGCTCGCGACTCCTTCCAGGTCCCATACATCATCGAGCCCAACAATCTCTTGCTCTGGATTCCATCGTCGGGCAGCGCGCCTGAAAACGCTGGCGGTGTCTGAAATACTGCTGTCGGGCAGTTGAAACAATAGCGCCAGCCGCATACTCGGATCGTCACTCCTGATTGTCGTGAGAACTTGGTTGATGAGTGCCGTCTTTCCTATCCGGCGTCGCCCCCGTATGGAACCAAAGAACCACCGTCCTTTACGCATATGTTCAAGGAGTTGCCCCGCTTCTTCCTGACGACCGTAGAATGACCATTCCGCGCTCATGTTTATAGAATAATTTATTTTTTCTAATTGTCAATTTCGCTTCGAGAGTGGCATGCTTGCGAGGTTGGGATCTAGAATTATCACAAGGGGTAGGTCCCAGGAGACAGGCAATGACCCGAGTAAAGACGCATCCCGGCAGCGTGCTGCGGGCGGAGTTGGAGGCGAGAGGCATGAGCGCGAACCGGCTTGGGCTCGCCATCCGAGTTCCCGCCAACCGCATTACCGCCATCCTGCGTGGCCGACGGGCGGTCACGGCCGAGACCGCGGTGCGCCTTGGCCGCTTTCTCGGAACCGGCCCCGCGTTCTGGATGAATCTGCAGAGCGCATACGATGTCTCGGTCGTCGAAAGCGCAAAAGG
>CBDCTS010000004.1:0-900418 GCA_965222345.1 Terriglobia bacterium | reverse complement strand
TCACGCGAAGGCAATTTCTGGAACGCACCGGCGGCCTGACTGCCCTGGGAGTTATGGGGAGTCTGTTTCCCCGGGACCGGCTGAACGCCGCCGACCTGCCGAGACCGGGCGCTGCCGACTGGCCCCGGTATGGTTATGATTTGCACAACACCCGCTTCAACGCCAACGAGAAAACCATCGGCCCCGGCAATGCGGAGCGGCTGAAGCTCAAGTGGAAGTTCGACACGCTGGACGATTGGCCGTTTCAGACGACTCCGACGATAGTCGGCGACACCGTGTTTGCCGGGGCCGGAGGATATCAATATGCCCTCGACAGCGCCACCGGAGAGATGAAGTGGAGATACGAGACGGGGCTGGCCGGGGAGTGGCTTTCGGGCCTGAAGAACCGGGGAATCCGCTCCTCCTCCTCCTACGTGAACGGGCGGGTCTATTTTGGAACCGGCTTTTGCGACGTGCATTGCGTGGATGTGGCCGAAGGAAGGGAAATTTGGAAAACAAATCTGGAAGATGACAAGCTCCTGAACGCCAAGATGGGGTATTCTCCGGTCGTTTACAACGGAAAGGTTCTGGTCGGCTGGACCTCCGGCATGGCCGGCATCGCTTGTCTGGATGCGGAGACGGGAGCCATCCGCTGGCGCTTCCGGGTCGCCCAGGACGTGCCTGCCGAATACAGAACGGGAGGCGGGTCGCTGTGGACATCGGCAGCCGTTGATGAAAAGCAAAATGTCGTTTTCAACGTGACCGGCAGCACCAAGGGACTGTGGCCCAATACCATGCTATATACGGAAAGCATCCTGGCCCATGATATCGACACCGGCGAACTGCTGTGGCACTACCAGGCGCATCCCCAGGACGCCTTTGACCTGGACTTTTGCGCTCACCCGATGATCTTTGACGCGGAAGCCCCGGCCAGGCTGCGCGGCTACGCGCGGCCATGCGTGGGAGCAGGCAACAAGGCGGGCTTTTACTGCTGGAACCGGCATACCGGAGAGCTTTATTGGAAGACCATGCTGGGCGCAGGAGGCGCCGGGGGAGGACCACGGATCAACGCCACGGCGGTCGCTTACAACAAAGTCTTCGTGCAGAACACTTCGCCCGGCAGGCCGCCTTTGTACGTCACAGCGGCTTTGAACGCCTACAACGGCGACATTGAGTGGATTGTTCCCAATCCCAGCTCACAAACCGCGCCGATTGCCGTTGCCAACGGCGTGCTCTACCAAGGGTTCGAGCCGGGAGCCAAGGTGGAGGCGCTGGACGCCCTCACGGGCCGCAGGCTGTGGGAGTATTCCTTGCCGAGCCCCTACCGCGGCGGAGTGGCCATCGCCAACGGCGCCGTTTACACGACCAACGGGGAGGCGTCATCCTGGCGCGGGGAACCCGTGCCCTACAAGTATTCCGTCTTTTGTTTTACGGTGGACGGCAAATAGGGGCGCGAAACCGGACTGCGATTGGGGGCGGTGTCGAACCTCCGGGGATGACCCGGGAAGGGAGTATGGTGCTATGAGGTCTGGAAAGATTCATCGTCGCGAGCTGTTGAAGAAATGGGGAATGGGAATGCTGGCTGTGTCGCTTCCCGGATGGCGGCTGTCGGTTTGGGGAGCCGAACCGGCGGCTGCCGAAATAACCGTCGGCAACAACTACCGGCTGGGCCAATGGTTTTTCGACCCCGTGGGTCTCTATATCCAAAAGGGACAAACGGTGAGTTGGCAGGGCCGAAAGTGGGGAACGACGGTCACCGCATACCACCCGTCCAATGACAATCATGAATTGCGGATTCCGGAGAACGCGGAACCGTTTGATTCCGGCTTGCTGGGGCAGACCGTGGGGAACACGTTTGAGTGGACTTTCGACGTGGAAGGCACCTACGACTACTTCTGCCGCAATCATGAAATCCTGGGGATGGTGGGCCGAATCGTGGTGGGATCGCCGGGCGGACCGGCCGAGGAGAACCCGCCCGGTTATGGAGCCAGCGAAGGGAGAGCGCCGGTCTTTCCGGCGGAAGCCATGCTTTTTGAGGCTCTTCCCTCGCAGCAGATTGTCGAGAAGAAAAGCATTGCCTATCCGAGGGACCTGCTGATTCGCAAGTACCCTTACGACGATAGATAGCTACGCTTTGCCTAGTTGAACTATTGGGGTTTGGAAGGGTGATTTATTGCAGGAATTTGATCCTTTCAATCTCCATTTCTGGTGGCTTGGTGGAGTGGTTGAAGAGGACAGTGAAATTGTCAAAAAACCCGTTTCGTCCCAGAATGGCTGGAAAGGAAAGTTTCCTTGTGAAACCGGCCATTACTGAGATGTTCCAAGAGCTTTCAACCTGGAGTTTATTGGATGGAAATAGATCGACTCCATTGCATCCTTCAAAATACCACCGATTTTGCTTTCTGTGCCTCTGGTTACATTGATACGCAGAAAATCAGCTATATCTGTAGTGAATATACAATACGGAGAGCCTGAATCTACGACCGCTTCGATACGTGGCGACCATACATCGCGTTGTTTTCCCACGCGTATATTTAAAATTGGCATCCATAAAGTTTCCTCATTCTTGAAGGCCGGGTTGGGGGACTCTATCGGGACCCCTTTGTAACTTTTTTTCACCTAGTCCCCATATAAACTCTGGCGGTCCATGACTTGGGGGACCAAATCAAAATGGGGTCTCCCACGCCATTTTTCTTGGATTCTTCTACGGCTTCCAGTATTGTCACGCCACTGCCTACGATCTTGGATTGCTGTTCGTTTAGCGCAAGCCAACATTCGCGGGAGGCGTTCAACAACAAATCAGTCAAATTAGTTGCTCCGTCCATGTGATATCGCTGCTCCCTTTGTTTTTCTTCCAGGTGGCATGATGATACACATGTGTTAAATCCGATTCAACCACGGTTTCTGGAGGTGCAGATGCGTTGCCCTGCCCGGAGTTAGCGATCCACAGCGCCGGGGATGACGGCGACTCTTACATTCTAACGACAAACCTCCCACAGGTGATTGCGGAGGTCGATTTTATCTGACTCGAATTCGATGCCTTCCTGTTCAAGCAGTTGGCGTTGTTGGCGTTCCCCCTCGTGGTCTGGCTGGCGAATTTTGCCATTTTTGCTGACGACTCGATGCCAATTGAAGATTGTTCCCTTTCCTTTCTCTTTGTAAAGTGCTTGACCAACGGCTCGTGCTGTGCGATGCGGCTTTTTCGCTCCGGCAAGCTTCGCAATACAGCCATAGGTAGCAACCTTTCCGCGCGGAATTTTGCGTACAATCTCAACGACACATTCTGAGAAATCTGACGTTGGCATAGTTGGTTTCCTCACTTAGCGGCCACAATGCTCCTCGTTTACGCGCAGGTACTCGACCAGGAATTGGTCCATGTGCTGGGATACACTCGACAGGATGTAACCTGCTTCCCTGCCATGCGTTCCCGTGCTGCCCCTATCCCATGTCGCGGCAAGACTGGATTCACCGCTCGCAAGATCGAAAACCACCTTATTGTATTCCACAGAGATGTTATATGCTGGACCTACCACGTTGACTTGCACATACAGATACGGGGTTTCCGCAGCATCATAGAGCCGCGCCGAACGCAAGCGACTTTCAGCCGCCGCCTGCAATTGCACCTCGGTCAGTCCGATCTTACTGGCGTCGTCGTGCAAGCCTTCAACGATCAGTTTCATAGGCTTGCATTCGTTGAAGAGCTTGAAGCGGGCTAGTAAAGATTTAGCATCTTCTTGCGCGTGGGCCGGGGAAACGAGCAGTACAGTGAAGGCGACAAGGCAGGCAATCTGTTTCATGGCTGGCTCTCCTTTGGGATGTTCGGGCAAGCGGGGAGCTTGTCAGGGTAGCTCAGCGGACAAGCCGACAGGATGGAGTCTAGCGCGTCCGCCTCGCGGCGGTCAACAGTGAGGCCATAGGCCCGGCGAACTGCTATGCTGGGTTTTGTTAGCTCGCCTCAGGAGGCTCGATGCTATAGCACCGACCTGCTGATGGTAAGAGCCGTTTAGAGGAAAAAGAAATCAAGCCATTCTAAAAAACCAACCGGCAAGAAACTGAAGCGGGAGCGGGTTGAGCGCGAGGCGCGGTTCGGAGTCCTCGGTAGATTCGGTAGATTCGGTTCCCTCGGAAGATTCGGTTTCCTCGGAAGAATTCTGTTGCTCCCGGAATTTGCGCGAGGGACAATCGGGCCGGAGGGCGTTTGTGAGGTTTAAGGCCTCTTTCTTTCGCCCCATCCGGGGTTGATCCAGCGTGGCCTTTCTCACCCACGGCTGGCGCCGTGGGCTAGACTCTTGCGCCCCGCTGGGGCTTCCCGGGCGTTGTGGGAAGCTATAGACCGACCGTGAAAACCTTCTGGAGGGGAGAGGAGCGAGAGAAAAAAGTTTTTTTTCAAAACGAAGCCATTTCAAAACTTCCGATATTCAGCTAACCAATTGCAATATAAAGATTTATGAAATATTCAGAAGATCGGGGCAATGGCTTCATTTTGGGTTTGTTTTGCTAAAAAGGCCCCAGAAAGCCACTGATCGGAGGGTGTAGGCGGGGCAGGCGGGGAGAAATGGAGCACAGGCCTACCGGCCTGTGCTCTTAGGGGACAGGCAAGAATGCCTGTCCTGCCTTTCTAGATTTCCTTGCGGCCTTCCATTGCTTTGGCGATGGTCACCTGGTCCACATACTCCAGGTCCCCGCCTACCGGAAGGCCCATCGCGATCCGCGTGACACTCACACCCAGCGGCTTGAGGAGCTTGGAGAGATATACGGCTGTTGCCTCGCCCTCCACATTGGGGTTGGTGGCCACGATCACCTCCTCGACCGCTCCATCCTTCAGTCTCCCGATCAGATTCGCAGTCCGGAGCTGCTCGGGGCCGATGCCGTGCAGCGGCGACAAGGCTCCGTGCAACACGTGGTAGTAGCCCCGGTATTGTCCGGTCTTTTCAATAGGGAGGATGTTCTCCGGCCCTTCGACGATGCAAAGGAGCTTTGCGTTGCGGGAAGGGTCCGAGCAGTAGGCGCAGGGATTCACCTCGGTCACGTTGTTGCAAACCTCGCAGAGCCGAATGCTTTCCTGCAGGTCTCGAATGGCGGCAGCCAGCCGTTCCACATCGTGCTTTTCGGCCTTCAGGACATGGAAAGCGATCCGCTGGGCCGATTTCAAACCGATTCCGGGCAGCCGCCTCAGTTCCTCAATCAGCCGGGACATGGGTTTTGCGTATTCAGGCATCAGGTAACGTACGCGATCCGGGGAGACTAGAACATTCCGGGCAGATTCATGCCACCCGCCATGCCGCCCAGCTTTTCCGCCAGGGCTTCGTCGGTTTTGCGCACCGCCTCATTGACGGCGGCCTGCAACAGGTCTTCGAGCATCTCCACGTCGCCGCCCTTCACCGCCTCAGGGTCGATCTTCACCGACAACAGATGCTTGGTGCCGCTCATGCTCACCGTAACCATGCCGCCGCCGGAGGAAGCTTCCACACGCAAGGCTTCCATCTGCTGCTGCATCTCTTTTTGCATCTTCTTAACCTGGCTCATCATTTGTTGCATGTTGCGCATGGCTCTACTCCTTAGCGCCCGCGAATTTTCGTGATCTGTTTGCCAAAAACCTTCTCGAACTCCGCTACGCCGGTGTCCCGCCGGGCGCGCTCCTTGGACAGGTCGGCGGCTTGCGCCTCCGTCTGCGCGGCGGCACTCGTCTCACCCTGTACCAGCTTAACCCGGACCTTGCGTCCCAGGACATCCTCGGAGAGCTGGTTGAGTAATTGCCGGTCTTGCTCCGTAAGAAGTTTAACCAGTCCATTCTCGGCCAACTCAACCCGAACCTCCGCTTCCCCAAATTCCCATCCGCTGGCCCGGGCCAGCAGGGAAGCCAGCGCCGGCTTCGCTTGATCCTCCAGCCGCCGCAGGATTTCTTTGGTCCAGGCCTCTTCCTGGGCCGAGAGGGCCGGACCGGCTGCCGGGAGAGGGACTCGTTCGGCAGCGGCGGCAGCCGCAACGCTACCCGTGGCTTCACGAACGATAGCTTCCCTGCCAGGAGTTGAGGTCACGGCCGGCCTTTTCTCCAGAATCTCTTCCGGGGAAGTCCCTGCATGAGCCGAGGATTCCGGCACCGGCTTCTTGCGGCGGACGTCCCGCTCAAACGGGCTCAGGCGCCCGGAGCCCTCAGAAGGGGCGGCTTGGTCCGGCGCGGGATGTTTCGTCCTCCGTGCAGCCGAGCGACGGGGAGCTTCCACGCCGGGAACATTGCGGGGATCGCTGGCGGCCTTCGGGCGGGCGGCAGCGCCTGCGTCCGCCCTATTTTCCATTTGCGCCAGCAGGTCCTCAATAGGGATCAGCCGCTCCGCATCCACGAGCTTCAACAGGCCCAGCTCCATATGAAACCGGGGCTGCGTGCTGTGCCGCAACTGCTGGTTGAGGGCGAGCAGGATTTCCAAGAAGCGGGTGAGGTTCTCTTCGGTGAAATTTTGCGCCATTGCCGCCAGCCGCTGGCTCTCCTCCGCCGTAGCCTCCAGCAAGCGCGGCTGCGGTCCGGCCACCCGCGCGACCAGCAGGTTGCGCACGGTGTGGACCAGTTGGGAACAAAAGTAGGCCAGTTGATACCCTTCCTCCACCAGCTTCTCCACCACTTCAAGCAGCCGCTCCCGCTTTTGGGCAAGCACCGCGTGGAGCACATCCTCCAGGAGTTCGGAAGGCACCGCCCCCAGCAAGCGCGCAACCGCCGGACCTTCCAAATTGGAGCCAAAGGCTGCAATCGCCTGCTCCAGCCTCGACAGAGAATCCCGCAAGCTTCCCTCACCGGACCGCGCCAGGGCCGCCAAAGCCTCCGGCTGCGCTTGAATCTTCTCCCCGGCGCATACTGCCTCCAGATGAGCGAGCATCTCGGAAAACGCCACCGCATGAAAGTTAAAGTGCTGGCAGCGGGAAAGGATTGTCTCCGGGAATTGGTGAACCTCGGTGGTGGCCAAAATGAAAATGACGTGAGGTGGCGGCTCTTCCAGCGTCTTCAGCAAGGCGTTGAAACCTTCCGGGGTGATCTGGTGAGCTTCATCGATGATGAACACCTTGTAACGGTCCCGGGCCGGGGCATAGCGCGCGTTCTCGCGCAGCTCCCGCACAGCGTCAATGCCGCGATTGGAGGCAGCATCAATTTCCATGACGTCCAAGGCGCGACCGGCGGCGATCTCCCGGCACGAATCACACTCTCCGCAAGCCTCCGCGATGGGGCCTTTGCCGCAGTTGAGGGATTTGGCCAGCAGGCGGGCGACGGTGGTCTTGCCTACGCCGCGCTGGCCGGAAAAAATGTAGCCGTGGCCGATGCGGCTGAGCCGGATGGCGTTTTCCAGCGTCTGGGTCACATGGTGCTGCCCCACTACTTGGGAAAATTGCCGGGGCCGCCATGTACGTGCGAGGACTTGATACAAGGTAATTCTGGAAAACAGGTCTGTCGTGTTCTCTGCCGGCGGGAGGCAAAGCTGCTCGGCCGCAGCCCATCAAGCCCGCAAATTGAGAGCACGTAAATTATTGGCCAGACTTCGGGTGGTTCCGTGGCACATAAAAGCTCCCTCTACCGTTGCTTCCTTCCGGACCTGGCGGGGTTTGAAGGTTTCTATTGCACAGAGCCCGAAGCCTGATAAACGCGACTCGTCTTTCTTTCGGCCTTCTTTCTTGCTCCCGTCAATGGTAGCACCTCCTCCAGCAACTGGCAATGAAGCAGGCAGGCGTCTTCCACTGTTTTCTCCCAATTCCTTCCTTTCGTTGCTCTTACACGGTTTTGGGGCGCCTACCTTCGCTCGCAACGCCTACGGCTAGCCTGCTAAATGGGCGAGTTTTCTGACGGTTTCTTTACGGTAGTTGCTGCCATGACCTTGCTCTACGGGCTGCGCAGTACCAAGTTGCAGTGACCAGTTGTAGTAACATGGCGTCGGGATCGATCAGCGATGGAGCCAAATAGATGGGATTACGTTCTTGGTTTCAGCAGCTCAGACAGCGGACTAAGGCGCGCGACGCTGATACTGATTACCAGCAGCGACTCGCAAGCGAGCTAGAGCACTTCGAACAGTGCATCAAGGTGCACGACCTCCCGGATATATTTCACTACTGGTCGAACAAGTACCTTATCGCACGACTGAAACCGTTCGGTTTCACGAGTGCGCTAGAGTTCTTCGGTCAATATCTTGGACGGATATGCGCATCGTCCCCCGAAATCCATAACAGATTCGTCAGTATCGGTGCGGGCAATTGCGAGTTCGATCTAGAAATCGTCAAGAGGCTGGTTCAGGAAGGCAAAAAGAATTTCAGCCTCGACTGCATCGATATCAACCCGACCATGCTGGAGAGGGGCGAGTCCGCCGCGGAGCAGCAAGGCATCGCAGACAACATGTCCTTCGTCACGTGCGACATCAACTCGTGGACGCCCAATCGAAAGTACCAGGCCGTGCTTGCAATCCAATGCCTTCACCATTTCGTTGAGCTGGAGTTGCTTTTCGATCGTGTTGCGGAATTGCTTGAGGACGACGGGTATTTCTTGACCGATGACATGATCGGTCGCAACGGTCACATGCGATGGCCGGA
Source organism: Terriglobia bacterium (assembly GCA_965222345.1). Taxonomy (GTDB): domain Bacteria; phylum Acidobacteriota; class Terriglobia; order 2-12-FULL-54-10; family 2-12-FULL-54-10; genus JADFGZ01. Next base: position 891,877 of record CBDCTS010000004.1, on the reverse strand, counting down.
AGCGTTAGAGATCGTCAATGAACTGTGGAATGAACTTCCCGATCGGTATAAGTACAATCATCAACTAAAGAGACTGGAGAAGCAGTTCGTCAACTGGGATTGTTCCACCGAAGGCTTCGAGGGGATTCGATCTCAGGATATCCTGCCTCTGCTTATAGAGCGATTTCACTTCGAACTGTTCTTTGGGTATGGGAATCTTGTTGATCCGTTTATCGATCGTTCATTTGGACACAATTTCGATCCCAACAATCCGAAAGATCTGGAGTTTGTCGATCGTGTGCACGAACTCTACCAACGGTTGATCGACGAAGGCCGCATCAAACCCACGCACATGATCGCCGCAATGAAGGTCCAACCGATCCATCAGCGGGTTGACAGACACCTGACACCGGAGTTCTGTGTTAGACGACCTTGAAGGGGTGAGTGACCAGACCGAGGTTTCGTACCATTCGTAGTGAGAGAAATTACATCACAACTTGGAGTTGTGAAACTAGGTTCCATCCAGGAGTATAGGCCCCTGGCGCGGGGGGCAGCAGCGGATGGAAGGAAAACGCGAATTGGAAACCAGGAACTTTCGGGGGAGGTGAACCGTGACTGCCACCTCCGCCTTCGATACGTTAAGATTACCTCATGAAAAGTTTTCCGTCCTACCGTGTCCTAGAGACTCTCCTGTCGCGAAAACCGCGAAAGCACAGCCTGTCAGTCGGGGCGCTCTCCGTCTTGACGATTCTGGGGATTTCCCTGCTAGCCTGGCAGAACGGAGCGGCTCTCCTGCCGACTCTTGCCGCCACTTCGGAGGGGACTCTAGAGAAACATGAGTACTGGAGACTGATAACGGCCGTAGCAGTGCACACCGACATTGCGCACTTTTTCTCCAATGCCATCTTTCTCGCCTTCTTCAGCTATCTTCTCTTTGGATACTACGGCTTCCTGGTCTGCCCGGTTCTGAGTGTGGCTCTGGCCGGGCTGACGAATTACCTTTCCCTGCTGACCTATCCTCCCGGGGTCAGCTTGGTGGGGGCGTCAGGATTGGTCTATTGGATGGTGGGTTTCTGGCTGAGCATGAACCTGTTCGTGGATCGCACCCTGGGTCCCGGTAAGCGGGTCGTGCGGGCGGTAGGCATCATACTGGTGGTTCTGTTGCCGTCGACGCTTCAAGCAAACGTCAGCTACCGGACCCACGCCATCGGTTTCGGGTTAGGCGTGGTTTCCGCGGTCGTCTATTTCCGGCGGAATCGTGAGTCCATCCGGGCGATGGAAGTGGTGGAGATGGAAGAACCGTTCGACAGTTTTGAGGGGTTCCCTCCTTACTGAATCCTGGTTCCGAGAAAACCGCGAGATGAGAGCGGATGGGGAGAGATTGGTTCTGCGGGCTTTGGGCACGTTTTTGCCGAAGCGGAAAAATCGGTGCGTCCTGGAAATTTTGAGGCGAAGCTGAAGTTGGCAAGACACAAGTATCCCTGACCTAACAATCTCTACCTTGCAGAGCAGACGCTCTGATGCGTGGGGAATAAGACGGATTGGCGAGAGCAATACCCGCAATCATTCTGGAGGGTGCGGGCGCCGTCTGAGCCGGAATTCCCCTTATATCCCACCCCTACATTAGCCGCGTGAAGCTTCATATATAGGGTAGAATCCATAGGCAGGGGATTTGTGAGGGATATGGGCTCCAAAAATCCCAGGAAATCAAATCAAGGGCCGAGCGCAGGGCTGGGGGAAATACCGGCGGGCATGGAAATGAAACATAGAGGAGATGACGCACGAAGTAGGTTCTTGCGGGGCGGAAGAGTAGGCCGCACAATGGCGGCGCAGAGGTAATTAGCTACTCTCCCCCGCCAAACCCCTGACTCTGTCACTAGTCCTGCCGGGCTAGATGGGTCGGATTCTTTGCGAGAGTTTCAAATTGCGCTTTCGAAAATTACAACCGTGAGAGGAGCTGAAAAACAATGAAAAAAGGAACCTTTTTGCATTTGCTGATCGTGTTGTGGGTGTTTGGAGTGAGTGGAGGGCCGTTGTTGGCCCAGCAGCCGGCCCCGGACACGATTCTCTACAATGGCAAGGTTGTCACGGTGGACAACCACGAAGTCAATGGAAATCTTGGCACCATAGCTCAGGCGATCGCGATCCGGGAAGGGAAAATTGCGGCGGTGGGGAGCAATGACCAAATTCGTCAGATGGCAGGCCCCAACACGAAATCGTATGATTTGGAGGGGCGAACGGTAACCCCCGGTTTTGGAGCCACGCACGATCATCCGCAAGACTGGAATCCGCTGAATCCAACGATCATGAAGAAGGTGGTCAGCGACGACATGCACATTGAGCGGTTTGTGAACGTGCCTCCCGATCAAGTGATGCAACAATTCCCGCGAGTTTTGGATGAGGCGGTGCAGACGGCCAAACCCGGCCAATGGATTCGCATCAGTTTGTTATACGGCCCGGACTACCGTTTGGGGAATGAGATATCCCCAATGTTGGGCAGGCAAATTAATAAAGACCTGCTGGACGTGGCGGCTCCCAACAATCCAGTGCTCATTCGAGGGGGTTTTACGGGTTTGGTGTTGAACCAAAAAGGAATTGAGGCCGTAAAGAATGGGTACGGGGATCAATGGGACAAATTTCTGATCAGCCCAATAGGTTCCTATACAGGCGAGAGTGGAGAGGAAACCGGCACATGCGGCGTTTGCTATCGGGAGGTGGAGCAAGACATCCTTTACCCACCCGAGGTGCTGCGCGAGATCTACCGGCTGGGGTTGTCCTGGACATCAGCCCTTGGGGTTACCCTGAATGCGACCTCACTCTATACGGGTGGAGCCATTCGAGCCTTCAACAGCCTGGACAAAGAGGGACAGATGTCGATGCGGCTTGGTTGGGGCTGGTTCTGGCCGGAGCGCAACGACTTCTTCCAAGACCCCTATTTTGTGAACGCGGTGGCCTCCCTGGTCGGCAAGGGTTCCGATTACCTCTGGAATACGGGGATGACCGCACATCAGGGAGGACAGTGCACCGAGCTGGAACCGCTTAACCCCGAGGCGGCTGCCCGGAAGGAAAGGGCTTGCGCGAACCCTGGATATTCCCAGGAAAATATTTCTCGTGCTCTATACGAATACCTCAAGGCAGGGGGACGGATAGCCGGTGACCATATGATGGGGGACGTGGAAATAGATATGGTGCTGGACATCATAGAGAAAGCCGCTAGTGATGCCGGCATGACGCTGGACGACATCCGGTCCAAACGCCATGTCACCGAGCATATGACTTTGTATCCCCGCCCGGACCAGATTCCGCGCTTCAAAAACTTGGGGATAGTGACCAGCGGTTGGGACATCGTCGTCTGGCAAGGGACCGTAACACAGATTCTGCGGGACTACGGCGAGCGTGGCGCGATGAATATGGTTCCCCGCAAAGCCCTCTATGATGCCGGGATCATGAATAGCGTAGAAATTGACCGGCCCCTTAGCGAATACACCAACTTGACCTACATGCACGTTCTCTATGGCGCTATTACGCGGAAGGATTGGGATGGAAATTTAGTTGCTCCCGCGCAGGCCATCAGTCGCGAGGCGATGCTCAAGTCGGCAACTCTTTTTGCGGCCTATGGAACCCTGAAAGAGGATGTCCTCGGTTCCCTGGAACCGGGCAAGTTTGCGGACTTGGTGGTTCTGGACAAAGACTATTTGACGATCCCCGTGGATGACATTCTGACGATCCGGGTCCTGATGACGATGGTGGGCGGCAAGCCGATGCATTTGGTTCCCTCCCTGGCCCGAGAGTGGGGTATGCAGCCTACGGGCGCCCAGGTGGAACTCGGCGGACCAGCGGCTCAATGGTAAGGTGTGAAAGGGAAATTGCCGATATTCCAGACATTGAGGTCAGCCTTTTCGAGAAAATGCGTAGCATCCACAGATCCAAATCAGTAGTGCAAGGTTTGGCTCTTTCGGCAGCGCTTCTGATCACGCTGCTTTTCTGGGCAAGGACAGGGGCGCTGGCACAGGAGAGCATGGCTACGCTGCGGGGCACGGTGCAGGATCAATCGGGAGCGCCCCTCGCGGGGACGGTGTTGACGGCGAAAAATCTGAAGACAAGTTTGAGCCGTACGGTCAACAGCAACGCGGAGGGACAGTTCGAAATCCCTCAATTGGTCCCCGGCACTTACGAAGTCCAGGCTTCCCGGGCTGGCTTTCTAAGCCAAGCCCGGGAAGGGTTGGAACTGGGCACAGGGCAATTGGCGACCCTGAATTTCGTGTTGGAACCAGGTTCGGCAGATCAGGAACCAACGGCTCAAGGCGCGGGTCAGGGTACAGACGGGGAGTTGTCCGCCGCCATCGCCGGCCAAATTAGTGAGAGCCAGTTGGTAGGCCTGCCTCTCAACGGCCGCAGTTACAGCCAACTGGCGACTCTGCAGAGCGGTGTGAGCGATCCGTTTTCCGGTTCCTCATCTCAGGGAGGCGGCAGCGGAGGCCTGACCGTGTCGGGGGGACGGTCCACCTCCAACGTTTTTTCGCTGGACGGGACCAACATCATGAATGCCGAGAATCGGGTCCCGCGAAGTGCGGCAGGCGTGCAACTAGGCTCGGATGCGGTATTTCAAGTTCAGGTGTTCAGCACCAACTTTGCGGCCGAGTATGGCCGGGGCAGCGGCGGGGTTCTGAACTCCATTAGTCGCTCCGGGACGCCGGAGTTCCATGGCACCTTCTTCGAGTTCTTTCGCAACAGCAAGCTGGACGCTCGTAATTTTTTTGATACCACACCGGAGCCGACTCCCTTCAAACGCAACCAGTTCGGATTCACGCTCACGGGTCCGGTGGTAAAAGAGAGAACTTTCTTTATGGGCAGCTTTGAGGGCCTGCGCGACCGGCTGACCATGACGGAAATTGACTACTTTCCAGACAAGCTGGCACGGCAGGGTATGATTACGAACAAGGCCGGAGAAGTGCTTCGAACCGTTCCGGTGCATCCGGGCGTGAAATCATACCTGGAGCTTTACCCTCAAGCCAACTCGGTCCGCCTGGGGGGAGGAATTCAGCAAAACGCTACCCCGCTGTTCTTGCCCACCGATGAAAATTTTTTCACCGTTCGGCTGGATCATCAGATTTCCGAACGGGACAGCCTCTTTGCTCGCTATACCTTTGACGATGCCACCAGTCACGGCTCACAGGCCTCCTTTATCTTCACCACCCTGAACAACAGTCGCCAACAGTATCTGACTCTCGTGGAAAGCCATATATTTAATCCTCGCTTATTGAACTCGTTTCGCGTTGGATACACGCGGCCGGTGTTGGCCCAAGAGAGTTTATCCTCTTTCGAAATTCCACGGTCGTTATTCTTTGTCCCCGACGCTCCCCAGTTCGGATGGATCGACGTCCCGGGTTTGACTCCTTTCGGCCCCCTGAGAATCACGCCCCAAGCCAGAATTATGAACACATTTCAGTTTGCGGACGATCTGGTGTCCCAGCGGGGAGGCCACACGCTGAAGTCGGGGTTCGACATTCACCGCTATCGCTGGGAAGTATTCTCCGGGTCGGACAAAGGAGGCAGTTGGTCTTTCAATAGCCTGGAGAGCTTTCTCCAGGGAGGGCCGGATGGAACCACCTTGACGGTTACTTTTCCGGGATCAGATAACAAAAAGTCTTTTCGCCAGACCTTGGTGGGTTTGTATGTTCAAGATAGTTATGCGGTCAGTCCCCGTCTTCAGCTAAACCTGGGCGTTCGCTATGAATTTGCCACGCTCATCCACGACAAGAATGGCAAGACCTCTTTTCTCCCTGATCCGGTGCGGGACTCAGAGGTGCAGGTTGGACCCTTTTTGAAGAACAACCCGTCGTTGCGCAATCTTTCGCCGCGCCTGGGTATTTCCTGGTCTCCTGGAAACAGCGGAAACACGGTGTTGCGTGGCGACTTTGGGATTTACTACGACCAAATCCTTGAATATGTGGTAGACCAGCCCAAAAGCACGCTTCCTTTTTTCCGGAAAGCGGTGAGAACCAACTTTGATTCCTCGGAGAGCTTTCCCGACGCGGTAGCGGCCGCCAGGGGAACGCCTCTCGAAGCTCGAACCATGGAATACAAGGATACGACCACCCCCATGGTGCTGCGTTACAACTTCACTCTGCAACGGCATCTCCCTGGCGGCTGGCGTGTCCAGGCATCCTACGTGGGCGCCAGGGGCAATCATCTGTTCCGTGGCTACGAAGCGAACCTCTTCCCTATGCCGGAAATCAGGGAAGACGGATCGTTGTTCTTTCCCGCAGCGTGCCCTCCATCGGGGAAGCCCGCCATTCCGGATTGCCGGCCCAATGCCGGCCCGGTGAATCCTGCCTTTGGAGGGATCAGCATCCTCAACAGTGATGCGCAATCTTTTTATAATTCTGTTCAACTCTCCGCTGACAAGAGCCTCAGTCGGGGAATTTCTGTGCGCGGCAGCTATACCTTCAGCAAGAGCGTGGATGACGCCTCCTCTCATTCCTTCCATTCCTTTCTTGGCAGTTCTTCCCAATTTGGGTTGAGGCGCACTCTGGATCGGAGCCTTTCGGATTTTGACGTGCGTCATCGTTTCGTGATCAACTATTTTTACACCCCGCCTTTGGGAAGCGGACGGCGCTGGTGGAAAACCGGCTTCCTTTCCCAGGTTTTCGGAGGCTGGCGGCTGGGAGGAATCATCAGGTTTCGCACTGGAACCCCTTATTCTCCGGTGGTCAATTCCCGCAGTCCCGGCTTCCTGTTTGCAGCCAGCCGGCCTAACTTGCTTCCCGGCCGGAGCAATAACCCCATTCTGGGTACGCCGGAAAAATATTTTGACCCCTCGGTATATAGCTTGCCCCCACCGGGCACTCTGGGAAATGTCGGGCGCAACACCATCATTGCAGCCAGTGTCTTCACTATGGATGTTTCCCTTCAGAGAGAAATTATACTGGATGCCAAGAGGCGGCTTCAATTTCGAGCGGAATTTTTCAATCTACCGAACCACACCAATTTGGGTCAGAATTTCGGAGGGTCTACGATCATCTTCTCAGGATCTTCCGGCCGCCCCAACCCCACTGCGGGAAGGCTTGCAAGCACCGCCAGCACGGCCCGGCAGATTCAGTTTGCGTTGCGATTCTCGTTCTAAGAACACTACGCCTCTTTCGGTGAAACGCATCGCTATCCTTCCGGGTCAACGTGCCAATGGATCTTCATCCATTTGGCGCGGCGGGCTTCTTCTTCCTGCCAGCTCAAAGGACCCGGAAAGTTGGCGATGTCCCAACCCGTCACCAGATCAGGAGTGTTCGGGTTTATAATCTGGTGCAAGTCCCCGGTTGGAAGCAGGGGGATGTCGTTTGGGTCGCGTGCGATCCTGTGTTCCGGGAAGTTCTGGTAAAAAACCGTCATGACCCGTAGGCGCGTCAAGCGAAACACTTTCTGAATCTTCCCGACGACGTCTTTGCCCACCTTTGCCGGAAGTTGGTCGCTGGGGCCGTGCTTCTGAGGAGGATTTTCGATCCCAACCGCAAACGTGCCGGGGGGGGAACTCTCAACCACGACCTCCAAAAACGCCGTGCGTTCTTCTTCCTTGAGCTCCACAAACGGCTCGGCAAAATATTCCCGGGCTGCTGCATTGAAGACGTTGAACTCCTCCGAGCGGATTCCCGTTAACCCCTTCAGCACCTCGTCGCTGATCCCATGCCGCTCCAGGCGACGATAGCCTGGATAGCCGTCCGCGGTGGGAATGATCGTATCGGCTAAGGCAGCCACCAGTTGCTTTCGGTCAACGGCAGGAGCTTGGCTGTAGTCCACAGCCTGGGCCGACAGCATCTGCGGCAGCACGATCCCAACACCGAGCGTACCCGCCCCTGTCTCCTTCAGGAATTCCCGCCGGGTAATTCTCTCTTTTTCCATCACCTGCCTCCACTCTTTTCCCGTGGCTTACTGGAAGCCCGGCACATCTGGGTTTAGCCCCCCATTCCTCTTGAGAAATGGGTGGCGACGATTCGTCGCGCTCCAAAGGCCCCCATGATTGCCGCAAAGATGCCTGAATTAATGGAAGATCTCGGGTATGAGCTGGCATCCACTACAAACAACCCCTTGACCTCGTGCGATTCAAAGTTTCCGTTGATGACGGAGTTCCGCCGGTCGCTGCCGGCACGGCAGGTGCCGTTTTGGTGCCCTCCCCCGCGCCCGCGGAAGGTCGAAGGAAATTTTGTCGGAAACTTTGCTCCCAGCTTTTTGGCCATCTCGAACGCAATTCCCTTTGCATCCTGCATGCGCCGATCAAGATAAGGATCGCCCGGATAAGTGGAGGCTCCAGTGCGCAAATTGACCTTGCCCTTGATATGCGTGGGAGGACGAGCGACCTTCAGCGAAATCGATCCCAGACGAGTCACCGCAGTCCTCATAAAGTCCATATGAGCCTTCCCGAAAGCAGGAGCAAATCCGCTCAGTGCCGACACATGAGGATATTGAATGTAGCTGAGATCCGCCGTGGAGATGCGAAGGGTCCCGGTTCCGTCCTTATAGTTCGAATCATAGTCCAAGAAAAAGAGGCTGGAATTGGTTCCGCGCCCGGCCTCTTTGATCGGCTCAGTGAAGTAGAGAGGAAGTTTGTGATTGGTCTCTCCATCCCAGTTTCGCCCCACATTGTCGTTCTCCACGATTACGTCATTCCCTAATTCATCCTTCGGCCCATATCCCGATTTTCCCAAGAGCACCGGGCTCCCCGCCCAACCGCAAGAGACGAGCACCTTTTCCGACCGGGCTTCCTGGACCTGACCGTCCTTCTCGTAAAAAACCCCCTTGACGATCCCCCCGGCTCCCTGTTTCTCGATAATGACCTTCTGCACTGCTGCCCGGTCAATCAACTCCACGCCATTGGCTAAAGCGGTGGGCAGATACCACAAGGAGGTTCCCTTGGCGTCGTATTTGCAACCGTGTCCTGAATTGTGGAATCCGCAGTAGTTGCAGTTCTTGCGGGTGGTCAGCATGGGTTCCACCTTGTAACCGAACGACCGGGCCGCCTCCCGAAACATCCTCTCTCCCGAGGTAAAGGCCTCTTCGGGGTCGGCATGCACGTGCAACCCTTGCACGATGTCGTCCACCGCTTCCTTCATGTTCTCTCTGGTCCAATCGATTCCCATCGCAGACCAATTCTCGTAATCCACGTCGTGCGGCAGATGGACGTGAGCACCCCAATGGATGGAGCAGCCTCCGACTACTTTAAGACCGAACCGCCACGGCCAGCTTTCCAGCATCCCAAACTCTTCCCAGAGGATCTGCGGGATGATCTGCCGATGCAGAGGGTTTCCATATCCGGGTTTCTGCTCTCCCTTCAGCAAGTGGGGTCCTGCCTCGATCAATGCAATTCGCAATCGGTCCCCGGTTCTTGGATTAATGCCTTTTTCCGCAATCCGTGCAGCTGCAATAAGCCCGGCAAAGCCCGCCCCGACCACGATCAGGTCATAATTTCGTGATTGAGCCATTACAATCTCCTTTTGCTTTACAGACTGTGGGAACTTGAAAAGCCTTCACCCGGAATTTCCTGTTTGACCCGCTTGCCGACCGAATTATACACCTCCACTCCTTTCGCTACCGCCGCATATTTCTTGATGCACGCCTCCGGTTCCCAACAGACAGCAATTCATCTGCGTCCTCCCTTTCGCACTAACACGTTTCAATATTACAGAGGAGATACGATGTAAATCGGTTATACCGTCGGGATCAGATTCTTGACATGGATGAGTTTGCGGGGCAAGAGTTCCCACAAGTCAATACATCAACATTTGAAAGTTAACATTGGAGGGGTGAACGGACCTGCCCTTCTGTACCAACTACAGGGTGAGTTTCCGGCTGTTTGCAGGTCCATCAGATCGCGGAGAAACCTCACTCCGTTATTGGAGCTGGTCTCAAAATGGTTCTTTGGCAACCGGAAGAAAAGAAAGAGAGGTTGCAGAACAGAGGGGACAGGGCAAACGAAAGCAGTTCTGGCAATTAGTCGGAAAATGAAATCCATGCAGGGACGCTGAGAAGTCAGCGACGAGCAGTAGGTTTTGCTGGAAACGATGCTGCGTGCGAAGCGACGGCTGGATGGCAAAGGGCGGACAGGCCGGGCCGGCATTCCTTCCGTACCTTCCCAATCAAACAGGGTATGCACGGCGAATGGTTTTCTTCGGCCTCTTCCCCATTGCCCTGTTCGGCACACAACCCGCAACGCCGGAACACGATACAATTTGACGGCTGCCCGACCCTGTGATAATTTGAGATTCAGGATGGAACCAGCGCTTGCTGGACTTGCCGGGGGCTGGAACCAGACTGAACGGGACATTTACGGAAGGTAAGCCGAGGCGCTATCGCGTGAACGTTTTTGCCGTTTTACTTTTCTCCTTTATACAGAGCGACATCTCCAATCTGATTGCTCAGACGGGGCTTGTCGCGCGAATCGTCCTGGTGATATTGCTTTGTTTTTCCATTTTTTCCTGGGCGATCATCTATTCCAAATGGAAGCAATTTAAGATTTTGCAAGTGCAGAGCGAACAGTTTGTGCGGGCTTTTCGCAAGACCCGCAAACTTTCCGATATGAATGTGCTCGCGGAGAACTTCCCTTCCCAGCCGCTGAAAACGATCTTCGAGGCGGGATATAAGGAAGTGTACGACCAGGTGGGCAATCCCGGCGGGCCTATCAAGAACCCGGATGCCCTGGGGCGGGCTTTGCAAATCGCTTCTAGCCAGCAACTGAGCGAATTGGAAGAAAACATGAACTGGCTGGCCACGGCTGGCGCCGTGACGCCGTTCATCGGCCTTTTCGGAACAGTTTGGGGAATCATGGACGCTTTTCTGGGGCTTGGAGCAGCCGGCGCAGCCAGTCTGCGCGCCGTAGGGCCTGGGATTGCAGAGGCGTTGGTGGCTACCGCAGCGGGGCTATTTGTGGCGGTCCCGGCTGTAATCGGCTATAACCACTTCCTGAGCAAGATCAAGGAAGTGGGAACGCGCATGGACAATTTTTCCCTGGAATTTCTGAACGCAGCCGAACGGAACAATCCCTAGAAGCAGCCCAGAACCCGGACCGCAGGCCAAACCTAACGCCAAGGCCCAAAAGGAAATGCCGAGGCAAGACAGGGAACAGCTTCCGACAACCCTCCGGGTTGGCCGTGGCATCTAAGTTGCCAGACAAGAGGTTATTACCATGGCATTTACAAACCCTCAAGGAAGAACGCAAACATCGCTTTCAGACATCAACGTGACGCCCTTCGTGGACGTGCTGCTGGTTCTGCTGGTGATCTTCATGCTGACGGCTCCCATTCTGCAATCCGGCATCGAGCTGGACGTGCCGCAGACGCGGACCGTCCGGGAAATTTCTCAGGAGAGATTAGTGGTCAGCATCGACCGCGGGCAGCGTTTGTACTTGGGCAACGACCCGGTGAACATCAACCGGCTCGGCTCCCTGTTGCGCGAAAAAGCGCTCTCAGACAAACAGCAGTCAGTGTTTTTGCGGGCCGACAAAGACGTGCCCTTCGGCACCGTCGCCCTGGTGGTGGACGAGCTGCGCCAATCCGGCATCGCGCAGATCAGCATGGTCACCGAGCCGCAGGGGCAGCGCCGATAGTGGGTTGAAGATAGTCATTGAAGGGGAAGATAAACAGACAGGGGCAATTGGAAGTGTCGAAAGTGCCAGCAAACCAATCCGTGGAACATCGAAAATCCGCCGACGGCAGGGAACGGTTCCGCAGTCCGCTGGTGATTTCCGGTGCGGGGCACGCCTTGCTGATTGGAGCCGGCATTGTCGGAGTCCTCAACGCAAATAACGGGCTGGTGTGGGGGGAGAACTCTTCCGGAGGGGTGGCTTCGGTACGGCTGGTCAGCGCCGCCAGCGTTCCTTTGCCTACGCCCCGGATTGCGACCAAAAACAACGTTGCAACGGAAGACCCGGCACTGCACTCCCCGGAGCCTCCCCCACCGGCGGCAAGCAAAAAGCCTGCCCCACCGGAAAAGGCCATCGACCTGCCGGCTCGCAACGCCAAAGTAGTTCCCCAAAAAGCAGCGCCGGAAACTTCAAAGCCGGAGGAACCAAAGGAAGCAGCGCTCCCGAAGGAGCCAGAGCGTCAACCGTCCCGTCCGCGGCAAGTCGCCAGGCTCCGCAACCCGCCGCCGGAAAACCCGGCTGGCAATGAGATTCCCCTGGGGCAGGGCGGTCCTGCCCAGGGGCCGTATGGCATCTTCCAGACCGAGGCGGGCGCCGGCGGTTTTGGCTTCACGGAAAGCGCTGGAAATTTCGCCGAACGCTACGGATGGTACGTCACGGCAATTCGCAACCGGATCAGCAACAACTGGCTGAAGGGAACCGTGAACCCCAATATCCGGGTAGCCCCTCGCGTCTACGTAACGTTCCAGATTTTGCGGGATGGCCGGATCGCAAACTCGCAATTGACCTCCTCCAGCGGGCTTGCCTCGCTGGACCGGTCCGCGCTGCGCGCGATTTACGATTCCAGTCCCATGCCGCCGCTGCCCGCCGACTATCTCGCCCCGAGTGTCGCGGTAGAATTCTGGTTTGACTTTCGGCGATAAGGCTGGGATCAATCCCAGACCATTGCCATCTTCAGGAGGGAGGAACAGCTTGCCTGCCAGGAAAGTTCATTTTCGGGTTCTTTTGCCTACGCTGCTTTTTTGGGCAACTTGCGCAGCACAGGCCCAGGAGGACTTCATCCGGAGTGGAACCGGGATTGGAGTTGAACGGACACGGCTGGCAGTCTCCAGCTTTCGGGCAGCCGCCGACAGCGGCGCTCTGATGCGAACTTTTGACGAAACCCTCTGGAATGACCTGGAATATTCGGGTATCTTAGACCTCATCAGCCGGAGCTTTTACCCGCTCAGTATCCCTGCCCGGCCGGGAGATGTGAAGCTGGAGGAGTGGAGCAACCCTCCTGCAAACGCCCACATGCTGGTTCTCGGCAACGCCTACCGGCTTGGCGAGCAACTGATGGTGGAAGGCTGGCTGGTGGATCCGCGGAATCAGCAAACGCCTGTCGTGCTGGGTAAAAGGTATGCGGAGGAACCCACGCAGGAAGCGGTCCGGAGAACCGCGCACAAATTAGCCAATGAAATCATCTACCGCCTGGGCGGAGGAATACCCGGAATCGCCGAGACCAAAATCGCATTCGTCCGGCGGATGAGCTCCGGCGTAAAAGAAATTTGGATGATGGATTATGATGGGATCAACCAGCAGCAAGTTACGAATCTGAACACGTTGTCACTTACGCCGGCGATCTCCCAAGATGGCGATCAAATCGCTTTTACGACCTATGAGAAGAACAATCCTGATATTATGATTTTTTCCTTGTTGACCCAGGCCCCCATGTCGTTCTTTAATCAGCAGGGCCTGAATACAACACCGACTTGGTCTCCCGACGGAACGAGGCTCGCTTTTACCTCCTCGGTCACGGGAGACCCGGAAATTTACCTGGGTGATGTCAGGGGAGGGGGATTGAAAAGGTTGACTGTTGTCCGCGGAGTGGACATCTCCCCCGCCTGGAACCCCAGAACGGGAGCGCAGATCGCGTTTGTCTCTGACCGCAGCGGCAGGCCGCAGATCTACATTATGGATACTGAGGGAGCAAACGTGACCCAGGTGGTCAGCGGAGGCTCCCAGGCCCTGGACCCCGCTTGGTCGCCGAACGGGAGGCTGCTGGCCTTTACGTGGGACCGGGGAGGGGAGTACGATATCTACTTCATGGATGTCGCCACAAAGCAGGTGGTGCAGATGACCAAGGACAGCCGGCGCAACGAGCACCCCAGTTGGTCGCCGGACAACAGACACATTGTCTTCCAATCCAACCGGACTGGGGTCATGCAGATTTGGTCCATGCTGGCAGATGGTACAAAACACCGCCAACTGACATTTCAAGGGGAGAATACAGAACCCGTATGGTCAAGCAAGTAATTTTTCCAACTCGATTCGGGACAGTTCACGAAACAAAGGAGGGTAAGATGAAGAAGCAGGGATTCCGAAATTTCGGGCTGGGACTTGTAATCCTACTGCTGATTTTTGCAAGCGCCTGCAGAAGGCAAGTGCCACCACCCCCGCCGCCGCCACCCCCACCGCCTCCGCCGGCTCCGTCGGCAAGCTTGACGGTCCAGCCGAGCAGCATTGAGGAGGGAGAGAGCGCGACATTGCAGTGGAGTTCCCAAAATGCGGCAGAACTCAACCTACAGCCCGGTATCGGCGAAGTACAATCGGAGGGCTCACGTTCGGTTTCGCCGACCGAGTCTACGACCTATACCTTAACGGCCAGGGGACCTGGGGGAAGCACGAGCAGCACGGCCCGGGTTACGGTAACCGCTCCGCCGCCACCGCCGCCGCCACCACCGCCGCCACCGCCGCCGCCACCACCGGAGTTGAGCATGCAGCAGAGGTTCGACCAGGCGGTCCGGGACGCTTACTTCGATTATGACGACTCGGACGTCCGTCCGGATGCCCGGGAGGCTCTCACCCAGAGTGCACAATTCTTCCGCGATAATCCCAGTGTCACCTTCAGCATCGAAGGACACTGTGACGAGCGCGGCAGCGTCGCCTACAATCTGGGCTTGGGGGATCGCCGGGCGAATTCGGCTAGCGACTTCCTGGTGGAACTGGGAGTGTCAACCGGCCGTATCACAACCATCAGTTACGGCAAGGAGAAGCCTTTCTGCACCGAGCACGACGAGACTTGCTGGCAGCAGAACCGCCGGGCGCATCTGGTGTGCACCAACTGCGACCCTTAAAAAGAGCCGCAGCTACGTCTGATTAACCACTAGCTATGCGGCCCCGTTGGAACGGAGGTTCCAAGGTCTTGGCAGCCTCCGGACGGGCAGGGGTCGCAAACGCAAAACTCGGCTGCTGTTGCGGAGGGAACGCCCCCGGTCGGTTCCCTTCGCGGCAGCAGCTGGATTTCGTTCCGAATGGGATGCCTTATGAAACGAAGCATTTTATTGCTGGCCTTCTGGAGTGTGGGATTTGTTCTGCCGAGTTTCGCGGTGGACAAGGAAATTATCCAACTGCAACAAAGCGTAGCCCTGCTGCAAGGAATGGTGCGGGAAATTCAGCGCAACTTCGATGAAAAGATGGCGGTGATGCGCACGCTGGTGGAACAGTCCACGAATCAAATGAGTCAGTTGGATTCCAATCTGGGTGGGTTGCAAAACTCCCTGCGAGACTCCTTGGGAAACACCGGTCAGAAGGTGGACAACTTGACTGGACAGATGGAGGGGCTTCAAGTCTCGCTCGACGAACTGCGTGCTCGGCTGGACCGGCTCTCCCAGCAAGTCACCAAGATGGAGTCAGCATCCCAGACGATCTCCTTCGGATCCGGGGAGGCGGCTCCGCCGCCGCCGGACGTGCTCTACAACACCGCCCTGCGCGACTACACCAGCGGAAATTATCCCCTGGCCCTGCAGGAATTCATCGACTACCTGCGTTACTATGGCGACACGCCCCTGGCCTCGAACTCCCAGTTCTACGTCGGAGACATTTACTACCAACAGGGGCAGTTCGAAAAAGCCATTCAGGAATACGACAAGGCCATTGAGCAGTATCCCAACGGCAACAAATCAGCGGCCGCTCAGCTCAAAAAAGGGTACGCGTTGATCAACCTGAATCTCCGCACACAAGGCGCCCGGGAATTGAGCAGCCTGCTCCAACGGTTTCCCAATACTCCCGAAGCCAGCCTAGCGCAAGACAAGCTGCTCACCATCGAAACGGAACCGGAAATGGCCCGTTAATTTGCAACGGCCGACTAGCCTCTAGAATTTTTTATAATGGCCCTCAGAGTTCCAGATCAGCAGATTGACCACATCAAGAAGTTCCTGGAACTGCCAGACGATAAGATCGAAGGATTCCTTGATGCCCTTTCCAAGGCTGGACCGCAGTTCAATGCTACTGATCTTTCTGAAGAAGTATCAGATTGCGTAGAAATACCAAGACGTCTAATTAGGGGGATCGTTTCGGTATTGGCAAGTCTTTATCGCACATGGGACGGGCAACACCAACCAATAGAAATATTCTTGGACCAGGAAGTATCTGTCGCCCTGAAAAAAGCGAAGGCTTTTCCGGAAAAGGAAGTCGATGCTCAGTGGGCAAAACTCCGGAAGTTTCTCATCGATGCTTTATCGTTTGAGAGGACAGTCGGGACGGCTGCTAAGGCTGGCTATGTTCACACGCAGCATGAGCGGATTTTTGTCGGTGCGCGAATATTAACTGATGTTCGTCCAGTTTTCCATCGAGATGTCTTCGAGAAACCCGAATCAGCCGTGATTGTTCATATGTTGCGAATAACCCAGCGCGACAACTTCGGGAATAAAGCAGAGAAATATTTTGCTCTCGACAGCAATGATATTAGGTCCATAAAGGCACTCGTTGATCGCACATTGGACAAAGAAAAAACATTGAAGAACCTCATGAAGGGTTCAGGCGTGACTGTCTTGGATCCCAAGCTGTTCTTTTAGGAGCAAAGAAAATTATGTCAACAGCACCACCGGTTCTCGACTGGAAAACTGAAGATGACAAAGTGGAAAAATGGCATGAGCCGGAAGATGCGCCTACCAGTCAGAGCAAGTTCCAAACCGAAAGTCTCAGCAATATCGAGCTGAAAGCAGAAATTGAGCAGGCAAGGCGGATTCTTGAGTTAGAAGATGATTGGGACGGCGAGGGTAGCCTTGGTTATTCAGAGGATACGTTTAACCGCGCTACCGAGTTCCTGACCACATATGTAGAGGGGCTTAGGGATTTATACGGTATTCGTTTGCCAATCCCAAGGATTAGCGCTGGGCCTGATGGAAGCATTGATCTTCACTGGAAACAGCCAACTTGGGAATTGCTGGTGAATATACCGACAGATATCAATGAAATGGCGACGTTCTACGGAGATAATTACGAAACCCAAAAGGTTAGTGGTAGTCTGGACCCCAAAAACTTCAATTTGGGGATCGCAACGTGGCTGATGAACTAAGGTGGCCAGCCGAGGAAATACCTGATGCCGATTCGGTCTTCATGCGTGCCCACCGGATGCATATTCGGAATGGGGAACTCGATCCTGGCGTATTCAGAGCCAGGGGTAAAGGTATGTCAGTCAACTGGGACAGGTATGCTTCTGCGGAAGGAACGAAACAACAGGCTAGAAAAACTCCGGAAGATAATGCGGTCATAAGCATGCCTGTTGTTAAGATTCGGAAGATCGACGATTTAAGGGTTGAACACACACCAGAACCAACAAACAGGGCTCACTGTGATGTTTTTGGTCTTCCTCAAAAGGGTGAACAACTCACTGAAGTGAGGCTTTTACTTCAGAGAATCAGCACCATCGTAATACCGTTGAGCATCCAGTAGAACTCCCACCAACAGAGCAACACACAACCAGGACACGGCCGCCATAGCATCCAGAGTTGATCCGACGGAGCGGATCCATTACAATATAGTTTCCAAAGGGGAGATATATATGGCGAATCATTACTCAGCTCTCAAACGAGTGAACCAGACCAGGAAGCGCACCGCCGTCAACCGCAGGAATAAAGGAGTTCTCCGTGCCAGCCTGCGCAGCTTCCAGCAGACATTGGCCACCAAGGACGCAGGAAAAACGCAGCAAGAAATTTCCCAAACCCTCTCCAGAATCGACAAAGCCGTACAGAAGGGTATTCTCCACAAAAACACTGCCGGGCGGCTCAAATCCCGCCTGACGGTGCGGGCCAACGCGCTCGCTCCCGCCAAGCAGTAATTCAGCAGGCTGTCTCTTACAACCCCAACTTTGTCGCTTTGTTTGTCAGACGATTGTTTGGCAATGGAGGGAAGGTTTGCCTCTCCGCTCGGGAAGAAGAATTGGAATGGCCGGAAGGCCTATGGGAGTCTACGATTCGCGGGTCAGTATCGGGACAGTCTCTCCCGCCAGGAACTCTTCGCCCCGTTCCTTCGAGTTCAAATAGTACTCGCAAATCGGCCGGCCAAACTTGTGAAACAGAGCAGGAGTCACCACGCGGTCGAGGAAGGTGGAGCTAATCAACCCGCCGGTCACAACAATGGCGATTGGTTGCAAAAGCTCCTTCCCAGCTTCTCCCGCCGCCAATACCAGAGGCAGCAACCCCAGGATGGAGGTGAGAGCCGTCATCAGTACGGGGCGAAGCCGCTCCAGGGTGCCTCGGACAATCATCTTTTCATCAAACTGCTCTCCCTCGTAGCGCACCAAGTGGATGTAATGGGAGACCAACATGATGCTGTTGCGAGCCGCGATGCCCATCACGGTGATGAAACCGATCATGGAAGCCACTGAAAGCACCCCTCCGGTGAGGAAGATGACGATCACCCCTCCCACCAAGGCAAGAGGCAGGTTGGACATGACCAGCAAGGCCAGACGCGCAAACCGGAAGTGTCCATAGAGCAGCACAAAGATGGCCAGGATTGCTAAGACGGAAAGGGCCAGGATCAGCCGGGTAGCGCTGCGTTGAAACTCAAACTGTCCTCCGTAGACAACGAAGAACCCGGGGGGCAACTCCACCTGCCGTTCCACTCGCTCGCTTAACTCGGTCACCGCCCCTTGCAGATCGCGGCCGGCCAAGTTCGCTTGCACGACGATCCGGCGTTGCGCATTCTCACGCCAGACCTGGTTGGGACCGCTGCTCAGGGAGATGTTGGCGACGTCGCGAATCGGAATCTTCCCGCCGACGGGAGTGTCAATCAGGATGTCCCCAATGGCCTGCATGTCTTGGCGGTAGGGATCATCGAGCCGCACGACCACGTCGAAGGTGCGCTGCTCTTCTAGCACTTCCGAAACCACCCGGCCTTGCAAGGCGATCTCCAGCACCGAGTTCACCTCGGCCACTTGCAGGCCGTATTGCGCGGCGCGCTGCCGGTCCACCGCCAGCAATAATTCGGGGACCAGGGATTGCTTCTCCACCGAGACGTCCACCATGCCCGGGACCGTCTTCATTACGGACTCGATCTCGGCGGCTTTTTCCCGCAGCAGCGGCAGGTCGGGACCGAACACTTTTATGGCGATCTGGGCGCGCACGCCGCTCTGCATGTGATCCAGGCGGTGGGAGATCGGCTGGCCGATGTTGATGGCCGCTCCCGGCAGAATCGCGAGCCGGTTGCGAATATCGGCGAGGACCTCTTCCTTGCTGCGGCCCGAGCGACGCAGGTCCACCTCAATTTCCGTATAGTGCACCCCCTCGGCGTGCTCGTCGAGCTCAGCCCGGCCGGTGCGGCGGCCAGTGGATATGACCTCGGGGACCGATCCCATCAGCCTCTCCGCCAGCCTTCCCATTTCGTTGGATTCCGTCAGGCTGATTCCGGGCTCCGACATGACGTTGACCGTCAGGGTGCCTTCGTTGAAGTCCGGCAGAAATTCGCGCCCCATGAGCGGGATAAAAGCGATCGAGAGCAAGACCAGGAAGGCGGCGGCAATCAGGACTTCCCAGGCGTGAGGCAGCGTGAAGCGCAGCAGACACGTCTGCTGCTTCTTGAGCCAACGCACCAGAAAAGAGTCCCCTTTGCTCTCCATGAAGCGGGCCTTCGGCAGCAGATAGGAGCACAACACGGGAGTCAGCGTCAGCGCCACCAGCAACGAGGCCAGCAGACAGACAATGAAGGCCACCCCCAGCGGGGCAAACATTCTCCCTTCCACTCCGGAGAGGAAAAAGAGAGGCAGGAAGACCAGGATGATAATGATCGTGGCGTAGACGATCGAACTCCGGATCTCGACCGAGGCCTTGAACACCACCTGGAGAATGGGCTCCGGGGTCTCGCGCTCCCGATTTTCCTTCAAGCGCCGGAAGACGTTCTCTACGTCCACAATGGCATCATCGATCAACAGCCCGATGGCGATGGCAACTCCCCCCAAGGTCATGGTGTTGATGCTGAGGTCGAAGGAGCGCATAAAAAACAGAGTGACCAGGAAGGAGGTGGGAATGGCTGTGAGCGTGATGAAGGTGGTGCGAAAATTCAGCAGGAACAGGAACAAAACAATCGTCACCAGAACCGATCCCTCGACGAGGCCTTCCTCCACGTTGGCGATGGCCAGCTCGATGAAGCTCGCCTGCCGGAAGACGTGGGTATCCATGATGACGCCCGCAGGGAGGGACTCCTGCATGCCTTCCAGCGCACGCTCGACTTCCCGGGTGAGAGGGATCGTGTTGGCTCCCGGCTGCTTGTAGATGCTCATGATCACAGTCGGAGCCTCTTCGGCATTGAACCCGGCGCTGCCGCGCATGACCGGCGGGCCGAATTGCAGCCGGGCCACGTCGCGTACATAGACGGGTTGGTCCTCCCGGTAAGCCACTACCGCCTCGCCGATATCCTCCAGGCTGTTGGTGCGGCCCAGGTTGCGGATCAGGAATTCGCGGTTGGGACCGATCAGGAATCCGCCGGAGGTGTTCTCATTGGTGGTTGCCACGGCGGCTTCCAGTTCATGCAGAGAGACGTTGTACTCCCGCAGGCGGTCGGGGGAAACGTAGATTTGATACTGCTTCACGCCACCGCCGATGACCGTCACCTGGGAAATGCCGGGCACCGCCAGCAGCCGAGGACGGATCAGCCAGTCTGCCGCGGTGCGAATGTCCAGCGGGGAAACGTCGGTCGAATTGGCTTGCAGGGCCACCAGCATGATCTCGCCCATGATGGAACTGATCGGTCCCAGCACGGGCGCCAAGCCTTCGGGCAGGCGCTCGGCCGCCAGTTGCAGCCGTTCCGCAACGATCTGCCGGTTCCGGTAAATATCCGAATCCCAGGAAAATTCCACAAACAGCAGCGAAAGGCCCACCGCCGACTGTGAGCGGATGCGTTCCACGTTGGTGGCCCCGTTCAGCGCATACTCCAGCGGCAGCGTGACCAGAATCTCCACCTCTTCCGGCGCCAGTCCCGTCGCCTCGGTGAACACCGTTACCGTGGGCCGGTTCAGGTCGGGGAAGATATCTACGTCCAGCCCGGAATTGATGACATAAATGCCGTAGCCCAGCAGCAAGACGGTAAGGCTCAACACCATGAGCCGGTGTTCGAGGGAAAAGCGGATGATATGGTTTAACATGGCCTGCGGAAAATCAGGGTCACTTTACGGTTCGGCATGAAGCAGCGAGCTGCTTGTCTGGGTCGTGGGAGAATGGCCGGTTGCAGACGCCTGCGGTTCGCTCTGCCGAAGCGAACCCAGCAAGGCGGCTCCTTTCCCAATGACGCGGTCGCCTTCCTGCAAACCGGAGACCACCTGCCACCAGCCCTCCTGCCGGATTCCCATCTCGACATCCAGCGGCAAAAACGTCTCTTCGCCCATGGCCACATAAATCCGCTGGATCGTTCCGTCGTCCACCACGGCCTGCTCGGGCACCGTGATTGCCTGGCGGCGGCGCTGCTCAAACTCCATCCGCACGAAACCTCCCAGGAAAAGCTGCTGCCGGGAGTTGGGAACTTCCAGAAGGACGGAAAGCGTGCGGTTCACCGGATTCAACCGGTCATCAATATAGCGGACCGTTCCCGGCAAAGGCTGGTCCGGGTTGCTTTGCGGATATAACTGAGCCCGCTGCCCGATCTGCAGCTTGACGGCGTCGGAAACATACACCTCTCCCCGCACCCAGACAACGCTTGTATCCACAATGGTGAAGAGCTCGCGGTACTCATCGAATAAGTTCAACTGCCCCGGCGTGAAATGAACGGAGGTCACGGTTCCGTCGATCGGCGAAAGCACGGGCGTTTTGCGGGGATCGCGCCACTTCATCACGCCCACGTAATTCTTCTCCTGGATGACGATCTCCTCGTAGGCGTCGGTGGCGTCTTCGAGCAACTCGGCGGCCCATTCGAGGTCCTGCTCGAACAGGGGATTGGCCGCATGCAGTTTTTGGGCGCGTTCATACTCAAGCTCGGCGGCCTCCTTGCGCTCGGTCGCCTTCTGAAGCGCGCCCAGGATATCGTTGTGTTTGGCCACCATGGGAAAGCGTTCGAGCTGGGAAAGTTCCAGCACCATGTACACCAAAGGCTGGCCTCGCTTGACCTGGTCGCCCACCCGAATGCTTTCTTCGGCGAACTCGATCCTTCCCCAGAGCGGCGCTGCCACCTCCGCAGCATGCAGGGCGCTGGCCTCAACGATCCCGTAAGCGGAGAAGGTTTCATTGAGAGACCTCTGCTCCGCCTCAACCAGGACGATCCCCAGCTCTTGCTGAATATCGGCCGGAATCGTGTAAGAGCCGTCCTCATTGGCCGTCACTGTTTCCGCAACCCCATCGATGACTTTCGGCTCCCGTAAGGCCAAGACTTGATCCAGCACAAAGAAGTCCATCCCCAGGATCACCACCACCCAGGAAAAAGCGCCGACCGAGATCGGCCGCAGCATCTGCCCCAGGCGTCCTCCTTTTGCCCGCACCTTCCATAATTGCATCCCGGTCAGCCCCAGGATCAGAATCGAGATCGCAAAGTTGACCCAGAAACGGAAGAAGTTGGCCATATTCCTTTCCACTATAATGTTGAAATCAACGCTCAGTTCGTCGCCGGTCTCCGTTTGGATCAACAATCGCAGCAAGAGGGAGCCGTTGTCCGGGAAATGGTATTCAGTCCCAAAGATTCCCGCCTCCCCTTCCGCATGCAACGGCAGATGGGGATCGAGAACATCCCGGGAGCCAGCATAGAGGAGGGAAACCTCGGGCGTCAGGGCCACGGGCACCTCCGAGCCGAGCAGCGGATCGGGCTCCGGCAGAAGCCGCATTATCTTCAACTCGATGTTGGTCGGCTCGTCCGCCGTGGGCAGAGCCGGAGAATGCATCAGCTCAATCCGATACCGGCCACCGTTTCCCTGCACGATGCGTTCCAGATTTTGTTGCCCGCTGCCTGCAATTTCTCCGTGAGCCCAGCCGTTGTCGGGACTCATGGAAAGCGCCAGCAATGCGCTCAGAACGATTCCCAGGGAGGCCGGAAGCGATGACAGGGAAGAAACAAATTTGCTTTTCATCTTCTTTTTCCTTGGTTCATGGGGACAACTCCACCCGGCCAATCATCCCAAAGCGGAGCCGTTCGCCGGGATTGTCTACGCGAAACAGCACGTCCCAAGTGCGCGTCTCCGGGTTGATTGCAGGCGGCATCACTTCCACGCGGCCGGTATAAACCTGGTCCGGCACGCTGTCAAAGCGAATTCGGACGGTCGAGTCCGGCTTGAGACGGTTTCGATCCGCCTCCGTGAAGCGCGCCGAAACACCGACCTGCTTCATGTTGACGATCCGGAACAACAAGACTCCTTCATTGACGATCTGGTCCTGCGTGAAGTTCGTGTAACTGATGTTTCCTTCGATGGGAGAGAAGATTCCGCGGCGCACCAAATCCGTCTTCTGAAGCTGCGAATCCTGCTGTTCCAGTAGAGTCCTTCGTTTGTCATACTCGGCCTTCGCCACCAGTTCGGTAGCCTGCAACTCCTGCACCTGCCTGCCGGAGGCGCTGCCAAACTCAAGAAGGCGCTCCGCTTTTTCCCGTTCAATCCTGGTTTCCAGCGCCACTTGGCGGGCATCCAGCATGGCGATCAGTAAATTCCAGCGGGTATTGGAAAGGTGGGATGCGTCGTGCAATACGTAATGGTGCTCGATGATGGCCAGAGGGTCTCCTGCCTGCACCTTGTCCCCCACCGATAAGGGTTTCTCCCGGGGCGAGATGAATCGCCCGGCAGCCGGACACTGCACCTCCGCCACGGTGTCGGAAAGGGGCGCCACCTCTCCCAAAACAGTTGCCGACTGCGCCTGCGCGGCGGCACAGGAAAACCAGAAGCTCCCGATAGCCAACAGAGCCAGCTTTGCTGTCCCGGCGCGGAAACGCGCCTTCCAGCGCTTTTGAAGGCAGACTCCTACGGAATCCTCCGATGCCCATGCCATTCCGTTCCGTTCGGTCCCGCGCATCTTCTATTCCCCCCCGGAGTTCAGTCCAGCCGCTTCCAAAAAGTACATCCCCCGGCGCACGGCGTTCAAAAGCGCTTGCGCGGCCTCGGCGTTGCCGGAAAACTGAATATCCTGACCCGTCTTCAAAGCGGATTCCAAGCCATTCCCCCGAATCTGATCCAAGAAACCGGCTGAACCCAAGCCGGGATCGTCGGCGTTTTCCGCCACCACCACCCGGTAGATGCTGCCATCCCGTTTATAGCCGACCGCCAGATCGATCATCCCTTGGGGCCCACGGGTGTCGAGCAACAGGACCGTACCCAACACGCCGGAACCATCACCAGCCTTGCCGAGCGCCACATAGATCGACAAAGGATTATCATTCCGCTGCACCTTGCTGCCGGAAAGCTGTTCGGCCCGTTTCAATTGCGCCGGCGTCAAGGTCTTCTTGCGCAGGGTGAAGCCGGTGGCCTCCGGAAAGACTTTCTTTAGGGTCGCCTCCGGAAAACCGGTTTCATGGGCGTTGAGAGAAACCCCGAATAGCATGCATAGCGACAGGCACAAAACGAGAGTCCTGTACGGTGCGGCTTTCAATTGTTGCTTCATGATGCAGTCCCGTCCTTAGAACATATTTCCTGCCAAACACTCCGTAGGATTTCTATTCTGTTGAAGCCGGGTCCGGGGAGGTTGCCGAAGCGCAAGGTCAACTTCCGGCGGACGCGAGCCTCCTCTCGGCCTCCACCAACAGCAGCCTGTATTGTAACTCCGTCTGGTACACTTCCTGCTCCTGTCGGAGAAGGGCGCTCAGCGGAGTGCCATCCAGCAGATAGCTCTGATACATCTTGGCCAGCAAATCGCGTCCCTGCGGCAGCAGTTGTTTCTCGAATTGAGCCTTGCGGTCGGCCCATTGTGTCCATTCCTCCCGAGTCAGCAGAGGTTCCGGTTGCTCTCCACTAACGGGTGGGATGCCGGACTGTGATTCCGTGTTGTCCGATGCCGCCAGAGGAAAGGCTTGCGCCAGCGCCATCAGAGGGTCATCCGGAACTCTGCCGAGCAAGAGGTTGGCCTGGCCCATTGCTGTGAGGCGTTCTGCCTGATGTTGTGCCGCTTGGGCGGCAGCCCTGGCCTCGGAGAAACGCAGTATATCCACCTCCAGCGGAGGAATGCTCTGCGCCTCCAGCCGAACCTGAGCCGCCTCGTGCCACCCCGACAGCCGGTCCAGACTCTGCCGCGCCGCTGCTTCTCTGCCTTGCGAAGCCGCCAACTGGAAGAACACTTCCTCGGCACGCTTCCCGGAACCGTCCTGTTGTTGGGGCGGGTTTTGGTCGCGAATCTGCGCGAGAAACTGAGGCAGCGTCAGCTCAATCGGGCCATTTGCAGCACGCAAATACAGAGCCGAACTTACCGCAACCAAGGCCAGAAGCGAGACCGCGGCGGGAACCGTCGCCGGAATTTTTATCTTGCTCATGCAGGATTATGAGATATCCGGAAGCCGCGAGACATTACCCTTCCGTCTTCAATGGGTGAAAAAAAAGCAAGCCACTATGGGTTCTGTGCCGGGAGCCAGTACATCCACAGTGGCGTCAAAGGCCCGGAGGTCTTCCAGGGGCTTGTTCGTCCCTAATTCCGAGCCTTCCGCGCTGGCACGCAAGGTGATGCTGGCCTGCCGGCCCTCTTCCTCAACCCGCATGGTCAAATATGCCAGCAACCCTGCCGGAATCCCTTTCTCGGGCGGTTCCTCGGAGGGAAATGAGGCCGTAATCGTCAGCGTCGAAGTCTCCACTCCATCGTCATTCTCGCCCACTTGCAAGTCGGTGCTCACGTCTACGTTTCCCAGTTCGGCGGCGATTCCGCGTTCGAGCTTGGAAAACTTGAGGTTGGCACTGACGAAATTTACACCCACCTTCAACCGTCCGACGGCCACGTCTTGCGCAGGCGTAAAGTAAATGGGAACTACGAGCATCGTGCCGGGCGTCGCCGAACTGCTGCCCAGCGTCACCCGCGTCGTTGTCATGGGATCAACCGGAGCGTCGTCAGCCTGCCCACCCTGTTGCTCCTGAGCAAAAGTCTGCGACGCCAAAACCAGCACCATCATGCTCCATAAAAACAATCCACCGGCCATGCTCTTCACTTGGAACCTCCTCAGGACCTGGGCATATCAACATTCCCCACAGGTTCACACCCTGGCTTGCAGAACAAATTTTCCAATTAAATTGCAGTTCAGGCTTATTCTACATCATTTCCACGCCGCAAGTCCCCTGCAATTTCGTCAGCATCGAACCGTCTGGAAAGTTGTTGAAAATCTGGTGTATGGGTTCGCTTGCTAATCCTCCGGCTTCGCTCAGGGCAGGCTGCGAGGGAGCGGACAAACGGCGTTTTTCAACAACCTGCTGTGGAGGACCGGAAAGGGTTAATCCGGCAATACGCCGGAGAATGGCTTGGGGCCGGTCACGCTGCCCAGAGCCAGGAAAAAGCGCTTGGTTTCATAATCGTTGGGTGTCGCCAGGCACCGAACTCAAACAGGGCTTTGGCCGTGACAACCGGGACCTTGTCGCAGGGGAGGAGGAAAGCTCATGATACAATACAGGCGATGGCTGACCCGATCGATACCAATTGCTTTCCTCCGGCTATCGTCCCGAGCTTTCCTCCCTCAAGCGGTCTTTCCCCAAGCTATCTGCCACTGGCAGAAAGCGGCGAGTTGGCCCGGCGGGCTGACCGGCTGGAGCAAATGCTGGCCTCTTGCACGCTGTGTCCGTGGGATTGCCAAGTGAACCGGGTCCGGAATGAAACCAAGGTATGCGTGGCCGGTTATCTGCCGATCGTTTCTTCCTACGGACCGCACTTTGGGGAAGAGCCTGCGTTGAGCGGAACTCATCTGGAGGCAGGGCGGGCCAAGGGCGCTGGGAACATCTTTCTGGGCCACTGCAACCTGCGGTGCGTTTACTGTCAAAATTGGCAGATCAGCCAGAACTTCCGGCAGGCGGGAGAAACCAGCTTCGAGCGGCTGGCAGCCATGATGCTGGAACTCCAGGAGCAAGGCTGCCACAACATCGGTTTCGTCTCCCCGACTCATTTTTCGGCTCAAATCGTGAAGGCGTTGAACCTCGCGGTCGCCGACGGCCTCCGTCTTCCGCTGATCTACAACACCAACGCCTACGATAGCGTGGAAGCACTGCGGCAACTGGAGGGAATCTTCGACATCTACCTGCCCGACCTAAAGTACAGCTCGAGCAGCGTGGCCCGCGAGTACTCCCAAATCCCTCATTACGTCGAGAGCGCCCGTACCGCCATCCGGGAGATGTACCGCCAAGTGGGAGACCGGGTGGTGATGGACGAGCAAGGGCTCCTGCGCCGGGGATTGGTGATACGTCTGCTGGTGCTTCCCAACGAGCTGGCCGGAATCCGCGAGAGCCTGGAGTGGATCCACGACCACCTCTCCCCTCGCGTGACGTTGAGCCTGATGGCGCAGTACTATCCCACGCACAAGGTTGGCAAGGCCAGCCGGCTGAGCGGCGAGGAACTATTTCCCTTGCTGAGCCGCAAGATCCGTCCCCGGGAGTGGGAGCAGGTGCTGGAGATCGTGGACCGGCTTGGATTTGAGAATGGATGGATACAGCCGCTCGAGTCCGAAGCCTCCGACTATTACCGCCCGGACTTCTCTGATCCGAGCCTTCCCTTCCGGGACTCGCGCGACTTCCAGCCCGCCTAGCAAACTACTGAAAAATCCCATAAGACCGCTTCCTGCAGGCCTGCCGTCACAAGCTGCGGCACCCGACCTGTAGCTCGCAAATTTTGGGTCGCAGCTCGGATTGGATTTATATCAGCCATGCCCTGGCGGTTTGTCAGCCCCGGGGCAAAACCGCTGCCATCCTGTTTTCCAGAATCTTCTGAGGATGAAAATCTTCTATCTGGAGCGATTCCCGGAAGGACTCCAGGCTCGTCCCGGCAAGCGCCTTTTGGGGGATCAATCCCACAACTTCGCTGTTGCTGACGGCAACTCCCAGACGCGAGGCTTCCCGTTGTACTGCATGGAAAGCTTGCTCCAGCGAAGTCTGTTCCAGGTCCGTCAAGTTCATGGAAACCTGTGACACCTGTGTCTGTCCGGCCGGCCCGTTCCCGGCCCGTGATTTCAGGAGAACGCCCATCGCCTTCACGCCCGTCAATCCGCCTCCAGGGGAGCGGCTGATAGTGCGGATGGCCTTGGCAATCTGCCGGGCAATCTGCCGGTCAGCCGAGTTGAGATTGACGTTGAAAGCAGCCAGAAACTTCCGTGCCCCCACCACAGTCGCCCCCGCGGTAGGATGGGGCCGAGGGTCCCCAACATCGGGGCAGCTGGAAGGATCGTCCATGCCCAGTTCCTTCAACCTTTCAAATCCGCCTCGCCGCAGATTCTCCAACCGGGCGCGCTCCGGGCGGGCGGCTGCGCCCTCATAGAAGTAAACGGGAATCCGGAAGCGGCGGGAAATTTCCTTTCCGGTGTCATGCGCCAAGGTCGCGCAGTCTTGCAGCGTAACCCCCTCGACAGGAATGAACGGCACCACATCGGCGGCGCCGATCCGCGGGTGCTGGCCGTGATGCCGGTTCATGTCGATCAGGTCGGCTGCGCGGCCCACGGCACGGATGGCCGCTTCCCCGACGTTCCCCCGGCTTCCTATAAAGGTGATGACGGAACGGTGATGGTCGGCGTCCATGTGAAGGTCCAGCACATAGACGCCCTCTACGCTGCTGATTGCTGCAGCGATCTCGTCAACCTTCCGGCGGTCTCGACCCTCGCTGAAGTTGGGGACGCATTCGACGATGTTTGGCAGGCGTGTTGGAATGCGTGCAGGCATGTGGGAGCAGCTTCCGTTCCGGAACTTCAACTCTACTGCTTTGATATGATCGTTGCGGTCCCGGAAGATGGCCGGGCGGCGGGGTTGTTGCGGGAGGATTGAACCTCAGCAAAAAGAAAGGGCGGTATTACACCTCTGCATCCTCGCAGGGAGGTAAAGCCGCCCAATCAACAAACTTCCTTTGGTAGAGCTTCCGGTGTCTGCTCTTAACTGCCTGCAGCAACGGAGGCCACGTGCACGGTCATGCCATCGACGTGTCCAGTTACCTTCGCCTCCAGCCCGGCCAGCTCTTTTAGTTCGGCCGCGCCGCCCTCCAACGTATAAATCTCGCCGTCCACCACGAGAGCGTAGGCGCCGCGTCCGGAGTTGACGCAGGAATTGACGCACGCGGCCCCGCTGGCATCGGCGGTGCTATGTTTCAAACCGCAATGCGTAGTGCTGACCACTCCAACCAGCGTCTTGTTATCATCGGCGCGAACGAATGACGTCCCTGCCAGCAGGAAAGCACCCAGCAGTCCGGACAGCAGAAAATTCCTCCATAAATTACAGTTTGCCATTGACGTCTCCTTAAAAGGTTCCCCTTGCGGGGTTGATTTAATCGAATTCGGATATCCTAGAACCAGCTTGGCAACACTTCGCGGCTTCGCAGCGCCCTTTGGTCTTCCTGCTTCCTTAAATCCCAGATGCCTGAAAGCAGCCGGTCCCGCTAAAACGAACTGCTGAAAAGGTATCAGAACAGAGGAGTGAGGGCAAGCTGTTCTGTGCCGTGAGCGCCCTGGATATTAGAAGTCCTGGAACTGTCAATTCCCTTTCTGATCCTGCAGGAATGCCGCCCTGGCTCGCGGTCGCTGTTCGGCCAGGTTCGCGGATGAGGGAGCCTTCCTGGCTAACGCCGCTTATATTTGCCGCAGGTATAGAGGATCAGCTCTCTTCCTCCACCGTCCCGGACCACTCGACTTGGATGCCCCGCTTTACGCTCTCCGCAACGGGACAGCCTTTTTCGTGCACTTTCATGGCGCGTTCCGCTTCTTCCCGTTTTCCTTTGGGAACTTTCACGGAGTACTGCACCCGGATGCGGGTGATCAAAGGCCTGCCATTCACGTTTTCGATGTCGCCTTCGACCTCCGCCTGCAGCTTGTCGGGCTGCGTAGGAATCTTGCGTGCCGCCAGCGCCCCGGCCAGCGTGCCGGTCATTCAGCCGCCCACCGCGGCCACAATATGGTCGAGCGTTGTCGGCAGTTCCTCCTTGGGTTCCACCCCGTAGAATTTCTTGATGCCGCCGTGGACGCCGAAGCGGAGCGGCTGAGAAAAATTTTCAATGTAGGCGCGCCGCATCGGTCCCTTGTCTTTGTAAATCTTCACCCGTGACGTATGGATCAGTTCTCCCATGAGTGTTCCTTTCAGATGTTTCTTTCGCCGGCATTCCGGTTTTTGAAGAAACTTTCCTCCCGGCTGCTTCCCAACTCCCTACTGCTTGTAGTAGACACGAACGGTCTTGCCGGCCCGTTCCGGAGGAAGCACCCGATTCGACGTCCAGGTCAGCGTCTTCCCGTCCTTGGAGATGTCCCAGCGCATCCGGTTGGTTATTTTGCCATCTTTCTTTGCTACGGCTTCCATCGTGTACAGGTCGAGGCGCTTCAGAGATAACGTATCGAGGTTCGCGTCACCGTGGACCGGGTAATCCTTGCCATCAAACTTCATCGTCCAGGTGCCCCGGGTTGGTTCTCCGTTGGCGTCCACCAAGGGTCGCGTGATTTGAATGCCATTGGGAATCGGCTGGTGGGTGCGGGTCAACGCCTCCGCCGACTGGCCGGGAGCGAGTGTCGTTTTCGCAGTGTCTATTTTCCAGGTCCCCATGATCGGATCATCCGCAGCCAAAAGCCCCGGCGAAATCGTGAGCATTGCCATAGCCAGCAGGATGGTTCGTGTTCTTCCGTACATCTCGGTCCTCCTCTTGTTGATGAGTGGCACTTTCTCGTCCCGTGCATTGGCAATTCGATTCGAGTCCAGGCTCCTCACCGCCCGATGACCGTTTCGAATGCGGGAATCACGTCGAGCCGACACCGTACCGTTTCGGCGCACAAGGAATGGAGTCACAACCCCGGCTGTTACTACGGACCCATTTGGAGGCTGTGATTAGAGCTAGTATTCGCCAGGGATGATCCATTTATCTGTTCCGAGAAGCGACTTTTGCGAATAGTCATAGCGCTGACGATCCTCGCAGAAACCGTTGTGTTCCATGATTTCCCAGTCCGACTGCAATTGGAAGACTCTCTTCCCTTCCAAGGACTTCGTAAAAGCGTTCGGGTCCTCAAACAGGAAATCGATCTCCAACGTGTCATGGTCAACGCGCCGGATGCGCTCCACAATGCGCAGAGCGTCGCTATGCGGAGTGCCGACGCGATCCAACCAACTCAGGTCGTCCAGACCGACCGTCTCGACAACGAGCGTGTCTTCCTCCCACCTGCCAGTCGAGTACCCCATAAACGAAGGAGGATAATCCTCGGGCATTTTTCGCCCGTCCATGTAAATCCGCCGCACCAGGTGAGTATTCTCGAAAAGCATATACATCCGGCCAGGGACTTGCACGATCTCTAAAGGATAGTTGACAAGATAGACCCGCGGCATACCGTCCGGCAGACAATAAATGGACGGGTCCATCTCGTCGGCTCCCGACTCAAGCGGGTCCTCTACGCCCTCGCGGTTGGCTTGGTACATCTCCGCTGCCCAAGGCGCCAGCGAGGGAGGCTCTTTCAGATTGAAGCCGCGGACGTTTCCCCCCTCGGCCCTCCAGACTCCAGACAGGTCCGGCGAGGACTCTCCCGATCCTGGCCCGGCCGGGATCTGAGCGAGCACAACGAGCAAAATGGCGAGCACCACCACGATCGTGAGGATCGAAACATTTAAGGGATTTCGCATTGGGAAACTCCTCCTTCCATCGCTATGCGAATTACTGCATATCAGCCCAAGCCGCTAAACACGACCCGCTCCATTGTCCCGCAACGCCCGCTTCATCGGAGCGGCCCCTTATTCGGCTCTTTGGGTGGTGAGCACCTGGCCGGCAGGCCCCACGATCTTAATAAGACTCATGACCTTGCGGCCATCTTTGACGGGCGCACCGGTAATCGTGATCTGGTCCCCTGGTTTCAGCGTGTCTTTTCTCCAGCCAGCCCTGTACATCCTGGATACAGCGCCGGATAGGGCAATCCATTGTTCGACGTTGCCTTTGTCGTCCTTCACTTCGAAACGAATTCGCGAATGGGGATTGATAAGCTGAAACACCGTTACAGTTGCCTTCAGGGTGACCGGATGCTCACTGTCGTATATCGCCGATGAGTGGTGGGCAAGCATCGGTCCCGCAAGCATGAGAAAACCCACAACCACGGCTAAATCGGTTAATAGCTTGCTTCGCATTGTGATACCTCCGAATTTCTTATTGATGGGCCACAAATCCAGCTCACCCGACATTTCCTTTTTGACCTACCATCAGCTGCAAGTCTACAACCATTGGCCCGAGATCAGGTCACATTTTTCGCCGCTTGGACCCCGCAGCACCTCTCCGGAGGCACGACTTCCGCCTCCCCAAAAACAGAATCGCTGGCCGCCTCATTTTCGGACGATTGATGATTCGACAACGCTCCATTCCCACATGCAGTGGAGGGAGCTTTCCGCAAATGGTCGAGCGGACTGTTGATGACTCCCAATCCTAGAAACTTCTGTTGCTGGAAACGAAGAATACTTAAACCAGAACCCGGTCAACCAGAGAACCAACGGCTCAGCGCCTCGTCGAGCCAGTTGCGCGCCTTGAGTGCCAGCGAATACGCTTGTCACTGAAAGTGCCAGATAGATCCTGACGCCGAACCGTTTACCGAACGCTCAGGAGTCGCCATGCACGTTCCTCCCCATCCCGGAAGCTGGCTGGTCACTCACCCGCATTGGCGGCAAACTACCGAACCAGCAGGGAAAATGATGACCCGGGAAAAGGCTATCTGACGTATAGTAACTTTCCAACGAAGAGCCAGAAGCGGAAATCGTGCAACCCGTGTTCGAAAGTGAGCTTTGCATTAATTCGTTTCTGCTGCTTGTGGATCGCCGAGGTGGATCAAGAGGTTAGAAGATACGGAACTGACGGAAACCAGAAGGCTTATAGACTGAAAAGATGCATACGGGATGCACATAAGAAATCGTGTAGAGGGAATACTCTGGATACTCGTGGCCTGGTTCTGCCTGGGTATTTCGGCCTTGGGACAGAGCACCACAGCCCAGCCCAGCCCAACGCAGGGCAGTGGCCGGACTCGCCCGGAGGCTGCTACCTCCGTGATTGATGAGTCGCAGCTTGTGGGGCTGCCTATGAACGGCCGCAGCTATACGCAACTGGCGACACTTGGGGCAGGAGTCTCCGGTGATTCCGGTGGCGGCCGGCAGACGGGAGGAAACATCCGGGGCCTCAAAGTGTCGGGGGGGCGCGTAGAGTGGAATAGCTTCTTGCTGGACGGCACCGACATCAATGACACCCGAAATCAAGTTCCCCGGAGTGCTGCCGGGGGGCAATTGGGCTCCGACACGCTCTTTCAGGTCCAGGTGCTCTCCAATAATTATGGTGCCCAGTACGGGCGTGCCGCAGGCGGCGTGCTGAACGCCATCTCGCGTTCCGGCAGCAACGAGATTCATGCGACCCTGTTCGAATATTTCCGCAACAGCGAGATGGACGCGCGCAACTTTTTCGACGGCTCTGAGAAACCGCCATTCAAACGCAATCAGTTCGGCGCGACGCTGCTGGGTCCACTGAATCGTGACCGCGCCTATTTCATGGTGGGCTTCGAAGCCCTGCGGAACCGGCTGACCGAGACGGTGCTCAGTTTTGTCCCCGATACAGAAACACGCCGAAGGGCCGTTCCTGCGGTGGCGCCTTACGTGGCGCTCTACCCTGGGCCCCAAGTTCCCGTCGGAGCGGGTATCGCGCAAAGCCGCACCGCAGTATCGCAACCCAGCAATGAAACTTTCCTCACGTTTCGACTGGACCAGCGGCACAGCGAGCAGGATGCATGGTTTGCGCGGTACACGTTCAGCGATGCCAACACCACCACCCTCGCCGCCTCGCCTGAGTTTCCCACCCTGACCGAAAGCCGCCAGCAGTACGTAACCCTGGCGGAAACTCATTTCTTCTCTGCGTCTGCCATCAACACCTTACGGCTCAGCTACACGCGTCCCGTTTCGCGGTCTCTTCCTGTCTTTGACCGTCAGGTCGATCCGCGATTGAACTTTGTCCCTGGACCCTCTCCGTTCGGAGTGATCGAAGTCCCCGGGCTGGTTCCTCTGGGGCCTGCTTCGAATCTGCCTGCGTCAAGAATCATGAACACTTACCAAGTGGCCGACGACTTCATCTTCACTCGCGGAAGACATACCTGGAAATGGGGTGGCGTGCTGGAGCGGTTCCAATGGAACCTGGTCGATAGCGCGAACCAGGGAGGGCAATGGATATTCAACAGCCTGGAGAATTTCTTGGAGGCAGGTCCTCAGGGCACAGAACTGCGCATCGCCTTGCCCGGCTCAGACTCCTACCGGGCATACCGGCAGACGTTGACAGGCGTCTATCTTCAGGATGAGTTTCATGCGAGGCCAAACCTGAACCTAAACCTCGGCTTGCGGTATGAGTTCACGACCATGATCCATGACGCGCAGGGCCGCGATACGTTTCTCAAGGACGAGTTGCGGGACACGCAACCCCAGGTGGGGCGGTTCATGAGCCGTAATCCTTCGCTTAAGAGTTTTGCCCCGCGTTTCGGCTTGAGCTGGTCGCCTTGGGAGGATTCGAGCAAACTCGTGATCCGCGCCGGATTCGGGATTTATTACGACCACATCATTGGTTATTCGGCGGATTTGAAGCGAGTTACCGCCCCGTTCTACCAGCTTGCTGTCCGAAACAATTTCGATGCCAGCAGTATTTTCCCCAATGCCCTGAACGGCGCCGGCAGTGTGCGGGAGCAGGTTCGCATTTACGAGTACAACAGGCCCAAGACTCCTACGATTTACCGCTATCATTTGGCTCTGGAGAGAGAAATCCTTCCTGGACTTACCGCCGAAGCGACCTATGTGGGGGCGCGCGGGAACAATTTGCTCCGCAGTTTCGAGGCCAATGAATTTCCTTTCCCGGTGCAGCAGGCAGACGGCTCGCTTTTCTTTCCTCCCAATACTCCTCGGAGAAACCCGAACTTCACCAGCATCGAGCGGACCACTACGGATTCGCAATCCTTTTTCAATGCCCTGTTGATTTCCTTGAACCGCAGGCAGTGGCATGGGCTTTCCGCAAGTCTGAACTATACCTTTGCCAAGAGCGTTAATGAGTCGAACGGCGCGTTTGCGGTGGAGAAGCACTATGCCATAAACCGGCTGCAGAGCAGAGGCCTCGATTCCGGCGAGATGCGCCACCGGCTTTCGGTGAATTACTTCTACAACCTCCCCTCTAGGCAGAGCCCGGGGGTTGGTTCGAGCCTTCTCAACGGGTGGCGACTGGGAGGAATCCTGCGTGTACGCACAGGCCTGCCGGAAGAGCCGTTCTTTCGCATTCGCTATCCCGGTTTCCTGTTTGTCTCGCAGCGCACCAGCGTCGGCCCCGGAAGAAGCACCAATCCAACCCAGGGAGTTAGCTCCGGCTGCGAGGGAGTTCCGGCGGGTTCAAAACTGGGCGGTCCGGATTTGTATTTTGATCCGTGCGCATTTGTTGCTCCTCGTCCAGGCACAATCGGCAACGCCGGACGGAACATCATTGTTGGGCCGCGCGTGGTCAACATAGATGTTTCTCTACAAAAGAGCATTTCACTCGGAGGAGAGCGCGTCTTGCAATTCCGGGCCGAATTCTTCAACCTCTTGAATCATTCCAACTTCAATCCGCCGGAAAGAGGCGCAGGAGCTACCATTTTCCAGAGTGCGTCAACCCGCAATCCCACTGCGGGCAGCCTAACTTCGACGGCGACCGCAGCGAGGCAGATTCAGTTTGCCTTGAGGCTTTCCATGTGAGCCTATTGGCACGGAGGCGATGCCCGACGACGACTTGCTCGCATGACTGTGGCGGCGATGGAGCGCTGACCGGACCGATTTTTTTTACCAGCTTCCAGTGAGAAAGTTATATCCCATGATATAAACTCTGGCACTACCGATGGCACAAGAAATCGGGCTTGTCAATGCACTTCATTGTTCGGGAAAGCAGATTTATGGACGGCAATATGAAGGTTAGTGAAATGCCGGCCAATTGCCGGCAGGCTAAAGCAGACGCGCAGCAGACCTGCTTGCGCGGCTGTGCTGCGGCTTCAGCCAGGAGGCGAAGTCGTGACTCCTGGAGTTCGTTACGCCGTATCTTTCTCCCGGCGGCAGTATGGGCGTGGGCATTCCTGTTTACACCACTGCTGTGGGCCGCCATTCCACCGCAGATCATGGCAACGGAGCCAACCAAGTCCGCTGTTGTAACCAGGATTACATCGGAAATTACCGTCGATGGGTTGCTCGAGGAACCGGCATGGGAGGCGGTGCCGACGATCGAGTTGACTCAGACAGACCCTCGGCCCGGGGAAGAGCCTACCGAAAGAACGGAAGTCACACTGCTCTATGATGCCGACAACCTGTACATTGGGGTGATATGTTACGACGCGGAGCCGAACAGGGTCATCGGCACACAGATGGCTCGCGACGCAAACTTGGGCTCCGACGACCGGATTTTGATTGTCTTAGACACCTATCGCGACCAGCGCAACGCCTTCTATTTCGCTACCAATCCGGCGGGCGCTCTGGTGGACGGCTTGGTGTTTGCGAATGGTCAGTCGAATAATGATTGGGATGCTATCTGGGCGGTGCGTACCAGGCGCACGGAAGAGGGGTGGAGTGCGGAGTTTGCCATTCCATTCAAGAGCTTGAGCTTTCCGTCCGTCCGGACAACCTGGGGATTCAACATTGCTCGGCACATACAGCGAAAGTTAGAGGAAGATCGCTGGTCGGGGGCGCGTCTGGATACACAGTTCCTCCAGGTTTCCGAAGCAGGTGAAATCACCAATCTGGAAGGCCTCACGCAAGGCATCGGTCTTGACGTCCGGCCATTCATCGGAGGCCGCTGGCTGCAGACCGGCGCGACCGGG
This sequence comes from Terriglobia bacterium, assembly GCA_965222345.1. Lineage (GTDB taxonomy): Bacteria > Acidobacteriota > Terriglobia > 2-12-FULL-54-10 > 2-12-FULL-54-10 > JADFGZ01. Next base: position 855,099 of record CBDCTS010000004.1, on the reverse strand, counting down.
AACAATGTGGTCACCGGCAAGCCGGGGCTGGATCTGTTTTACAACTTCACCCCCAGTTTGAAACTGTCGGCCACCGTGAACACGGACTTTGGCGAAACGGAAGTGGATGCGCGGCAGATCAACTTGACGCGTTTTTCTCTGTTCTTTCCGGAGAAGCGGTCGTTTTTTCTGGAAGATGCCGGAGTCTTCAGCTTTGCCAGCACAGGGGTGAATCCACCTGCCGGCGTTCCCCAGACCGGAGCGGACATCAGACCGTTCTTCAGCCGTCAGATCGGGCTGCTTTCCGGGAAGGAGGTGCCGATCGATTTTGGACTGAAGCTGACAGGCAAGATCGGCCGAACCGACATTGGTGTGTTAAACGTGCGGACGCGCGACTTACCCATCGTGCCGGCAAAGAACTTCTTCGTGGGACGCGTCAAACAAAACTTCCTGCAACAATCCTATGTCGGCGCGATCTACACGGAGGGCAATCCGGCTCTATCCACCTCCAGCAGAACGTATGGTGCAGACGTACGCTTGGCGACCTCCCGTTTTCTGGGCGGGTCGCGGAATCTGGTGCTGAACGCGTACGGTATCCGAAGCATGAACGAAGGCTCTTCCGATCGGGATTGGTCTTATGGCTTTTCGGCAGAGTATCCCAACGACAAATACGATGCCCAATTTATCTGGCGCGATATTCAAGAGAATTTTAGGCCTGCACTCGGTTTCGTGCAGCGGAGGAATGTACGGCTGCTGCGGGTTGGCGCCAGCTTCAATCCCCGCCCGAGAAACTTTCTGGGCCTGCAGCAGATGTTTCATGACGTGTACTATACCCGTTTCACGCGACTCGACAACGGACAGGTGGAAAGCTGGGATCTTCACGCGACTTTGTGGGACTGGCACTTCAAATCCGGTGATTCCTTCCACGCATTTCTTGAACCGAGCATTATCTACGAGCGCCTGTTTGCCCCGTTTGAGATTTTTCCTGGCGTCGTTCTCCCTGTGGGAGAGTACCGGTTCACGCGCTTGCGCAGCTTCTTTCTGACTGCCTCAAAGCGCAGGTTGCAAGCGGGTTTAACCGTGGCGACCGGCCAGTATTGGTCGGGGCACGCCAATGGAGTCCAGACGTCGCTGAGTTACAAGATCCCGCCCCGCTTCATCATCAGTTTCAACACCAACCAGACGTTTGCCCGGTTGCCGCAAGGCAATTTTTCCACCCGGATCTTTACCTCGCGGGTGAACTATGCCGCATCGCCCTTCCTTACCTTTTCCAATCTGATTCAGTACGACAACCGCTCTCGAAACCTGGGCTGGCAGAGCCGTGTGCGCTGGATCCTGCAGCCTGGGAATGACCTCTTCTTGGTCTTCAACCAGGGCTGGATTCAAGAGGCCGAGGGCGGATACAACTTCATCGCGCAAGACCGCAGGGTATCCGCGAAATTTCAGTACACGTTTCGCTTCTGAGTGGAAGGAGCCCGTTTCCAGGCGCCGAGGGCCTGTAGCCGAGCACGGCCTGCGGGTGTTGTATTGCTCCCGCCACGGTTCCATCACAATCCGGGCCGCCTGATCCAGCCGATGCATCGGCTTATAGCGTCGTGTCCCCCCCCGCTGCTTCAGCAGCCGGCAGGCAGAGTCCATAATGCAACCGCAACTAGACTGACTGAGGTATAATTGTTCCCGCCAGGAGGTCGGAAGGGTCTAGATAAAGGTTCCGGCTGAAACCGAAGATTGCCAAGGAGGTTAGCATGTTTTCTCGCAGGCCACGATCATCGAACCTGACTCGCAGAGCAGCTTTGCTTGCTATCGGTGCATTGCTGGCGACATTAGGAATCTTTATCTCTGGCGGCAGCCAGCAGGATGTTTTAGGCACGCAAACTTTTGGACAAGAGCGGCTCATATCCATGGAACAGTTGCCGCAAATGGACGGGGCCATGTGCCAGTGGGTCCCAGCCAGCGCGTCCATGAGCCTGGCGGCCGCGATGCAGCAGCCGGATGTGCCGACCTGGGAACAAACAGCGGGACGGGATCCGCTCCGGGTGATCCGCGATCCTTATCCCAGCTTCAGTTCGGTGGCGGTGGACATGGAACGAGGTGAAGTGGTAGCGGGCGACGAAAACATGTTCCAGGTTTTGGTGTATGACCGCCTTGACAACACTCCGCCGGAGGCCAGGATGACCGAACCACGGCGAATCATTGCCGGGGAGCAGACGGGACTGGAGTTCGTCTGCGGTCTGCACCTGGACCAGTTGACGGGAGACGTTTACGTAATTAACGCCGACACTGCGGCCCAGATGCAAGTGTTTACCCACTCGCAGGAGGGCAACGTGCCGCCCTCGCGGGTGCTGAACACCGGCCACGAAACAAGGGGACGCGGCATCGCCGTCGATTCGGAGAACGAAGAACTCTTCATTGCCAGCCAGCACAATGCCGCGCTGGTGGTTTTTCGCCAACATGCCGAAGAGAACGAGCCGCCGATCCGCCTGCTGCAGGGGGACCGAACGCGACTGGCCAACCCCCACGGCATTACCTTCGACAAGCAGAATGGCTTGGTTTACGTCACCAACCATGGACAGGTATCCAGTCGGCCGGATCGGGTGGAAGTGGAAGACCTGGATGAATCGCGGCCCAACGTCCCTCTGCCCAGAAACATGGCGGTGCCTGGATCGGGCCGGTTTCTGCCGCCGTCCATCAACGTGTATCGCCGCACTGCCAGCGGCAACATGCCGCCGCTGCGGGTGATCGAAGGACCCAATACGCAGTTGAATTGGCCTGCTGGAATCGTGATCGACGAGCGCCGCGGGGAGCTCTACGTCGCCAACGACACCGGCAATTCAGTGCTGGTGTTTCCTGCGGATGCATCGGGTGACGTGGCGCCGATCCGCGCAATCAAGGGACACGACACCGGGTTAGATGCTCCCGGAGGAGTGTTCCTGGACACCAAACACGACGAGCTTTGGGTCTCCAATTACGGGAATCACTCGCTAAACGTTTACTCTCTCACCGCTGACGGCAACACCGCTCCGCTGCGGCGGATACGTAGCGGACCCCTCGAAAGCAGGGCGCTGATGATCGGCAATCCGGGCGCAGTGGCTTATGACACGAAACGGCAAGAAATTCTGGTGCCCAACTGAGTCGCCCATCCGCAGATTGCGGTCTTCGCCAGGCTGGCGGAGGGCTCCCAGGGAACGACTCGCAGAATTGAAGGACAGAATACGCTGTTGACCCGGACCATGCACGCAATCCATTACAACGAGGCTCGTGATGAGATCGTTGTGCCCAATCAGTTTGCGCAGGCCATTCTTACCTTCCGCGCCTCGGCCAGTGGGGAGGAACCACCGATCCGCATCATTCAGGGCGACCGCACGCAGTTGGAAGGATCGTCGGGCGTCGTAATCGACACCAAGTACAACGAGATTATCATGGAGCGCCAGGTTTTCCCGATTGACGCAAACGGCAACGTTCCGCCGAGCCGCACGCTCAAGCACTCGGTGGCTGCCGTGGACATGGACAATGATCTTTACGTCAGCACGCGCGGAGGCAGGGACGGAACCCAACTCAGGATCTTCGACCGCAACTCCGACAGCGACCAACCACTTCGGGTCATCAGCGGACCTAAGACGATGCTGATCAATCCGAGCAGGATTCGAGTCCACAATGGCTGGATCGTGGTCGCGCACGACGGAGTGCAATCTGATAATCCCAACAACCTGTCGTTTGTCGGGGTCTGGAGCATCAACGACGAAGGCAACGTGCCGCCGCGCTGGAGCTATGGCGGACCTAATCAGATGCTGGTCAAGCCCCGCGGCGTCGATCTGGACCCGGAGAATCAGGCCATCATTGTGACCGATAAAACATTGAACGCCGTGTTGACGTACCATGCGCCGGAGCTGTTCCAAGAACCCGGAATGGAGTCCCAGCGCATCGAAGAAAACCCCTCTGTTGCCGACGGGGACTCCGTATTGGGACCCGTCGAGGCTTTCTGGCGCCGCCTGAGCGATTGGCTGCGGACCGACAACCGGGCAGCAATACCAGGGACCGGCACCCACGAGCGTCCATCGGGATAAGCCGGGCAGAACAGCCTCCCGGCCTCGCCGCTCAACACGCTTTGCCTGCAATACCTGGTTGCGAAAAGGTGGGCGGAGGGGGTGTAGTGCCTGACTTGCGGCTCCAGTGTTGATCTCGCTGCCAATTCGCTTTTCATTCGCCTATAATAGAGCCTGCCATTGATTCGTCTAGTTTCACCGGGAGGTGCGTGACAGATGGTGCTAACCCGGCGGCAACGTCAAGTGATGGACTTCATCGCGGACTTCCTGAGCGAGCGCGGTTACAGCCCCAGCTTTGAGGAGATTGGGCTGGGATTGCATTTGAGTTCTCTGGCGACCGTCCACAAGCACATTTCCACACTGGAGCGGAAAGGCTACCTGCGGCGGAGCTATAACCGGAGCCGCTCTTTGGAACCGGGGACGAAGTATTTGCAAGAAGTCCGGCGAGCGCGCCAGGAACAAGCGGCTGCCGAACTGCCTCTGTTAGGACGTATCGCTGCCGGCCAGCCAGTGGAAGCTCCCGAGCAACCGGAGAGGGTTTCCCTCAGCGACTTTGTCGGCCAGAAGGACGTGTTCGTATTGCAGGTGAAAGGGAATTCCATGGTGGAGGAACATATTCTGGACGGCGATTACATTCTGGTGGAGAAAACGGCAAAGGCGCGGGATGGGGACATCGTGGTGGCCTTGGTGGGCGGAAGCGAGAGCACGCTGAAGCGCTTTTACCGGGAGACGCAGGGCCGGGTCCGCCTGCAACCGGCCAATGCGCGGATGGAACCGATTCGTGCAGCAGCCTCCGACGTCGCCATTCAGGGACGCGTCATCGGCGTCTTACGCCGTTACTAACGCCGTCACAAAGGACGTTGTTCCGGGCGCTGCCCCGCGCCATGCCGTACAAGGTTGCCCGCGCCCATGAACGGCCGTTCCTCCCTTCGCTGATATAAATTCTCTGGCCCGATGCGCCAACCCTCACGCTTCGCTGTCGGCAAGCTGCCGCCGGAATACCTCGAACATCTTCTGGCACAGGTGCCCGTAAACGATCCTCGCCTGATACTGGGCGCGCGCGTGGGGAAGGATGCAGCGGTTATCGAGTTGCCGGACCGCTACCTGGTAGCCAAGACGGACCCCATCACGTTTGCAGCCGAAAAGATCGGATGGTACTCGGTTCACATCAACGCCAACGACATCGCCGTTGTGGGAGCGCGGCCAATGTGGTTTTTGGCCACACTGCTGCTGCCGAAAAGCACGGCATCGCCCGCGCTGGTAGAGGGAATCTTCCAAGACATCCTGGCCGCCTGCAAGCAACTGGGAGTGGCGTTGTGCGGCGGCCATACCGAGATTACTCACGGCCTGGAACATCCCATCGTGGTGGGCCAGATGCTGGGAGAAACAAGCAAAGAAAAACTCCTTCGCAAGGATTCCCTGGAGCCGGGCGACGCGATTCTGCTCACCCAAGGCGTAGCCATCGAGGGAAGCGCCGTGATTGCGCGCGAAAAACATTCGGAATTGTCCGGAAAAATTTCAGCCGGCGTGCTCGACCGCGCGCGGAAGTTTTTGTTCGATCCCGGCATCAGCGTAGTCCGGGCGGCGCAGGCTGCGGCTGCAACCGGCGTCGTGAAGGCCATGCATGACCCGACTGAGGGCGGCGTGCTGTCGGGACTGCGGGAGATGGCCGTCGCGGCCAAACGAGGCATATCAGTCTTTGCTGACCGGATTCCCGTCCTTCCGGAGACGCGCGAGCTGTGCGACGCGCTGAAACTCGATCCTTTAGCGTTGCTGGCTTCCGGCGCGCTGCTGATCGGGACGCCGGCTGAAAAAGCCGACGAGGTGATCGCACTCCTGCGGGACGAAGCAATCCCGGCCACGGTTGTGGCGGAGATCACCCCTCTGGAACATGGCCACCAAGCACAGCGAGACGGCAGAACCCAGGAATTGAAGTTTCCAGTGCGGGATGAACTCGCCAAGCTGTTTTGAAGCGACCTGCAGAAAAACCCGGCTACAGAGGCGCCGAGGGAAAAAGCTTTCAGCTCCTCCGCGTTTCTGCGGCTAACGTTTTTTCGTCAAGCAGGTGCTCAGTGAATTGCTTTTTGTTCCGAAAGAAGTTCTTCCAGTTGAGCTGATATCTCCGAGCGCAGGGGCATCAGTTTCTTTTTCCGCCAACGCAGGCGGCCATCACCGTCCAGGATAAAAAAGGCCGGGATATGCCCGACGCCAAACTGTCGACCCATCTCACTACCTAATCGGCTGCGGAACTCCAAATGGAGGAACTGGACCTTCTGACCCCATTCTTTCTCCAGCCCATCGACGATGGGCCGCGCCGCCAGGCACGTCACTCAGAAATCGGAGTAAAAATGCAGCAGTGTGATCCGGCCGGACCGCAGCAGCAGCCCGATCTCCCCGGGCGACTGAGCCCCCGAGGGCTTGCGGCGCAGCCAGAAGGGAATACCCCACACGACGGCCATAGCCGCGCCGAGCGCAATCCACATATACAGCGCGGCGCCTGCCCCAATCAATCCCACGGCCACCGCCAGGAAGCCAATGCTGGGCAAAATGAAAAGCGAATGCCGCGCCACAAAACGATAAACCGGGTGCATGGTCGTCTCCGCCGCTCGAGAATGCTATTCTCAGCGTTTTTCCAAGCTACAAGCCCGCCGGTCTTTTGTAAAGGAGAACCGGCAGGTGACAGACATCGGTTGCCGGGACATTCCCGGCTATCCTCAGCCGAGTCCGATCAGAGGCCAATACAAACTGACCAGAAGCAACAATAAGATGAATTCGACTGCGGCCATCCAGGCACCGAGCTTGAACAAATCCTTGGGCTCAAAGTATCCATAGGAATATCCCAGGATCAGCACGGCGGATTGGTAAACGAAGATTTTTCCGGACCCCGCAAACGTCCACACCATCGCGGTGGCCATCGGATCCAATCCTTGCTCCGTGGCGAATTGGATCAAGGCCGGAATGGAGGTGCTCAGCATGGACAGCTCGCTTGCCAGCAGCAGATGGTAGGCGAAGGCCGTCCAGTAGAGCACTCCAGTGGCTTGCGTGAAACCGGACAAAAGCGGAGCCATCCAGGAAAACATCACATCGGTGAGGACCTCAAGCGCCCCGGTTTCGGCCAGCACCCGGCTCATGCTGAGCACGCCGCCGACGAAGATGATCGGAAGGAAGTTGATCTTTTTAATGTCGGCGGTTTCCAGCACCCCTATCTTCGGCAGGCACAGCGACAGGCCCACGCCCATGGCAATCAGGGCGGGGCTGGCGTGGTGCAGACGATCGGTGGCCCACAAACTGAGCGCTACGGCCACCCAAACGAAGGCCTTTTTCTCCGCAACCGACCAAGGCCCCAGCTTTTGCAAGCCTTCCCGCAAGAACTCCTGAGCGCCGGCGAGCCGGGGTTTTTCCGGCGGGTAGAGCCACAACACTAAACGCCAAATTGCAACGATCGTCAGCAGGCTGACCGGAAGGAACGCGATCAACCACTGGCTCCAATACACGGGGACGCCGGCGAGACTTTCGATCAAGCCGCGAGCCAGCAGGCTGGCGCTGCCGGCCAGGATCATCTTATTGAACAGTCCCGAGGTATAGGTAAGGGTTACAAACAGGCTGCGGCCGATGTTGCTGCGCGCAGGGACTTCAAAGGCTGCCACCAGCCCGATCAGGATCGGAGCCAAGGTGGCGATCTGCGCCATTCCGGAAGGAATGATGAAATTCAGCAGAAAGCTCACCAGGATCATTCCCAGCAGCAATCGGGAAAAGGTAGTGCCCAATGCCGCCATCAGGCTGTAGGCGAGGCGACGGGCCAAGCCGGTTTTGGAAGCTGTTCCGGCGATCAGCAGAGCGCCGAAGAGAAACCACGGCGTGTCCCGGGCGAATCCGGAAAACGCAATATTAAAATCAACGATGCCCAGAAACCAGAAAAGGTAGCACCCCAGAAAAGCAGTCACGCCGTGGTCCACGACTTCGCTGATCCACAGGACGACCAGTAAGCTGACCACGGCCAGGGCATGCTTTGCCGTAGCGTCAATGTTGAAAGGCGCCACCCACAGAATAAGAAAAATCAAGGGTGCGCCGAGGGCGCCCATCCAGGACTTTCGGCTGAATTCAGCTTTCGCCTCCATCCGGGAGTTTCTCCTTCGAGTAAATACCTGCCAGCCGGCAGCAAGCAGTTCATCAGCGGAGATAAAGAATCGTCCGCGCTCGCTGTCCGGCGATTGCAACCTCTACGGCTTCCTAAATAAATGATTTGCGGACGGGTAGCAAGAGAAAAAAGAATGAGGCTCTGCCGCCTTGGAACTGCATGAGGACCGTCAGTTGACGCGTCAGGAACAAAGAGGTAGGGTGAGGGTCGATTCCCAATCGGGTGGCAGATTCTCAGATTCTCCGAACGCACTTGTCTGCGGCAATGAGAACAACATGAGGAGTGTCCTATGGTCCTGGTCTTGAAGAACAAGGAGATGGCAGAGTTGCTCCCGTACCGGCAACTGCTGGGACAGCTCACAGAATCCATGGAGACGGCCTTCCGGGAATACGGCAACCAGGTGGCCGTCAACCGTCCCCGCTCGCGCATGTACGTTCCCACCCAAAAGCCGAACACCTATTATTGGTTTAACAACATCGCCGGCATTGTGCCGAGCTTCCGGGCCATGGCTCTGCGAATCGACTCCTCCTTGGCGCGCGAAGTCCAGCGCGGGGGCAAACGGCGGGAAGAGTATCCGGGCGACTACGTGGGCCTGGTGCTGCTGTTTGACACGGAAACCTGCCAGTTGCTTTCCATCATGGACGATCATTTCCATTCGCCGATCCGTGTGGCAGCCACCAGCGCGCTGGGAAGCCGGTTTGCGGCCCGGCCCAACGTCAAAGTAATGGCCCTGTTGGGGTCCGGCGAGCAAGCACGGGCCCAGGCGGTGGCCTTTTCTCTGGAGCATCGGCTCGAACAGATTAAAGTGTTCAGCCCCAATGCAAAACGCCGAAAAAAGTTTGCGTCCTCCATCGAAGCGGAGGCCGAGTGCGCGGTCACGCCGGTGGACAGCGCTCGGGAGGCCATCCAGGGGGCTGATATCGTGAATGCTGCCACCAATTCGAGCGATCCAATCTTTGACGGTCGCTGGCTCGAGCCCGGCATGCACGTGACCACCATCGTAGGAGGAGACTACCGCAGCAAGCGGGATGAAATCGATCCGACTGCTTACCTTCGCGCGCAGGCGATCCTGGTCAACACCCGCGCCCAGGTGGAGCAGGACCGCCAGGGAAACCTCTACGAGCTGTTGCAAGACGGCCGTTTGGGCTGGGAACAACTGCATGAATTGGGCGAAGTTGTCTGCGGCAAAGTTCGCGCGCGCCGTTCCGCCGAGGACATTACTCTGTTCAAAAATAATCATGGAATGGGCATCCAATTTGCTGCAAGCGCCCGGCTGGTCTACGAGCAAGCCAGAAAGGAAGGCGTGGGCGCTGAATTGCCGGCTGAACTGTTCCTCACCAAACGAGAAGGGGTGTGGTCCCCCTGAGCGTTCTTCCAGAAGGCTCCTTCCGCAAACGCATCTCCCAGGGCTACCACGGAAACAGCTCCTATAGAAAAGACTTGGGTCCGGCGGCGGATAACAGATCAGTTAGACCTGTCCAAGAGTTTGTGTATCCCAAATTACGCTCTTGTCAGGGCACGGTTTTAAACGTGCCACCACCTGGACCACGACAGGAGTTTCAGCCGCTGGGGTTGAGGTTAAATGGCTGGAACAGGCAGAGTTCAAGACATACCTCCGGCTCTAAAGCGCAATTGACAGGGGAACCTTTCGGCGCGACTGAAGTGGCACCCTCACGGCACATAATCCATAGACAGTCTAGTTATCCCTGTTTTACTATATTGATTGACGGGGTGGGCGATAAGTCCTATTCCGAATTGCTTAATTTTGCGGAGGAAGAATGGCGGAAACAAAAATCACGGTCAAAAACAACGGTCCACTGCGGATTGCCGGCGAGTTTGCGATCTACGACCACGAGGGAAAGGCTTTCGGCCTAGGGGGGCGGACGATGCTTTCCCTGTGCCGTTGCGGATCTTCGCAGAACAAGCCCTTCTGCGACGGGAGTCACAACAAGGCGGGTTTCCAGTCGGAGACAAAAGCCCGAGACCTTCCCCCACCCGTTCCTAAGCCGGCTTAATTTTATCCGGAATTAGTTTTTTGGCCCTCCGACTCGTGAGTATAAACCCGTTGGCCTTCAACTGAGCACTTCCAGCCCAATATTTTCTCCGAGATACTGCCAGCGGCTTCCAGCCGCTCTTTCCGAGTCCCCAAAAACCCATCGCCTCGGCTTCCAGAACCAGCTTTTTCAGACACCCCTCCATTCCCGGGGGATATCGGAATCATTTTATTGGGTGCCGCAGGCTAGGCTATCCCGACGGAAGCGACAGCCCATTTATCCGCCCCAGCATGCTGGCAAACAGCCGCCGAGTCAGATGGCTCTCTGCCAGCAATAGCCAATAGTAGCGGGCATGCTTAATCAGGCGTCCTCCGGTTTTCACCAACCGCTGCTGCAAGCTCGTCAAGGACCAGTTCCCGATTCTCTGTGGCAGCACCAGTCGCCGCCACAGATTTCCCAGATTATAGGCAATGATGGTCAGCCACAGCCGTACCTCGTTGGACCGGAACCGATGGCAACTGAGCCGCGTCATCTTCACCGCCTGCTTGCCTTCCTTAATCCACTGCTCTGCTGTCCCTCGCTTATTATAGAACCGCACCACCGCTCGACTCGGAAGCGTCAGGTTCGTCACAATGAACCCCACTCGCGGGAACAACTCCCCCGGATGATGTTCTACCTTGGCTACCACCCGTCGGGCCGTCTTCCAACTCTCGGCTTGGTACAGAAACCCCTTGTACTCCACCAACGGCTTCTGGCCCGGCCTTCCTACCGGACGTTTCAGCAACTCCTCGATGTCCCGCTGGAGGTTCTCGTTGGAAGGGATGCGGATGGCATACTTCACACCCCGCTTCTCCAACGCCTCGTAAATCTCCGGCTTCGCAAAGGCCGCGTCGGCACGAAATACCACCTCCTTGCCCCGCTTCTGCTGCCGCTCGATCTCCGGCAGGAGAAGTTCTTCCCATTCCTCGGCGCTGTGGACGTTGCCCGGTCGCAATTTGGCAGCCAGACAGTCGCCGTCTCGATTGAATAACAGCAGGGGGTGATAGCAGGTGGACTCGAAGTGCCCGTTGTAGGCGCTATTCTCCTGCTCCCCGTAGACCGGAATCTCGGTCGAATCCATGTCCAGCACAGTTCGGTAGTGCGAATGGATTGCTTCTGCTCTGCCGATCAGTTCCCGGTTCACCCGTGCCAGCCCTGCGAAGTTCCCTTCCTCAGCCAGCATCTCCGTCTCGAAGGTCTGCAACCGAGAAGTCAGAGCCGCCCCTCGATCCCAAATCTTCTCCGAACCGATCAGCCGCAACGCCGGGTCCTGAGATAGCCGCTCGGCATCGTTCACATCCTCGTATCCAGCCAGACGGCTGTAGACCGACTGTCGAAGTAGGTCCGCAAAAGACAACCGCGCATTGTTTGCCCGAGAGTCGGTCAAGTGCTGTTCGACGAGTTCATCGAATCCCAATCGCTCGTCCAGCTCTCGCACCAGAATCAGCCCACCGTTGGATGTCACTCGCGATCCTTGAAAGGCAACCCGCAAAAACCGGTTGAATGACAGTTGAAATGCCTGTTTTTGGCTCTCACCCATTAGGTATACACCTCCGGAATGCAATGTTGATGCTGGAACCCGCATCAATATTGATGTTGGAGGTTAGTCGAGGGTTGCTTCTACGATTTCAAACGGGAAATGCGGGAATAATGAAACTTGGCAACACCGTCCGCCCTTTCAAGTCAATGATCTTTGTCTGAGGTCCGCGCAGGGGCCGGATTTCGGTATTCGTCCCCATGGCCAGGATTTTCGCGTCCCGGACAGCCATCGCTTGCACAATAGTGCCTACTTTGGACTCGAACGAAGAATCGTCCATAGTTACAATTTTGCCGTTATAAAGGATCATCTGGGGGTAGCCCAGCTTGGCTGCTACGTCTGACTGTTGCGCCCATCCCCATACTCCGCAGCTCATGACCGCCAACAGCAGACTCGCGAGTTTCTGAAGCATTTTTCCTCCCTAACCTAACTTGGCCTGTATGTTATGCCCAAAGCATAGAATAAGTTATATCACAGTATAGGGAAGCGAACAGGGATTCCCAATCTGGACTTTCCGCTTCGCCCGGAAGCATACGCCAGCGGCCCAATTGACCCCATCTCACCCGGCTTCGGTCCCCCGCCTTTACCGCTTGGTCTCTAGATTAGGAACAGAGCTTGTGGTGAGCAAACTGACTTTATATACTTACGGCGCGCTGCATCCCGGCGACAGATGACTATGGCAGAGGAGAATCTCCTGTTTCCGGACTAGGGAGCTCGGTGATCCACCCGCCTCGGATATGACTACAACACCAGGAAAAGCCACTGGCAACACTCGCCGAGTATTGTCTCCCGAAGCAGCACGCGCAATGCGATACGCTGTCCTGTTTCTGTTCCTGTTCGCAACCGCCCTGCATGGCGAGATCGACTACGAATCTGCCCGCCGGGAGCGCCGTCTGCAGGCCGTCAAGATTTCTGAGAAGGTTACCGTGGACGGCAGTTTAGATGAGCCGGTGTGGAATAACGCTCCTCTGGCGGACCAGTTCATCCAAAACGAGCCGATGGAAGACCAACCGGCTTCGGAAAAGACGCAAATCCGCGTCCTTTATGACAAGGACTACCTTTACTTTGGCATCTACGCATACGATTCCGAGCCCGGCCGCCTGATCATCAGCGAGCTCAACAAGGATTTCAATCTCAGTTCAGGCGATTTGGTTGGAATCATCCTGGATACTTTCCGCGACGAACGCAACGGGTACCAATTTGCCATTAACCCCGCCGGGGCCAAGTGGGACGCGCAGACGGCCAACGAGGGCCGTGAGATCAACGAAAACTGGGACGCCGTGTGGTCGGTCAAGACCCGCATGGCGGAAGACGGCTGGACGGCTGAGATCGCTATTCCATTCAAGACATTGAAATTCAGCAATTCAGAGGTGCAGACCTGGGGGATAAATTTCCATCGGTTGATCCGGCGCAAGAATGAGGACAGTTTCTGGTCACCGATGCCGCGAATCTATTCCCTCAGCCGCATCTCGCTGGCCGGAACGTTGGAGGGCCTGGAGGGCGTCAAGCCGGGAGCCAATATTCGGGTGAAGCCATACGTTGCCGGCCGCTTTGGTCAGTTTGCCCGCGGGCGGCGCGACACCGAGGCAGACTTCGGCGTGGACGTCAAATACGGGCTGACCTCTGGACTCACCTGGGACTTCACCTACAATACGGATTTTTCACAGGTGGAAGCCGACGATGAGCAGATCAACCTGACCCGGTTCAGCCTGTTCTTCCCGGAAAAGCGAGAGTTTTTCCTGGAGAACTCCGGCATCTTCCAGTTCAGTGGGGGCTCGGACCGGGGTCCGGCGGCCAGCAAGCCGTCCAACGACATGCTTTTCTTTTTCAGCCGTCGCATCGGCCTTTCCGACGACAGAGCGCCAGTTCCCATTGTCGGGGGCGCCCGTTTAACGGGTCGCGTCGGCCCGTTCGATCTCGGCTTTCTGAATATCCAGCAACAGGAGCAAGACGGCTCGCCCGCTGTCAACTTCACCGTAGCACGCCTTCGCCGAAACATCCTGGCGAACTCCGACATCGGCGTCATGCTGGTCAACAAGGAACTGCAGGACTCCCGGCATTTCAACCGCGTCGTCGGCGTGGACGCCAACTTCCGTTTCGGACGGGCGCTGAACCTGTACTCGTTTCTCTCCAAGTCCTGGACGCCCTCCGGCGGTAGCCGCGATCTGGCGAGCCGGGTCAGCTTGCACTATCTCGATAGCGCCTGGAGCCTGCGTACCTCCTACACCAGCGTCCAGGAAAACTTCACCAATGAGATGGGGTTCGTGCCCCGCCTGGGGATTCGCAAGTTCTCCGGCCTGTATGGCCGCTCGTTCCGGCCGCTCAGCCTGCGCCGCTTCGTCCGCCGCATCTATCCCCACATTCCGATTACCTACGTGCTGGATGCGGATGGGAACCTGGAAACGCGCGGTGTTGATTACCATTACATCATGGATTTCCAAAACGGCTCTAACTTCGAGGCCGGGCTCAACACCAAGCTGGAACGACTCTCCGAACCATTTGTCATCAACCGCAGACGAAACGTTGTGATTCCGACGGGTGTCTACAAGTTCCACGAGTACATTTTCACGGGACGGAGCGATAGCAGCCGCCGGATCTCCGGGAATCTCCGGTTGCTCATCGGCCCGTTCTTTACCGGCTACAAGCACACCTACGTCTTGAATGGGACCCTGCGGCTCAACCATCAATTCAACACATCGCTTGGCTACACCCATAACAATATCAACCTGTCGGAAGGCCACTTCAAAACGAACCTGGTCAGCCTCCGCGCCAACTATTCCTTTTCCACTGCCATGTTTCTGAACGCTCTGATCCAATACAACGCCGATGCGCGGCAATGGAGCTCCAACGTCCGCTTCAACCTGATCCACCGGCCGCTGAGCGACCTCTACATCGTCTATAACGAGCGTCGCGACACGATTTCCAGCCAGCTGATCGACCGCGCCATCATCGCCAAGTTTACCTATATGATTGCCCGCTAGATCGGCTCTCCTGTCGGGATATAGCGTGTCCGAGCCGCGATCCCTTCGGCAAGTTTCCTTCGGTTTCAATCAGGGCAGGCTGTTAGCCAGTCCCGGCGATGGCGGCTTTCGTGACGATTTTTGTCAAGCAGGATGTGCTGTAGATTTGAGAGGAGTAATGGCCGCACTCGTGAGTGCAGAAACAGCCATTGGCGGCGGCGCTGGCGGCTTGACGGGCTGGTTCCGCAAACCAGATCTTCCGGAAATCGTAGTCCTGTTGGCGCAAATTGCCAATCGGGCTGTTTTTGATCTCGCATTCCACCACGTCCCCGTTGCTGTAGATGACACAGGCCAACCGGCCTGCCACACAGGAAAACTGCGGGGCATTTTCTTCCACCGTGCGCGCCACGCTGCGACGTATTTCCCGGTCCAAGGTATCGTTCAGTAGGCCTCCGGAAATCCTGCGATAGTTACGCCATGCCCCCGTGCGGGCATCTTCTTCTATCTGCTGGTTCAATGCTCGGTAGCGTTCCTCGTTGACCTCCAATTGTTCTGCCTCGGGTGCCTTGTGGCGGATATAGTTGAAACTGATTCCGTCGGGCTGAAAGTGATTTTTTAGCCCGTGGTAGATGTCCAGGATTTGGTCTTGGTTTTCTCTCATCACCGTGGTCAGCGTGTGGACCACCAGATTAGGGAACCGGCGGCGCAAGGGCTGAACTGCTTTCCAGGTCTCCATCATTCGGCGATAGGCCTTCTTCTTCCCGCGGATCAGGTCGTACTGGGACTCTTCGGTGCTATCCAAGCTGAGGTTCAGATGGAAGCGCATCTGCGGCGCGTTGGGAAGCGTCCGTTCCAGCACGGACAGGGTTTGATCGGTGTGCTGCCCATTGGTCGGAACATACACGTTCGATACAGAGTTCAGCCGGGCCGCCGACAGCACAATTTCCGCCAGGTCTTCCCGCAAGAACGGCTCGCCGCCTCCGATGAACAGGTTGTAGATTTCGTCCATGGAGGCAAAAGACTTCTCGTACTCCTCCAGACGCATATCGTGGTTGGGCTTCGGGTTCAACTCCTCCCAGTAAAAGCAATGGATGCAGTGCTCGTCACAACGCGTGGTAACAAAGAGAGTGACAAAGGGCGGCGTGATGCGCCTGCCGAATGAAGTGCGCCATTTCACCCGCAGGAAATGGTGCAGAAAATTTCTCTTATTGAACGCGTCAGTCATGTAGTTGCAACGAATCGGAGGTTTCTTGCCATCTCAGGATCGGAAGCAATGATAGCAAACCCGAAGGCATTTAGCATAGGTTCTTGCTGGCTCTCGCGCTGCAACATCATAAGGCAATAAAGATTTGGCTTGTGATTTGGATTGTGCATGGGAGCAGTCGGTCCGCTCCGGCTGACCGGGATAGAATAATCCCGGATATAATAGCTAATGATGATTGGCAAGCTGCTGCTCTTCATTCTGGTTCCTGCGGTGGAGCTGACCCTTCTCATTGAAGTAGGTCGGCACATCGGTACTCTGGCTACGCTGGCGCTGATCGCATGCACGGGAGCCTTAGGTGCCTTCCTCGCGCGCCGTCAGGGGTTGCGTACTTTGCTCCAAGTGCGTCGCGAGATAAATGCGGGAGGTTTGCCGGCCGCAGCCATAGCCGACGGCGTGATCATCTTGGTGGCAGCGGCGTTGCTCCTCACGCCGGGAATCCTCACCGACGCGCTGGGCTTTTTGTGCCTGGCTCCTGCCTTCCGCACAGTGCTGAAGAGAACGCTGTGGGTCTGGCTTATTCGCACTGTTCGGGAAGGCCGGGGCAATGTAACTGTGCATGTCAAGAAATAGGAATTACTCCTGGCTTTTCCAATCAAACGGGGACAACAAGGTGGCGGCTTCCGGAGCCGGGCCTTGATTGTGAAGCTCGCCTATTCGCTGGACCAGTAGAAAGCACGGTCGGTTTTCGGCGCGCGCGGTTCTGGCAATGTTATAAAAGCAGCTGTTCATGACTCAATCCACTGACAGCATTGAGATCAACCGTGCGCTGGAGGTTGCCGTGCGCGCCGTGCGCGAAGGCGGAAAGGTGGCCAAGGCCCGCCTGGGCGATCCCGGCTACCTGAAATGGAAGGGCGACCGGGACGTTGTGTCGGAGGCTTCACTCAAGGTTCAAGAGGCAATCGTATCAACGCTCCTGGCTGAATTTCCCCACACCGGGATTCTGGCCGAAGAGGGGCCGGAGGATGCTCCCCTGCCGCTGGATGCCGAGCATCTCTGGATCGTCGATCCCATCTGCGGCAACCTGAATTTCGTCCAGGGCATCCCGTATTTCGGGGTCTCGGTCGCTCTGCGCTCGGAGGGCCGCATCCGCGCCGGCGTGCTTTACGATCCTTGCCATGACGAGTTGTTCGAGGCAGCAACCGGAGCCTCGGCGACGCTCAACGGCAAAAAGATTGCCGTGCAGCAAATCACAGAGGGTGCAGAAGCCTGGGAAAGCGCCATCGTGGGGACCGACTGGCCCCATAGCGGCACGCGCCGCCAACAGGCCAGGCGGATAGTTGAGGTAATGACCGGCCAGGTTACCGAGTGCAACCTGATGGGCTCGCCGTCGCTCGGAATCGCAAACGTTGCCGCTGGCCGGTTGCACGCTTACTGGCATCTGGATTTAAATATTTGGGACATCGCCGCGGCAAGCCTCATCCTGGAGCGCGCGGGCGGAATCCTGACCGACGCGCAGGGCGCCACGTGGCTCGACTCCGATGGCGGCTACGTCGCCAGCAACGATGTGATCCACGGCTGGGTGCTGGACTGCCTGCATGCGGTTTCAAATCCCCCGTCCCGGCCTCAAGGATTCCGCTGAAGACGAGCAGTCACGCGAAAGAAACTCACTCGCCGTGGCTGCGAGCTTTTCAAGATTTCTTTGGACGCCGTGCGGGAACCCCGTGAAGCATTCCTTCCACACTGATGTCTTCGTCCTGACCGGGCCGAGATTTTGTACCAAGTGAAGTGAGACATATTACATTACCATTTGAAGCCTTGGAACCGGGTTCCAGGGTGGGGTATAGACCCCCGGCGCCGGGGGCCTATACCCCAACGCGGCGTGTGGCCTGACCCGGTTGTACTGCTGCCGCCACTGTTCGATCACGATCCGTGCCTCCTGCAACGAGTAGAAGATCGCCCCATTCAGGCACTCCTCCCTCAGCTTCCCATTAAAGCTCTCGCAGTACCCGTTCTCCCAGGGACTGCCTGGCTCGATATACAGGGGACTGTTCCCCAGTCCCCGCAGCCAGTCCCGCAGCTGCCGGGCAACAAACTCCGGTCCATTGTCGGAACGGATATGCTCCGGAATCCCTCGCCACAGCATCACCTCCGACAGCGTCTCGATCACATCCTGCGAGTTCAGCCTCCGTGCTATCCCTAGCGCCAGGCATTCCCGCGTATACTCGTCGATCAGCGTGAGTATCCGCAGCAGCCTTCCATCATTCAGCCACAACCGCCTTCGGGGCCGTTGTTTCTGCGGCACTTTCAGACCCTCTCGCCGCCAAATCCTCTCCACTCGGTCGCGGCCCACCGACCATCCTGCGATTTGCAGCAGCGCCGCGATCTTCTTATACCCCTAACGACCATACTCACTCGCCAGGGTGACCACCGCCGCTGTCAGCCGATCCTCGTCGGCTCGCCGCATCGGTTCGTATCGTTGCGTTCCTCGCCATTGCCCCAGCAGCCGGCAGGCCTGCCGCTCGCTCATTCCGTACTCACGCTCGGCACGCTCTACCGCACAACGTCGCCGCTCAGGGCTTAGAAGTTTCCCTCCGCTGGGCAGTCGGTGTACCCACTTGGAGATAAAACTGTGCTCTGTTGCACCCAAGTGGGTGTATATTTTCAATCGCCGGAGGGCAAAATAGGAAATTCCGGTTGATGTCAATTCGGGGTGCTGGTGCCGCATGAAGCTCTTTCTGAAGAACGTGGCGTTCACGCTCGTGATACCGGGCACGTTTGCCGTGCTGATTCCGCTGCTCATCGCGGGTGACAGGACGGCTTGCGGCGGCTGGACGCTCGCAGTGGCGCTAGTTCTCTTTGGAGTCGGCGTGTCGCTCTACGTGCGATCCGTGTGGGACTTCGCCTCTTTCGGCAGAGGAACTCCCGCGCCGATCGACGCTCCGAAGCGGCTCGTCGTGCGGGGGTTCTACCGCTACACGCGTAACCCCATGTACGTGGCGGCGCTGACGGTGATCTCGGGGTGGGCCACCCTCTTCGGTGCCTCCGTGCTCCTGGCCTATGCAGCCATCGTGTTCATTTTCTTTTCGCTGTTCGTACAGTTCTATGAGGAGCCCCGCCTCACCCGGGAGTTCGGCGACGAGTACACTGCGTACATGGCCAAGGTCGGCCGCTGGCTGCCCCGGCGCCCACTCAGTGACACAAGACGGATAAAGCACGCCGACTCTCGGTAGCAGCCCTCTTTCGCAGCCCGAAATTGCCCGCTGGCGGCGTTACGGGAGTCGTGCGGGGTTCTTTTTCCCTCCCTGACCGGTGACCTGCCCCCAGTTATTGGTCCACTTCCCATGTTAGTCCATACGCAGTTTGAGGGGCCCCGGATTTCTGTACCAAGGTCAGGGTGAGTCTTGCGGGCTTTGCAGGCCCATCAGATCGCGGCGAGCCGCGATCTGATGGGCGAACTCACACGGCGTCCTCTCCCCCAGGGCCCTGTGAGGACGACTCTCATTGTACTCCCTTCGCCAAGCCTCGATGATCTCCCTGGCATCCCCGAGCGTAGTGAACCAATGTGTGTTCAAGCATTCCTCCCGGAACGTCCCGTTGAACGATTCGATGTGTCCGTTGTCGGTCGGCTTGCCCGGCCGTGAGAAGTCGAGCTTCACTCCATTCTGATACGCCCACAGGTCCAGCACCTGACTGGAAAACTCCGATCCATTGTCGCAGAACAACCGCTTCGGCCCACCCCGATCCTTCTGAAGCCCCGGCAGCACCCGCACCACGTCTTGCCCCTTCAAGCTCTGTCCCGGTTCGATGGCCAGACTTTCTGGGGTGTGCACATCCATCACCGTCAAGGCTCGAAACCTTCTTCCATCCGCCAGTTGATCGGTTACAAAATCCAGACTCCACGCCTGATTCGGCCCGGTAGCCTTGGGCCGCTCCCGCCGTTCCACTGCCACACGACGCTTCCTCGGGACCGTCCGCCGCAGCGCCAAGCCTTCTTCCCGGTATAGGCGGCTGAGCATCGTTTTGCCCACTGTCCAGCCTTCTCGCTGCAGCAACACCAAAATCTTCCGATACCCGTACCGTACGCGCACCGTCGCAATCTCTCGCATCCGCATCCGCAACTCCGTGCACGGATCTTTATGGCTCTGGTATCGGCACCTTCCTCGCTGCAGCCGGATGACGCCGCAGGCGCGCCGCTCGCTTATCCTGTAGCTCCCGCGCAGGTACTGAACCACCTGGCGGCGTCGCGGAGGCTTCAGAATTTTTTTGCCAACACATCCTGCAGCATCGTTTTGTCCAGCGTCAGCTCCGCCACCAGTCGCTTCAGCCGCTGATTCTCTTCCTGCAACTGCTTCAGCTGCCGCACTTGGTCAATCTCCAACCCCACGTACTGCTTCTTCCAGCGGTAGAACGTTTGCTCGGAAATCCCCTCCTTCCGCACCAACTCCCGGACTGGCACCACTACTTCATGGCCAGCGGGATCAACGCCGGGCCGGTGGCGGCCGAGTTCCTGCAACACGCCAACGAAGAGCAGATGCACGCGGACTGGGTGGCCCAGCGCATCACGCAGCTCGGCGGTTCGCCCAACTTCAGCCCCGAGGGGCTGGCGACCCGGTCCCACGCCGACTACCAGGAGGGCGAGACCCTGGAGGCGATGATCAAGGAGGACCTCGTGGCCGAGCGCGTGGCCATCGAGACCTACTCCGAGATCATCCGATGGCTCGCCAACGACGATCCCACGACCCGCAGGATCATCGAGGACATCCTCAAGATGGAAGAAGAGCACGCCGACGATCTGGCGAGCCTGCTGGTGACGCTGGGGAAGAGCGGGTGAAGCTCATTATCGGCGCGGCGGCCGTCGCCGTGGCGGCATGGCACTGTGGCCGGACTCGTTCCGGCGGCGAACCGCCGAGCACGGTTTCGGCGTCATCCACCGCCGGCAGGCCCGGCGAAGCGTTGTTCAATTCTACTTCGTCCAGAGCAACGTTCTCCTGCCGGCGGTCGTAGAGCATGGTCGTGCGGGGCGACTCGTGGTTGACGATGTGCTGCGCCGTCTCTTTGAATAGCTTAGAAACGCCCGATTTCCTACACAGGCTCACGCCTGACGGCCCGGATCGCCGTCGGGGACCTTCCCAGTATCCCCTAAATTGCTCCTGGTGCTCTGAGCGTCGATCTTGGCTCCAAGAATCTCGATCACGTCGGCAGAAGTGATGGGGTTAGCTGGGGTTGCCATGCGATAGATCCTAACTTGTTATCTGAGTGAAAACCTAACGTAAAAAACATCCTTTCGTATAAGCCCGCCGCTGGATCGGCCCGCAGCCGTCCAGGGCGCGAAGCGGCGGAGAGGACCCTTGACGGCGAGGAACGGACCGGTAAAATCCCTCGGACGAGGGGATGGGATGTTGGGAGCCTTCCCTTTTCCTCTGTATCGGCACGGTCTGGCCGGGTAGTAGTAGGTAAGCGGCAGTGGTACAACAATATAGAAAAATGAGTGGTGTTACAAATCAACGCCGATTTATGCCCCATACCCCCCCTTATATATGGGGCACGATGGTCCGGCAAGCCCTGGACCCCGGCCTTGACCCCGGAACGCCTGAAATCTGAGGTTCTATTAGTGCGGTTCACTAGACTGTCTCCTCCGCCCTCAAGCGGTCAGAAACCCACGTCTCGTAGTCGTCGATGGTGGCTCCGGGGCCGCTCGACTTGGGAAGGTCTTTCAGTTCCATCAACCTGTCCGAGATTTCCTCGACCCCTCCGTACTTCGCTATGATCCTTGTGTCCGCATTGTTAAGCGCGGTCTCGATGTACTTGATTTCCGCCTGCACGTCCGGGTCGTTTCGGCTCGGTCCATATTCCCGTTGACTGCTCTGCTCACCCGCACGGCTGCTTCAAGTTTTTAGCGCCGTCTCGGCCCGGATTGTGGCTGTGTAGTCTGCTCCGATTACCACGACGCGGACCTCGATGCCGTGCAACCGCAAAGCTCGCCAAAGCGACTCATGCGCCGCGCCCCAGGAACGCAGTTCGGTGTCGGTATATCTGCCCGGATCGACGTAGGCGAACGTGGCGGTTTTGGCATTGGCAGCGATAGGCAGTTTGAGGGCAAAGTAACGGGTTTGATTCCCGTTGGCTCCATGATAGAGACGGCTGGGCAAGCGCCTGCGGTCGATGCCCAGCAAATCGAAGAAAGCGACCTTTTCCTGTTCGGTGGGAAGCCAGGGAAGCTCCGGGTGTTCCAGAACGTAGTCGAGCGAGAGCAACCGCCGGAGCATGACGGAATCATCCGCATTCCGGCGGTGCCGGACGTTCTCAATTCCCAGCGCCCGGTAAATCTTGCCAGCTCAACGGGTCGATGCAACACATGCATTGAATCGTTCGGCTGGAGTTTCAAACTCCAGCGTCTTGCGGGGCCGTTCGTTGAGCTGGCGCGCAATCTGATCCAGATACTCCTGGGAGTGTACCGACAAGTCCGTCCGTTTGGGGAAATAATATCGGAGCAGTCCATTGGTGTTCTCGTTCGATCCGCGCTGCCATGGACTTTTCGGATCGCAGAAGTAGACGTCAATGTCGGTCGCCAATGTGAACCGCTTGTGATCCGCCATTTCCAGACCCCGATCCCAGGTCAGCGATTTGTAAAGTTCCGTCGGTAGTTGCCTGGCCTGTTGGATCAGCGTGGACACAACGGTTTCTGTTTCCTTGCTGGCCACTTTCGCCAACATCACGTAACGCGAATGACGTTCCACCAGAGTCGCAATGTAGCTGTTTGTCGATCCGGCGATTAGATCGCCTTCCCAGTGACCCGGCACCGCACGATCTTCCACTGCAACCGGGCGCTCCCGGATCGATACGATGTCGGCGATCTGTCCCTTCCCATGGCCTTTCCGGCTGGCATGCCGGGACCGGCGAATCGTTCGCCTGGACCGCAGATACTGAGCCAGCTCTTTCTTCAGAGCCCCGCGGGCCTGAATAAAAAGGCTACGATAGATCGTTTCGTGAGATACCTGAACCGACTTATCCTCTGGATACGTGCGCTTCATCCAGCCGGCGATCTGCTCGGGCGACCAGACCTCTCGCAGCTTCTCTTCCACAAGCTGACGCAACCGCGGACAACGGACCAGTCGACATGATTTCGGGCGGCGAGCCCGATCCCAGGCCCGCTGATCGGCCTCCGACGCCCGATAGCTGGCATAGCCTCCATTGCGACCCACCTCCCGGCTGAGGGTCGACGGGGAACGACCCAACAACACGGCAATCGATCGGATCGATCGCTTCGCCGCAATGCCTCTGGAAATCTCCTCCCGCTCGGCCAAAGTCAGCACCCGGCGTGAGCGGCATCGGGAGCGGGGACGGATACCCCCGTGGCGCAAAAGCACGGCGTACACAGATGACGGTTCTCTCCCAAGCACACGTCCGATCGCTTTGGAAGACTCACCCTGCTGCCACCGATCCCAGACCTCCACCAGCTCCGTTACTGTCAAACTTCGCCGCTGCCTCTTTTGTTTCTTCCGCATACACTTCACCTTCTCCTTTAGGGTAAAGTGTTGCATCGACCCGTTGAGATCACCCTCTTTGTTGGATATCCGGCACGCCTTTGCGCCGCCTCGCTTGTTAGGCAGAGCGTCCTCTACGGCAAGCCCGCGATCCACCAGGTCGCGCACAAATCGAAACGCCCGCTTTCGATCCGACAGGGCATCGAAGAAGTAACAGAATTGAGCCCTCGTGAACACGCCGCTATGCAGACAGACCAGGGCAATCCACTCTGCCTCGCGGCCCTTCCAGCCGAAAGGCTCTAACGACTTTTCTCGATCATGAAGATGCGCGATCATTGCTACCCGCCGGTCACCTTCCGCCGCGGTGGATCTTCCGCGTCCGCCGCCCAGTGGTTATCACTGTACCGTCCGCCGCTACGACAGCGTAGAGAGGGTCTGTCCGCTCGAAGTTTTGCTGCACGGCCTTTAATAATTTCAGGATTTCCCGGCAGGCTCGTTTGTTTGCAATCAAGATTTCCGAGTTTTCTCTGCTTTTGAACGACCGCCCGAATCTCTCGACCAGTAGTATTGAGAAATCCTGAATACTGCGTGACCGGCACCGTGACTCTGCATGTTTACTTAATCGCATCGTATATCCTCCTCGGAACGGCAATCATTCAGCCGTCTCATTGCTCACAACCTATGTAATGGGAGCGACTCAAATTCGGACAATCAGTTCAGCTCCGAGAGCGTCAGAGATGCCTTTCAGGAAATGCAACTCGTACGCTTTCCGTTGTACATTTTCGTAGATCCAGGAATCAATATCCATTGTTAGAGGCTGCCCTTTGAGGATCTCCCTCAAACCTGCAAGGTCGGTAATTCCTAGCTCTCTTGGGATTTCTGCTGTATCGGCTATAAAGGGGGGCACCTCTAACATTTCCGTTACATCCTGCTCATGAGGGTCTTCCCAAATAGTATCGAGCGCTGATGGGTTATCACGCAGGTTTTGGAAATCAGAGTAAACCAGGCATGTCGCTCCAGCTTTAGAGTCGTCGAAATCTCTGTTGACGGCCAGTCTTCCGTCGCTCATCTCGTAGACATCCACCGCTGGACTTATAGCCCTGGGGCGGGATGTATAAAGGCGACCCGATTCCGATTTTGCGTATTGCCGCACTTCTGTGCTGTCTAGCAATCGACCAGTGAAGGCAACCTTGTAGTCCCGTCCTATCAGGTCCTTGGGGTACCAGCGATGGTGCTCGTCGCCTCCGACCCATAGTTCGATTTTGGTAAACTCCTTGCCACTTTTCATGGCTTCATGCTTTTCCTTGTCCGCCACCCACTTGGCAAGCAATCGCATGATGACTCCTGAAAAGGCTTGATGGCCAGCCAGAGTTTTGGCTTTTTCCCAAAGCTGTTGATCCTTCACGTATAGAGTTTTTGGTGGCATAGTGGGTTCCTTTTTCTTCGGAATAGAGGGTTTTGATATATACATATAAACATGTTACATACGACACTTTGGCAGATTAACCGGGGTCCGCTCTCTTGTCAAGGACTATTTTCACTCTTGTCGTTAGCACATGATATGTCCGGTCTAATTAACATGTGAAATGTCCGCTTTGAGCGGCGTAGGGTAGGGCTTTTTGCCAGGAGGTGGCATGAAGTTCTACTCGGAAGCTGCGATGGAGCGGGCGATGAAGATACAAGAAGTAATTTTGCGAGCGATAGGGAAGCGGATCAACTGGTGGCAGGCAGCCGAGATCATCGGGATCAGCGACCGGCAGATGAGGCGGTGGCGCAGCCGGTACGAGCAGTACGGCTACGACGGGCTGTTTGACCGGCGGCGGGGAAAGCCGAGTCCGCGGCGGGTACCCCTGGGGACGGTGGAGAAGGTGTTGGGGCTGTATCAGGAGAAGTACTTTGACTTCAACGTGCGGCACTTTCACGAAAAGCTGCGGGAAGAGCACGGCCTCCGGCTGAGCTACACCTGGGTGAAGCTGGCATTGCAAGGGGCGGGGCTAGTGAACAGGAGGCGGAAGCGGGGCCTGCACCGCCAGAGGCGGCCCCGGCGGCCGTTGCCGGGAATGCTGCTGCATCTGGATGGGAGCCAGCATCGGTGGTTTGTCGATGATCGCTGGTATGACCTGCTGGTGGTCCTGGATGATGCCAGCAGCGAGATTTACTATGCGCAACTGGTAGAGCAGGAATCGACGCGGACGGTGCTGGCTGCCCTGCGGGAGGTGGTCGAGCAGCAGGGGATCTTTTGCGCCCTTTATAGCGACCGGGCCAGTCATTTCTTCCTGACCCGGAAGGCGGGCGAGCCGGTGGATCGGCAACGGCTGACCCAGGTGGGCCGCGCCCTGCGGGAGCTGGGCATTCAGATGATTCCGGCCTATTCGCCGCAGGCGCGGGGACGCAGCGAGCGGAACTTCGGGACCTGGCAAGGGCGGCTGCCGCAGGAACTGCGCCTGCGGGGAATCATCACGCTAGAGGCAGCGAATCGGTTCCTGCGGGAGGGCTATATCGGGGAGTTCAACCGGCGCTTTGCCGTGCCGGCCACCCAACCAGGCAGCGCCTTTTTGCCGTCAGCCAGGCGGGAGTTAGAGCGAATCTTCTCGATCCAGCACCAGCGGATAGTGAATCGGGACAATACGGTCAGTCTGGAGAACCGCCTCCTCCAGATCGAGAAAACTCCTTGGCGCGGGACTCTGGCGGGCTGCCGGGTGACCGTCTATGAACACCTGGATGGGACGTTAAGCATTGGCTATGGGCCGCACACGGTGGGCCGCTACTCCTCCGAGGGGGTGGCGATCCGGTGCGGCGGTCGGCGGCGGAGCCCTGTGGCTTCCCGACAACACCATTTGGCGCTCACCTCCGTCGCCCTACGGGCTCCTTCGGTCAGCGCCAAATCACTTTCGGTAGAATCATGAAAGCGGACATTTCACTTGCTACATATACCGGACATTTTAACTTGCTAACAACAGAGCGGCAAGCAGAATGTAAAATGCCTTCCCAGCAGGCCGGAAAGGCAAACGGCGCCGGCAATCGGCGCTTGAGACGCGAAGACGGCTGGCGTATGATTCTATGCACAAGGCAGGGAGAGGGAATTTCGGTTTCATTTCTAATTTGAGCGTTCGTTTATCGCGGCTTTTGCTGCTAGGCGGACTGCGCACGGAATTTCCGGAGGGACGCTTTTTCAAGATGTGATCAGGAGGTTTGTTCCGATGAGGAGCCACTCTAAGCCGAGCCTGTTATGGGCCGTTTGTGTCGTGGTTTTTGCCGGGTTCACCGTTGCCGCGTCCGGTCTGAAGGCCCAGAGTTCGGATGCCGCAGTTTCCTGCAACGAGTTTTTGGTTTCCAGAGTGGAGGTCAAAGGCAAACAGGTGGGGCAGGAGTCCTGCCAGATGACCGAAAGCGAGCTAACCTTCCAGGGAAGGCAGTTCCGGCGCATGGAAATGGGTATTAGCGGAACGGTCGCCGGGTACACGCTCAAGGACGAAAGCGCGCGCTATGCCAACTACCTGAATCAATATCCGGAGATCGTCTATCCACAGGCAGGTGTTGATGCCCCGTTTTATCACGGGATCGGCCGTTACGAGGCTGCCCAGGGCACCAGCGTGACGCTGATGTACCCGCTGGATCGGAGCGCGTGGAACGGGAAAATGTATGTGACCGCCCATGGCGCGGGACGCTCCTTCAAATACGCCACGCTGAAGGCGTGGAACCAAAACCTCGATCCTGCCGACCCGCTCTCCGACGTCAGCAAATACGAGGAACTGATGCTGGAGAAGGGCTATGCGGTGGCCAAGACGCGGAGAACAACCCTCATGACCGGCGGGGATCTCATCGTCACCCTGGATGACGGAACCGTCGTTCGGGACCGCAACCTCACCGAGCAGCCCAGCTTCATCATGGGACTCGCCAAGCTGGCCGAGAACGTCCTGGAGCGCCGCCTCGGCCGCATGCCCTCCCGGACTTACTGGTATGGCCACTCCGGCGGAGCGCGGCCGGGAAGGATGGTCAACTATAAAGCGGGTCTGAATGTGGACACCGACGGTACTCCCATCATTGACGGAATCATCGCCGATGACGCCGGCGCCGGTCTGTGGGTCCCGGCGGTGTTCAAAGACGGGAAGGACGTCTTGTTTGCAACAGCCGAGGACCAGCGGAGGTTCGTCCCGCAGATCGACATTACGCACCTGCTGTATGTCAATGAGACGCCGGACGATCCCCCGTCCTTCCGGGGGTACAACAACTTTACGGCCAGCAAGCGGATCAACGCCCGGTTGCTGCGGGACAAGGGTCTCGGCAGCCTGCACCGGGTGTATGAAATCGCCGGCATCAGCCACTCCGGCGGCGAGTACCTGGAGGACGGCAAGGACGGCGACGTTGAAATTCTGGATATGTCCAGGATCATGGACGGGCTGATCGACATACTGGACAACTGGGTGGAAAATGGCGTCGCGCCTCCTCCTTCCAAATCCGAATGGGCTGAACTGGGCGACGCCGATGGGGACGGAATCCTGGAAAACGGGCCGGTGGCGCTGCCCGAGGTCGCTTGTCCCCTGGGCGTCTATCACATTTTCCCTCCCAGCCGTGGGCCGCGGGGACAGGGAACAACCGGGTTTGCAGCCTTCACCGGAGAGGGTCTGGAGCCGGAGGACGGAAGGGGACACGTCGCCACCGGCGGCAACGTGATCAACACGGTGCATAGCTTCGTCGACATGAACCAGAACGGTTATCGGGACTTTCGCGAGACGGTGACGCAGGCATGGCTGCGGCTCGGCCTGCTCGAACCGAGGGAAAAGTTCAGCCGTGACAAGTATGCGGCTTGCGTTCAGCAGGCGGTGGAGAGCTTGCAAGAAGAAGGTTTCATCACTTCCGAGGTCGCCGATTTCTACCTCCAGCAGGCTGCTACAATGCCTTTGCCGGATAATTAAGGTCCGGCCTAATATAGTCGTGCTTTGACGTGGCAACAGTGCTATATGGAACGAAACAGGCGGCGGGACTCTGTCACAAGGGGCGCAACTCAGCCTGAATTCCGTGACGGGCTGAAGTGTCGCTCGGAGAGCGAACTGGTTGGAGCTTCCTAGCCGGGGCTTTCCTGGCAGGATCGCCGGAAACTTTGGTGTATAGACGCTCGCCATCGGCGTGCAATTTTCTCAGGAGGTAGTTACGTGAAATCCTTCCCATTGAGTTTTTCTGCTTGTGCAATCCGAATCCTCTTCCTGATGGCCGTTTCCACCGCTTGGCTGGCGGGACAAGGCCGGGGAGGGGAGGCCGACATTGTTCTCCATAACGGAAAGATCGTAACGGTCGATGAAGATTATTCCTTTGCGGAAGCCGTCGCCATCCAGGGGCAGCACTTCAGCGCCGTGGGCAGCAACCAGGAAGTGCTCCAGCAGGCCGGGGACGGAACGCTGGTCATCGACCTGAAGGGGGAAACGGTGATCCCCGGCCTGATCGACACGCATAGCCATATTCACAGCTACGCGGAGCGCGCCTATCGCGGAGACATCAACCGGCCTAGTCTTACTGTCGATTGGCGGGGCGTGCAGAACAAGGATGATGTGCTCAACCAAATCAAAGGGATCATGGACAGGTATCAGTTCGAGCCCGGCGAGTGGGTTTTCATTCGTAGCGGGATGTCGCTGATCGGCGGCGGCACGCAAGAGCAGGCCAAGATTCTCTATGACGACCTGAACCGATGGGAGCTGGACAAAGTCACCCCGGACAATCCGGTCGCCATGGATCACGGAATCCCGATTGCAAACGGGCTAATGGTCAACAGCAAGGCGATCGAGATCGTCTGGGAGCGTTATGGCTACTTCCTGGAAAAATACGGGCGCTACTGGATTGACTCGGAAGGAAGGCCCGACGGGCATTTGGAGCCTCCCGCCACGATGGTGTTCGAGCGCTTCCTGCCCCATCCGGCCCCGGAGGAGGTCGCCCCCGCATACAAGAGATATCTGGAAGAGCTGGCCGCCGCAGGCACAACGACTGTCTCGACGAAGTTGTTCCCCTACAGTTTGAATGCCTACAAACTGCTGGAGGCCAAAGACGAGATGACGCTGCGGATTCCTTACGGGATGCGGGATTTCTACTTCGGGACCATCCTGAATCTGGAGCACGGGATGGAGGGATTGGATAATCTCATCGGCTCGGGTTCTGGGAAGCTTTGGGTAAATTCCGTCGGAGCGGTGGGGGTAGATGGCGCTGCCGCCCGGGCCTGCACGGATCAAAGGCGAGTCAATCCCTACGGCGCCATCGACGAATGGTGGCCTGTGGGGCAGTGCCACGTGGACCGGGAATATCGCGGCGCGAAAGGAAAAGGAGCGCCGGTGGAGGAAAATTACTATCGTGAATTTATCCGCCAGAGCGCCCGCAATGGAGTCCGCTTTGCTAACACCCACGTAGCCGGCGACCGCTCGCACAGGAATATGCTGGATATTGTAGATGAAATCCATAAGGAGCTGGGGCCAGCCTCGACCGAGGGATGGGCCTTTGATCACTGCGGACTGGTCAACGTGGACGACCTGCCGCGGACGGCCCAGTTAGGGATCACATTGAGTTGTTATTCCAGCAACATCGCCCGGGGCAAACAAACGGCGGAAGTCTATGGCGATGAGGTGGCGCAAAATTTCCTTTCGCCGGTGAAGAGCATGCTGGACGCTGGGGTCAAAGTGGTTTTTGAGATGGACCGGGACGACTACGTCTGGCACGACCTGGAGATTTTTGTCACCCGGACCGACAACGAGGGCAACGTGTGGGGGGCGCACGAGGCAGTGGACCGCGTGACTGCCTTGAAAATGATCACCAGTTGGGCCGCAGAGTACGTCCTGCGGGGAGACCAGTTGGGCTCTATCGAGTCGGGCAAGCTGGCTGACCTGGCGGTGCTCGACCGGGATTACCTAACCATTCCGGAGACCGAGATCAGCGAGATACGCTCCCGGATGACGGTGATGGACGGGAAGATCGTCCATCTGCTTCCGCAGTTTGCCAAGGAAAACAACATCAACACAAGCAGCCCTTTAATGTCTCCCGGCGCTGCTGTGGCTACCCTGGAGGAACTGAGGGCCCGGCGTACGCCTCGCAGCCGCAGATAATAACAGCAGATAACCGAAAAGGTTGCGGAAGCGCGGCGGAACAAGAAATGGGAGCGGTGGACTCAACTCTGCCGCTCCCTTTTTTTGGTCATGCTTCCGGTTGCTGGAGCGGTTCCACCTATTGGTATAGTCCGGCTAAACCATTTTCAGCGTTGCTGTATGGCCCGAAGGTAGGGCAAGCATTCCTGCCTTTAAGAGGACAGTCCCGGAGGCTTGTCGCTAATTGGCGGCTGCGCTACACCAACCCCGAAAATAGCTTAATCTTTGATAGCCGTGGCGAATTGTTTTTTCGCCGTGGGCTTTTCATTGCCGGCAACGACCCGCGACGGGGAAAGCGCTCGTCGTAGCTACCCCTTACCCGATAGAGAGGACAGGCCTGGAGGCTTGTCGCTAGCTGGCGCGGGAGGATTTGCCGGGGCAGGCTCTTGCGGTTCGGACACGTCGTTTCGGTTCCTTCGGTAGATTCGGAATTCTCGGAAGAATTTTGTTGCTCCCGGAATAGGCGCAAGGGACAATCGGGCCGGAGGGCGTTTGTGAAACTTAGGGGGGGGAGAGGGGCGGGAAGAAATAAGTTTTTTTGCAAAACGAACCCATTTCAAAACTTCCGATATCCAGCCAACCAATTGCATATAAAGGAGATATTAGATTTGCAGGGGATCGGGGCAATGGCTTCGTTTTGGGTTTGATTGGGTTCGTTTTGCTATAAAAGCGACTGGAAAGCCAATCGAGGCTACTGATCGGGGGGTGCAGGCGGGGCAGGATGGGGGGGAACCTCAGCGGCTGAAGCCGCTTTTTCGCTTCGCCATTACGGCACGACTAAAGTCGTGCCCTGACGCGAAACCGGGATTTTCACGCGGACTCAGGTAGGGCAGGCGGAGAAAAAAGCGTACAGGCCTGGAGGAAATGGAGCACAGGCCTACCGGCCTGTACTCCAAGGGGACAGGCAAGAATGCCTGTCACTACCTGAGGCAACAATGCCTACCCCTACCTGAATGCCTGTAGCTCCCAGACGCCGTGGGTTATGCACCTTTACGAGAAATGCTCTAGATAGGCGCTGCACTCCGAAGCGCATGCTACGCGGTTTTAGGTGCTTTTGGTCCCACCGAGAGCGGCGCTCAACTCGACGGGCTTGCCGTGCGGAGTGTGCCGGTAGGCATCGGCCCAGGCTTCCTTGCGCTTCAGCAGAGCCGCCGGATCAGCAAGACCCTTCTGCGTGACCAAACGCTCCAGCGCGGCCAGCCAATGCTCATAGTAATGCGAGCCGTCGTCGGGCTCGCCGCGACCAGCCGCGGCCTTGAGTTCGTCGGCCAGCGCCGCGGCCCATTCCTTCCAGGTGAAATGGCCTTGTTCGGAAAGCTTGACGGCCAGCGCGAATGCCTGGGCCTGCCAGGGCTCGGCAAACACAGGGCCTCCCTCGTCGCGCGGCAAGCGCGGCAGGGCGGCGAAGCTCTCGGCTTCCGGAACAGAATTGGGCTGAGTCATTCAGGCTGCCTCAAGGTAGTCATCGTACAGATCAAGATAGACGGAATCCTGCGGCTTGGCCTGCTCACCCCACAGCTCCCGCGCGGCGAAACGCACCGAGTAAATATGCTGCGGATTGGCGCCCAGGGATTGGGCCAAGGTGTCAGCGAAACCAAAGACACCGTAGTCGCGCTGGATGCCGCCCAGCCTTCCGCGTGCGTAGCGCGGCAGCCGGGTGTGGCCGGTTGGGTTGATATTCCGGGTACGCACGCGCTGGCCCACTTGGAAGCGGGGCGGCACAGACAGGTTCCGGCTCTCGGATGCACCCTCCAGGTAGGCCGGCACCTGCGCAGCGGTGAGTGGCGGGGTCGCTTTGGCAGAGCCGGGCATCGGTTCGCCGCTCTCGACTTCAGCGCGCGTGACCAAGCCGGCATTGATCATAAGCTCCACCAGACCGACGTACCATCTTTCGTAGTAGCTCATGCGCAGGTAGTCCGCCGCCGGGATCAGCTCTTTGGCGTGACGGGAGGCGTGCCCGTTCCATTTGCGCCAAGCTCCTATGGCACGGTGCATCACGTACACTCGCGCCTCCCAAGGCGCGTGAAAAACCGGCTCGTTCTCTTCGTAATGGATCGGGCCCATGCCGTGCATGCCACCCATGTCATGCACCCCGTTCATGCACCTCCTCCTTCCGGCTGGTTAACCTTTGCTACCCCCACCATTGCATCTCGCGTTACCAGAGCCGCCAGCTCCGCTTCGCTGAGATCCTCCGTTCCGGCGGGCCGCTCGGGCAAGATGAGGTACCGCAGCTCTGCCGTGCTATCCCAGACGCGCACTTCAATATCTTCGGGCAGCTCGGTTCCGAACTCGCGCAGCACGCCGCGCGGATCGATCACTGCGCGCGAGCGATAGGGCGCCGACTTGTACCAGACCGGCGGAAGACCGAGAAGGTGCCAGGGGTAGCAGGAGCACAGCGTGCAGACGACCAGGTTGTGCACCTGGGGAGTGTTTTCGACCACCACCGTGTTTTCGCCTCGCTGGCTTTCGTAACCAAGCTCAGCAAGAGCTTTACCCGTCTCCGTTAGAAGGCGCTGCTTGTAGGCAGGGTCCACCCAAGCCTTGGCTACGACTCTGGCGCCGTTGCGCGGACCGATCTTGTGCTCGTAAGCGTCCACCAGGACATCGAGCGCTGCCCGGTCCACCAATCCCTTCTCGACCAGCAGCGATTCGAGCGACTTGACCTTCAGCGTCAGGTCCGAAGGCACTGCCTGATGTTCGTGATCATGGTCAGGTTCCTGACCCTGAGCCAATTCCTCCTCCGCCGCAGCTCCAGCGGCTGTCGCTGCAGTTTTCAAGAAACGGCGGCGCGTTGTCTTCATCAGACGCTCCTTTCCCTATCCCTTCGAAAGTAAAGCATCCGCCTATTGGGAGCGGGCTAGCGAAACTGCGCACGATATTATTAACCGCCTTGGGCGGTGTCAAGCGAATAGTTAGGGGGCGTAATTCGTCCATAGACCTACAATTTCCCCCGGGGTGGGTTGGTCTGCAATTCGGTTGCGCCAGGGCGAAATAACAAACCACTCCTTTTACGATCCATTAGGTAGCCGCGTTGTCGGTATCTCGTCCATTCATGTCCGGAGCAAAACCCTTGGGACAACAAATGCAAAAAGGGATTGAACCCAGCGTGGTAGCGTATACTTTATTCTCGGAATGAGTTGAAAACGTAATTTCCGGTATAACCTGCGAACAGAAGATGAGGGGGTGAATCATGAAAAGACGATGGGTTTGGCGAGTTGCGCTGATGGCGTGTGTCTTTTGGGCTGGACAGGGCTTCGGCTGGGCCCAACAGTCACCGGATACCATTCTCTACAATGGGAAGATCGTGACGGTGGACAACCATGAGGTCAACGAGAACTTAGGCACTATCGCTGAGGCGATTGCGATCCGGGATGGAAAAATCGTGGCCGTGGGTGACAACTCCCAGGTTCAGCAGCTGGCAGATGGCAATACCAAATCCATTGACCTGATGGGGAGGACGGTAACGCCGGGCTTTGGCGCCACGCACGATCACCCACAGGACTGGAGCCCGCTGAATCCGGTGGTTGTAGGAAAAGTTGTATCCGATGACATGCACATTGAGCGGTTTTTGAACGTTCCTGCGGCTGAGGTGGTCCAGCAATTTCCACGAGTCCTCGACGAAGCGGTCCAGAAGGCCAGGGCCGGACAATGGATTCGGATCAGTTTGTTGTTTGGGAAGGAATATCGCTGGGGAAAAGAGATAAGGGAGCTTATGGGGCGCCAGATTAACAAGCAGCTTCTGGATCTGGCTGCTCCCAACAATCCGTTGATCGTTCGCGGGGGCTTTA
This sequence comes from Terriglobia bacterium, assembly GCA_965222345.1. Taxonomy (GTDB): domain Bacteria; phylum Acidobacteriota; class Terriglobia; order 2-12-FULL-54-10; family 2-12-FULL-54-10; genus JADFGZ01. The sequence goes on along the minus strand of CBDCTS010000004.1, from coordinate 820,812 downwards.
CCGGACTTCTGATGAACCAGAAAGCGATCGATGCAGTAATCAAGTTCTATGGGGACCAATGGGACAGGTTTCTCTACTCGCCGTTAGGGGACCTTGGCGGTGCGCCGACAGACTTCGAGCAGACGGGAGCCTGCGGTACGTGCTATCGATATGTGGAACAGGATGTCGTTTATCCGCCCGATGTATTGGCGGAAATCTACCGTCTGGGATTGTCCTGGACGGCAGCCTTGGGGGTGACCCTCAACGGGACGTCGCTGTACACCGGGGGCGCGATCCGCGCCTACAGCACCCTGGACCGCCAGGGTCGGTTGGCAGCCCGCTTTGCCTGGGGCTATTTCTGGCCATTTCGAAATGACTTCCATTCAGATCCCTATCTTGTTCAGGCCAACGTCAGCCGGGAAGGCACAGGCTCGGATTATTTCTGGTTTGCCGGCATGACTTCGATGATGGGCGGGGGCTGTAGCAAGCTACCGGGCACTTCCCCGGAGGTCAAGCAGCGGGAACCGAAATGCAGATTTGCCGAGGGCTCTGTCAACAGGGCGGATAAGGCTCTTTATGAATATGTCAAGGCTGGCGGACGGCTGATGGGAGACCATCAGATAGGGGATGGGGAGATAGATCGGGTCCTGGACATCATCGAGAAAGCGAGCAAGGATGCCGGCATGACGCCGGAGGAGATTCGGGCCAAGCGCCATGTGACCGAACACATGGCCATGTATCCGCGGCCCGACCAGATCCCACGGTACAAGGAGCTGGGCATGATGACCAGCGGATGGGACTTTTTTATTTGGGAAGGAAGGGGACAGGACGTCCTGCGGGATTACGGTGAGCGGGGCGCCATGCAAGTGGTTCCTCGCAAGAGTCTCTATGATGCTGGGATCATCAACAGTGTCGAAATCGACCGGCCCCTTAGTGAATACACCAACCTAACGTATTTCCATGTTCTTTATTCCGGTATTACCCGAAAAGATTGGGACGGGAAGGTTGTCGCACCGCAACAAGGGATAGACCGCGGGGCGATGTTGAAGTCGGCGACGCTCTGGGCGGCCTATGGGGTGAAGCGAGAAGATGTGCTGGGGTCGCTGGAGCCAGGCAAATGGGCGGACCTGATTGTGCTCGATCAGGACTACCTGACAGTTCCAGTGGAGGAGATTCCCAAGCTGCGGGTCTTGATGACCATGCTGGGCGGCAAGGTAGTCCATCTGGTTCCGTCTCTGGCCCGAGAATGGGGCATGTCGCCTACGGGCGCCCAAGTAGAACTGGGCGGACCAGCGGCTCAATGGTAAAAGATGCGCCGAGTTTCGGTTTCCGTCGTGGGGTGGGCCATCGGACAAATGAGAATCTGCTAAGACAAGCCATCAGAAATTTGAAAGCCTTGTCTCCGCCGGGGGATGGGTTCTCAGGAGCCGAGGAGAACCTCTCGGAGCCTCCGGAAAGCAAGACTGCCCTGGAATGGTTCAGTTGGAGGCGAATGGGTTTATACTTGCAACCGCCGGAGGGGGAAAAACTACTTCCGGTTAATCGGTCTTGGCAAATGGCGGTCACTTGGACGACGATGAATACGCGCTCATCGACATCGATCAGTCGGAGCGGCATGTCGTGAGCCGCCACCTCCGGCGTTAGGACGAACTCCACGGGAAGGGATCGGGGGCGGCATTGATATCGTAATTGCAGGAAAAAGGCCTACTGTCCGGTGCGCACATCGACCACCCCAAGCATGAAACCGAGGTTCTTCCCTTGTTCTACTGGTTGTACAAGAATGTGACTGAAGAATAAGGAAGTCATGGTGAACGAGTAAGGAGTGGTGATGGCGATGGCAATCTGGATTTCGAAATTTCTCGGTCCGGTCATTCTGGTTTTAAGCATTCCCATGATTGTTACGCCCACAAGGCTTCAAGAGATCATCAAACGCTTTTTGACCGATAGTCCGTTGGTCCTCGTTTCCGGTGTTCTGGCAATGACGGCCGGGCTTTCGATTGTGAACACGCATAACGTCTGGGTGCTGGACTGGACCCTGATCGTCACGCTGTTTGGCTGGGCGGCTGTCCTCGGTGGGGCATCAAGGATCATCGCACCACGCGTCGTGGAGCAAGTTGGCGGCGCGATGATAGGCCGTCCGATGATGACGAGAATTGTCGGGATCTTCTGGGCTTTTCTTGGGGTGTTTCTGACGTTCAAGGGCTACGCCTAGAACATGCCGTTGGGGCGCGCCGGCGGCGGGTCCGTTGCCGCAGTCCGGCTTGGGCTGGAGGAGCGGCTGACGATGCCTCAAGAGTGGACGGTTTCTTCACAGTTGACGCACGATAAAGTCGGTGATCTCAATGGGTCGATGCAACACTTTACCCTAAAGGAGAAGGTGAAGTGTATGCGGAAGAAACAAAAGAGGCAGCGGCGAAGTTTGACAGTAACGGAGCTGGTGGAGGTCTGGGATCGGTGGCAGCAGGGTGAGTCTTCCAAAGCGATCGGACGTGTGCTTGGGAGAGAACCGTCATCTGTGTACGCCGTGCTTTTGCGCCACGGGGGTATCCGTCCCCGCTCCCGATGCCGCTCACGCCGGGTGCTGACTTTGGCCGAGCGGGAGGAGATTTCCAGAGGCATTGCGGCGAAGCGATCGATCCGATCGATTGCCGTGTTGTTGGGTCGTTCCCCGTCGACCCTCAGCCGGGAGGTGGGTCGCAATGGAGGCTATGCCAGCTATCGGGCGTCGGAGGCCGATCAGCGGGCCTGGGATCGGGCTCGCCGCCCGAAATCATGTCGACTGGTCCGTTGTCCGCGGTTGCGTCAGCTTGTGGAAGAGAAGCTGCGAGAGGTCTGGTCGCCCGAGCAGATCGCCGACATCGTATCGATCCGGGAGCGCCCGGTTGCAGTGGAAGATCGTGCGGTGCCGGGTCACTGGGAAGGCGATCTAATCGCCGGATCGACAAACAGCTACATTGCGACTCTGGTGGAACGTCATTCGCGTTACGTGATGTTGGCGAAAGTGGCCAGCAAGGAAACAGAAACCGTTGTGTCCACGCTGATCCAACAGGCCAGGCAACTACCGACGGAACTTTACAAATCGCTGACCTGGGATCGGGGTCTGGAAATGGCGGATCACAAGCGGTTCACATTGGCGACCGACATTGACGTCTACTTCTGCGATCCGAAAAGTCCATGGCAGCGCGGATCGAACGAGAACACCAATGGACTGCTCCGATATTATTTCCCCAAACGGACGGACTTGTCGGTACACTCCCAGGAGTATCTGGATCAGATTGCGCGCCAGCTCAACGAACGGCCCCGCAAGACGCTGGAGTTTGAAACTCCAGCCGAACGATTCAATGCATGTGTTGCATCGACCCGTTGAGCTGGCATCTCTTATCGTGAGGCATGGAGGAATGGATATGGATAACATGCTGTACCGAAAAGTATTGCGCCGCGCTTGGATCATCATTGCGACGCTGACCGGTATCACTTTCGTCGCTGTGTCGCTCTTCTTTCCGAAAGCAGGAGGCCCCTCGGGAACAACCGCCATGCTCCAGGCCGTTTCGCTGCAACCTGCCGGGGGGCCTCGATTGATTTCCATCCAACCGTTCTCCGAAATGAAGGGAGCCATCTGCGAATGGATGCCGGCCAGCGCAACGTCAACCACCAGCCTGACCGCTGCTTTGTGGCAGGAACCTGCATCGGCCGGCGCCGCCCAAACCTCTCCAAATGATGACATGCCTGCCAGCGATATTGAACGAGCGCCGGTGCGGGTAATCCGGGACACGTACTCTACATACAGCGCCATCGCCGTGGATACCAATTCCAATGAAGTGTACATGCAGGATGAGAACCTGTTTGGTTTTAAGGTGTTCAACCGGATGGACGACACTCCGCCAAACGCCCAATTTACCGAGCCGAAAAGGGTGGTTTCCGGTCCCAGGACTAAGATGGAGTTTAACTGCGGCCTGTATATAGACCCAAAGACGGGCGACGTCTATTCGGTGAACAACGACACCATGGACACATTGGTGGTGTTTCCCCGCGAGGCGCGAGGAAACGTTGCTCCCAAACGGGCGCTCCGCACCCCGCACGGAACGTATGGGATTGCGGTGGACGAGGAGGCGCAGGAACTGTTCCTTACGGTCGAGCACGTCAACAGCGTGGTGGTTTTCCGGAAGATGGCCGAAGGGGAGGAAAAGCCAATCCGGACTTTGCAGGGGGACCAGACCGAGCTGGAAGATCCGCATGGGATTGCCGTGGACGGGAAAAATAATTGGGTGTTCGTCACCAATCACGGCAACGTCAAGAACACCAACCCTCCTCAGATAGGCCGGTTTGAACCGCCCTCGATCACGGTCCATTCCCTGCAGGCGAGTGGCGATACTCCGCCACTACGGGTCATTGAAGGTCCGAAGACTCAGTTGAACTGGCCGGCGGCGCTGTATGTCGACCCGGAACGGGGCGAACTGTATGTCGCCAACGACGCGGGGAACTCCATCCTCGTTTTCCGCACTACCGACAGCGGGGACGTGGCTCCTACACGAATCGTCAAAGGTCCGCGTACGGGGATCAGAAACCCTACCGGAGTTTTCGTGGATTTGCGGAACAACGAGCTGTGGGTCTCGAACATGGGGAACCACCGGGCGGTCGTCTTCCCCCGGACGGCGGACGGAGATGTGGCTCCCCTACGGACTATCCGAAGCGCCCCGGAGGAAAAAATAGCTCTGGCGATCGGCAATCCGGGCGGCGTCGCTTATGACAACATGAGGGAAGAGATTCTGGTTCCGAACTGAGTGGCCCACCCGCAGATCGCGGCTTTTGCCAGGCTGGCAAAAGAGAATACGATGCCCACGAGGCTGCTGGCGGGACAAGCAACCCGCTTGAGCCGCACGATGCACGACATCCGCTATGACGCCATCCACGATGAATTTCTTGTAACGAACCCCTTCGCCCAGGCGATCATGGTTTTCCGAGGAGGAGCCGACGGAGAGGAAGCGCCAATTCGGATCATTCAGGGGGCGAAAACGCTGCTGGCGGGTGTTGAGGGAAATGTGTCGAGCGGTGTAGACCGTTTAGACGTCGATCCGGTTCACGATGAAATCTTCATCCCCTCCGGGGACAAGATTCTGGTGTATCCACGGACAGGAAACGGCAACATCTCCCCGCTCCGGGTCATCCAAGGTCCTGATACAAAATTGACCAGGGCGCAATCGATTGCTGTAGATCCGGTCAATAATGTGATTGTGGCCGGTACGAACAAGCGAAACAACAGCTCCGGATCCCTTTTGATCTTCAATCGTACCGGAAGAGGAAACGCCAAACCCATAGGACTCATCATGGGTCCCCGCACGGGTATCGGCAATTTGCAGCAACTCCGAGTCTATCCTCCTAAGGGGTGGATTGTTGCACCCCAGACCGGAGATTCTTACGGAGTACTGGAGCCGGAAGGCGTTTTTATCGGCGTTTGGAGCATCCACGACGACGGAGATATCCCACCCCGCTGGAAGCTCGGTGGACCGGGGAGCATCATGAAGAAACCACGTGGAATAGCGCTGAACCCCAAAGACAAAGAGCTGATTATCGCGGACATGCGGCTCAATTCGGTACTGACTTACTATTTCCCGGAGATTTTTTGATACTTCTTGTTCAACACTCCGGCTGAGGCGTCATAGGCGACGCAGACTGCGGAAACGCCAGGAGGGGCGAAATCATGAAAAAAATGGGGACCTTCACTTTGCTGCTATCAGGTGGGCTGTTGTGGTGGAGCGGTTTGCTGTGGGCTCAACAACAGACGCCGGACACCATCCTGTACAACGGAAAACTGGTAACAGTGAATGACCATGGAATCAATGGGAACTTGGGCACAATTGCCGAAGCTATGGCGATTGGAGGGGATTCGATTCTGGCGGTTGGCAGCAATGCGCAGATTCGCGCCCTGGCCGGTCCGAATACGAAGAGTATTGACTTGAGGGGCCGGACGGTAATCCCAGGCCTGGCGATCACCCATGATCATCCGCAAGATTGGGACCCGCTGAATCCGTACATCGTCCGGAAGGTGGTGAATGACGATATACATATTGAGCGGTTCTTGTGGGAAGAACCGCCGGAGCAGCAGGTGCAAATGCTGCCGCGATTGTTGGAGGAATCAGTCCGGGCGGCTAAGCCCGGGCAATGGATTCGGATCAGCATGCTGTATGGAAAAGAATACAAGGGACGAGAGGTAATTCAAGGGTCCTATGGAAGACAGATCACCAAGCAGATGCTGGACATGATCGCTCCGGATAATCCGGTACTGATTCGCGCCGGTTTCGTGGGGACAATGGTGAACCAAAAGGCCATCGAGGTGGTCTACGACTACTGGAGAGAATGGGGAATAACAGAAGATAGCCACTTGGTCAACCTGCTCGGAGGAGACCCACAAACGGGAGTCGGCGTTACGAATTACCGCAAAATCGAGCGGAATGTAATCTATCCACCGGAAGTATTGAAAGAAATTCTTCGTCTGGGCGGGTCCTGGTGGGCGGGTTACGGAATCACGCTGAATTCCACGGCCATGTACACAGGGGCTGCACTGACTGCGTATAACGAACTGGACCAACAGGGACAATTGGAGGTTCGAATCCCCTGGACGTGGAGAGTTACGGAGGGAAGCCTGCCCGAGCAACCCATGACTTCGAACGTCTACAACCTCCTGCTTGTGAACGCAATGGCCGGCAAAGGGTCTGATTACCTGTGGCTCGCAGGGGGTTGGCCACCTGGAGTGGGGAGCAGATGTATTTCAGTGCCGGGAGTTACGCCAGCAGCGCAACAGTTTGCGAAGGAAACTCCTTGTGAGCTGGACCCGGTCACGGGGACGCAGAACAGGCAGGCGCTGTACAACTATATAAGGGCTGGGGGAAGATTGAGCGGTGCTCACACAGATGGCGACAAGAACATGGATTACCTGTTGGAAATCGTCGAGCAGGCAAGCAAAGATGCCGGGATGACGCTGGATCAGATTCGGGCCAAACGGCATACGTGGGACCATCTGGCTTACAACCCGCGTCCGGACCAGATTCCACAGATTAAGAATCTCGGGTTCATGTTAGGCGGCTGGGACATGTACGTCTGGGAAGGAAGAGCGCACCAGGTACTGCTGGATTTCGGCGAAGAGGCAGCTCAATGGGTGGTTCCGCGGAAGAATTTGCTCGAGGCGGGTGTGAGGCAAAGCGTTGAAATCGACCGGCCTCTCGGATACACCGACTTGACCTTTTTCACTGTTCTCTATGCGGGCATTACCCGAAAGGATCAGGAGGGAAGAGTTAATGCTCCCCAGCAGGCTGTCAGTCGGGAGGTAATGCTGAAATCAGCCACCCTGAATGGAGCCTATTACACGCTGCGGGAAGAAAAGTTAGGCTCTCTGGAACCGGGAAAGATTGCTGACCTGGCTGTCTTGGATAGGGATTATCTGACTGTTCCGGTGGATGACATTCCAAACATCCGAGTTTTGATGACGATGCTAGGAGGCAAGGTAGTGCACTTGGTCCCGTCGCTGGCCCGGGAAACCGGGATGCAACCCGCTGGGTCCCAGGTAGAACTCGGCGGACCAGCAGCTCAATGGTAATTCATTCGTGAAGCCGTTCTGGAAATGGGTTGCCATAGAATCGACTCGGACAGGGATAAAAGGAAAAAGACGATGAAAAGAACTGTTCCGTTGTTGGTTGTCATGACTGCATTATTGGCGGTCCTAAGTCCCAGAGTAGCAGGCCAGGAGGAGTCGCAACATGGCGAACCCCGCTTTACGGCGGATAATCAGTTGCTGCGGCCTGATAACTACCGAGAATGGATATGGCTCAGCTCGGGTCTGGGGATGTCATATGGACCAGTGGCAAAATCCACCGGAGATGCTGGTCCGCCGTTTGACAATGTGTTTGTCTCACCGGAGGCCTATCGATCCTTCTTACAAACAGGAAAGTGGCCGGACAAGACGATACTTGTGTTGGAGCTTCGTGCTTCGCAAAGCAAAGGCTCCATCAATCAGCATGGTCATTTTCAGGGGGAACTGCTGAGGATGGAAGCGGAGGTAAAAGACGAGAGCCGGTTCCCCGGCAAGTGGGCATTCTTTTCGTTCGAGACAGCGGCGGCTTCGGCCAAACCGTTACCGGCGTCGGCCAGCTGCTATTCCTGCCACGCGGAGAATGGAGCAGTGGACAACACCTTTGTGCAGTTTTATCCAACCCTGCTCGAAGTAGCAAAGCGGAAAGGGACGCTCCAGAATCCGCAGGAAGGTTCCGAAGCGGTTTCCGCGCCGGAGCACTGACCGCTTGTCGCTCCTACCGGAAACTGAGCCGCGAGCGGCAGGAGTGGTTTCACAGGTTGATTGGCCAAGGCGGGGAGCGACTGCAAGGACCCGCTCGACGGATGAGCAATTCACACGAACACAGCTTCTACAGGCCTAATGAATCGAGGCTGCTCCCGGCTCGGAACGCTATCCGTATCTATTGACAACGCCGACGCCGTTATAGATAGTCTGGAAACGCGGAGCGTCGACAGGCAAATGCAATCCGACCGTCCCGGCAGCAGGAGAGATGATCTCACGGCGGAGGTAATGACTTATGAATAGAACGGGTCCTTTCAGTTGGCCGGCAGTGTTGTCCCTGGTTTTCTTTCTGCTACCGGGCAGCGCGCAAGGGCAAAGCGTCGCCGATTTGACGAGAAAGTTGGAGCAGCTTCAGGCCTATCCGGATCTCATTGTCATCAACGGTAAGATCTCCACCATGGATGAGCGGCTGACCAAGGTTGAGGCCATGGCGGTAAAGAACAGCCGCATCCTGGCGCTGGGAACGGATGACGAGATCCGGTTTCTGGCGGGTCCGAATACTGAAGTGCTGGATGCTAGGGGGCGGACAGTGCTGCCGGGGCTGATCGATTCTCATACTCATCCTCACGCCTGGGCTTTTCAGCATTTTGCAAACAAATATGATCCGCAGTTGGAGATCACTTATCTGAAAGGCCGTGCTGAGGACATTGCCAGAGCACTGGTGCCGGCAATCGAAAAACGCGCCCAGGAGCTCGGACCCGGCAAGTGGATTGTGATTCACATTCCCAGAAGCATGGGATTCACGTCCTATGCCAGGAGAGTCCTCCAAAATGTGGACCCCATACGCCCCCGGAGCGACACTCTCGTAGGTGAAAACATATTGATTACACGCGCCGAGCTTGATGCAATGGCTCCGAACAATCCGGTTGTGGTATTCGCCAGCGCCTTGGGTGGCAGTGTTACCAACACGCAAGCGAAAGAGGTAATGGAAGCAACCGTCGGAGTGGAGCTGGCTTCGCTGCGGTTGTGGTATTTCCTGCCGTACGACATTGTTCTCCGGAGCCGGCTGGCTGACATAGAGGAATTGCTCAAGGCAGAGATGATCGAATGTAACGCCAGGTATGGCATAACGACGGTCGTTTCTCATATCGAGCCTCTGCAAGTGATCCGGGCGCTGAACAGAATGGACCGGATTGGGGAAATGCCGATCCGGTGGGCATGGGTGCATAGGGCTGGATTTTCGCTTGCAAAAGACCCGGCTGAATTTTACAGGCTTCTGGGGGATTCGAGAGGGCAAGGCAGTGACTCCTTCTGGAATATCGGGGTTGGATCGGAAGGTTGGGACAAGTCCTTTTGCACCACTGCAGTTGCTAAAGACCCCAAGCTGCAGGCGGCACAAGAAAATCCCGAGAGTCCCTGCAATATTTTAGAGTCGAGAGACTACGTTGCCCATCTGGAAGCGCTGAAATCCGGCCTGCGAATTACATACATGCACGCGTTCCGGGATAAGGCCTTGGATTTTGCCTTTGAACTGGCGAACCAGGCGATGCGAGAGGGGCAAATAACCCTCGATGAGATAAGAGAGAACAGAACGGGGTTTGATCATGGCGCCTTAGTGAGACCCGACCAAATACCGAAGCTGGCGAGGTACGGCATCTGGATGAACTTTCAGACCGTTTATACCTGGGAGTTTGGAAAAGATCTGGTTCAGGAGTATGGAGAGCAATACCTGAAATGGCTTACCCCAACTAAGAGTCTCCTCGATGGAGGAGCGCGATTCGTTCTCAGCACCGATGCCCATATAACAAGACTGGACGAAGAGTTGGAATACGACGCGAAAATATTGGACTGGCCGTGGGGCAATGGGGTTTGGCCCTTCGTGGGATCTTTCGTACACCGGGAGATAAACGGCAAAGTCTGGGGGGCGGAGGAGAAGCTGGACCGCATCACAGTTCTAAAGGCCTATACGAATTGGGCGGCCGAGTATGTGCTTCGCGAACAGGATTTAGGTTCGCTGGAGATGGGAAAACTTGCTGACTTCATCGTTATCGACAAAGACTACTTTACAGTTCCGGAAAAGGAAATAGATAGAATTCAAACACTGTTGACGGTAGTCGGCGGCAAGACGGTGTACCGCAGCCCCCAGTTCTAATCCCGTTCAGTCAGGCTGGACAGGTCGCTATCGTGGGACTTGTCCCTGATCTGTCTAGCGGGAAGTTCATCCAGGATGCTGCTCCCGAGGGCTTGTTCGACCAACTGGCTTTCGTGGGGCGACGGAGCCTGGAGGCGGACGGCGATAGGCACACTGTCGTCAGGGGCAGGCAACCTGGCCGCCCTTTCCCACCGAGCCGTTGCTTCGAACTCCGGATCGGTTCCAGCAAAGTCCACTACCCGTTGCTGACTTTCCAGCGTCCCTGCATGGGTTTCGTTTTTCGCTAAATCACCAGAGCTGCTTTCGTTTGCCCTTTCCCCTCTGCTCTGCAACCCTCTTTCTTTTCTTCCGGTTGCCAAAGAACTATTTTTGAGACCAGCTCTGATCAAATATAAATAATTCCGTGAGAGCCGGGGGTTCGGATGGCCTGTTGCTGTTTTGGTCTTGACCTGACAACAACAACATCTGGAACGTTCGACCACGGGTATTTTCGAGGGAAGTTAGCAAGCCAATGATGCAATCTCATCATATTCAGGGTAACGCAATAATCTCTTTACTTTCATCTAAAGGTATGCCATAAGTTCTCGCGTTGGCAGAGCGTCATGATGGTGCTATGTACGATCAGAAGCAAATCGCAGAGAGCTCCCAATGCGTAATTTTCTTTCTGAGCCCGCATTTCCCGTTTGAAATCGTAGAAGCAACCCTCGACTAACCTCCAACATCAATATTGATGCGGGTTCCAGCATCAACATTGCATTCCGGAGGTGTATACCTAATGGGTGAGAGCCAAAAACAGGCATTTCAACTGTCATTCAACCGGTTTTTGCGGGTTGCCTTTCAAGGATCGCGAGTGACATCCAACGGTGGGCTGATTCTGGTGCGAGAGCTGGACGAGCGATTGGGATTCGATGAACTCGTCGAACAGCACTTGACCGACTCTCGGGCAAACAATGCGCGGTTGTCTTTTGCGGACCTACTTCGACAGTCGGTCTACAGCCGTCTGGCTGGATACGAGGATGTGAACGATGCCGAGCGGCTATCTCAGGACCCGGCGTTGCGGCTGATCGGTTCGGAGAAGATTTGGGATCGAGGGGCGGCTCTGACTTCTCGGTTGCAGACCTTCGAGACGGAGATGCTGGCTGAGGAAGGGAACTTCGCAGGGCTGGCACGGGTGAACCGGGAACTGATCGGCAGAGCAGAAGCAATCCATTCGCACTACCGAACTGTGCTGGACATGGATTCGACCGAGATTCCGGTCTACGGGGAGCAGGAGAATAGCGCCTACAACGGGCACTTCGAGTCCACCTGCTATCACCCCCTGCTGTTATTCAATCGAGACGGCGACTGTCTGGCTGCCAAATTGCGACCGGGCAACGTCCACAGCGCCGAGGAATGGGAAGAACTTCTCCTGCCGGAGATCGAGCGGCAGCAGAAGCGGGGCAAGGAGGTGGTATTTCGTGCCGACGCGGCCTTTGCGAAGCCGGAGATTTACGAGGCGTTGGAGAAGCGGGGTGTGAAGTATGCCATCCGCATCCCTTCCAACGAGAACCTCCAGCGGGACATCGAGGAGTTGCTGAAACGTCCGGTAGGAAGGCCGGGCCAGAAGCCGTTGGTGGAGTACAAGGGGTTTCTGTACCAAGCCGAGAGTTGGAAGACGGCCCGACGGGTGGTAGCCAAGGTAGAACATCATCCGGGGGAGTTGTTCCCGCGAGTGGGGTTCATTGTGACGAACCTGACGCTTCCGAGTCGAGCGGTGGTGCGGTTCTATAATAAGCGAGGGACAGCAGAGCAGTGGATTAAGGAAGGCAAGCAGGCGGTGAAGATGACGCGGCTCAGTTGCCATCGGTTCCGGTCCAACGAGGTACGGCTGTGGCTGACCATCATTGCCTATAATCTGGGAAATCTGTGGCGGCGACTGGTGCTGCCACAGAGAATCGGGAACTGGTCCTTGACGAGCTTGCAGCAGCGGTTGGTGAAAACCGGAGGACGCCTGATTAAGCATGCCCGCTACTATTGGCTATTGCTGGCAGAGAGCCATCTGACTCGGCGGCTGTTTGCCAGCATGCTGGGGCGGATAAATGGGCTGTCGCTTCCGTCGGGATAGCCTAGCCTGCGGCACCCAATAAAATGATTCCGATATCCCCCGGGAATGGAGGGGTGTCTGAAAAAGCTGGTTCTGGAAGCCGAGGCGATGGGTTTTTGGGGACTCGGAAAGAGCGGCTGGAAGCCGCTGGCAGTATCTCGGAGAAAATATTGGGCTGGAAGTGCTCAGTTGAAGGCCAACGGGTTTATACTCACGAGTCGGAGGGCCAAAAAACTAATTCCGGCTAAGACAAATCGGTGCGACTTTTTTTGATAACAACTTCTCTTTCTTTTGGATTAGAGCATCTTTAATTTTACGACCGGCCTGAAACCGCATAAGAAAAAGAAAGATGACAAGTGAGTTATTGCAGCCGTAAGGCTTGATACTGTCACAAGAAGGAGGCATCTATGCAGGGGCAGAAACGCTTTTGGCAAGTGTTGGCGTGTGTGTGTTTCTTTAGTGGAATCACTCTGGCTCAGGTCACCACGGGAACAATTTCGGGAACGGTGAGCGACTCTACTGGAGCCGTTATTCCCGGGGCCAGCGTTACCATCCTGAATGTGGATACCGGGATTAGCCGCACGGTGACGACGGACGCGGCAGGCCGCTACCGGGCGCCGCAGTTGGGTCTGGGCAGCTATGACGTGACGACTGAGTCGTCGGGTTTTCAGACTTCGGTGCGAGCCGGCATCACGCTAACCGTTGGCCGGGAGGCCACCGTGGACTTTACGCTTCAGGTAGGAGCAGTGACCGAGAGGGTCACTGTCACAGGAGAAGCTCCATTGGTGGACACAACCAGCGCGACGGTAGCCAGCTTGGTGGATGAGAGGCAAGTGCGGGAACTGCCCTTGAGCGGGCGTAGTTATACGGACCTGACCGCCATCCAGCCAGGGGCTATTTATCTGACCACCGTTACTCCAAACGTCCGGACGGGCGGAGGACGAAAAATTTCCGTCAACGGGGCGCGGCCGGCACAGACGCTTTACCTGCTGGATGGGGTAGAGACCATGAACATTGCGGCCAACATGGCTCCTTCCAGCGTGTTGGGAAGGCAGTTGGGGACCGAGGCCGTGCGCGAGTTCAATGTTCTGATCAACAACTATGGAGCGCAGTACGGACGCGCCATTGGCGGCGTGGTGAATGCAGTCACACAGTCCGGCACCAACGAGTGGCACGGGAGCGCCTTTGAGTTCTTGCGCAACGACAAACTCGATGCCAACGACTTTTTTGTGCCACCGGGCGGTCCCAAAACCCCTTTGAAGCAGAACCAGTTTGGAGCGAGCTTGGGGGGGGCCCTTCGCAGGGACAGCACTTTCTTCTTCCTGGCCTATGAGGGCGAGCGGGCACGCAGAGGGATTACCGATTTCATGGAGGTATTTGACGAGGATCTGAAGGAGGGGGTGATCACGAAACACGTGGACGACAATGGCAACCCCCTCCCCGTGGGATTGTGGAAGGTCGATCCCTCGGTGATCCTGGAGGACTTCCGCCCGGTGCATCCCTGGACCCAGGCTGTCTTGCGGGAGTTGACATTCCCGGGCAACGGGGAGCGGCTGGGAGGCGGAACGCGGCGCTATGCGGCTTCCCGAGTCGAAAAGGGGACAGAAAATTACGGGACGGCTCGATTTGACCAGAGGCTTTCCGATAGTGATTCCCTCTTCGTGCGCTTCACGGCAGACCGGAGCGAAGCGTCTCGGTTAGACCCGGGCAACGATCCGGACTGGACACACTTTTCCGACGGCGCTTATTACTTTGCCACCCTTCAACACACCCGCATCCTCTCTCCCTCGGCGATCAATGTGGCCAGCGTCGGCTTCATGCGCACCAAGATGATCTCCGGCTTTACCGTCGCCGGCGGTCTCGATCCCATTTTACCTTGCATTCCAGGAACGCCCCTGTGTAACGGCATAGCGCCGCGAGGTACGGGAATCGGAGGCGTTCGCGCGTCGGATCTGAGCTTGCCCTTCGAGCTGATCGACAACACATTTCTTTACCAGGATCAGATTTCCTACAACCGGGGGAATCATTCGATTAGCGCCGGGGCGGAGCTCAAGCGGTATCGGATGAATGAGTTCCAGAACATCTGGTTCAGCGGGCAGATGCGGACTAGTGGTTTGTCGCGCTTTTTCTCTGCCAGGCCGTCCTCAATTACCGGCCCGGTGCCCCAATCCATCGATCCACTTGTTCCTCCCGACGTCTATCGGGGTTACCGGCAGACCTTCGTAGGGTTTTATTTGCAGGATGATATTAAAGTGCTGCCCAATCTGACGCTGAATGTCGGGCTGCGCTGGGAGAAAATGACCGACCCTTCGGAAGTGAACGGCAAGGCCGGCTCGGTGCGGGACATCTTGCGGGATACAGGCTTTACGCTCGGAAAGGTGTTTGAGATCAATGCGGACTGGAAGGGTTTTGCTCCGCGCTTCGGTTTTGCTTGGACGCCGTTTGGCGGCGGCAACACGGTGGTGCGGGCCGGTTGGGGAGTCTTTACGGAGTGGCCCTTGACCTATCTCTACACGCTATCGAGCTACATTGCGCCGTTCGCAGACCGGGTTCAGATTCGCAATCCAGTCATGCCTCGCAGTGCAGCGGAGCCTTGCCCCGTTTGCGGCGTTGTGTCGGGCGATCCCGCCTTTGCCAGCGTCCGGGACCCGATTATCAACGCATTTGACTGGCATCCCGCTTACAGCTACCAATGGAACTTCGGGCTCGAGCAGCAACTGGGCCAGACCTTTGTGGCCAAAGCGAGCTATATAGGAACCCGCAGCCTGCATTTGACGGGGAACAACAACTCCAATCCTCCGGTTCCCGTACAGGACCAGGATGGTAGATGGTATACCCCTGCGAACGCGGTACCTCTCAACCCGAACTTCGGCTCATTCCGTTATATCAGCAACGCCGGAGATGGCTGGTATAACGCGTTGCAGTTAAGTATGGAGCGGAGATTCAGTTCCGGATTGGGGTTCCGAGCCTCGTTCCAATGGTCCAGGAACCTGGACACCACTGGGATTGGGCAGCAGACCGCCGACACCCCCGGCTCCATTAACAACTCAAATTCTTACAATATCGCAGCGGATAAAGGGTTGGCCTCCATGGACCACAGAAGGAACTTTACTTTCAACTTCAACTACGAGTTGCCGTTGGGGGCGGGAAAAGCCTTCGGGAATAACCTCGCAGGCGCGCTCGACCATATGATCAGTGGCTGGCAGTTGAACGGAGTGATGCGGTTCCGGGATGGAACGCCGATCAATATCTCCAGCTCCAATCGTTGTTCGGGAAACCGGGTGAGCAGCAGCGGAACGGACCGGCCCGACCTGCGGCCCGGGGCCAGCAACAATCCGGTCATCGAAGGAAAGCGAGACTTTAGGCAGAATGAGCCGTATTTTGACGCGACGGCCTTCTTGGCCCCGCCCGCTTGCTTTAGTTCGGGTAGCACTGACGATCCGTCAAAGCGAGGCTATTTCGGCAACCTCGGTCGCCAAACCCTTATCGGGCCGGGGCTAGTCGGCACTGACTTCTCCATCTTCAAGAACTTCCGAGTAGGAGAAGGAAAATCCCTACAATTCCGGGCGGAGTTCTTCAACATCCTCAACCGCCCGAACTTCCGTCTCGAACAGAGTCAATCGCGGGTTACCAGCGCCGGCCGGACTTTTGCAACAGACAGCGCGGGCGATGTGCTCATTGATCCCGGCACGGGGCGTGCAGTTCCTGGAGGCAGATATCCTGAGGGCCGGATCAATTCCAGAGCGGGAAGAATCAGGGCCTTGCAAGCCGGCACGACGATGCGGCAGATTCAGTTGGCGCTGAAGTTCACGTTCTGAAGCAGGAAATACGACCTGAGGTGCTTCTGCGAAGGGCTACCCTTTCCGTGGAAGCGCCTCATTGCTTGGGCCATCGCCGGTTTCACAACCTCACCGGTAACCATCCGAATGGGGGTAGCCCTCAGGCCAGGTTGGGGCGAGATGGTTCAGCCAGGGAGAGTACCACCTAGAATTTAGATTTATGTATAAAAGGAGATCTCAATGATGAAAAGCCAATGGGTTTTGTATTTTGCAGTAATGGCAGTGGTCATCTGGAGTGGACCGGGCCTTCTATGGGCCCAACAGTCGCCGGACACCATTCTCTACAACGGGAAGATCGTCACGGTCGACGACCATGAGGTCAATGAGAACGTGGGCACGATCGCTGAGGCTTTGGCCATCCGCGGCGATACGATCGTAGCCGTGGGAGACAACGCCCAGGTGCGGGCTTTGGCGGGCAGTAACACGAATTCCATCGATCTGCAGGGTCGGACGGTGATCCCGGGCTTAGGCGGCACGCACGATCACCCGATGGACTGGGACACGATCAATCCTCTGATCGTCAAAAAAGTGATCACCGATGATATGCACATTGAGCGGTTTTTGAACATTCATCCGGATGAGGTAATCATACAGTTTCCGCGGGTTTTGGATGAAGCGGTCCAGAAGGCCAAGCCTGGTCAATGGATTCGAATCAGCGTGCTGTTTGGGAAAGAATATCGCTGGGGAGACGAGGTCATGGATCTCTTCGGGCGCCAGATCAACAAACAGATGCTGGATCTGGGGGCTCCCAACAATCCGGTGGAAGTTCGCGGTGGGTTTACCGGAATGGTGGTGAACCAAAATGCAATTGACATTATCAGAGAGCACTACGGGGACGAACAGGCAAAGTTTGTTGATCCCAATATCCCGCTGCCACCGGATATTGATGAAACAGGAGTCTGCGGCACCTGCTATCGCTATCCGGAGCAGGACATTATTTACCCACCGGAGGTGTTGCGGGAACTCTACCGCCTGGGTTTGTCCTGGATGACAGGTTATGGGATGACCTTGAACGGATCGAGCCTCTACACGGCCGGAGCCATTCGGGCTTACAAATCGCTGGATGAGGCTGGAGAGATGGCTCAGCGCTTCGCTTGGGACTGGTACTGGCCGCCACGGAAGGATTTCTTCCTGGATACCTATTTTTCTACCGCTGTGAGCGCTATGGTAGGGAAAGGGTCGGATTACCTCTGGATGAACGGAGCAGTGCCCGCTCTGAATGGCCGGGCCTGCACTACTCTGCCGGGCACTTCGCCAGAAGTGAAAGAGAGGGAGCGGCGAGGCGGCTGCGCCTATGATCCGGACACTGACGCCGGCAGGCTGAATCGGCAAGCCTTGTATAGCTTCATCAAGGCGGGAGGGCGGTTGGCCGGAGATCATACCATCGGCGATAAGGATATCGACCACACCTTGGATATCATTGAGAAGGCCAGCCTCGACGCGGGCATGACTTTGGAGCAGATTCGGGCCAAGCGGCATGCCTATGACCACATGGCGATGAGTCCTCGTCCCGATCAAGTCCCGCGGATCAAGCATTTGGGCATGCAAACCAGCGGCTGGGACATCTCCATTTGGGAAGGCAGAGGGCAACAAATTTTACGAGACTACGGAGAGGAGGCGGCTCAATGGGTGGTCCCGCGGAGAAGCCTCCTCGATGCCGGAGTCAGAAATAGTGTTGAGATTGACCGGCCCATTGGCTACACGAACCTGACCTTTTTCCACGTCCTTTATTCCGGGATTACCCGCAAGGACCAAGACGGGGTAGTCACAGCACCGCAACAGGCGGTCAGCCGGGAAGCCATGTTGAAATCGGCAACGCTTTGGGCGGCCTATTACGGCAAACACGAGGATCAAACCGGTTCGCTGGAACCGGGCAAGTGGGCCGACTTGACCGTGCTGGACAGGGATTATCTGACTGTTACCGTGGAGGACATTCTGAACATCCGAGTCTTAATGACCCTGGTGGGAGGCAAAATGGAACACTTGGCGCCATCGCTGGCGAAAGAACTCGGCATGCAGCCTACTGGCGCTCAGGTGGAACTCGGCGGACCTGCCTCGCAATGGTGAAACTTCGCGGCGGAACCGCACCGATTCAGTCGGTCTTGAAATCTGAGTACCAGCTATTTGTATGGCGATACTTGTCAGAACGAAGAGGTAACAAGCTGTTCTGACCAACAAGTACAGCACGATTGACATGAACAATCCGAAAGGATGGGTAACTTTATGGTGGGTCAATGGATTTTGCGAACAGGAGTGCTGCTGGGAGTAATCTGGGCTGGCGGAAGTTTCCTCCGAGCCCAACAGACGCCCGATACCATTCTCTACAACGGGAAGATCGTTACGGTGGACAACCATGAGGTCAGTGAGGATTTAGGCACCATCGCGGAGGCTTTGGCTATCCGTGGCGATACGATCCTGGCCGTGGGAAGCAACGCCCAGGTGCGGGCTTTGGCCGGCGGTAACACGAAATCCATCGACCTCCAGGGGCGGATGGTGACGCCGGGCTATGGCGGCACGCACGATCACCCCATGGACTGGGACACGATCAATCCGTTCATCGTAAAAAAAGTAGTCACCGACGATATGCACATTGAGCGGTTTTTGAATACTTCACCGGATGAGACCATTCGACAGTTTCCGCAGGTTTTGGACGAGGCGGTGCAGAAGGCCAAACCCGGCCAATGGATTCGGATCAGTCTGCTGTTCGGGAAGGAATATCGTTGGGGGCGCGAGATCATGCAGTTCTTCGGGCGGCAGATCAACAAGCAGATGCTGGACCTGGTTGCTCCCGACAATCCGGTGCAGATCCGCGGCGGTTTTACCGGAATGGTGGTGAACCAAAAAGCGATTGACCTGACCAAACAGTTCTACGGGGACCAATGGGAGGCGTTTGTCTGGAATCCGTATGGAGATGTTGAGATAACAGGCGTAGGCGGCACTGCCTATCGGTGGTTGGAGCAGGACGTGCTCTACCCGCAGGAGGTCTTGCAGGAGATCTATCGCCTGGGTTTCTCCTGGATGGCGGGCTATGGAGTGACTCTGAACGCCTCGGGTCTTTACACGCCGGGAGCGGTTGCTGCCTACCATGCATTGGACGAGAGAGGAGAGCTGGTCATTCGAATGCCGTGGAGTTGGCAATGGAGGCCGCGTCCTGATTTATGGTCCGATCCTTATTTGCCCAAGGTGATGGCCGGCATGTTGGAAAAAGGGTCGGATCATCTCTGGCTGACCGGGTTGTGGCCTTCCGACAACGGAGCCAATTGCTCCACTCTGCCCGGCACCTCTCCGGAGGTGAAAGAGGGGGAAGTTTGCCACTTTAGCCAGGATTACCGGACTGGGGAGAACGCCACGGCCTTGTACAATATGGTTAAGGCGGGCGGGCGGTTGTCAGGGATACACACTGGCGGCGACAGGGACATTGATTTACTTCTAGATACCATTGAGAAGGCCAGCGAAGACGCCGGGATGAGTCTAGACCAGATTCGGGCCAAGCGGCACGCGTATGACCATATGGGAATGAGCCCGCGTCCGGACCAGATTACGCGAATCAAGAATCTGGGGATGATCGTGGGCGGTTACAACCTGCAACTCTGGGAAGGAGGAGGAGAGCGGTTGCTTGCGAATTACGGAGAACAGGCGGTCGAATGGATGCAACCGAGGAAAAACCTCCTCGATGCGGGGGTGATGAATAGCGTGGAGATCGACCGCCCCATTGGATACACCGATCTCACCTATTTCACCGTCCTCTATGCGGGCATTACCCGGAAGGATCAGAACGGCAAGGTCTGGGGGCCGCGTCAGGCGATTAGTCGGGAAGCCATGCTAAAGTTTGCATCGCTTGGCGGAGCTTATTACGCCAAACGCGAGGATAAGCTGGGGTCGCTCGAGCCCGGCAAGTGGGCCGACCTGGTCGTATTGGACCGGGATTATCTGACGATTCCCGTGGATGACATTCTAAATGTCCGGGTCATGATGACTATGGTGGGAGGCGAGGTGGTGCACCTGGTTCCCTCCATGGCCCGAGAAATCGGGATGCAGCCCACCGGGGCGCAGGTGGAGCTCGGCGGGCCGGCGGCTCAATGGTAGGCTTCGGGGCCCGGGTTTTCTCCTGAATGAGACAACACCATCCGAGGGGTGAATTATGAACAGCCGGTTTGCTATGCGGTTGGCAGTGGTCGTGTGGGTAATCGGGGCCGGAGGAACACTGCTACAGGCTCAACAGGCGCCCGACACCATTCTCTACAATGGCAAGATCGTCACCGTGGATGACCACGGTTTCAGTTCCCGCTTGGGGACGATCGCGCAAGCAATGCATGTCCGGGACGGCAAAATCCTGCACCTGGGCAACAATGCAGATATCCGTGCGATGGCGGGGCCCAACACCAGAGTCATGGATCTGAAAGGACGTACGGTGATTCCGGGGATCATTCTCACCCATGAACATCCCTACGATTGGAGTTCGGTTGACATCTATGCGCTGAAAAGATACCTCACCGACGACCAGGTTGTTGTCAGGATTTTGGAAAATAGTCCCCAGGAGAATGTGAAGGCGTTGCCGGGAGTGTTGGCGGAGGCTGTTTCGAAGGCGAAGGAGGGCCAGTGGATTTACATCGTCATCACTTCCGGAAAGAACTACGAATACCACGAGATGAGCAACGGCGGCTTGGGACGCAGTTTGCTGGACCCCTCCGTGAGGGTGCCCGAAGAGATGCAAATCACGAAGGAACAATTAGACGCGGCGGCGCCCAATAATCCAGTCTATGTCGGTGGCTGGCTTTCGGTCACGGGTGTCCGTCGCGGAGAAGGGTTGAACCAGAGAGGGATCGAGGAAGCCGAGAAGGTGTTGCCTCCCGGCCCAGCCTACCAATCCAGTGAGATTAGCGGCCGCACCATTTTCGCAGAAGTGATTATGAAGGACTATTACCCGCAGCTCGTCCAGATCATGAAGAGTGGCCTGGAGTGGTGGGCGGGATACGGGATGACGACCTATGCATCTCACCTCTATACCCCTTCCAATCTAAGAATCTGGCGGGAACTGGACCGCCAAGGCCAGATGCCGGTCCGGAATATGTGGACCTTTCGATGGAACTCCGAGTACTTGCTTGCTGATCTATTTTTTATCACTGACATAGCTACCCGGTTAGGCGAAGGATCGGATTACTTCTGGAATGGAGGGGCCGCTTTTAGAACTCTCGGTGGCGGCGGTGACTGCACCTCTGCGCGGCCGGTGGGTTCCTCGAGAGTAATGCAGGAAGAGGAATTCAGTGAGGAGATGCGGGAACGCCAACAAAGAAACTGCCGGTTTGCTCCCGGCTCAAAGGAATTTGAGCTCCTGGAGAAGTTCGTCCGTGCAGGTGGGCGGTTCGTAAATCTGCATACGACGGGAGACGGCACGGTTGACGGGATGCTGATGGCTATTGAACAGGCCAGTAAAGCCGCAGGCATGACCGAGGAAGAGATTCGCGCCAAGCGGCATGGGGCAGATCATACTGTGATGTGGCCCCGGCCCGATCAGATTCCGGTTCTAAAACGACTGGGTATGGTTGCCAGCAGTGATGGCTATGAGGTTGTGATGTCCTCCCCGACTGTTTTTGACCTTTACGGGGAAAGAGCTGCTAGATGGATCGCGCCAAAGAAAAGCCTCACGCAGGCAGGAGTCTACAACTCTCTGGAGATAGATCGCCCCCTTCAGACGACTACAAACCTGACGATTTTCTCCGCCGGCATTGACCCGATCATCACGCGGAAGGCCTGGGATGGCAAGGTCTATGCCCAGAATGAGGCTGTGGATCGGGAATCCGCTTTAAAGATCGCTACCTACTATGGAGCCTACTATGTCTTGCGGGAGAATGTGTTGGGTTCTCTGGAGCCGGGAAAGTGGGCGGATTTTCTTGTGCTCGACCGGGATTATCTGACCATTCCAGAGGATGACATCAGGAACATCCGCGTTTTGATGACGATGGTAGGTGGAAAGGTCATTCACTTGGTGCCCTCTCTGGCCCGAGAAATCGGGATGGAGCCGGCGGGGGCGCAGGTGGAACTCGATGGTCCAGCGGCTCAATGGTAGGCTTCTGGCCCCGGTTTTCCTCCGAAATGAGACAGCACCACACGAGGGATGAAATATGAACAGCCGGTTGTTTTTGCGACTTGTGGTAACGGCGTGGGCAATCTGGGCTGGAGCAGGCCTCCTCCAGGCCCAACAGACATCCGATACTATTCTTTACAATGGCAAGATCGTCACCGTAGATGACCACAGTTTCAGTTCCAGTTTGGGGACTATCGCGCAAGCGATGCATATCCGGGACGGCAAAATCCTGCACCTGGGCAACAATGCGGAAATTCGCGCGATGGCAGGACCCAACACAAGGGTAATCGACCTGAATGGCCGAACCGTGATTCCGGGGTTTGTCCTCACTCATGAACATCCCTGGGATTGGGGGTCGGTAAATCCCTATGTGCTGAAAAAAGTTCTAACCGATGACATCGTAGTCGCCAGATTTCTGGAAAATGGCAGTCCCCAGGAAAATGCGAAGGCATTCCCCGGCGTGCTGTCGGAGGCTGTTTCCAAGGCTAGGCCGGGCCAATGGATTTATATCGTCGAGACCTCCGGGAAGCGATTCGAATCTCAAAGCATGAGCAACGGAGGCGTAGGACGCGCGCTGCTGGACGACTCGGTGAGAGTGCCGGATGAAATGCAGATCACGGCTGAACAAATTGAGGCGGCGGCTCCCGATAATCCCGTTTATGCTGGTGGCTGGCTGGTGCAGAGCGGGATCAAAGGGGGAGAGGGAATCAACCAGCGGGCCATTGACGAGGCCAACCAGGCAATGCCCGATCCACGCATGAATTCTCTTGTCCCTGTGGAAGACGAATCAATCCGATCCAATAGTCCTGCACGCAGTACCCGCCGCTGGATGTTCGGGGATGTGATCATGAAGGATCATTACCCGCAGCTCGTGGAGGTAATGAAGGCAGAGCTGGAGTGGTGGGCGGGATACGGAATGACAAGCTTCGCCTCAAACGCCTATACCCCTTCCAACCTAAGAGTATATCGGGATCTCGACAGCAAAAGACAAATGCCGGTCCGATATATGTGGACATGGAATTGGAACCCCGAGTACCTGTACTCCGACCCATTTTTCCTCACTGATTTGGCTACCCGGACAGGCGAAGGTTCGGATTATCTCTGGTACGGAGGAGCGATTATTTCAGTCGGCGCCGGCTGCACGACTGCGGAGCCGATAGAATCCTCGAAAGCATACCAGTACCGCCTGGAGCAGGCCCAGGCGCAAGGCCAAGGCTTGCAGAGGTTCTTGAATTGCAATTATGACCCGGGTTCTCAAAATGCAGAGTTTCTTGAAAAATATGTCCAGGCGGGAGGGCGATTCGTTAACTTGCACGCGCCGGGAGACCGGGACATTGACAACATAATGGAGATTATCGAACGGGCCAGCAAAGAAGCCGGCATGACGGAGGAGGAGATTCGCGCCAAACGGCACGGGTTGGACCATGGGACGATATGGCCCCGACCGGATCAGCTCCCCGTCATGAAACGACTGGGCATTCTTGCCGACGGTGACACCTATGAGATTGTGACGGCTTCCCCCACGGTATTGGACTTGTATGGGGAGAGAGCCGTAGGATGGGTTGTGCCCAAGAAAAGTCTGATGCAAGCGGAGATCTACAACAGCTTTGAAGTGGATCGTCCCATTGCCACCACGGAGACCGAGACGATCTTCTCAGCCGGTATGGCTCCAATGATTACGCGAAGAGCCTGGGATGGCAATGTGTACGCACAGAATGAGGCGGTGGATAGAGAATCAGCATTAAAGATCGCCACTTACATGGGGGCCTACTATCTTTTGCGAGAAAATATCATGGGCTCCCTTGAACCGGGCAAATGGGCGGATTTTCTTGTGCTCGACCGGGATTATCTGACCATTCCAGAGGATGACATCAAAAACATTCGTGTTTTGATGACGACGGTAGGTGGTAAGGTGGTCCACTTAACTCCATCCCTGGCGCGTGAGTTCGGCATGCAGTCTGCCGGGGCACAAGTAGAATTCGGCGGACCGGCCGCTCAATGGTAGGCTTCTCGGTTGAAACGCTCGCTAGAGAGCAGATTTGGTTCCGAGGAGCATTGAAGTCACAATCCGCCAAGCAGGTGGCAGCGGCCTTCCGCTTCGCTTGCCTTTCCTTTTTAATCTTCTGAAAGTAACCGAGGGGTGAATTTATGAAAACTCGATGGATTTTGCGACTGGTAGTGACGGCATGGGTAATCTGGGCCGGAGAGGGCCTCCTCCGGGCCCAACAGACCCCCGATACCATTCTTTACAACGGGAAGATTGTTACGGTGGACAACCATGAGGTCAATGAAGAGTTAGGCACCATCGCGCAGGCTCTGGCCATCCGGGGCGATACGATTGTGGCCGTGGGAGACAACTCTGGAATTCGAGCCATGGCTGGCCCCAGCACCAAGAGCATTGACCTGAAGGGAAGGACGGTGGTGCCGGGCTTTGGCGGCACGCACGATCACCCCATGGACTGGGACACGATCAATCCGTTCATCGTAAAAAAAGTAGTCAGCGATGACATGCACATTGAGCGGTTTTTGAATATTGCTCCGGATGAGGTATTGCAACAGTTCCCCCAGGTTTTAGAGGAAGCAGTACGGGCGGCCAAGCCCGGCCAATGGATTCGGATCAGTCTGCTCTATGGAGAGGAATATCGCTGGGGGAGAGAGATCATGTCGTTTTTTGGGCGGCAGATTAACAAGCAGATGCTGGATCTGGCTGCTCCCAACAATCCGGTGGAAGTTCGCGGCGGTTTTATCGGAATGGTGTTGAACCAAAGAGCGATCGAGCTTACCAAGGAGCACTATGGGGACCAATGGGACAAGTTTGTCTGGAATCCCTATGGAGACATTGAGAACACAGGAACCGGAGCCACCGCCTATCGGTGGTTGGAACAGGACGTACTCTACCCTGCCGAGGTCTTGCAGGAGATATATCGTCTGGGATTGTCCTGGATGGCGGGCTATGGGGTGACGCTGAACGCATCGGGTCTTTACACCCCCGGAGCCGTTACCGCCTACCGCGCATTGGACCAGGCAGGGGAAATGGCTATCCGAGTGCCCTGGAGCTGGCAGTGGAGACCGCGCCCTGACTTCTGGTCCGATCCATATCTTCCGGAGGTGATGGCAACCATGGTGGGAAGCGGGTCGGACTACCTCTGGCTAAATGGACTGTGGCCGTCTGACAACGCATCGAGTTGCTCCACACTGCCCGGCACCTCCCCGGAGGTGAAGGAGCGGGAAGTCTGCCACTTTGGTTCTGATTTCCGCGACGGTGAGAATGCGGTAGCTTTGTACAACATGGTCAAGGCGGGCGGCCGATTAGCAGGGATACACACCGAAGCCGACAAGGATATTGACCTCGTTCTGGATATCATCGAAAAGGCCAGCAAGGACGCTGGGATGACTTTGGACCAGATTCGGGCCAAGCGGCACGCCTATGACCATATGGGGATGAGTCCTCGCCCGGATCAGGTCCCTCGGATCAAGAATCTGGGTATGATCGTGGGCGGCTACAACATGTACCTTTGGGAAGGGGCTGGACAACGGGTGTTAATGGATTATGGAGAAGAGGCGGCTCAATGGGTGCAACCACGCCAGAGCCTACTCAATGGCGGAGTGATGAATAGCGTAGAGATCGACCGGCCCATTGGATACACCAACCTGACCTACTTCACTGTCCTCTATGCGGGGATTACGCGAAAGGATCAAGACGGAAATATCATTGCGCCGCAGCAGGCGGTCAGCCGAGAGGTCATGTTGAAGTCCGCAACGATTTGGGGAGGGTACTACTCCAAGCGCGAGGATAAATTGGGGTCGCTCGAGCCCGGCAAGTTGGCTGACTTGGTGGTGCTGGACCGGGATTACCTGACCATCCCCGTGGACGACATTTTGAATATCCGGGTTTTGATGACCATGGTAGGAGGCAATGTTGCGCACCTGGTGCCCTCCCTTGCCCGCGAAATCGGGATGCAGCCTGCCGGCGCCCAAGTGGAACTTGGCGGACTGGCGGCGCAATGGTAGGAGGGTAGCTCGGGGGAAAACTCTTATTTCTCCCTGCCGGCGAACTGAATTCCAATGCGGGCGGACTGATCGCAACCGCCATCAAGTTGCGCCAGGTTTGCTCCGGCCTGAAGTGGCCGTTCGCGTCCCGATGGAGTTGCTTTCACACACAAATCCTCAACCCGACTTGGCAGTCAGCCAGGCAGTTCTTTGGACCCCAGTTTGAAAAGGAGGTACGGACCATGCGCAAGAAGGTCCTCGGTATTTTCCTAATGGTTTGGAGCTTGGGCTTGCCGATTGGAAGCAGGGCGCAAGCCCAGCAGGCATCAGATATGGTCGTCTACAACGCGAAGATCATCACTGTGGATGATTATAGCTTTACCTCCAACTTGGGAACCGTGGCAGAGGCAATGCACATCAGAGACGGCAAGGTGCTGCATGTGGGCGACAACGCCCAGATTCGGTCCATGGCAGGGCCTGATACCCAGGTCATGGACCTGAAAGGGCGCACGGTGATCCCGGGAATCATTCTGACTCACGAACATCCGTGGGATTGGAACCCGGTGGAGCCGTGGGTTGTGAAAGAAGTTCTCACCGACGACATCATTGTTACCCGCTTTCTGGAGGGCAGCCCGGAAGAAAACCTGCAGGCGTTTCCGGGAGTGTTGGCCGAGGCGGTGGCAAAAGCCAGGCCAGGGCAATGGATTTATATTGTCTTCACCCTCGGGAAGAACTACGAGTACAGCCGGACGGGCAATGGCGGCTTTGGACGGGCCGGCCTGGATCCGGAGGTATTCAACGCCCTGGAGCGAATTACACGGGAGCAGTTGGATGCCGCCGCGCCCAATAATCCAGTTGTTTTGAGAGATGTCTTTACCTCCATGGTGCTGAACCAGAGAGCGGCCGAGGAATCCCGCAAGGTGTTCACGGAGCCGGACGTTAACCCCAGCGCAAGCGAAGCCCAATCGGGAAGCGCAGTGGGAAACCCCAACAATTTCCGCTGGTTTATCGGGGACGTGATGCTGCGAGACTATCACACCCAGTTAGTGGAGATCATGCGTCTTGGCCTGGAGTGGTGGGCCGGCTACGGAATGACGGGTTTCTCGTCCAATGCTTACACCCCTTCCAACCTGGCCGTATATGCGGAACTGGACCGCAAAGGGCAGATGCCGGTCCGCACCGTGTGGAGCTGGAATTGGCGGCAACCGTATTTCTATGCTGATTCGTACTTCTTGCACAGCTTGGCCCTCAGCGTCGGAAAGGGAACCGACCATGTCTGGTTTGGAGGAGGAAGGGCCGTGACGGGCGGCGGCTGCACAACCTTGGAGCCTGTTCCGTCCTCCACTCTGGTCGACGTAGAAAACTTACAGATGTCGGACCGCCGCCAGCAGTGCAACTATGGCCCGGATACCCCCGGTTCCAAGCTCCTCTATGAATGGATCAAAGCCGGGGGGCGCTATGTGGGCAACCATACGTCCGGGGATATGGACGTTGACAGCATCATGTTGGTCATTGAGCAAGCGAGCAAGGCTGCCGGAATGACCTATGAAGAAATCCGGGCCAAGCGACATGCCATTGACCACATGGTTTTGTGGCCCCGGCGAGACCAGATTGACCACTTGAAAAGATTGGGCATCATTGCCAGCGGGGACAGCTTTGAGATCATCCAATCCACCCCGGCGGTTTTCGACATCTACGGAGAAAGAGGAATCTCGCAGGTTGTTCCGAAGAGGCGGGTCATCGAAGCGGGCGTGCCCACGACCGCGGAGATTGACCGGGCGATCGGGAGTACGGACTTCACTATCTTCTCGGCGGGCATCGCTCCGATGATCGAACGAAGAGGATGGGACGGCAAAGTGTACGGCGCCGACCAGGCGGTGGATCGCCAGACGGCTTTGAAGAGCGCCACCTACTGGGGCGCCTACTACTTACTCCGGGAAGATGTGCTGGGAACGCTCGAACCAGGCAAATGGGCCGACTTCCTGGTGCTGGATCGGGATTACCTGACGATTCCCGCAGAGGAGATCAAAAATATTCGCGTCTTGATGACGGTGTTGGGAGGAAAAACCATTCATTTGGTTCCCTCGCTGGCCCAGGAAATCGGGATGCAGCCTGCGGGGGCTCAGGTGACATTGGGTGGGCCGGCATCTCAATGGTAAGCGGCCGGGAGGGACAACCCCAACTGAAAATCCGCTTTGTTGGCCGCCGCGAGAGTCCGCCAGGTTCGGTTCGCACTCAGATTTGAGTCCTGAAAGCCTGGACGGCGAGTACGAATTCATAAATTGGCAATCGATGGGGAAAACAAACCTGCAAGGAGACAAAAACCCATGAGAAAAATTTCTTCTTTGAACTATTCGTTTTTCTTCGTCCTCGTTTTTCTTCTGGCGCCGGTGAAAGGAGCCCAGGGGCAAAGCGACGCCGATTTAGCCAGGAAGCTGGAGCGGCTCCAGGCTTATCCGGAGCTGATCGTCGTCAACGGCAAGATTTCTACCATGGATGAACGGCTTACAGAGGCCGAAGCTATGGCCGTCAGGGACACCCGGATTCTGGCGCTGGGAAGTAATGATGAGATCCGGTTTCTGGCCGGTCCGAATACGAGGGTGCTGGACGCCAAGGGGCGGAGGGTATTGCCGGGCCTGATAGATGGTCACACTCATCCGCATCTTTGGGCCGTAGAGCACTGGCTGGGGGGCGAAGGGGATTTTGCGGCCAAGAGATACAACGATCCCCAACTGCAGATTGTCTATGCCAAAGGCAACGACCGGGTCGAGGTTTTGAGGTCGCTGGAACGGGTGGTTCGGCAGAGGGCGCAAGAGTTAGGCCCCGGCAAATGGATTTGGGTTGGTTTGTTTGCGAATAACACCCTCGCCGAATCGAGAGAGGTTGTTTACCCTCTCTTTGAACGAGCAACCGGAGAACCGGGGACAATCACGCGGGAGTTCTTGGACACGCTGGCCCCGAGCAATCCTCTCATGGTGTTCGCGAGCGAAGCCATCGGACCCGCCGCCAACAACACCAAAGCCAAAGAAGAGATGGAAAAGTATCTGGGAATCGAAGTCAGGGGGTTGCAAGCCCGCAATTCGGTAACTTACGACATTCTTTTCCGCGGAAGAACGGAAGAAAAGCTGGACTTCCTTCTGCGCGAGTTGCTTGAATGCGTGGTGGCCCAAGGAATTACCACCTTTAGCAACCATTATTACAATTCCCCCTCTATTATGAACATCTACCGTTTACTGTACGAACGGGACGAACTGCCTGTCCGGTGGGCCTGGTGGGTGGGCGGAGGCCTGGGCGATAGCCGCGTGCAAAGCGACTCCTCCTTCAGCGCCCAGTATCCCAACCTGTTTTATAACGACCTGGGAGACTTTAGGGGAATCGGAAACGATTACATTTGGAATGTCGGTGTTGCCAACGAAGGTTGGGAAGGGGGGATAACATGCACCCAAGCCCAACTGCCCGGTAACGCCCAAGCACCTCGCTCCGACGTTGCCAGGATACACAGGGACGGCATTCTTCGCCCCTCTTGTTCCGAGCCGATTGACTATGACAATCAACCGGGCTACCGGCGGGTGAAGGAGGCCATGGAAGCCGGCCTGCGCATCGGGTTCCTGCACCATTACAGCGATGGAACGTTCGATGCTTTATTTCACTTGATCGAAGAGGCGATTGCCGAGGGGAAGATGACTCTGGAGGAGGTGCAAGCACTTCGGATCAGCACGGAGCACACCCCGATGATTCGCCCGGATCAGATCGAGAAGATAGCCCGCTATGGGATCATGCCGGCTTTTAATGGTTACCAGGTTCAGGGGAACATTAAAGGCGGAGCCTTCCTGAAGGCCTTCGGCGAGCAATACATGAGTTGGATGGCGCCCATGAAGAGCCTGGTAGACGCCGGAGCGCATCCGGTGTTCAACACCGACGCACACCTGCACAAGGTTCCGGTTGAATCCAAGGATATGGACTATCCGCCTCAGTGGGACGGCAATATTTGGGGGTTCATGGAGTTTTTCGCCACCCGCGTGATGCCCCATGACGGGATCACTTACGCGCGCCAGGAGATGCTGGACAAAGTGAGTTTGATGAAGGCGGCTACCATTTGGGGGGCTGAGCAGATACTGCGAGAGGACCATATCGGTTCGCTGGAGGCAGGGAAGCTGGCCGATTTTATCGTCATCGACAAGGACTATTTCGCGATTCCCGAGGACCAGATCGGCACCATCAAAACCTTACTGACCGCCGTGGGCGGGAAGATAGTGTTCCAGGCTCCAAACTACTGAGTCCGCAACCGCCCGTCTGGATTCGTTCTGCATACGTTGCCTGCGGGCAAAGCGCAAAAGAAACGATCAATCGGGCGGGAAGCCTTATCTAGGCAAGCAACCAGAAACGCTGTCATGCTGAGCAAAGCAGGAGTACGGGCCTACCGGCCTGTAATCTAAGGAGACAGGCAGGAATGCCTGTCACTACCTGACGCCGTGGCGGTATGCGCCTTTACGAGAAATGCTCTAGCAATACAGATTCCGAATCCGAGATAATGCCCGTGTTTCACGGAGTCCAGCACAGGGCAGGGAGACATTACCGAAGGGGGTATTCATTCAAATGTTGTCACGAATTTTTTGCCTGGCTGCCCTGAGTTTAGCTTTTCTACTCCACAGTGCTTGCACCGGAGAGATGAGTCCCGAACTGGTTTGGGTTCCTCCTGATGACACCCGGTTGCAGTGGTTGAATGTTGCCGCTTGGGAACAGGAAGGAGAAGCATTTCGTCCTGCGCGCGTACCCCGAGACTGGCGAGACCGTTTCCCGGAGAGAACTGCCCAGACTGCCATGGCACCTGCCGGGGTTGTATTGCAAATTGCAACAGACGCCCGAAAAGTAGCCCTGCGCATTGATGTAGACCCGCCCCGGCCAAGACCGGCAGGAGCTCCGCCGAGGCCAGAGATTGCAGCTGCCACCGCCTTTGATGTTTACCGGAATAACGAATTTCTGCGAAGCGTGGACACTTCGGGAGAATCCGGCGCCCAGGAAATCACGCTTTATGAAAACCTCCCGGATGGCAGTGGCGAAATTGCCGTTTTGTTTCCTCATAGCCTCTCGTTCGTGGTGCAGGGTGTGGGCTTTTCCGGTGGGGCCGAGTTTTCTCCTCCAGAGCGGTCAGCCCGTCCGCGAGTCCTCTTCCATGGCGACTCCATTACGCAAGGAACCGGGACCACTCATGGTCGCAATACGTATTCGTGGGTAACCTGTGAGGAGATGGGTTGCGAGCCAATCAATCTGGGTTTTGGAGGAAGCGCTTGGGGCGATCAAGTCGTGGCAGAATATATCGCCAGCCGAAACGATTGGGATGTGCTGCTAGTAGCTTATGGCACAAACACCTACCGTCGAGCCCATGAAAATCCGGAACAGTTTGCGCAAACCTACGATACTTTCCTGACCACAATTCGGGCCGAACACCCCGACGCGCCGATTCTTTGCATCACGCCACTGTGGCGCATCCAAGACACGACGAACGAGAAAAACGAGGCCGGCTATACCCACCAACAGTATCGGGAAGGAGTTACGCAGGTGGTGCTGCGCCGCCAGAGTTCCGATTCTAACTTGCACCTGTTAGAGGGCAAAGCGCTGCTCTCGGAAAATCTTTTCACTGCTGATCAGGTTCATCCCAACAATCAAGGTGCGGCAAAAATGGCCGAAGCCATCACGGACGCGTTAAGACCACTGCTGGGGCCTATGTAGGCCCATTGGGGATTGCAAAAAACGTGACGCGTCCATTGTTGTTATCACTCTGTTGAAGGCCATCCGGACGTTCAGCCGCGCGGCATTTTTTTATCCAAGGCCTCTCCTGTTTCACCTAGAGCGGTTTGCCCGCCTGGAGGCCTGTCACTAACTGAGGCAGGAATGCCTGTCGCTACCTAGCTCGGACACGGGTGCTTCGGTTCTTTCGGTAGATTCGGTTTCCTCGGCAGATTCGGAATTCTCGGAATAATTTTGTTGCTCCCGGAATTTGCGCGCGGGAGAATCAGGCCGGAGGGCGTTTGGGAAGCTGGCTTTGTTTAGTTTGCAGGGGAAGGGGAACGGGAGGAAAAAGTTTTTTTGCAAAACAAAGCCATTGCAAAACTTCTGATATCCAGCTAACCAATTTCAGAATAAGGAGTTATGAGATATGCAGAAGATCGGGCATTGGCTTTGTTTTGGGTTTGTTATGCCAATAAAGGCCTCCCGAAAGTCAAATAAAGCCATTGATCGGGGGTTAGGCAGGTTGCGTGCGATTAGAAAGCAAAAGACCAGTGCAGGCCAGGGGGCCTGCACGCTAGAGGACAGGCAGGAATGCCTGTCGCTACCTATTTCCGTGAGGGAGAATCGGGCAGGAGGGTATTTGTGAAGCTGATGAGGGGAGGTGAGTGGAGGTGAAACAGGTATATATTACGAAACGAAGCCAACAAGCCTTTTAGAATCAACAAAAATTATTCGAAAGAGGGTAAAAAAGGCACCAGAAAGCGCACCGAAATCCCTGAACCAAGCCCCTAATAGGGAGTTATTCAATGGCTTTTAGAGCAGTTTGGCAGGTGTAAAGCAGGAATGGCAAGCAACCGGAAACGCCGCGATGCGGAGCAAAGCGAAGCAGGAACACAGGCCTGGGGGACTGTCGCTACCTGTGCACCCCAGCCGACAGGCAAGTGCAGGCCTTGCGGCCTACACTCTACAAGGCAGGCAGGAATGCCTGCCCTACCTGAATGCCCGTCGCCACCTGACGCCGTGGCGGTATGCACCTTTACGAGAAAGGCCCTAGCGCAACCCCAAAGCCTCCACGACAGCGTCGTGCACGGCGGGACGAACCTCGCGGATGGCTTCGTTCGAACGGCTGGGGTGAATCCGGTTGGTCAGCAGGATGACGAAAAGCGCCATTTGCGGGTCGATCCACAGCGAGGTGCCCGTGTAGCCGAGATGTCCGTAGGAGCGAGGGGAAAAGTAGCGCCCGCTGGAAGAGGGATCGCCCGGCTTGTCCCATCCCAGGCCCCGACTGGGTCCCTCCGGCACCTGCACGGCCCGGTTGAATTCCCGGATGGTCGCTGATTGCACCAACTGGGAACCGTTGGCTTTTCCCTCTTCGAGCATCATCTGGCTGAAGGATGCCAGGTCCCCGGCGGTTCCGAACAGGCCGGCGTGTCCCGCTACCCCGCCCATGACCCATGCGTTTTCGTCCTGCACCTCGCCGCGGATCAGCCGGTTCCGAAAACTCTCGTCCATCTCCGTGGGGGCAATTCGCAGCCACTGGTCCTGGGGCGGGTTGAATCGCGTGTCCTGCATTCGGAGCGGGTTAAAAATTTCCCGGCTGCACAGCACGTCCAGTCGCTCGCCGGAGGCGCGCTCCAGAATCTCTCCCAGCAGGATGAATCCCGGATCACTGTACAGTGTTTTCCTTCCGGGAGTTTCCTCCAGCGGCAACGCCAGCGCCTCTTGCAGCACGTGAGACTTCTCCCGCGCCCTCATAAAGAACTTCTCATAGGCAGGAAGCCCGGAGGCGTGGGCCAGCAGATGCCTGACGGTGACCTCCTCCCGGACGATGTACAGAGGATCAATGTTGGTGGCGAAGGGCTGCAGGAAGTCGGGAAGATAGCCTGCAACCGGACGGTCCAGGTCGAGCATGGCACGGTCGGCCAGGATCATTGCCGCCGCCGTCGTCGCAACCGGCTTGGTCAGCGAGGCCAGATCGTAGATGGTCTCGTCCCTTACCGCAGAACTGTCTTCCGAGTAATCCAGCCGTCCCACGGGTAGGATCGCGAGTTTCCCTTCGTGGCCCACGGCCAGCACGGCTCCGGGAAACGCCCGTTGCAGGACGGCTGTGTTCAAGATATCCAGGGCCTTGCTGAACTTTTTTTGTGCTGGGAGATCAAAATCTTGCATAGCCTGTCCGCAGAGTTTAAGTCACAATGAAAAGCTGTGAGGCCTCGGTCCAATCCTCACAGAAAGAATTTACAACCGGTTGTGCCAATAAGCAACGAAAGAAGCAACAAAAGAACCCAGAATTCCCCGTCCCGGCGGAAAGGAATTCCTGCGCGGCTTCCCGCCGTCCTCTTGGTGTGGGTCTTCGTTTTCCTTGCGGGGCCTGTTCAGGTTGAGGTCCTGGCCCAGGGCCAGGTGCTGAACGGAATTGACGTGCTGGAGGAGGACGGGTTCCGGCCCCTGCGCGGCCGCCGCGTTGGCCTGATTACAAACGCCACTGGTGTCAGCCGCGACGGGCGCCATTCCCTGGATATTCTGGCCGCTGCTCCCGGAGTGGAATTGGTGGCCGCCTTCAGCCCCGAACATGGCTTGACTGCGCGTTTGGAGCAAAACAACATTGCTTCCGGTCGGGACGCCGGCACCGGAGTCCCTGTCTTCAGCCTGTACGGGGAGACCCGCCGCCCAACGCCAGAGATGTTGCGGGGCATCGATACGCTTGTCTTCGACATTCAGGATGTCGGGGTCCGCTTTTACACCTACATCACCACGCTCGGCTACGCCATGGAAGCAGCCGCCCGCGCGAAGATTCGTTTTGTGGTGCTCGACCGTCCCAATCCGATTTCCGGCGTCCAGGTGGAAGGCCCCCTGCTCGATCCGGAGGCGCGCTCCTTTATCGGGTATTTTCCCATGCCGGTCCGGCACGGCATGACCGTTGGAGAGTTGGCTCGGATGTTTAATGTGGAGCAGCGGCTCGGCGCAACGCTCGAAGTCATTGCCATGAAGGGATGGAAGCGCGGCGACTGGTTCGACTCCACCGGCCTGGGCTGGATCAACCCGTCGCCGAATATTCGTAACCTGAGCCAGGCGACGCTCTACCCCGGTGTGGGTCTGCTTGAATTTTCAAACATCTCGGTGGGCCGAGGGACCGACAGCCCCTTTGAGCTGGTGGGAGCCCCCTGGATTCAGGCAACCGAGCTGGCCGCCTTCCTCAACCGGAGAAAGCTTCCGGGAGTGCGTTTTGTTCCCGTCCGGTTTACCCCGTCCGGCTCGGTTTTTGCGGGGGAGGCCTGCCAGGGTGTCCGCATCCTCGTCACGGACCGCAACTCGCTCCGGGTTGTTGCGATGGGTATTGAGATCGCCTCAGGCCTCCATGCTCTTTACACCGGGCAGTTCCGCCTGGAAGACATTGCCCGGTCTCTCGGCAATCGAGCCACGCTTGAACGGCTTCGCGACGGCGGCGACCCCCGGCTAATCTCCAAGGAGTGGGCAGACGAGAACGCTGACTTCCTATTGATGCGGAACAAATACCTGCTCTATTGATTTTGTGAAAAGTGCCCGCTGGCAAATCTGCGCGGGCGTCAGGACAGGAGCATCAGGAAGAAACGCGCTGGATTTGCGCGCCTATAGACCGCAATTTTTCCTCGATCCGCGCGTAACCCCGGTCAATGTGATAGACGCGCTCGATGACCGTCTCGCCCTCGGCCACCAGACCGGCGAGCACCAGCGAGGCGCTGGCCCGTAGGTCGCTGGCCGTCACTCCCGCGCCGGTCAGCGTGGTCTTGCCTCGGACGATAGCATGGTTGCCTTTGATCCGAATGTCAGCTCCCATTCGCCCCAGCTCGGGAACGTGCATGAACCGATTCTCAAAGATGGTTTCGGTAATTCGGGTTGTTCCCGAGGCTTGCGTGACCAAGGCTATGTACTGCGCTTGCAGGTCGGTGGCAAAACCGGGGTGCTCCTCCGTCCTCATATCGGCCGCCTGCAAGACCCCGTTCGGTTTCACGTGGAGGCTGCTGGGGGTGGGCGTGTCGATTTGCAATCCAACCTCGCGGAACTTCTCGATGGCGGCCTGCAGGTGCTCTGGGCGGCAGTTTTCGATCCGCAGCTCTCCGCCGGTGATCCCCGCGGCGACCAGGAAGGTTCCGGTCTCGATGCGGTCCGGTATGACGCCGTGCCGCGCGCCTTCCAGCCGTGCAACGCCTTGAATGCGAATGCTGGACGTGCCAGCCCCTTCGATCTTTGCCCCCATCTGCGTCAGCAATTGCGCCAGGTCCTCGACCTCTGGCTCCCGGGCGGCGTTTTCCAGGACGGTTTCTCCCTCGGCCAACGTAGCGGCCATCATTAAGTCTTCGGTTCCTGTGACCGTGATGCGGTCAAAGCAGATTCGTGCGCCCCGCAGCCCATTCGCGCGCGCTTCCACGTAGCCGTGTTCGGAGGAGATCGTTGCGCCCAGTTTTTCCAGGCCCCGCAGGTGCATGTCGATGGGTCTTGCTCCGATGGCGCAGCCGCCGGGCAGCGACACCCGCGCGTGTCCAAAACGGGCGACCAGTGGACCCAACACCAGCGTGGAGGCGCGCATGGTTCGCACCATCTCCCAGGGAGCTTCCACGCTTTGGATGTTCCGCGCCTCGACCACCACTGGGCTGCACTCTGTGGCGGTCTGTTTCGTTTGGCTGGCGTCGCCGGCGGCAGTGGAGGAGGGCGATGGCCCCTGGCTGTGCTCGACTCTTTGCTTAACGGATGCTCCCAACATCTGGAGCAGGTGACAAGTGGTTTGAATGTCCCGCACGGCAGGCAGGTTTTCCAGGATCACCGGTCGATCCGTCAGCAGGGAAGCAGCCAGGCAAGGCAGGGCCGCATTCTTGGCTCCGCTGATCTGCACCGTTCCGCGCAAAGGAATGCCCCCGTGGATTACAAAGCGATCCATATAAGAGCTTGTTTACCTCCCTCGATTGCTTTGCGGTTGCCAATTTCTCTATAAGAAGTTGGCGATCCCTCGCACCATCGCTCCCACAACCGTTCCGTCCGGCTCCAAGACTACCATGTCGGCGTCGGCGCCTGACTGAAGGCACCCCTTGCGGTGTTCCATCCCCAAAGCCTGTGCCGGATTCAAAGTGGCCATTCTAACCGCTTCAAGCAATGTCACGCCGGTAAAATTAATCATGTTTCGGATGGCGCGATCCTGGGTCAACACGCTGCCGGCGAGCCGCCCTTCCGTGTTGCGGCAGATGGGGAATCCGTTGCTTGGATCGTCCTTGACGACAATCTCCATCTCTCCCAGCCGGTAGCTGCCGGGCCCCATTCCCGTGGCGCTGACCCCGTCGGTGATCAGCAGAATCCGGGAGGTTCCCTTGGCGCGAACCAGCAGTTGCAAGGCAGGTGCGGAGACGTGCACTCCATCTGCAATGACCTCTGCCTGGACGCGGTCGTCGGTCAGAACTGCGCCAAGAATCCCCGTCTCGCGGTGTTCAAACCGGCGCATGGTGTTGAAGACGTGGACGGCGTGAGAAGCTCCCGCGTCCATTGCAGTCCCGGCTTGCCGGAAGGTTGCGTTGGAATGGCCCAGGCCAACCCGGACTCCGTTCTGCATGGCCGTCGCTTGGAGTTCCAGGGCTCCCTCCAGTTCCGGCGCCAGCGTCAGAATCCGCAGGCAGCCTCCCGCCGCTTCCTGAAACTGCTGGAACAGAGAAATGGATGGTGTTTGCAACTCATCGATCGGATGCGTCCCTCGGCACTCCGGGCTGAGAAATGGCCCTTCCAGATGTATCCCGACAGGCTCAGCGAGCCGTCCGCCTGAGGCAGGATTCGTCTCCTTCCAAGACCGGATCAGAGCTCCGAGGCCCTCGAGAGATTTTGACAAGACCGGCGGAGCTGCCGTCAGCGTGGTCGGGACAAAACATGTGGTTCCGTGCCGCAGGACCATGGCGGCAACCGCTTCCAGTGCCTCCCGCGTGGCCTCCATCACGTCATGACCGCCGCCCCCGTGGATGTGGACGTCCACAAAGCCGGGAGCCAAGATCCGATCGCCCAGATCCACCAGCCGTGCCGCCTTCGGAACCGCTAGTTCTTCCCGCGAACCAACGCTGCGGATCACGCCCTCTTCGATCACCACCAAGCCCCCCTCGATTACCTCCGTGGGGGTGAAGAGCGTTTTTGCTGTAATTGCCAGCAGGGTCATATGTTGAAAAGGGATTTATTCGATTGCGCGCAAATCGCGGTGGTGGCGGCGAAGCAACTTGGCTGCTGCGGGTCGGTCCAGGTCGCGTTGCAACATTGTGATGGCCAGTTTCACGTCTTTTCCGGCGCGTTCCAGCGTCTCGGCTGCGGTTTGGCGGTCAACTCCCGTCACCGCTTCGACAATGGAGCGAGCCCTCTCGATCAGCTTCTGATTGGCGGGCCGAACCTCAACCATGTGGTTCCGGTAAACGCGGCCCAGACGAATCATGGAGGCAGTGGAAATCATGTGCAAGACCATTTTCTGAGCCAGCGCTGCCTTCATGCGCGTGGAGCCGGACACCACCTCGGGACCCGTGGCGGGGACAATCGCAATGCGGACGGCGCGAGTGACGGGTGAGCCGGGATTGCAGGTGACCGCTACGGTCGCGGCGCGGCGCGACCGGGCATAGCCCAGCGCCCCGAGCG
Organism: Terriglobia bacterium; assembly: GCA_965222345.1. Taxonomy (GTDB): domain Bacteria; phylum Acidobacteriota; class Terriglobia; order 2-12-FULL-54-10; family 2-12-FULL-54-10; genus JADFGZ01. Next base: position 782,037 of record CBDCTS010000004.1, on the reverse strand, counting down.
TGTAGGGCGTTCGGCCGCTGGCGGTGAGCCCAACTACCACATCGCGAGGGCCAACCTTACGGACAGCCAAGTCGCGGCGACCCTGCTCGGCGTCATCCTCGGAGCCTTCCGTCGCCCGGGTCAGCGCCCGGGAGCCGCCCGCGATCACGGCTTGCACCATCGTGCCGGGCGTGCCGAACGTAGGAGGACATTCTGCAGCGTCCATCATGCCGATTCGCCCACTGCTGCCAGCGCCGACATAGATCAGCCGCCCGCCCCTCCGCAGGGATTTTGTAACCGCCTCGACGGCTCTGGAAATGTTCGCAATCTGCCGTTTGACGGCGGCGGGAACTTCGGCGTCTTGCTGCTGAATTGTGCGCAGGATGCCGGTTGTATCCTGGGCATCTATCGCCGCGCTTGTTGGATTCGGTTGCTCGGTTGCCGGGGTGGCGCCAGTCTGTTTGCGGGCATTTCGCGAAAGACGGGGACTCCGGGTCCGGCGGGAAGCGGCGCTTCCTTTATCTGTATTGGCTCGTTTCCGTATTGGGTGATTCTCCACTATGGGTGAAGTCGCAAATCGAGCCGCGACCGGCTTTATTGCGGCATTCGGCGGCATCAGAAAAATCGATTCGGCAGGTTTCCTAATGGCTTTCTGTAATCGTTACCAGAGACTCCAGCACAAAATCGATCACGGTTTCACCGGAGATAACGGCTGAGTTCCCCCGAGTGGCCAAAACCACTCCCCCCCAACAAAACTGCTTGATCGACCTTCATGGACCTACATCCGCTAGAATGTCCGGCATTCCAATTTCCAACTCGCATTTGCGCTGTAACTTTCTTTTCCGAGTACTGCATCCGTTGTCTGCCGCCACTATCCGCTAATGGTTGTCCTCAGCCCCGCAGGCTCCTTTTTGGGACTGTACGCTCAACCTCTGTGGCTGTCAATCCTGCGACCCTTACCTTGAGCGGCACACCTGGTAATGTTACCGTGCATTCCGGAATCCGTGCCAGAATTAAACATGGGTGAGACGCTCATCAACCTGCTGCTGTTCATCGGGATACTCGGCCTCAGCGCCGTGGTGACGCAGTTGTTTGCGCGCAAAATGTACAACCGATGCAAGCGGTGCGGTTCCCTCAACGCCAAGCGCCGGGAGCGCTGCCGAGTGTGCAGCGAGGCGTTGCAGTAGCTTCGTAAGCAAATCTCTCGGAAGAATCCAGGAATCTCTGCTGAACTCGCGAGCCCGGCCCTCCAACTGCCACGTGCTATACTCAGGCTTTTTCAGCCAGACAGCAATCAGGTAGGGAGAAATTATCTTGTTCCTCGCCACGCAAGCTCGCGTTAAGCAAGCCGTTCAGGAGTTCGCCCTCCGGCAGTATGAGGGTGAAGTCAACGTCATCGTGAACCAGCCTCCGCGTCCGGAGATGGGAGACATGGCTCTTCCACTGGCGATGGAGCTGGCGCGAAAACTCCGCAGGCCGCCGCGCCGGATTGCCGAGGAGATTGCCGCGGCCCTCCGCCCGGTCGCCGGGGTCGCGAAGGCGGAGGTTGCCGGCGCTGGCTTCGTAAATCTGTATCTTGACCGTTCGGTTTACGCCGCCCAGCTTGCGACATCCCTGGCAAAGCCGGTTTCGAGTCCTACGACGGCAACGGGAGAAAAAGTCATTGTAGAGCACACCAATATCAACCCCAACAAGGCGGCGCATGTCGGGCACCTGCGAAACGCAGCACTGGGTGACACCTTCGTTCGCCTGCTGCGATCCCGTGGGCAGCTTGTCGAGGTGCAAAACTACATTGACAACACGGGTGTCCAGGTGGCCGACGTAGTGGTGGGGTTTCTGCATCTCGAACGCAAATCGGAGCATGAGGTGGCGCGGCTGGCCGAGGACCCTTCCGTGCGGTTTGACTTCTATTGCTGGGACCTCTATGTGAGCGTCACCCGTTTCTATGAAGAAGACGCTTCCCGTCTGGAGCTGCGCAGCCGGACTTTGCAGGAGATTGAAGAGGGGGAGCATGAAGCTGCGCGCGTAGCCGAGATGGTCTCAAACGCCATCGTGCGCTGCCACCTGGCTACCATGCTGCGTCTCAATGTGAGCTACGACCTGCTGCCGCGCGAGAGTGAAATTCTTCACCTGCAGTTCTGGGAAAAGGCCTTCGAGCTGCTTCGCGAGAAGGGCGCCATCTACCTGGAGGCGGAGGGCAAAAACAAAGGCTGCTGGGTGATGCGCCAGCCGGGTGCGGAAACCTCAGACGGGGACGATGCCGAAGCCGAGCAGGCCCGCGACCCGGAAGACAACAAGGTGATTGTGCGCTCCAACGGTACCGTCACCTACGTGGGCAAGGACATCGCCTACCAGCTATGGAAATTCGGACTGCTTGGAAAAGACTTCCACTACCGGCCCTTTCATACTTATCCAAACGCCCACGCCCTTTGGGTCAGCAGCACGCAGGCGGCAGGCGGCCAGGCTCCAGCCTTTGGCCGGGGCCAGAGGGTTTACAACGTCATCGACGTGCGGCAGTCCTACCTGCAAAACATCGTCGAGCAGGGCCTCCGCGCTCTGGGGTACGAGGAGCAGGCGGACCGCTCGATTCATTTCGCCTACGAGATGGTGGCTCTCTCGCCTCGCTGTTGCGCCGAGATGAGCATTGAGTTAAGCTCGGAGGACCGCAAGCGGCCCTACGTGGAGATCTCCGGGAGAAAGGGGCTGGGGATCAAGGCAGACGATCTGGTGGACCGGCTGATTGCCGAGGCGCTTCGGGAAGTGGAGGCTCGCCACCCGGACGAACCCGATGAGGTCCGGCGGCGCATCGCCACCCAAATCGCCATCGGCGCTCTGCGCTACTTTCTGCTGAAGTACACCTGCAACGCGGTGATCGCTTTTGATTTTCGAGAGGCGCTGAGCTTCGAGGGGGAGACCGGCCCTTATGTGCAGTACGCGGTGGTGCGCGCCCGCAACATCTTCCGGAAGCACCAGGCCGAAGGCGGCAGTTACGATCCGTCTGTGGTCACCCCCGCCGTGCTGCAGCGGTTCCTCGCGCCACCGGATGGCGACCCTTGCTGGCAACTGCTGCTCCAGGCCTCCCAATGGGAAGCCGCCGCCGAGCAGGCCATCATCACCACCGAGCCGGCTGCTGTGGCCAAGTTCGCCTTTCAACTGGCTCAAGCCTTCAACAACTTCTACCACCGCTTCCACATCTTGACAGAGCAGGACAAAGAGCGAAAAGCGTTTCTCTTGTGGCTGGTCCGGATGGTGGACAGTCACCTGACGGCGACACTTGACTTGCTGGGTATCGAGGTTCCGGAGGCGATGTAGCTCCAATAACTCGGCAAGACTTCAAGCGGCCTTGGCGTGACCGGGTTTCTTGAAGAGGCCTTCCCGAAAGCTAAAACGCACCCGCCCGTTCATCCATCTATCCACTCCTATCAGAACCGCGCGTTGATCCAATCCTTCAAGTAGTCAAAATAGTTCTTCACGCTGTTCGAGTATTGGCCGGGAAAGGTTTCGCACTCGGTACACGGCCTGATCCCGTGCGTAGCGCCCTCAATGACGATGAAGTCTTTGTCGGCGCTCGCCGCCACCTCGTAGTGAATCTCGTTGTCCCGAATAAAGTAGTGCGCCCCCATTGCGGTGATGAGAATGGGTGCTGAGATGTTGCGCAGGGCGCAAGGGGTTGAATTGTTGCTGGAGCAATGGTCGATGTCGTCCATCGCATCGGTAGCCCGGACAGCGTTGGCGCTCAGGAAGGACCGGACCGTCAAAAGACGCGTGCCGCCCTTGAACGTTGCGTTTCGCTCCGCCAGCCCGCGGAAAACCGGACGGACGCTCTCGACGATCTGGGTCACCACGGTGCCGTCGTTCTTCAATAACTTCTGCGGCTTGACGGTGCTGTGATGGATGCTGGGGTCCAGTTGCATCAGCCGCGCTCCCACTCCTCTGACGACCAGAAAGACGTCGTCGTCGGGGTATGCATCTGTGCCGCTCTTCATTCCCTGCAATTTGCCGAGGGCTAGGTCAATCAACCGGTTCATCCGCGCGGCCTGCGCCTTGAAATACTTTTGCTTGAATGCCTCGGAGTAGCTCGGTGGCCCGTCCGCGTTGTAGCCGTTCTCTGGCCGGAACGGATCCAGTTCGGGGTTGATCTGCCTGGGGTCAAAGTCGTTCACAACCGCCGGATTGATGCTCCTCAAGCCGTTCACGGGGTTTCCGGGGTGCGCGTCCTGGAAAATGATCCCATCGGCGCGCGGCAGGCCGGCGAGGTCGTTTCCGCACTCCACCAGCTTGCCGGGTCCCTGGCAATACGCCGGCCCCTTTTCCGCGACCGCTTGATAAAAGCTCATCGTCGGGCCGCCGCCGCTCCCTCCTAAGAGGATGACTTTTGTGATGCCGGGTTGCTTTCGCAGGAATTCGACACCGGACTTGACGTCAAGGGCGATCTCCGCCCACTCCACGGCAGATTCGTTGTTGTCGAATCGGGGATTCATGCCGAGAACAAGAAACCCGCGCTTCGACAACTCCCGGGTGACGCTGCTGGACAGGAGGTTCCCTGTGCGGTGCATCGTCAAGATGGCCACGTGCGGAGCCGGTCCGCTGTCCGGCTTGTACAGTGCGCCTTTGACCGCGGACGGTGTGAATGGCACGTACACCGGGTTGCTCTGGGCGAGCGCCACCGGGCCGACGTTCAGAAGGAGCATGCTCAGGATTGCTATTCGGTTTTTCATCTCAAACCTCCACGAAGGAACATTTCGCACAGCCGACGCGGTTCCGCGCGCCCCGGTGCCCGCTATTCGATATTCGTCATCCGCCATTTATTTTCCGGCAACCGTCGTCCGTCAGCCGCGCAACGATTTCGCCCACGGCGTTTTCAGCCCTGGCTTCAATGGTTTCTTTCGTCTGGTCTTGAATGGGATGCTCCACGTACACGGCGTCGAAGTCCGGCCGCCCGAGCGCGCTCGCCTGGGCTCGCGCCGGCAACTTGAATTCGTGCGTGGCGACCGCGATAGCTGCAACCCCCGAATTTTCCAGCCGAATAGTGTCGTGCAAACTGCACGTTGTGCACGATCCTCAGTCGGCCAGCGCTTCAATGACGGCGTCAACGCCGAGGAGTTTCGCGATCACTGCGTCGGGTGCCCGCTTGGTGAAGGTAGGTTTCATCTCGCGCACCACGCGGGCGACCCCGTAGCGCTCTTTCAGCAACTGTTCGATGCGGTCGAGGAAGGCGCTGCCGCCCGGCTTGCTGATATCCAGAAGCCCCACCGTCTTTCCCTCGACCGTTTTCAGGCGCGGCGGGGCACAGGCGGCGGTCTGCTGGTTTTCATTCAGCGGATTCACGATCAGGGTAGGCATGCGTACGCTCCTTTTGCAGGTTGTTGAAAAACGCCGTTTGTCCGCTCCCTCACAGCCTGATCTGAGCTTGCCCAAGGGGTCGCCGTTCGGAATGGGTGTGCTGATTAGGCTGCACCAGCCAAGCCGCGTGCGTCAGCAAGCGAACGCATACGCCCGTTTTTCAACAAGCTATTCGATTGGATAGGTCACCCTCTGGCTGCCGCGCGGGCCGGAAACCCAGCCCCCGATCACTGCGGAGAACTTCCCCGCGTTTCCTCCGGCTACGATGATCTGGATCGCCTCCGGCGAGCGGAACTTCTGATAGCAACGCTCCCCGTCGATGGACACTTCTTTGTAGTGTTGCACGAACTGCGACCCTTCCCCGGCTTCGCTGTCATAGGCGCGGACTGGAACGCCGGTGTTCTCGAAAAGGAATTGCCGCACGTCCTGCTTGCTGAAACCATCCCGGTGGATGGTATTCACATGTTCCGGGACCAGCACCACCATCGCCTCGTAGCCCAGACAGGCACGATAGGTGAACACGGTAGCCAGGGTGTAGGTGATGGTCTTCAGCAGGGCCTTGGCGCTGCGCGCCTTGTGTTCGGCCACCCCGCGCGGAGGCTCCGCCGCAAACAGGGTCAGCGTGCTCTGCTCCGGGCGGAATCCCAACTCAACGTGCAACGGTTCCCACGGGCTCTCCTCTTCGTTTTCGGCGATGCAGTAGGAAAACTTGCCGGGATTGCCGAGCGCGGACATGTCGATCCCGTCCGGCCGCGCCCCGCCCAGGTTCAGCAGGATCAACTGCAAGGCACGTCCCAGCGTGCTGTTGGCCCGCCGGACGTTGCTGAACACGTTCTGCCGGTAGGCGAACCCCAGCTCGTTGCGGATGGGGCCGTTGACGACGACCAGCGGGGCAGAAAAATGCGTGGTCGCCTGCACGCCGTGGATGTTCAAGCGTTCATCGCACAGAGCGCGCACCAGCGGAATCAGCACCCGCATCATCTCCGGCGCGCATCCTGCCATGATGGCATTGGCGGCGATTTTTTCCACCGTCGCCTCGCCGTAACAGGGCGGAATCTGTCCGATTACTTCCTCGGGGTCCAAAAGCGTTGCCTGCAACATGCGTTCCACGCGCTCCACCGTCGGCGGTACTACCGGCAGCGCATCGCCGAAGGCCCTCCCGCAGTATTCGTAAGGGTCATCTTCGGCGGCCAGGGCGATGCGCGTTGCGCGGGAGCCGCGCACCCGATGAAGCTGCAGCGCCTCCGGGGTTTCTTCCGGCCCGGATGGTTCCAGATGCCTGGACACGCAGCCCAGCTTGCTCGCTGGCGCGCCATCGTATGCGTCGGCGACGGGCGGCTGCCCCATCGCGGCGGCGATAGCGTTCAGACCGTCCTTGTCGAAGCCGACCTGAGTTTTTAAAACCACTCCTGCGCCGTCCAGCAAGATCAATGACGGCACGGCTACGGGATCATAAGCCTTGGATATTCTCAGATCGCGGTCGATTGTGACCGGGAAGGCAATCGAGGTTTCCTCGATGAATTTTTGGGTGAGCGTCTCTGCGTCCTGGGATATGCCAATCACGCGCGCCGACTTTTTCTCAAGGGTGTTGAGGTAAGGAATCGTAAGCCAGCAGGTGGGGCAGTCGGTTTCCAGAAACACGAGAAGGGTCGGCTCGCCCGCAGGACGGCACAGAGAGAACTCAGGGGCCTGTTGTCCGACTTCGATCATGTGGATTATCCTTTCGAAAACTCGTCGCCGGTTTGGAAGCTGTAAAAAAGCTGTAAGCGGGCAGAATAGCGTGGCAAAATGCAGTTTTCAAGGGCTAATCAGCAAGCCAGTTCAGGGAGATTATCTTATGGCTCACTCCAACACCCAACTGAGAAGAACCTTGGTCGATGCCTGCCGCATCCTGGACCAGCATCGCTTAGTACATGGCTACGGGCACGTAAGCGCCCGCGCCGCGAACGGCAACACAGTCCTCGTCAGCCCGCGCCAGGGATTGGCGCTCGTTAGGACGCCTCAAGCGATTCTTCAGATTGACCTCGATGGCAAGCCGGTCCGGCTCAAGGGTTCCCGCCGGCAAAGCGGGAAGCGGGCAAAAAACAAAGCTCTGGCTCCGCTTGAAATCTATCTGCACACGGAAATCTATCGTGCCCGGCCGGATGTAAAGGCGATTTGCCGGACTCATGGCATCTATGCACTGGTGCTGAGCGTGCTGCGCCGTACCTTGCGCCCCGTCCACGAACTGGGCGTAGCCTTGGGGCCGGAGGTGCCCCTGTTTGATTCCCCGGTGCTGATCGACACCCCCGAGATCGGGATGCAGTTGGTCGCGGCGCTCGGCGCTGCCCAGGGCCTCTTGTTGCGAGGGAACGGCGCCGTGGCGGTTGGCGCCTCGGTTGAGGAAGCCGTAGTAAACGCCATTTTGATGGAGTCTTCAGCCGAAGTCCAGTATCGCGCCCTGGCCGTAGGTGAGCCGGCGTGGATTGCGGGAGCGGAGTACGATAAAGAATATGCCCGGCTTGCCAAGCGTGGGCCGGAAGCCGTGAATCGTCCCTGGCAATATTACCTGGCCCGCAGCCGCGCCCGGTAAGAAGAGAGGCTGGTAATGTGGCTGTTGCTGCGTTGGCCCGCCTCCTTGGCCGGCAGCAGATGGGTTTCTTTTGACGGCAAAAGGAAGCCGCTTTCCCCCGTGCCGAGGTTGGAAGCTCCCCGGTTATTCATTACAGCTTATCTGTCGAAAAGCTCCTGAATCGCTTCCGCTGTGGATTTGCTTTGCAGCGCGAGCATCAGCAATATTCTCGCCTTCTGCGGGGAAAGGTTGTCGGCGAATATCGCCCCGGCGTCCTGCAGTGTCTTTCCGCCGCCCGCGAATCCATAGATAGGCAGCACCCGGCCGTTGGGAACGCGCGTCGAAATGACCACCGGAATTCCCTGGCCGATGACCTGCTGGATTGCCTCGAACATCGGGATATTCACGTTTCCCCATCCCAGCGCCTGAATGACGATTCCCTTTGCTCCTGCCGCCGCCGCGGCCTTCACTAGCGTCCCGTTGGCTCCGGCGTACATTGCTACGATCTCTACGGAAGGGAGCATCTCCTGTTTCAGTTCCACGTGCTGGCGCCGAAGCGGAGCCCGGTAAAACACCACCCGGTCCTGGTCGACAGCGCCCAGGAATCCAGAGTCGCCCGACTTGAACGTCTCCACGGTCGAGGTGTGCGTTTTGGTCGCCTCCCGTGCGGCGTTGATCTGGCCGTTGAGCACCACCAGGGTTCCTTTCCCCTTTGCTTCGGGGGTCACGCAGACCCGCGCGGCGTTTAAGAGATTGCGGGGACCGTCGAAATCCTCCTCCGATGCGTTCCGTTGCGCCCCGATTAGAACAATCGGTTTTGGGCTGGAAACCGTCAGGTCCAGAAAATAGGCTGTTTCCTCCAGCGTGTCGGTTCCGTGGGACACGATCACTCCGGCGACCTCTGTCCGTGCCAGGGCCTCGACGACCGCCTTTTGCAGCCGGGCCCACCGTTCGGGGTCCATGTAGTCGGATGGAATGTTTGACAGGTTTTGCACCTCGATCTCGGCTACTGTAGCGATTTCTGGAACTGTAGAAATGAGGTCCTCGCCGGATATGGCAGGCACTGGCGCGTTCTGTTCCGGGTCAATCTTCATTGCGATAGTGCCTCCCGTTGCAATGAGTTTGACAACAGGAAGTTGCGCGTGGACAGTCGCTTGAAAAAGCACGCTGGCAAGGAAAAGAAAAAGGACCCGGCGCCACCCGGACGTCCTTCGATCATGTGGAGTCCTCATACGGTCTCCTTTCGGATGCAGCTCGCAGGCTCGGAGGTCAGTTTACCATTTGGACGCCGCAGCGAAAGCGGTAGGGGGGATGGCGACGCTGCGTTCCGCGCTCACCCCGTATTCGTATGTTTGGCGAATGCTTGGTGTTAGCTGATGATGGACAGCGGGCATGTGGAGTCAAGGGCCCAGCATGTGTTGTCAACTGCTTTGAAGACAACTGTGTATCTCGATGGCGGACTGCTTTTCGGCTGGCGGGTCTGGCACGCCGGATTTTTTCACTTGGCAGGCGAGCCGCGAGATGCCCGCAGGAATCGCAGCAGGGGAAGTGTCACCAGAACCAGCATCGCCGTCACAAGCAGCGCGGCGGAGAGGGGACGGGTCAGAAATACAGATGCATCTCCCTGGGAGATTGCCAGCGCCCGGCGGAACTGCTGCTCAGCCAGAGGCCCCAGAATCATTCCAATAATGGCCGGGGCCACGGGAAAGTCAAACCTCCGCATCAGAAAACCGGCAAAACCGATCAGGTACATCAGGCCCACGTCGAAGACCGAGTTGTTCAGGCTGTAAGTGCCCAGCGTGGCGAAGACCAGTATCCCCCCATACAGCAGCGGCTGCGGGATTTCCAGCAGCCGTGCCCACAGCGGAGCCAGCGGCAGGTTCAAGAACAACAGCATTAGATTGCCGATGTACAGGCTGGCGATCAGCCCCCAAACCAGCGAGGGGTTGGAGACGAAGATAAGGGGACCCGGCTGAAGGTTGTACTGCTGGAAGGCGGCCAGCATAATGGCGGCGGTGGCCGAAGTGGGCAACCCCAGCGTCAGCAAGGGAACCAGCACCCCGGCAGCCGAGGCATTGTTCGCGGCCTCCGGTCCGGCCACGCCCTCGATGGCCCCCTGGCCGAACTCCTCCGGCTTTTTTGAAAGCCGCTTTTCCAGCCAGTAGGACAGGAAAGTCGGGATTTCCGCGCCGCCGACCGGCAACGCCCCTATCGGGAAGCCCAGCGCCGCGCCCCGCAGCCAGGACTTCCAGGACCGGCCCCAATCGGATCGGGTCATCCAGGTCCAGCCACGCACCTTGGTGACAAACTCCTCGCCGTGCAGCCTCGAAGCCATGTATAGGGTCTCGCCGACGGCGAACAGGCCGACCACGACCACCACCACGTTGATGCCGTCCAGCAGTTGCGGCAAGCCTAGCGTATAGCGAGCCTGGCCGGTTTGCAGGTCTATGCCCACTAGGCCCAGAGCCAAACCGAAAAAGAGGCTGACCAGGCCGCGAATCGGCGTCTCCCCCAGCACCGCCGAGATCGTGGAAAAGCCCAGCACCATCAGAGCGAAGTATTCAGCCGGCCCGAAGGTGAGCGCAAACTGAGCCAATACCGGGGCGGCGAATGTCAGCCCGGCTGTGCCGATCGTGCCGGCCACGAACGATCCGATCGCTGCGGTGGCCAGCGCCGCCGAGGCTCGTCCCGCGCGGGCCATCTTGTTCCCTTCGAGCGCGGTAATCATGCTGCCGCTCTCGCCCGGAGTGTTCATCAGGATTGAAGTCGTTGAGCCCCCGTACATCGCCCCGTAGTAAATGCTGGCGAACATGATGAAGGCGCTTACCGGTTCCAGGTCGAATGTAACCGGCAGCAGCAGAGCCACCGTGAGGGCGGGGCCGATCCCTGGAAGTATCCCCACGGCGGTGCCCAGCACTACGCCCACCAAAGCCCAAAGAAGATTCGCCGGCTGCAGGGCGATGCCAAAGCCGCTGAAGAGGAATGAAATAGAGTCCATTCAGAAAAGCCGGTTGAAAATGCCTAACGGCAAGATCAGGCCCAACCCCCTTGTAAAAGCGAAGTAAACCAGGACGGAAAGCAGTACCGCCACCGCCGCGTCGCGCGCCGGACGCCGGCTGTGAAAGGCACGGGCCACCAGCCAGAAAAGCAGGCTGGCGGAGATCACGAATCCGGCGCGCTCCAGCAGCACAAGGTTGAGCAACAAAGCCAGGCCCAGGTAACCGAGCGCCGGCCAGTTGATCTGAGGTCGAGGGGCGGTGTTTTCCCCGGTGGCCGGTTTGGCCCTGTTGCCCCGTATCGCCGCCAGCGCCAGCCAGCCTCCCAGCAGCACCAATCCGAGGGCCACCAGGTAAGGGAAGAACCGAGGCCCAATCCGGTCATAGCCTGCCCCCAGGCTGAACCCGCTGCCGCCAACTGCCAGGCAGACTCCCAGCGCGGCCACGCCAAGGGCCAGGACCAGATCGGCGGACACCGTTCTGGCCGTGGAATTGCAAACCTGGCGGGGTTTTGATGTTTGGGTCACTTGGATCTTGCGATAGACGGCGCAGCGGCCTGCCGGGACCTTTACGGAAGCAGGCCGATCGATTTCAGCACGCTGGCGACGCGGGCATTCTCCTGGCCGAGGAATGCCTCGAACTCCGGACCCGGCAGGTACATATCGAGCCAGTTGTTCCTCTCCAGGACGGCCTTCCACGCCGCCGACTGTTGCATCCCATCGATCAGCGCAATCAAGGCGGTGCGCTGCTGGCTGCTGATGCCGGGAGCCGCCGCCACACCGCGCCAGTTGGCCAGTGTGAGGTCGATGCCCTGTTCCACGAAAGTGGGGATGTCCAGCCCTGGAAGGCGTTCCCCGCTGGAGATCGCCAGCGCCCGCAGGTTGCCGGTTTGGATAAACGATCTCAGCTCGGCGTAGCCGTTGATGCCGGCGGCCACGTGGTTTCCCAGCAGGGAAGCCATCGCCTCGCCTCCACCTGAATGGGGAATATAATTGATCTGGCTGACGTCAATGCCCGCTGCCTTGGCCAGCAGCCCGGCCAATATGTGGTCGGCGCCGCCTGCCGAACCGCCCGCGATGGCGAACTCCCCAGGATTTTCCTTCCATGCCGGAATAAAGTCGGCCAAGGTGCGATGCGGGGAAGCGGCCGGGACAACCAGAACCTCGTATTCGCCGGTGAGGCGCGCGATCGGGGTGGCCTGAGCCAGCGTCACGGGAGACTTGTTGGTGAGGACGGCGCCCACCATGATCAGGCCCGTGGTCATCAGAAGGTCGCCGTCGCCTTGATTTGAGTTGACCAGACGAGCCAGGCCGATGGTGCCGCCCGCGCCCGGCACGTTAATAACTTGCGCGGAACGGACCAGCCCGGCGCGTCGCAAGACCTGCTGCATGGCCCGCGAGGTCTGGTCCCAGCCCCCCCCCGGAGCCGCCGGGGCCATGATCGTCAGCGTCTGCACCTGAGCTTCGGCGATGTTCAGGAAGCCCATCCCCAGCGCCGCAACACCCAGCAGCCGGAGGATATGCCGCCCGCAATGAATTTTCATTATCTGCTCTCGTTTCTTTCCAACCTGCGGACTTGCCCAACGGACTTGCTAGGATACGCTTCTATGCAGTTCAGGTGCAATCTTCGAGTGAGCCACGGCGCCAGGCAGCGACCGGCATTCTTGCCTGTAGGTAGGGTAGGCATTCCTGCCTGCCCTGTAGAGAGCACAGGGCGGTAGCCCTGTGCTCCTTTCCCTCCATCCTGCCCCACCTACACCCCCGATCAGTGGCTTCGGTTGGCTTTCCAGTGGCTTTTTTAGCCAAACAAACCCAAACGAACCCAAAACGAAGCCATTGCTCCGATCTTCTGCATATCTCATATCTTTTTTATATGCAATTAGTTAACTGGATATCGGAAGTTTTGAAATGGGTTCGTTTTGCAAAAAAACTTTTTTCTTCCCGCCCCTCTTCCCCGTAAACTTCACAAACGCCCTCCGGCCCGATTGTCCCTCGCGCCAATTCCGGGGGCAACAGAATTCTTCCGAGAATTCCGAATCTGCCGAATCTACCGAGGAAACCGAATCTACCGAGGAAACCGAACCAGGTAGGGCAGGCATTCCCGTCTGCTTCCCTGGCGGCGCTTTCAGCAGTGGGTGCGTTCGGGGGCACTGGTAAATTGGCGATTCCAATGTTCCGTGGGTTCGTAGAATCGGGAACGGCTCACGATCCGGCGGGCCGCTGCCTCTTTCCCGGCCAGCGCAGGCCAGGCAGACCGTCTATGCTGGCCGAGTTATTTCCACGCTGGTATTCGAGGAGACCGGTCTCGCCCTTTCGTTCTGCCCAGGCAGCGAGTTGAGGTCTCTGGCCTTCGTATCGGTACAGCGGCACTCCGTAACCGCACGAGCCGCTGATCCTATCCACCTCGACCCGGATGATGGAACGGATTCCCAGTGCCGGGGCAAAGTGAGCCTGCAGAGAGCCGAAAGCCGTCTCCTGCGACTCGGTCACTTCACCGTGTCCGTACAGTCGAACGATCTTGGGAGGACCGTCAAAGGCGCACAGCATGATGACGACCCGGCCGTTCTGGCGGACATGAGCCACAGTCTCGATACCACTCCCCACAAAATCTGCGTAGGCTATCGTCCTTGGTCCGAGTATCCGCAGCGAATCGAGGCCTTTGGGCGAAAGGTTGATGTGCCCCTCCGAGCCCGACGGCGCGGTGCCTACCAAAAACATATGTTGGGCTTCTATAAATGTCCTCAGCCCATCATCGATCTCGGCATAGACCTTACCCATCGAGGATTCCTTTCAGTAGCAGTCACGTTAGCGGGAACGAGTAACCACGGCGAGGGCTTATTCTCGCCGTAGGTTCTTCTTTCTTATTTCTCCATTCTCACTTCTCAATCGCGTTTCGCAGCAGCGCGGCGAAGCGATAGACGGCGTGCACGAACTTGCCGTAGGGAATCGTAAGGAACAGGGCCATCACGATGCCCAGGTGCACCGCCAACACCACGCCCATCGCTGAGGTCTCGCGCAAGCCCAGCAGCAAAAAGCCGGTCAGGCTTGTCAAAAACAGCAGCACCAGGAATGCGACGTCCATGCCGGTCTGTCTGCGGTCGCTCAAGCTTGGATTCCGGGCGCTCTTGAGCCACAGCAATCCTAACGGTCCGATCAGCAACCCCACCCCTCCCACGGAACCCAGAACGACTGGCGCGCTCAGCAGCGGGTAGGGGGCTTCCCAGCCGAAAACGTTATGGTAGATTGCAGCCACGGTGGTTGCCGCGAAGCACAGCAGGAATCCGTAAAACGTAAGATGGTGAAACCACCGCCGGGCATTGGAAGGCGTCTCGTCGGGATAGGCGCAGCCGTCACCGCCCCCGTCGAGGTAACGGAGCCGCAAGGTGTCCGCAACCGCCTGTCCCAAGGAGCGCGGGCGCAGGGCCGCGCTCCACGCTTGGCCCGTCTCGCGCCAAAACCCGGCGAATCCCATCACCAGAGCCGCCAGTACGTACAGGCCGACCGCCCCGAAACTTACCGTCATGACTCTGTGCGACATCACCCGATAGAAAGAACCCTCGGCAACGCTATGGGCGGAGAACAATACGGACGGTTCAGTGAACAAGAGCGTCAAAAGCAGAAACAGGATCGGGCCTGCCGCCATCGCCAGGCTGACCGCCAGGCCGTTTCGCCGGAACAGGCCGGCGAAGAATCCGGGCCAGGCATACTTCCGGTATGATTCCGCCCGGATTTCAGCGAGCGTCTGCGGAAGATTCAGCGCAAACTCGTGGGGGGGTGCATACTGGCAGGAGTAGTAGCACTCGCCGCAATCGTGGCACAGGTTGGCCAGATAGTTCAGGTCTTGCTCGGAGAACGCCAGCCGCCGCTCCATGGCGGGGAAGACCGCGCAAAACCCCTCGCAGTAGCGGCAGGCGTTGCATAGCCTCATGGCCCGCTGGCCCTCTGAAATCAATTCCATTGGAGACGATGGCGGAGACGATTTAGCTGAGGGCATGACGCGCAGCCTCCTCTCCGGCGATTCGCCCGAAAATCGTTCCAATGGTCATCCCAATCCCGGCCAGGTAGCCTTTGCCCAGGATGTTGCCCGCCATGATTTCGCCCGCTGCGCAGACGTTCTCCGCCGCTGTGCCGTCCTGCAGGATGACCTGTGCCCGCTCATTTACGGCAATGCCAAGGTAAGTGAACGTGATTCCGGGACGCAGCGGGTAGGCGTAAAAAGGAGGGGAGTCCAGGCGGCGAGCCCAGTGACTCTTGGGAGGTTTCAGATTCTCCGTCGCGCAATCGTCGAGCACTGCGTGGTTGAACGTGCCCGGACGCACGGAGGAGTTGAACTCCGCTACGGTGGCTTCCAGCGCAGTGGGGTCGAGCTGCAGCGCGGCGGCCAGCTCCCGGATCGAGGCGGCCTGGACCGGCGGGAAAAAGGGAGGCACGAACAGGCCTCTGGATTTGGCGTCGAAGATGGCGAAGGCAATTTGATCCGGTTGCCCGGCCACCAGCCTGCCCCAGATTGCATAGCGCTTCGGCCAGAACTCCTCCCCTTCGTCGTAGAAGCGCGCCGCCTGTTTATTGACCACGATGCCCAGGGAAACGCAGTCCACCCGCGTGACGATGCCGCCGTCGAACCGGGGAGCCCGCGCATCGATTGCCACGGCATGGCACTGTGACGGGCTGCTGACGGTTTTTGCCCCCTGATCGATTAAGGCGCGCAGAATCGTTCCCGTGTCGTAGGGAGTGCCGCGAATCAGGAAATTTTTGGCGGCTTCGCCCCAAGCTTCCTTCAGCCAACCTATATTTGCCTGGAAGCCGCCCGCCGCAGCGACAAGCGTCTTTGCGGAAATCTCCTCGGCAACACCTTCTCGCGAGACCACTGCGGAAGCGAATCTTCCGTCCCGTATGTTCAGTTGGCGGACCTCCGAGCCGTACTCGATCTCAACGCCCAGGCGCTCTGCGGAGCGGCAGTAGGCGTTGATCAGCGCCTTTCCGCCGCCCAGGAAGAAGGCGTTCGTCCGGGACAGGTGCAGCGTACCGCCGAGCGACGGCTGGAACCGGACTCCGTGCTGCATCATCCACTCCCGGCAAGTTGCCGACCGGCGGATCGTCAGACGGGCCAACTGCTCGTTCGTCTGCCCTTCGGTCACCTGCAGAAGGTCGTCCCAGTACTCCGACTCCGGGTAGGATTGCGTCAGCACGCCGGACGGGCCGTCATGCATGCAGCGCAAATTCCGCGTATGCCTGCTGTTGCCTCCTCGAAAGTCTTTCGGCGCGGCTTCCAGCACGAGCACGTTCGCCCCGCAACGGCGGGCGCTGATGGCTGCACAGAGTGCGGCATTCCCGCCACCCGCCACCAGCACGTCATAGCTCCGTGTTGAATCAATCATTTTCTTCTCTGCGCGGGCGCCATCCAGCCGCCTGAATGAGGCTTTCTGCAAGGCAGAGTCAGAGTCTACCTCACAGCCGCAGGCTGTGAAAGGGGATGCTGCATGTTCAGCCAGTCCGTTTTGAACCGGTTTGACTCACGCGGATGCGCTGCTGCGTCTCGGCAGCATCTCCGGAAAAATAAGTCTTGGCGAGGTGTTGGAGCCGGCTTCCTGGTTGGAATGGCGTCCCCAGGGGGATTTGAACCCCCGTTGCCGCCGTGAAAGGGCGGTGTCCTAGGCCAGACTAGACGATGGGGACGCATGCTGCGCCGGCGGTTCGGCCAATCGCTATCGATCATAACAAATCCTGGCCGGAACCTTCAAATTCCGGCCCGCTGTGAAAGAAGCGGCCAAAGAAGCAATCGCTGCGCAGTGGCGCTATGCTAGCATGTAACGTTCTGCCGGAAACGGGCAAAAAACCAGCCGGGATCAATCCACGTCGTCTCTGCGTCGAGAGTCTCCGCGCCAGGAAAACAGCCGACGTTCCGGCAAAGAGCAAAGAAAGGAACCGTCATGTTGAACAGTTTTGGAAGCCGCAGCCGGTTGCTGGCGGGAGCGCAAACCTGCGATCTGTACCGGTTGGAGGCTGTCGAAAAGGCCGGGGTGGGGAATGTTTCGAGACTCCCCTTCTGCCTCAAGATTCTGCTTGAGAACCTGCTGCGCAATGAAGACGGGCGCGCCGTGAATCAAGAGGACATCGAGGGCCTGGCCCGTTGGGAGCCCGCTGCGGAGAGCCGCAAGGAGATCGCCTTCACTCCGGCCCGCGTCCTGCTGCAGGATTTCACCGGCGTCCCGGCCGTGGTTGACTTGGCCGCCATGCGCGACGCCATCGAACGAATGGGAGGTGATCCCAAAAAGATTAACCCGCTCCAGCCGGTCGAGCTGGTGATTGACCACTCCGTGCAGGTGGATTCCTATGGTTCGCCGGGGGCGTTTGCGGCCAATGCCAGGCTGGAATTTGCGCGCAACCAGGAGCGCTACGCCTTCTTGCGCTGGGCGCAAAAGGCTTTCAGCAACTTTCAAGCGGTGCCCCCCGACACCGGAATCGTCCACCAAGTGAACCTGGAATATCTGGCCCGGGTCGTCTTCCGGACGGAAGTGGACGGCAAGCCCCTGGCCTATCCCGACACCCTGGTCGGGACCGATTCGCACACGACGATGGTCAACGGCCTCGGCGTAGTCGGCTGGGGTGTGGGCGGGATTGAAGCCGAGGCGGCCATGCTGGGCCAGCCCATCTCCATGCTGGTTCCCCCCGTTGTGGGATTCAAGCTTTTCGGAAGGCTGCCGGAAGGGGCCACCGCCACCGATCTGGTGCTGACCATCACCGAGGCGCTGCGCAAGAAGGGAGTCGTGGGCAAGTTCGTGGAGTTTTACGGCCCGGGGCTGGATCATCTTCCGCTGGCCGACCGTGCCACGCTTGGCAACATGTGCCCGGAGTACGGGGCCACCATCGCCGTCTTTCCCATCGACGAGGAAACTTTGAACTACCTGCGGTTCACGGGACGCGCTGAGGACACCGTCGAGCTGGTGCGGGCCTATGCTGCCGAACAGGGGTTGTTCCGCACGGCGTCGAGCCCCGAGGCGGACTATTCCGACACGCTGCAATTGGACCTGGCGACGATCGAGCCCAGCCTCGCCGGTCCCAGGCGTCCCCAGGATCGCGTACCCTTGCGGCAGGCCAAGGCAAAGTTTGCGCAAGCGCTGCCAACCCTGTCCGGCGCAAAAGCAGGCGCGGAAAAGGATCAAACCAAAACAACGGCTAAGATAACCCTCAACGGAGAATCGGCGGAGCTGCATGACGGCTCCGTGGTGATCGCCGCCATCACCAGTTGCACCAACACCTCCAATCCCTCGGTGATGCTGGGCGCGGGGCTGGTCGCCAAAAAAGCCGTGGAAAAGGGCCTCTCGACGGCGCCGGGGGTGAAGACGAGCCTGGCGCCGGGGTCCAAGGTGGTCACCGACTACCTGAACCAGGCCGGCCTGATGCCTTATCTTGAGAAGCTGGGATTCCACTTGGTGGGATACGGTTGCACCACCTGCATCGGCAACAGCGGGCCGCTGCCGGAGCCGGTGGCGCGCGGCATCCAGGAATCGGATCTCGTAGCCGTGTCGGTGCTCAGCGGCAACCGGAATTTTGAAGGGCGGATCAATCCCCACGTTCGCGCCAACTATCTCGCCTCCCCGCCGCTGGTGGTGGCCTACGCCCTGGCCGGACGCATGGATATCGACCTCTACACGGAGCCTCTCGGGAAGACTGCCACCTCTGGGGAGGTTTACCTGAAAGACATTTGGCCGGCGCAGAAGGAGATTGAGGAAACGGTGCGAAATTCGGTTGGCAGCGAGATGTTCCGCTCCCGCTACGCCAACGTTTTTGAGGGCGACGAATCCTGGAGCGCGTTGCCCACTCCCGAAGGTGACCACTTCGCCTGGGACCCGAAATCCACCTACGTCAAGTGTCCGCCCTTCTTTGACGAGATGCCCAGGACTCCGGCTCCCATCGGGGACATTCAAAGGGCGCGCGTGCTGGCGGTGCTCTGCGACAGCGTGACCACCGACCACATCTCCCCGGCCGGCTCCATTCCCGCCGACGGGCCTGCCGGTAAGTATCTGATCGAGCAGGGCGTCGCGCCTGCCCACTTCAACTCCTTTGGAGCGCGGCGCGGGAACCACGAGGTGATGGTGCGCGGTACCTTTGGGAATATCCGTCTGCGGAACCTGCTGGCGCCCGGAACCGAGGGTGGCTGGACACTGCACCTGCCCGATGGAGAACAGATTTCGATCTTCGACGCCGCCATGAAATATTCCCGGGAAAAAGTCCCGCTGGTCGTGCTGGCAGGCAAAGAATATGGCACCGGCTCCTCGCGCGACTGGGCCGCCAAGGGTACCCGGCTGCTCGGCGTGCGGGCCGTCATAGCGGAGAGCTTCGAGCGGATTCACCGCAGCAACTTGGTCGGCATGGGGGTCTTGCCCTTGCAATTCAGCAGCGGCGACAGCGTCGCCCGGCTGATGTTCAGCGGGCGGGAGACCTTCGAAATCGAAGGTGTCGCCGCAGCGCTTGAATCCGACAAAAAAGTCACCGTGCGCGTCCGCGGCGAGGAAGGCAACGGCTCATCCTTTAATGCAATCGCGCGGATCGACACCCCGGAGGAAGTGCTCTACTACAAACACGGCGGAATTCTGCCCTACGTCCTGCGGCAATTGCTTTGAGTAATTGAACTCAAGAAACCCCTCGGTGTGTGCCGTGAAACTTTTCTCCTATGTCGTGGACTGCGTTACCGAGCCACGAGCGTGAGCGAGTGGCGACATATAATTTGGGGATGCTCCCCCTCCGCTTCGCTCGGGACATGCCTTACGCTCGCGGATCGGATGACTTCAGCCCGGCAGCCTGATCGCGGCGGCTGATCAGGAATGCGCGAATAAACGGCTCCAGGTCGCCGTCGAGCACGCGGTCGGCATTGCCGACCTCCACCTTTGTCCTCATGTCCTTCACCATCCGGTAAGGGTGCAGCACGTAAGAGCGAATCTGGCTGCCCCAGCCGATCTCCAGCTTCGACGCCTCCATCTTGCGCGACTCTTCCTGCTTTTTTTTCAGCTCCAGATCAAAGAGCCGGGAGCGAAGAATCTTCATGGCCACACTGCGGTTCTTGTGCTGCGAGCGCTCGTTCTGGCACTGCACCACGACGCCGGTCGGGATGTGGGTGATGCGGACCGCCGAGTCGGTCACGTTGACGTGCTGGCCCCCGGCGCCGGAAGATCGGTAGGTGTCGATCCGCAGATCGTCCTCGCTGATTTGGATGTCGATCTTCTCATCGATCTCCGGGCTCACGAAGACGCTGGCGAACGATGTATGCCGCTTCTTGTTGGCATCGAACGGAGAGAGCCGTACCAAACGGTGGATGCCGATCTCGGAGATCATCAACCCGTAGGCGTATTCGCCGGTCACCGTGGCGGTGGCCGACTTCAGCCCCGTCTCCTCGCCCTCCAGGTAATCGACGACCTCAGTGGCGAAACTCTGGCGCGCGGCCCAGCGGAGGTACATGCGCAGCAGCATCTCCGCCCAGTCCTGCGCCTCGGTGCCGCCCGCGCCGGAATGGATGGTGAGGATGGCGCTGGCCCGGTCATTCTCGCCCGAGAGCAAGGTGCGCGTCTCGGTGCGGAGAACTAATTCTTTCAGTTTAGGGTACTGGCTGCGGAGCTCCGCCTCCACGCTTTCACCCTCGGCGGCTAGCTCTAACAACGCTTCCACGTCCGACTCGCCGCGGGCCAGTTCGTCATCGGTTTGCAGGATATTTTCCATGCGCTTGCGCGCCTGCAGGATTTGCTGGGAATTGGCGGGATTGTCCCAGAAGCCGGGCTCTGCCATCTTTATCTCCATCTCGCCCAGCTCCCGGCGCTTTAGAGGAGCGTCAAAGGAAACTCCGAATGTCGTGAATTTTTTCTTTTATTTGCTCGAACTCTCTTGCCATCTCTTCAATCATAAAGGTTTGCCCCTCTAAATTTTCTTGCGCCTCCCGGCGCTCCAAACTGCCAGGCATGCCAAAAGCGCCGCCATGCAGGCGGCAACGGCGAACCAGTCACCGTGACGGCTGTAAAACGTCTGCCGATTCTGGAAAGCCCACCGCATTGCCAGCACTCCGGGCTCATCCGGCGGCAACTCGGCAGAGATGCCGCCGTCTGGCCGGATCAGCGCCGTAATTCCCGTGTTGGTCGCCCGCAGCAGGTAGCGCGCGTTTTCTATCGCCCGCATCCGCGCCATCAGCAAATGCTGGTGGCGGGCCGCCGAGGTTCCGAACCAGCCGTCGTTTGAGATGGTGACCAGAACTCCCGCCCCGTCCTTCACAAACCGGCGAACCAAGTCGGGAAAAATCGCCTCGTAACAAATAAACGTGCCAACTTGCCCTCCCGGAAGCGGACTCACCACGAACCGTTTGCCGGGAATGAAATCACCAATCTCGTCCGTAAGCTTGCCGGCAAATCCCAGCAGTCCCCTCAGCGGAACGTACTCGCCGAACGGCACCAGATGAATTTTATCATACCGGGAGATCACACCCCCGCCGGGGTTCAGCAGAATGGCGCTGTTCAGCGGCTTGGTGACGTCCGGGTCGCGCACCAGGGCGACGATCCCCATCAAGAAGTAGCTGTTGGTCTGACGGGCAATTCCCTCGGCGTACTCCTGGGTAAAGGAGTCTTCGCCGAAGTAGAACGAAGCCGGAACCTCCGGCCACACTACCAGAGCGGGAGGGTCCTGGCGGCCCACGGCCTCCGTCGTCAGAGCCTGCAATCGGTCCAGAAGCGGGGCCTGAGTCGGCAGGTCCCATATTTCAAGCCCTGCCTCTTGGGGAATTTTTGTTTGCACCAGATAGGCCTTCTGATCCTCCAGGTAGGTTTCGGGGGTCGCCGTCAGGCCGAGCAGCAGCAGTATGCCCGCGATGACGCCCAGGTGGATGCTCGCCGCCCGGCTGCGCCGGGTGAAGAACCATACCAGGGCGACGTTGACCGAGACCAGCAAGAAGGAAGTGCCGTACACTCCCGTCCAACGCGCGACCCGAGCCAACGCGAAGTGGTCAGTCAGGGCGTAACCGAAAAGCAGCCAGGGAAATCCTGAGAGCAAATGCGCCCGGGCGAACTCCAGCGAAACCCAAAGCGAAGCCACAGCCAGAGGTCCCCACCGGGCCGCCCACAAGTATCCGGCGATCCAGGCGAACAGGCCCCAGTAAACTGCCAGAGCCAAAAATAGGAGTCCGAATACGCCCGCCGCCTCCGCCACGCCCAGGCTGCCGTGCTGCCGCATGACAAGATAAATCCAGTAGCAGGTCCCGGCAAAAAAAACACATCCGCCGAGGTATCCCCATAGAAAACGGCGGCCCGCTGCAGGCTCCCGGATCGCAGCTATCAGCAACGGCGCCAGCGCAACCAGGCTCAATGGGGAGAGGTTGAATTTGGGGAATACTAGGACCAGCAAAAAGCCGGAGAGAACAGCCAATCCCGCTAGGCTGAGAGGTCGGGAGCGTTTGGTGGAGCGGTCTGCCACAGGTCGCTGATATTATCTCCGCATGTCTAGTAGTATGCCAGGTAGTGCTCCAGCTCCCAAGGGTGAACGTGCATGGAGTAGTCCTGCCAGAGAGCCTGCTGAGCCTCCATCAGGTAGCGGCAGATGATCGGCTCCAAGGCCTCCTGCATGAGCTTGTCTTTTTTCAAAGCTGTGATGGCCTCATGCAAGTCCGAAGGCAATGGATCGATGTTGAAGCGGGCGCGCTCCCGCGCGCTCATGCGGTAGATGTTCTTGCTGATGGGCGGGCCGGGGTCCATCTCTTCCACAATGCCCTGCAAGCCGGCGCGCAGCACCACGGCCAGGGCCAGGTAGGGGTTGCAGGAAGGGTCCGGACTGCGCAACTCG
The DNA here is from genome assembly GCA_965222345.1 of Terriglobia bacterium. Classification (GTDB taxonomy): domain Bacteria; phylum Acidobacteriota; class Terriglobia; order 2-12-FULL-54-10; family 2-12-FULL-54-10; genus JADFGZ01. The sequence continues at coordinate 759,355 of CBDCTS010000004.1, read as the reverse complement.
CAGCGGGTGTAAATTCCCCGGTTCGGCGGAACCCGCACCAGAGGGTTTACGTTTCTTTCCGACCAGACCGAATGCGTCGGCGACTCATAGCCTTGCACCAGCCGCTTGTAGGAGTTGACCAGCGGGTTGGTCACCGCCGAATAGCCGCGGGAATGCCGCAGCAGGCCGGCAATAAAGTGCTCGGCTACCGGGCTCAACCCGGAATTACCTTTGGAATCTTCTAAGATGTTCTGATCGCCTTTCATCAGCAGAAAGTGCAGGTGCATGCCGGAGCCGTCCGTGCCGTAGATCGGCTTGGGCATGAAGGTGGCGTGGAGACCCTGTGCAGAGGCAACCCGCCGGCTGATCATCCGCAGGCTGGCGATGATGTCGGCGGTTTCGAGCGCCGGAGTTTCTTTCAGGTCAATCTCATGCTGGCCGGGTGCAATTTCATGGTGGCCAGCCTCCACCTGGAATCCGGCAGCCCGCAATTCCGATACGATCCGGCGGCGGGTTTCCTCTCCCTTGTCCATCGGGACCAGATCGAAATAGCTTCCCGGATCTTCCGTGCGGGTGGTAGGCTTGGAGTTCGCATCCCGCAGAAATAGGAAGAATTCAATCTCGGGCGCTACCAGAATGCTGTAACCTCTTTCTGTCGATAGCTGTAAGACATTTTTCAGCCGGGTGCGGGGACATCCCTCAAAAGGAGTGTGGTCCAGATTGTGGACGTCGCAAATGAGCCACGCCGTTCGGGTATGGCGCTCTGCCGCAGGTCTCGCATCAGGGTCCGCGTCAAACTCCACATCCTGCTGAGGAATGCGCAGCGTGCCCAGATCTGGCTTAAGCAGCAACTCCGATTCGATCGTCCGGTGGGTGCCTTCTAAAGCGGAGCCGTCGAAGGCGACCTCGCCGGCCAGAGCCGGCTCGAATTTCTCTCTCGGAATCTCGACAGTCTTGATGGAGCCGAGAATGTCGGTGAACTGCAAAAGCAGAAACTCCACTTTCGCTTTTAATAATAAGTTTAAGGCTTCCGGTTCATTCATGGATTCGCTCTGTTTTCGTCCGCAGCTGTTTGTGGCACACGATAGACGTTTCCACGATGTTTAGATTTCTGTGCAGAAAGTCCTCAATTCACGGTTAGCATACCACATATAAGCTTATTTTTTGGCAAATATAATAAATATTTCTGCAATTTATGCAAAATTATCTTGACATAGTTTTTTCTGGATCATAAACTGCTTTTCTGGTTTACGAAGCTGTCATCCGGAAATTAGCTGGCTGCAGAATCCTGAGCGGTTTCGCCCAGTCCGGGGCAGAGTAGAACGAGCGGGAATGGCTGGCCGGTTATTATGGGGTCTCCATTTTCCGTCCCCTGGTGACGGAGTTGGAGTGTGGCCTCTCTGAAAATGGTGGTTTTCGAGCGGCTGCGCCGGCAGGAATTTTGCATTATTTCCCGCTAGCGCCGTTTCAGAAGGGAGAGATAAAGACATCCTGCCTGCAACGAGGAGCGAGGAGTTTCCTGCGGGCGGCACGCTGAGTGGGGAAGCGAACAATTTCTTGGCCGTGATGCTTCTAGGGTCTTGGCAAAGGCCGGTCAGATTGGGATAATATCGGGCGACGGGCTCGAACAATTTTTGCAAGAAGTTTTCCTAAACTGTGCCGGTCTGCTGGCTGGCTCTAGCGCACTTCCACTTTTCGTGATTGTGTTTATTAGGAGGAAAGGACTACAGATATGGCCACAACGCAACAGAACGAAGGCACGATGGTGCTGGATGCTGCTTCGCCAGCCGAGGTGGTGGAATTTGCCCACTCACAGGGGGTGCAGATGGTGGATTTTAAATTCACCGATCTGCCGGGCACTCTGCAGCACTTCAGCATTCCTGTGGATGAGCTGGACACCAGCATATTCAGCGAGGGCTTGGGTTTTGACGGTTCCAGCATCCGAGGTTTCATGGAGATACACGAAAGCGACATGCTGCTGATTCCCGACCCCGCCACAGCGTTCATAGACCCCATGTTGGAGGTTCCTACGCTGAACTTGCTCTGCAATGTCCGCGACCCTGTTCTGGGGACGAGTTTTAGTCGGGACCCTCGCTACGTGGCGCAGAAAGCCGAGGAGCACCTGATTCGCCTGGGTATCGCCACGGCTAGCTACTGGGGACCGGAGTTGGAGTTTTACATCTTCGACGATGTCCGCTATGAGCAAAATCACAACTCCGCTTTCTACCGGGTAGATTCCAGTGAGGGGAGCTGGAACACCGGCCGGGATGAGGGCCCCAACCTGGGCTATAAGCCTCGCTATAAGGAAGGCTATTTCCCGACTCCCCCGACCGACAGCTTTCAGGACTTCCGTTCGCGGGCCGTACAGCGGATGAAGCAATGCGGGATTGACGTCGAGGTGCACCACCATGAGGTGGGCACCGCCGGCCAAGGCGAAATCGACATGCGCTTCCGGACGATGACTCGCATGGGTGACCAAGTGCAGCTCTACAAGTACATTTTGAAGAACTTCGCCCGGGAGCAGGGCAAAACGGTCACCTTCATGCCCAAGCCGCTTTTCCAGGACAACGGCTCCGGCATGCACGTGCACCAGAGCCTCTGGAAGGATGACACCAATATCTTCTATGACCGGGATGGATATGCCCAATTAAGCCAAACGTCACTCTACTACATAGGCGGTTTGCTGAAACACTCGGCGGCATTGCTGGCTTTCTGTGCGCCCACAACCAACTCCTACCGCCGGCTGGTGCCGGGCTACGAAGCGCCCATCAACTTGGTTTACTCCAAACGCAACCGTAGCGCCTGCGTTCGGATCCCGGTCTATTCCTCCAGCCCCAAGGCCAAGCGCCTGGAGTACCGTTGTCCGGACCCCTCGGCCAACTGCTACCTGGCTTTTGCCGCCCTGCTCATGGCTGGCCTCGATGGAATCAAGAAGCGGATTGAACCAGGAGACCCCTTGGAGCGGAACCTCTACCATCTCGATCCGGAGGAACAGGCCAAGGTGAAGCAGGTGCCGGGGTCGCTCGAAGAGGCTTTGAACGCTCTGGAACAGGATCATGGGTTCTTGCTTGAAGGCAATGTTTTCACCAAGGACCTGATCGAAACCTGGATTTCCTACAAGCGCGAAAACGAGGTGGACCCGGTGCGTTTGCGGCCGCATCCGCACGAGTTCTTTTTGTATTACGACATCTAGTTTTTCAAAGTTTTACCTGCAAGAGGTTCTGTTGGAGAAAGAGTAGTAAAGAGTGTGGGGCCCCGCCTGCCGGCGGGGCCCCGTAAAATCCTGCCTTGTTCTAAGGCACAAAACCGCTGGGAGCTTCACACATGAAGAAACTGGAATGCGTTATTCGGCCCCACAAACTGGAGGAGGTTCGTGAGGCGCTTGATAAAGTGGATGTTCATGGGATGACCGTAACAGAGGTCCGCGGTTTTGGCCGCCAGAAGGGACACGCAGAGCATTACCGCGGCGTGGAGTACAAGGCTGAATTTCAGCCCAAGCTGAAGCTGGACATCCTGATCCGGGACGACCAGGTCGCCGAATCCACCAAAGTCATTGAGGAAGCGGCCAAGACGGGCAAGTTTGGCGACGGCAAGATATTCATCAGCGACGTGAGCGATGTCCTCCGCATCCGGACCGGCGACCGCGGCGAGCAAGCTCTGTAGCTAAGCTGCTTCCGTTCCCCGTTGTCCATTCCATTTGACAAGAGGCCTCTGCCCGCCGGATAGCAGAGGTCCTCGCCTTCTCTCGCCAATCGGTGCGTTTCAGCCGTTTCCCGGTGGCTGTATGGCAAACCCGCATGGGTGAACCCCTGCGGAGGCATTCGGGTGCTGGGGTAGCTGCTGCAAGTGGGCAGTCTCCATTTGCTTCGGGTCTGTAAATTTGAAAATATCCCAAGACCGTTCAGCAGGCTCGCAGCAGGCTAGCTCCCGTGTTGCGGTTGCCGCCTGAAGCCTTCGGCGGACCATGGCTGCCGTTTTTGTTTCACTCCGGCAACGCGGGGGAAATTCGCTCTACAGGCGCAGGCTTTCCGGTTGGGGCGTGTTTTGGAGCGCCGTTTTCAGTTGGAAACGGACCTCTTCCCAGCGGCTCTCGGGAAGTTTGCCGCCCACCGCGTCCTTCAAATAAAAAACATCAAACGCCAGGGTCTTTTCCGTGGACAGTTTGGCAAAAACGATATCCAGACCCAAGCTGTTGAGACTTTTTGCAACGGAAAAGGCGAATCCCAGCCGGTCCTCGGCCAGCACCTCAAGCACGGTACACTCCTCGGAAATCTCGTTGTTCAGGACAATCTGCGGGCGCCTGTGAGTTGGGGCGATGTGCTTGGAATTGATCCGGCCGATCAATTCCTCAAAAGACAGCGTGCCTTTCAAAACGCCTTCTACCGTATTCTGAATGCGGCGCAGCCGCGATGGATCTGAGATTGCGTCTCCCCTTGGGGTGGAAATCGAAAGGACGTCCACGGCCAAATTGTCCTGGCGAGTATCCAGGCGCGCCCCCAAAATGTTGACCTCCAGTGCCGCCAGAGTCCCGGTGACACGGGCGAACAATCCTGCGGTGTCCGGGCAGCACAACAGGAGCAGAGTGTTTCCCTCTTCCGGGACAGGAATAAAACCGGCCACCGGCCCGGTCGCGCGAGCTTGCTCGGCCAGCAGAATCTGCCGCGCAATCAGCTCGGAACTGCGGCTCAATGGATAACGAGGCGGCAGGAGGGAGAAGTGTTCCTCCATGAGTTTTTGCGCTGTGGCGGGAGATAGAGGCGCTCCGTCGCTCTCCGGTACCGGCGAGGCTTGCAGAAGGCTCTGGACCCGGAAGCGAATTTCCCGCAGACTCTCCCGTTCCCGGGCGGTTGCCGCTTCCAATCCCAGAAGCTCCAGGCGAACCTTGCCGTACAACTCCCAAAGTAGAGTGTTTTTCCATTCCGTCCACACCTCGGGACCCACCGCAGCCGTGTCGGCGTATGTCAGCAGGCAGAGCATGGCGAGGGTTTCCAACTCGCCCAGCACCTCGGCGGCCTGCTGGGCCACGCGGCGGTCCGACAGGTCCCGCCGCTGGGAGAGATGGGCCAGCAACAGATGCTGGCGCACGAGCAAAACCACCTGCGCGGCTTTTTTTTCCGACATTCCCAGGCGTGTCGCGATGACATGCGCCCGCTGTGCGCCTTTCTCGGAGTGTCCTCCGCCCAATCCTTTTCCCGCATCGTGCAGCAACAAGGCTAAGTACAAAGGGGCGGGGTCGGAGATATGGCACGTCAGGTCTCGGTAGCGTTCCAGAGAGGGGGGCGGTTTGTGCCAGATTTCATCCAGCAGTTCAATGGCGCGGAGGGTGTGCTCATCGGTGGTAAAGCGGTGATAGTAGTCATGCTGCATCAAGCAGGTAATGTGGGCAAACTCGGGCAGGAATTTTCCGAGGAATCCGCAAGAATGCATGGCGCGAAGCGCCGTTCCTACGCGCCCGGGGCGGCGCAGCATCTGTAAAAACTCCCGGCTCATTTCCGAGTCGTGCTGCCAGTTGCGGCGGATCATGGAAAGATGGTTCCGCACGGCTTTTTTGAGATCTTCGCCGAGTGACAGTCGCCGTTGCTGAGCCAAGCTGAATACGCGAATCATCTCGAGCGGAGAGGAAGGGAAACGGCTCCGCGCGGTCTCTGACTGGCGCACTTCTCCGCCGGAGCGGATCAATTGGAGACCGCCGGGAAACTCCCACAATACCTGCCGGGACTGTTTCCCTTTCTGGCGTAGCGCCGCGGAGAGTACCAAGCGCAGCAGCTGGTGGATTTTGTCGGCGTGCTGAAAGTAGTTTCGCATCAGAACTTCCGGCGGCATCAGATGCTTCTGAGGACGGCATTTCAGCCCGGTGGCGACCTCCTCCTGCAAAGCGAGCGTCAGTTGGTCAGCGCGGCGGCCGGTCGAGTAGTGCAGTTCGTTACGCACCCGCGACAGCCAGTCATAACCGCGTTCCGCGCGCTGCCAGTCTGTTTCCGACACGACGCCGGCCTGGACCAAACCGGGCCCGCCCCCGGCGCGCCAGCACCCGCGCGCCAGCCAGTGCATGGCTTGAAAATCCCGCAGCCCTCCGGGGGACTCCTTCACGTTCGGTTCCACCAAGAAGACGGTTTCCCCCAACTGCCCGTACCGCTGTTCCAGTTCGGCCCGTTTACGCTCCACAAACTTCCCCGGGTTCGCCGAAAAATGCCGGTCCAGCATGCCGTGCAAATCCTGATAAACCTGGCTTCCTCCGGTGAGCCAGCGCGCGTCCAAGAGAGAATTTTCAGTGCTGGAATCCTTGCGGGCCATCTCTAGGCACTGTTCCGGCGTGCGCCAACTATGCCCCACCTTCACCCCAATATCCCAGAGCAGATAGATCAGTTCTTCCGCCAAAAACCGCCCGAATTGAACTGAGGAGCGGTCATATAAAATCAGGAGGTCCACGTCAGAGTGTGGAGACAGTTCGCCGCGCCCGTAGCCGCCCACTGCCGCCACGGCTGGTTCGGAGCGATCCTGGTGGCGTGACAGTCCGCGACTCCGGTAGCGATTGTGCACCAGGCGGTACAGGTGCGCGATGAGAGCGTCAACAACCTGGCTGCGCCCCCGGGCCACCTCCAGGCCTCCCAGCCCGTAGCGATGCAACATGCGCAGGCGATGGGATTCCATCCTCAAAAAGCTGCGCAACAGGCGCAATGTTTCCTCGTCGCTGGCTTGGTGCAGTTCTCCCAGTTGCTGTTCCGCCCGATACAATATTTTTTCCGGTGCCAGCTTCATATAGGATTGCCCTGCCGCGTTTCTTCCTGTCGCTTCTCCATTATTATGGCATATAGAGCCGCAAGCTCCGTTGGGTTAGGAGATAATGAATTGAGAAATAGTCAGGGTTTCAGAGTTCGGAAAGCTACCGAGGCAGGGGCAGGGCCGATTGTCTAAAATGTTGATTCAAATGCCGGAAAAAGTGCGGCAAGGCGATACTCTGCAAACACAATGAAACTGGAACAAATTACGCTCCGGGAAATCCGTATGCCCTTGCTGTCGCCTTTTGAGACCAGTTTCGGGCTTACCACCGGCCGCCGGATTATCCTTGTGGAAGTTGCCGGAGAGGGCCAGTCCGGTTGGGGAGAGGTTACCGTCGGGGAAGGTCCTTTCTACAACGAGGAAAACACGGACACGGCATGGTATATGCTGCAAAATTTTCTTGTCCCGGAGATTCTGCGCAAACCTCTTTCAGCGGCCGCCGCCGCTTCGGAGCGATGGGAACCCGTCCGAGGAAATCGGATGGCCCGAGGCGGGTTGGAGGCGGCCCTGTGGGATTGGGAAGCCCGCCTCGCGGGCCGTTCGCTCTCCGCTATGCTGGGGGGAACCCGCAAGGAGATTCCCTGCGGGGTCTCGATCGGCATTCAGGAGAGCGTGGAGAAACTGCTCGAAAAAATCCGCGCTGAGGTGGATGCCGGATACCAGCGTGTGAAGATCAAGATCAAGCCGGGATGGGACCTTGCCGTCCTGGAGCGGGTGCGGGAGCAGTTCCCGCGCCTGCGCCTGATGGCGGACGCTAATTCCGCCTACACGCTTTTGGACCGTGCGCACCTTAAACTGTTCGACCGCTTCCACCTGATGATGATCGAGCAACCGCTGGCGCATGACGACCTGCTGGATCACGCGCGGTTGCAGAAGGAGCTGGAAACGCCTCTCTGCCTGGATGAGAGCATCCGCACCCTGCGCCAGGCCGAGCAGGCGATAGAGCTGGAAGCCTGCCGCATTGTCAACATCAAGCTGGGGCGCGTGGGAGGTTTCCGGGAGGCGCTACGGATTCATAACTGCTGCCGCGACGCCAATGTCCCGGTCTGGTGCGGGGGCATGCTGGAGTCCGGGATCGGCCGCGCGCACAACATTGCCCTCTCCACTTTGTCCAATTTCACCCTGCCAGGGGATGTCTCCGCGAGCAAACGCTACTGGAAACAGGACGTGATCACCCCCGAGGTGGAAGTTACGCGGGAAGGAACCATCCGGGTTCCCGGCGGCGCCGGCTTCGGGTACGAGCCGCGTCTGGACCGGATCGAGAAGCTCACCGTCCGGAAGGAAACCTTTCCGTGAAAACTGAGACCGGACCGCGCGAAACCGCTGCGGACCGCTCGGAACATACTTTTCCTCTGCGAGCCTACGTCACCGTAATGGCGGCGACCTTCTTCTGGTCGAGCAACATCGTGGCGGTGAAGTTTGCGGTGCAGGAACTGCCCCAGGTGACGGCTGCCGTGCTGCGCGTCACCTTGGCCGCTGCCACTCTCGTTTCGCTGCATCTGCTGCGGGGCGGGAGCCTGCGTCTCGGCAGAAGCGAACGGCTGAGTTTCCTGAAGTTCAGCCTGTTCGGCCTTTCTCTGAGCTTTCTTTTTTTCACGATCGGGGTGAGTTACACCAGCGTCTCGCATACCGTTTTTGTCGCCGCGCTGAGTCCGCTGGTGGTGCTCCTGTTCGCCAGGCTGGAGGGACAGGAGCAAATCACCCCCGTTAAGGTGGCCGGGCTGCTGCTGTCGCTGGCGGGAGTGCTCTTGCTTGCGCTGGATCGGACGGGAGGTCCCGGTCCCAGCTGGCAGGGCGACCTTCTGATCATGGCGGCCATCTGCTGTTTTTCTTTTTTTACGGTTCGCAGCAAAAGATTTGCCGTGGCTTATCCCAGTCTTCAGTTCACCACCTTCGCATTTCTGGCGGCGGCTGTCTGGTTTCTGCCGCTGCTGTTGTGGGAATTGAGCCGCCTGCCGTGGGGCGAGATTACCTGGATTGGATGGTCCGGCCTACTGTATTCGGCGACTTTTGGCTCTGCGGGAACATATCTGACCTACTATTATTCGCTCCGTTTGATTCCCGCATCCCGGGCCGCTGCTTTTGCCTACCTGCAACCCGTGCTGGGCACCGTGCTGGGAGTCCTGTTTTTCCAGGACGCCCTGACGGCTAGATTTGGGATCGGCGCCGCGCTGATCCTGGCCGGCGTCGCTGCCGCTCAGCGCCGTTGAGCGGCTTCCCCCAATCCGCAAGACAGCCGTGACGACGGCTCTGGGGTTCCTACCGGTTCTCTACAAATCCGCCGCGCCACGAGAGCCGGTCGAACGTCCGCATCCTTAGAAAATCACCTTGCATTTCAACTCTCCGTGTCTATTCGGGCTGCTCGTGAATTCCCATTCCTTGCAGACGTCGTGCAGACCAAGTCCTGACGACAATTGATTTTGCCGTCTGACCACATGTGATTCCCTCTCATCATTTCTGACGCAGCGGGTGCTATAGTCATGCTTATTCATCCCGGTTCCACCCAGGCTCTTGCTGAGGAGGGAAACGATCAACCAAACCAACGGAGGCATGAAGTGATGAGAAAACAATTCTTGACCCAGGCATCTCTGCTGATCGTGAGACTGGCCGTGATGCTGACCCTGGCGTTGTCCGGTTCGCAGCGGCTGGCAGGACAGACGGTCTATCCCATACAGGGACAGGCTCAGGGAGGAGATCGTCGCGGGACGTACCTTTATGACAATGAAAAGATGCAGGAAGTATATGATGAAACGGGAGCGCTCCCGCGTCTGTATCAGGATCCCAAAACTTACCTCCACAACATGAAGCTTCTGGCTCACCTTCCCGGCAGTTTCGGCATGGGAGATATGATGACCGTTGGGGGCAACCGTTACCTGTTTCTCGGCCCCGGAGTTGTGGATGTCACTGACCCGGAAAACCCGGTCATCATTAACAACGAGTCGCCTCGCGGCGAGGTTGCCTACAATCAGTCCTTGCAGAAGTGGATTCTGATGCAGGCGAATTCCTGCTGCAGCGTTACGCAGGACGTGGCCCGTGGCTTGGTGCCTCACCCCGAGGACGACCCTACCAGAGGCGGAAGACATATGGGCGTGACATTTTTCGATGTTACCGACCCTCGCAACATAGTGGAGATTTCTCGGTTCTCGACCCCGCCCGGAAGTTCCGGCACCCATAGTGACGGCAATTATTACGATGGAGGAAGATATGCGTACCTGTCTTCCGCGCTGCCTACAACGCGGGGGCAAGCGCCCTTTCACCTAGTCAGCCGCATCCTCCAGATTATCGATGTTTCCGATATAAACAACCCCACGGAGGTGTCTACGTGGTGGGTGCCGGGTCAGCTGCGCACAGAAGAAACCGAGTATTTGCAGTGGCCGGAAGCCGAACCGGAGCCGAAAGACTGGAGCCCCGAGATGCACTTCCATTTTGCCACCTTTCATGGTCCATGCTATGTGCCCCGGCGCGTGGAGGACGGCGGCGACCGCGGCTATTGCGCCTGGGGATCGCTGGGAATGAGGGTTCTGGACTTCTCCAACATCCGGCAGCCGAGACTGGTCTCTACGGTGGATCTGTCGCCCCCGTTCGACGGCGGCATACCGGTCCATAATGCCTACCCGATGCCGCAGCGGAAGTTAGTCTTTATGAACGGGGAAGCGGACCGTTGGGACTGCCGGGAGAACGTGGTTATGCCCTGGGTGGTGGACATGCGGGCCGAGGAATATCCGGTGACGATTGCGACGTTCCCAATCCCGAAGCCGCCGGAGAATGCGCCCTACAACGACTTTTGCCTCCGGGGCGGGCGGTTTGGAATCCATCACCCGCAGAATCTGAAAGCGCCCGGGGAGCAACGAATCGACCTGATGGGGTATTCCTGGTTTACGGGGGGATTCCGGCTGTATGACGTTTCCAATGCCTTCCGGCCAGAGGAAGTTGCCTGGATTTTGCCGGCAATGGGACAGCGTCGCGGGACGGAAGCGGCCTTCATCGAATGGGACCGCAAGATCATACACGTCTTTGCGGATAGCGGCCTTTATATTCTGTCCTCGCCAGTGCTGGGCGAACCGGTACTGGGTCCTTTGGAGCCGCAGCGATGGAATGTGGAGGGCTTGAATGAAGGCATGCCCTAGCCGCTGACGTCATCCCGAGGCATGCTTGGCGGCGCGGGCATGCAGCACGAACATGCTCAACCTACATGATGCCTTGGAGTGGTTGAACGGGGCGCGGAGGATTCGGCGGCTAGAACCAAGCCCTTCAGGTCGTTTTACTCAAGCTCTTTCAGCGCTTGCAGGATGTCTGCATTCTCTGCCCGAATTTGAGCATTCGTGTTGGCGAATTTCCACCGCACTCTCCCCGAGCGGTCGATAATGAAGACGGCCGGGTGGGGCACGATTCTGCCCCGAAACAGCTCGGGGTTGAGCAGCCCGTATCTGTCAATCACCTTGTGATCCACATCCGCTAATAGCGGAAAACCGGGCGGCGAGCCGGATTCCTTTGTGACGCGCTCCACCATTTTCGGTCCGCCCTCGGGGGGATCTGGACTTAAGGCGAGAATTTGCGTGTAGGATTTGGCATCCTCGCTCAGCAGGTCTTTCAGCTCTCCAAGCTGAGTGGTGCACCTTCCTCACCAATGTCCCCGGTAAACGACCAGCACAATATTTTTTACCCCCCGGTACTGAGAAAGCTGGTGGACGACGCCTTGATCGTCAATCAGACGAAAGTCCGGCGCGATCTGGCCGACTTGAACGCGATCCAAATCTATGGGGGGCAGCCCTTCACCGTCCACCGGGCCCAGCGACGGCGTCTGCGCTGCTAAAAGAGTAAAGAGGAAAATCCCCAGCATGAAAACCTCCCTGATTTTTCAAGTGCTCCGCAACTTGTTCTGTCGCAGGCGCGATTGAAAGTCTATTGGACCGGCTAGGGGCAGGTCAACCGCAAGGTTTGGACACGCATGGCTTGGATGAATGGAACGGCCGCAAACAGTCTGCTTTCCTGGTTCGCCTGTCATGGGTTGACTTTCATACCCCGTTTTTCATGATTCGTCTCGATGCACCGTGTCGGGGCTGAACGCCGGCACGCACACAGCCACGTATTCTGCCCCGCCCGGCAGCGGAGTGCTGTACCGCACCCGCTCTCCTTTTGGAGCAATCACCGCTTGGCCTGCTTTTACGTCGAGCGTTTGACCGCTTGTTTCCACCCGCAGCGTGCCGGCAATGACGACGGTGTATTCGTCGAACTCCGGAGTCTGCGGAGGTTCCTGCCATCCCTCTGTGCTGCGCATCCTCGCAATGCTGACTTGCTGCGTTGCCGAGCTCACGCGGCCGACGAACTCTTCGATCACCTTGGGTTTGTTGCCACAAGATTTGATTGTCGCGGGGGACTGGATCAAATTAGCCATTGGATGGTTCCTTTCCCGGCCCGGTGCTTGATTGTGCGGGTCCGCAACACACCCTACAGCGGTCCGATGTGCGCTTTTTCTTGAACCCCAAATCCTACTCCCGGCACTCTGCTGCTGCAAGCTCCGATTCGGCCTCACCCGTTCTCAGAGGCTGGGCCGGGAGAGGATTTTTCCCTTATGCCCACCCCAAGCGGTCTGTTGTATACTCACAGGTAACCGGGAATCCCGGTTAATCCGCATCCGCATGACGGATGCTCCATCAGTTCAGGGAGGTTTGAGAATCGTTATGTTAAAGAAAAAGAAATTTCCAATCGCAGTACTTGCCGGCTTGTTGCTGTGGGGGATAACGGGAAGCGACGTTCTCGCCTTCCAACTGGGGTCGCGGGAGGCCAGCGAATGGATCGAAGTGCTAGACCGGCCCTCGCGGATAGAAGGATTGAAGATCGACGAGGTGCTCCCTCTCCTGCAGTTGAAGCCGGGGGATGTCGTAGTCGATATCGGTTCCGGCTCCGGGGCGTTTTCCATACCGCTGGCCAGGGCCGTCGCTCCGGGAGGCAAGCTGATAGCAGAGGACATTAACCCCGGCCTGCTCTCCCACGTGGAGTTGCGGGCAAGGGAATCCAGGGTCACAAACCTGCAAACGGTCCGCGGCGAGGCCAACGATCCAAAACTGCCGGAACTGGTGGACTTGGCCTTCTTCCATGACGTGCTGCACCACGTCGAGAACCGGGGGGTGTTTCTGAAATCCCTGGCCAAATACATCAAACCTTCCGGCCGCGTGGTGATCATCGATTTGGACAAGGACCATCCCAACGCTCCTCACAAGGATGAGCCGATTTACACGATCAGCCAGGAAGATATAACCGGATGGATGCGTGATGCCGGTTTCTCGCTGGTGGAGGAGCACAACGATCTGTTCGAGAGGAAGATATTCCTTATTTTTGCCCGGAGCTGAGCGACCGTCTTTCGGCCTGCATACAGCAGCGTTGGGGGGAATGCGTAGATTCAGGCCATCACTCCATCCTGTTGATTTTGGGAGCGCGTTTTCAGCGATTATCTATTTGACTGCATTTGTTCTGTTGGAAGTTCGACTCCCACCTCTTCTGCCAGGGGCAGTTTCTTTCTGCCGTGGATGAGGTTGTACCCGACCGTGTAACAGTACAGACTTGCGGGAACGAATGGTATTTTAAAGCCACCTACTTTGCAGGTTAATGTCTTCGTTCTAGACGTGACCCAAACATCGTCCAAGCGATTCTCGCGGCAAAAACTAATCAGGCTTTTCAATTCTTCAGGCTTGTCGCAATAACGATCTGACCATTTCACCTCAACCGCCCAAAGTACTTTTTGTTTAGACCCCAACATCACTATATCTACTTCTCCACCCTGCCATCTTGCGTAGTGGAGGGTTTGATCGCTATGAAACCACTGGGAATAAATTGCGGTCTCGGCAAGCGATGGAATTGCGCTGTCGCTGTCCTTCAGCGGGGAGAACAACGCCGCGCGCATTGATGGATTCGTGAGATAGACCTTGAAAAAATTGGCCCTGCGAAATCTTTTCGCATTGTAATCTACACGGTGAACAACTTTTATCAAGAAGGCCGCCTCAAGATACTCGATGTATCGCTTGATAGTATTCTTCGCCACTCCAGAATTTTGCGAGAGCTCACCGAGTGAAATTTCATTCGCCGTATTGAAAGCCAGCGTGGTGAACAGGTAGTTGAGTTCTTGAATATCGCCAATCCCATAGAGGCTCGGCAGGTCTCGCAATAGCACCTTGTCAATGATATCGCTCTTGATGAAACGGGCTGGATCGGATCGAATTTGAGGTGAAAAAATTACTTCCGGATAGCCGCCAAAATTCAGGTAGTAAAGAAACTGTTCATTTAGTTGTTCAATGTTCTTCGCTTGGAAAAAGCTTCTTCCCGGTTCTTTATTGGATGGTCCTTCCAAGAGATTTGTCTTGTCCAAGAGTTGCAAGTACTCATAAAACGTCAGAGGAGGGAGAAGAAAATCAGTAAAGCGGCCAGACCCGGACTCCGTGCTCTTCATCCGCAGTGCGGCAGCGGCAGACCCGGAGGCTATGGCTTTGATTTTAGAATATGTGTCTACGACAGACTTAAGATGTACCTCCCACTGGCGTAAGTATTGGATCTCATCCAAGAATATGTAACTGGGTTCTGATTTATAATCCGTACCGGTCGACTGTCCATAGTAGTCCAGTAACTTTTCCAAGCTAAGTCCGCTATAAATCGGATGATCGACTGAAAAATAGCAAATTGATTCAGGCGGCACGCCTTCATTGAGAAGAGCTTGGACAGCGTGATGAATCATCACGGTTTTGCCGACGCGCCTTGGACCCATTAAAATAACCGCACGGCGCACCGACCTTGTTTTGACCAAAGGAAAGAACAGATCAAAGTAAGCACGCGGCTTCATTTCTTGATGTGACGGGTCAATGGTATGATCACCGTCCCACCAGGGATTCTCCGTACGAATTCGCCGAATAATGTCATTGCTGGAAATCCTCTGCATGTGCGTAGGATACACCCGTATTTGATTAAGGTCAATGCACTGATCTTAACTAATTTATTTCATGTAAGTAAAGTAATATAAGAGCTTATATGAAATTTCTAATAAATTGTCTGCAATTTTTTCTGTTTAAGAGTGCCACCAACGAAGGCGCAGGATTGCTTTTCCGCAAATACTCCTCCTGTTTGGATAATACATTTATGAAATCCCAGCAACATCAAATAAAGACACTACTTGGCTCCCCGATCTGTTTCTGAACTTGCTATTTCATCCTCAAATGGTTTACTTTATGGCTCAAGGGGGCGATCCGATGAACCCATGGAAAAAGACGACCCTGGCGGTCTTCTGGTTTGTGGCGGCAACCCTTCCGGCTTTTGCTCAGTTGGAGCGAGTGGTGGCGGAGGCCAAAGGGATTCCCTGAGGAGATTGCGAGGCGATCGTGAAGGTCGCCCTACAACGCCTGGACGGCGTTGTCAAAGTGGCCGTCAAACGGAGACCGCAGATGTTCGCGGTGGTTTATAGTCCGGGAGCCAGTTTCCAGCCTCAAGCTCTGCGCGATGCCGTCTCCGAGGCCCATGTGCAGGTTGTTCGCTTCCACGTTTCGGCGCTGGGGGAGGTAGAGGAGAAGGACGACAAGCAGTTCTTTATCTCCGGCAAGGACCGCTTTCTGGTGGTGGACTCGCCCAAGCTCCCCACTGAAGGCCGCATTGGGGTGATGGGCGAGATCGATGACTCAACCGACCCGTTCCAATTGAAAGTTTCCGATTTCAGGCCGCTGACAGCCGATGAACAGTGAGGGGTGAAGGGCAGGCAGTGCGCCTCCCCTTTTATCCTCTAGCTCAGGAAGGCGGCTGCGGAAAGACCGGGATTCTGTTGTAATGATCCCGGGAAATTTTAAGGGCTGGAAAGCCCCTGCGGAGGAGTGGAATCCATGCGAAGAAATACAGTGCTGTTGGCAACTTTTTCCCTGTTGGTCATTGGCCTGACGGGAAGCCGTTTATCTGCTCAAGAACATACTGACATGACTCACAAAAAATCGTCCCCGGCCAAGGCCGCCGCGGCGGCGGCACCCACGATTTTCTGTCCCACCATGAACACGGGGCAGCTTTGCTCCCACGGCACCGCCGACGCCCTGAAGCTCTCCGGAGAGAAGCGGGAAAGCTGGGTGGCGGCTGCGCGCCGCTACAACAAGGCCGTCGCGGCTGCCACGAAACAGCTTCAGGAAGACGTCAAAACGTCTCTCAAGCCGGAGGAACTGGCGCTGGTCGAGATGTGGTTCGCCGAGGGCCTGAACCCGGAGATCAACCGCATTTTGGCTACCAAGCAGTAGAGTTCCTTCTTAAACCGATCTGTCAGGCAGGAGTTCTCTCCTCCCCGGAGAGAACTCTTGTCCGGTTCCCAGACCGCGGAACGGAGTCCGCATGGCCCTCCGTTCCGTAGCTGCAAGTTCCTTGCAAACAATTGCTTTACTCTCCCCCCTCGTGTAATCTCTCACCTATAGTTCCCATCAGGCAGGAAGCAACTTTTTTCCGATAAGGAGGATCACTATGCGTAAGGTGCAATATGTTTTTGCCGCGATCACGTTGTCTCTGCTGGGCTGGTGTCTGGTGTCCGCGCAAGACACCGAAGACGCCGGCACCCCCATGACCTTCTTCCTGACGAGCAACGGACCCGGCAATGGAGCCGATCTGGGTGGTTTAGACGGAGCCGACCAGCACTGCCAGATGCTGGCTGAGGCAGCTGGGGCCGGCGACCGCACTTGGCGCGCCTACCTCAGCACTCAAGGTGAGGAAGCCGTCAATGCCCGCGACCGCATCGGCCAGGGTCCCTGGCATAACGCCAATGGAGAGCTTGTGGGTCAAGACGTCGACCAACTGCACAGCTACGGGCACAGAGTTACACCCAGGACGGCACTGGCCGAGGACGGCAGAATGATCCCCGGGGGAGGGTTCAGTCCCAATCGGCACGACATCCTGACAGGCACGCAGCCAGACGGCACGGCTTTTCCGAGTGGCGAAGACATGACCTGCCAGAACTGGACGAGCAGCGATGAAGGAAAAGCCAAGGTCGGCCATCATGACCGCGCGGCTTGGAATTCGGCGCACGATAGCAGGGGCTGCAGCCAGGAAGCTTTGCAGGCCTCGGGCGGCGACGGCTTGTTTTACTGCTTTGCCGGTGATAGTGAATAAGACGGCGCTCTTCCAGACGTGGCTTGGTTTCGGGGAGAGTCGCGTATCCAATTATTAGTCAACCGTGCGGTGTGGCGACGGACGGGCAACGGTTCGTCTGTAACCTGCTGCCGACTGCTACCTCTGTGCAGCAGCCGGTGAAAGGCGGGGGCAACTGGCATGGCACAACGATCTGACCTAAGCGGGGAGGCTTATTTGCGACGGAACGTAATGCTGATTGCCATTCTTGCCGTGGCCGGGACCATTGCCGGATTCGTGCTTTCCAGCGGAGTCACTGTCGATGCCCAACCGTCCATGCTGCGCAGACCCATCGGGTCTCCTCAACTGATCTCCTCTGAGCCATTGCCGCAAATGGGCGAACTGCAGGATGGGCAGATGTGTCAGTGGGAGCCCGCCAGCGCCAGCAGTAGTTTGGTTGCCGCCCTGCGTCATCCACGGCAAGCGGCGCGCGCCTCTGGCCAAACCAGCCGTGCCGAAGCGGCCGCAAAAGACCCTGTACGAGTCATCCGCGATCCCTACGCGGCCTACAGCTCCGTTGCGGTGGACCCGGTGCGCAATGAAGTGGTTATGACGGACGAAAACCTTTTCAACATCATGGTCTATGACCGTCTGGCTAACACGCCTCCCAACGCCTCCATGACCGAGCCGAAACGCATGATCGGCGGGCTGAGTACGAACATCCAGTTCAATTGTGGCATTTACATCGAGCCGAACAGCGGAGATATCTACGCCGTCAACAATGACACGGTGCGAAAGCTGGTCGTCTTCTCGCGCCAGGCCAAGGGGGACGTGCCACCGGACCGGGAGCTTGACACCCCCTATGGAAGTTTTGGGATTGCCGTGGATGAGCAGAACCAGGAGCTGTTCCTCACGGTGCAGCACGACAGTGCGGTGGTAGTTTTCCACAAGATGGCTCAGGGGGACGATGCTCCCATCCGGTTGCTCCAAGGGGATCGAACTCGCATGGCCGATCCTCACGGAATCGCCTTGGATACAAAGAACGATTTGATGTTCGTTGTCAATCAAGGCACGGTCCATCAGGTACGCGCCCAGGGAAAGCCTCCGCGCAAGGAAAACTGGCCGCTGGGAAACTATCCGCTCGGAAGGCATATGGTGGTTCCCGGAACCGGCGCATTTTTGCCTCCCTCCATCACGGTTTTTCCTCGTTCGGCGAGCGGCGACACCGCGCCGTTGCGCGTCATTACCGGACCCAAGACCGGGTTGAACTGGCCGACGGGAGTTGCCATCGACCCGGAGCACGATGAGCTGTTCGTGGCCAATGAAGCGGGAGACGCCATCTTGGTTTTCCGCGCGTCCGCGAGCGGGGACATGGCGCCCATCCGGGTTCTGAAAGGCCCCAAGAGCCTCATCAAAAACCCCAGCGGCCTGAATTTGGACCTGGAAAACGATGAACTCTGGGTGGCTAACTTTGGCAACCACACGGCTACCGTCCACAAACGAACGGTGGCAGGCGACACGCCGCCGCTGCGCGTCATTCGCAGCGCGCCGCTTGAGGCGCAGGCGCCGCTCATTGGAAATCCGCATACGGTAGCTTACGACTCCAAGCGGGAAGAGATTCTGGTGCCCAACTGAGTGGCCCACCCGCAGATTGCGGCTTTCGCCAGGCTGGCGGAAGGGGGCGAGATGCCGATGCGGGCGATTGCCGGACAGAAAACTCTAATGGCCCGCACGATGCACGCCATTTCCTATGACCCCATCCACGATGAAATCACGGTGCCGCAGCAGTCCGGGCAGGCGATCCTGACGTTCCGGGGAGGAGCCGACGGGGAGGAGGCGCCGATTCGCGTCATCCAGGGATCGCGCACGCAGTTACGGGAGCCGTCGCGGCTGGACGTCGATCCGGTGAATAACGAGATTTACGTGCCGGAGGGCGATTCTCTTCTGGTGTTTCCCCGGGAGGCCAATGGCAACGTGGCTCCGGTCCGAGTCCTGCACGGTCCCGACACGCGGCTGGGCGCTTCGGCAGTCGCCGTGGACCCAGTCCACGACTTGCTCGTCGTCGCGACGGGAGGCGGAGGAAACGCGCGCAAGGCTGCTTTGTTGATTTTTAACCGCACCGACGAAGGAAACGTAAAACCGCGAGCCGTGATTGCCGGCCCCAAAACCGGCATCACGAGCACAAGGCTGATTGAAGTCTATCCGCCCCGGGGACTGATTCTGGTGACCAACCCGGGTCCGGGACGGGCCTCCGCTAAGAGCTTTGTCTGGATATGGAGCATCGAGGACCACGGAGACGTTCCGCCTCGATGGACCATCGGAGGGCCGAATGGCAGGTTGAGGCAGGTGCGTGGAGTGGCGCTGGACCCCGAAAACAAGAGCGTCATCGTTACGGACAAGTACCTCAACGCCATCCTGACGTATTACTTTCCGGAGATCTTTTGAATAAAGGCGGCGTTGCGTTGTTTCCCCCGTGAGGTCGGCTGGCGTTAGACAGAATTCAAGGCAGTGCAGTGCGGAGATCGCCGGCGCGGTTTCTGCTGTGCAACGTGTTGTCGGACTTTCCGTTAAGAGGGTCGGTGGATCAGGGTCTTGTTCCTGGAGTTGTCCACGGCAATAAATGGCGGCATTTGCTTCCTCGTATCCTTCCTTTTCAGGATTGTATTCCAAATTCATCTGAGGGAATATGTAAGCCTTGGAGTTGGCTCAAGGTCGGCTTCAGGGGCCGCAAAGGGATTTGCGGCAGAGCAATAGCAGGTCAGAAAGGAGGCCCACTATACCACCTGGCGATGAGAGGTGGGCGGCCATAGGCCCAGGCATCTGACCATCTGCACCGTTCTGGTCCGGGAAGATCGTTCCTCGGTTTGGCGGCTGAACTGCCGCACGGGAGGGTTGGCAGCCACGGAGGCGAGAGCATACAAGCTCAGCAACATATAATGACTGAGCACCGGGACGTGATGTCCCACGAGCCTTGTGAGGACAGTGCTGACGCCGTGTCCGCCCACTTTTTTACTTTATTGAGAAATTACGGAAAGCAACCGAAGTTATCCGATCCGCAGAGAAGTTCTCCGGCCTCAGCAATCTTCTGAACGCGATTTCCTTCCCCTCAAAATCAGATTAGCGACCCCTAATCAGAGCGTCATCGCGACGGTTATCGCCAGAACAAGGCCGCATATTCAGTTTTCCTGCGCCAGGATTCCGTTTGGGTGGCAGGCCGCAGATCAACCGGACTCCGATTTGTTGGCGAGCATGGGCAAACTAAGGTTCCATGCCAGTCCAACCGCCTGCAGCAAGCGGATAAACCAGTAGGAAGGGTCCAGTTCCCATGCCGTGAATCCGTGCCGAGCCGAAGTGGGAAATGCGTGGTGGTTGTTGTGCCATCCTTCGCCGTAGGACAACAGCGCCACCCACCAGCAGTTGGTGGAGAGTTCATTGGTGGGGAAGCGCTTGTGTCCGAAAGTGTGGCTGGCTGAATTCACCAAGAAGGTGCAGTGATAGGTCAAGACCAGCCGTACGAAAACGCCCCACACCACGAAGGGCCATCCGCCGAGCCAGTACAGCAGCAACGCGAATAAGAGATTCAACCAAACGTACGTCCGGGTCAGAAAGCGGTAAAACGGCTGCCGCAGCAAGTCGGGCACGTAGCGTTGCTCGACGACTCCCTGCAAGGAGGCGATGGAATGGGTCCAGAATATCCACAGCACGTGACTCCACCAGAAACTTCCGCGAGCGCTGTGGGGATCGCCGCGTTGGTCCGGGTACTGGTGATGCTGGCGGTGCTGAGTTACCCAATCGATCGGCGGCCCTTGCACGGAGAGAACGCCGAGCAGAGCCAGAGTATATTCCAGCGCGCGGGGACACTGGAACGACCGATGGGTGAGCAAGCGATGATAGCCTATGCAAATCCCCAGACCGCCGCAAACCCAGTGGAGCAGAACAAAGACACCCACGGCAGCCCAGTTGGTATGCCAAAGGGCGGCGATGGCTCCAAGGTGAATTCCCAGGACGATGGAGGCCTTAGTGGGGGAAAAGCGATCTCGAACTGCCGGCACCGCGATCAACGATGCTGCAGTATCACCCATGAAACCTCCTCCCGGAAAAAAGCAAAAATACAAAGCCGTTTAGCATACCGGCTCGTCATCCTTTCCGCAAACTGTTCCCCAGCCGCCTGCGATGCTGCATCGAAATGGTGCCACTAAACCGGCGGCCACCGGAGCCCTTTTGGGGGACAAGGGAGGCAATTAGCCGCCGGCACATCAGGCGCTTTGGTGCGGGACTCCTCCATGTAGGGCTGCCGAAGGAGCCGCCGTTGCTTTACCTTCCACTGAATACGTCCAACATGGGAACCGGGCCGCCGCTGGTAACCACGGAAGGCATCACTCCGTTCCACTTTTCCACTGCCGTTCTTTGAACCTCGATTCGCCGCAACTCCAGCAACGGCACCGTTATCTGCTCTTTTTGGAGCCTCAGTCCCTCGGCTTCGGCTGTGGCCCTGGTGATGGCCTGTTGCGATTCAAACTCCACGCGCCGCAAAGCGTTCTCTGCCTCGAGGGCTCGCTGGACTGCTCTCACCTTGGCCTCGATGGAATCCTGGAAGGCTGGCGAGAACTGAAAGTCCGTAATGGAGAGTTCCACAACCCCGATACCCAGTGGAGCTAACCTTTCCGTCATCAATACTTGAAGCTCGTCTTTCACCAGCGGCCTCTGCGTGATCAACTGCTCGGCGTCGTAGTTGGCCGTAGTCGATTTGACCGCTTCCTGGATGAACGGTTGGATGACCCGGCCTTGATAATCCCGACGCATAGTGCGATAAATTTCTCCCACTTCGGCGGAAGCCAACTGGAAGTTCAAGGTGACTTCCGTAGAAACCACCTGCAAGTCCTTGCTGGAAGAGGTGGCCGGGGCGGTATATTTCTGGATCTGGGTGGACATCAGAACTACCTCTTCTACAAAAGGAATCTTGTAATAGAGGCCTTCTTCCCTGCTCTCCCCGGTCACGGCCCCAAAACGCAGTAAAACACCTCGTTGTCCTGCGCCGACCGTTCCGAAGACTCCTCCCAGCAAAAAGAGCCCGGCAAGTACGACCGCACCAACGACTATCCATTTCCCTATCCCTGGCGGGATTTTAAATTCGCCAAATTCCTCAGCCATTACAACCTCCGTGTTATCCAAAATTCATAAAATAAACCGATCCAAACCATTGTACGCCCCGCAGAGCTAGAAACCAGTGAAATTCGGACGAGAACATGGCCTCAGAAAAATTTCCGCCGCGCTTTACGGGTAATACCAGGCTCCTGGGTGTCCGGCAGCCTCTTCACTGAAGCGACTGCAAATAGTTGACGGCAGCCTCGGCTGCTGTCGAGGAGGAGGCAATACAATCCGGTATGCCAATGCCTCGGTAGCCGTTGCCGGACAGGAATAGCCCAGGATGTTTGGATACAAGCGTTCCGATCTCCTCCAACCGTCGCGGATGCCCGACGCTGTATTGCGGCATGGATTTCTCCCAGCGGTGGATGCGGGTGAAGAGCGGTTCGGCCTGCACGCCCATAGTCTCCCGCAACTCGCGGAGGGTCATCTCGATGATCCGGTCGTCTGATTCTGCAGTGGCGGAAGCATCTCTGGCCCCTCCCAGGAAACCGCGCAACAGAACCCGTCCCGGCGGACATCGAAAGGAAAATTTGGTAGAGACCCATGTGCAGGCGATCAGCTTCTTTCCCTCTCCCCGGGGGACAATAAAGCCGAATCCATCGAGCGTCCGCCCGAACTTCCTTTCGTCAAAGCCGAGCGACACGGTAACCGAGGAGTGGTAGGGAATCTCTTCGAGCTTTCCCGCGAGCCGGCCATCTAACTCCTGAAGCATCTTTCCGGCGGCGTGCGCGGGAGTTGCCAAGATCAGGGCTGCGGCTTGCCGTTCTCCGTCCGGGCACAGCAGGCGAAAGGCGGAGCTTGGATTGCCTCGCAATACTTTATCAACTTTTCTTCTCAGGGTCACCTGTGTTTTTGCGAGGTTTGCTTCCAGGCTTTGAATGATGTCGCCGATGCCGTTGCGGAGACTCATAAAGAGGCTGCCCGGCGAACCGGCCGTTTGTCGCTGAGCTTGGGCGTGGCGCGCGTGCCGGATTCCTCGCCAGAGGCTTCCGTGCTTATCTTCCAAGGCCAGTAACTGCGGCAGCACCGCGCGCGCACTGAGCGAGTCCACGTTGGCCCCGTAAACGGCGGAGAGCAGTGGCTCGGCAATGCGCTCCAGCACTTGGCGTCCGAGCCTATGCGATACGAAATCGGAGACGGAGAAATCTTCCTCCCTGCGCAGCCGGGACTGAAAGGGTTCGAGCATCAGCCGGAGCTTGCCCGGAACCGAGAGCAGTTTGCTGCGGAAAACGGGCAAAACTTTGGTGGGCACCAGGAAGAACATCCCTTCCGGTAGCTCCTGCAGTTTCCCTTGCCGCAGGACGTAGGTCTTTCTCCGGTGGTCGTTGCTCGGGATCAGACGGTCTGCCAGGCCCAGCGCCCGGCAAAGCTCGATCGCAGCCGGTTTTTGTGTAAAGAAGGCGTCCGGACCGCCTTCCGCGACGAACCCGCCGGAGCGTTCCGTTACGATGACGCCTCCCAGTCGCGGGCGGCTTTCCAGCAGGTGGGTGGAGATATCCAGGCCTGCTTCTTTGGCGTACTTCTCCAGAAAATATGCTGCCGATAAACCGGAGATTCCTCCTCCGACGATGACGACGGACTGCAATCCTCTTATTCCTTCAAATGCTTTTTGACCACCGACGCCAGGGCCCGGATGAATGCCGGGCTGTCATTCAATGACTCGATGCGCCGCAGGTCGATTTTCCGCTCTTTGGCATATTGCCGGAACCCGATGTCAATGTCGTAAAGGATCTCCGCGTGGTCGGCAACAAAGCCGATGGGGGCAATGAGCACGCGCTTCCGCCCCTCGGCGGCAAGCCGTTCCAGGGTGGACTCCACGGTAGGTCCCAGCCAGGGGTCGGCGGTGGCTCCCTGGCTCTGGTAGGCAAACAGCCAGTTTGAGAGACCCACTTGCTCAGCTACGGCGGCGGCGGTTTCCTTGGTTTCGCGGTCGTAAGGGTCGCCTTCGGCCAGTATCTTCTCCGGCAAACTGTGCGCGGTTAAGATCACCGGGGGCGGTCCTTGCTCCGCTTCAACAGAGGGGAAGGCTGCCAAGGCGACGCGCAGCTTCTCTGCGAACGCTTCAATCAGCAGGGGGTCCCGGTGCCAGCTTTCCACGAACGTGACGGGCATCCCGGCTCCAGCTTCTTGTTGCGCTTCCCGCACACGCCGGAAATAGAGCCCCACGCTCATCCGTGAATTCTGCGGGGCCAGGCACATCGCCAGCAGGCGGCTGACACCGTCTTTTGCGATTTCTCCCATTGTCTCCCGGATGAAGGGATGCCAGTTTCGCATGCCCAGATAGACGCGGAAACGCTTTGCAGTTGCGTTCAACTCTTTTTCGAGAGCTGCGGCCTGACGGCGCGAAAGCTCCAGCAGCGGCGAACGGCTCCCGATCAGCCTGTAACGGCGCTTGATCTCTTCCAGCAGTTGCGGAGGGAAGGGTTTTCCTCCGCGGATGTTGGTCAGGAAGGGCTCAATGTCTTCGAGAGAATCCGGCCCGCCATGAGCGAGCAGCAGGACTCCGGTGAACTGTTCTGACGGTTGTTGAGCCATCGCTGAGTTGGACCTACTTCAAGTCTTAGTTGTGTCGGCGGGAAAGTTGTGGACCATCTCCACGACCGCCTGGACGTTCTCCACCGGAGTTCCCGGCAGAATTCCATGACCCAGGTTGAAGATATGTCCGGGATGTCCCCTTGCGGCCCGCAGGATGTTCTCCACCTGCTCGCGAAGTTTTTCCATAGGTCCGAACAAGACCACCGGGTCCAGGTTGCCTTGAATGGCCGCGTCGTGGCCCACTCGTTGCCAGGCGTCTTGCAAGCCGATGCGCCAATCGACTCCGATGACGTCGCCGCCGGCTTCCCGCATCAGCTCCAGCAGAGTTGCAGTTCCGGTGCCGAAGTGAATAACCGGCGCTTTCTGGGAGGTTACGTTGCGAAGGAGCCGCTGGGAATGCGGCAGGACGTAGAGGCGGTAGTCCTCCGGCGAGAGGCATCCCACCCAACTGTCGAAAATCTGCAGGGCGTCGGCTCCGGCAGCCGCCTGGCTCTGCAAAAAATCGCTCAGGACCCCGGTCAGCTTGCCCATCAATTCATGCCATAGTTCCGGCTGCCGGTACATCATCTGTTTGGTGAAAATGAAATTTCGGGTCGGCCCGCCTTCGATCATGTAGCTGGCCACGGTAAAGGGCGCGCCCGCAAAACCGATCACCGGAATCTTTCCCTGCAATTCCCGCTGCACGATCCCAATGGTGTCGCCTACGTAGGAAAGCTCGCCGTCATTTGCCCCTCTGAGCTTGCGAACCGCCTCCGCCGTGCGCACGGGGTCGGAGAGAACAGGCCCTTCGCCCTGCACGAATTCCAGTTTCATTCCCATGGCCTGCGCGGGCAGCAGCAAGTCCGCAAAGATGATGGCCGCATCCACGCCGAGTCTCTCGACCGGCTGAAGGGTAATCTGCGCGGCGAGTTCCGGCGTTTGACACAGCTCCAGCAAAGAGTAGCGGGCGCGCAGCTCGCGATACTCCTTCATATACCGGCCCGCCTGACGCATAAACCATACCGGCGTGCGTGGCACCGGCCGGCGCCGGCAGGCTTTGAGAAACAGTTCCGAATGACCCATTCCATCCCTTTGCAAACGGTTCTTGGTTTTCCGCGCTCATAATCCTAGCATGGGCAGCCGCACGCATTGGATTTTTCGGCAAAGGCGCAGGGAAACAAGCTTCACTCGGCGGAGGGCCGTCGGTTGTAGAATGGATATCGGAAGCGAAGCCAGTTCCGACGAGGCTTCGCAGAATTTATTCAAAGGCAGGTTGCGGTGTTTGAACCTGGGCGGGCGAATCGTGGACTGGAAGGGCTTCGTGTGCTCTCGCTGGAGAGCCGCCGGGCCGGGCAAATGGCTCAGTTGATCGCGAACCACGGCGGCGTGGCCGTCAGCGCTCCTTCCATGCGCGAGGTCCCTTTACAAGAAAACCCGGCAGCTGTGGCCTTCGCCGAAGAGCTTTTTGCCGGAAAGCTGGATGTGGTGATCTTTCTGACGGGGGTCGGCACGCGGATTCTGTTCGGCGCCGTGGAAACAAAGCATCCGCGCGAGAGATTGGTGGAGACGCTTTCCCGAGTTACCGTGGTTGCCCGGGGACCCAAGCCGGTGGCGGTGCTCCGCGAATTCGGCGTCCCCATCGCTGCCGTGGTTCCGGAGCCGAATACCTGGCGCGACATACTGACAACTCTCGATACGCACCAGCCACCCATCCTGCTTGCCGGAAAACGCATCGCCATGCAGGAGTACGGAGTGCCGAACGGCGAACTGATCCAGGGCTTGAAGGCGCGCGGAGCCGAGGTGCGCCAAGTGCCCGTCTATAGGTGGGCACTTCCGGAAGACACCGTGCCGCTGCAACGCGCCATCGGCGAGATTGCCAGCGGAGCGATCGACGTGCTGCTGGTGACCAGCGCCAACCAGATCCGTAACCTGATGCAGGTGGCATCTCAGCGCAGTGAGGTGGAGCAGGTACGCCGGGGTCTGGAACGCTCCGTGGTAGCCTCCATCGGACCGATCGCGAGCGAGGCTTTGCTGAAGCACGGGATTCGAGCGGACTTTGAACCGTCGCCTCCCAAGATGGGACAGCTTGTCTATGACACTGCCCAAAGAGCCGCAGGTTTGCTGCGGGAGAAACGGGGGAAGGACTGATTCGTTGCGAGGAAGGGAAAGGTAGGAGTGCGAGCCGCGCGCGCCTTGTCCCGCCTGGTCCAAGCAAGAAGTAGTTTGGTGAATTGCTGCGGCAGAAGTGAGGGGATAGCAGCCGCTGAGAGCGGCGGTTATTTGGCCAGCAGCTTGGTCAGGTTTGCGACATCGTCCAGCCGTTCGATTGAACGAACCGTTTCGATGATCCCTTCGGCTTTCTCCGATGACCATCCAGCCGATTCGGCGCATTCACGGAACTTGCGGGCGACCTCATCGTAGCTCATCGGATCAGCCGGGCTTCCCTTGCCGAAATCCGCGCGGCCGGAGATGGTTGTGCCGTCCTTCCGATGGATGTCGATGATGGTGGTCATTTTGTCATATCCGGCGGCCTCGGCCTCCGGGTGGACGTGGAAGTTGATTTTCTCGATCATCGACTGTACGTCGCGGCGGTTGACCACTTCGTCAGTGAATTCAGCCAGGCCTGCACGGCGTTCCAGCATCAGGATAGCCATGCAGAATTCCATGCTGAATTTTGCCTGGAGCTCATTCTTTGGCCGGTGATGGATCAGCGCGTTCGGCATGTTGTGGTTGGTGCCGACGTCGATGCGCTCCACCTCCTCCGGTTTGATGTCGTTGTTCAGGATCAACTCCAGCATCCGGGTCATGCCGGGATGAGTCAAAGACCCGGAAGGATGCGGCTTGATCGAGATGCCGGGCCAGTCGAATGTCCAGGGATTGCCCAGCTTGCTCTGGATCGACTCCAGATCGTAGCCGCCGCCATGAGCCTGGAAGAAACCGCGCGGCGATTCCAGAATCTTGTCCGATGCGCTCCACCCCAGGCGCGCCAAGTCGGCGGCGACGATGCCGCTTTCCGACGACCGTCCGGCATGGAACGGTTTCGTCATCGTGCCGAAATTCTCGCGCAGGCCGGCCGACTGGCTTGCCGCGATGGCCAGGGCAGCGAGCAGCATTTCGAGGTCCAAGCCGTAGAGTTTGCCCGCCACGGAAGCCGACGCCAGGGCGCCGCAAGTGGCCGTCGAATGAAATCCATGCTGGTAATGACGCGGGGAAATGGCTTCGGCGATCTTGCAAGCGACCTCTACGCCTAGCTGATAGGCGAGCATCAAATTCTTGCCCGGCATGCGGTGGCTTTCTGCGATCGCCAGCGCTGCAGGCAGCGCCGGGGCGGTCGGATGCATCAGCAGGCCATACACCCTGTCCCGCCCAACGGCAAGCTGAGTGTCGTCATAATCATCGGCGTGCATGCCTATGCCATTGGCGAAAGCCGCAAAACGGACGGGCACTTTTATCCCCGTGCCGATTACGGTGGCAGCGCCGTTGCTGACCCCGAGGCCCCGCAGATATTTCTGGATAATCTTTCCGCTCTCGGCTGCCGACCCGGACAGCGCCAGCCCCAGCCCGTCGAGAATGGATTTTTTCCCAAGTTCCATCACCGTCTCCGGGATGGCCTCGTATGCGGCGTACGTGACGAACCGGGCAACGGCGCGGGTCAGTCCCTCACCCTTCTTGGAGGTGATGTCGGGCGTAAACTTTGTGATCTCTGCGGGATTTGACATAAACGTTTCCTGATTGCTCCCTCATTCTTCCAGGAGGTCGGCGGATGCCGGTTGACGGGCGGTTTTTTTGAACCAGCCAGCGACCACCTTGGCGAATATGCCAGCCAATGACAGGAGGAAGAACAGAACGACAATTGGCCGCTCGAAAAACAGCAGCCAGTTCTGATCGAATAGGATCATCGACTGGGCCAGCGAATTTTCGATCAGCTTGCCCAGCACCAGTCCCATGATGATTGGCGCCGGCGAGAAGCCGTACCGGCGCAGGGCGAAACCGATGACACCCGCGGTCAGCATGACATAGACGCCGATCATGGACTGTTCCAAGCCATAGGCTCCCACAACGCAAAGCGCAAACACAGTGGGCCAAAGAAACGTCCGGGGCACCAGGGAAATCCGGGCGAAAAGCTTCGCGCCGCCCAGGCCGATGAACAGGAAAAGGACATTGGCCAGCAGCATGGAGTAGAAGATGGCGTACAGAAGCGCCGGTTGCTGCTCAAACAGATAAGGTCCCGGCTGCAATCCCTGAACTTGCAGGCCTCCGAGAATAACAGCCGCCGTCGCGCTGCCGGGGATGCCGAGCGCCAGCGTCGGCACCATTGCGCCTCCGGTCGCTGCATTGTTGGCCGCTTCCGGGCCGGCGACCCCTTCGGGTTCTCCCGTGCCGAATTTGCGACCGTGCCGGGACCATCGCTTGGCCTCGTTATATCCGATCATGGCGGCGACGGTGCCGCCTTCAGCAGGCAGGACGCCGACCAAGGAGCCGATGACCGAGGACCGCAGGATCGTTTTCCAGACTTGCTGGAAGTCCTCCCGCTTCGGCAACAGAACGGCAGTCATTCGGATCCCTTCCAGGATTTGGCGCGTCCGGGTGCTTTGGATCAGCAGCTCGGACATTGCGAACAGACCGATGAGAAAGGGAATGAAGTGAACGCCGTCGTACAGTTCCGGCAGGCCGAAAGTATAGCGTTCGACGCCAGTCGTCAGGTCCACTCCGATGGTTGCAATGAAGACGCCTGTCATGCCACCGATCAGATTTTTGAGAGCGGATTTGCCGCTGATCGACGCCAGCATCGACAGCCCGAAAACCGCAAGCGCGAAATACTCCGGCGGACCGAAGGTGTAGGCAAGGTGGGCGAGCGCAGGAGCGGCGAGGATCAGGATGACCAGGCTGAAGATGCCGCCACAGGCGCTGCTGACGGCGGCGATGCCGAGGGCTTTGCCTGCCTCGCCTTTCACAGCCATGGGGTAGCCGTCGAAGGCGGTTGCGGCGGCCGGTGGCGCGCCCGGCGCGTTGATCAGGATGGCCGTGATCGAGCCCCCGAAGGTCCCGGCGCAATACAGGGCGGACAACAGCGCGATAGCCGGAATGGGCTCCAAACCCATTGTGAACGGCAGCAGGAGAGCGATCGCCATGCTGGAGGTCAGGCCCGGCAGGGCTCCCACGAAGACTCCGGCAAGCGTTCCCAGCAGAATCAGCCCCAGGGTGGCTGGTTGCGAGAAAATTTCGAGGCCGGCGGTTAAGCCTTCCATGGCGTGGCTTCTTAGAAAATGAAATCAAGGATTCCGGGCGGGAACCGGAGTTGCAAGAAGTGAACGAACACAATGTAGATGGCAACGGGCGTTAGAGCCGCAAAGAGCAGGACGGCCCGGGTACGCCGCTCCCCCCAGAGGCGCGGAAGAACAAGACACGCCAGAAAAATCACGGGGAAAATTCCGAGCGGCCGCAACAGAAGCACCGCGATGGCGATCATGCCTCCGGTCACAAAGACAATCGGCGGGACCGGGATTTTCTTGGGCGCTTTGGTTCGCAGCCCCCCGATGAGCAACAGGACGCTTAAAAACGCCGTTGTCGTGAGCACCACTCTCGGAAAAAACGTGGGCGGGATATTCTGCGAAAGGATGGCTGGTACTTCGTCAAACCCGAAGGTCAGGAGAAACCCTGCGGCGCTGACCAGCAGCGTCGCCAGCCCGGCGATGGTATCTTCGTTCAGCCGGGTCAGCTTATGGCTGGATGAAGGGGCCGGCCCCGGCACGGTGGCGGCGCTCTGTGCAGCGTGATTGATTATGAGAAATTCCCTTCCAGAACGGTGCCTTGCGGGGGCGTCACCGAATCATTCCAAGCTCCAGCATGGCCGCGCGGGCGTCCTCGTACATTTGCCTGATCTGCCTGTTCCAGACGTCGCTGCCGGCAGTGCTTTGCGAGTCCAGCCCGCTGCGGGTGAGAAAGCTTTGGAAAGCAGAATGGTTCATACCCTGGATCATTGCCGCTTCCAGCACGTCGATGCGGTCTTGCGGGGTGCCCTTGAGCACCACATAGCCCCGGGCCGTCGAATAGACGACAGGGATGCCCTTCTCAACCGTAGTCGGCACATCCGGAAGGCTGTCCAGGCGTTTTCCCGACATCGCCGCCAGGGCGCGGAAATCCCCCCGCCGGATACGGTCCAGAGCTTCGGTCAAGTTCAGCCCGGCGGCCTCGATGTTTTGTCCCATCAGATTGGTGACGATTTCGCCTCCGCCCCCGAAGGGAACCACCGCGACGCGAGTCCCGGCGCGCTTGCCGAAAATGGCTGCGGCCATGTGGTCCACCCCGCCGATCTGTGCCGTGCCCCATTTGACCGGCGATCGCTTGCCGCGCTGGATCAAATCCTGCAGCGTCCTCATATCGCTTTTGGCGTTGACCACGATAATGAGCGGGTCATTGGTGGCCCGGGCAACTCCTACCAGATCATCAATCCGGAGTGATCCCTGGCCGCGCGCGATTGCGAACAGATGAGTCGGCGTGATCGCCAGCACCGTGTGACCGTCGCGGGCACGGCCGTTGACGTAATGCAAAGCGATCAGACCACTGCCACCGACCTTCGGCACAACAATCGGGTTTGTTCCCAAAACGTCCCGCATTCCGGTCAGCATCATTCGCGCAGTGATATCCGTTCCGCCCCCGGGGGAGGCATGGATTACGATTTCAATCGGTTTCAGGGGAAAATCATCCGGAGGCTCTGCGACGCTGGCCGGAGTGAAAAGCGCAGCGGCAGCAACAACGGCAAAGGTAAAGACAATTTTGGCCGGCTTCGCAGGGAAACCGATCCCGCACTTGCGCAAGCGCACGGAGGCTTCTTCGGTTGCTTGTGCGCCGCCCTTTTGGCGTTTTTTCCGCCCTGTCATTGGAGTCAACTTCCCTTCGCCGGCGAGGCAAAAGCCGGTTATAGCCTCAAGGTCTCCGGTTCGGAATCTTCCGGTTTCACGCGTTTTTCGCGGCGTTCCTCACTTTCCCGTTGCTGCCGGAAGACGTGTTCGCTGACGTAGATCTTGGCGCCGTAGCGGAGCGCGATAGCCATAGCATCGCTTGGCCGCGCGTCATAGACCTGTATCGTGCGGTCATTTTCGATGGTGAGGTCGGCCAGGAAAGTGCCCGAATTCAGGTCGCGGATCACGACCTTTTGCACCTTCCAGCCGTTGCGGTCGAGAAACCCTTTGAGTAAATCGTGGGTCATCGGGCGCGGCGCTTTCCGCTTGCGTATGGCCCGCGCGATGGACTGGCCCTCGGACACGCCGATGAGCATGCGAATGCGGTTCGAGGAATCGCGAGCGCGCAGGGTGATGCTGACACCGACCGGGGTCGCCGCCAGATCCTCTACAGTTACCTCCACGTCTCCGCCGGGCTGCTGAGCGGCGAGGGGCATCGAAAGGGCGAGGGCCAAACCCAACGCCAGGGTAGCTTTTCGGTTCATGTTGCCTCCCTTCCCTTGACCCGTTATAGTATCGCAACTAAATGCTGGATGCTAAATGATGGATGCATTGTAACCCCTCTTGCCTCCCAATGCCGAGCGTTAACTTTCAGCAATGGGAGCCAATGCCGGGCGCCTTGGTTCTGTTGGCTGCTGAGGCCTTGCGCTGGATTTGACCGGCGAAGAGCGCAACTTTTCCTTCCGAATGTGGTTTAATAGATTTAGGACTGCCGTGGTTTCGAGCCAGAGGAGAACAGAATCTCCCCGGATGGAATAAAGGAAGCTCGGTTAGGCAAAATGAACGGGACAAAACAGCATCCATACTTGTTTGCTCTCCTCCTCCTGGCAGTTTTTTTCTTTTCCGTTTTCCCCTTTGATTTTTCCCGAATTGCGGCTCTGCGCGCGCAAAATCAACCGGCAGTGGATGGGTTCCCCCATCCGGAGTGCGCTTACTTTACGGATTTCCAGCAGCACTCCAGCCAGGGGCTTGCGGCGTTGCAGCGCATTTCCGTTCCGGAGGGGTTCACACGCCAATCCACTCCATTCGGGGCGCGGACACTGGCCGTGGCAAAGGCACTGCCTGCGGTGTCCGATGGCGGACCTGCCCTGGATGACAGCAAGTCCTTGTCAGCCATCGACTTCCAAATTTTCTCCGCCCTGGAGCGGGAAGGCATCACCCCGGCGAACCACACAAACGACGCCGAGTTTCACCGCAGAGTTTCGCTGGACCTGACCGGCAGAATCCCTTCCGGCGAAAGCGTTGTCGAATTTCTCCAGGATACGGATCCCGAGAAGCGCTCCCGGCTGATTGACCGGCTGCTTGATTCTCCCGAGTGGGTGGACCGCTGGACTATGTGGTTTGGCGACTTGTTGAACAACACCGCGCGTTCCACCGGGGTGGTTCGCTACAACGAGGGGAGGAACGCTTTTCAGCGCTACATTCGTGTTTCTCTGGAAGAGGACAAGCCCTACAACCAGTTCGCCTCGGAGCTGATCACTGCCGCTGGAGACAGCTTTGAACAGGGCGCGGTGAACTTTACCGTGGGTGGCCGGATGCCGATGGGACCCAATCAGGATACCTTTGACAAGCAATGGGTACAGATTGCCACGACCTTTCTGGGATTGAAGCACTTTGAGTGCCTGCTCTGCCACGACGGAGCCGGTCACCTGGAGCAGGTCAACCTGTGGGCCTCTCAGGTCACCCGGAAGCAAGCGTGGGGAATGGCCGCCTTCTTCTCCCGCACCCGGCTCACCCGCCCGGTCCGCGAGCGCGGAACCAGCTACGTGGTGGTGGATCGCAGCGGGGGCAACTATGCCCTGAACACGACCGATGGGAACCGGCCCGCACGCCTGCCAATCGAGGGGGAGAGCCGGACCGTCACGCCCACCTATTTGTTTAGCGGGAACCAGGCATCGAGCGGAGAGAACCACCGGCAGGCATTGGCGCGGGAAGTCACATCGGATTTTCAGTTTGCCCGGGCCGCCGTGAACCGCCTTTGGGCGCACTTTTTTACAGTGGGGATTGTCGATCCTCCCGACTCCTTCGACCCGGCCCGCCAGGACCCGAACAATCCTCCGCCGGAGCCGTGGACGATTCAACCTTCCCATCCGGAACTGCTGGATGAGCTGGCTCGCTTTTTCATCAGCACAAATTATGACCTCAAAGACTTGATGCGAGAGATCTGCAACTCGCGGGCTTATCAGCTTTCTTCCCGCTACGAGGGCGAGTGGAGCGACGCCTATGAAAAGTTTTACGCTCGCCGTCTGGTTCGTCGTCTGGATTCGGAAGAACTTCACGATGCACTGGCGCAATCGAGCGGGATCCTCGGAAATTTCCGGGTGAGTGGCTTTTCGGAACGGGTTCGGTGGGCCATGCAGCTTCCCGATACCGTGACCCCTGGAAGGGGCGTGGGCGAATTTCTGAACACGTTCTTGCGAGGCGATAGGGATGAGAATCCACGGCGAGGGGATCTCACAGTTTCTCAAGCCTTGGGTTTAATGAATGACCCGGTTGTCATCGAACGGGTGCAGGCCTCCCAGCGCAGAGGACTGCTGGCGCAACTGCTGTCTTCGGGCGGAACCGATAGGGAACTGATCGAGGGGCTTTATCTGAACGTTCTGTCCCGGTATCCGACCCAGGATGAGCTTTTAGCCAGCGCCGGGATTTTGCAATCGGGCGACCGACAGGAGAAGGCCGAGGACCTGCTGTGGGCCCTGTACAACAAAGTGGACTTTATCTTCAACTACTGAGCATGTCAGCGTTACGAGCAACATTCCGGGAGGGGAAGCGGTGAATCGTCAAGGGGAACGATCCTTAAAGAAATTTCCTCACCCCCACCAGCCTTTTTGGGAGCGCCCCGCTCTTTCGCGCCGGAGCTTCTTCCAGGTTTTGGGAACCGGGATAACCGGGTGCGCACTCTACCACACGGCGCGCCCGCTTCGGCTGCTGGCCCAGTCCTCGGTAGTGCCGATGAATACCGCAAAAAACTGCATCTTCATCTTGCTACAAGGCGCCCCAAGCCACACCGACACCTTTGATCTGAAAGAAGGCTCTTGGACACCAAGCGAGTGGAACCCCGCCAGCTACGGGGAAATTCGCTTTCCGCAAGGCCTGATGCCGAACATCGCCGAGCGGCTGGATGAGATCGTGATTATCCGATCCGTGCGTGCCTGGGCGCTGGTGCACTCGCTGGCGCGGACATGGATACAAATAGGGCGCAGTCCGGCCTCCGCGCTCGGCAGCATTGCCCCGAACATTGGCAGCATCGTGGCTCTGGAGAAGGCTTCGGAACGGACCGAAAAGGACATCCTGCCGGGATTTCTTGCTCTCAACGCCAGGGGCAACCAGGTAGGAGCAGGATACCTGCCGGTCACCTTTGCGCCTTTTCGGGTGCAACCCAACGCAACCGGTCTCCAAAACACAATCCATCCGGATGGAAAGGAGCGTTGGGAGAACCGCCGGCAAGCGCTCCGTTTGCTGGACGATTCCTTGCGGATTGACTCACCCTGGGGAGACCTGCCGCAGGTTATGGACGAGCATTACGATGCCGCCGGCAAGCTCATGTACAACGACGGCGTGCAAACCGCCTTCTCCTTTACAGAGGAGGAGCGGTCGGCTTACGGCGCCAGTTCCTTCGGCGACGCCTGCCTGATCGCAACTAAAGCGCTGAGCGCCGATCTGGGGACGCGCTTCGTCCAGATCACCATGGGCGGCTGGGACAATCACGCGGATATCTATGGGACGATTCCCGGGCTGGCGGAAACTTTTGACAACGGGTTTGCCGCCTTGCTGGACGGACTCCAGCAGAATTCCCTGCTGCAGGACACATTGCTGGTAGTGGCTGGAGAGTTTGGCAGAACTGTGGGGCCGTTGAACAGCCGGCAGGGACGGGACCATTACTTGCAACAGTTCGCCCTTTTCGCCGGGGGGGGCGTGCACGGAGGCAGGACGATTGGAGAAACGGACGCAACCGGCGCCTACACGGTCGAGCCGGGATGGAGCCGCGGGCGGGACGTCCGGAACGAAGACATCGAGGCGACCATCTACTCGGCGCTGGGGATCGACTGGACCACCGTCCGCCACGATGACCCGCTCAACAGGGGGTTCGAATACGTTCCCTATGCCAACCTGGACATCTACGGCCCCATTAACGAACTCTGGGAGTAAGGGCCGCTCTTTGTCCGCAGCGGTGAAAACGTTCCCATAGCATTTCCACAAATTCTGCATAGAAAGCAGGGGCAGCTACAGCTTCCCCGCCAGCCGACCGGAGGAATGGAATTCTGCCCGGCCAAAGACCGTGCGGCTAAGGGGCTCTGACGATCTTTCCCATGTGGATCACGTGCTGTATTTCCCTCGTTGCCGCGATGTCGTCGGCCGGATTAGAACCCAGGATCAGGATATCGGCCTGTTTGCCTGCTTCCAACGTTCCGATCCGGTCTGCTTTCTTCATCATCTCGGCAGGGTATCGGGTGGCGCCCAGCAGCGCTTTATAGGGCGTCACTCCCGAGTCTACAAACAACTGCATTTCCCGGTGAAGAGAGATTCCGGGCATGCGGCTGTTGCCCATGTCGGTCGCGGCCAGCAGAAGACCTCCCTGCTCACTGAATTCGCGGATGAATCGTTGGACATTTTCATAGCCTTTTTCCCGTTTGGCTTTTTCTTCCGCCGGCATATCCCTGGACGCGAGTCCTCGTTCCAGGTAGCGCGCACCGGTTTCCTCCGGAAGCGTGGCGAAGGCTTCCGTCTCCAGGAGTTGTTTGTCTTCCTCATAGAATCCCGGCGCCCGGGGGCTCATGGCCCCATAACGGCCCAGCAGCGTTGGGTTCAGGTAAACCTCGTTTTCCACCATCAACTGGATGAATTCCTCCACTTTGCTGAAATCCATCTGGTCTGAGGGGTCTGCATCCTTGGCCGCTTTCTCCGGATCTGCGGCCACCGAGCGGGCAATCGGATACATGTGCTCGATAAATTTCATTCCTGCCGAGATGGATTCCCGGGCGTCTCTGGAATGTCCTACCACCGGCAGGCCGCGCTGGTTGGCCTCCTCCATGATCTTTCTGCGGTACTCCGGCGGCAGGTTTGCTTCCACCTTGATCCCGCTGGCTCCCAGCCCCACCAGCCAGTCAATTTTTTCCGGTATTTCCTCCAGCGATTGCAAGCGGTAGATTTCCAGGGCTTCTATCCCGTCCGGCCCGTCCAGCTTGACTCCGGTGTAATACATCGTCGGCCCGTCCGGACCTAGCGCATTCACCGCCTTGGCATGCTCCACGATGAAGCCGTTGGGATCATCGCCGCATGGGGCCCCACAGGGTCCGGTATCCATAAGCGTGGTAACCCCGTAGTGCAGCGCAGGTGCGGCCACCCCAGGCCGGAAATGAATATGCGCATCCACTAAACCGGGCATTACAATGTTGCTTCCAGCCTCGATCACTTCCGGCGCATTCGGCAATTCCTCGCTTGAATCGGCGGCGATGATTCTGGAAATCTTTCCGCCGGATACAATCAACCCTTTGATGGGCCGCACGTTCGGCGCGTCGGAAACCATGTCCAGCAGCTGGCCACCCCGAATGACCAGGTCGGCTGCCGATTCCTCCGCCGGTGACCCTGCCGGCCCCGAACAACCGTTTGCCAACAAAGCCGCAAGCACAGCCGGCAAAAAAGCCCGAATCCCAAATCCTCTCCAGCTTCTCATCGTTTCTGCTCCCTTCTTCTATTCCGGACCATCCGGCGCAATCCCTGGATTGGCTGTCGTCACAATTGCAGCAGCGCAAGGCGTCAAAGTCTCTGTTGCCATAACCGGGAGCCGCCGCATTCTCAGACCCTGCCGGTTTTTTTAACGCCAGCCATGAGAGTCTACATCATAGCCTGGGTCTGTGAAACCAGTTTTGGCCTAAGCATCCGGCTGCAGACCAGCCGCCCAATGAAGATTTCCCGCGTTCCTGCGCCGTCAAAATCCTCTCGCTTCCGCGGACAAAAAAACCGGCGGTCCGGTGCGCGCTTCCCACGTGCGGCCTGTTGTTCTTGCGGCAACTGCACACAGGACTGCAAAAGGGCAAAAAACCGCTGCTACTGCGGACTCAGATTAAATTACCCATCATCCTCTATTTTCTAAATCCCTTCCGGCTCTCCGTGACCAGACCTGCCTGAATGGAGTAAACTTTTTATTTATGAGGCTTTTCCCGTCCACCCGGCCAGGCGAAAAAAATGGAGGCAAGGCAGCCCGCTTTGTTCCGTCGCGTGAGTGGGCGGCAAAGCAGCGCCAAGCGATGGTCGAGCAGCAACTCCGCCGCCGTGGGATTCGGGATGCGCGGGTGCTGGAGACGATGGCCCAGGTTCCCCGGCACGAATATGTGCCGCCCGAGCACTGCCGGCAAGCCTACGAAGATCATCCCATCACCATCGGGCGAGGGCAGACTATCTCGCAGCCTTACATGGTGGCCGCCATGACGGAGGCGATGGAGTTGACCGGAACCGAGCGGGTGCTCGAAGTCGGCACCGGTTCCGGGTATCAGGCGGCGATCCTGGCCTGCCTGACAGCCCGCGTTTACACTATCGAGCGCGACCCGGTGCTGTTTCAATCGGCCGTTGAGCGCCTTCGCGGCCTGGGCATGAATGAAGATGCGGTCGTTTTGCTTCATGGCGACGGCAGCGAAGGATTTCTTGCGGCAACTCCCTACGACGCCATCCTGGTGGCCGCCGCGGCACCCGGTGTCCCGGACTGCTACCTGGAACAATTGGCCGAAGGCGGGCGCTTGGTGATTCCTGTGGGAGGCCTTGAGCACCAGGAGTTCCGGAAAATCCGCAAATGGCAAGGAAAGCCGGTCTCCAAGGTTCTGGGCCACTGCCGTTTCGTTCCCTTAAGAGGAAGGCACGGATGGGAGAACGCTTGAATCACAAAGCGCCATCAGACAAAGCGGCAAACGGCTCCGGCAGCGGGCCGGGCCGGTCTTCCGAGATCGTTCTCAGCGTGGTGATCCCCGCTTATAACGAATCCTCGCGTCTTCCCTCCACGCTGCAGGCTGTGCTCGGCCTGTTGCAGTCGCGTTCGGAAACCTACGAAGTGGTAGTGGTGGATGACGGCTCCACGGACGATACGGTGGACTTAGTGCAGCGGGTGTGCAGGGAAACGCCAGCTGTGCGGCTGCTGCGCCATGCCGCCAATTGCGGAAAAGGGGCTGCGGTGCGCAACGGCATGCTGAACGCGCACGGGGAATACCTTCTGTTCACCGATGCCGACCTCTCCGCTCCCATCGCAGATGCGGAACGTCTCCTGGAGCCCCTGAAAAATGGTTACGACGTGGCGCTGGGTTCCCGCGGGATACGGCCGGAGTGGATCAACTTGCGCCAGTCCAGGTTGAGAGAAACGGCCGGAAAACTGTTCAACTTTTGTATTCGCAGCATCGCCCGGCTGGATTTCCAGGATACGCAGTGCGGCTTCAAGGCCTTCCGCCGGCAGGCGGCCAAAACCATCTTTTCCCGCCAGAGGATTCCCGGTTTCGGGTTTGATGTGGAGATACTCTTTCTGGCAAGGAAATTTGGCTGCCGCGTGCTGGAAGTCCCGGTTCACTGGGCTCACAGCGAGGGCAGCAAGGTGCACCTGCTGCGGGACAGCACGCGCATGTTTCTGGACCTGCTGAGGATTCGATGGAACAACTGGCGGGGGAAGTATGCGCCCGAATCTGGAAATGCCACCGAAACCTCCCGCTTCCCGTGACAACGCGCCGGCGGCTCTGCCGCTGCTTCCTGCCGGGCGCTGTCCGCAGGCGGCGGATTCGCTGCCCGCTAGCAACCAGGAGTCCGTCCTCTTAGCGTCCGTTCGCAGAGCCCTTGATAGGCATTATATTTCACTTGTGAAAAAAAGAAATGAGCAATAAAATGCAATTTCGAGGGAAGGCTGCCCGAAGGGTTTGTTCCAGATGCCGTAGAGCTGCAGTCGCAGGCAGGCAACCAGATAGACCCATTAGCCCAATAACGACAATGGGCGCAGCCCGAGTCAGGAATGGTAGGGTAGGGACCCCAAGCTTAGCAAATTTGATGACTGGGTTGATGTTTTTTATCAATGGCGTGACTATAGTGGTTATCCGGCTAAGCTGATGGGGGAGGATTACACGTTTCAGACGAAGCTGCGAGAGTTCGAGAGGGGCAAGAAGCTTGGATCGTAGTCCCCCCGCAGAGGTAGATTCTTGGCTGACAAGCGATACGTCTTTGTTTGCATGAACATCGATTGCCGGGCTCGCGGGGCCGGCAAGGTGATGGACCGGTTCCAGAGAGGCCTGCAAGGGGGCGGCTGCGGCGACGTGGAGCTGCGCTCCTACATGTGCTTCGGCGACTGCCACGAAGGCCCTAACGTGGTCGTCTATCCGGACAAGGTGTGGTACGAGGGCGTCAAGGAAAAAGACGCTGATGAAATTGTGGAGAAACACCTGAAACAGGGAGAGGCCGTCAGGTCGCTGACCGGCACGGTGGACAAGGGGCTGGAAAGGTTGATCTACAAGTTGCTGGATGACGGAGTTTTCGAATGAACGGGCAGCCACCGCAAATTGGCCTTTCCAATTTGCCGTGAGTACGTAATCTTTGAGGTAGCAGGTCACAAGCATCATCTAGGCAGACTTTCTCAATGACCCGTTTCCGAGAGAAGTACCAACCCGCCCACGGATGACAACAGTCGCAATCACCAACAGTTCAAATTTACCGCCGCCCTATTTCGAGAACGCCGGCAGTTTGTTTCGCATTGCCTGGATGTCGCCTCCACAAGGCAGGCAGGAATGCCTGCCCCACTTGGCGCAGGACGATTTGCCGGGGTAGGCTCTCGCGGCTCGGACACGGGCGCTTCGGTTCTTTCGGCATGTTCGGTTTCCTCGGTAGATTCGGTTCCCTCGGTTCCTTCGGAATTCTCGGAATAATTTTGTCGCCCCCGGAATTTACGCGAGGGAGAATCGGGCCGGAGGGCGTTTGTGAAACTTACGGGGAAAGGGGGCGGGAAGAAAAAAGTTTTTTTGCAAAACGAACCCATTATGTCTTTTAGAATCAACAAAAGGATTGGCTTCGTTTTGGGTTTGATTGGGTTTGTTTGGCTAAAAAAGCCACTGGAAAGCCAACCGAGGCCATTAATCGGGGGGGAGTAGGCGGGGCAGGATGGGGGAGGGAAATGGAGCACAGGCCTACCGGCCTGTACTCTCTACAGGGCAGGCAAGAATGTCTGCCCTATCTGAATGCCTATCGCTACTTGATGCCGTGGCGGTATGAGCCTTTACGAGAAATGCTCCAGAGAGAGGCGGGTGGAGGTGAAAAAAGGTATTTTTACGAAACAAAGCCAACAAGTCTTTTATAATCAATAAAAGTTCTTGGGAAGAGGTGTAAAATCCATCAAAAAGAGAAACAAAATCCCTACAAAAAGCCCCTAATAGGGGGTTATTCAATGGCTTTTAGAGCGGTTTGGCAGGTGTGAATGAGGAATGGCAAGCAACCAGAAACGCTGTCATGTTGAGCGAAGCAGGAGCACAGGGCTACCGCCCTGTGCTCTCTACAGGGCAGGCAAGAATGCCTACCCTACCTGAGGCCACGGCAACCCGGCCTGCTGCTTGCAGGGGACAGCCGATGCGGGTAGAATTCCGGGGGCGCAATGCCGGTCGAGGTGTCCGGGCAGGTTTTGCGGCACCTGGAAGAATTGTTCTGACACGGAATCCAATTTTCATACAGGAGAAAAGATCGTGGACATTACTGCGGAAAGGATTACAACACCGGAAGGCGTGGGCGGGTACCTGGCTTACCCGAGCGGGCAGAAGTCGCCGGCTGTTCTGGTGCACTTTGAGATTTTCGGGGTGAATTCTCACATAGAAAACGTATGCCGGAGGTTTGCCGAGGCGGGCTACGCGGCCCTGGCGCCGGACTATTACCATCGCCTGGAGACCAGAACCGCGCCCTACTCGGATTTGCAAGGGGCCTTTCAGCTGGCGGGCAGTCTGAAAGATGAGGAGATGATGGCCGACGCCGGCAGTTGTCTCGGCTACCTGCGGTCAAAGGATTTTGTAAATGCCAACGCCATCGGCACGTTGGGGTTCTGCATGGGCGGGCGCGTCTCGATACTGACGGCGGCCTCCCACCCGCAATTCGTCGCGGCGGCGGTCTCCTTCTACGGCGGCGGCCTGGCGGGTGAGAACCGGATGGGCGGCCATACGCTCAATCCGATGGAAGAGGCCGCCAAGGTCCAGGCTCCCATTCTTTTGGTCTATGCGGAAAAGGATCATTTCATCAAACCCGAGCACGTGGAGGCTTTCACCGGCAAGCTGAAGGAATTGGGGAAAAACTTCCAGAGCAAGGTCTATGAGGGGGCGGGCCATGGGTTCTTCTGCGATGAACGGCCATCACATCACGCGGAAGCTTCCCAAGACGCCTGGAAGCGCACCTTGGATTTTCTGGAAGCGAACTTACGGAAATCCGAAGCAGCCGCCGGGTAGATTGCCGACGGGACATCACAACGATTCTTCCAGTGAATCGTCCGGTATTTCGTCAGGGGACGGCTCGGTGAAATCTTCTGAGCCGGCCTGTTTCAGCGACGCCGGCAAGGCCCGGCGGCCTCGTACGCCCCAGTACTCGACGGTGTTCCAGGCCAGGGCGGCAGTTTCCCGGAAAAAGGTCTTAGCCCAGCGCCTGCGGCGCCACCAATGCGAGTTCCAGTATTCTTCGTTGTAAACGGGGCGGATCCGTATGACGATTCCGATGCCGCTCAGGATTCCCTGAAAGGTGGAGCGTACCCTGCGGGTATGGTACTCGGAAGTGACCAGGATGACTTGCTTGGCGCCCATCTGGCGAAGGCAGGAATAGATCGCCCGCGCTTCCTCGGCGGTAGAGTCCGCTAAGTTTTCGCAGAACTGCAACCGCTGTGCGGGGAAGTTCGCTTGCTTCAGATATTCTTCGATCAGGCTGTGCTGGGGACGGCCGTAAAAAGGTTTACCGCTTACACTGACCAGCAGGACCGGGGCGTAGCGCTCGCGGACCAGCCGGGCAGCTTCCTCTACCCGCGCCCGGTTTTCGTCGGAACTGCCGCGCAGGGGCACGATGACGTCGACCGGCGCCAGGGCGTCCTCAACCACGTATTGCTCCGCAATCCAGGCCAGCGTGAAAGGATTGGCCAGAGCCAGCAGAAGCAAGAGCAGAAGGAATAGCTTCATCATGGTTTCAGGATGGGTGCGCAATATGGCGTCAGGAAGCCAGAAGCCAGGAATCGGGAATCAGAATGCGGAAACGCGGGGCACGGGATCGATTGAGGAAAACCCTTGCGGTTCTCTGATCCTGGCACAGGGCAAAATCCGAGACGGCCGAACAGGATGCTCTGCAACTCTATAGACAAAGCGAGTCGCTTGCTTGAACAAGCAGGCTGATGCACTCTGACTCCTGGCTGCTGACTTCTGCTTACCGCGACCGGCTATCCGAACCGCGCAAGCCACGTCAGCAGGATAGCCGCCACAATGCCCGCTCCCAGATCGTCTGCCACGACTCCCCAAGCGCCTTTCAGGTGCCCCAGCTTCCAGATCGGGTAGGGCTTAACGACATCAAAAGCGCGAAAGAGCACGAACCCGGCTAGGATCGCAACCCAGTAGGGAATTGCTCCCAAATGAACCCAGGCGAGCGGGAGCAAAGTAATCATTTGCCCGGCCACCTCATCCAACACAACCTGGGCGGGGTCTTCAACAGTAAACCTTCGCAGAGCAACCGCAATCACCGGTATGGAGGCTACTGTGATCGCCAGCGTGACCAGGCACAAAAACAAGTTTGGGTAAGGCAGCCGGTCTGCCAGGACAGCCAAGCCCAGATAAAGGGCCACCCCCAAAGCCGATCCATAGGTTCCCGGCATTATGGGGAGATACCCAGCGCCCAGACCAGTGGCAAACCAGACGGCAGCGCCACGGGGCACCGTGGCTTCCGTCTTGTGGGCCGGTTGAGGCGTCGATGGCTGCTTCAAATCGTTATTGGAGGACTTCGAAGATCAGGGGGCGAGTCTCCGGCGGCGCAGAGGAGATGTGGAAGGCGTCTTCCACCATCTGCGTGGCTTCTTCCAGATGCGCCTCCTCGTTGTAGTAAATTGAGCAAAGCCTCTCGCCAGCCTGGATTCGGTCGCCGACCTTGTGCTCCAAGACGATTCCAACGGCCAGGTCAGTCTCCGAATCCAGCCTATCCCGGCCTGCCCCCAGCAGCATCACAGCCTGTCCAATGTCGTCGGCACAGAGTCGGGAGATGTAGCCGGCCCGGGGGGAGGAGATGGTGAATTCCGCCGAGGCATTGGGCAGTTGCTCGAAGTTGTCCACCACCGTGGGGTCGCCGCCTTGCACCTCGATCAGCTGGCGGAACTTCTTGAGCGCCGATCCGTCGCTCAGCAGTTTGAAGGCTTGGTCTTTGGCGCTTTCCACGGTGCGCTCCGGCTGGGCCAGAGCAATCATGCGGGCAGCCAGCTCCAGGGAGAGCTCCACCAGATCCGTGGGTCCTCCGCCCCTCATGGCTTCTATGGCTTCCATCACCTCCAGGGCGTTTCCGACCGCGTTGCCGAGCGGCTGGTCCATGTCGGTGATAAGACTGACCACTTTTTTGTTCATGCGCTTGGCGGCGTTGACCAACAACTGGGCCAGCCGCCGCGAGTCGGCCATTTTTTCCGTCAATGCCCCGGAACCGGTTTTGACGTCCAGGACCAGTCCTTCCACTCCTTCTGCAATCTTTTTGGAAAGGATCGAGGCGGCGATCAAGGGGATGCTCTCGCCGGTCCCGGTGGCGTTCCGCAGGGAGCACAATTTTTTGTCGGCGGGGACCAGCTCCTCGGTCTGCCCGTTGATAGCCAAGCCCGCATTGCGCAGCACGGCCTTGAATTCATGGGGCTTCAGGCGGGCATTGAAGCCGGGAATAGATTCCAGCTTGTCGAGCGTTCCGCCGGCGTGGGCCAATCCACGGCCGACGATCATCGGCACCGTAATACCGGCGGCAGCCACCAGCGGCCCGGTGATCAGGCTGGTCTTGTCGCCCACCCCACCCGTCGAGTGTTTGCCGATCTTGG
Source organism: Terriglobia bacterium (assembly GCA_965222345.1). Taxonomy (GTDB): domain Bacteria; phylum Acidobacteriota; class Terriglobia; order 2-12-FULL-54-10; family 2-12-FULL-54-10; genus JADFGZ01. Next base: position 714,877 of record CBDCTS010000004.1, on the reverse strand, counting down.
GTCCGTCGAGATCGCTCAAGTCCATCGGCGGCGCCATTGCCGACATGCTTTCGGTCCAATCCGCAAGCTCGGGGTCGGAAAGCCCGTTGAAAAAGACGGCCATCAGGAGAGCGGAAGCCTGGTAGTCGGGAATCTCTCCCCGGGTATATTTCTGAAGGAAAAAATCGATCTCTTCTCTGGAGAATTCGTCCTTGTCGCGTTTTCTTTGGATCAGATCAATAACTCGCATGAATATCTATTGGGGTCTGTCAGTCCCTGTGTCTGAGTGAAATAAATTTCTGCCCGCCCCGGCGAAGGCGGCTCTTGCTAAGAATTCAAACGCCGGAATATGAACATGGAAACGCAAACCCCTGATTCCGGGACGGCTGCCCGAAATCTGAAATCGCTGCCACTGTTCAAGAGTGGCACAGACTATCATTGCGCGCCCCTAAATGCAAAGGGATTCGTATGCTGCTCATCGCAAACAGTTCCTCAAACCAGTTCAACAACCTCTTAGGCCAGTGAAGCCTGACGGAAGAATCGTCGCCGGTCGATCAATCCATGTCAAGAGTCCGTGTCAGGTTTGCTGGGGGTCTTCAGCCTTCTTGGGATCCAGCTTGGGGTTCGGCGACCCGGTCGCATCAGCCGCCGGCGAGGGTCCTGCGCCGGGGGCGTCAACCATAAGTTCGAAGTTGTGCGCTTTGGCTTCAGCGGCCAGCTCCTGCAACAACTCCTGTCCCTGCTGTTCCTCCTCGGTCTCAAACAGAATTTCAATGTCAGCCAGATCGGAGACCAAAGCACGGCTCCTCCAGGAGCGGTGCAGATCCAGCACGGTGGCGCGCTTGCGCCGGAGAACGTCCATGATATAGCTCAACTGTCCCGGCTCGTCCTTGACACGGATCGCCAGCGCCCGCGCGCGGCGATTGTCAGCCAGGCTTCGCTCCAGCACGCGCTGCAGGGTTCGGCTGTCGATGTTCCCGCCGGTCACCAGCACCACGACCCGTGCCCCCGGCTCGACGCCGGCCTCTTGCATCTGACGGCGGACAGAAGCATCGAGCAGCGCAGAGACCGCCAGCGCCCCGGCCCCTTCGGCCACCAGCTTGGCCTGCTCCAGCAAGAACAGGATGCCTTGATACACTTGAGAGTCATGGACACTGATCGAGGCATCCACCAGGTCACGGGTGATCTGCCAGCAGAGCCGCCCCGGCTGGCGGACACGGACGCCGTCGGCAACGGTCTCCTGCGTGGGTACATCCAGAGGCAATGGTTGCTGGGTGCCGTCCCGTCGGGCTTTCCAGCTTTGGACGTAGGCCGGCGCGCAGGAGCTCTGCACGGCGATGATCCTGGTTTGCGGAAGGCGTTGTTTGACCACGCTGGCAACTCCCGCCAGCAATCCTCCTCCCCCGACCGGCACCAGAACTGCGTCCGGCGGGTAGTCGGCCATCTCCTCCAGTAATTCCCAGGCGAGGGTGCCCTGGCCGGTGATGACGTCCAGATCGTTGAAAGGCGAGATGAATTCGCGGCCTTGTTCCGGAGCGTACTGGAGCGCAAACGCAAGGGAGTCGTCAAAGCAGCTTCCTTCCAAGATCAGCCGCGCCCCGTAGCGCTCCGTGGCGCGTCGCTTGGGCAGCGGAGCCCGCTCCGGCATCACGATCACGCAGTCCATGCCCAGTTGCCGGGAAGCGTACGCCACTCCTTGCGAATGATTGCCGGCGCTGGCGGCCACCACCTGGCGGATCCGTCCTTCTTCTTTCAGGCAATGAAGCTTGTGGAAGGCTCCGCGGATTTTGTAGGAGCCGGTTCGTTGCAGGTTTTCCGGCTTCAGCCACACGCGGTAGCCACTGATCTCTTCCAGCGCGGGAGAGCGCACCAGATGAGTAGGCCACAAGGCAGGCCGGAGTATCCTCCAGGCCTCGGCTACTTTCTCAAGCGGCACGCTCTCTTTGGACAACACGGTACCGGATGGGCTTTCCATTTCCTAGAACGCTCACTGAAGTTCCCATCTGCAAGCCATCATGCCTCTTTTGGGGTATTCGGAGGCATAAAATCCGGCTAACTGTTGCAAACTGGGCCGTTAGAAGTGTCTCACGAGTAATGCCCGGAAGGGTAGGAGTTTCTTGGTGACCGGGCGGCGCATGTCAGGAAAAGGATACGGCAGGTGCACGGTTTCTCTTCCCTCAGTTTGTTGAAAATCTGGTGATTGTGTGCTTGACGTGCTTACCACGGAGTCGATACTCTCGCGCCAGCAGCCTGGTAGTAAGCAGCAGACAAAAACTGTTAAAGCTGTAATGACCCTAGGAAAATTTTACTTATGGAGGAGTCCCCGTAAAGAATCCCTTCTGTTCCCTGGTTCGTTCCCTGTCGCATGGCCGTTTGAACTAATCTTTGAACTAATATATGTTTCCCCCATGACTTACCAGCAGATAGAAGAAACCATCACGCGGCTCAGTCCCTGGTTCTATTCGTTTGATTTCGGCAACGGCCTGCGGACCACCTCTGCCATCCCGCAGGAGGTGGCGGAAATCTTCGAGACCCGCCTGCAGATGGTGAACGGGGTGATCGACAACCATTTCGGAGCACGGCTGCCGGAAATAGATTGCCTTGACGTCGGCTGCCACGAGGGCTTCTACTCGATTGCAATGGCCAGGAAAGGGATCAAGCGGGTGGTCGGGGTCGATGTGCGGGAGAGCAATCTGCAGAAGGCGAGGTTCGCGGCCGAGACCTTCGGGTTTCCTGAGATCGCCTTCCGGCAAGGCAACTGCGAGCGGCTGCGGGTGGAAGAGACCGGCCAGTATGATCTGACGCTCTTTTTGGGCATGCTGTACCACCTGGAGAATCCGATGCTCTGCCTGCGGAACGTCAGCGGCGTGACCAGGGAGCTTTGCCTCGTCGAGACGCAGGTGATCGACGAGGTGGAGGGCGAGACCGAATGGGGAGCTAGGGAGTGGAAGCGGCCCTACCAGGGTGCGCTCGCTGTGATTGACGAGTCCGGCGAGTTCTACGCCGACAATGCCGAAACCGGCAGCACCCCGCTCGCCCTGTGCCCTTCGCCGAAAGCGCTGGCGTTTATGCTGAAGCAGGCGGGTTTCCAGAGAGTTGAGATCGTGCCGCCTCCGCCTGGAGCCTACGAACAGCACCAGCGTGGCAGGCGCGTCGTCTGCGCCGCGTATAAGTGAGGCCCATGCCGCGCGAGATTAAAGCAAGCTTGCCGCGTAGATACAATCTACAGCGTAGGGTTTTTTGTTTTGGTGTTGCAGGCAGAAGGAACCACGGCAAAAGAAAGTTCACCGTGACTACGAGGAAGGCGAGCCCAGCCACTTCAGCAGAAAGCGGTTCTCTTCGACCGGCCCTGCGACTTTAATTACCGTCGAGCCTTCTTCACCGGTGAGCACCTCTGGCGCTCGCGACTGGGCCAACTGGTCTGCCTGGGGCTTCTCCAGCAGCTCGACGCTGTCCACCCCGACCGTGCTCTCGAGCTCCCTCACCGTCTGATCGATGGTAAACGTGGAGGCTTCCACCAGAACCGTTGCCCGGTAGCTCTCTTCCACCGGCGCGCACCAGACGGCCTGGAGCAGCAGTCCCCGGCGTGTGAAGCAGTTCAGCACGCGCATCATCGCGCCGGGGATGTTATGAAAGTAAATCGCCACACCAGTCATAGTCATTTCTTCTAGCAGCCTCGTTTTCTCTCTTTTCTTTACTTCTTATCTTCGAGAATCATCTCCGACAGAGGCGCACCGGAAGCAACCATGGGATAGACGTTGGCTTCCGCCGGGCATTCCACCACCAGTTGGGCAGACCCGGGCGCCGCCAGAAATTCCATCAACTGGCGTTCCATGTCTCCGGCCTGGTTCATCAGCGAGCCCGGTATCCCGTAAGCCTCGCCGATGCGGACAAAGTCGGGATTGTCATACAGGTCCACTTCCGAGTAGCGGCGGTCGTGGAACAACTGCTGCCACTGGCGGACCATGCCCAGGTACTTGTTGTCAATCACCAGAATCTTCACCGGCAAGGAATACCGCTGAATGGTGGCCAGTTCCTGGATGTTCATCTGGTAGCCGCCGTCTCCGGTGATGCAGACCACTTGGCGATGTGGGTAGGCGAGCTGCACGCCGATGGCTGCCGGAAGAGCAAATCCCATCGCGCCCAGGCCACCGCTGGTGATGAACTGCCTCGGATGGGCGATGCCGGAGGCACGCTGGGCAGCCCACATCTGGTGCTGGCCGACATCGGCGAGCATCAACGCGTCGGGTTGAACCATGTCAAACAGCATCTCGAGCATCAGCGTCGGGGAAGGCTTTCCGTGACCGACGTGCTCTTTCGGTGGGGGATTGGGGACCGATCGTGTCTCTTCCAGCCACGCGCCCCAGTCCGGCAAGGAAGCAGGAAGCGCGGAAAGCAATCGGCCCGCCGTCTCCCTCAAATCACCCACCACTGGCAGGTCACAGGGACGCACGCGGCTCAGTTGCGCCGGATCAACCTCAAAGTGAACAATCTTTGCATGCCGGGCGAAACGCGAGGGGTCGCCGGTAACGCGGTCATCGAGGCGAGCGCCCAGCACCAGCAGCAGATCCGAGTGGCTGACGGCAATGTTGGACTGTCGCGTGCCGTGCATTCCCACCATCCCCAGGTAGTAGCTGCGGTCTTCGGGAACCGTTCCCAGGCCGTGGACCGTGGATACGGTGGGCAGCTTCAGCCGGTCCAGCAGTTCCCGCACCTGCGCGGTGGCGCCTCCCCACTTGGCTCCGGCTCCCACAATCGCCACGGGCTGGCGGCTGGAGGCCAGCAGCTCGATCACCTGCTCAAAAGGAAGCAAGGCTTTTTTCTCCGGTGTGTATCCCGGCAATTCTCCCGTTTCGGGAAACTCCACCGTCTCGAGCCGTTCCTTGGACACATCCACCGGGATGTCGATCAGCACGGGACCTGGACGTCCGGAACGAGCCACGTGGAAGGCCTGTGCCATCAGGCGCGGCAACTCCTCGGTTCGTGTGACCAGACAGTTGAACTTGGTGATGGCCAGGGTGAGACCCACGACATCGGTTTCCTGAAAAGCATCGGTGCCGATCATCGGACGGCGCACTTGGCCGGTGATGCAGACCAGCGGCACACCATCCATCTTGGCGTCGGCGATGCCGGTGACCAGGTTGGTTGCGCCAGGGCCGGAGGTGGCCAGGCATACGCCCGGCTGGCCGCTTGCGCGGGCATAGCCTTCGGCTGCAAAAACGGCCCCCTGCTCGTGCCGCGTGAGAATATGCCGGATAGGGCTGTTATACAGGGCATCGTAGATGGGGATGTTGGCCCCGCCTGGGTAGCCGAAGATCACCTCCACGCCCTCTCGCATCAGACATTCCAACGCTATTTGAGCTCCGGTGATGGACATAATCGACTCCTCCCCGCTTGTTACTTTGACTTTTTACCTGTACCGTTCTCCGATACGGCTGCAATCGTTTGCCCGCCGTCGGATCAAGCGCGTACCGCAGCCTGCTCGGTCTGTTCTTTTTTCTGCGCCGGCTGTTCTTTCTTTTGCAGCCACGACATCATGCCGCGCAGTTCCTGCCCCACGCTTTCCACTTGGTGCGCCTTTTCCTTCTCCCGCAGGCGGTTGAAGTTGGGACAACCTTCCTGGTTTTCCTGAATCCATTCTTTAGCGAACGAGCCGTCCTGGATGGCCTGCAATATTTTCTGCATCCGTTCCCGAACTTCCGGGCCCAGCAGCAGCGGTCCGCGCGTCAGGTCCCCAAACTCGGCTGTGTTGCTAATGGAATCGCGCATGCGCGCCAGACCGCCTTCGTAGATGAGGTCCACGATCAGCTTCACTTCGTGGATACATTCAAAATAAGCCATCTCCGGCTGGTAGCCGGCCTTGACCAGGGTTTCAAAGCCCGCCTTCATCAGCGAGGTCAGCCCTCCGCAAAGCACCGCCTGCTCGCCGAACAGGTCCGTTTCCGTCTCTTCACGGAAGCTGGTCTTCACCACGCCAGCCCGCGTACTGCCGATGCCATAGGCGTATGCCAAAGCGTAATCCTGCGCATTCCCGGAGGCGTCCTGCGCCACTGCGATCAGGGAAGGCACCCCGCGTCCCTCCTGGTACACTCTGCGCACCAGATGGCCCGGCCCCTTCGGCGCCACCATCACCACGTCGGTTGTCGGCGGGGGAATAATCTGTTTGAAGTGGATGCTGAACCCGTGGGAAACCATCAGAATCGCCTGGGGCTTCAGGTTGGGCCGAACTTCTTTTTCAAAAAGGTCCCGATGATGCTCGTCCGGCACCAAGATTTGAATCAAGTCGGCCCGGCCGACCGCCTCCGGCACAGGCAGCACCTCAAAACCGTCCGCCGCAGCTTGACGCGCCGAGGACCTTTCCGGTGACAGCCCCACCACCACGGTAAATCCGCTGTCCCGCAAATTCTGCGCCTGGGCGTGACCCTGGCTGCCGTATCCCAGCATGGCGATTATCTTGTCGCGTAGAAGATCCGGCCTTGCATCGCTTTCATAAAAAATTTGCATTTCGATGTCCCTTCGTTATTTCAAGAATAAAAATGTCAGAGAACTTTTTGACTGCCGACCGATTTTCAAACTTTTCATCTATAGCCTCATCCCCCACCGGGCAAGACGGAGTTCCTGCGTTGTGGCCCTCCAGGGTTATCCGAATCAGGTCATTAGGAATCACCGGACTGATGTAGAATACCGCTTCGTGTGAATCTCTCCAAACTGTCCGCTGCCTGCGAAGCGCTATCTATAGTTGTTGCACCCCAAAGAGATATTACTGCTTTGCTCTTCTGGCGGGAGCGCACTTGCTTATTAGAAGCCCATCTTGGTCATTTGTGAAATTCATAATTATTATGGACTTTATAAATATTATTTATAGTTAAGACCTGCCGTCTGGCCCGGAGGATCGCTCCGGATGAGAAGTGCCGGGGAAAGTTGGAATAAGCCCAGTAGTGCTCCAGCGAAAATCATTTGCTGAGGAATATTCCAGCAGTGAAAAAACGCAACTCACCGAGATATCTCTTTCGAAATTTGCTTGAGGAAAATATTCCTTATCCGATAAGCTTAAGCAGAGGTATATGAAAGCGTTGAACTACTCGGTTGTTGCGTATCTTTCTGGCGAGCTACGCGATTTCGTGGATGGTTTTCGCAAGCGTCTGAATCCGCGCTTCGCGGACTGGCTACCGCACGTGTCGATCCTGCCGCCTCGTCCGCTGCAGGCAACACAGGAAGAGACGGTGCAGGAGATTCAAAGACGATGTGCTCAGAGGAAACCCTTTCGGGTTGGCATCAACGGCGTCTCTACTTTTTGGCCGGTCAACGGCGTCGTGTATCTTTCCCTCTCTTTTGGATCTCAGCTTCTTGTGGAGCTTCATGACGCATTGAACTGCTGCGGACTGGAGTGCGTGGAACCTTATCCCTATGTTCCCCACGTGACCATTGCGCAGGAGCTGGACGAAGTCGGCACGCAAGCGGTGATCGAAGAAGTTTCACGTCGATGGGCCAGCTTCGCCGGGGAGCGCGTTTTTCGCCTGGAGTCTCTGTCGCTCGTGCAGCAGACCCTGGAGAACAGTTGGGTTGATTTGGCTACCCTGACGCTGGGCAACCAGTTGACACCCTCCCGCAAATAAAGACGACGCAGAACACCGTCTCCGTATCTTTTCAGTTACCCTCTAGATGAAGTCCCTCCGGAAATACAACCTACCACTGGTGGAATATCCTCGGAAGGTTTACGCTCCTGCAATCTCTTTTCTCTGCAACATTTTTCTTGACAAGTTTTTGCCCATAGGGTATTAAGTGGGTGTATGTGGGAAGAAGTAGAGAAAAAGGGGATAAAAAACTTTGAACCCGTCCCCCCGGCCACTGTCCCATGTTAAGAGGAAACTATCCAGCCCGCATAGACGAAAAAGGGCGCTTGAAAATCCCGGTACCCTTCAAGGAGGAGTTGGAGAAGACCTATGGGGACCAATTCTGTGTCACCAGTCTCGATGGCCAGTACGTGCGGATCTATCCCTTCGAGGAGTGGACCCAGATCGAAGAGAAGCTCTCCCGGAATCCCACCTTCAACAGAACGAGGCGGAAGTTCTTGGATCGCGCGAATTACTTTGGCCAGATCGTCACGTGGGACAAACAAGGCCGGGTGTTGATTCCGACCGTACTGCGGGAAACGGCAGAGATGAAAGGCGACGTAGCCGTGCTGGGCAATCTGACGTACCTGACGGTTTGGAATAATGAGCGGTTCCTGGCCGAGGTTCGCAATAATCCGATTACGGCGGATGACGAACGCATTCTGGATGAACTGGGAATATAAGCAGATGAGTTGCTGCCGCCAAGAAGCGCTGGCGCTAAATCACTCTGCGCAGCAGCAGGTGGCCGCCTTTATGCCGGGAAATTAAAGGAAGCCGGTGCATATCCCCGTTATGTTAGGGGAAGCGGTGGAATGGCTGGCCATTCGGCCCGAAGGCGTCTATGTAGATGCCACGGTCGGAGCTGGCGGCCATAGCCGGGCCATTTTAGAGAATTTGACCACGGGTCGTGTGATCGCATTGGACAAAGACCCGCTGGCAATCGAGATCGCTCAGGAGAATTTATTCCCGTACAGGAACAAGCTCACGCTGGTGAACGAAGACTTTGCCGGCCTCTTCCAGTTCCTGCGACGGCTCCAATTGTCTAGGGTGGACGGAATATTGGCTGACATCGGCTACTCCCAGATGCAGATCGAGGCTCCTGAGCGAGGGTTCAGCCTGAAGGCAGAGGGACCACTGGATATGCGCATGAATCCCAAAGAGCGTCTCACTGCCGGGGAGATTGTAAATCAGATCGGTGAGCGCGCACTCGCTGGCCTGATTTATAAATATGGAGAAGAAAGGAGGTCGCAGAGAATCGCCAGAGCGATTGTCCGGGCGCGGCCAATCCGGAGTACGGTACATTTGGCAGACCTGATCGAAGCCTGTCTGGGGGGCAGGCGGACCGCGTCTCGGACAATCGGAAAACGGATTCACCCGGCAACTCGAACCTTCCAAGCATTGCGAATCGCGGTGAACCGGGAACTGGAGTTGCTGGCGGAATTTCTAAAGATTGCTCCTGACTGTCTGGCTCCGCAAGGAAGATTGGTCATTATTAGTTTTCATTCACTGGAAGATCGTATTGTAAAGCGGCAGTTTCAGCAGTGGGCTCGGGAAGGGCGGATGCAGAATCTGACGCGCCATGTCGTCCGGCCAGGAAGAGCCGAGGTGTGGTCGAACCGGAGGTCTCGCAGCGCGCGTTTGCGGGCCGCGGAACGTTTAGCAGAGGACTCCCCGGACGGATTGTCGGGAGCCCCGAATACGGCTAGAGAGGGAGCCGAAAATTCATAGAAAGCTTTTTACTGCGCCATGAGAGAAATCTATTTTGTCATGCCGGTTGATAATTCCCGACTCGTGCCGGTGGCGGATCCGCATACAGCCCGGAAATGTCTTTCCATCAGCCTGGTGGCGGTCTTTTGTTTTGGGATCGTTTTGTTTTCCGCGTGGCAGAGTTTTGAATGCGTGCAGTACGGTTACCGCATCGAGAGGCTCCAGCAGGAAAAGCAGCAGGTGCTCGAGGCAAACCGCAAACTGCGGCTGGAGGAAGCCTCGCTCGGCGACCTCGTGCGGATTGACACAATTGCCCGCAACCAGCTGGGAATGACAATCCTTTCTCCCGCTCAGATCGTCAGCGGGGAGGCATCCTCCCTAGCACCGGAAGTTTCCGTGCTGGCGAAAGTTCAGGCTGCGCCGCTTCCGTCACAAGCAAAGAATGTTGCCATAGTGGTGCCCTAGCAGGGCTGCTATCAGCCTTGCCGGACTATTACTTTGAATCGATCGACTGCCAGGGGACATGAGGCCACCTCCCCGTCGCCATTTTCTCATTGTGCCCGCCATCCTGCTCGTGTGGGTTGCCCTGATTTTTGTCCGCCTCGTGGATTTGCAAGTCTTCCAATTTGATTCCTTCACCCGCCGAGCCCGGCGGCAGCAAGAGCGCACCGTTGAAGTGAGTCCGGTGAGGGGCATGATTTACGACCGGAACCACCGCCCGCTGGCGATGAGCATCGAGGTGGATTCGGTCTTCGCTGTCCCGACGGAGGTTCCCAATGCGGATAGTACCGCCAAACTGCTGGCTTCGGCGCTGAGTCTGGACCCAGCCGAGGTTCTGCAGAAGCTCCAGGAGCCGAGTTTTTTTCGCTGGATTAAACGCAAGGTCTCCGCCCGGGAGGCAACTCGCATCCGCGAGTTGAATTTGACGGGCATTTATTTCCAGAAGGAGACCAAGCGTTTTTATCCCAAACGGGAGCTGGCTGCCCACGTGCTCGGCCATGTTGGCATGGACGACAACGGGCTGGCTGGCGTCGAGCTGCGCTACGAGGAGACCATTCGGGGACGTCCCGGCCAGTTGATTATTGAAAGGGATGCCCGGCAACGCTGGTTCAGCCGCTCCGGGCGTCCGCCCCAAGCCGGGGAAAACCTAATCCTGACGCTGGATGAAAATATCCAATACATTGTGGAGAGGGAACTGGACCGGGCCATGGAGCAAACGAGAGCTCTGTCCGGCAGTATCGTCGTGCAGGACCCCTACTCGGGGGAGATTCTGGCGATGGCCAGCCGGCCCACTTTCAATCCGAATATCTATTCGGAAGCTGACCCGGAAGCGTTCCGCAACCTGGCCGTCAGCGCGGCCTATGAACCAGGATCCACCTTAAAGGTCGTCACAGCAGCAGCAGTTTTGGAAGAGAATCTAACCCATCCGGCAGAGCGCATCGACTGCCAAATGGGCCATATTGTCATAGCCGGCCATACGATTCGGGATCACAAGCCGTTCCCCATCCTGAGCGTCGGGGAAATCCTGCAATATTCCAGTGATGTGGGAATCATCAAGCTGGCCATGCGGCTGGGAGACGGGGGATTGTACCGGTACCTGCGCGACTTTGGGTTCGGCAGTCCCACCGGAATCGAGTTGCCCGGCGAGAGCCGGGGTTTGACCAAGCCTCCGGAGCGGTGGTCAAGAGTCTCAATTGGGTCCATCAGCATGGGACAAGAGATCGGAGTTACGCCCATCCAGCTTGTAACTGCCACCTCCGCCGTGGCGAATGGGGGTCGGTGGAACAGGCCGCGCATCGTGAAAGAGCCTCTTCGTTCTGGCAGCCCCGCCGAAACCAGCGAGACCCGGCAGGTCATCAGCCCGGAGACGGCAGCCACTTTGCGTCGCATGATGGCACAAGTGGTCAATGCTGGCACCGGCCGGCAAGCTCGGCTGGAGGGTTACACCGCTGCCGGCAAGACGGGCACCGCACAGAAAATTGATCCTGCCACCGGCACTTATTCGCTGACAGACTACGTGGCTTCCTTTGTCGGGTTTACCCCGGCCGAATCTCCGGTGTTCACCATCCTGGTCGTGATCGATTCTCCTAAGGGGCTGCATGGGGGAGGAACTGTGGCGGCCCCAATTTTCAAACGCGTCGCCATACAATCTTTGGCTTACCGGAATGTCCCGGCCACATTGCCTTTGAACTCTTCCCCAGCCCGGGCCCTTGCCGCCGGGGACCCGGATATCCGGTTGGAATCCAACTCCGTCCTCCCTTCCGGGCAGAGGGAAACCGGCCTGGCTGAGTTTGCCGTGAAGGAGCCGGAAGCGGCAGCGGCTACCACTCTTTTTACTGCGCAGGAATCCTCCACAAGCCCATTGCAAGGAATGCAACCAGGCTCTCTCGTAACACTTGATTCCGGCCCAATTGTTCCCAACTTTTTGGGAAAGACAGTACGGGACGTTGTGGAACAATCAATTGCTGAGGGTTTGGAGCTGCAGGTTGTGGGTAGTGGTATTGCCTATGAGCAATCCCCTACGCAGAACCTTCCCTTGCCGGAGGGGGGAAAAATCATTGTGCGGTTTCGAGTCGGCGGAAGGACGCGGGCGGAACAGCCGACGGCCAAGCCGCCTGCGATAAGCCTTCCAGCGGCAGGGTCCGTCCAACCGAATCCCACGCTTCGAGGCGCCGGGTAGCTGGGAATAGAGGCTGGAGGTATAATTGAAAGTGTTGATTTCCCTTTTCCGCCCGCTAGGAGCGCGCCGGTTGCAGGGAGTTGGCTTTTCCAGTTCGCCCCGCATATCCGATGCAGCGGCTCATACTGTTCAAGTGGCTCAAACGGAATGAACCTTCAGGAACTTTTCGAGCAAGTCCCCGAGGCCCAGATTTTCGGAGATCGCAGTCTGCCGGTCGCCGGCTTGGCATACCACTCCCGGCGGGTTTCGGCTGGAGAGGTTTTTTTTGCCATTCACGGCTTTCAGCAAGACGGAAACCGATTCATTCCGGAAGCGCTTTTGCATGGCGCCCTTGCCGTTGTCAGCGAAAATCCCCCCGCGTCCTTGCCGGGTGAGGAGTTGGCTGCAGGCTCCTCTGTCTGGGTTCAGGTCACCGATGTACGAAGGGCGCTGGCCCTGGCGGCGAGCCAATTCTATGGACATCCGTCCCGGCGGATCAAACTGGTGGGCATCACCGGGACCAACGGTAAAACCACTGTGGCCTTCCTGCTGGCCTCTGTTCTGGAGGTTGCCGGATGGAGACCCGGCTTGCTCGGAACAATTGAGTCTCGCCTGTGTCCTGGAGAGAATCGCAGACGCTGGTCATCTGCAAACACGACCCCGGAGTCTTTGGAGCTTCAAAAAATGCTGCGAGAGGTGGCCGAGGAGGGAGGACGGTCCACGGTTATGGAGGTTTCCTCGCACGCGCTGGCGCTCAGCCGTGTTGCGGGCTGCTCGTTTCATGCCGCCGTTTTTACCAATTTCTCCCGTGACCACCTGGATTTCCACTTGGATGAGCAGAAATATTTCGCGGCCAAGGAGAAGCTTTTTCTCCCTGCCCCGGAGGGCGCCGAGCCGGCCTTCGCGGTGCTCAACAAAGATGACCCTCACGCTGCCGCGCTGCGAGCCAGGACGGGTAGCCGGGTGATTACCTACGGAATGCAATCGCCGGCCGACGTCACCGTCCGAAAATGGAAAGGGAGCCGGGAACGGCTGGAATTCACGGCGACGACGCCGGCGGGTCCGGTAGAGGTTTGCTCGCCTTTGCAGGGCCGCCACAATGTCTATAACCTGCTCGCCACTATCGCTGCGGCGCTTACATTGGATATCGCCCCGGAGGCCATCGCGCGGGGTATCCTGCCGGTGCTGGTTCCCGGCCGCTTCGAGGCTGTCGATGAAGGCCAGCCATTTCGAGTCTTTGTCGATTATGCCCACACCGAAGACGCCCTGCGTAACCTGCTTTCTTCTGCCCGGAGATTGACAAACCAGGGCCGGGTTATTTTGGTTTTCGGCTGTGGGGGAGACCGGGACCGCGCCAAACGGCCTTTGATGGGCATGGCGGCTGCAGAGAGCGATTGGGTTGTGCTCACTTCCGACAATCCTCGCTCTGAGGACCCGATCCGGATTCTGAACGACATCTCCGTCGGCTTGCAGAAAGTCAAGGCGAACTACACGGTGGAGCCGGACCGCGCGCTGGCCATTGAGATGGCCCTGCGGGAGGCCCGCTCGGGAGACACTGTGTGGCTGGCGGGCAAAGGGCACGAGACCTGCCAGATTGTTGGAGACCAGAGGGTTCCCTTTGACGACCGGGAGGTAGCCCGGAGGGTGCTCGGCAAGTTGGGGTTTAGGGAGGAATCGGTAGTCGGGAGTCAGTAGCCAGGCCTGCCCCGAGTGCAGCCGAGGGGAGTCAGTTGCGCATGGGGCTAGCGGAGGAGTTCACAGCCAGCCCCGGCAGGGGCGCAAGATTGTAGCCCACGGCGGTAGCCGTGGGAAGACAGACCAAAGGGAGCGCGAAGCCCCGGCAGGGGCGACATCCATGGCCCATACCTTCAGCCAGATCGTGATCCATGCCCTGTTCAGCACCAAGCACCGCCGATCTCATCTAGACGCAGAGCTGAAGTCGGAACTGTTTCCCTACATGGGTGGGATCATCGCCAAGCTGAAGGGCAAGCCCCTGCTGATTAACGGTCCGAGCGACCATGTTCACCTATTGTTCGTTCAGCCGGCCGCCCTGGGAGTCGCCGAGTTGATGAAAAAGGTTAAGGCAAATTCATCGCGCTGGGTGCACCAGTAGTGGCCGCAGCGGGCACGCTTCGCGTGGCAAACCGGGTATGCTGCTTTCAGTGTCAGCCGGTCGCAAGTGGAGGCGGTGAAAACGTATATTCGAAACCAGGAAGAGCATCATCGGAAGAGGAGCTTTCAGGAGGAGTTGGTGAGTTTTCTGAAGCAACACGGAATCGCGTATTATCCACGATTTGTTTTGGACTGAAGACCGAAGTATGTCGCCCCTGACGGGGCTGGCCTGTTTGGTCACCTCTGTTCCCACGGTTTTCACCGTGGGCCAGAGGATGACGCCCCTACGGGGCTCGGCTCGTTTGGGAATTCTCGCATCCCAGGGCTAGCACCCTGGACGAGATTCTGCCGCCCTTCTGGGCTAGGAAGATGGTGCAATGAATGTTGCATGGAATATTGAAGATGCCGATGTGGAAAGGGTATGTAAGTTGATGGACATGATGAAGGATCGCCCTTTTGTAAAAAATCGGCAAGAGAGGAATATCGTTTTAGAAAAACTCCCCAAGTTTTCTCGGGACAGGTTCTGGTATGTCATGGTGGCGTGTTTGTTGAGCACACAGCAGAGGTCTGGTCCTGGTAGCCGGCTGGCTAATTTTCTAAAGTCAACCCCATTTCCTCTCAGGCTTTCGGAATGCGAGCGGGAAATCAAAAGCCTCTCCGATTTTGTAGAAGCAAAGGCGTCAGAGCATGGGCTGAGAAGGGGCAAAAAGGTTGGCGACGCAGGTGCAACCAACTTTGGGAATTATGCAGCAAAATACGCAGCGGGGGGGGGGGTAGTCTACGAATGTCCTGATGAGCGCGGCAAGAATAGCAGCTCCCGCTGCGAGCAAAATCCCAACCAACCAGCGAAACATCGATGTTTCCCGCTCTGAAATATATTCCTTGGTTGCCGTGTGCTTCAATTCGACTTTCAGTTCTCGTATCTCACCCTCGACCACCCTTAATCGAGGCTCGAGATCCTGGGTATACGGACCTCGCTCTTTAGCGGATTGGCGGGATTCAGATTCGCTGTCTTGGCCGTTCATTGTTCCTTCATCGCAATCAACCAATCCCATAATTTGGTGCTGGCGTAACCGTCATATCCCAGTGTGGAAAGAACTACCATCGAGCCAATGTCTCCATACGCTTTGGCATTGTCTAGCTTGCCGTATACAAAACTAGCAGTTCCTTCGCCAGCCACGAACCATTGGCCGTCTCCGAAGTCGTAGTATTTTTCTGGAAACTCGCTTTTGATGGCCTTTTCCAGATTCTCGTTTGCTGGATCGGTCAGGATGACAAATATTCTCATCAGAATTCCTCTTCCGATGAAATTCTAGAAAATTCCCTAAAAATACACAATCCCCTTGACAGTCCTGGAACTGGTAGATATAATAATACGCAGATAGGGGGATATGATGAAGCAAGCGAAGCGCAAGGCCAAAACGATCAGCGTTGCCGAACTGCAACGGATGTTTCCGACCGAGGATGCCTGCTACAAGTGGTTCGAGCAAGCCCGGTGGAATGGAAAGCCGGTTTGCCCGCGCTGCAAGAACACGGAGAATATCTCACCATCGGAGAGTAAGCCATACCACTACTGGCACAAAGACTGCCGACGGTATTTCACCGTCACCACGGGAACCTGTATGCACGCCAGCAAGACCCCCTTGCAGAATTGGATTTACGCGATCTATTGCGTCATGACGGCCCGAAAGGGCGTGAGCGCCATGCAGCTTCACAAGGAACTGGGAGTGCAATATCGGACGGCCTGGTACATGCTCCATCGTGTGCGAGAGGCTTGCGGCCGAACCGACTTCATCCTGAAGAATGTCGTGGAAGCCGATGGGTGCTATGTCGGCGGGAAGGAATCCAGCAAACATTCCAACAAGCGCCTACATGCTGGACGTGGCGGAGTGGGAAAGGCAATCGTGGCTGGCATCCGCGAGCGTGGCGGGAAAGTCATTGCCAAGCCCGTTGAGCATGCCAATGCAGACACGCTGACCGATTTTGTGGCAGATTCAGTCAAGCCCGGAGCAACCGTATACACCGACGAAGCCCTGGCCTATGACCGCCTCTCCAACAGGCAGTTCCGGCACAGGATCATCAATCATGGAGCTAGGGAATACGTTCGCGGGGCCGTCTCAACCAACTCGATTGAATCCGTGTGGGCGCTATTCAAGAGGTCCGTGCACGGGACTTGGCATCACGTTTCTCCGAAGCATCTTGCCAAGTATGTAAATGAGGCTACGTTCCGGCTGAACGATGGAAACTGCGAGATTGACACCCTGGACCGCATGGAAGCCCTGGCGCGTCAACTCACCGATTCCCGCATCCCCTACGCCGAGCTCGTGGCGAAGAACGGGCTTTCTTCCATCCCAATTCAGGCGTGACTGTGATATCGTGTGGAAAATCAAAACCGCCCGAGTGACGGCTCTATCACGGCCCGAGCCTTGACGATTCTTGGTTCCCGTGGGAGAATGCCTCAGCGGATGGATTGAGGAGGGTTTCCTCAATGGGGAGGAATCAAGCCAAGTCGTCTTCCGACCGGAAAGAACGGATGCCGGTTTCCAAGAAAGACCTGACCGATGCGCTAAAGCAGGTGCTACTGGCCGACCGACCCGAGGGCCAGCACAGCGAAAACCGGACGCCAACGAGAAAAGAGCTGCGAGCGTTACAGGCTGGAGCGCCGATAAATTTAACATGTTGCCACACCCCCTTAAAAGGGCTGGGCCGAGCAATTGCACGCGAGATGGAACCACCGAAAAAAATCAAGTTCTCTTTTATAAAAAGCAGTTGCTACCGCGTTATCCACGCAGACGGAGCACACGGTGGGGTCACGCCAAGAGGAACCATTTTCGCGGCGTTTTACAATGAGCGAGCACCCATCCCGCAGCGCACTGTACATGCCGTTAAGGGTGATTCTCTCAGTACAGAACTCCGTGAAGAGCGCATAGAGA
This sequence comes from Terriglobia bacterium, assembly GCA_965222345.1. Classification (GTDB taxonomy): domain Bacteria; phylum Acidobacteriota; class Terriglobia; order 2-12-FULL-54-10; family 2-12-FULL-54-10; genus JADFGZ01. The sequence goes on along the minus strand of CBDCTS010000004.1, from coordinate 697,874 downwards.
AGGAGGGATTTGTGAGGGAAGTAGAAGTCGGCATCGTGATGGATGTGAACACCGCAACGGCACTTCATAAGTGGTTGGGTGATAAGATCGGCGAATTGGAGAAAATTCGCGACAGAAAACCGGGGGAGCAAACAGGGAATGCTTAGTTATAATAATGAGATCCAGGAAGATCAACGATCTTCTCACAGTGCTAGATTCCTAGCTCCGCTGGTTTTTGCATTTTCGACAGCGATGCCTCCGTACCTAGTAAACGCTAGCATGGATGGAGCCTTTTCAGCGGAGGGGAACATTGCAGCTTTGGTATGTGAGCAACGGAACGTTGCGGAAAGGATTATACAGCGCATCATCAGATTATCGGAGGACGAGGCGATGCGCGACGAGGATGAAGAAGCGCCGCCCCAGAAAGTAGTAGATGAAATGATTCGGCTAATCCGTAGTGTAGTTGAGGCTTTACCAGAGATGCCTTACGCACAAGTCTCCAGCTTCTATGGAGAGCTAAGCGCCACTTGGAGAGATGGCGATCGGATAGTTAGATTGGCGACCTTTCCTAATAGGCCAAGCCTTTTGCAAACGGGTTCCATAATGATGCCCGTCGGCTCCTTTAGCACCAAATCCAACCCTGATCCTAAACGCATAGCCCAGGAAATCTCTCTAGCCCAAAACGAGCACGATCCGGAGGGGCAGCTATTCCCTGGCTAGAACATGCTTATCGGGCGCTGAAGCCAAGCTGGTTCGAGGATGGAGTTCTAACCGACAAGGCATATCGACCTGTGCGCGGCAGGGATGATGATGGGTTATCAACTGCTTCAAGTCTCGAACTTGCCCAACAAACAATCATGCGAGGAAACGGAGTGGCCGCACTGGAGCGTTCGGCCATTCTTGATTTGGACCTCGAGTTCATTATTGATGATGACACTCATGGAAGGATAGTCGGTGTTCCATTCGACGATGAAGATTGGAATCTCCATACGGAACTAGCGGGAAGGCTCCTGGGCCTTTCCCATGTTACCGAGATTAAGTGGAAACGCAGTCTATGAAACGAGTCGGATCTATTGTGGCGAGATGATCTTGCCCCTGCGTATTTTGCTGCATAATTCCCCCAACTTAGCCCGACCGCCCTAGCCGATTGGAATTACTACGAGTTTGTAGAGGATGGGGTTCTGGCATTGTGTGAAACTGCTGGCATTCTCCCATGTCTTGTGGACGCGGCCATTTTCTCATCCGACGATCTTGCCCGCGACTGGTTGGCCGAAGAATTGGAGTTCATCAATTGATTTTCGTTACCGACGGGAACGGCTAGAAAGGCATTACCACGCCCATGGAACTCAGCTTCGGTGAAATCGCCCGGATGATGGAGACATCTCCGCCCTCGCTGCCGAACTTGCGGGCAGCGGGTTATTCCATCGATTCGCGGACGATTCTGCCTGGGGAGCTGTTTTTTGCCGTTCGAGGACAGAACTTCGACGGCCACGATTTTGTTCCGGCAGCCCTGGCTGCTGGAGCCGCGGGCGCGGTGGTCAGCTCCTCCTGCCGAGAGAGTTTCGTATCCTGCAGCCAGCCGAAACTGATCGGGGTGCGGGACACTCTGGAAGCGATGCAAAAACTGGCAGCGGCGGTGCGCCGCCGTTGGGGAGGGCCGTTGGTGGCGGTGACGGGCAGCGCCGGGAAGACCATTACCAAGCAGATGATCGCAGCGCTTCTCGGCACGCGGTTTCGGGTGCTGGCCAGCGAGGGGAACCTCAACAATCATTTGGGGCTGCCGCTTTCGCTGCTGCGTCTGCAACCGGAAACAGAGGCAGGTGTATTTGAGTTAGGGATGTCCGGTCCCGGCGAAATCCGCTCGCTGGCAAATTTAGCGGCTCCCGACGTAGGTGTTGTAACCAACGTCAGCGCCGTTCATTTGGAATTTTTCCCGGACGTGGAGGCGATCGCTCGCGCCAAGTTCGAGCTGATTGAATCACTCGGGTCCCAGGCCTGGGCCGTGCTGAATGCTGACGATCCTAAGGTTCGCTCCTTCGGCGAACGGCTTCCTGGCCGCGCTCTCTATTTCGGAGTTTCGGGTCCCGCCCATTTCCGTGCGCAAGGTCTGGAACGAAACGGGAGCGGTGAGTTTCGGTTCACGGTTCCGGCTGAACCGTTCCAGGCTGTCCCGCCGGGTTCGGTGTGGAAAGCAAAAGCGCCATCTCGCGTCCCGCCTCCGGAGACGCCTTCCGACGAGTTCTTTCATCTGCCTCTGGTTGGGCGGCATAATGTACTCAACCTGCTGGCTGCTCTTGCTGCCTGCTATTGCTTCGGCCTTCCGCCGGCTGGCTTGCGCGAAGCCGTAAAAGGCCTGCGGCCTGCTCCCATGCGGGGCGAGTTGATCCGGCTGGCGAACGGGGCGTTGGTTGTGAACGATTGCTACAACTCCAACCCGGAGGCGCTGGAAGCCATGCTAGTCTCAGTTGCCTCGCTGAGTGCCCGGCGGCGCTTTGCGGTTCTGGGGGAGATGCGGGAGTTGGGTCCGTCCTCTGAGATGCTGCATTATCGGTGCGGCTACCGGCTGGGCGAGTTGTCCTTTGACGGTCTCTTTACGGTCGGTGAGGAGGCGCGGTCTTTTGTCGGCGGCGCGCGCGCAGCGGGGCTGCGGCCGGAAGCTCTGGCCCACTTTGATTCGGCTGAAGAGGCGGCCCGCGGGTTGCAGAACACGTTGCAAGAGGGAGATGTGGTGTTGCTGAAGGCTTCGCGGGCGGTGCATCTGGAAAGAGTCTGGGAAGTCTGGCAACAGAACGTTTTGTCACGGCCTGAGCGATAGGTGCGATTCCATGCTGTACTATCTTCTTTTCGAACAGCTTTTTCCTTATTTCACCCCGTTCCGGGTCTTTCAGTACGTGACCTTCCGAACTGCCTTCGCCACCCTGACGGCCTTGCTGATTTGTCTGGTGGTGGGCCCCTGGCTCATCGCGCGTCTGAGAGAATTTCAGATCGGGCAATATATTCGGGAAGAAGGTCCCCGCTCGCATCAGGACAAGGCCGGGACTCCGACCATGGGAGGGGTTCTGATCAACGTAGCCATCCTGGTGCCGACGCTCCTCTGGGCGAACCTGTCGAATGTACTGGTGTGGATGGTGATCCTGGCCACGCTCGGGTTCGCAGTGGTCGGGTTCCTGGACGACTACTATAAGATTCGCCGTCAGCGCAGCAAGGGTCTTTCCGGAAGGACCAAGCTCTATCTGCAAATCCTGATCAGCTTGCTGGTGGGGATGGGGCTGGTCTTTTTGACCATTCGAGGGAACTACTCAACGAACCTGAGCGTGCCATTCTTCAAAACATTCACGCCGGACCTGATCATCCACAGCCTGATGGACAACCCATATTTCTATCCCCTGGCTTTCGGCTTCTTTCTCCTGTTTGTGGTGCTGGTCGTCGTGGGAGCCAGTAACGCCGTTAACCTCACCGATGGCCTCGATGGATTGGCGGCCGGCTGCAGCATCGTCGCTGCCGGAGCCCTAACCGTGCTGAGTTACGTCACCGGACACGCTGTCTTTGCCCGCTATCTGGAGTTGCAATATATCCCGCAGGTGGCGGAGGTGACCATCTTCTGCGGCGCCATGGTCGGGGCCTGTATGGGGTTCCTGTGGTACAACTCCCATCCGGCGGAGATCTTCATGGGCGACGTGGGCTCTCTGGCGCTGGGTGGCGCGATCGGCACGGTTGCCGTCATCATCAAACAGGAGATTTTGCTGTTTCTGATCGCGGGCGTCTTTGTGGCCGAAGCGTTGTCGGTGATCTTGCAGGTGGCTTCGTTTCAATTATGGGGACGGCGGCTGTTCCAGATGGCGCCTCTACATCATCACTTTGAAATGAAAGGCTGGAGCGAATCCAAGGTCATCATCCGATTCTGGATCGCGGCTTTGGTGCTGGCCCTGTTCTCGCTTTCCACGCTGAAGTTGCGCTAGAAGCCGGGCCGCTCGTGCCGTGAGGCTTTGGACGGGGCGAGGAAAAAGGAAAGTGGATGGCTAAACGTTTTTCATTCGACCGCATTCTGTTTACCGTGACCCTCGCGCTGGTCTTTTTTGGATTGCTGATGATCTTCAGCAGCTCTGCTCTCCTGGCCACTGACCAATACGGGAGTCCATATGCTTTCTTTTGGAAGCAACTGGCTTGGACCGCGACGGGAATTGTGGCGATGCTGTTTCTGATGCGCCTCGATTACCGCCGCCTGCGGCATCCGACTGTCCTTTTCCCCGGCATTTTTCTCGCCTTCGTGTTGTTGGTGATCGTGCTGATGACCGACGCCCACCAACATACAAACCGGTGGCTCCGCTGGGGCCCTTTTTCGGTGCAGCCATCGGAGTTCGCCAAACTCATGCTGGTTTTGTTTTTGGCTTATTTTTTGGAGAAGCGCCGCCAGCGCGTCAATGATTTTTTCCGCACACTGCTGCCAGCCCTGGTGATGATTGGCTTGGTGGTGGGATTGATTCTGCGGGAACCAGACCTGGGAACACCCATCGTGATTGTGCTGATCGCCTCCATGATGTTTTTCCTGGCCGGGCTGCGCTTACGGTACTTCTTCTACTTGTTACTGGGCAGCCTTCCCGCGCTCTACCTTTTAATTTTTCGCGTCGGCTACCGGCGCTCCCGCATTCTGGCCTTTCTCGATCCTTATGCAGATCCCCAAGGGAGTGGGTTTCAAATTATCCAATCTTTTATTGCCATCGGAACCGGTGGACTCACCGGGCTGGGATTGATGAACGGAAAGCAAAAACTGTTCTTCTTGCCGACGCCCCATACCGATTTTATTTTCTCGGTGATAGCCGAAGAGCTAGGCTTGGCGGGAGTCGCGCTGCTGATCGGGCTTTTCGGCCTCTATTTTTGGCGTGGATGGCGTGCCAGCCTGCTGGCTCCAGATGACTTTGGGCGTTACTTGGCCGCTGGCTTGACGATCATGATTGTGGGCCAGGCACTGGTCAATATCAGCGTGGTGCTGGGCTTGATCCCCCCGAAAGGCATCCCGTTGCCGTTCATCAGCTATGGAGGAAGTTCCCTGGTTTGTAGCATGGCCGCCGCCGGAATCTTGCTGAACATCACCCAGCACACAGAGTAAGGGTTGCCCGGATGGAAATAGACCGATGAGACTCCTTTTGGCGGCGGGCGGAACGGGAGGTCATGTAATACCCGCCCTGGTAGTAGCCAGGGAGCTTTCCGAGCGCAGCCCGGAGCACCGGGTGCTTTTTGTGGGCACAGCCCGCGGAGTGGAAAACAGACTGGTGCCCGCAGCCGGTTTTCCATTGGAACTGGTGGAAGTGCGGGCATTGCAGGGGCAATCGCCTGCGACCCGTTTGCGAAATCTTCTCCGGTTGCCGCGCGCTTTGTGGCAAGCATCCCGGCTCCAGGATAAATTTCAGCCCGATGTGGTGTTGGGAGTCGGAGGATACGCGGCCGGGCCTGTAATGCTGGCCAGCGCCTTCGCGGGCATTCCTCTGGCGGTGCTCGAGCCGAACGCGTTTCCCGGCCTGTCAAACCGCTGGGTCGCTCCCTACGTGACGAGAGCTTTCCTGGCTTTTCCCCAGGCGGTTGATCACTTCGGTTTGGGGAAGACGTCGGTGGTGGGCGTCCCTGTGCGGCGGGAGTTCTTTGCGGCTGAGCCGCGGCGGTATCAGCCTCCTTTTAGGGTGCTCATCTTCGGGGGCAGCCAGGGGGCTCGAACATTGAACCGGGCGGCGGTGGAAGCTTTGCCGCTACTGGCCCGCCACTGGGAGAATCTATTCCTCGTGCATCAGTCTGGGCAAAGTGAATATAATGCAGTGAAGCAAGCGTACGAAAAACATTCGCTCCGCGCCGAGGTTCTCCCCTACATCGAGGGAATGCCGGAGGCATTTGCCAGGGCGGATGTGGTGGTTTGCCGCGCTGGAGCCAACACCCTGGCGGAATTGGCGGCGGCAGGCAGGGCCGCCGTTCTGGTGCCCTTTCCCAGCGCGGCCAACCAGCATCAGTTGCGCAACGCCCAGGCCCTGGCCGAATCCGGCGCGGCGCGGCTGATTCCGGACCGGGAACTGACCGGGGAGAGGCTTTTCGCAGTGCTCCAGGAATTGCTCGGAGAACCCCAGCGGCTAGAGCAAATGGAGTCCGCAATCCGCTCCATGGCTCATCCGGAAGCGGCCTCGCGCATCGTGGATGAACTGGAACGGATGGTCCGCCGGCGTGGCGGGACTGCAAAGGGGTTTGTTGGCTAGAGACTGTCGGTTATCCGAAATCAGAGTTGTCCTTGAGTCTGACCTATTGAAAGGTTCCAAGAAGGAGAGGAGATGACAGGGAAGGTAAAGGCGATACCCGAGGGTTTCCACACGCTCACGCCGCACTTAGTGGTGCAGAATGCGGTGCAGGCAAGCGAGTTTTACCAGCGGGCGTTCAGCGCCGAGGTGTGCGGCCTCCACCACATGCCAGACGGCAAGACCGTGATGCACGCGCTGCTCAAGATCGGCGACTCATTCCTGATGTTGAATGATGAGTTTCCATCCAACAAGGTGCTCTCCCCACAGTCGATCGGCGGCACGGGTACTACGATCCACGTCTACGTCGAGGATGTAGATGCGCTATTTCAGCAGGCAGTATCCGCCGGTGCTACCGAAACCATGCCCCTGATGGACGCCTTCTGGGGTGACCGCTATGGACAGTTGGAAGACCCCTTCGGCCATCGATGGTCTCTGGCATCGCACAAAGAGGACCTTTCCCCGGAGGAGCTACAGAAACGCGGGCAGAACGCATTCCAAGAATGGGAGGCTTCCTCCTAAGGAACGAAATGTTTTTTACGGCCCGGCGTGTTCACTTTGTAGGCATCGGAGGCAGCGGCATGAGCGGCATCGCGGAGGTGCTGCTGAACCTCGGCTACGAGGTCTCCGGCTCGGACTGGAGGCTCACTCCGATTACGGAACGGCTCGAACGGCTCGGCGCCTGCATCCACGAGGGCCATCATCCCAGCCACGTCGAAGGCGCCGAGGCCGTGGTGACCAGTTCGGCCGTCAGGACCGACAATCCGGAAGTCGTCGAGGCGCGGCGTTTGCAAATTCCCATCATCCCGCGGGGAGAAATGCTGGCGGAGTTGATGCGCCTGAAGTACGGTATCGCCATTGCGGGCAGCCACGGCAAGACCACCACCACATCCATGGTGTCCGCCGTGCTGGCGGCGGCGGGCCTGGACCCTACCCTGGTGGTGGGCGGCCGTCTGAACAGCATGGGCAGCAACGCGAGGCTCGGCAATGGGGATTTCATGGTGGTGGAGTCGGATGAAAGTGACCGCTCGTTTTTGCACCTGGCTCCGATCCTCTGCGTCATCACCTCCATCGACCGCGAGCATCTGGATTGCTACGGATCGCTCGAAGAGCTTCGCCGGGCGTACGTGCAGTTTGCCAATGGGGTTCCTTTCTACGGGGCTTCCATCTTATGCCTGGAGGAGGAAAATGTCCGGGCTATCCTGCCTTACACAACTCGCCGGGTGGTGACCTACGGAACCAGCGCCCGGGAGGGTGAGGCGGATTCGCCAGCGCCGGATTTGATAGCCGAGGAAATTCTCTGCGGGCATTTCCGTTCTCAGTTCCGGTTGCGATTCCGGGGAGTGGACCTGGGAACCTTTGCCCTGCAGATGCCCGGACGGCACAACGTACTGAACGCCATGGCCGCCGTCGCCGTAGGGCTCGAACTGAAGCTGGACCTGGAGAACATTCGCCAGGGGCTGGCCGCCTTTGGCGGCGTGGAGCGCCGCTTCCAGGTGCGGGGAAGGGTGAACGACATTACGGTGGTCGATGACTACGGACATCATCCCACCGAGATTCGTGCCACCCTCGATGCCGCCCGTGATTGCCGTTATCGCCGGGTTATCGTCGTTTTTGAGCCTCACCGGTATTCACGGACGGCGCTGCTGCTCGACGATTTTGCCGGCTGCTTTGCTCGCTCTGATGATCTGTTCGTCGTGGATATCTATCCGGCAGGCGAGCCTCCGATCAAAGGCGTTTCGGCAAAAGCGCTGGTTAACCGGATACGCCAAGGGGGTTACTCCCGGGCGGAGTATCTGCCTGTTGTCGAAGATCTGCTGAAGCGGCTTGCTGAAACCGTCCAGCCCGGCGATCTGCTGCTGACGCTCGGAGCGGGCAGCGTGAGCCAGATTGGTGAAAAGTTTCTGGAGCGCCTGCGGAAGGACAGCAGTAAATCGCTGGCAAATCCGCTTGTTCGTGGAAGGCTCTGATAGCCGCCGAGACACGGAGGCACAGAGAGGAAGGTAGCAAATGCCCCCGGAGAAGCTGCCGGGTCTGGATAGCAGGAAAAAGCTGTTTTCGTTTGGTTTATTCAGCGGTATTGCTGCTCTGTGGCTCTGTGACGAACACTTTTTCAGATACTGGACATTAACCTTGGTGACTGACCTTTAGTTTGTTCGTGCAGGCTGATGGTTCTTAATGACGCAGAATTCGTAAAGCAAGCGGAGGGCTGGGGGGCCCGCTTTCTGCCCCGTCAACGGCTGGGGCGCTACACCTCGCTTGCTGTGGGAGGAGAGGCCGATTTCTTTCTCCTCCACCGGGCGGAGGCATTGGAGCCTCTGGTGGAAGGGCTCCGGAAGCGCGGAGTTCCCTGGACCCTGCTGGGCGGAGGAACCAACGTGCTCGTTCCGGACGAGCCGCTGCGGAAAGTAGTGCTGCGGTTGGTTCCCGACCCGCGCGATCTTGTTTTTGACGGCCACACCGTCCGGATTGCTGCGGCAGCCACCCTGGGCCGCTCCGTGATGGAGTGCGCCAAGCGGAATCTCGGCGGCATGGAGGGCTTGGTGGGCGTTCCGGGTTCGGTGGGCGGGGCCTTGCGGATGAACGCCGGAGCCTACGGGATCGAGATTGGACCGCTGGTCCGGTCCGTCTCCGTCTTCCGGGGGGCGGCAGGAGTTCGGGAAGATTTACCGGCAGCCGCGGTCGGCTTCAAGTACCGGCAAAGCGGCTTTGCCCCCGACGACATCATGCTGTCGGTCACGCTGGAGTTGCCCGAGAAGCCTTACGCCGGAATTCTCGCGGAGGTGAAGGCGCTGAACCGGCGACGGCTCAGTTCGCAGCCCCTCAAGGAAAAGAGCGCGGGATGCATCTTTAAGAACCCGCCGGGCCTCTCGACCGGCAAGATGATCGACCAGTTGGGAATGAAGGGATTGCGCCAGGGAGGGGCGGTCGTCAGCGAGCGCCATGCCAACTTCATCGTGAATCGTTATCAGGCTACCGCCGCCGACATTTTTCGCCTGATGGAGAAGATACGAGGGCGGGTGCTCCAGGCTTACGGAGTGGAGCTGGAAGAGGAAGTCGTCGTTTGGAGGAATTAGCAGACTGGAGAAATTGACCGCTGCTGTTGCTGGATTGTCGACCAGCGGCGCAGGCTCTCTGGCATGGGACGGACGGGTACAAGGATGGCTGAAGGATTTTCTGGGGCTCCCCGCGTTTACGGCAAGGTGGAAGAGTCCGCCTCTCTCCGCCGCCAGCGTCCGGCGAAAGTCGGCAAGCAACGTCACCGCCGGGGGCTGGCCAGCCCCATTGCGAAGATTTTGCTTGTGCTTCTGCTGCTGAGCGCCGCTGTCTGGGCGGGATGGTCGGCGGTGGATTATGGTCTTTCCAATCCCCGCTTTCATCTGGCTTCGGTGAAGATCCATGGCGCTGAGTTTGCCGCCCAAAGCCAACTGGAGGAGAAGTTCTTGGCCGACAAAGGAAAGAGCATTCTGCGGGTTCCCCTTCGCCGCCGGGGCCGGGAGATCGAGCAGATTCCCTGGGTGCGATCCGCCGCCGTGGGCCGCATCTTTCCCAATCGGCTCTGGGTGGAGGTCCGGGAGAGAGTGCCCATTGCATTTCTGTGGGGTCCCGACGGGGTGGCGTTGGTGGATGAGGAGGGAGTGATTCTGGATGCTCCCCAGAAAGCCTCCTTCAAGTTTCACGTGATCCGGGGAGTTTCGAGCGAGGATTCTCTCGAAACGCGACGTTCCAAAATGCAGTTGTTTCAGACGCTGATGGAAGAGTTGAATAGCGGCGACCCGCCTTACAGCGAAACAATCTCTGAGGTAGACCTCCAGGACCCTGGCGATGTTCGGGTGGTGGTCGCTGATTCGGCTGGAGCCATTCTGCTTCATTTGGGGAGAGAGGATTTTTTAGCCCGCTACCGGATTTACCTCGGCCACATCCAGGAGTGGAAACAAAAGTTCCCCAGCATTCAATCAATCGACCTCCGGTACGGAGGACAGGTAATCATCAATTCAAGTCCGGCCACAGAGCCCATCCCCCCGGCGGATATCAATGCGTCCGGGGAATCTTTTCCCTCCCAAGCTTTCCGCCCCGAAGCAGCCTTATGAGTGAAAAAGGCCGGTATCTGGCATCCCTGGATTTGGGCAGCACCAAGACGCGGGTCCTGGTGGCCGAGTTGCTCTCGCCCGGCGAGGATGCCGCTGCCCGCACCAGCGCCACGCAAAATAGTCGTACCGCTGTCCCGGCGGGAGCCGAGTCTCCGGCTGCTGGCGGCAAACCCCTCCAGGAGGCGTCACAATTGCGCTTTCTCGGTTTTGGCGAGGCTGATTCCCAAGGGTGGAACCGGGGAACGGTCGCAAGCCTGGACCAGGTAGTAGGCTCGATTCAAACTGCCGTGGCGCAAGCCGAGCACACGGCGGGCGTCCAGGTGGAGTCAACCGTAGTAGGGGTCGGAGGACCTAGCATTCAGGGAGCGGACGGGAGGGGCAGCCTGATGCTTTCTTCCCGTGCACGCGATGTCACGCGGGAAGACGTGTGGCGGGTCATGCAAACGGTGCGGCCCATGAACCTCCCCGACGACCGGGAAATCCTGCAGGTGGTTCCGCTGGAATTCATCTTGGATTCCGAGCCGGGGATTCATAACCCGGTGGGAATGCAGGGATTGAATCTGGAGGTCCAGGCCCATATTGTTACCGCTTCAGTGACCGCAAACCAGAACGTGGTCACGGCTGCAAATCGCGCCGGGCTCTTGGTGGAGGCGGTAGTGCTCGAAGCTTTTGCGGCGAGTGAAGGACTCCTGACCTCGCAGGAACGGGAGTTGGGAGTGCTGGTGGCGGATCTCGGCGGAGGCAGTTGTGAGCTGGCTGCCTACCATCATGGAAATATGAGGATGTCCGGCGCCATCGCCATCGGAGGCGATCATTTCACTAGTGACGTGGCGGTGGGCCTCCATACTCCCTTGCCGGAAGCGGAAAAAATCAAGAAGGTGTTTGGGTCGGTGCTGTCGGACTGGAGCCGCGAAGGCACCTCCATCGAGGTTCCCAGCCTGGGCGGTCGGCCTTCCCGGTTCGTGGCTCACCGCAGGCTGTCTGAAATCTTGGAACCGCGAGCACAGGAACTGCTGGGCTTTGTGGTGTATCAATTGCGCCGGTGCGATTTGGATCAGCATCTTGGTGCAGGCGTCGTCCTTTCCGGTGGAGGAGCACGCCTGAACGGAATGTGCGATCTGGCCGAGCAGGTTTTCGGCTGCCCGGCGCGTCTCGGGTTGCCGCCGAAGATCGCGGACTGGCCCGCGTCGCTCGATCAATTGGATTACACCACTCTCGTGGGACTGCTGCTCTACGGACAGAAGGTCCGGAGACTGCGCGAGGTTCAGAACCAAAACTGGGGAAGCCGCTTCAGAAGCATGTTTGTGGGGGAAAAGTAGCTCCGGCGTCTTTATTCTGGGGAACCGAAAGAGTATCCAATAAGAAACAAAACGATTCGGCGGCAGAAATAGGCTGTCGCCCGAGGCGCCTTTATCGTATCGTAGTTTGCGGGATTGGCTTGAGGCTATCGCAGGCTGGGGCGTGTCATAGCCTGCATGGCAAAATCTCTCTATTGATGAAGGTGCCATGCCAACGGAGAATGCAACCATGGAAGATTCCATCCGCTTTTCGTTTCAGGAAGGCCTGCAAAACGGGGCCAAGATCAAAGTGATTGGCGTGGGCGGGGGCGGCAGCAACGCAGTCAACCGCATGATCGACGCACGGCTGCAGGGGGTCGAATTCATGGTGGCCAACACCGACTTGCAAGCTTTGAAGCTGTCCCATGCTCCAGTCAAAATCCAAATCGGCGCCAAGCTGACCAAGGGGCTCGGTGCGGGAGCCGATCCGGAACTGGGACGCAAATCCGCCTTGGAGGACACCGACAAGCTGATTGAAATGCTCGAAGGGGCCGACATGGTCTTCGTGACGGCAGGCTTGGGCGGAGGCACCGGTACGGGAGCCGCGCCCATTGTCGCCAGTCTCGCCAATGAATTGGAAGCCTTGACGGTGGCTGTGGTCACCATGCCGTTCACCTTCGAGGGAAAGCGGCGGAAGCAGCAAGCTAACATAGGCCTGACGGAGCTGTCCGAGAGCGTGGATACCATGATCACGATCCCTAACGACCGTCTCCTGCAAATGGAACAGGACACGGGCTTCTTTGAGGCATTTCGACTGGCCGATGACGTCTTGCGCCAGGCGGTCCAGGGCATCAGCGACACCATCGTTATTCCGGGAATCGTCAACCGCGACTTCGCCGACGTGAAAACCGTCATGCAGAGGATGGGTTACGCAGTAATGGGGACGGCCACAGCCAGCGGGCCCAACCGTGCCCTGGAAGCCGCCGGCAATGCTATCTCCAGCCCCTTGCTGGAGGATGCTTCCATTGACGGCGCGCGCGGGGTGCTGATCAACATCACCGGCTCCAGCAACCTGCGTTTGCAGGAGGTGCAAGGAGCCGCCACGCTGATCCAGCAGGCAGCCCACGAAGACGCCAACATCCTGTTTGGAGCGGTCATGGATGAGAAGATGGAAGATCAGATCAAGGTTACCGTGATCGCCACCGGCTTCAAATCCGAGATGGTGGCAGCCGGCTCGCAAGTCGGTGCGGCGGACGGGCCTTCCCGTGGTTGGAGCGTTTCCTCATCTTCCAACGCGCCCGGCGTCCTAACCGGTTCTTTTGAGAAAGAAGACCTTGACGTGCCCGCCTTTTTGCGCCAGAAGAAGAGGAACTAAACCCTCCAGCCAAAGCGAGACTCCGGAAATCAACACCCTGACTTTCCTGTTACCCCCCAATCATTGGCTTTCTTGGCCAATCAAACCCCAATCAAAGCCAAATCAAAGCCAATAACGAAGCCATTGCCCCGATCTTCTGCATATTTTATATCTCTTTTATATGCAATAGTTAGGCTGGATTTCTGAAGTTTTGCAATGGGTTCGTTTTGCAAAAAAAGCTTTTTCTTCTTGCTCCTTCCCCCGGCAAGGTTTTCACAGTCGGTCTATAGCTTTCCGCAACGCCTGTGTAGCCCCAGAGGGGCGCCAGAGTCCAGCCCACGACGCCAGCCGTGGGTGGCAAAGGCAGCCCTGCATCAGCCCCGGAAGGGGCGAAAGAAGGAGCCTGAAACCTCCCAAACGCCCTCCGCCCCGATTCTCCCTGGCGCAAATTCCGGGGACAATAAAATTCTTCCGAGGATTCCGAATCTACCGAAGGAACCGAACATTCCGAGAGAACCGAGGAAACCGAATCTACCGAGGATGCCGAATCTGCCGAGGGAACCGAGGGAACCGAAGGAAACAGATAGGCTGATTCTTCCGAAGGAACCGAACATCCCGAATCTACCGAACATTCCGAGAGAACCGAAGAAACCGAATCAACCGAGGGAACCGAATCTGCCGACGCCAAGAGCCAGAGCTTGTCGAGTTGTGCCTGTTGTTAGCAAGTTAAAATGTCCGGTATATGTAGCAAGTGAAATGTCCGCTTTCATGATTCTACCGAAAGTGATTTGGCGCTGACCGAAGGAGCCCGTAGGGCGACGGAGGTGAGCGCCAAATGGTGTTGTCGGGAAGCCACAGGGCTCCGCCGCCGACCGCCGCACCGGATCGCCACCCCCTCGGAGGAGTAGCGGCCCACCGTGTGCGGCCCATAGCCAATGCTTAACGTCCCATCCAGGTGTTCATAGACGGTCACCCGGCAGCCCGCCAGAGTCCCGCGCCAAGGAGTTTTCTCGATCTGGAGGAGGCGGTTCTCCAGACTGACCGTATTGTCCCGATTCACTATCCGCTGGTGCTGGATCGAGAAGATTCGCTCTAACTCCCGCCTGGCTGACGGCAAAAAGGCGCTGCCTGGTTGGGTGGCCGGCACGGCAAAGCGCCGGTTGAACTCCCCGATATAGCCCTCCCGCAGGAACCGATTCGCTGCCTCTAGCGTGATGATTCCCCGCAGGCGCAGTTCCTGCGGCAGCCGCCCTTGCCAGGTCCCGAAGTTCCGCTCGCTGCGTCCCCGCGCCTGCGGCGAATAGGCCGGAATCATCTGAATGCCCAGCTCCCGCAGGGCGCGGCCCACCTGGGTCAGCCGTTGCCGATCCACCGGCTCGCCCGCCTTCCGGGTCAGGAAGAAATGACTGGCCCGGTCGCTATAAAGGGCGCAAAAGATCCCCTGCTGCTCGACCACCTCCCGCAGGGCAGCCAGCACCGTCCGCGTCGATTCCTGCTCTACCAGTTGCGCATAGTAAATCTCGCTGCTGGCATCATCCAGGACCACCAGCAGGTCATACCAGCGATCATCGACAAACCACCGATGCTGGCTCCCATCCAGATGCAGCAGCATTCCCGGCAACGGCCGCCGGGGCCGCCTCTGGCGGTGCAGGCCCCGCTTCCGCCTCCTGTTCACTAGCCCCGCCCCTTGCAATGCCAGCTTCACCCAGGTGTAGCTCAGCCGGAGGCCGTGCTCTTCCCGCAGCTTTTCGTGAAAGTGCCGCACGTTGAAGTCAAAGTACTTCTCCTGATACAGCCCCAACACCTTCTCCACCGTCCCCAGGGGTACCCGCCGCGGACTCGGCTTTCCCCGCCGCCGGTCAAACAGCCCGTCGTAGCCGTACTGCTCGTACCGGCTGCGCCACCGCCTCATCTGCCGGTCGCTGATCCCGATGATCTCGGCTGCCTGCCACCAGTTGATCCGCTTCCCTATCGCTCGCAAAATTACTTCTTGTATCTTCATCGCCCGCTCCATCGCAGCTTCCGAGTAGAACTTCATGCCACCTCCTGGCAAAAAGCCCTACCCTACGCCGCTCAAAGCGGACATTTCACATGTTAATTAGACCGGACATATCATGTGCTAACGACACTTGTCGAGTTGTGCCTTGATTGCATGCAATTCCCGGAGTATGGTGACGCTCTGGTTTGGGGTTGCTGTTTTGGCTGGCATGCGAGTTGGTTTAGCACGAGGGAACCCGTGCGAAACCTTGCGTGTTTCGCAGCGTGCTAAAAGACAATTTCTGGAAAGATGTACAGCGAGGTGTCGGAGCATGGAGCCGCAAGGAGACTTCGGAGGCAAAATCGTCTGGCGGCCAACCCCGGAGCAGGCGGGCCGCAGCCGTCTGGCGGCTTTCATGAAGGCGCACCACATCTCCTCCTTTGAAGAACTCCTGCGGCGTTCCACCGATGACATCGAGTGGTTTTGGGATGCAGTGATTCAAGACCTCGGCGTTCGTTTCTCTACGCCCTACCGGACAATCCTGGACACATCGGCAGGAGAGCCCTGGTCGCGCTGGTGCGTGGGAGGCCGGCTCAACATTGTGGAAAGCTGCCTGGACAAGTGGATGGGCACGCCGGTTGAGAACCGTCTCGCGCTCCGCTGGGAAGGCGAGGAGGGCTGCGAGCGCGCGTTGACCTACGGAGCTCTCTGCCGGGAGGTCAACCGGCTGGCCGCAGTGCTGCGGCAACTCGGGCTGAAGAAGGGCGACGTGATCGCCGTGTTTATGCCCATGACGCCGGAGGTCGTTGTCGCCTTGTTCGCCATTGCCAAGATAGGAGCCATCTTTTTGCCGCTGTTTTCCGGCTACGGCGCCAAAGCGGTTGCCTCCCGCCTGACCTCCGCCGGGGCCAGGGCGTTGTTCACCGCCGACGGTTTCTACCGGCGCGGCCACACGGTTGCGATGAAGGAAGTGGCCGATCGGGCAGCCGCGCTCACCCCCTCGCTGGAACACATGATCGTCCTCCGGCGCATTGGAATGAAAGTAGCCTGGACAAAAGGACGGGACCGTTGGTTGCACGAGCTGCTTGCCTCTGATTCCTCCCCGGCTGAAGCCGAAGCGGCAACCGAAACGACCGAGGCGGAAGACCCCCTGATGCTCATCTATACTTCAGGCACCTCGGGCGAGCCCAAAGGCGCAGTGCACACCCACTGCGGGTTTCCCATCAAGGCGGTGCAAGACATGGCCCACTGCATGGACGTGCATGCGGACGATACGGTTTACTGGATGACCGACATGGGCTGGATGATGGGGCCCTGGCTGGTTTTGGGCGGCACGCTGCTGGGAGCGACACTGTTGCTCTATGACGGCGCTCCCGACCACCCGGCCCCGGACCGTTTGTGGAGCCTCATCGCGCGGCACCGCGTGTCGGTCCTGGGAATCTCTCCCACGTTGGTGCGCTCCTTGATGCAGCACGGCGAAGAGCCGGTCAAGCGGCACGACCTGTCTTCGCTGCGCATTCTCGGCTCCACGGGCGAACCGTGGAATCCGGCCCCCTGGCTCTGGTTTTTTCAGACGGTCGGCGGCGGGCGGCTACCCATCATCAACTATTCGGGCGGGACGGAAATTTCGGGAGGCATCCTGGGAGGGAATCTTCTGCTGCCGCTCAAGCCAACGGCTTTTGTCGGACCGGTTCCCGGCATGGCCGCCGACGTAGTGGACGGGAAGGGCCGGCCGCTCCGCGGGCAGGTGGGCGAGCTGGTGATCCGCCGTCCCTGGATCGGCATGACGCGCGGCTTCTGGAAGGCCCCGGAGCGATATCGGGAAACCTATTGGGCGCGTTTCCCGGGACTGTGGACTCATGGCGACTGGGCGGCGGTGGACGCCGATGGAATGTGGTACGTCCTGGGGCGCTCGGATGACACGATCAAAGTGGCCGGCAAACGCCTGGGCCCGGCGGAGGTGGAGTCCGTTCTGGTGAGGCATGAAGCAGTGGCCGAGGCCGCTTGCGTAGGCGTTCCCGACCCCGTGAAAGGCCAGGAGCTGGCGTGTTTCTGTGTGCTGCGGCCGGGCCGCGCGGACAGTGAATCGCTGCGCCAGGAACTGCGCGAGTGCGTGGCGCAAGCTCTAGGCAAGCCGCTGAAACCCCGGACGGTGAAGTTTGTTGGCGACCTGCCCAGGACGCGCAACGCCAAGCTCATGCGCCGCGTTGTACGCGCCGCCTATTTGGGAGAGCCGATGGGCGATCTCTCGGCTCTGGAAAATCCTCTGGCCGTGGAAGAGATTGTCCGGGCTTTGTGAATCTGCCCGAGACGTCTATTTTTCCAGTTGCTTCCTCTTGCCGAATATTGCTTTTGGAGCTTTCGCAGTTTGTATGTAGTCAGGGCCGCTCGCCCTTCGGCAAGCTCGGGGCAGTCGCGGCTCGGATGGATTCACCCGCAACGCGCATTGCACCGACTATGAAGCTGCTCTACCCTGCCTGAAAAGTGAAAAAGGACGTGATATGGATTACGGAGTTCATCTCCCGCTGATTGATTTTGATGGAAAAGGTTTCTCCCGCGACCTTTTAATGGAGTATGCCAGGACAGCCGAGAGCCTGGACTTTCAGGCTCTCGCTGCGAATGACCATCTCATTTTTCCCCGTCCATGGCTGGATGGACCCACGGCGCTGGCCGCAGTGCTTTCGTGCACCGGGCGGATGAGCCTGATGACGACGGTCGTGCTCCCTGTCGTGCGGGGTCCTGTCACAACAGCTAAGACGCTGGCCGCAATTGACATCCTTTCCGGCGGACGTCTTGTAGTGGGCGTTGGGTCGGGTTCCTCCGCCAGCGACTACGCTCTGGTTGGGCTTCCCTTTGAAGAGCGCTGGAAGCGACTGGACGAAGCCATTCAGGCGTTGCGGACTCTTTGGAGTAAGGAAGGAGCGTCATTTCGAGGAAAGTTCTACGCTGCTGAGGGGATGGCCCTCGAGCCGTATCCGGTGCGGCAAACCGGGCCGCCCGTATGGATCGGCAGTTGGGGTTCGGATGCTGGTCTTCGTCGCACGGCCCGTCTTGGCGACGGCTGGCTGGCATCTGCTTATAACACCACTCCTGAATTATTCAAGGGGGCCTGGAGCCGGCTCCGGGAAAACCTCCTTCACGGCGGTAAAGACGCAGACCGGTTCCCCAATGCAATCTCCACCATGCTTCTTTATATCACCGATACGGGTAAAGCAAAGCGCGTGATCCGGGAGTTCATTGGCCCCACCTTCAACCGTCCCGAGGACCAACTCAGCCAACGTTTTCTGGTTGGACCAGCCGAGGAATGCGCCGAGAAACTCAGAGCCTACCAATCCGCAGGGGCTCAGCGCGTCTTCCTGTGGCCTGTTTTTGACCAACCCCGGCAGCTCGAAATCTTTCAAGAGCAAGTTGCCCCACTAGTCTATTCCTGATGGGACAGCTTCCGGTTTTAGCGGAGTGGATACCGGTGCTTCCCCTGTGGATTTTCTCTTGGTAAGGTTAGGCGAATCCGGAGTGGTTTGCTGCCGGCCCCGAATTCCGGGGCCGGTCATCGGGAAAAACCGGGAGGAATCGCCAAGATGGAAAAACCCGCGTGAGATGAACTATGGCGGGACGCCGCCGGCTCAGTTTCCGATGCGGTCCAGTTCCTCGCTCACTGCGTCCATCAGCGGTTGCAGCGTATCGCGGTCAAACCGGAACCGCGCGCCTGCCGCTGCAAACAATTCCGGCAACGGGCGGGTTCCTCCCAGCGACAGCGCCTTCCAATAGTGCTCTACGGCTTCGCGGTAGTTGGACCGGCTGCGCATCCAAACTTGCAGCGCGCCGATCAGGGCAATCCCATACTCGATGTAGTAGAAAGGAACTTCAAACAGGTGGAGCTGGCGGTGCCACAGAAAGGTGCGTTGCTCGTCGTACCCGGTCCAGTCGACTTCCGCAGAGAACCGGCCGTGGATTTGCCGCCAAGCCTGGGCGCGTTCGTCTCGAGTGTGGCTGGGGTGTGTATAGACCCAATGCTGGAATGCATCGATCGTGGCCACCCAGGGCAGGAGCAAGACGAAATCTTCCAGCTTCGACCGGACGGCCCGGTTGCAGTCTTCCGGATTCTTGTAGAACACGCTGAGATGGGGCGCCGCGAGCATTTCCATACCCATTGACGCCACTTCGCAGAACTCCATCGGGGCATGGCGGTAGTAAATGATGGGCTCCTCGCGGGCGGCAAGCATGTGGAAGGCATGTCCGCCTTCGTGGACCAACGTGCGGATGTCAGCGTCTCGGCCCGCGGCGTTCATGAAGATGAACGGCCAGCGCCGTTCCTGCAGCGTCTCCTGGTAGCCGCCAGGGGCTTTCCCCTTGCGGCTTTCCAGTTCCAGAAGATTCTCTTCGGCCATAAAGTTAAACTGCTCGCCCAAGTTCGGATCGATCCGGGTGAAAATTTCCCGCGTGCCTTGCACGAGTTCGCCGGTTGTGGAAAACGGCCGCAGGGGAGGGCGATTCAGCGGATCGACAAGCAGGTCCCAGGGCCGCAGCGTCTCCACCTGTAACAGTCTCCGCCGCTCTGCATGGATCTTGCCGACAAGCGGCAGGACGGTTTGCTCCACGCCTTCATGGAACCGGAAGCAGTCTTCCGGGGTGTAGTCGAACCGCTGACGCTGCTGGAAGGCGTATGCCCGGTAGTCGGCGAATTCTGCATTTGCGGCGATCTGCGTGCGGACCGCCAGCAGTTGGTCATAGAGTTCTTCCAGTGCTTCCTTGTCCTGCAGGCGGCGGCCTGCCATGCTCTCCCACATCTGCTGGCGGATGCCTCGGTGCGGTTCTTCCAGATACTTGGCGGCCCTTGGCATCGGGAGTTCCGCTCCGTCAACCGTCACCGTCATCGCGCCGATGAGCTTCTGGTATTGCTTGCTCAGCAACGCCTGCTGCGTTTCCAGCGGCACGTTCTTTTCCCGGAACAGGGCCACGTTGCTTTCAATCATCCGGTCCATCACCGCGTACCGCTCCTGGGGCAGAAACTTGCGGTGCGGGTTTTGCAGATAGGCCGTCTCCAGAGTCTGGACGAGCGGCTTGAACTTGGGAACGATCTGCTCCACAAACTCCTGGTAGGCGGTTTCCCGGACCGGATCGTCGGTCTGCGTCGTCATCGCGATGTACCGTAGGGCCATTTCCTCGTTGATCGCCCCGCTGAGTTCGGAGAAATCCAGGAGCCACTTCTCCAGTTCTTCCGTGGAAGAAGGGCTGCGGTGAAGCAGTTCGGCGAACAGCGGCTCGATCTGGGCCCACTCGCCCATGACGGCTTCTTTGGGAACGAACTTCCTGTCAAACGGATGGCGCGGATCGACCTGCATCAGTGTTTGTGTCAACTCATCCTCCGAATGTATGTGGCTAGGGGAACGCCAAGAATTGTATCCGGTCGTGTTCATCACGGCAACAGGCTGATCGGGCAAGCCGCTGGAAAGGGCCGGAAGATTGGCGTCCGAGGTCAGTGTAGGGTTAGCTCTGGAGCTGGGGATTTGAAAATGGAAATGCGGAATGAGACGCAGGTAGCCGGATGATTATTTATGCTCGATTTGCACCTCATCTGTCGAACCTGTATTGAATCGTTCGCGGCCATAAAGTGACCTGCTGCACGGCACTCTGAATCGTTTTAGGCCCTCTGCGCGGCTCGGGGCTTGCCCTTTATTGTACTCCCCACCAGAACACCACGTTGCCGATAATCGGATCGGTCTCCGGCGACTCCAGCACGATGTCTTCGTAGTCCGGATTTTGGGAGCGCAACACGATGCGGTCGCGGCGGGTCTCGCGCGCCAACCACTTGACCACCACGCCGTCCTGTAGCAGCGCCGCCACCATCCTGCCCCGCAGGCGGACCGGGTCGCGGCGGGTGTGATCAACCACCACTATGAAGCGGTTGCCCAGAACCGGCTCCATCGAGTCTCCCTGGATGTAAATCCCCGTATAAGCCGTCGGCCCCCTGGGCACGAACTTGGACGGCACGGCGATGAAGCTGTCAATGTCCCGTCCGTCGATTTCGCGCGGAGAGCCCGCCGCCGCCTCGTCCCTTAGGACAGGAATCTGGGTTTGAAAGCGCAACCGGTCCTGGGTCCCCTGCTTCCATTCCTCCTTAGTATAGATGCGAATCTCCGGCAGGCTGAATTCCGGCTTTTCCGCCTGCGTCCGAAACCGGTTCAACTGCGCCGTCAGGCCTTCGATCTCTTTTTGTAAAGATTTGATCTGCTCCCCGATGGTTTGCAGGTCGGTCCGCTTTCCAGCGGAGGCTTTGCCGCCGGGCTTTGCCGCCGCAGCTTCCACCTCCTCGAGTTTTTCTAAAAAGCGGCGGCTCGGTTTTCTTCTGCCGAGTTCATAGTGACTGATAGCCGAGGTGGAATATCCGGTCCGGCCAGCCAATTCCAATTGGTTGATATTTAATCGCTTACGGAGATTTTTTAGCCGCTCGGAAATATCCATAAGATTTTTCTTGACATATGGAATACATGTATAATGCAAGTATTGCTTGCAGCTTCTCCGTTCCGGCCCCTCTGATAAGTGACCTGCCCCCCCAAAAACGGTCCAGTTGATAAGTTAGAGTAAAGGGTTTCAACTGGACTTGAAAAAGGGGGAAGGATGGCTAAGAAGCGGTATACGGTCGAACAGATCATCCGACATCTACGAGAGGCAGAAGTGGAACTGGCTAAGGGCCAGACAACGGGAGTGGTCTGTCGGAAGTTGGGAATCACGGAGCAGACATATTATCGATGGCGGAAGGAGTATGGGAGCTTGCGGGTTGATCAGGTGAGGCGTTTGAAGGAACTGGAACGGGAGAATGGCCGACTGAAGAAGTTGGTAGCGGATCAGGCGTTGGACCTTGCGATTCTGAAGGAGGCATCCTCGGGAAACTTCTAAGCCCGTGCCGACGGAGGCAGGCAGTGGAGCGTGTCTGTCAGACCTTGGGAGTGTCGGAGCGGCGGGCGTGTCGAGTGCTGAGGCAGTACCGATCCACCCAGCGGCATCGAACCTTGACACCACAGGATGAACCGCGACTGGTGACCCGGACGCTGCAGTTAGCCGGCGAGTACGGTCGATACGGCTACCGGCGAATCACGGCGCTGTTGCGACGGGAGGGGTGGAGGGTGAACCATAAGCGGGTGGAGAGAATCTGGAGGCAGGAGGGACTGAAAGTGCCGAAGAAACAACCCCGGAAAAGCCGCCTGTGGTTGAACGATGGGTCGTGTCTTCGGTTAAGACCGTGCTGGCGGGATCATGTCTGGGCGTACGATTTTGTGGCAGATCGAACCCAGGATGGTCGTCCCCTGAAGATGTTGACGGTGGTGGATGAGTACACGCGAGAATGTTTGGCAATCGACGTAGAACGGCGAGCTGATTCGATGAGTGTCTTGGAACGGCTGGCAGCCTTGTTTGTGGAGCGAGGAGTTCCCGATTACATTCGCTCGGATAACGGGTCCGAGTTCACAGCACGGTTGGTTCGGAACTGGCTGGAGCGGGTAGGGGTAAAGACCTTGTTCATCGAGCCGGGGAGCCCATGGGAAAACGGGTATGTAGAATCGTTGAACGGGAAGTTTCGAGACGAGTTTCTCAATGGGGAGATCTTCTACACCTTGCAGGAAGCGAAGGTGTTGATTGAGGGATGGCGGCGGGAGTATAACAAAGTTCGCCCGCACAGCGCGTTAGGCTACCGGCCGCCAGCCCCGGAAGCGATCCTGCCGTTACGGCCGGGTTCCGCTCCGCTCCACCCGGCTGCAACGGCTTATGGACTAACATAAAAAGTGGACCAACAACCGGGGGCAGGTCATTGGAGGACTAGGAGCAGTTATATTTTGCGTATATTATTGATAGTTGCGCGTAGGTAGTCTAAGCTACGCGAATAAACTTACACGCAATAAAGGGAAATATAGTGGCAAGGCGCATTCGAGAAGAGTATTTGCAGGTGATCGAGCAGGCTGCACGGCGCCATCCGGAAGGCGTGACCGCGCAGCAGATCAACGATGCGCTGGAGTCCGCGCCGCCGCGCAGAACCCTGCAATACCGCCTCAAGTACCTCGTCGATAGCAAGCGCTTGGTTATGGAGGGCGCGGGCCGCGGGGCGCGCTACCGCGGGCCGCGACAGGTCTCAGCGGCAGGCCACGCAGTCACAGGATCCCCCACAGCCAGTGCGCGGGCCCAAGTCCTGCCCCCGTTCTCCGAGGCCGGCACCGAGATTCAGGAGTATGTCTGCCGGCCGCCCGAGGCACGTAAGCCGGTTGGCTATACCCGCGCGTTCCTCGATTCGTACCGGCCCAACGATACCTTCTATCTCTCGCAAGCGGAGCGAGCACACCTGCAGGAGTTCGGCAGGCCTAATATCGCCAACCAGACCGCCGGGACTTATGCCAAACAGATTTTGAACAGGCTGCTGATCGATCTATCCTGGAACTCCAGCCGTCTTGAGGGCAACACCTATTCGCTGCTCGATACAGCGCGTTTGATCGATCTTGGCAAAGAAGCGGAAGGGAAGGAACGATCCGAGGCGCAGATGATCCTTAACCACAAGGACGCGATCGAGTTTCTGGTCGACGCAGCAGAGGAGATCGGCTTCAATCGCTACACCATTCTCAACCTTCATGCGCTGCTGGCGGGCAACCTGCTTGCCGATCCGAATGCGGCGGGCCGGCTCCGGCATATCGGCGTCGGTATCGAAGGCTCGGTCTTTCATCCGCTGGAGGTCCCGCAACTCATCGAAGAGTGCTTCGATCAGATTCTCGCCACCGCCTCAGCGATCATTGATCCGTTCGAGCAGGCCTTCTTCGTAATGGTGCAGCTTCCCTATTTGCAGCCGTTCGATGATGTCAACAAGCGGGTGTCGCGACTCTCAGCGAACATTCCACTGATCAAGGCGAATCTATCGCCGTTGTCCTTCGAGAGCGTGCCTCGGGGCGTTTATACCGAAGCCGTGCTCGGTGTCTACGAGCTGAACCGCATCGAATTGCTTCGCGATGTGTTCATCTGGGCCTATAAGCGATCCGCCGCCCGCTATGCTGCAGTAAAGCAGTCGCTGGGCGAGCCAGATCCATTTCGGATGCGACACCGAATGGCGCTGCGCAAGGTTGTCGGCGCGGTCGTTCGCGGACGCATGGACAAGAAGCAGGCCACCGTCCACGTCAACGCATGGGCACAGGAGCTTATTGAACAGCAGGAGCGCGAGCGGTTTTGCGAGGTAGCCGAGAGGGAACTTCTGGGTCTGCACGAGGGAAATTTCGCGCGCTACCAGATCAGGCCTTCTGAGTTTACAGCATGGCAGGAGGCTTGGAGCAAGTGAAAGGCACAGCCAGATCGGCCTAATTGCTAGGCCTCGCATCACAGAGAGCGGCGCATGGTTTCACTGAAACATTCCGGCACGCATGCCTCCGACGAGGTCCCTGCGCAGGTGTTTGAGAGGTACCGTCAAGTTGTTTCGGCTTGGTTGAATTTGTCGGTCACACCGGGCTTCAGGCGGTTCTGTCGTAAAAATAGCGCCCTTGCCAGCGTGGAAGCAATTTTATGCTCTGGCCGGTAACAGAATAGCTGTGGCTGACACATCCAGTTAGTTTGCTCGTCGCAGAATTTGCGGCAGAACCCAGATCGCTCCGGACGGGAGTTTGTAATGGACGCATTCAATCTTGATGAAACCGTCATCAATCATTACAAGGCTTTCGCCCGCTCATTTACCAATATCCGCTCGCAAAAACTTAAAGCGAAGGTTGATGAACTGTATGCTACCAAGCGCTTCTGGCCCGATCCGTTGATCCAACTCAACCCGCACTACGCTGCAGGTAGATCGATCCAGGATTTCATCAATGCCGGTGATCTGGAACCGGAATGTGCCGACGTGTTTCGAGACCTCTCCGCCTCCGTAGCTGAAAAAGATCGAACCCTCAAGCTTCGCAAGCACCAGCAGCAGGCCGTCGGTTATGCCCTGAACAATCAGAGTTATGTCGTCACGACCGGAACTGGCTCGGGGAAGTCGCTGTGTTTCTTCATCCCGATCATCGATGCCGCGATCAAGGCGCGGAAAGCGGGCCAACCCCCGATAACCCGCGCGATCATCATTTACCCGATGAACGCGTTGGCAAACAGCCAGGCAGAAGAGCTGAGGTGCTATCTCGGCGCAGGACACCCGCATACCCCAACCTTCGCACGATATACCGGTCAGGAAGGCAACGAGGAACGAGGGCGTATTAAGGACAACCCGCCAGACATCCTACTCACGAATTTCATGATGCTTGAGTTGCTCATGACGCGGCAGAACGATCTGGACCGGAAGGTCATTGATAATTGCCGCGGCTTACAGTTTGTCGTGCTGGATGAGTTGCACACCTACCGCGGTCGTCAGGGCGCAGATGTGGCGATGCTGATGCGCCGTCTCAAGGCGCGGATTGGCGATCAGAAGCATCCACCGATTTGCGTAGGCACGTCCGCGACTATGGCTAGCGAAGGCGCTGCGGAAGAAAAAAATGCAGCTGTGGCCCGAATTGCTTCAAAAATCTTTAGCGCCAAAATCGGAGCGGATGCGGTCGTTACGGAAACGCTCTGCCGCGTAACTGACACGTCCAGGAGTGGCGAACGTAAACTGCCTGGACTTGTGGCGGCGGTCGAGGCCGCCCTGAAGGGCAATGTTGGCCAGGGGCTCACGAATGGCGATCTCGCACAGGACGATCTAGCCGTCTGGATCGAGACACGGATCGGATTGAAGAACGTTGATCACAAGCCTGAGCGGGCGAGACCTGTTTCGCTGCAGTGGGCCGCTAAGGCGCTGGCTGTCGACTGCGGGTTTTCCGAAAATGACTGCGTGACGGCTCTTCGGAACTCCCTGATTGGATTCAGTACTCCGGAGAACCAGCGCGGAGTAACCGATGGGAGCGGCGATCCGCTGTTCGCCTTCAAGCTCCATCAATTCATCGCCGGAGCGGGACGCTTGTATGCGACTCTTCGTCCGGAAGGCGAGCGCGATGCAACGTTCTCCGGTCAGATATTCAACCCGCAAAACAAAGAAGAGCGTCTGTATCCGGTCCATTTCTGCCGGAACTGCGGTCAGGAATTTCACCCTGTTACTTTGCGAACCGATCAGGGGCGCGAGTATTTCGAGAAACGGGAGATTGACGATATCCCCGTCGAGGCAGACGAGGAAGATGAAGGGGCCGAGTGGGGATTTTTGATGCCCGAGCCCGCCGACCCTGAGTTCGCCTTCAAGGGAGACAACGATGATTACCCGGAGGCATGGCTGGAGGATACGAAGAGCGGCGAAAGACGCCTGAAATCCACCTACCGCAAACGCAGAGCCCGTCTACATGAAGTCGCACCAAGCGGCTATTGCGGGATGGGGAATCGATGCTGGTTCATGCCGGGGAAATTCCGTTTCTGTCCGGCTTGCTTGGATGTTTCCAACACTTCCGCCCGCGATATCAACAAACTTGCGTCTCTGAGCGGTGAAGGCCGAAGCTCGGCGACAACGATCCTGATTTCCAGCATCCTGCACTGGATGAATAGCGCTGCATCGGACCTGCCCGAACACACGCGCAAGCTGCTGGCCTTCACGGACAACCGTCAGGATGCAGCCCTTCAAGCCGGATATTTCAACGATTTCATATTCGTTACTCTCCTGAGGGCAGCTATCCTGTGCGCCCTCAAGTCGGCACCTGGCAGCTCAATTCCAGAACCTGAAATCGGCGCGAGAATCCAGGCGGCCCTTGGCTTCCTTGCAGACAGGGCATTTGCCCATCGCGCCGAAGAATGGCTGGAAAATCCCGGCCTGAAAGGACAGGCGCGAGAGGATGCGGAAGCTGTACTCCGCGAAGGTCTCCAGCATCGTTTCTGGATCGATCAGCGCCGGGGATGGCGGTTCACCAATCCGAACCTCGAACAGCTCGGTCTCGTTCGCGCTGAATACCAGTACATCGGCGATCTGTCTCGAGATGATGAAGAGTTCACCGCATCACCCATCCTGCAGTCGGCGTCCGCCGGTGAACGGCAATCCGCGCTTCAGGAGCTTTTCGACCACATGAGAAAAGGCCTGGCGGTAAACACCTCCGTCCTCGGGCGACAGAAGCTCGACGCGATCACTCAAACGATGCGAGGTCAGATCAAGGCACCCTGGTCGCTCGAGGAAGAAACCACGGTAGGCGCGTCAGTATTGATGCTCGATCCGCCGAAACGTGCAAAGATCGGCCCACGGGACGAGGAGCGCCTCCTGCGCGGCACGCCCACAAGCGCTCTCGCAAGAAAAATCCGCGCAATCCGATTCGGCACCAGGAAACTGAGTGCCAGTGACGTTCCCGAGGTCCTGGAGACTTTGCTGCAGGCGGCAAAGAATTACGGCATTGTCGAAGAAGTTTCGGCGCCAGTAGGTGGTATCGGTTGGCGGCTCATTGCCAAGACCATCCACTACCATCTGCAGACCGACCCACAGGATCCGGAAGTGACGAACCGTTTCTTTGCCAATCTCTACAAATCCGTATTTGAAGCCCTTGAAGTTGATGCGGCCCCTCTCTTCGGGATCGAGGGGCGCGAGCATACGGCGCAGGTAGAGAGCGAACTTCGCGAGCTGCGCGAGTTTCGCTTTCGGTACGGAGAGGATGATCAGGAAAAGCTTGACGAAAAGAAGGATCAACTCAAGGAACACCGCGAAAGCGGGCGCTTCCTGCCCACACTGTTTTGCTCACCAACCATGGAGCTAGGCGTCGACATATCCTCGATGAACGTCGTCTATCTCCGGAACGCTCCACCAACGGCAGCGAACTATGCCCAACGCAGCGGGCGCGCTGGGCGCAGCGGCCAAGCCGCCCTGATCATGACCTACTGCGCCGCCCAGAGCCCGCACGATCAATATTTCTTCGACCGCAAGCAGGATCTGGTCGATGGCGTTGTCGTTCCGCCTTCAATCGATCTGGGCAACCGGGATCTGGTCGAGAGCCACCTTCATGCGGAGTGGCTTGCTGCGAGCGGGGCCGAGATGCTGCCTCGAATCCCCGAGAACCTCGACATGTCAGATGCGGGGCGCCCGCTCCATTCCCACATTTCCGAGGTCATCAATTCCACAGAAGCTTCGAACCGGGCGGCCGCGCGCATCGAAACGGTCCTCGCATCACTCGAGGAGGACTATGCCGGAGATTCTCCACATTGGTACTCCGGCCGCGAGGCATTCGTCCGCACCTTGATCGAGCGTGCGCCTGCCGACTTCGGTCGGGCATTTGATCGTTGGCGCGACCTGCTTGCCGCTGCCGAACGGACGGTGGAACTGGCGACGCGGACGCTCAACGATTACTCGATTTCTCCGCGGGAGCGGAAAGCGTCCGAAAGCCGCCTCGCCATGGGAAACTGGCAGCGGAAAACACTGCTGCAGTCTACATCAACCCAGAATAACGACTTCTATCTGTACCGGTATCTCGCGACGGAGGGCTTCCTTCCCGGGTATAATTTCCCCCGCCTGCCACTCATGGCCTACGTCCAGGGCGGTTCTGACGGCAAGAACCAGCGCTATATCCAGCGCGCCAGGTTTCTCGCGATTTCCGAGTTTGGCCCGCAGAGCCTCGTCTACCATGAAGGCCGCGCGTTCCGCGTGGACCGAGCGCTTCTGAAAGAAGCCGGCGACCGCCCCGATGGCATGCTGACAACGCAAAGCCGCGCAATTTGCAAAACCTGCGGCGCGGGACACCCCGGAGAACACCCCGAGAAGTGCCATGTCTGCGGCTTGAAGCTGGATGGAGCGATCCTAGTTCACAACCTCTACCGGATCGAGAATGTCGGCACACGGCCAGTTGAGCGGATCACATCGAATAATGAGGACCGGAAGCGTCAAGGTTTCGAACTTCAGACAACCTTTTCGTTCGAGAGCGCCAGTTTCACGTCTCAACAGGTCATTCGTGATCCTGCAGGTGCAATCGTAACGCTGGATTTCGCACAGGCTGCGCAGATAAGCCGGATCAACAAGGGACTGCGCCGCCGCAAGGACAAAGAGAAGGTCGGCTTCTTCATCAATCCTAAATCCGGCGTGTGGGTTGGTGAGAAGAAAGAAAACGTCGAGGACGAGAACCGGCCCGACACGCTACAGCAGCTTATCGTTCCACTGGTTGAAGACCGCAAGAATGCGCTGCTTCTTCGTTTCCCCCAGCTTTGGCTTGCCGAACTCGGATCGGAAAGACGCCGCTCGCTCGCCACAATTCAGCATGCACTGGTACGCGGTATTGAATCTGTTTTCCAATTGGAAGAAGGGGAAATCCTCGTCGAGCCGGCACCCAGCTCCGACGAAAGAAACGCACTTCTGTTTTATGAGTCCGCAGAGGGCGGCGCGGGCGCATTAGCGCAACTTGTCAGTTGGAATGACGGTTTGATGCAGGTCGCCCAATGCGCACTCGAGATCATGCACTACGATTCGGCCAGCTTTGGCGAAGCGAAAGGCAATCCGGAGCGTCTGTCCGAAACAGGAGAGCCGGCGTGTGTCGCCGGATGCTACCGCTGCGTACTCTCTTATTTCAATCAGCCCGATCACGAGCTGATCGATCGGCGCGACCCTGCCGCTCTTTCGTTCCTGCTGCGGCTTGCGCATGCGGATCACTCTGATGCTGATCAAGCACAGAAAAGCGGGACATCGGACCATACGCCGGCCCCGGATGAAAAACCGCTGGTGATCGAGGGCATGGTCTTCCGGAATATCTGGCGCAGTGCACGGCTCGTTGTTGTGGAAGAGGGTGAAGGCAATGAGGGCATCCTTGAGAAGCTGGTTTCAAAGGGCGTCAGGGTAATGGAGCGTCCAGCCGATCCCGGCCGCCGCGCTGCATTCGACGAAGAACTCCATGAAGTGTTGAAGGGATAGGGCGATGGGCGTTGCCGAGCAGTTTTCACCAGGTGAACTTGTCAGGGCTCGAGGACGGGAATGGGTTGTTGTCGAGGCTCATGCGGCGCTCTCGCTCCGTCCCCTTACAGGCTCTGAAGCAGAAATCGAGACAATCCTGCCTGACCTTGAGGTTGAGCCGGTCGTTTACACAACCTTCGATGCCCCCGATGCAGCCCGGTCGGGTGGACGAGAGGCGGCCCATCTCTTGAGGGATGCGCTTCGCCTCTCCTTGCGTCGAGGTGCAGGGCCGTTCCGAAGCGCTGGCCGCATAAACTTCGAACCCCGAGCCTATCAGCTCGCACCGCTCATGCTGGCGCTGCGCCAGGATACGGTCAGGCTCCTCAATGCCGATGACGTAGGCGTCGGCAAGACAATTGAGACCGGGTTGATCCTCCGCGAAATGCTGGACCGTGGCGAGATCGACCGGTTCACGGTTCTGTGCCCGCCGCACCTCGTCGATCAATGGACCCAGGAGTTGGAGACGAAATTCTCCATTCCGGCAACAGCGTTGACGGCGGCGGCGGCGAGACTTGAGAGGGATCTGCCCAACACGACGAGCATTTTCGAAGCTTACCCCTATACGGTCGTGAGCCTCGACTTCATCAAGAGCGAGAGGCGCTTTTTCGACTTCAAGCGCGCCTGTCCCGAGATGGTCGTTGTCGATGAAGCGCATTCCGCCGTGAGCGGCGGCCGTGGCCGGCAGCGTCGATACGAATTAGTTCGCTCTCTGGCCGACGACCGCGAACGTCACCTGATCCTGCTGACTGCGACCCCGCATTCCGGCAATGAGGCCGCTTTCCACAATCTCCTTGGTTTGATCGACAAGGAGTTTGCAAACCTGCCGGACCTCGCTGGTGAAGCGCAACGCAGCCTGCGCGAGAAACTCGCCGCACACTTCATTCAGAGAAGACGCCGCGACATCGATGCATGGCATGAGCCCGGACTATTCCCGCAGCACGAAACCACTGAGCTCAAATACCGACTTACGGGCGATTATGAAGACTTCTACATTCAGGTTCTCGATTATTGCGCCGAGGTCGTCTCGTCGGCCGAGGGCGATGCCCGGCAACGCCTTGCATTCTGGGGCACGCTAGCATTGATGCGCTGCGTGGGTTCGAGCCCCGCGGCAGGTGCGAGAGCCTTGAAGACCCGGGCGCAGCTTGATCCTTTGGAAATATCGGAAACCCACATCGCGGCGCAGACCCTGGATGACGAGGAACTTCTGGAAGACGATCTCGAACCGGGCGCCGGTATTGACGATCCCCGCCTTGCCGCACTGATCGGCCAGGCCGAAGCGCTCTCGGGAAAAATAGGCGAAGACCCTAAGTATCGTGCTCTTGTCAAAACCCTCAAGGAGCTGACCCGTGAGGGCTTCTCACCCGTCGTCTTCTGCCGGTACATCGCGACGGCCGAACAGGTCGCTACGGCTCTCATGAAGGCCTTCAGGAGCCACACGATCGAAGTGGTTACCGGGATGCTGCCATCCGACGAGCGCGAAGTCCGTGTCGAAGAGCTCGGCGGTCACGAGAACCGGATCCTGGTCGCCACCGATTGCCTTTCGGAGGGTATCAACCTGCAGGGCTGGTTCGATGCCGTCATCCATTATGATCTGTCCTGGAACCCCACGCGCCACCAGCAGCGCGAGGGCCGCATAGACCGGTTCGGCCAGAAAAGCACCACCGTGCGCAGCGTGCTCATCTATGGGGAGAACAATCCTGTCGACGGGGCCGTTCTCAACGTGATCCTTCGCAAGGCGCGCGCCATCGAAAAACGAACCGGGGTTCGCGTCCCGATACCTGATGACAATGGCAGCCTGACAAAGGCCCTGATGTCGGCGGTGCTGCTGCGGGCGCAGGAAACCCGGCAGATGACCCTCGACCTCGATTCAGGCGGTTCCGAAGAGGTTAACCAAATCGAACTGGCATGGCTGAATGCTTCCGAAAACGAGAAGAAATCACGCACCATCTTTGCGCAAAACGCTCTGAAGCCCGAAGAGGTTGCGGTGGAGTGGGATGCGACACAGTCTGCCCTCGGTGGATATGAAGACACCGAACGATTTGTGATCCATGCGATGAAGCGGCTGAACGCGGCGCTCACCCCGCTTCCATCAGGTGCATACCGGGCGCCTGTTCACTTGACGCCCGAGACGTTCCGTGAACGGTTCGTCGCCGAAAGCCTCATCGAGGACGCGAGCGATAAGCCAATCAGGATCGGGTTTTCTACGCGGCCACCTGCAGGCTGCATTTCCATACACCGCGCCCACCCTTTGCCCGGCGTGCTGGCCGAGACTTTTCTCGAGCAGGCGCTGGACACGTTCGCACCCAAAGATGACCTTGCCGCTCTGCCCCGAACGGGTGCCTGGGAGTGCGCTGGCGTTGACGAGGTAACGTGGCTTGCGATCCTTCGCATCCGCCACAAGCTCAATGCGCGGAGCAAGCTCGGACCCAGGTTCAGCATGGCGGAAGAGGCAGCGGCAATCGCCTTCTCTGCTTCGGGCCAAGCACGCTCGATGGCCGGTGACAATGCATTCGGCCTACTTGAGCACGACAGCGGCAACCTGCCTGAGGCATTCCGGCAATCAGAGATAGAACGCGGGCTCGCGGCGCTGCCGTTGCTGGAGGCAAAGCTGAATTCCTACGCCGAAGAGCGCGCGGAAAAACTGGCTGAAGATCACACCCGTGTCCGTCAGGCGCTGGGATCGCGGGCTCAAGTCCGCGTCGACGCGATTACGCCTGTCGATGTCATTGGTTTCTATGTATTGATGCCCGCGCTCTAAGGAAATTCTACATGGCCAAGCCCGCCAAACGTTCCCGTCAGTCGCGCCGGGCCTCCCGTCTTGATTTCGCTGCGATCGAAATCGCCAGTGCCCTCCTGCCGCCTGAAATCGTCACCCGCGTCGCGGCCTTCGACATGCCGGATCAGTCAGATGAAGGCTACGGGATTCTCCGTGGCCTGAAACTGCGCGACGAGATCGCCAGATACTACCAGATTGCCTTGGCTCACTGGGAGCGGTTCAGGGCCGCGCGGGACGGCAACGTCAGTGCCCCTCAAATGTTCGTCCTGGACCTACTCAAGGATTGCTTTGGCTTTGCGCACATAGCAGAAACCGGCGCGGTCATCCTGTCTGAACGACGGTTCCCGATCCGTCACGCCTCTCACAACGGCCGAGTGCCCATAGTGATCGCACCGCTGGCCCCTGCGGAGAGCCGAAAGGCCGGTATTGATGAGGCCATCGTCTTATTCGGAGATGAGACGCGCCGCCGGTCGGCCACCCAGCTCCTGCAGGAATATCTCAACGCGGCCGAAGATGCTCTTTGGGGCATCACGTCGGATGGCTGCACGCTCCGGCTCATGCGCGACAATGTCAGCCTCACCCGTCCCGCCTGGATCGAGGCCGACATCGAGAAAATCCTCTCCAAAGGGCTCTTCGCTGATTTTTCTGCACTTTGGCTGTTGATCCATGCCAGCAGGTTTGGCGGTATGGACGCGTCCCCGTCCGATTGTTCACTCGAGCGCTGGCGTGAGCGTGGACGCGTCGACGGCTCCGCTGCGAAGGACAAGCTTCGGCTCGGCGTCGAGTCCGCCCTTCTCGAAATCGGCCGGGGGTTTCTCGAGAACCCGGCAAACAGCGATCTGCGAGATGCGCTCCAGACCGGCAAGCTGACCCGGCAGGCCTATTACGAGGAGCTTCTGCGCCTCGTCTACCGGTTGATCTTCCTGTTCGCCGCCGAAGACCGTGGTCTCCTGCACATCCCGAATGCGCCCGACACTGCCCGAAAGGCCTACAGGCACGGCTACTCCGTCGGCCGCCTGCGCGAGCGGTGTACCCGGAACACCTCCCTCGACAGACATCACGATGTCTGGGACGGCCTGCGAGCGCTGTTTGACGCCTTCGCCAAGGGCGAACCGCGTCTCGGTCTGACGGCACTCGGCGGGCTCTTTACCCTATCGAACCTGACCGACCTGACCCACGCCCGCATCACCAACCGCCGCCTGCTGAAGGCCATCTGGCATCTCTCCTGGTTCCGGCCTGACGGGCAGCCCATGACCCGCGTGAACTGGCGCGACATGGAAACGGAAGAACTCGGATCGGTCTACGAAAGCCTACTAGAACTTATCCCGCTTGTGAATCTGGAAACCCGCGACTTCGGCTACACGGTGGGCGACGCCGCAAACAGAGGGAGCGAACGCAAGACGACCGGCAGCTACTACACGCCCGACAGCCTCGTGCAACTCCTGCTCACCACCACGCTCGATCCGGTGCTCGACGCGGCGGAGTATCGCAACCCCGCCGATCCGGTGGCCGAAATTCTGAAACTCTCGATCATCGACCCCGCCTGCGGGTCCGGCCACTTCCTGCTCGGCGCCGCCCGCCGGGCCGCCGTCCGTATCGCCCGCCACCGCTCGCTGGGCGCACCCAGCCAAGAGGTGTTCCAACACGCCCTGCGCGAAGTCGTCTCGAACTGCATATTCGGCGTCGACCGCAACCCGATGGCGGTCGAACTCTGCAAGGTTGCACTCTGGATCGAGGCGCTGGAGCCTGGCAAGCCACTTTCCTTCCTCGATGCCCGTATCCGCTGCGGCGACAGCTTGATTGGCATCTTCAACTACAAGATGCTCCGTGATGGTTTGCCCGATGAGACCTTCGCTCCGCTAACGGGCGACAGTAAAGCCGTGGCCAAAGCCTACAAGGCCATTAACAGAAAACAGCGCGACGCTGCCAACCTGGATTTGTTCAGAGACCTGCGCGCTCCTGCCTCGATCGCCGATGGCGCAACGACGGTACTAGCCATGCCTGAGGACACGCTGGAACAAATCGAGGCCAAGGCTCGTGCCTGGGATCGTCTTCTCAACGGCCCCAATTGGCAAAGACTGAAAACCGCCTGCGACATGTATGTGGCTGCCTTCCTGCTAACAAAGACCGGCGAGGCCACTAATCTCCGCCAGAGCGACCATCTTCCACTACCGACGACCGCAGCTATCTGGCGCACAGTCCAGGGTAGCGATGTCAGCGCCGAAGTGCAGGCCACCTGCATCAAGGTTGCCGAGGCAAACCGCGCCTTCCACTGGCCGCTGGAGTTTCCCGCCATCATGGTAGGTGGTGGATTCGACGTGGTGATCGGTAACCCGCCGTGGGAGCGGATCAAGCTGCAGGAACAGGAATTCTTTGCCGCCCGTGACGCCGGGATCGCGACAGCCTCCAACAAGGCCGAACGTGACAAGCGGATCAAGGCGCTGAAAAATGCCGACCCCGGAACGCCGCAGGCGCGGCTGTCAGATGAGTTCGAATTTGCCAAGCGCGCCTCCGAGGCCGCAAGCGTCTTCGTACGCAAGACCGGGCGCTTTCCGCTGACCGGCACGGGCGACGTGAACACCTACGCGCTGTTTGCCGAGCATTTTGCGCGGCTGGCGCGGGCGACACAGAAAGCAGAACCAGCCAAGAGCATCGCGCAGGGCATCACCGATCCGGTCAGTGCACGCTCGCTGCCGCCGGGGCGTGCGGGTGTCATCGTGCCCACAGGGATCGCGACGGACAGCTCAACCAGCGCCTTCTTTGGTGATCTGATCGCGCGGAACCGGTTGGCCGCACTTTTTGATTTTGAGAACCGGGATAAGCTGTTCCCCGCTGTTGATAGCCGGGTGAAATTCTCGATCCTCGCCATTGGCCCCAGCAGCAAGGCGCGCTTTGCTGCCTTCTTGCTGAATACCCCGGCCCTAGAGGAGAAGGAGCGCCAAATTGAGCTGGAGCCGGGCGATTTCAAGCTGATGAACCCCAACACGCTGACGGCGCCCCTGTTCCGCGCCCGCACCGACCGTGATCTGACGCGAATGCTGTATCGGGCAGCACCTGTGTTGATCCGGGAGCAGGCGGATCAAACGGATGGCGACGAGAACCCTTGGGGGATTACATTTCAGACGCTGTTTCATATGTCGAACGACAGTGGTTATTTCCGCACCGCTGAGCAGTTCGCCGGCCAAAGATTTTGCCGCGACGGTGCGAACTGGCGGCATGAGGATGGACGCGTCTATGTGCCGCTCTATGAGGCCAAGATGATCCACCATTTCGATCATCGGTTCGGCTCTTATGCGGGACTGAATGATCGTCCCGCGGGCGGCTCCTTGCCCGAGACGCCCGACAGCGCCAAGGCCAACCCGAATTACGAGACCGATCCGTGGTATTGGGTGCCCGAGGACGAAACCGCCCTGCGGGTGGCCCGCGTGCCCTCGCGCCTCAAACAGTATTTCCGCAAAGAGAATGTAGAAGGTTGCCTGAAAGTGCTGGCCGAATGGGTGTTGGGCACGTTAGAACCCGGAGACCTTGAAACCACTAATCTGGCTCGCACGGTGCCTCACGCCGAGGCCCGGCTGCGCGACGTGTTGGGAGAGCAGGCGCTGCAACGTAAGGTGTTGAGATCTTCGATCAACGCTTGGCTGAGAAAAGCCGCAATAAATGCGCCCAAGATGCAACGCGAGACGCCTCTGAGTGAAGATGATCTTGCCTTTATCAAGGATGCACCTTCCGACCCACTGGAACTTACCGGCGCACTGATCGACCGCAAGCAGCCCCGTTGGCTGATGGGATGGCGGGATATCACCAACGCGACCAATGAACGGACGGTGATTGCGAGTGTGTTTCCGAAGGTGGGGGTTAACCACAAAATACCGCTCTACTTCGCTCGGTTCGACACAAACCTATCGGCTGCTTTAGTTGCTGGTCTGTCTTCCATATCTTTCGACTTCGCCGCACGCCAAAAGCTAGGCGGCACATCTCTCACGTACTTCTACATCAAGCAATTCCCTTTCTTTAAACCCTGTGACTTCAGCCGCGAAGACCTCGCCTCCCTCACCCCGCGCGTGCTGGAACTGACCTACACCTCCCACTCCATGCGCCCCTGGGCCGCGGATCTGGGTCACACCGCCCCCCCTTCGCCTTCAACCCCGACCGCCGTGCGCAACTGCGGGCCGATCTCGACGCCTTCTTCGCCCGCAAATACGGCCTGAGCCGCGACGAGTTGCGCTATATCCTCGACCCCGCCGATACTCACGGGGATAGTTACCCCTCGGAAACCTTCCGCGGCCTCAAACGCAATGAGATCGAGCGCTACGGCGAATACCGCACTCGACGCCTTGTTCTGGCCGCCTTCGACCGGCTGACGGGGGCTTGAGATGAGCCGCACCTTTACCACCGCCACCGACGACAGCCTGATCGCCCTGATTGAAGGGGCGAAAGACCGGATCGCCGTCATCGCCCCCGGTCTAACAACCCCGGTAGCCAAAGCGCTCGCCGCCCGCATGAATGAAATGCCAACTCTGTCGTTGACTGTCATTCTCGACGCCGATGCCGAGGTCTACCGCATGGGCTATGGAGACCCAGAGGCGCTGGAGATCATCCGTGAGGCGAGCCAAAACCAAATGTTCGACCTGCGCGAACAACCCGGTGTTCGCATCGGCGTGGTGATCTCGGACGACCGTACGATGGTTTACGCCCCTGTCTCGCGCAATGTCGAGGCAGGTTCGACCACCGAGGAAAAACCAAACGCGATCATGCTGGATGGCAGAGTCACCGAGAAGCTGGCCGAGGCAACGGGCGCGACCGAGGGCGAGATTGAAGTTGGCGTGACAGGCATGGAGCCCGAACGCGTTACACAAATGGAAGCAGACCTGAAGGCTAGTCCGCCACATCCCTTCGATCTGACGCGGAAGCTGACCGTTTTTATGACCGAGGTTCAGTTCATTGAGCTCCGTGTGCCGAATGCTACCTTCAGCTCCCGCAAGATCAAGCTGCCGCCAAGTTTCCAGAAGTTCGAGGACGAGGTTTTTCGACGTGACATCGACTCCAGTCTCAAAATCCCCATCGACTTGAAGACAGAACTCGACATCTCGATCAAATCCTATCGTGGTGATGAAACGTGCAAGGTGAACGAGGCCGCTATCAAGCGCGAGCGCGACGGTATCGAGCGCGCGTTCTTTCACGACTGGAAGGGGCGCGGAAAGGTCATCCTGCGAAAAGATAAGGAGCAATTGACCAACGAGCTGAACCGTCTGGTTGCAATCATCACGGAATACCACAAAGCGCTGAAGATGAAGTTTGAGAACAGCAGGGAGACCTTTCGCGAGCGGCTTGTTGGAGAATTCCTGGAGCTGTGGCAGATATCGCAACCCGACCATTTGAAGCGACGCGGGAAAGCAGACGAGAAATCCTGTCGCAAAGACATAGAAAGCGCCGCCGACGGTATGTTCGACAAGGCTGTGACTCTCGGCACAACTGAGGCCAAGGTTGTCTACAAAGACATTTCGATTGAGGACCTGAAAAATAATGAATTGATGGCCAGTCTTCGAAGGCTCATGGAAAGTGCAGGAGTCGATCCAGCGACAGTCAAGAGACTCTTCCAATCCGGAGATGCTGCTGCGG
Organism: Terriglobia bacterium; assembly: GCA_965222345.1. Classification (GTDB taxonomy): domain Bacteria; phylum Acidobacteriota; class Terriglobia; order 2-12-FULL-54-10; family 2-12-FULL-54-10; genus JADFGZ01. The sequence goes on along the minus strand of CBDCTS010000004.1, from coordinate 659,653 downwards.
CCAAAGACTCATTTCTGGAGGATTAACTATGCTGTCGATGGCAGTTCGCACAATCCTTGAAAAAGCCGCCGTAGACAACGGATTCAGCATCAATCAAGTCACCTTGGGTAAATGGCTGATCTGGCAGGCCCACGCCGCTCCTGCCCGCCTGTGTCTGACGGTGACCGATAGCGGCTATGGGATCGGCAGCGATCACCTTGGCGCTGTGCGTGATTTGGAGTCCGATCTGCCGCGGCTGCCCGACGCGCCCCCCGGCTTTCTGGCAGTGCAGGTGTCTGATAGCGGTGTGCTGAACGTCGTTGCTGGCGCGATCTGGCGACTTGCCCGCAGCCTACCGGATGAACCCCTTCGCCAATACCGACTGCGTCTGACCGAACCTCCAGCAGTCACCGAGGTAGAACGGCTCCGCAAGGAACGTATCGGCCAGGATGTGTTCCGCGAGGCGCTGATGCTGTTTTGGGACCGTGCTTGCGCGGTAACAGGGGTCAGCCACCCGCGACTTCTCCGCGCCAGCCACATCATCCCATGGGCAGAATGCAAGAGTGATGCCGAGCGGCTGGACGTGCACAACGGCCTGTTGCTGGCCGTGCATCTCGATGCTGCATTCGACGCGCATCTGATCTCTTTTGACAGCGGGGGTCACATCATGTTCTCCCCACTCATTGCCGAGACTGACCGCGCCGCTCTACATCTCCATCCCGAAATGTGCCTGCGTAGGGTAGATCGTGAGACTGAAATGCGCCTGGAAGTGCACCGGGCAAGTCTTAGCATCTGAATGCCTTATTCTGGCAGGCTTGAATAGAAACACCTGTCCACAGTTCTGAAGGGCACGGTGGGCGGTTCCCAACGCTCCCCGTTGTTCGATCCGTCGCAGGACTGTCAACAATTCAGGAACGGTGATGGCGGCAATCGGATTGTCTTCGATCCATGGGAAGACGTCCCTAGCCAATCGGTGGCGGTCCGGTCGGCATGGCCGGCACCTCAGTTGGGAGAGTACTTGGTGGACCATTCCCGGGCCACGGCCTCGAAATTGTTCACCGACCATTCCTGTTTCGCAGCCTTACCGATACTGCAACACCGTTTCGCAACACAGAAGTCCTTGGAAGCCTGTCAGGGGACGGATCGTTATGGAGGACGGCGACGTGTTCGATGTTGACTTGACCGATTAGCACTAACCATTAGGAGGCAGAACATGAGCCTGATGGGTGATGAGGTCGCGGGAAGCATCCATCCGGGTAAGGCAGTGCGGGAAGATTGCCTGAAGGCTGAGGGGTTGACTGTGAGCGCCGCTGCCGAGAAATTGGTCGTGGCTCGCACGACTCTGGATCGCGTACTCAACGGGCGGGGCGGAATCTCAGCCAATATGGCCTTGCGCTTCGAGACTGTCGGATGGTCGAACGTCGAATTCTGGATGCGGTACCAAGCCAGTTACGATTTGGAGAACGCACGAATGAGAGCGCGCAAACGGGCCGAGTCGGTCGTCGCAGAGACCTGCCAGGCTAGTGCCCGCAAGCAGACACGGGACGGGGCCACCGTGTTGAGGGGGGGAACCAGATCCAGCAAATACAGCAGCAGCGGTTCGGGCCGGATCGAGACTATGGCCCCAGCCGCTAGTTCTCTCTCAAGGGCGTTTAGCCCCCTTTTATGGCCGGCTTGTTTCCGTGTGGTTTTTGTCTTGGGGGCGTGGGAGAATGGGCCGATTGATTTGGAAGAACGATGAAACGGACAAAAAGGAGACAAACGGCGCTTCTTGCCCTTTCCGTGCTGGCGTTGATGCTAAACGCGCCTTGGGTGTTCGGACAGGCCCCGGATCCGCTCACGGAAATCCGCCGCCAAGCAAGGGAACGTTGATTCCCAATTCAACATAGGTCTCATGTACACCAACGGAGAGGGCGTGACCCAGGACTACCAAGGGCTTTGTCAAGTTAACGGAGCCGAGGCAAGATTCTCCCGAAAACGAATGGAGTTTTGCAATTGCTCAAAGAACTCCCGGAACGAGGCGGATGAGCAGGCGAGCATGCAGTTGGCCTGTTGTTATCAGACCGCCGCTGAGGGGGTATCTAGCCGGGGTTCCGATCCAAGGCATAGATCGATCCGAGGATGATGTGGATGGATCTTGATATGGCTGATGTAACAAAGCTCTACGACGTATTCATCTGTCATGCGAGCGAGGACAAGGACGAGTTCGTCCGTCCACTTGCGGAAACGCTGAGATCCCATCACATCGAAGTCTGGTACGACGAATTCGCTCTCGACATCGGCGACAGCCTTCGCGAGGCGATAGACAGGGGGCTCGCGACGTCGCGTTACGGCATTGTCGTCCTCAGTCCGAGTTTCTTTCGCAAGCAGTGGCCGAGGCGCGAATTGAACGGCCTGGTGGCGCGGGAGATGGGAGAGGATCGCGGGATGATCCTGCCCATCTGGCACCATGTGGACCGAGATCAGGTCCTGGCATTCTCGCCTCCGCTCGCCGATCGGCGCGCCGCGGTATCCGCGGAAGGTATTTCGACCGTGGTCGGGCATTTGCTGAAGAAACTGCAACCCGAGAGCAGTCCGTTGGTGATTGCGAGGAACATTCTCATCGAGAAAGGACTGTCACCACCGATAGTAACGGATGAGTGGTGGTTGGATATCGTCGAAATCAAGGAAGCCGACCTGCTCTATCCGGACTTGAACCCCCATTGGCGCTGGATTTTTCCACTTCCGTTTCCGTTGGGCTCGCGCACCGTGGAACGGGGAACGAATATCGCCTGGGCAGCACTCCAACTCGATTGGGTGCAGGATGGAAAGGACCGAAAGATTTGTCAGTTGACACATCCGGAGACGGTGCACAGCTACCTTCGCCAGTGGCCTGGTCTTCTGGAATGCGCGCAGAGGAACCCCGCAACTCTGGCAATCTATGCCCCACAACTGACCATTCCGGGACTCGACGAGGGGTTCGCGAACCAGTTTGACGAATTGACTTCACCGGAAAAAATATCCAGTTGCGATGCGTTACGCTATGGCAGGGCTGAGACTGTCGATGGCAACCCACCACTTTGCGGTGACTTTGTTGCGTGGCGTCACCCGACATACGGAAACTATACGCCCGGAGAGCTGAGCTACGAGTTCGTCAATGCCCACGATGGGTCCTACTCCCGTACAGTCTTCAACGGATTCCAGTGTCTGGTTTGGCTATTGTGCAACGACTCACGCTGGATGCCCGAAGAGCTGAGGGAGACGTTGAAACGAGGCTTCAGAGAACAGGTGTCCTGGTGGGTACGCGAGGTTTCCGATTCCAGCGATGCTTTCCTGGCGGCGCTGTATAAACGACCGAAGAGTAGATTCTCCTATACGAGAACGCTGAGAGCGGAATTGACTGGTTCCTGCGTGCGGGCGCTGCAGGAGTTGGAAATCGATGAAGATGCAGAGAAGGTGGTATCGAATTTCATCGAGGGTGGATATCTGGAGGGATACTACGAGGAGGAGGAAAGAATTCGGGAAGCGCGAAAGAAACGGAAGTAAGTGCGGTGACCTGGCGGCGTGCGTACTGCGAACGGCAATTCAGAGCGGCGGAATCAGCCAAGGAACATTGACCCGGCCGGGGATTTTTGTACCAGCATAAATGAGAGAGAATCTACTCTCCAGGAAGCCATTGCCTCAGATCATTCCTCCGACGAAGGCCTGCTTAGGAATTCTGGCGACTGGTTCGAGACGCGCCCTTCTGCAGCGGCAGTCCCGACAGCGCAGGAGAGCCTCAAGGTCACTCAGGTTCATACCGCGATGCACTTTTCCTGTCCCCGCCCGGGCCAGGATATCGACCGGCTCCAACCGCGACTTCCGCCCACAGGCTTTACATTCCACGATGAAGAACCAGCCTCCATCAGCGTAGTCCCCTAGCTGCATCTTATTGAAAGTCCTCCAACTCGGGGATGCGCCCGTAGGCGATCTTCGCTCCGGTGTAACCGCCAGGGGAGTCGCAGTTCCCGTAGCCGACGACCGTGCGACAGTAACGGCGGTTGATCGCATCGACAGCCAAACTGAGGTCCGCACCGCGCCGGTCGCCGGTGTCGAACATCTCGAGTTGCCTTGCTCTGGCCGGCGAGAGCCGGTCGATCGACACCGCCAAGCGAAACAAGGTGGCCCTACCCCGCGCAGCAGCAAGACGCGCCCAGAGAACGCCCAAAGCACCCAGGCAAGCCAGATCATCGTTCGCTTGTGCGAGCGGCTCGGCAGCCGACCAGGGCGGCGCATTGAGACAGGCAACCCCCAGCCAAAGACGGCGGGCAACGAGTCCGGACCTCCGCATGCGCCGTGCTGCCTTCACCGTCAACTGCCTGGCCAGTGGCCGGGCAGCTTCGATGCTGCGCTCCCCCGGAGGCAGGACCCGACCGTGACCGATGGAGCTGCGGCGGGTCGAGGGCGCTTCCACGGCGTAACCATGCAGCGCGTACCACAGACGAACGCCGGCGACACTGCCCCAGATCGATCGGAGCCGACCCGGTTCCGCTTGCCACAACTCCTCGATGGAGGCCAACCCGGCCTGCTTCAGACGGACGCTCATCCGCTTACCGACACCGGGCAACTCCTCGATGTCGAGATCTAGGAGGCGACCCGGCAACTCACTTGGGGCGAGCACCGTGAGACCGTTCGGTTTGTCGAGATCGGCGGCGATCTTGGCAAGCCAGCGGTTCGGAGCGCAGCCGATCGAGCAGGTGATGCGATCTCCCACGGCATCCTGCACGCGCCGCTTGACCTGCTGCGCGATGGCGGCAGGGGAATCGCGGTCCTCGATCGAGGCGACCAGCTCATCGATGGAGCAAATTGCGTCGATCGGCAGCACGTCCAGGACCGCCGCGACGATGCGCTGCTGCACTCTGACATACAGGTCGGGTTGCTGAGCAACCAGGGCGACTCCGGGACACAGCCGGCGAGCGTCAGCAATGGATGTCCCCGTCTTGACGCCGAATCTCTTGGCCTTCGCGTTGGCCGCGATCACGCAGCTATGGACCGCATCGGCGAAGGGAATCACTCCGATCGGACGGCCCTGCAAGCGAGGGTCGACCTGCTCTTCACAGGCCGCAAAGAAGCCGTCGAAATCGACGTACAGGCGCTCCGGCTGGAGAGGTTTCCGCACGAACCGCATTATGGCGAATATAAGGCGAATATGCAAGCTGCAATACAGGCTCTGCAGGTACTGAAAGCTAGCAGATGTAGAGAGCGTCAGCGCTAGTGAGGACGTGGTAGAGCAGGCCAAGCAACTAAAGGTGTTGGAGAAAGGGAACGCCCGGTTGAAGCGGCTGGTGGCAGAGTTGCCCGGGATTTGCCCTGGAACTGCGACTCCATATGGACAGCGTCAGGTAATGCAAAACCTCGGTATCCTTGCCATGCACTGAAGTTGCGAAAGTGCTTCCGCCGCGAGGGGAGACCAACTGTAGGGTGACGACCGGCTAATCGAAGAGCAATCCTGTTCGATCCGCGAGCGGGGTAACCGGGTCGATCAGTTCTCGACCCTGATTGCTCGACTTGTTCACGGCCCCTGAAACGGGATAAGCCCGCATCAGGTTTTCGGAATACGGGGTCAAGAGCTGGAGCACATCGCGCACGGGCCGACCTCGATCCAACCAAGGGGCCAGTTTGTCCCGCTGCAAGATCACCGGCATCCGATCGTGGATCGGTCGCATGACGGTGTTTGCCTCCATCGTCAGGATCACGTACGCCGGTTCACCCTGGCGTTCCCGCCAAACCCCAGCAAAAGCAAACGGTTCATCCGTGCTGAGGACAATCCGGTAGGGCTGCTTGCCCAATCCAGTGGTCTGCCATTCATAGAATCCGTCCGCAATGACCAGGCATCGGCTTTGTCGGAATGCATCCCGGAAAGTCGGCAGGCGGTCAACGCTTTCAGACCGCGCATTGATTAGCATGCGCCGGGGACGACCCTGCAAATCGGTGGCAATCCCCCAGAACGCGGACTGGATCCTGCCCGGCTCCACATCCAGGATGACCGGCAAACCCTGGCCTGGACTGGCGTTGTAGATCGGCCGGTAAGTTTCGGAGAATTCGGCTCCGAAGTACCCGCTGAGCGCTTCTTGATCTTTCGCGATCGTGTAGCGGCCGCACATGATTTGAATTCTATCAAAACCCAGGGACGGTCGGCCGTTGTCGTTCTGTGTGTTTTAGGTCGTGTTGCAGCGCATGAAGCGAACCGATTGCACGGCCCATGGATTTCGATCCTCATTCCGGGTTTGGAGTGCCAAGTGCACGCCCTATTCGCAGGAGGAGTGCGAGGCGGCCCTGGCCCTTACGCTGAAGGAGAGGGATGAGGCGTTTCTGGCTGAACTCCAGGATGGCATTTATCTGGTTGGCGAGGTCCTGTGAACGAGTGGAAACGCGGAGGTAGGCGACTGTTTTCATAGGGGTGTCTAAGAAAAGGCATTATTCGGCCTTTTTGCGACAGATACCGTCTAAATAAGTCACCCTATTATATAGCCGTTTATTGTCTAACAGAACGGTCGTTTATTTAGACACCTGGCCTTGATCTTTCCCTCTCGAAGCCAGTGGATCCGCGACTCGTCCCTTAACCGAGACAGACCTGCTGTCGATCGCCGAGTTCGGGTAAACGCGGCACTGGCCGAGGTCCCAGGGAACGCCTAGTCGAATTATTTTCAATTATTTTCACCCAGCCTGTCCGGTTTTCTCCTGCCAAACGTCTCCATATATAAAGCAGGGAAATGGCTGCTTGATTGTGGGCAGGAATTTCATATGCAGCCAACTGCGGGGGGAGGCCAGTTCATGTTCGCAGAGTTCCCCGGTGCGTCGCAGGATGCCAAAGCGACATTGGCTGCAGCTTCCAAGAGGCTAGTGAACCATGCGGAAACACTCGTTGAAAGTAAAGTCGCTAGTGGCCGCCCTACCGACGGCCGTTGCCACTCAGGCAGAGACGCTACCCTTGCGCTAAACGACAGGAGGAGGGTTCTATGCGAACAATGATCTCGAGCATTCTCATCCTTTACACCCTATGGGGGGCCACCCCAGCCATTTCCCAGTTGCCACCGGACGTGCAGGCGGATGCCTACCTGCTGGAAGTGGAGCAGGCGATCGGCGATGGGAACTACGATCGAGCGTGGGACAGGCTCCAGGACATCGTTCGCCTGCAGGAGGACCACGACCTGGATCTGCCGGAGTTCCACTTCTGGTTCGCGAGAACGGCGGATGCAATGGACCTGCCGGAGCAGGCACTGGAATCCGTTACGGAATATTTGACGGCGGCGGGACGCCAGGCCAGCCACTACGTCGAGGCGCTGGCGTTGCTGAGCACGCTGCAAACAAAGGTCAGTTGCGAGGGGTGGGACGCTGAGGCGTACTTCGAAACGGCTACGCTGGAGCAGGTGACTGCCTGCCTGGAGACCGGGAATGTCGATCTGGAAGCTGGTAATGCCTCAGGCTTGACTCCGCTGCATAACGCGGCTACTGATGCGGAAGACCCGGCTGTAATCGAGGTTCTGCTGGCGGCCGGTGCGGACCCGAACGTCCGGAGCAACGATGGCCACACGCCCCTGCACCGTGCGGCCCAATACAACCCGAATCCGGCGATGGTCGAGGCCCTGATCGCGGCCGGAGCCGACCTGATGGCCGGAACTAACATCGATGGCCACACGCCGCTGCATGAAGCAGCCTCGAACGAAAATCCGGCGGTTCTTGCGGCTCTAGTGGCGGCCGGGGGCGACCTGACAACACGGGCGGAAAATGGCGCCACGCTCCTGTATTTCGCGGCCCGAAACAACCCAAACCTGGCGGTGATCGAGACTCTACTCGAAGCCGGGGCCGATGTGGCGGCACGGACAGAAAATGGCGCCACGCCCCTGCATCATGCGGCCTGGCGCAACCCAAATCCGGCGGTGGCCGAGGCCCTGATCGCGGCCGGGGCGGACCCGAACGTCCAGCGCAACGATGGACAGACACCCCTGCATTATGCCGTCCTAAACAACGAGAATCCGGCGGTGATCGAGGCCCTGATCGCGGCTGGGGCGGACCCGAACGTCCAGGGCAACGATGGCTTCACGCCCCTGTATTATGCAGCCAGAAACAACCCAAATCCGGCGGTGTTTGAGGCCCTGCTGGCGGCTGGGGCGGACCCGAACGTCCAGGGCAACGATGGCTTCACGCCCCTGCATTATGCAGCCAGAAACAACGAGAATGTGGCGGTGATCGAGGCCCTGATCGCGGCCGGGGCCAAAGTGCGAGAGGACGATGATGGGGGACGGACGCCCCTGCATCATGCGGCCCGATACAACGAGAATGTGGCGGTGATCGAGGCCCTGATCGCGGCCGGGGCCAAGGTGCGAGAGGACGATGACAATGGCGCGACACCCTTGCATCTCGCGGCCCGATACAACGAGAATCCGGCGGTCGCCGACGCCTTGATCGCGGCCGGGGCCAAGGTCGAAGAGGGCGATGATGATAACTACACGCCCCTGTATTATGCGACCAATGAAAACCCGAATCCGGCGGTGGCCGAGGCCCTGCGGGCGGCCGGGGCCGACCGACAAGAAGCCGACTCCAGCCCGGGGTTTTTTGGCGCGTTCACCAGAGGACTCGTCGCTGGCGCGGCGGATGCGGCCGCAGGTAAGGACGGCACGGCGGCCAAGGTTGCGCAAACCACCCTGGGTATTGCTGAAGCCGTAACGCTTGATGAGGACTCAGTCAAATATTCCGCATCCCGGGCTGCCGCTGAATATGACAAGCAAAACCAGGTGGCGCCACCCTCGAGTGCTTACAGCATAAGACTGAGGGAAATTACCAAAGGCCTGGAGAACTTCGATGGCTTGGATCTCAACTTCAAGGTCTACTTAAATGACAGCATCAATGCTTTTGCTATGGCTGACGGAACCGTCCGCGTATATTCAGGACTTCTTGATGCCATGCCGGATGATGATCAGGTTAGAGCGGTCATTGGTCATGAAATAGGTCACGTCCACCTGAGACATATCTTTACGCAAACGAGACAGATAATGCTCAACAAGGTTGCCTTCGAATCAATGGAGGCGGTGGGCGGTACAATCGGTGCACTGACGTCTTCCCAGCTCGGTCAACTGGCTCATGATTTCATCAACGCCAAGTTTTTGCAAAATGATGAACTGGAATCAGACGCTCATTCTGTCGGTGTGTTGAAACGCTTGGGCCATGACCCCTATGCGATGCAACATGCGATCGAAACCCTACAAGACAAGAGTGGCGGTGGGAGCGGAAATTTCTTGAGTTCACATCCATCATATCTCCGACGTATCGAAGACATTCGGAAGGAAATTGATAGTGAGTAGCGCCCCGCACCTACCAGCATATCTTGCCGCAAGCGAGGCGGTGCCTGGGGCAACAATTCCGCGGGTCCTCCGTTCGGCCAGCCGCAGCTTGTACACCTCCGGCGACCGCGACACCGGTTCGGCGCTCGAGAGGATCAAGCTACGATTAATTCTGTCCTTTTCAACCCATACGTCAATACAACAACAAAGAAGGGAATTGCCATGTCTGTAAAACAGCTGAATGTTGCACTGCTTGCCACTATCCTTACCACACTACTGGTCCTTCTGATTGCGCAGCCCGTTGCCCTGCAGCCCGCTGCCCTCGCCAATGACGACGACCATATTTGGTGCGTCTTTAAGGAGACATTGCCGGTCGATCCCGGTGGCATACGCGCGTTTTACACGGCGGTGTTTTTGGGAGACTACTCCTTCACCCTTGGATATGAGAACGCGTTCCGCGATTTCCTCAGGGACCAATACGGTAGCGATTCTGAATTTGATTTATTTTTCGATCAGTTCTGTTATTTCGAAGGGACTCCGCAGGCCGCTTCACGCCAGCTTGATAGGGATATGGATCTTGACCGCCAGATCTATGGTAGAGGTCTCATCGAGACGCACTGGGCGCCAGACGACTTTTCGAACACGGACATTCAGGACTTCAACTTGCGGATCAGCGGCGATTCCGCTGACCTGCAGATTTGCGTCCGGGACCATGAATGCGAGGACGGCGACAGGATTAGCGTTACCGTTGACGGCCGCATGGTTTTTTCGGGCGAGATCGACAACGACTGGGCCTGCAATGTGATTGACGTCAGGGCGGGCCAGCGCTATTCCGTAGAGTTGCAGGCCATCAACGGCACGGGACGCAAGGGAAACTGTTCCTACGCCGATGCGAACACAGGCGAGATTCGCGTCGAAGGCGAAAACGTCGAGACACAGAGCTGGCGGCACCGCGGCGGGGCTGGTTCAAGTGCGGAAATTATCGTGACTGCACGATGAAGGCTTTCCAACGATATTGTCCACCTGGAGGCAGACAAATGGAACGAACTGTTGCGGAGCGATTACACGGTTCCTGGCGGGTGAACCGGACGTATTTGCCGGTCGCTGTATTGCTAGCTTGGGCGCTTTTGGCGGCGCCTTCCGATCAAGCCTTGGCTGTGCAGCTTCCTCCGGAGATTCAAGCGGATCTCTACGAGGAGCAATTGGAACAACGGCTTGAAGAAAGAGACTTTGAAGGGGCGCAGGAAACGCTGGATCAGATCCGGATGCTGAGGCAGGACCACGGCCTGGAGATCCCGGATGTTTTTTATTTTCAATACGCGGAAGTGTTGCAACAGCTCGGACTGTATGAGGCCGCGGTCGAAGAGCTGACGCGGTACCTGACACTGGCGGGGCAGGAGGGCGAGCATTACCAGACGGCATTGACAATGCTGATCGAATCCAGGGAATCGCTAGAGGACTTGCTGGGCCAAGCCGCCCGCGCTGGCGCGCCGGAGATGGTGGTGATACCGGCGGGGCGGTTCCGGATGGGCTGCGTGTCGGGGCGGTATTGTAAAGACGACGAACTGCCGGTACACGAGGTGAGGGTGGCGTCGTTCGCGTTGTCGAAGTATGAGGTGACGCGAGAGGAGTATGCGGCGTTCGTGGTGGCGACGCGGCACACGATGAGTGCGGATTGTATCGGGGGGGGGGGCTACGCACTTGACCCTGATGAGCGTGTGTTACAGGTTACCGATGACGGGTCGTGGAGCGATCCAGGCTTCGAGCAGGGGGACGGCCATCCGGTGGTGTGCGTGATCTGGGAGGATGCGCAAGCGTATGCGCGGTGGCTGAGTGAGCAGACGGGCCAGGACTACCGGCTGCCGAGCGAAGCGGAGTGGGAGTATGCGGCGCGAGCGGGGACGACGACGGATTATACCTGGGGGAACGACGACGATGAGATGTGTAGATATGCGAATGGCCCCGACCACAGTCTTAGGGCGGCGGCGGGGGTGATGATGCAGGCCGCCATGTTTGATTTTTGGTACAACGATTGTGGGGACGGCGTGGCATGGACGGCGCCTGTGGGCTCGTATGTCCCCAACGATTTCGGGTTGCACGACATGGTGGGCAACGTGAGTGAGTGGGTGGAAGACTGTTGGCATGAGAACTACGCGGGGGCGCCGACCGACGGGACGGCGTGGATCAGCGGCGGGGACTGCGGGGATCGCGTCCTGCGCGGCGGTTCCTGGAACAGCTTTAGGGGCCACAATTCGGCCGACCGCAGAGGGTACTCCACCGGCGAACGCGACAGCAACTACGGGTTCCGTGTGGCCCGGACGCTCACCCCGTGAGTCCTCACCTCCTTACCTCGGGGGTCCAGGGGGCTCCGCCCCCTGGCGGGATCTGGTTCGTATCGGGTGACCGATCGTGACCGGCGAATCCCCTCGGCGACCATCCGTGGACGAAGGCGACCGCGCGCGCGGCACCAGGCGCAAGATCCTCGCCGGTGCCTGTGTGCTCGACCGCGCCGCCAAAGACCCCGTCTCCGCGAAGCATCTCAAAGAAATCCTCGATGCCTTCCTGGAGCGGGATCGCGACCGCCAACTGTTCGACCTGCCCCCCAAGGAGGCTCCGCATGGCAACCCCAGATAACCCCATCACTTCTGACGACGTGATCGAGATTCTTGGGGCCAAGATCGACACACTAGCAGGATATTCCGTTTTTAATGGAGGCAACAATGCAATGGTTTTATGAGTGGACGCTTTGGGTTAGGAATCACCTGGTTTTAGCCCTCGGGCTTCTAGCATCGATCATCACCATCGTTACGTTTATTTCACTCCTCATCGGACCGCCTCGGACTCCCGAGGCCATTGTCATTGGGGCGAATCGGGAGAGTCTCAGGGAAACACATGGAGTTCGGGTGTTAAGTCCGTTGGAAGAAAATATGAGAATCTCCCAACTGCCCAATGGTGTATTCGGATTCACAACGCCCTGGTCACTGAGCGACCCGTCCGAGCAAGCCGCTGGCGATGTCACCCTCGGAGCGAAGGTTGGAACCGCTGACACAGAAATTCACAAGACGAGAGAGGGGAAAGTCTTTGTGCTTGTCTACGTGGACGAAATCTCTCTACCACAATTGCAGAACCCGGAGCGAGTCGACACGTTAAATATACCAGCCTTTCTCACGCCGCGCGAGGAGTCAACAGATCAATTGATTGCAATCCCTTTATCTCGGCTAAACAACTGGGAGGATAGGGGATCTTCTGAATACGACATTGTCGACATTACAGTAAATTAGGCTTCTTTCCCGACACCAAGCGCCAGACCACTACTGGCTGCAGCAGAAATTCCCCAAGTGAACCGCGCGGCCGCAGCCCGTCCTGACCGCTCCGCCGCTGCAAGGTGGGCTTCGAGGCCCAATTTGCGGGGCGGCAACTGCGGCCTGGCATGGTGCGCGAGATGGCGCCCCTGTTTGGTCTTCCCAGTTTTACTGGATCGATCGAAACCACCTCCACGGAGCCCATCGTCACTCTGTCGCTGAACTTCGAAGCCGCTCCGGTATTCTCCTCCTTGCCTCCGGGTGAGGTGGATGCTGACGCGCAGGGAACGACGACCTATTACTTCCCGCATCTGGCCGTGGGAGCGGGCTGGCAAACCACCATCACCTATATCAACTACTCCGCACAGGAGGTGAGCTGCGGGACCGAGTTCCTTTCCGATGACGGAGCTCCGCTGATGGTTTCGTTTCCGGAACGGGGAACGGTGGTCGACCGGACCGACGATCTGCCGCCCGGCTGGTCGATTCACGAGGAGACCAACGTGGAGCTGAACGCTCCGCTTTCGCCCGGCTGGGCACGGGCTACCTGCTCGGGGCCGGTGAAGGCCAGCCTGCTTTATCGTCGGCGCAACAGCGAAGGGTTGCCCACGGGAGAAGCCGGAGTCAATGCGGCAACCGTTCCGGCCACTCGCTTCGTCACCTTTGCCGAACAGGGAGAGGATCAGCTTGGGACCGGAGTTGCCTATGCCAACCCATCCGCCACATCAGCCCTCGTCACCTTTACCGCCAAGGACGCGGATGGGCGGATGCTGGCCAGCGTCGTTCGGACCCTGTTGCCCGCAGGGCATGATGCGCAGAATATGGTGGACCTGTTTGATCTCACGAGCTTTAGCGGATCGCTCGAGGTCACCTCCACGGCGCCCATCGTCAGTCTGTCGCTCAATAACGAAGCCGCTCCCGTATTCTCTTCCTTGCCTCCGGGGGAAGTGGATGCTGCCGCGCAGGGTTCTGCGAGGTAGATGGGAGCTACCCCCCCTTCGAGACCCAGTTTCGGGCCCGGTCAGCACGCCGTATCCAGATCCTGACGGCTCTTGATGTGGGGGCGCGGCGGATCGAGTATCTGCCCCTAGACATCATGATCGGACCTGGAAAGCTGCGCATCGCCATGAGCAAAAGTGCGTGTGAAACGGGACGTGAAAGATGAGACGCAATCCAGGCCTGATGATCGATAGAAACCCTTGCTATAGATCATAAATATAAATTATCATGAGCGATAGAAGAAACTTCTATCGCTCATGCCGTGGAACTGGCAAAAACCGGACTGGCCCGTCTTCTCCTGGGATCACTCCCTCCTGAGAAAGGCGGAAGAGCACTTCCTGATAGGAAGCGGCATGTTCGTAGGTACGATCAAGCACCTCGACGCGATAGATCAAGAGCGGCTCACCATTGAGGCTATCAGCCTGGAAGCGCTGACCACTTCAGAAATCGAAGGGGAGATTCTGGACAGGGCCAGCGTTCAATCATCGGTTCGAAAAGAGCTTGGCGTGGCTACCGATGACCGGCCGGTGGGAGCGGCGGAGCAAGGCATCGCAGAGATGATGGTGGATCTCTACCGATCGTTCGCGGAACCTCTTTCCGACGAAAAGTTGTTCCGGTGGCATCAGATGTTGCTCAAAGGCCGCAAGGATCTGAAAGACCCTGGACGTTATCGCAGGAGCGATGAGGCAATGCAGGTAGTTTCAGGCGCACCCTATGTGACCTGCCCCCCCAAAAACGGTCCAGTTGATAAGTTAGAGTAAAGGGTTTCAACTGGACTTGAAAAAGGGGGAAGGATGGCTAAGAAGCGGTATACGGTCGAACAGATCATCCGACATCTACGAGAGGCAGAAGTGGAACTGGCTAAGGGCCAGACAACGGGAGTGGTCTGTCGGAAGTTGGGAATCACGGAGCAGACATATTATCGATGGCGGAAGGAGTATGGGAGCTTGCGGGTTGATCAGGTGAGGCGTTTGAAGGAACTGGAACGGGAGAATGGCCGACTGAAGAAGTTGGTAGCGGATCAGGCGTTGGACCTTGCGATTCTGAAGGAGGCATCCTCGGGAAACTTCTAAGCCCGTGCCGACGGAGGCAGGCAGTGGAGCGTGTCTGTCAGACCTTGGGAGTGTCGGAGCGGCGGGCGTGTCGAGTGCTGAGGCAGTACCGATCCACCCAGCGGCATCGAACCTTGACACCACAGGATGAACCGCGACTGGTGACCCGGACGCTGCAGTTAGCCGGCGAGTACGGTCGATACGGCTACCGGCGAATCACGGCGCTGTTGCGACGGGAGGGGTGGAGGGTGAACCATAAGCGGGTGGAGAGAATCTGGAGGCAGGAGGGACTGAAAGTGCCGAAGAAACAACCCCGGAAAAGCCGCCTGTGGTTGAACGATGGGTCGTGTCTTCGGTTAAGACCGTGCTGGCGGGATCATGTCTGGGCGTACGATTTTGTGGCAGATCGAACCCAGGATGGTCGTCCCCTGAAGATGTTGACGGTGGTGGATGAGTACACGCGAGAATGTTTGGCAATCGACGTAGAACGGCGAGCTGATTCGATGAGTGTCTTGGAACGGCTGGCAGCCTTGTTTGTGGAGCGAGGAGTTCCCGATTACATTCGCTCGGATAACGGGTCCGAGTTCACAGCACGGTTGGTTCGGAACTGGCTGGAGCGGGTAGGGGTAAAGACCTTGTTCATCGAGCCGGGGAGCCCATGGGAAAACGGGTATGTAGAATCGTTGAACGGGAAGTTTCGAGACGAGTTTCTCAATGGGGAGATCTTCTACACCTTGCAGGAAGCGAAGGTGTTGATTGAGGGATGGCGGCGGGAGTATAACAAAGTTCGCCCGCACAGCGCGTTAGGCTACCGGCCGCCAGCCCCGGAAGCGATCCTGCCGTTACGGCCGGGTTCCGCTCCGCTCCACCCGGCTGCAACGGCTTATGGACTAACATAAAAAGTGGACCAACAACCGGGGGCAGGTCAGTTGAACAGTAGCAGGGGGTGATAGTAAGTAGACTCGAAGTGCCCCTTGTAGGCGCTCTCCTCCTAGTCTACGTAGACCGGAATCATGAGGGGCCCCGGATTACTGTACCAAGGTCAGGGTGAGTCTTGCGGGCTTTGCAGGTCCATCGGATCGCGGCGAGCCGCGATCTGATGGGCGAACTCATACTGACCTGACCGGCCCTTTTTGTACCAAGTGGAAAGAGAGAGAATCCACTTGAGGAGGAAGTCAGGTCATGCCAATCCGGAATTACAAACCAGAGCAGATCGTAACGATCCTACGGCAGATTGAGGTGCAGATGGCGAACGGGAAGACGGCGCCGCAGGCCTGCAAGGAAGCAGAGATACACACGCAGACCTACTACCGCTGGCGGAAGGAATACGGCGGGTTGAAACGGGAGCAAGCGAAACGGCTGAAGGAGTTGGAGAAGGAGAACGGGCGGCTGAAGCGGCTGGTAGCCGAGCTATCGCTGGAGAAGCAAGTTTTGAAGGACGTAGCGGAAGGAAACTTCTAAGCCCTGAGCGGCGGCGTTGTGCGGTGGGGCGTGCACGGGAACAGTATGGAATATCGGAACGGCACGCCTGCCGGCTGCTGGGGCAATGGCGAGGGACACAACGGTACGAGCCGATGGATCGGCCAGACGAGGATGAACTGACCCGAGCGGTGATTGAACTGGCGATGCAGTACGGGCGGTATGGCTATCGGCGAATCACAGCGCTGCTGCGGAATGGCGGCTGGCAAGTAGGCAAGGACCGGGTACAGCGGATCTGGCGGCGGGAAGGGCTGAAAGTGCCGCAAAAACAAAGGCCAAGAAGACGGTTGTGGTTCAACGACGGTTCCTGCGTGCGGCTAAGGCCGGAGCGGCCCAACCAGGTATGGAGTTACGACTTTGTCAGCGCCAGGACCCATGACGGAAGAACGCTGCGGCTGCTGACGTTGCTGGACGAGTACACGCGGGAATGCCTGGCGATCCGAGTGGAGCGAAGGATGGGCAGCCTAGAGGTGAGCGAGACGTTGTCGGAGGTGATGCTATGGCGAGGCATCCCGGAACACATTCGATCCGACAACGGTCCGGAGTTCGTCGCCCAGAAGTTGCGCCAGTGGCTGGGGAATCTGGGGACGGGAACCCTGTACATCGAGCCAGGCAGCCCCTGGGAGAACGGATACTGCGAAAGTTTTAACGGGAAGTTGCGGGATGAATGCCTGAACGGAGAAATCTTCTACTCGTTGAAGGAGGCCCAGATCGTAATCGAGGGGTGGAGAGTTCAGTACAACACGGTGCGGCCGCACTCGGCGCTGGATTACAGGCCCCCGGCGCCGGGGGCCTGTAATCCATTCCCTCCCCCAAAGCTAGTTTCACAACCACAGGCTGTCATGTAAACTCTCTCACAACAACTGGTACAAAAAATCGGCCTGGTCAGTCTCGGCAGCTCAGTTTGAAGCGAAAATACCAGCGAAGGCAGAGGAGAATGATGTCGTCTTCGAACTAACGTCCAGCAAATAGAGGATTCCGTTTAGTTTTGCGATGCGCCATATCCCATTATTGCCAATCCCCGTTGGCTGTCTGTACCAGAACCCTCTTCCGCCCAGGGACCTCTTGAACATGGCGGGCATTAACCAGGCGAATCGCGTATAGCAGAACCCACTAAACGCCTGTCGATTCCATGGCGACGGTTTCGATACCACAGGACCGGAACCAATCGGCAAGCTCGATCAGAATATGCGTCAAGGCCTGGAACCCACGGACCGGTTCGCGTTCAGATGAATCCGCGCTTATATACTTGACGACAGGTCGTCAAGTATATGAGCGCCCTTTTCCACGGTTTTGGGCACTCAGGACTGGCCTCCCATGATCTGCTCGATCTTCTCACGCTCCGCGGACGAGGGCAGGCCCCAGCCCGTCTGATAATTAAAAACGCCGAAAAGAGGGGCGCTGCCAAAACGGCCGTCCAGGATTTCAATGTGCTCGTCGGTCAGCAGAGCAGGATGACTCACCCCGCAGGCGGACGCCACAGACAGGAGTTCTTTGCGGAGCGTTGCGATATAGTTCGCAAGGCGATCGGATTTCAGGGTGGGATCCAGTCCCCGCATCAACCAACGATTCTGAGTGGCCACACCGGTCGGGCAATGCCCCGTATGACACCGCTGGGCCTGGATGCATCCAACAGCCATCATCGCTTCCCGCCCGACCGCGATCATGTCGCAGCCCAAGGAAAATGCCAGAATCGCGTGCTCCGGAAAACCGAGCCTTCCTGAGCCGATGAACAGCAGGTCGTTTTGAATACCGGCCTCGGCAAACTCCCGGTAGACGCGAGTAAAACCCTGCTTGAATGGCAATGCAACGTGATCGGTAAAGACCAGCGGTCCAGCGCCCGTACCCCCTTCACCTCCGTCGATCGTGATGAAGTCGACACCACGGTCCGTCGTCGCCATCAGGTGCGCCAGTTCGCGCCAAAACCCGATTTCTCCGACCGCAGATTTGATCCCGACTGGAAGACCCGATTCTTCAGCCAGTTTCTCCACGAAGTCCAGCATGCTGTCAACATCGCCGAACGCGCTATGCCGCGCCGGACTGATGCACGTCTTGCCGACAGGTATGCCCCGGATTGCAGCTATTTCGGGCGACACCTTGACTCCAGGCAACAGCCCGCCCAGACCGGGTTTTGCGCCTTGGCTGATCTTGATTTCTATGGCCCGTACGGGCGCGGTCGCGAGTCGCTCCCTGAAGCGCTCCGTCGAGAACCGGCCAGCGGCGTCCCGGCAACCGAAATAGCCCGTACCGATCTGCCAGATCAATTCCCCACCGTGTCGATGGTAGGGGGAGATTCCGCCCTCGCCCGTGTTCTGCAGGCACCCAGCTCGGTGGCAGCCGCGGTTGAGCGCTTCCACCGCTGGCGCGCTCAGTGAACCGAAGCTCATTCCCGATACGTTGACGATCGAAGTCGGACGAAACGCCTTCCGCCGCTGCCGGACCTGCCCCAACACTTTCGCTGCGGGGATCGCGTGGGTCCCATCGTAGCCGGGCTCTCCAGGGTTGGGCCGGATCATTGGAAAAGCCGAGTGCTTGATGATCATGTAGTTCGGCGACAGTTCCATCTCCTCGTCGGTGCCGAAGCCGGTATTGTTGTTCTGGAGCTTTGATGAGGCGTAAATCCAGGCCCGCTGATCCCGGGTGAAGGGGCGCTCCTCGTTGTTACTGGTGACGATGTACTGGCGCAGTTCTGGCCCGACCGCCTCGAACAGGTATCTGAAGTGGCCGAGGATCGGGAAATTTCGCAGGATTGCGTGCTTTCGCTGAGTCAAGTCATAAACGGAGACAGCGACTAGAATCAGCACGATGGCGGCGAGTATCCACATGAGGGGCTACTGGATAGTAGTCCCGGGGACCCACGCGCGTCAACTGTGGCGATGGCAAGACGGTCTGCTGCCCGCATATCTCATCGATAGGACCAGCAAAGGCTGACCCGGCCGGGGATATTTGTACCAACTGAAGTGAGAAAGAATCTTATGGAGGAGGACAAGACAGATGCCGCTACGGGGTATTATCACGTTAACGCTCCCGGTGTCAGACTAACGAGATGAGAGAACGCTACAGCAGACACCGATTCCCTTCCGAGATCATCAGTCACGCAGTCTGGCTCTACTACAGATTCGGTATCAGCCTGCGAGATGCCGAGGATCTGCTGGCGAAGCGAGGAATTGTGGTTTCCTACGAGACAATCCGCCGCTGGTGCGTAAAGTTCGGGCCAGACTACGCTCGGCGATTGAGACGACGGCAAGGTCGACTCGGCGATACCTGGTTCCTGGACGAAGTGTTCGTCACGATCAACGGTAAGAGGCACTATTTGTGGGGTGCCGTCGATCAAGACGGCGACGTGATCGACATCCTCGTCCAGTCGCGACGCAACCGTCGTGCAGCGGAGTGCTTCTTTCGCAAACTCTTGAGAGGTCAAGGGAGGGTTCCGTTTCGCCTGGTTACCGACAAGTTGAAGAGTTATGGTGCAGCACTCCGGACGATCATGCCTACGGTGAACCATAACACGGAACAGTACGCCAATAATCGAGTTGAAGTTTCACATCAACCGACCCGACAGCGAGAACGTCAGATGCGACGGTTCAAGTCGCCACGGCAGGCTCAACTCTTCCTCTCGGTTCACGGTGTCGTTCTGAATCTCTTCAGATTGGCGAGGCACAGACTAAAATCGGTTCACCATCGGCTGGTAAGGGCACGTTCTTTCGCGACTTGGGAAGCGGTCACGGTAGGTTGACCGACTCGCGCCGATCACGCACAGCTCCAACCTTCGAACCGTAAGTTGACAATATCTCTGCGACTTGACGGCGAACCCGTCATTTTGTACTCGCTGCTATCGCCACCAGGCGGAGCACAGGCCAACATGCTGAACGACCTGTACCGCCTCGACGCGACGCTGACCGTGGCGATGGAATGGCGACCGTGGAACATGGACGCGGCCCGGCGAAAGATTCGCGGGGCGCAGCGGCACTATTTCTCGAAGCGCTACTCCATGATGGCGCACATGCAGGAAACCGAGGGAACCAGTTCGGCGATGGTGGGTGGCCGACGCCGAAGCTGAATCCAGCCGCTTAGGGAATGCCCTGGTAGAGCTGGAGGCGGATGGAATCGCCTACGGCGATCTGGCGCTCACCATTGCGGTCCACGGAGAGCTGGAGCAGACCGAACGGCTGGACGGCGATATCCGCCGCATCTTTGCGGCCCACGACGCCAAGGCGATCCGGGAAGGGTACGGCCAGCTACCCGCGTGGTTCTGCCGCTTACCGGCGCAGCCGAGGAAGCGGCAGGTCCGCTCCGTCTTTGTTTCGGCGGGCGCAGCGGCTTGCATGGCTCCGCTTTTCGGCCCGCCGAGTGGCTTTCCCCGGAGCAAGCATTTGCACCGAGACGCGCTGGCGATCCTGGAGACGCAATGGAAAACGCCCTACTACTACGACCTGTTTCACGGCGATGTGGGCCACACCCTGATACTCGGGGCGACCGGGGCGGGCAAGAGCTTTACGTTGAACTTTTTGCTGGTGCAGGCCCTGCAGTACGATCCCCGCGTTCTGATTCTTGACCTCGGCGGCTCCTACCGCTGGCTGACCCGCTTTTTGGGAGGTGGGTATTTGGAACTCTCTCCCGACGACGACAGTGGAGAGGGCGGATTTCGCTTGTCCCCATTCGCTCTGCCGGCCGGCGAGCGCACCTACCAGTTCCTGACGGGATGGATTACGCGCCTGCTACGGATTGGCGGCTGGCAAGTGAGCGGAGAAGACCCCAGTGAAATCCGCGCCCGCATCGAGGACGTGTACTCATTCCCGCCGGATCGGCGGACCTTGAGTGTGCTGGTACATTCCTTGCCCTCCAAGATGTGGCCGGCGCTAGGGCGCTGGCACGGCGAGGGCGCTTGGGGCCGATACTTCGACAACCCGGCAAGCGGGACGGACCTCGAACTGGCCGAGTGGCAGGTGATCGACCTGGCCGGAGCCGCCGAGCATGAGGACCTCTGCGAGGCGGCGCTGTTCTATCTTCTGGAACGGCTTCGGCTGGCGCTGGAAAATCCAGACGAGACGGCGCGGGTCAAGCTCATGGTGGTGGATGAAGCCTGGAGATACTTGCGCGATCCGGCCGTGCTGAGCTATCTAGCCGAGGCGGCAAAGACCTGGAGGAAGAAGAACGCGGCCGACATCTTTCGACTGAATCAGTCCGAGGTGGCCACCATACGCGGTTTGATTCCCAAGCGGGAGCTGTATATGCGGCGACCGGAGGCGGCAGGCAAACTACGACTGGAAGTGGACCCTGAAAGCTACTGGCTCTATACCAGCTCGCCCCGCGACGCCCAGGAGCGGGCCGAGGCGGTAGAACGGTATGGCCTGGAGGGTGCGCTTACATACTTGTCAAACCAACGGAGGTAGAACCATGAAACTCATCACCCTTGCCGCTCTGATATTGCTTGCGGCAGCACCCATCAACACCGCCGCGCAGGAAACACCGGAAGCGGGGGCGGAGCCGTCAGTGATTCGGGTAGGCGACAACCCGGATCAGATCATCCGTGTGCGCACCAGAGTGCGTCACACCACAGTGATCCAGCTTCCGGGCCGCGAGAACATTCTCGACTTTGTTGTAGGCGACTCCGAATATTGGCACTTGACGGGAGCGGCCAATCTCGCTTTCTTGAAACCGATCAGCGAGGGCGTCAGCACCAACGTCGCCCTGGTCTGTGAATCCGGGAGAATCTATTCCTTCCTTGTCTCCGAGCAGCCCGGTCCACCGCACTTAGTTGTCCGGATCGCCAGCGCGGCGGAGAGCAATCCGAGAATTTCACCACCCATACATCAGCCCGCTTTTGTGGCCCGCGACCAAGTTGCAGCCTATCAACAGATGGCCGAACAGGCGCGATTGACCGCGGCCGCGGCACAGACCAAAGCGGAAGAGCAGATCGACGCGCTACGGCAGCAGGCCGAAGGGGAGATCAATACTTTTCGGGCCGTCTATCCCACGCGCCTGAAATTCCCCTACCGTCTGCAAGACAAAGCCCTCAAGTGGCCCTTCCTGGTGCAAGGCATGTGGCACGACGGGCAATTCACCTACCTGCGCTCCAACGCTCAGGAGTCCCCGGCGCTCTACGAGATCAAAGACGGCAAGCCCGCGCTGGTGGCTTATGACTTGACCGAAGATGGCCTCTACGTTGCCCGGCACCTGTTGGGCGACGGCTGGCTACAGATCGGGAAGGAGAAGGCAAAGTGGAAGTTGGAAAAACGGGAGCTTGAACCATGAGTGATATGCAGAGCCAATGGAAACGGATTCACGAACAGGCGACCGGGGCCTTGCCGATAAAGACCCTCACCAAGTGGGGCGCGGTAGGGATTGCCGGGCTGCTTGCCATCTTTCTACTTACGCAATCCCTCTTTAACTCCCCCACGGAAGAAACCGAACCAACTGCGGCGGGCTCTCAAGAACCGGCAGGCCCCGGAGCGCAAGCGCAGGTTGCAGCGCGGGTCCGCGAGGAAGGGTTGCGGCAGGAGGCCCAACGGCAAGCAGCGGATCGTGACCTCCGCCTACAGCGGGAACAGAATATTTACACCCCCAGCGCCACCGCTTCGCTGTTACCAAGCGGCGCAATCGGCGGCGATCCGATTGTGCCGTCGAGCGAGGCCGAGGCGCAGTTGAGAGAGGTATTGCGCTTGGAAGAGATCGAACGGCGCAACCGTTCGCTTCGTTCCGAGCCGGTGGTGCAGACCTACCGGGTAATGAGCGACCCGCCGCCGGCAGGAGCGGCGGCAGGTACAGCACAGCCGCAACAAACCGCTCAGTCGTTGCCCCCTTCCATAGTGCAGCCCTTCCAGAACTCGCTCGACATGGTCCGGAAAGTCGTCGGCGAGCTGGAGGAATCGTAAGCCGAAATAGATCAGAAGGCGGCGGACCATGAAGGAGGGTTGACCCTACCGCCCGGACTCGGTGCGGCGGCGGAGGCGCTTACCGGAGCGTCGAGAAGGGACTACGAGAATCCAACCTTGTCCGTCACCCCCGCCGATCCGCCCGACATGGAACGAATCTATGAAGGATCGTTTATGGAGGCGGTTCTAGTGACTCAGATTTCAGGCGACTTCCCCGGCCCGGTGCTGGCGTCGGTGGCGGTTCCATTTTACTCCGCCGACCGGCAGCGGATTCTTGTACCCCGTGGATCGAGAGCGATAGGAACGGCGATGGCTGTGGAGAACCTGGACCAAGAGCGCCTTGTGGTGGGATTCCACCGTTTGATATTTCCAGACGGTCGATGGGCCGCGCTCGATTTCCACGGTCTGAATCAGGTAGGAGAAGGCGCATTGAAAGACCAGGTGAACCGGCATTACCTTTCCATGTTTGCGGCTGTCGGAGCAGTAGGAATGATCTCCGGGCTGACCTTGCAAGGCAGCGATCCCTACGCAGGCGGACAGGCAGGTTTCCGAGCGGGAGCCGGGCAAGGATTCGGACAGGGCGCCATGCAAATCTTGAACCGCTTTCTAAATCGTTTTCCCACCCTCACGATTCGGGCCGGTCATCGGCTACGAATCTGGTTCACTTCCGACGTGCTTGTTCCCCGGCCTGCGGGCCGGTGAACCACAACCCCTGAAAGGAGACAAACCATGAAAGTCCGATCTTGGATTGCTCTGTTTTTCCTGCCCCTGTTTACGGCAGGGTCGGCGTTGGCTTTCTTCCCCACCACCGACCCCACGGCTATTTCACAGAGAATCATCATGATGGCAAATCAGATCACGATGATCGGCAACCAGATGGCGCAGCTCACATCTATGAGCAACCAGCTTGGGAAGCTGACGGAGCAGTTTGAACACATCAAAGAAAGCACTTTGGGACAGGTGGCAGCGATCACCCAGCCGTTCACCGATCTGGCATCTGTCCCCTCTAATCTCATCGGCTCCGGCATGGCCTGGAAATCCGACTTCGCCGGCATCCCCGGTGAGCTGGCGTCGGGGCTGGAGCAATTCAGCGACGGCGTATCCCTCACCGATACCTTGCGGCCCAGGCTGCAAACTGCCGACACCACAACGGAGTCCGACATTCTGGCAAGCTACGCTGACTTTCCGGTTGAGCTGGCAACCAGAGCAGCCGAAAACTACCGCAACCAGCGGGAGCGCGGAGAGCAGGCCACCGTTCTCAATTACGCTGTCTCCGATGCCGCCGCCGAAACTGCGGCGTCTATCAAATCCGCGCTCGATTCCTTTGACGGACTACGGAGCAACGGCAATGTATCCCCGACCGCGCTTGCTCAGTCGCAGGTTGCCGGGATGGTCACGCAGGGACAGTTGACCGCTTCAATGGCGCAGTTGCAAGCATTCCAGGCGTCGCAGAAGGCGGCGGAGGAACTGGAGGCCGAGCGGCGGCGGCGCGTTCTAGTTGCCCGGCTGCTCGCCGACCGGCAGCAAGGCCAGACATTCAACAACGAGCGCCTGGCCGGGATTACAGCGAGGGCAGACGGCGGAGCTGAACTGTTGGTAGAAGTGCATCCCTTGTATACCCCTTAGTTCCTTCTGACGGCTGGCGGCGGGTCCGGACTAAACCATGTTCATGCAGATTCAAATTGACCCTGGAGTTCCGACCAACATCCCCCCAGGCCAGCTCGACGATTTCAAGGGCTTCCTGGACACGGTGCTGGAAAGCATTATCGGCGGAAGCGGCGGGGCCTTGCTGACTGCCGGAGAACAACTTTGGACCGGGCTTGCCCTCATTATGGTCGTCTGGACAGGGGTAAAGATTGCCATGTCGGGCGACTTCCAGCCGTGGGAGATACTGCGGCTCATCATCGGCCTGTGGATTCCGTGGGCCATGCTGGAGTTCTACGACAGCCCGCTGCCACCTCCGGCAGACGCCTACACCTTTCCGAGCATGATTGTGCGCGGCGGAAACTGGCTTATGGAGTTTTTCATGGCCGACGTCGGCAACGCCATGAGGACCGAATTATCCAACATGGTCAACACCCACCTAACCGGCATTACAGACGCCTGGGATGCCTACAACATTTGGGACCTGTGGGCAACCGGGGCGGGCGCTATCGTGTCGTTGGCGACGACCACGTTGATGATGATTTTTGTGATGTGCTGTCTGACCCTGCTGTATTGCGTTACCTTCGCACAGGTACTCTGGGCGCAGGTTGCGATTGCGATACTCATCTTCCTGGGACCGCTGTTCATCCCCTGGCTGATTTTTGAGCCAATGTCGTTTCTGTTCTGGGGCTAGTTCCGAGCCTTGATCGTTTTCAGCCTCTATGGCGCTCTGGCCGGGGCCGTCATGCGGGTGTTCATGGGCGTCGGGCTGGGCTACGTCACCTCCTATTCCAACGCCGTTGTGAACTTCGATGTTGTCTCAATGGGAGGGTGGGTGCTGGCGGTGTTGCCCCTGTTCGTGGCCGGCATATTGGCCTCCCTGAAGGTCGGCGAGCTGGCCTCCATGCTGGTCACCGGCAACGCCGTCACCAGCTCCGGGATTACGGGAGCGGCCTCGATGGCGGCGACCGGAGGCGGCGGCGGGGCCTCCAAACTTGCGGGGTAATTATGAGCAAAGATAAAGACGAATCTGCAAAGACCTACGCCGAGATTTGGGGCGAGGCAATTCACTCCAACCGACACCTGAGGGTCCTGTCGATGGGCTTGGCCGGACTCTGCCTTTTGCTGGTAATTATCATCGTCCGGCTGTCATCGGTTGAAGCGCCCCGGCCCATCGTCGTGCGCGTGGACGAGGTAGGCCGGGCCGAGGCGCTGGCCTATGAGACGGTCGAGGCAAAGACTGATCCGCTGGACCCCACCACCAAGTATTTTCTGAACCGCTTCATTGACGACTACTTCTCTCGGAGGCGGGCCACGGTCGAGCAGGCCTGGCCCCGCAGTCTCCGCTTTCTGACCACCGGATTAGCCAACAACGCCTTCCGGGCCGAAGGCCAGAATGTCGCCATGCTGGCGGCGGGAGCAACCAGAGAAGAACTTCAGGTCGAGCGGGTTGTCTTGCGGATTCAGGCCAACCAGGAGGAACCCCACGGCGCAACCGCCGACTTTGACCTCGTTCGGCTGACGAACGAGGTCGAGACCGAGCGCCAACGCTGGACGCTCTCCCTACAGTTCATCTTCCTGGAAGCAGTCCCGACCGAATTGATGATCTTCAACCCGATGGGAATCATCGTCACCTACCTGCGAGGCGACCGGGCTATGGTTACGGGCGGGTAATGATCGCTCATCTCCATGATCGAGAAAAGGCCCTGGAGCCGTTCGGCTTTACAGGCCGCGAGGCGGAATGGATTGCCCTGGTCTGTCTCCATAGCGGCGTGTTTACGAGGCCGCAGTTCTGTTTCTTTTTCGAGGGGGCTAGGAGAAAGCGGGCGTTGCTCTTTGTCCGCACCATTGTGGAGCTGGGCCTTGCTGTGGAGTTCGCCCTACCTAACAATCACGGCGGAGCGCGGGGTTGCCGGATTTCACACAAACCGCTCTACCGGGAGCTGGGGATTGAGAACGTCCGACACCGTCGTGAGGCGGAAGATACCATCATGCTCCGGCGGCTGCTCTCGCTCGATTACGTTCTGGAACACCCGGAGCTTCCCTGGCTTCCCACCGAGCAGGAAAAGGTCGGCTGCTTTGAGTTGATGGGCATCGACCGCAAGCGGATTCCCCGCCGAATCTATCAGGGAGCCGTGGGGAAACAAACCCGCTACTTTGCCCTGAAACTGCCCATCGCGGTCGATGCCAAAACCGCTACTTTCGCCTACGTCGATCCGGGCAATTCCACCGACACCGAACTGCGCTCTTGGGGCGCGGCACATGAGTGGCTTTGGAGGGCTTTGCGGGGGAAAGGTATCAAGGTTCAGGTCGTCGTCATTGGAGCGGACCTGGATTACACAATGCGGGCCGAGACGGCGCTGAAACGGTGGAGCAACGGAGCGGGTAGAAATGGCAAACAATCAGCGGAAGGTCCGACGCAAGCCGACCCGGAAGTGAAGGCGGAAATGCAGTACATCGAGAAGGCGCTTGTCACTGTAGACAAAGAGATCATAGCGAAGTATGGCGGAGTCGGGGGAATCTCAGATCGGATGATTTATTTGCAAGACCTTCCCCAATCGAAGGTCGCAACCGGGGCCTCGATTGACGGCTACGAGACGTGGGTTTCGAGCCGTTTGAGGATGCAGGATGTGGACCTATGAACGGCATCATGGTTGTACTGGTTTTTGTTCAATCCGGGGTCACGGAACGTGACGATCCAGAAGGAAACATAGTCAGGGGGGGGTATGTTTCCAAAATCGTCTAGGGTTTGTTTCTACACCGATTTTGCTATCTCGCTGCCGTGCAGTTACTTGGCAGCGGTAGACCGGCTAGAGCGTGCCGCACCAGCCGGAACGAGCGGGACGGGAGCGACCCCCCCCTTTTTGCCGCTGTATCGGCACGCAGGGAGGGGGTTTGTTTCCGGGTTTGTTTCCCCGTCACCACCCCCCTTTCAGGGGTCGCTCCCGTCTAATTTATCCCTGCGGGAAGGCTTCGCACAAAGCGCCGAACACAAACCCCAAGCGGGCGCGAAACGCGCCGGAGGTAAGCCTCATGAGAATGCGCTATCCGATCCTGGGCTTTGGCGGGCTTTGTTGTTCCGCTTGGGGTTTCCTCTACCGGCCCTTCCCCATGCCCGGCGAGAATGCGGCGCTCGATTTGATGCTCTATCACACCCCCAACTTCTACATCTGGGTGGTCCGCTGGTATTACGCCGCGCCCGCCGTCGGAGTCGTTGTCGGCGGGCTGATTCTCCTAACCGTCTGGCGTGTCTGGTTTGAGAAAATGGAGGGCAATCTCCCCACCATCAAAGTGCTGCCGAATTGGCCCCTTTCTCCCGACAAAGACGCCGGGCCTGGGATCGTCGTCGGGGAAGTTCACCACCCGGTCAAAGCCGTCGAAATCCCGAACCCTTCCTGGCTCATTATCCCGGAGCGGGGCCTCTATACCGGAGTGGCAATATTCGGAGCCGTGGGGTCCGGCAAGACCTCGGCTTGTATGCAGCCATTCGCCCAACAAATCTTGTCCTGGCAGGCCGGTGATCCCCAGCTCCGGGCGGCGGCGCTGGTGCTGGAAGTCAAGGGCGATTTCTGCCATGACATCCGGCAAATCCTGGCCGATGCGGGCCGGGAAGATGACTATATCGAGCTGGGAATGGACGGGTCCTGGCAGTGGAATCCGCTCTCGGCGACGTGGCTCGATTCATACTCGCTGGCCTACACCGTTTCCTCCCTGCTCAATCAATTATTCGGCAAGGGCAAGGAGCCATTCTGGCAACAGGCTTACACCAATCTGGTCCGCTGGATCATCGAACTCTACCGGGTCTTTCCCGGCCAGTGGGTCACACTGCGGCAGATCTACCATTGCGCCATCGACAAGGAACTGTTTGAAGCCAAAATCAAAGAGGCCCAGGCTTATGTCCGGCAGCGACGGCATGGCACGATTGTGATTCCCGGCAAAGATTACTTCCCCAACGTGCGCTTGCTGCGGAGCTGGAAATGGCAACAGGACAATGAGAATGGCACCTATCATGCAGACCACAATCCTGCGGTCGAAGCGCGGCTCCAAGAACTCAATATCAAATACGAAATTGAGTGGAGCGAGAGCATGGTTGGCGAAGAAATCCGGCATCGGGTCGAAGCCGTCAATCGCTGGTATCAACACGACTGGGGGATGATCGACAACAAGATCCGGTCGAGCATAGTCGAGGGAATCTCCGTTTTCCTTTCCATATTCGACCTGCCGGACGTGGCGAGAGTGTTCTGTCCGCCAAAGCCCCAGGAGCCAGCCCCAGCTCCGCCAGTCCAAGACGACCCCGCCGACCCCCACAAATTCGTACCGCCTGGTCTTGGGATGAAAGTGAGGCAGAGCTTGCCGCCCCTCGATGAGCTGATCGAATCGGGCAAGGTGCTGGCTCTGAATATGCCGGCCGGTACCAACCCGGCGCTGGCCCGAGCTATCGGCGTCATGCTCAAGAACGCCTGGCTGCAATCGCTCCTGCGGCGGCCGGCACAGATGAAAGCTGAACCGGAGAAATACTTCCGGCCCGCCGTGTTCATCTGTGACGAATACCAGTCGTTCGCATCGGTGGGCGAGGACGATCCATCCGGCGACGAGAAATCATTCGCCCTGACCCGGCAGTGCCGCTGCATCCCGATCGTCGCCACCCAATCTATTTCCTCGCTTCGCTCTGTACTCGGCAGCTCGGAAGCCTGGCGCACCCTGCTGCAAACCCTGCGGACCCGGATATTCCTTTCCTTGAGCGACGATGCCAGCGCCCAAACCGCCTCGGCGCTATGCGGCCAAGTCGCCAAGATCAAACCTTCCTACACCATCACCGAGTCGGCCAAGCAAAGCGAGATTTCCCTGCTCTCCGCCCAGGCCGGAGGCGGACGGGGCAGCGTAGGGGCCAGCAAATCCTTCCGGGAGCAGCGCGAGGCGGTATTCCAGCCCCGCGAGTTTGCCTTGCTCTCCAACTGCCAAGCCATTTGTTTGCCCTACGACGGCGCTCAGTCACTCGCGCCGACCCGCGTGTACTTGAAGCCTCATTACCTGCCCCGGACGCTTCCCTACTGGAAGGCGAAGGGGAGGGGCAAGATATGAGCAACGGCCTGGAGCTGCTGAAACCCTTTTTGCCCGGCCTGGAGGATGTTCTGGAAGACCCGGACGTGAGCGAGATCATGATTAACGGGCCTCACAACGTATGGATCGAGGGACATGGGAAGCTCTACTCCCACGAGGCCCCGCTGCTGACCGCCGCCGCGCTTCAAAGAGCCGCGATCCATATCGCCCGGCCTCTCGGCCTGGACCCGGCCACAGCTCCTATCGTCGATGCTCGCCTGAACGACGGCTCCCGGGTTGCCATCTGTGTTCCACCAGCCAGCCCGCAGGTGGCGATCACCGTTCGGCGCTTTGGCAAACGGTCATTCTCGGCGGCGGACCTGGTTGAACAAGGGGCGCTCCCCAAGAACGTGAAGGAAGCGGCGGAGCGGATGCTGCACACTCGCCGCAACATCCTGGTTTCAGGCGGCACCGGATCAGGCAAGACCACCTTACTGAATGCACTGATTGAACTACTGCCCGACGACGAGCGCATCGTCGCCATCGAGGACACGTTAGAACTTCGGATCGAGCACTCCAATTGCGTCCGCTTCGAGGCTCGCGGTCTCTCAACTGGGGGCGTGACGATCCGCGATTTAGTCCGCCACGCGCTTCGTCACCGCCCGGATCACATCGTGGTGGGCGAGGTGCGCGGCGGAGAAGCGGCGGACCTGCTCCAGGCCCTCAACACCGGACACGGCGGCTCCCTCACGACCGTACACGCCAACAACGCCGAGAGCGCCTTGTCACGGCTCGCCAGTTGCGCCATGCAGGGCGGCGGGGAGCTTCCCTGGGAAGTCACCTGTAGGGGCGTGGTGGACGGCATTGCGATGGTGATTCACATGACCCGGCGCGAGGGGCGGCGTTTCGTGGAGGAGGCCTTGCTCGTCAAAGGTTACGACGCACCGCAGAACCACTGGTTCATTGAGCCGATCGGGAGGCAACACGATGAGGGATGAAGAAAAAATCATAAGGGTGAATCCCCTCAAGGACTTCGACCGGGAACTCGGCCGGGACGGTGACGAGCAGAGTAGGGAGGGAACGATGAGTCTGGACAGAGAAGCAACAGATACACCGATCACGGTGAAGGCCGCAGCCCGTTTCTTGGGCGTCAGTCCCTCGCTGGTGTATGCTTACGTCGAGCGAAAGCAGATTCCCCATTACCGCATGATGGGCCGCTCGATCCGCTTCCGACTGTCGGAACTGGTCGAGTGGCGCCAGCAATTTCATGTGAATGGAGGAATCGATGAACAATAGGAGAGGAAGACCGAAGAGCGGAGGAGGAAGCATCTTCCAACGCAATGGTTCCGCGTTTTGGTGGATGCGGTACCGGGACCGAGAAGGAAAGCTTCAGAGGGAATCGACCGGAACCGCAGATGAACAAGAAGCAAACCGCCTTCTGCGAGACCGCTTGGATGCCAGGGACGAGGGAAGGTTAGCAGCCATTCTGGCCGGCAAGAAACTAACCTTTAACCAATGGGCTGATTGGTTTCTGGAAAGACGTTCCAAGCCTCCATTCCGCTCGGAAAAGACACACGCGGAAAATATCAATGCGCTCAAGTTTCTGCGGCCTGCCTTCGGGGAAAGTCCCTTAACGGAAGTTACCGCAGAGGCGATTGAGGATTACATCGATCGGCGCTTGTGCTCCGGAAGGAGGGTACGCACGAAGTTAGGGACCCGGCTTGTGGGAAAGCTCAAGCCGGCAACCGTGCACCAGGAATTCCGCATTTTGAAGCGGATTCTGAATGTCGCGGTGAAGAAAAAATGTTTGCATACGAACCCCTGTAGTGCGGTTGAATTCCCGATTCAATTACGGAACGCAACCAGAAAGCCTCACTACATGACGGCCAGCGAGCAGCAGCGGATTGAGTTTTCTGCACCCGATTACCTGCGTAACGCTATCGTCATTCTCGCTGAGACGGGGCTGCGTCCCTACAAGGAGTTGATGCCCATGAAGAAATTGCAGGTGGATATGGGAAATCGGGTGGTTTATATTCCGGACTCCAAGACTCCAAACGGGGTAGGTGAGATGCCGATTTCGGATTCGGCGTACAGGGCGTTCCAAGCACAGATCGAAGCGACGCCGACAAGCGAGTATCTGTTCCCGACGCCACGCCAAAAATCCAGCAGGCCATACATCCGATCACTGAAGAATATTTGGGCCGCCACACTGCGGCGTGCTGGCGTGCCGCATTTCCCGATATACGAGTTGCGCCATACCTTTGCTACAAGACTCAGCGCCGGGGGAGTCGCGGACCATTTTGTCACCCAGATGCTTCGGCAGGGAGACTCGGTGGTATTCAAGCGCTACAGCCGAGCGAAGCTCAACTTGATGCGGGAAGCGCTGTCCAAGCTCGACTGCTGGGCTAACGAACATCGACAGATTTCGAGCACAGCAAGGCCGAACTGAACGATTATTGGCACAGTTTGAGGCGAACAGGTCGATTTTTCATGCATCATGGAAATAGGGTTTGTTGAGGCTGAAGGAGTTAGGTGTTAGGTTGCACGTATGGGCGCGTAGCTCAGTGGATAGAGCATCTGCCTTCTAAGCAGAGGGTCGCAGGTTCGAGTCCTGCCGCGCCTGCCATATAACTTCTGCGTTTTCAGCACCCGTTTTTCTTTCCTCTAATTACGGATGACGGAAACGTAAAGAAACCGTCAGAAAACTGGCTCTAGCCGACCAGCACCTTAAAGAAAGTCGCGCCGTGCTCGTTCGCCTGCCGGTCGAGCTTGGATAGCGCTTCCCGCATCAAGTTGAGCTTCGCTCGGCTGTACCGCTTGAACACCGCGGCGACGCCTTGCCGCAGCATCTGCGTCACGAAAATGATCCACCCCGCCCCCGGTGCCGTCGAAGGGAATCGGGGCCTGCGGGTCGAGCATCGCCTCGTCCATTGGTCGATGACGAGCAGAATCCGTGGAGTGAAAATCGACGTCGAGGAACGCAAACGCCCGGTCGCCTCGGATCACGCGCCCGTCACCTTGACCTGCTATTCGGCGGCTCCGAAAACGACCTCGGCGCTGGCGGAGCGCTTGAATCCGAAGAACTTTCGGATATCTTCCAGGACTAGGTAGAGCGACGGGACCAGGATGAGAGTGACGAGCGTCGCGAACAGGACGCCCGACGCCAGGGCGACCGCCATCGGAACCAGGAACTGCGCCTGGATATTCGTCTCGAGAATCAGCGGCGTCACACCGGCCGCAGTGGTGAGCGAAGTCAGGAGAATGGGCCGGAAGCGGGACATCCCGGCGGCAACGACGGCCTCTTTGAGCGACTCATTTTGACTGGCGTAACGGTTGACGAAGTAGACCAGGACCAGGCTGTCGTTCACGACCACGCCTGTGACGGCCACCATCCCCATCATGGACATGAAACTGACCTCCATGTCCATGACCACGTGGCCGAGCACGGCGCCGACCAATCCGAACGGGACCGCCGACATCACGATCAGCGGTTGCAGATAGGATCGGAACGGGATGGCCATCAAGCTAAAGATCACGAACATGGCGATCAGGAAGGCGCGCTGCAAGCCGTCCTGGAACTCGCCCTGCACCTGCTGCATCCCTTCGAAGGTATAGTCCACGTTCGGATGCCCGGCCAGAATGCCGGCCATGTGGCGCGTCTCCATATCCGTCAGGACATCATTTTCGTTGGTGATCTCATCGTCCACCTTAGCGGTCACGTTGATGGCGCGCTGCCGGTCCACGCGCTTGATACTTGCAAAACCGCGCCCCAGCTCCGCATTGGCAACGGTGGCGAACGGCACCTGCCCTCCGTCGGGGGTGCGGATGCGCATGTATTCGACATCGCCGAGGGATTGGCGCTCCTCTAGCGGATATCGCACCATCACGCGGACGTCATCGCGTCCGCGCTGAATGCGCTGGGCTTCCTCACCGAAAAAGGCTTGGCGCACCTGGCGCCCCAGGTCCTGGAGCGACAGGCCCAGCGGTTCGGCGCTCGATTTCATGCTGAGCTCGAGCTCAGGCTTTCCGCCGCGGAACGAATCGGTAATGTCGTGCACCCCCGGATACTCGGCCAGGCGTGCCCTCACCTCGGCGGCCACCGCGCGCAGCTCATCCACGTCCGGGCCAATCAGTTGCACGTCGATCGGATTGCCTACTCCTTGCATCAGCTCGGTGTCGACCAACAGTTCCACGGCGCCCGGCACTTCCGGCAAATGATTCCGCAACCGTTGGCCGATGTTCTCGCTCGAAATGGGTCGATCTTCTCCTGGAATCAGCTCGATGTTGACTTCGCCCAGATAAGCCTGAGACTGCGCAAAAATACTGCCGGCGGGCCCGGAATTGGCGCTGGGCTGCCCGCCGACGCTCGAAAGCACATGGGTATAGATGGGCCTGCCGTACTCTGCCTCGAGTTCCACGCCGAGCTCGAGCGCGGCGCGCTCGATGCTTTCCACCGCGGTCGCGGTCACGGTGGCCGGTGTTTCCTGGGGCATGGTGAGCTTGACGATGACGTTGTCCGAGTCGATGGACGGGAAGAAGACGAACTGAACGAGGCCGCCGTAGGAGAGTCCCACAGTCAGCAGAATCGATGACAGGGCAAGAGCTGCCGCCAGGTAGCGCCACTCCAGAAAGAACGCCAGCACTGGTTTGTATATCCTGGTGATGACCAGCTCCAGGCCGCGCGCGAAGCCGTTGAAGAAGCTGTCCCAGATGCGCGCGACCAGGTTCTTTTTTTCTTTAGGCTTCCGAATACTACGGTGGGACAGGTGACTGGGAAGCACGAGCTGTGATTCGAGCACCGAAAAAAAGAGGACCGGAATGACGATCAGCGGAAACGCGCGGGTAAAGTTGCCCATCATTCCGGGAACGAACATGAACGGGGAGAACGCGACCATCGTCGTCAGGACCCCGAAAATCACCGGCACGGTGACTTCCTGGGTTCCCAGGATCGACCCTTTCAAGGGATCTCTAAGTTGAGCCTGCTGGTAGTGGATGCGTTCGGCCACGACGATTGCATCGTCGACGACGATTCCCAAAACCAGAATGAACGAGAACAACGTCATCATGTTGATCGTCAGGTCGAGTTGAGGCATCACCGCAATCGCGCCCAGAAACGCGACCGGAATGCCGACGGTGACCCAGACCGCGAGCCGCATTCTCAGGAACAGGGCCAGGACGATGAAGACGAGAATCAATCCCTGGAAACCGTTGCGCAGGAGCAGATTCGTGCGGTCTCTCAGAAGGACGGAACTGTCCTGCCACGTCGCGATGGAAATGCCGTCGGGCAAGGTTTCCGCCTTCGCCGCCACGTAGTCCCGAACAGTGGCCGCGACATCGGGTGCGTTTTCATTGCCGACGCGGTACACCTGGACTATGACGGCCGGCTCGCCGTCGAATCGCGACCAAGAATCGGTCTCTTCGAAGCCGTCGATCACGCGTGCGACGTCTGCCAAGCGCAGGCGGCTGCCATCGGGCCGCGTCAACAACGTCAGGTCTTCGTACTCCGGCCCCCTGTAGGCCTGTCCGATGGTGCGGAGCAGGATCTCACCCGATTCGGCCTTGACCGAACCGCCCGGCAAGTCCATCGACGAGCGGCGAACAGCCTGGGCCACGTCATTGAAAGTCAAGCCGTAACGGCGCAGGTCGTCCTCGGACACCTCGATCGCAATCTCGTAGGGTCGGACGCTCTTCAAATCGGCCTGGCTGATCCCGTCCAGGGCCATGATCTCGTCCCGGACATCCTCCCCCAGTTGCTTCAACGTCAGTTCGTCGGTGTTCCCTGAAATCGAGACGTTGATGCTCTGCATCCGGGCGAGCACTTGCTGAATGACCGGCTCCTCGGTCTCAAGCGGAAACGTGGATATCGCGTCGACCCGTGCCTTCACGTCATTGAGCAGCTCGCGCGTGTCGTATCCGGTTTCCACTTCGAGCATGACCGAGGCCGAGCCTTCGGAAGCTGTCGAGGTCAGCCGTTTCACGCCTTCGAGGCCTTCGATCGCTTCTTCGATGCGAACGATGACGGCGTCTTCGACTTCTTCGGGGGCAGCGCCGAGATAGGGCATGTTGATCGAAATGATGTCCATCTCGAATTCCGGGAACACTTCCTGGTTGATGGAAAACGCGGTGGACAAGCCCAGCACGATGATGGACACCATCAACAGGTTGGCAACCACACGGTTTCTGGCGAACCAATCGATCATCTGCTTCATCGGTCGTTTCTCTCGTGGAGTCAGTCGCCCGGTGCCCTCACGGAACTCGCCTGAACACGAACTTTCATGCCTTCTACGGCATTCTCGAGGGGGGAGACGACGATACGGTCTCCCGCTTCGATTCCTCCGCTGAGGAGCACCCTGTCCCGTTCCAGGCGGAACACCTCGACGTCCCTGAACGCCAATTCGTCCTTGTTGTCGACAATAAGCACTCGATCGGCGCCGCGCAGCACGGACCGGGGCAGGTCCGCGACCGGACCCGATCTGCGCCCCAGGATCTCGGCCTCGACGAACATGCCGACGGCCAGCGGCGGCCGGTCCGGATCGGCACCGCGCGCGTAGGGATCCTCCACACGCGCGACCGCGTGAACCATCCGCGTGCGCGGGTCGATCTCCCCTTCGGTCCTGTCGATCCAGCCGGTCCATTCGTAAGACTTCCCGGCGAACCCGGATCGCAGGATCACTTGCGGACGGGAACCGGCCATCTCGCCGTCCCTATAAGCGAGCGGAAGATCTACGAATGCCAGTTCGGAATCCGGTATGGGAAGCCGCACTTCGGCCGCGTCGACCGCGTAGAGCGTTGCGACCGAATTCCCGCGCTGGACGAACTGTCCGACGTCCACTCGTTCAGACCGCACACGGCCATCGTAAGGAGCACGGATGACGGTGCGTTCCAGATCGTATTCGGCCGCGGCGAGCGTGGCCTCCGCCGACGCCAGGCTCGCCAGGGCTTCGGCAATCTGAGGTTCGCGCAACGCTAGCGGCGTCGGCTCGCCGATGTCCAGAAGGCCCCACTCCCTTTCTGCGACGGCTGCCTCCTGGCGTTCGGTTTCGAGTCTGAGGTTCGCCTGGGCAATGGCGGCGCGGACGCGCGTGACGGCCAACTCGTACTCGCGGGAATCTAGGCGAAACAGGAGGTCGCCTTCCTCGAAGAAGCCGCCCACGACCAGGGATGGGGATATCTCGACGACTCTCCCGGCAACCTCCGGGACCAACTCGGTCTCGCGCATCGGTGCAACGGTTCCCTCGGCGCGGACGCTCAAGAGGACGTTTTCGAACGACACGTCGATCGTTTCCACCAGCGGCATCACCGGCTCGGCCACCCGTGTCGGCGGCGGCGGGCGGTTCTGCATCATGACGAACGTGCCGTAACCGGCGCCTCCGAGCACGAGCAGTGGCAGCAGGATTCGCAACAGCAACTTCATTCGTAGGCCCCGCTTCGAACTTCGTCCGCCATCAATTCGAATGCCGACGGCACATCGGATGGATCGAACCCTCCGCCCAGGGCCACATGAAGGTCCACGCGGTTGTCCAGGCGCGCCCGGCGAATCGTCAACAGCTGGCTTTCGGACGTGGCGGCCGTCCGCTGCGACGAAAGAACGGTAATGATGTCGGTCAAACCCAGGCGGTAGCGCTCCTCGGCCAGGGCCTCGGCGGCGACCGACTGGATCACCGCTTCTTCGAGCGCGACCTCGCGGCGGGACAGAACGTCTTCAGCGGCAAGGGCGGATTCCACTTCTCGGTACGACTGCAGCAAACGGCTCTCATACGAGGCAAACGCCTCGTCGTCGGCGCTGGCGTTGCGGTCGACCGTGGCCTGGAGCCGGCCACCGTTGAACAGGGATTGAGTCAGGTTCCCTACGAAGTTCCAAATAAAAAGGTTGGTGTCGATCAGATTGATGAGCGTGTTGCTGGCCGTGCCGGTTCCACCCGTCAGGCTGAACCGGGGACGCAGGTCGGCTTTGGCCTGAGCCAGGCGGGCGTCGGATGCCAGCAGGTTGAACTCTGCTGAAACCAGATCGGGGCGTCGATGGACCAACTCCGACGGAAGGTCACCGGGAACGTTCAAGGGAACATCGGGCAATCGCGCCGGCAGGACGTAATCGCCAGCGGGGTAGTGTCCGATCAGGGCCTCGAGCTGGCGCACGGCCCGGTCCCGCTGTTCGAATCTCTGCTCGAGCGTGGCTTCGGCACGCGCCACCTCGGTCAGAGCCAGCCGCAGGTCGAGAGACGGCCGGAGGCCCGCCTCGAACCGCGCCCGAATGAGGTCGGCCGACAGCCGGAAGCTTTCCAGCGAAGCTTCAGCCAAGTCCAACTGCCGTTGAGCCTCGACCGCCGCAAACCAAGCCTTTGCTACCTGCCCCGACAGCGACAAGCGAGCCGCGGAAAGATCCGCGTACCGCATCTGAACGTTCGTGACGGCCGCCAGCTGGCCCGCCCGAATGCGCCCCCACAGGTCGAACTCCCAGCTCGCGTTCATGCGCAGGCCGTAATTCGTCGAAGTGGTGCTGAAGACCGCATCGGGAGGTGCTCCGGGGAAGGGAAACCCGATAAAGTTCTGGCGCTGTTGATTGCGGTTCACCGTCAGCTCGCCGCTGGGTTGGAGCGTAGCGCCGGCGATCCGCGCGTCGGCATAGGCGGCGTCGATGCGGGCGGCGGCGGCTCGCAGGTCCGGGTTGCCTTCCAGGGCCTCGCCGATGGTGCGGTCCAGGTCCGTGTCGTTGAAATACACCCACCAATCGGTTCCCGGGGTCGAGGCGTCGAGCCGTCCGACGGTCCACTCCTCCGGCGCCGCGACACGCAGGCTGCGGGTGGCCGGGGCGGCCATGGGTCGAGCGCACCCGGTGAGTCCGAGCGCAAGGAGAACGAGAATTCCGGCCAGTGGTTTCATTCGTTCCGTCTTACCGCGGGAACGGCCAGCTCCGAGGCTTCGGCGATGATCCGCCGCAGCGGTACCGCCCCGGTGCCGTGCCCGGCGAAGAGACAAGTGACTGCATCGAGGGTTTGTTGCTTGGTATCCACCATACCCTTGAAAGTAGCAGATTTAATCATACGATTCAATCAAGTGATTGACGGGCAAATCGAGGGGAGCAGTGTGCTGATGTGATTTCGCAAAACTTTCGCTAATACATAATACAAAACCTCGATCCGGCCCTGGAACAGCCTCTGATTTCGCTCCCGCGGCCTTCTGCGAAGTCAGTAACTTATCTCGGAGGAACTCGTGGACTCCTTGTGCCCACGATCTCTAGCAGGAGCTACCTTATACCGTTACACGTTTCTGCCTGCTACCCCTCAATGAGCTACTGGTAGTCGTTTCCTAGCTCAGGGTATTGGCCCAAACCGCGGTCGCCGTGCTTGGTGTAGGTCCAGTTTAAGCGCCAGCTTGAGGTCGTGATATGTTGTTTAGCTCATCGCTCCAGGGTAAGGACTTCAAAATAACGATGAATCTTGAAATCCTCGAAGCTGACCTGAACAACTCCAAGCATGCCGAGGCGGTTCGGCAGTTGGTGGACGAGTATGCGCGGCTACCGATCGGCCAGGGATCTCCGCTGTCGGCCAGGGTGTTGGAGCAACTCGTACCCGGACTAAGGAGACACCCGGGGACGCTGGTTTTTCTCGCTTGGCTGGACCGTCGCGCGGTAGGGATCGCGGTTTGCATGACTGGTTTCTCCACGTTCACCGCCAAACCTCTGATCAACATTCACGATCTGGCCGTTACCGCCAGCTGCCGTGGACGAGGCATCGGGCGTCTGTTGCTCAATGCGGTCGAAACGAAAGCCCGCGAATTGGGCTGTGGGAAAGTGACTCTGGAGGTGCGCGAAGATAACGCTACGGCGCGGCAGCTTTACCAGCACTTCGGTTTTCGCGACGGAGAGGGTGGTACGGCGACTTTTTTTCTGGTGAAGACATTATAAGGTGCTGAAGAGGACCGGAAACTCAAGGGACGCCATGTGCGTGAACCTGGCATAGGGCTGCGTTAAGAACATATCGCGTGTTGTCGAAAGAATCCGTTTCACTGCTCAGGAAAGCCAGTGGATTCGTTTCGATCTCAAAGCGCAAAAGCCGTTGCCGCTGATCGTCACGCGGCTTTAGGTAGAGCAACATTGCGCAATGCCGCACAGGAGATTCATAGAAGTAGCGGGAGACGTGCTCGATTTCATACTGGGTGGCTCTAGCCATGGCGTCAGCGTATCGGGGAATCCTCAATGGGGTAGTCGATATAGGCGGCGTTCACGAGATTGTGGAGTTTCCAGCAATACTCCTTGACCCGCCCAAGGAGAGCCTCGTGGTCTTCTTGATCCGGCCAATCATAGTGGATCAGAGTGCACAGACGGTTAGCCAACCGCTGGGCTGCGGCACTGGAATGTGCATGCGGGCCGGGACCGATGGCATCGAGTTCCGCGGCCGTCAACCCGAGCGAGCGGCAGAGCGAGCCGTGCAGCAAAGGGTCCGCGACGAGCAAGTCCAGGACTTGGCGCGGCTGAACATCGACGCCGTAGTTGCGGGTGTAGGAGTCAAACACCTGGCAAACGTGCAACAGGCTCACCCAGCCCGCATTGAAGGACTCGTCCATTAGCTTGCCGACGGAGAGTTGAGACAAAAACAACGAAACCGAACACTGGGAGCGTTCAAGGAAACGCCCAAGCTGCAAGAAATGCCACCCTTCGTCGCGATACATGGTTGCTTCCGCCACGCCGACGAAGGTGTTGATCTCAACTGCAGTTTCCG
Organism: Terriglobia bacterium; assembly: GCA_965222345.1. GTDB lineage: Bacteria > Acidobacteriota > Terriglobia > 2-12-FULL-54-10 > 2-12-FULL-54-10 > JADFGZ01. The sequence continues at coordinate 619,269 of CBDCTS010000004.1, read as the reverse complement.
CGTAGAAGTTCTCTGGGGAGGTCTTCCATATTTCCTGAATGCTTAACTCCTGGAGCCGTAGATAGGCCAAGTTCAAACAGCTCCACATTTCAGCGCTGATGCAGTGGCGCATCTGACGGGCATTTTCACGGCCGAGGGCGAAATAGTTCCAGACCGAATCTGGGTTCTCGAAAGTGAGATCACCGGCCAAAGTGTAGGAATCAGCCAAAGTGTAGGAATCGCTTTGGAGCAATTCGACGCTGCCACCAGGGGGCTGCCGGTTCAAACTCATGTATATCCGGCGCCAGCCGAAATAGATCTCCCGGATCGGCTGATCTATTAGAGCTTTCGCCTGCAATCGAAGCAGGCGGCAGAGATGTTCCGCCCGCTCGAAGTAACGGCCCATCCAATAAAGGCTCTGTGCGTTGCGCGAAAGCATTTTGGATCGCCCCCTAATCACTCCCGCTACTCGCAGACCTTGTCATCTTCTTTCAACACCCACAGGTCTTTGCCGCCTCCACCCTGACTGGAGTTCACCACTATGCCGCCCCGGCGCAGGGCAACGCGGCAGAACGCGCCGGGCACGATACGGGTTTCGCGGCCATGGAGTACGAATGGACGCAGGTCAACGTGGCGTGGTTCGTCACGGCCTTCAATCAAACAAGGCGCGCGGGAAAGCGCCAGCACCGGCTGCGAAACAAAGTCAGCCGGATTGGCCAGCACCTGTTTGGCATAGGCCTCACGCTCCTCGGGCGTGGCATGAGGACCGACCAGCATGCCGTACCCCCCGGACTCACCGACGCGCTTCACTACCAAGTTCTCCAGGTTGTCGAGTGTGTACTCGAGATCCTGCGGTCGGCGGCAGATGTAGGTCTCCACGTTGGCTAGAAGCGGTTCCTCACCCAAGTAGTAGCGGATCATGTCCGCCACATACGCATATACGCTCTTGTCGTCGGCTACGCCCGTCCCGGGGGGTTCACCAAGGTGACATTGCCAAGCTTACAGGGATGAAGCAACCCGGGCACGCCGAGCAGAGAATCCGGACGGAAAACCAGCGGGTCGAGAAAATCATCGTCCACGCGCCGGTAGATCACTGCGGCGCGCCGCAGTCCCGTGGTGGTGCGCATGTAAACGAAACCGTCGTTGACCAAGAGGTCATTGCCTTCGACCAGTTCCGCACCAATCTCGCGAGCCAGAAACATGTGCTCGTAGAAGGCAGAGTTGTAGACGCCGGGAGTCAGCAGCGCGATGCAGTGGTCGGACCGCCCTCTCGGGGCCAGCTCCTGCAGGGTCTTGAGCAACATGCGCCCGTAGTGCTCCACTTCCTGCACGCGAGAGCTTCGGTACAAACGGCGTAGACTTGCCTTCACCGCTTTGCGATTGGTGACCATGTAGGAAACACCCGAGGGAACCCGCAGATTGTCCTCTAATACCCGGAAGCCGTCGTTGGTACGCACTAGGTCCGTGCCGCAAATGACGACCCAGGCACCGTGGGGTGCGGAGAAGTTGCGCATCTGGATGCGGTACTGAGGACAGCCACGCACTATGTCCACCGGGATGACACCGTCGGCAATGATGCGCGCTTCGTTGTAGATATCCTCCAGGAAGCGGTTCAGGGCGCCGAGGCGTTGGATTAGTCCGGTTTCAAGCTGCTGCCACTCGGCGCCCGAGAGAATCCGGGGCAGGCAATCAATGGGGATGATGCGCTCATTGGTTTCTCCGTCTCCATAAACGGTAAAGGTGATGCCCTCGCTTTAAAACGAGCGCGTAACCCGTTCTTGGATACTGACAAGTTCCTCAGCGGAGAGCCGTCTCAGTGTTTCGTAGAGAAGCCGACAATGCTCCCGGGGGGCGCCGTCCGGTAGGAACATCTCGTCATAGATATTGCTATCCAGGTTGTAGGCATCGAAATCCATGGCAACCAAGCAACATCTGTTTTGGGGATATTAGAACATACCGGTGGTTTCTGACCAACCCCATCAACTAGGGCACTTGTTAAATTAGGAAAGGGACTGTGTGGGGGTATTGTCAGGTTAACTCTCCGTGCGGCACAATTGACACAGGAGAGCGATTCCCATGTTGCCAGCGAACACATTGAACCAACAGGTAGCCATCATCACGGGAGGAGGGACCGGGCTGGGTCGCGCCATGGCGTTGGAATATTCGCGCCTAGGCGCCCGGCTGGTTCTCGCCAGCCGCAGCCGGGAGCACCTGGAACCGACTGTGGCTGAAATTCAGAAGGATGGCGGAGAAGCCATCGCCGTTCCCACAGACGTGCGCGACCCGGCCCAGGTGGACCGGATGATTCAGGAAACGAAGAAGAAGTTTGGCGGCATCGATATCCTGGTCAACAACGCGGCTGGAAACTTCATCTGCAAGGCCGAGGAGCTGTCTCCGAACGGCTGGCGGGCAGTGGTGGAGATCGTGCTGAACGGGACGTTTTTCTGCACGCGCGCGGCAGGCCTGGAAATGATCGCTCAAAGGCGGGGCGGCAAAATCCTGAGCGTGCTGGCAACCTATGCCTGGACGGGCGGACCCGGAACGGTCCACTCAGCCGCGGCAAAGGCAGGCGTACTGGCCCTGACGCGGACTCTGGCCGTGGAGTGGGCCGTTCACAAGATCCGCATCAACGCCATTGCGCCGGGGCCGGTTGCCACCGAGGGCGCCTCCAGCAAGCTCTGGGGGAATCCGGAAGCGGAAAAGAAGCTGTTGTCCACGATCCCCGTGGGGAGGATCGGCAACCCGCAGGAAATTGCACAAGCCGCCGCTTACCTGGTTTCTCCCTACGCGGAGTACATAAACGGAGAGACGCTCACCATGGATGGAGGCGGCTGGCTGGGCAAGGGCTTTCTGTCGGTGCAGTGATCCGGTCCGATCCCGCGCCCGCCGGACCGTCGGCGCTAACGCAACGATTCTCCCTGGACCAAATCCCTATACGTCTCCCGGCGGCGAGCAATTCGCCATCGGCGGCCTTCAACCAGCACTTCGGCCGGGCGCGGTCTGGAATTGTAGTTCGAGCTCAAAACAGACCCGTATGCACCCACCGTAAAAACCGCCAGCAGATCGCCCGGCTCGGCAGCCGGAAGCCTGCGGTTCTGGGCGAAGAAATCCCCCGTCTCGCAGACCGGCCCCACCAGGTCGGCGACCACCTTACGTCGGCGGTTGCGTCGGACGGGCCGAATCTCGTGGTAGGCCCCGTAGAGCGAGGGGCGCAGCAGATCGTTCATGGCCGCGTCGACGACTACAAATTTTTTTCCTTCGGTTGTTTTGGTATGGAGCACCCGAGTCAGCAGGATTCCGGCATCGGCGACAATCGAACGTCCCGGCTCCACCAACAGCTTCAAACCGCTGCCCCGCAGACACTCCAGCAACTTTTTTCCATAGGCTGGAATGGAGGGAGGCCGGTCCTCTTCGCGATACGCAACTGCTAATCCTCCGCCCACGTCCAGGTACTCGATGGGCACCTTTTTTCTTTGCAGCCGCCGCGCCAAGCCTACCAGCTTCCCTGCCGCCTGGGCGAAGGGCGCTAAATCATCAATCTGGGAGCCGATGTGGCAACTCACACCGATCATGCGAATTCCCGGCCACTGCTGCGCCTGCAAGCAGAGCGCTTCGGCCACTGCCTCGTCCACGCCAAATTTGTGCTCCTTGCTGCCCGTGGCAATGTAAGGGTGTGTTGCCGCTCTCACGCGGGGATTGACCCGCAAGGCTACCCGGGCCTGCACCCGCAGGCGCGAAGCCCGCTCGCTCAGCAAACGCAGCTCGCTCTCCGATTCACAGTTGAACAGGAAGATGCGCGAGCGCAAGGCGTAGTCCATTTCCGCGCTCGTTTTACCGACTCCCGAAAAAACCACCCGGCTGGCTTTGCCGCCCGCTTCCAAAACACGGAACAGCTCTCCCCCGGAAACGATGTCAAAGCCCGCTTTCCTGCGCGCCAGCAACCGCAGCACCCTTAAGTTGGAATTGGCCTTCACGGAATAGCAGACCAGATGAGGATAGCTTCCCAGTGCGCGGTCGAAAGCGTGATACCGGGACTCGATCCGGCGGGCGCTGTACACGTAGGCTGGAGTGCCCGCTGCCTCGGCGATCCGCCGGACGGGAACTTGGTCACAATAGAGTTCATTTTCTCGGTAGCTGAAAACCCCGACCGTTCCGGTCATGAATATCTTCTTCCCGCTCGGATCGCTCGCAGCACGTCTTTCTTTTGCTTAGGCACTCCCTCGACCCCCTCCCTCTTTCGGGCCGCCCCTTTTCTCAGATCTTCTCGGATTCGGCTGCGTCCGGGAGCAGACAGATATCGGGAAGATTTCGGTACCGCTGTTGATAGTCTAATCCATATCCCACTACAAAATGATCGGGAATCTCAAATCCAACGTAGTCGATCTTCACGGGCTGGACCCGGCGCGACGGCTTATCGAGCAGCGTGGCCACTCGCAAGCTCTTGGGGTTCCGCCGTAGCAGCATTTGACACAAGTAATTCAAGGTGAGTCCAGTATCGACAATGTCTTCGACCAAGATTACGTCCCGCCCTTCGATGCTGTGATCCAGGTCCTTCGTGAGGCGCACTTCGCCGGAGCTCAAGGATCCCTGCTCGTAGCTCCAGACGCCGATGAAATCCACCGATGTCTCTACGGTTAGATGCCGCAGAATGTCAGCCAGGAAAACACACGCGCCTTTCAGAACGCACACCAAGTGCAAGCTGCATCCGGCGTACTGTTGGCCGATCTCCGAGGCGATACCCTGGACCCTTTGCTGAATTTGCTCTGCCGTCAGCAACCTTTGTAATGGCTTTTCCCGGGCCATGCTGCAATCTCAAAAGCTCCCCGGCGCAATGTAGCCCACATTACGTCCCTCAGCAAGTGGCCACCGGGCTTTTCCTGTTTATGCCGCTTGATGCCTCTCGATGGCAAATGTAAACTGAGATGGCAGAACATGGCGGAGAAAATCGAAAGGCGGGAAGTCACCATGAATAAATTATGTGCCGCATTCTTGTTGCTGATAGCCCTGGCATTCCTGATCTCTGGTGCTGCCCAGGCAGAAACGATTAATTTCGAGTCGGATTCTATCGGTCCCTTGCCTTCCGGTTGGACTTCGGCAATGACCCATAGCGGTGGGCCGCCCCGGTGGGAGATCGTCAGAGATGACACGTCACCGGGCCAGCCTAACGTGCTGGCACAGCTTTCCTCCGACAATACGCGCGGGCGTTACCCGCTGGCCGTCCTCAACAAAGTGAGCGGCAAGAATGGTGACTTGCGCGTAAAATTCAAGGCGATCTCGGGTGAGGTGGATGCCTCAGGCGGCCTGGTCTGGCGTTACCTGAACGAAAACAACTACTACATCGTCCGCGCCAATGTGCTTGAAGACAACGTAGTCCTCTATAAAGTCGAAAACGGCGACCGCTCTTCCCTGGCTCCAAAGGGAATGGCTCCGGGAACGTACGGCGTTGAGACAAAAGTGTCCGCTCAGACCTGGCACACAATCCGTGTCGCCTTCCAAGGCTCCCTCTTTACCGTCTACTTTAACGGAGAAAAGCTGTTTGAAGTGGAGGACACCACTTTCACCGAGGCAGGAAAGGTCGGCTTGTGGACCAAGGCTGACAGCGTCACCCATTTTGACGATTTTCAGGTTGCAGTGAAATAAGGCGCCGCTTGCCGCCCCGCGCTAGGCAGATGACCAAGGCGGGCAACAGTGAGCAAGCCTGGCCGCGCGCCTGTCGATAGAACGACCCAGAATTCGTTCTGCGGACAGCTGCTTCCGAAAACTCAAATCCAAAAATGAATGGGGGAAAGAGAGTTCCGGTCATCTGGGGTATGCTTTTGAGTCAGGTAGAGTTTAAATTGAAAATTCCAGCTTGGCTTGCGATATGCGGCATTGTTGCAAATGGAAAGCGTGGTTAACAACCGGGAGCCCGGTGGTTCGGCTGCTCTTTGCACTGTTCTTGGCGGGGTGGGGATTATCTTCAACCATTAGCTCCGCATTGCCTTTTTATGCTCTCACGCAGCCAGCCCAAACGGAAAGTTTTGGAATAACGGGCTCTATCGAGGGCCAGGTTCTCTTCACAGGAAAGACGATTCCTGATCCTACCGTGTTTGAAAATGGTGCAGACCATCAATTCTGCGGCATGGAGCAATCTTTTGAGGATTTGCTGATTTCAAAAGAAAACCGGGGAATTCAAAACGTCATTCTGGCTCTGGCGAATGAAGATTTCCCCCAGCGGCCCCCTCCCGGAGGAGAAAAGCTGATCCTGGACAATCGCAAATGCCGGTTTGATCCCCATGTGGCGGTCCTCACGGCCGGCTCCACCGTGGAGGCAATCAACAGCGATGCAATCTTTCATACGACGCATCTCTTCTCCGGCTCCTCCTCGCGAAACCTCTCCCTCCACGTGGGCGGCAAAGCCAGCCACACCCTACCGCGACCCGGATTTGTGATTGTAAAATGTGATATCCACGACTGGATGAAAGCCTTTATTCGCGTGGACAACCATCCCTTCCACGCAGTAACTGACGCTGGCGGAAGGTTCGCAATCCGCGGCATTCCCGAAGGTTCCTACACCCTGGAGGCGTGGCATGAACGTTACGGAGAACAAAATCTGGCTGTCACGGTGCGGGCCGGGAAGACGGCGAATCTGGAAATCGAGTATCCAAACTGACTCGAACAGGAGCGCTTGCACAATAGAAAGCGTTTGTGCATTTCTTTACGATGTAAGTGACCTGGAATTAAGAGCCGGAAGCCGGTAACAAGGCCCGGCTGCCGCCCGTTGTAACTGGAGGTCGGAATTTCAAAAAAATTTTATGCCGGGCTGGGGCTTGGGTTGGTTGCGCTGGTGTTCGTGTTCGCGGCTGGCTCGTTTCTGCAGGAAAATTGGGGCGCGGACGAGACGCCGGGCGCCGTGGAAACCTTTCTGGCAAATCTGTTTCTGAGGCAAACCCGGCAACTACAAGACGACCTCCAAAATCCGTTCCCTCCAGCCGAGGAAAACCTCCAGGCGGGCCGGGAACTTTACGATCAGCAATGCGCCTTTTGCCACGGCCAGGACGGAAGGGGGCAAGGCCAGACGGGCATCCAGTTCTACCCTCCGGTGCCCTCTTTGGCGGACCCCGAAATCGAGATGACGGACGCTCAAATCCATTTCGTCGTCACCAAGGGAATCCGCTATACGGCAATGCCCTCGTTCGCAAAGGTATTTACCTCCGACGAGATCTGGAAGATCGTCCTGTGGACACGCCACCTCGCCCGGCAGCCTCTCCCTCCGCAACAATCGCAAGAACAGATGGAGGGTCTCCCCCAGAGGCGCGACCCGAGCCCCTAACCATTGCCCATCGCAGGAAAGCGTCTTCCGCCAGCCACCGTCGCTAGGCATCGATTACGATATGAGTTTCGGTGGCTGTGACTCCCCCGATTTGTTGGAAGCGCTGGAGGATCAAATCCCGGAGTTTCTTCAGGTCCGCCACTTTGATGTGCGCAATGAGGTCCGGGCGTCCCAAGCAGGCGTTTACAGCGGTAACCTCCGGAAGCTCGGCCACTTCCCGCAAGATCTTCTTGGTCCAGCCGGCACGGATGTCGATGAAGATGTAAGCCTCTACCATTCCCCCTCCTTCCCGCATACGGGCGCAACCTTACAACGGATGGAACCCAGGAGGCCACCCGGCTGCTTTTCCCAGAAGGCTACGGCTATCAGAATAATAATCCTTCCGCCGATCCATAGCCTTCTTTAGTAAGTTGAGTTGTGAAAGAAGACAGCCGGTGACTGGAGTGGTCCCGATTCGGCTGTTGCGGAGTACCTCACGCAAAAAGCGGCACTACGGTCTGCAGGCGGGCCCGCCTATTTCCCCTCTTCCTCTTCGTGCATTTGCTGGGCAAGATAGTTCTCGAGGCCGGCTTCTTTGATCACGTGAAGCTGGGCTTCCAGAAAGTCGACGTGTTCTTCCTCCTTTTCGACCAGCGTCTCGAACAACGCCCGCGAGGTGTTATCCCCCTGCTCCACGCAAATTTTGATGGCGGCGTTGTACTGCTCCACAGCTTCCAGTTCCAAGGCCAGATCGTTTTCGAGCTGAGCCTTGACGCTGGCGCCCACATTCAGCGGAAGGCCCATACCCATGTTGGGCGTTCCATCGAGAAACAGGATCCGTTCGATGACCTGTTCGGCATGCTTCATTTCGTCGATCGAACTCTTCCGGATCACGTCTCCCAAGCGGCGATAGCCCCAGTTCTCGCACATCTCCGCGTGGAGAAAGTATTGGCTGATGGAGACAAGCTCCGCTTTCAGCGCCTGATTCAAAACGGCAATCACTTTATCTTTTCCGCGCATCGCTCCCCCTCAATGCTGACATTCCAGCGAACTGCTTATGGGGTCCCCGTGGCCGTCGGCGGCTTTAGCGGTCGTCCGAAAAAAGGCGCTTGCGGCGACCCATCCTCAACGATTGTACCACTTCCTTAGTTCCACTGCATTTTGCTCCTACTCCGTGCCGGGGCGTGGTGGATCATTTCGTGACGCAGATGCTGCGGCAAGGCGATTCGCAGGTATTCAAGCGCTACAGCCGAGCGAAGCTCAACTTGATGCGGGAAGCGCTATCCAAGCTCGACCGGCAGGCGAACGAGCACGGCACGACTTTCTTGACGGTGCTGGCCGGATAGGGCCAGTTTTCTGGCGGTTTCTTGACGTTTCCGTCTTCAGCAATGAGAGGAAAGGCAAACGGGTGCTGAAAACAAATAAGTTAAATGGTGAGCCGGCCGGGACTCGAACCCGGGACCCTCTGCTTAAAAGGCAGATGCTCTACCGACTGAGCTACCGGCCCGCACGTGCATCCTAACACCTAACTCCTTCAGCCTCAACAAACCCTATTTCCACGGCGCATGAAAAATCGACCTGTTGGCCTCAAACTGTGCCAAAACTGTGCCAAAAATCGTTCAGTTCGGCCTTGCTGTGCTCGAAATCTGTCGATGTTCGTTAGCCTGGCGGTCGAGCTTGGCCAGCGCTTCCCGCATCATGTTGAGCTTCGCCTGGCTGTAGCGCTTGAATACCGCCGAGTCTCCCTGCCGAAGCATTTGGGTGACAAAATGGTCCGCGACTCCCCCGGCGCTGAGTCTTGTAGCAAAGGTATGGCGCAACTCGTATATCGGGAAATGCGGCACGCCAGCACGCCGCAGTGTCGCGGCCCAAATATTCTTCAGTGACCGGATGTATGGCCTGCTGGATTTTTGGCGTGGCGTCGGGAACAGATACTCGCTTGTCGGCGTCGCTTCGATCTGTGCTTGGAACGCCCTGTACGCCGAATCCGAAATCGGCATCTCACCTACCCCGTTTGGAGTCTTGGAGTCCGGAATATAAACCACCCGATTTCCCATATCCACCTGCAATTTCTTCATGGGCATCAACTCCTTGTAGGGACGCAGCCCCGTCTCAGCGAGAATGACGATAGCGTTACGCAGGTAATCGGGTGCAGAAAACTCAATCCGCTGCTGCTCGCTGGCCGTCATGTAGTGAGGCTTTCTGGTTGCGTTCCGTAATTGAATCGGGAATTCAACCGCACTACAGGGGTTCGTATGCAAACATTTTTTCTTCACCGCGACATTCAGAATCCGCTTCAAAATGCGGAATTCCTGGTGCACGGTTGCCGGCTTGAGCTTTCCCACAAGCCGGGTCCCTAACTTCGTGCGTACCCTCCTTCCGGAGCACAAGCGCCGATCGATGTAATCCTCAATCGCCTCTGCGGTAACTTCCGTTAAGGGACTTTCCCCGAAGGCAGGCCGCAGAAACTTGAGCGCATTGATATTTTCCGCGTGTGTCTTTTCCGAGCGGAATGGAGGCTTGGAACGTCTTTCCAGAAACCAATCAGCCCATTGGTTAAAGGTTAGTTTCTTGCCGGCCAGAATGGCTGCTAACCTTCCCTCGTCCCTGGCATCCAAGCGGTCTCGCAGAAGGCGGTTTGCTTCTTGTTCATCTGCGGTTCCGGTCGATTCCCTCTGAAGCTTTCCTTCTCGGTCCCGGTACCGCATCCACCAAAACGCGGAACCATTGCGTTGGAAGATGCTTCCTCCTCCGCTCTTCGGTCTTCCTCTCCTATTGTTCATCGATTCCTCCATTCACATGAAATTGCTGGCGCCACTCGACCAGTTCCGACAATCGGAAGCGGATCGAGCGGCCCATCATGCGGTAATGGGGAATCTGCTTTCGCTCGACGTAAGCATACACCAGCGAGGGGCTGACGCCCAAGAAACGGGCGGCGGCCTTCACCGTAATCGGGGCATCCCTTGCTTCTGTGTCAAGGCTCATCAATCCCTCCCTACTCTTCATACAAAACCACAAGGGAGAACTCCGCGCGGAGAGTCCGTTGCGATTGTGTGGTTAGTCCCACTCACACTCGGCGTCACGTTTGATCTGCATGATCTGATCGGCAAAGCGGCGGTGGTATTGCTCGGCGATGCAGGCCGGGACTTCCAGCGTCTTGTCACCGTCCCGGCCGAGTTCCCGGTCGAAGTCCTTGAGGGTCTTTATCCGTATGATTTTTTCTTCAGCCCTCATCCTGTTGCCTCCAGATCGACTCGGTGAGCCAGCGGTTCTGTGACGCGTCGTAACCTTTGACGCGTAGCGCTTCCTCCACAAACCGCCGCCCCTCGCGGCGGGTCATGTGAATCACCATGGCAATGCCGTCCACCACGCCCCGGCAGGTAACCTCCCAGGGAAGCTCCCCGCCTCCCTGCATGGCGCAACTGGCGAGCCGGGACAAGGCTGATTCGGCGTTGTTGGCGTGTACGGTGGTGAGTGAGCCGCCGTGTCCGGTGTTGAGGGCTTGCAGCAGGTCCGCGGCCTCCCCGCCTCGCACCTCACCTACAACAATGTGATCCGGGCGGTGACGAAGCGCGTGGCGGACTAAATCACGGATCGTCACGGCTCCGGTTGAGAGTCCGCGAGCCTCGAAGCGGAGGCAATTCGAATGTTCGATGCGAAGCTCCAGGGTGTCCTCGATGGCGACGATGCGCTCGTCGTCGGGCAGCAGTTCAATGAGCGCGTTTAGTAGCGTGGTCTTGCCTGATCCGGTGCCGCCTGAAACCAGGATGTTTCGGCGGGTCAGCAGCATCCGCTCCGCCGCCTCCTTCACGTTCTTGGGCAGCGCCCCTTGTTCTACCAGGTCATCCGCCGAGAAAGACCGTTTGCCAAACCTTCGCACGGTAATGGCAACCTTCGGGCTGGCCGGTGGAACACAGATGGCAACCCGCGAGCCGTCCTCCAGGCGAGCATCGACGATGGGAGCCGTGGCCGGGTCCAGTCCGAGAGGCCGGGCGATATGGATCGCGGCCCGTTGAAGTGCTGAGGCGGTTAGAAGCGGGGCCTCGTGAGAGTAGAGTTTCCCATGCCCTTCGATCCATACATTGTGCGGCCCGTTGATCATGATCTCGCTCACATCCGGGTCCTCCAGAACATCCTCCAGGCCCGGCAGGAAAGGCTTGAGTAGTTCCAGGCCGTCGCTCATAGCTTTCCCTCAACCTTCGCCCGCCAGTAGGGGAGCGTCCGGGGCAGATAGTGGGGTTTGAGGTACACCCGGGTTGCCGGGAGCGACTGAGCACCGTCGTAGGGTAGACAGATGGCCTGGCAGTTGGAGAGCAGGGCAAACTCGCGGGGCTGGAATACCGCCTCACGCTGCTCTCGGAAGGATTTGCTGGCCCCTACGCTTCCTTGCCCGCGGCACTGTCAAGTTAACGGAACCAAGCCGAGATTCACCCCAAAACGACAGGAGTCCACAATCTCTCAACAGACGCACGTCACCTCTCTCCAATCGGAAAAAGCCCGGTCCCGGAGGAGTCGATGATGAGCGGCCTTGAGATGATGACGACCGACTCGGAACAGGTTCTGGATAGGACCGTGAACTGAGAGAAAACGCTGAGTCTGTGCCATTGATTTGAACCTTCGCATTTGCCGCTCTTGTTCACGAGTGTGCTGATGGGAGACTTCAGCCCGATTGTTTTCGTATTGGCCTGTTCGATGGATCACGGTAGTAAAGATGTCCCTATGTGCAGCCGGATAACTCCGAAGCTTGTCGGTGATCAGTTGCCAGGGTGCTTTTCCCTGATGTTTCAAGGCCCTACGAAAGAAGCGTTTAGCGGCTCGACGATCTCTACGCTTGCTAACCAGAATATCGATCACGTCTCCATCCTGATCGACGGCCCGCCAAAGATAGAGGCGCTGACCTTGGATGGTGATGAAGAGTTCATCGACGTGCCAGATGTCACCGAGTCTTCCCCGTTTCCGACGCAGCGTTTGGGAGAAGGACGGTCCGAATTTCTGACACCAGTATCGGATCGCTTCGTAGGAGACAAGGATTCCTCGCTCTGCAAGCAAGTCTTCTGCGTCTCGAAAGCTCAGCGTGAACCGATGGTACAACCAAACGGCGTGACTGATGATTTCAGGTGGAAAGCGATGCCCTCGATAAAGTGATTCCATCCGTCCATTGTGTCTGACTCTGCCTTAACTTGACAAAGCCGGACGCCGCCTTCACGCCAGTGGTCGCCAACCCATACGAGCACGGACTCGGAGACCCTAGTCGCTGGCGCGCGATCCAAGATGAGCCGTCGTGGCTCAGTCTCGATAGGCCAGAACTGGATATCGTGCTCGATTTCGGGTGCCTTCGAGAAGGGTTCACTCGCGATCACAGGTACCGATATGAGGGGCGTGGCGCGGAGCCGCAGAAGGGCAGCAAACCACCACGCCGTGTTGAGGTGATCGAACCACCGAGGTGGGTTGAATTCCTTCGGGATTTGCAACTGGGCTAGGACATCGAATCCAAAGCCTCCCTGAGTTGCCTTCCAGGGAGCCGGATGATGTTTACCTGGCTCTGCTGGAGCAAACGCCATGAGGAAGGGAGCCATGAGGTGGGCAAATGTCTTGGAGAGGACGATTCCCTCTCCGAAGTGAAAGCTTTCCACTTCAACGCTCGCGCCTGCAATGCCTGCGTAGAGATCAATCTCGTTAGGGTTCATGATCGGATCTCGCCACCCATCGCGTTTATGGATCTGCCAGCTTCATTGCCTTTTGCACTGAAGGGCAGTCAGTGCGTCGTTCGTGACCTCTGACCGGCCCTATTTTTTGTGCCAGTCTCAGGGCACCTGCAGGAGCTCTACGGTGTTGCGGCGTCACCTGACCTGATCAGCCGGGTCTCCCAGGCGCACTCAACCACCGCCTTTCCCCCTTACTTACCGGCCACACCTCCTCTACACCGAGATCGTTATTATTGATCGCGTCCAGCACGAAATCGGAAAGTTCCACGTGCAATTTATACAATGCGTTTATCGACCGTTTCCCCGCTAAATAAAAAGTCGCCTGTGCTATACCTCCGGACGGCGGCCGTCCCCAATACTTCTTATCTTTGTGACACAGGTCCGCGTCCAGAAATTCCAGGAAGGAATCGACATCTTCCCAATAGTGGTCGAGGACGATCCGTTTCACCTCTACACAATACTTCTGCGGAATATTCTTATACGCCTCGCTCGGTTTATGTGTGGGTATCGGATCCTTTCCACCTGGTACAAAAAGGGCCGGTCAGGTCAATTCCGGACCACTCTTCAAGATAGCGAAGCCCTGTCCAGCCAGAGACGCTGTTGTCGACGATGAGGAGGCCTCGGCCTTTGGAGTCAGCGATCATCGGGATCCTTTACCTCTCTCAGCCCCTGGCGCGCCGCTTGGCGAGTGGCTATTAATGGGCCTAGAAGGTCACAAGGCCTACGCTAATGCGAAGAGCCTGGTTGACCTCCTCCATCTTGGCTGAGGACAGCGTGCCGAGTCGCTTAGCCAGCCTCTTCTTGTCGACCGTCCGAATCTGATTTAGAAGCACGACCGAATCAACAGCGAAACCTGTTCGCGCTTTGGCTGATATCAAGACCTCCGTAGGATACAGAGGGTCGTCGAACTTGGAACTGATGGCAGCCACGATGGTAACCGGGCTGAACTTGTTGGCGATATCGTTTTGCAAAATTAACGCCGGACGCGTTTTCCGAATCTCAGCGCCCAGCGTCGGGTCGAAGTTGACCAGATAGATGTCTCCCCGCTTTGGTTGAATCATAGGAGTTAGTCAGGAAGGACAAACCATTCCTCAGCCATCTCTCGGTCACGCTCGGATCGAGCTTTCGCACCAAGCGCGAGCTGCTTTTGAAGGTTTGCTCTCCCCTGTTCTTTGACGAAGCGTGTCACGGCTTCGTCAATCAACCTCGAGCGCTGGCCTCTCGGCACAGCACGCTCCAGCATCCGGACGGTCTGTTCCGGTAGGGTAATGTTGAGCCGTCGGTTCATTGGGACCTCTCGTTATTTTTATATCTTTCAGGATACACACTATTTATATGTATGCAAATGCGGTCGAGTCGGGCGGCGCCTGCCCTGGCCCGCGCTGCCGCGGTTCCCCTCTCGTGTGGATTTCTCGTGGGGCGAGCCGGTCCCGATCCAGGTGCTCCCTTGCCCGCTCCGCAATGCGCCGCGCCACAGCCGTGCTGCTTCGCAGCGGAGAGACCTAGCGGCTGGGGCCATAGTCCCGCTCCAGCCCGCGCTGCCGCCGCTGGATGATCTGCCGGATAGTGTTCAGACCCTTTTCAACACTGCGGCGATCTCCTTTTTTGACCACCGGACTAGCCAACGAAGCCTTCCGAGCCGAAGGCCAGAATGCCATCGAGATTCTTGGAGCCAAGATGGACGCTCTAGGGAGTTGACCAGACCGATCTTTTGTACCAAGTGATCTGAGACATATTACATTACCATCTGGGTTCGTGGAACCGGGTTCCAGTCTGGGGTATAGGCCCCCGGCGCCGGGGGCCTGTAATCCATTTCTTGCCCCCCCACCGATTTCGCAGCCCCAGACAGTGATGTAAACTCTTCTATGAAGGCGTTGGCGTTGTCAACAGACACGTATGCATTAGCGGAGAGCATCTCCGGTTGAGAACAGGGAGCAGGTTCTGGCGTGTCGAAGAGACTTACGTTCGTGTCAAGGGTCGCTGGTGCTACCTCAATCGAGCCTCCGGTCCGCCGTCACGTCGTCCACAATAATCGGGTAAAATTGGCCAATGGCTGATAGAAATACGCGGATATATGGCGGGCGCTGGCGCGTCATTCGGGAGATCGGAAGAGGTGGACAGGGAACCGTCTATGAAGTGGAGGATACACGTTGCGACACAGAAACTGTTTTTCTGGAAAAACTCAAAATTGTCCTGAGCAAGGCGATGGTCCCTATCAACGATCACGATACGGAAGTGACCCATCGGGAATTGATCCAACTGATCAGAACGATATCCGGTACCACGCCTCCGCGGGCTGCCTTAAAAGAACTACTGCCACTTGACGAGTCTGTGAATGAGAGAACTGCGTTGGATCGGATGAAGTCCGAGATTGAAACGATACGCACAATCTCGCATCCGTCGTTGCCTCCTATTCTTGACGAGAACATTGACGGCGGCTGGTACGTCACCAAGTTCTTCAGCGGCGGTACGCTAGCGTCCAAACCCGATTTGTACCAAAAACAAGTGCTCGACTCCCTGCGAGCCTTACGGCCAGTCGTAGAGGCAGTTGCGAAGCTCCATCAGGCTGAAGTCGTTCATCGGGATATCAAGCCAGCTAATATGTTCATCGACCAGGCAGGCCACCTTGTTCTAGGTGATTGCGGTCTAGCGTTCAAGCGGGAAATTGCAGATAGGGTGACCGAGACTTTCGAGAATGTTGGTAGCCGTGACTGGATGCCCGGATGGGCGATGGGAATGCGGCTTACTGATGTGCAGCCGAACTTTGACGTCTTCTCGCTCGGCAAAGTGCTTTGGGCGATGATCGCGGGAAAACCGATATTGAGACTCTGGTATCACCACGAACCTGAGTTCAATCTGGGGACGATGTTCCCCGACAATGAGTCGATCGTCTTCGCTCAGACGATCCTTGACAAAACAGTAGTCGAGAGGCCAACCGATTGCCTAACAGATGCAACGGAACTCCTAGACTTAGTTGACTCGACCGTAAGTGCCTTGACCATGAAGGTTCGTATCGTCAACGGCGATCTGATCCGTAAATGTCTCGTCTGCGGAATAGGAAAGTATCGCCAGATAGTGGACCACGATGTTCAAAGCCAGCGTAACTTTGGACTGAACGTCATCTCGCAACCGAAGTTCAGGATCTTCGTCTGCAATGGCTGTGGCCACTTGCAACTCTTTTACTCCATAGATGGCAATCGACCACCAGCATAGACGCAGTGATGACCGGCCCTTGGTTTTTTGATCCAGGGAAGGTGAGTTTTGCGGCAGAATCTGGAAGCTGGAGGAGGGGATTTTGCTGTTAGGAAGAAGCGCATTTCCGTGGAACAGATCGAGGGAATATGGAAACAGGCAGAAGTAGGGGTACCCATCGGGGAGTTGGTGCGGCAGGTGGGGATTTCCGAGCAGACATTCTAGCGCTGGAAGAAGTGGTACGCGAAGCTGGAGAACGGTGCAAGACGACCTTCATTGCCGGCAAGAACTTGGTCGAGCATCAGGCGCAGTTCCAGGGCTGGGCTGGGAAGTGGCTCTCGGTGAAGACAGAGCGGTCTGCCGGCTCGATGCAGCACTTCAGGACCGGTTCGTCCAACTCGGAATTCCAACCGAGACGGAGTGGATCAAAGGAGGAATGGGGAGCGAGCTGCGGGGGCAGGTGGAGGCCATCAAGCGCTGGTATTGCAACGACTGGATCGTGCTCGCCAACAAACTGCGCAGCCAGTAGAGCATGGCCGTGGCGGCAACCACCGTAAAGAAACCGTCAGAAAACTCGCCCATCAAGCGGGCTAGCCGTAGGCGTTGCGAGCGAAAGCAGACGCCCCAAAAACGTGTAATAGCAACGAAAGGAAAGAGTTGAGAGAAAACCGTGGAAGACGCCAGCCTTCCACTCAGGCAACCGTCTATTTGCGTAAACAGACGCATCTCGCCGCTAAGAAACGTCTCTTAGACGAGGGCAAGTAGTTCAGTGAGCTCGTCGAGGGTCTCGTCACCCAATGGATACAGAAGTCTGGATATACGAAAGTCTGATAGTCTCACTGGTTCGCTCCTCGTAGGTGGGATGAGTGGATCTCCGGGGCGGCAGCGCTCCCCTTTGTAGCCGGGCTTGGCTTCTCTGTGGTTTTTGTCTTGGGGCGTGGGAGAATTGAGGGTATGCAGAATAAACGAGAACTCAGGCCGCATGTTGTGCTTCTTGGAGCAGGGGCAAGCAGAGCCGCATTCCCGGACGGTGACAGGGCGGGTCGGCGAGTCCCGCTCATGAATGATCTCGTAGACATCGTTGGGCTGAAACAGGAGATAGAAGACATTGGAGAAAGCTTCAAGAATGGTGATAACTTCGAGTCAATCTACAGCCGTCTGGATTCATGCTCACAACCAAAGCACGAACGCGCAAAGAAAACTATTGAAATGAAGATAGAAGAATACTTTTCCGCCCTGCATCTCCCGGACCAAGCCACGATATACGACCATCTTTTACTATCACTGCAAGGAGGAGATGCCATATTTACTTTCAACTGGGATCCATTTCTGTTTGATTCCTACGAGCGCAACCACGGTATCGTGCCACTCCCAGAAATATTCTTTCTCCATGGCAACGTGCGAATCGGGCGGTGCCCAAAGCACAACGAAAGGAGGAGAAGAAAACAGGACTTATGCCCAGTCTGCGAAAAACCTTTTGAGACCGTGCCGCTACTCTACCCGGTGGAAAAGAAGGACTACTCGATAGATCCATACATTAGACAAAGCTGGGAAGCGGCAAAGCAGCTCTTCGAAGACGCATTATTGATAACCATATTCGGCTACAGCGCACCGCAGTCGGACCAAGCCGCAGTAGCCCTCCTGAAGTCGGCATGGATGAACAGGAGCAGTAGAGAAGCCGAACATGCCGAGGTCATCGATATCGATGAGGAATCAATCCTACGCGAACGTTGGAAACCCTTCACGCCCACTCATCATTTTCAAAGACGACAAAATTTCAAAGACTCCTGGATAGCACAATGTCCTCGACGATCCCGCGAGGCCGTAGCAGGATTTATGAGTCAGGGAATTCCCTATTTGCCATCCCCAATGGAATCCAGTCGAGATCTCAATGTTCTGCAGAAGCAAGCTGCTGCCATCGCCCACTCTTTGCGGCATCAGGGGGGTTGAATGCACCGTCCTTCCTTTCGCAACACCTTGTCCTACAGGATTGCAAGACCAAGGGCGACCTGAGAGTCCTTCCGGCGCTTCAGCCAGCGATTGACGGTGCGTCCATGGTGGAGTGGATTTCGTCTTAGGGAAAGGCGTGCCTATAGCACGATATGCGAACCGCCTGAACAACCAAGATTCTCGACACTCTGGCGGAGGTACTGTCAAGTTAAGTAGAATTCTCGGGTTATGGAGGCGATATTGGTCGTCGGTCTAACGTAGAATCAACAATTTAGGGGGTGGACAAAGCGCTGAGTAGGCACCAAATTGGTTAACTTGACAGTACCTTCTGGATGCCCCGGAAACGAGTGCTCAGGGGCTATGGAGAGGTTTTGGGCAGCCGCTGTACCCACCTGGAGATCAAAGTGTGCTCGGTTGCACCCAAGTGGGTGAATATTTTCAATCGTCGGAGGGCCAAAAAGGAAATTCCGGCTCAACCGCAAATTTCTAAGAACTGGAGGATTTTCTGTGTCGAGAACCCATTTCCTGATCGTTCTGTTTGCTCTTGCGGTCGTCCTTTCGCCTGGCTTTGCCCGCGCGCAGGCGCTGCCGCGCGTTTACGTGGAAGGGCGCTTCGGGACCCTCAATATCCCCGCTGGCGGGTTTCTGGACGTCGGGGAAGGAATCCATTTCAACTTCGGAGGCCTCTTTGAGTATCGCCCCTCTGTGGAACAGGACTACTTCTGGAACCGCTTCACGGGGCGTCTCTCGCTCGATGGGACTGGAATTGGCGGGGAGGATCTCTCGTCCGGATATCGAACTCGCGAGCGGTTCTATCTCTTGAACTTTGCGGTCGGGCTTGACCTGATGCAGGCGGAGCGTGGCGCGCTCACGATCCACGGCGGCAACGCGGTCTCGCGCAACAGCCTGATCCTGCAGGGCTTCTCGCAATCCGGCGGCTCGCTCGGGACGGGCGGCTTCGTGGATGCCTGCAGCAGCTTCGAGCAAGACGTTTGCGCCAGCAATTGGGGCCTGCTCGGGAACTACGGCATCGCCGCTCGATTTGCGCCGCTCGAAAGCTGGACTTCCTTCTTTGTGGGCGCCGACTATACCCGCTACGCCGGCAGGAAGAACCAGTTCGTGATTACTACGGGCCTTGCGTTTTAGATCTGGAAAAATGACCCAAGCCATAGAGACCGAACGCCCGCCGCTCACTTCGCTTACTCCGGATGAGGACTGACAGGGCCGAGATATTGTACCAAGTGATGTGAGACATATTACATTACTTGAGGGGTCCCGAGATTTCGTACCAATCCTAGTGAGTGATTAGATGAAGGCGTCGGCTTCTTGAGACCGAGTAGACTGGGTCGTGATGGAACGACCAAGGCTCGGAAGGAAGGAGCTGAGCGATGCACTTAATGAGATGCGATTTTCACACACGTTTTCAGCAGATAGCAATGGTTGATTCTGTGACGGGTAAGATGTTGAATCGTCGACTGGAACATGGGACTGGCGAAGCACAGCAGTTTTATGCAGCACTTCCGGCTCCGGCGCGCATCGGGATGGAAGCCACCGGGCGAACTAACTGGTTTGAGCGGATGCTCGCCGATCAGGGCAACGAACTCTGGGTAGGAGACGAGGCGCAGATCCGTGCGGGGGTGGTCCGGAAACAAAAGACCTATCACCGATTACTGCAACAAGGTGCTGCACAGCCCATAGAGCATGGCCGTGGCAGCAATCACCGTCAAGAAACCGTCAAAAAACTCGCCCATCAAGCGGGCTAGCCGTAGGCGTTGCGAGCGAAAGCAGACGCCCCAAAACCTTGTAAGCGCAATGAAAGGAAGGAATTAGGAGAAAACCGTGGAAGACGCCAGCTTGCTTCGCAGGCATCGCTTGCTTGTCTTCAAAACGTATCTTTCCCGGTCAACAAATACTCAAACCGATCACATTCTCGCGCCAACGTGTTCACATACAACTCCAACTCTTCCGGGTCCAGGAACTCGGCTTGATGCTGAATCTGCCCAATCAGCCGATTCTTTCGATCGAATCCGAATGTCACCAACTGATGCTGTGCGTTGCGTTCCCACACCAGCAGCGCAAGTCGCCGCCAACGGCGAATGTTTTTAGTCACGGTTCTTGTACCCAGCACGACGGACGTGAACACGTACAGATCGTCCATACGCTTGATCCAGATATCCTGATGACGGCTTCCTCCGCGGACTTCGACACGGATTCCATTGCCCGTGACGTCCCATGTCTGTTTCCTCCGACGAGGAATCGAGCGAATCAATTGTTCAATCTTCAGCATCGTGGACCTGCTTGTGTTGGTGGATCCACACGTTGGGATCCTGATCATCTTCGATCATTTCAGCCTCGATACTGTCAGCGGCTTCTACCGTCTGGATAATCAGATGCTCGATTTCCTCCGGCTGAGTTGTGTCCAGGTGGAACATCCGGTCTCCGCGCACTGAGACATCGTATTGCCGGGTCTTGAGGTCATGCTCGGCACAGATCTTGACCATAACCAGTTTCCGCTGCAGTTCATACAAGCGGTCGAGTTCGGCACTATCGTCAAGTGCGATCCGGCCGATGGGACTTAAACATTCCACCAAAGTAGCGCCGCCAGCCCGGTGAGAGCACAGTTCGAGCGTAAACGGTTGGCGACGGACAGGTGCCGATGGGTCGATCTGCGAAGGGCGTACGCATTTACCATGCTGGATTGAGAAGGTGCCTTCGACACGCCGTGCAGTCACTGTCCGGCGGGGCTCAAGTTCCCAACGATCAGCGAATCGGCGCCAGCACTCCTGGAAGGATCGCTCAAGGGTTTCCGTATCCATCCTGCGCACGTCGGCAGGAACCGCCGTTCCGGTGAGCCACGGTTTGGGGACTGGAAACGCTGATTCGAGGAGGCCCTCGATGGGGGAAACCTGATCCAGCCGGCGCAGCGCCTCCTCGGAGACGTTGATCCGGCTTTCGCCCCGCTCTCGATGCTTCTCGCCGCGATGTGTCATGCGAAGAAACTTGTTCAGCCGTTCGAGCACACGCCGTACCTGGAACACCTCGACGGTATCGCGTAAATGCGGGTAGTACACCTGGATGAATTTGCCGTCCTCTGGTGGATGGCCGCGTCCATCGAGCTCACGTTGTGCCAGGCTGCCGATCCGGTCTATGCGTCCAGTACGTTGCTCCATTGCCGATGGGGTCCATGTAATTCCATAGTGAATGACCCGGCGGCAGAATGTGTGGAGATCTTCTCCCTCCTGGAGCACCTCCGTTGTGGCCAGAACCAGTGGAAAACCCGGCATGCGAAACTGCTGAACCATCCGTTTATTGACTCCACCAGACATCCCGCCTACCGGCATCTGATGCTGCAGGGTCCGCCCGTACATCTCGGCCAATGAAGCGAGAGGCGCATTGTGTGCTTCGGGGAAGTTCACCGCCATAATGGTTTCGAAGGCGGCGGCTGTGCCAGAGAGTTCAGAAAACGCATGAAATCCTTGCTCGTGGCTTTGTCTTTCCAACAGGTCAACAAACTCCGAAACGAGAACCTTTTCGGGTTGCTCGGCGTCTGACTCGGAACGCGCTTCAAAGGAACCGAGTTGTCTGATGGCGGTGAGATACAGGTCGATGTATGCGGCACCGAGCCGCGCCATCGCGCTCAGCAACTCACGGCGTCGTTCTCGCTGTCTGAATCGATCTCTGAAATCCGGCTCGTTGTCGTCTGGCCATAACGCCTCCCGAAGCGCGGGCCTTCTCACGAGTTCCGTGAAGAATGTAATGATGCCGATGCCGGCCGAAGGAGCCGGAAACCTGGCGGGTGGTTCGGACTCTTCCCCGCTTTCGGCGCGGTATCGCTCCTGTAAAACGATCTCCGCGCGACTCCCCAGATCCCCGCCGTGCTCCCTCAACAGTCCGAGCGCCGCAGCCTGGTATGACTCAACCACGTAGAACCGTGGATACCCGGACTGCTGTTGGGACCGCGCCCGATAATAGCGGAACGCACGTGACTTCAGCCGTTGGTCAAGAGAGGCTCGATCCCTTCCCAGGGTGCCCGCTAATGCGTCAACAACATTTGCCGGCCTGCCCAGCAGCCATGACACGTGGTCGTCCTCGAAAAGCGTCGAATATACAGACGCCATCGATGCCAGCCGGTTCTTCTGGAACGCCGCTCCGGACAGTACGTGGCGGGGTCCCGCACCCCTGAAGAACCATGCGAAGAAGGTGTCCAGACCGCCTTCGTCTTCGGTCACCGCTCCAGGATGATCTTCTTCGACCTGGTCGACTGCGGAGTGGCTACTATCTTCCGGCACATCGACGCTGATTCCCGCACGCTCCCTGCGATACCGGCGGAAGATTCGATCGATCTCATGTGAAAGCCCGGGGAGGGCCGCGCGTATTTTGCACTCGATCCAGCCGTCGAAGGTGGCATCCAGTTTTGCCTTGAGTTCCGCAACCGTCGCAACCCGGCGCACGAACACCAGTGCCTTCTCACCAGTTTCGAAGGCCGATGCGAGAGCCTTGGCTGTGGCGTCGAGCTTGGGGTGAGGAAGCGGCCGGCCAAATTCTTTACGGTAGGATTTGACCACCTGTGCCAATGATTTTGTGTCGACTCCGCCGCGTTCGCTGTTTGTTGCCTCCTGATCTCCATCGAATATTCTCCCCTCTTCGACCCCTTCTTCGTGGGCATCTGGCGCTGTCCTTCGTCGCCCCCGGCTCATGGTTTCCAGGAAGCTCTCAAAGGATGACAACATCCCAATCTGAAAGCTGTTGTTGAAGCGTTTGTCGCCCAACACCTCAGCTACTTTCTTCTGAATGAGGCCGACGACAAGCCGCTCCTTCGGATCGTCGAGGCACATCGGCTTGGCCGGTGTCTCGTACCCGCCCTGCCGCCATTCCCGCCGATACATATTCTTGGAGTACCGCTGGTCTGCGATCTTCAGGTATCCCACCCGGCGCAGCAACATTCTCCGCAACACGTCCCGCTTCTCTTCCTCGTCGGCCTCAGAATCCACCAGCCGCTTGACGGCAACGGCTGAGCCGCCGTACCCATCCACGAGCCGGGTGTTGCCGAATCCCAGAACGTCGAGTTGGTTATACACGTCCCGGTAGTCGTATTCGAACGGTGTAGCTGAGAGGAGAAGCACCCGGCTGACCCGTCGGGTGTACCACGGGTACTCGTCGTTCATCTCACCCGGATGACCAAACGCAAGGCCCATCACCCGATTGCGGTTGCTGCCGCGCGGGTCGAATCCGTGTTTCAATCCATGGGCCTCGTCGACGATCAGCAGGTCGATGTCAGGAACAATAGCGTTCAAGACTCGGCCGTAACGATCCCGAAAATCTTCTTTATGACCCAGGCGAAGCGTATTCCGCGGGATCCATGGGAGCCGCTTGAGCAGCGGTTTTCGGAGTCTGTTCTGCGCCTCCGAATCACGCACCGACGCGGAGAAGCTCGTAGCACGCATGAACAGATCATGATCGTCATTGAGGCGAGAAACGTCGGCCAGATCCGTCAGGGAGTTGCAGACCATGGCTTGGCGGGCAGGTCGCCCATCAAGGCCCTTGACAGAGTTGTCTTCGACCTTCCAGTTGGATCGAACGAAGTTGGTCAGCTCCTTGACCCATTTACGCTGAATGTTTTCGCGAGGGGCAACGACCATCACACGGGCTGCGGGGCTAAGGTGCCGTAGCAGGCCGAGCACTCCGAGCGCCACATAGGTCTTGCCCATCCCCACTTCGTCGGCAAGGTAGGCGACACTGTTCCGCGCAAGCATGTTGTAGGCCGCAACCGCCCCTTGAAGCTGGGATTCCCCGAACCCCATCTCCCGGGTCTTGGCCGTCGGGGCAAAATCGATAAGCTCTTTGGCGAATTCCAGGGAGACCGTCTTCATACACTCTCCTTGGGAATAGTCGCCTCAGCCATGAACATTCGCTCGTACCACTCGAGAAAACGGTCCCGCTCAGGATCATCCGGCAACAGCGAGTCCCTGATACCAGGTAACCGCGCGAGCCGTTCGTCGAGTTGGCCGGCCACATTCTTGTAATCTTTCCAGAACTGCCTGTGTTTTCGCCGCACTTGATCGCGCACCTGTTTGGCGCAAAGAAACGTCACGTAATCCATTACAGGATCAGACGTTTTCCGGTCCAGGAGCCGGCCCAGTAAAACGGGAAGCGAGTCGTACTTGGCGCCGAACAACCGAGCCTCGGCCTCGCGATCGTTGCCGCGTGCTATCGCGTCTTCGACATGCTGACTGAGACGCCCGAATGCGTGGTACACGCCGGAAAACTGGTCAAAAACCGTACCTTCAGCAATCAGCCGATCAGTGACACTGGTTGTTAACCCCTCCTGCCGCGCCTCCGCCCGCGTCTTCTTTTCGATGAAGGCTTCCCGCTGTTCAGGCGAGAGCAAGGACCAGTACATGAGGATCTCTTCGGGAGTCAGGTCGGCGATGAGCGACGGGCGATGGGCCATGCCGTCCTCCCGAATCAATACGCGCCATGCACCACGCGAATTGGTAAGCTCGACCAGACTGGTGGACCGCAGCAGCGCTTTAACACGGCTGGAAGCCTCTTCGGTGCACGTCCTCCACCGCCCAGCCGCGGGGTGGTCGATCCGGGTCAGCGTTCGCCCGTCGAGCGCAGCGATCTCGAAGGGCTCAGCGTTGGCGCCGTCGATGCGGTAGGACAGCGTGTGGTCACGCCAGTCGAATCGCAGCGACACATCGATAAAAACCTCCCTGGCTTCTTCCGTCTCCTCAGCAGGGACGTCGCAGTATTTCAATGGCCCAGAGTCCAGCCGGCGAAGCCACCAAGTCCTGCGGCCCCCGCCTGGAATGCCAACCAGGAAAGCGGCTTCCAGGTTTCCAGCGCCGGCGTGGGAGTGCCCCGCGGAGGTCAGATTGACCGATCCGGTCAGCACGATCTCTGGACCGTCTGGCTTCCACATGCGGTACAGCTTTGCGTGCACCCTCCTGTTCGGGACCAGATCTGTGGTCGGGCGGCCGCCTGACCGGACCACGTGATTAGGAAGCTGGCTCCAGAATGCAATGCCGGAGATCGAATCGTACAGTTCCCTGGTGACCATCGCGGTCCCATCGTTGTCGGTCGGGAGAAAGACCCGGACTTCATCTGGAGTCAGGACACTGCATAGGGCCTCGAGCGTTCCCGCATGGTCTTGATCGAAATACGGGGAAATTACCTCCAGGTTCCAGTTCCCGCTCCCGATTCCGATTTCGGTAAGCCATTCCGGAAGCGATCTTTGGCCAGAAAAGAGCCGGGTGAAGTAGAGCCCGCCGTGTCGATTAACCTGCATCTGGCCGCGCTGCGTGCGAGCCCGGAGGAACGCATGAATTTGATCGAGTGCGGAATGATCGTCGTCGGGGGATAGATCGCGGACACGGCGCATGATGGACAGGAGGTCCTGGCGGAAGGGGATCCGGGATTTGTCAACTGACAAATCCCGGATCTGTTCGAAGTGTCCGGTTTCGACGTTTTCCCACCATCCCTCTCGCGTGAGGTTTGCCGAAAAGACACCCACGATAAGGCTCAGGATAGGCTCCCCATTCCCCTCCCCGCTCTCCGGCTCTTCGACTAGCATCAACATCAGTTTGGGATGAAACACGCCCTTGCCGTGGCGTCGCACATCGATCCTCCTGAAGTTGCTTTGCGCAGGCAGTGCATTCTGCACTAGGGCGGTCCGGTCGTAATACACAGCTACTTCGGTACTTTGGAGCAGGTCTTCCAGCTGTATCCGCTTCACCTTCTCGATCTGGCTCACCTGGTCGAACAGCAGAGGAAGGACATGAAGTTCGAAGAAACCGGGATCGAACGAAAACGTAGTGAAGACCGCTGCCCGGACGCGGCGGCCGTCACGGACTTCGCCGAGCTTATCTCCGAGCACCTCTTGTGGAATGGTGGACATCAGCGAGTCTCTTTAAGCTGGAGGGAGATGGACTTCAAAGAATCCAGAAAGTAACTGTTCCGCCAAAGTGTCGGAAGGTCATCGCCAGATGGCAGCTTCTCCTCTTCGGCCCGGTACCGCACGTCGAGCTTGCCCTGGCTGTCCGTCCGGAGCCATGGAGCTGCTCCGCGGTTCTTCATGACCAGACGGTTCCACTCGAGCAGGCCCAGGATCGCCTCTTCGTAGTTCCCTGCTGCGAGAGCTTCGTCCGTGCGTTTTGTCGTGAGTGCAAGTTCCCGGCCGACTTGTGCCTCGATCTCCGGAAGTATCGCTTCGAATCCGGCACGGCCGAGATTCGGAACTTCCGCGCCCCACTGGTCTGCGATGTCGACAGCCAGATCCCGCGGGAGCTGGCCGTTCCGCGTTTGAAGGAACCTGAATAGATGGGCGGCTGGCGAAAGCAGCGCCTCCAAACGCAGGATCCGCTCAAAGCGGCGGGCAAGCATCGGATCGTCACCTTGCGATCGCGATCGCAACGCCTCCAGGTCGGCCCTCCCTGTCCATTTATTCAGATCGGTGAACTTCTCCAGTAGCCGGACGACGGATGCCTGCCTTCCGGCGGGGAGCCCTTCGACCCGGGCGCCATCCCTTAATGTGGTGCCGTAGAACGCGGCCTCACGCAGAGTAAACGTAGGTGAAAAGACCGCAGACACAGTCCGAAAAAGTGGGTTGTTCTTTCTAATGTCGAGCTTGCCTCCATTCGCGCAGAGGGTCAGCAGCTCGCGCTCAACGGGTCTCAAGCGTCCGGCGTATTCGTTCGTCACAAAGTCGCGGGCGTAGGGAGTGAGGCCGACTGGACCCTCCGCGATCAGGCCTGCCGTACGTGCCGACACCGAGAATAAACCCCACAATCCATACGTCTTCTGGTCGCTGAGAATGGTCCCGGCAGTGATGCCGATGGGGACACGTGGGGACTCTTCCACGACGAAGCGCTTAACCCTTTCGATCCCACGGATCTCGGATTCGACATCATGGCCAACATGTCGTGCGTAGGCAGCGATCTGCTCAAAGTGGAGGAAGATCGCCAGGACATCCGCTTCGCTGGCTCGCCCGTCTTCGATCAAACGCTCAGTGTAGTATCGGGCAAGCAGGACGGTGGTGAACCCACGAACCGAGTTGGAAACGGTCGTGAGGTTACCCACAATCCGGCGACCAAACCAGTACCAGATCGGAAGGACCCCGAGGGGGTCCCGGGAACCCTGGACTTTCGCGCGAGGATCTTCGAGAGTTACAAACAGACTGGAACCCTTTCTTCGGTGTCCGGCAAGGGTAAGACGAGTTCGCAGCGCTAATCGACTGCTGCGGAGAGAATCTTACCCCATATAGTATGAACGACCACCTTGGAAGTAGAACATGAACAACGCTCTTCATCATGCATTGCATCAAGACCTTTTTAGGCGGGATATTCAGCCGCTTGCACCGGCACGTGCTGGAGGAGGCCACAAAACTGGGAACGGTTTGCGGACTGCGCCTTTACGTGGAGAAAGAGAACCGGCAGGCCCAGAGAACTTACCAGCGGCCGGGTCAGGCGTCGCCTGCGAGTTGGGCGGCGCGATCGAGGAAGCCTCTCAGGTCCGTCCCGGCCAGATCGGCAAGCGTTGTGAGCTTCGCCAGATCGGCATTCATGTTCTTGTCGTAACCGGGAATCTGGTGTTTTACAGGTTTTCGGAGGTCGAGCGGAAAATGTGCGCTGAGATTGCGTTCCAGGACGGTCTCAAACGCATGTCGGGAAAAGTAGTTCTCCAGGCCGTAGCGCTCAAGCACCTTGACCTCAATTCTGTTTCGTCGGTGTCGTGCCAAGAGGGCGCGCACGTCGGGCTGCATCACAAGGCCAGGTCTTGTGTAGTCGTACGCCCGATCGCCGTCCAGCAGGATGGCGAAGTCGTGGCATCCGTCGCCAAGATGTTCCGGGGTCCATTGAGGGCTGAGCATCGTGCCCCACCCTCCAAGAGACTGCACAACGATATTGAGGTTCTCAGCGCCGGGGACCTTGCGAACCAATTCCTCGACGGACGGACAATCCGTAGGTCCTTCCACCCAGATCTTGAACCGATTCAGAGTTGTGGCGTTCCCAAGTCGGCGCAACACACCCTCGAAAGCCACGCCCTGAGCTGCGCGGATGGTCGCGTCTCGCTCCATCTCCAGTGCCTGTACCCGCAGAGACGGCTGCCAGGGCGCCGGCGCGTCGCTAACTTGCCTGACAATCACTTGGGCCGCTCGCATCAGGTCGATCTGTGCCAGCGTATTCGTGAGTAGGCTCGTGACTCTGTCGAGTCCGCGCTGGAGTGCACTGCGTCTGAGTTTGACGAGTGTCTTCCAGACCGCCGGCTCGCGGATCCTGCCGACCCACCCCAGCGGATTGTTGAAGTGTATGTTGACTTCACCGCTTGCGAGTGCAGCGGGGTCGTTAAGCAATTGCCGCAGGCGGCGTTCGATTGTTCCTCGATGCTGCGCTTCGACGAGGAGATCGTCGGCCTCTCGCCCCAAGTTAGAAGGAAGTGTAAGGGAGACACGCAACAACGCTTCGGTGTCCTTGGCATCGGCCATTATGCGAATCGCCCCGTCCCGTATCCGAGTCGGTCTTGCCGCATCCATGGCGATGCGTTCGATGGCCGCCATGATTCTGAGCGTCCTCAAGCCGACATCGCGGATGAAACTGAGAATCTGATCCAGTCCTGGATTCGGCGTACCTGCCGCTTCGAGTAACTCTTCGATTGCCGCGATGGCGCGGCCGCTGAGTCCGAAACGCTGATGGTATGTGCGCGTCGGGTGCGTTTCCGCGAGCAACGCCAGCGCTAGCGGTTCGTCGTCGGCAATTCGCAGCTCGTAGCGCTTGACCAAAGCAAGGAGCAGAGGAAGGACCTGTGGCTGCGTCAATTCTGTCTCGGACCGCCATTGGATGCGAGTCCGGAGATCGAGTCGGCCGAGCTGCTCACCTACAAAGGTCGCCAACCAGTCACGGCGGTCTGAACTAACTTCCGGCCAGTGCGCTGGATCCACCCGTGCGAGTGTCTGGAACAACACATCGCCGTCTTCCGAGGTTGCGATAGTCCGTTCAAGCCGTTGTGCACGCTCCTGCCGCTGCTGTTCCTCTCGCTTCCATTGGTCGATTGTCTCTTGCTGCTGCTGCGTTATTGGGCCTTCCAGCACAACCTTCGTTTCCGGAGGTCCGAACGCGCGCACGGTTCTGACAAGACGCTCTGACGCTGGCTGAGCCACAAGCCATCGAGCGTCATCGGGACCGACAAGGGCCGGGATTGAGTGATACAGATGATGCACATTCTGCCCTGCCGCGAGCAGTCGCTCAACAATCCGGCGGCCCATGGCGTACCCGTGGTCTGGGAGCGATTGCATGGCCGAGACGAGATTCCGCTGAAGATCGTGGTCATCGGGATTCCCAACTTCCTCGAACCTCAAAACGAGATCAGCAACCTTGTCCACCCATTCCGGTCGCCAACTGCGAGCAAGCGATCGCCAGAATCGATCCAGATAATACGAGAGTTGGTTGTGCTGAAGTGCATCGGCGGGGAGTGCTATGAGCGCATCGAGTACGGCCTCAAGGTCCGCGCGATCGTTCAGTGCGGAGAAACGAACGCAGGCAGAAGTAATGATGACTTCAGTTCGAACAAGTGCTGCAAGCACGAGCGACACGTTGGTCGAGTCCATGAGGCCCGCTGCAGCATCGATCCTCGAAGGCACCGTGTGTTCGCCCCAGTCCTGAATATCGAGTAACTGAGAAACTGATGAGGGAGTGCCAATCTGGTCATATGCCAACAGGGCGCTGTTCCGAACGTGCGCATTCCTCGTTGCGTCAAGGGCCAGCGCGAGAAGGCGATCCGCCATCGCTTTGTCGCCATAAGCCGCTAGGAGCAGCGCCGCATTCGCGGCTTCGACATCGTTGGTTGATTCCACTGCAGCACGCAGATGTGAGAGCATCACCTCTGGCACGAAACGGGCGAGGTGGACAACGCGAATCGTTGGATGATGGAGGAGGTAGACGTTTTTACGACTCAGCGAATCCAACAGTTCATGCACGATCGCGGTTCTGTCCCTTTCGTCGAACACCGCTGGCGACGAAGTGAGGGTCCAATCAGGAAACTTGTGACTGAAGAACGATCGGATCCCGCGGTGCCGCTCCATCAGATAGCTCACGCAATTTCCCCACGAATCGCTGGGCCGAAGGGTGTTATCCAGGTACATCAGTCGGAGGATCCGATCAGTTTCTTGAATCTCGCTCAGCTCCTCGGCGGCCAGGTATTCACCGTATGAATGCATCTGGAATCTATAGCCGTCCTGCGTGCGAACGAGCACCGACTTAGTGAGTTCATCCAGCAGCGTTCTGGCGGCAGCAGCGTCGATCCTTAACGCGCATCGCAAGACTGCTATCGATTCGTCGTCTGTGAGTTGATTTCTGGCCGCGACTTCCATCGCGATAGCGAGCATTCGCAAAGCGCGTTTTTGTCCGCGAAGATTGGAAGTTGGGCGGGATTCTAACACCGAATCGACGACGTGCTGGAGAGCGTCCGCCCGCGTCCGACCCAGGTTACCGCAGGCCTGAAACAGCTTCAGGAGCGCGTCGAGGGCCAGCGGGTTTCCGAGTTCTTGCGACAAGTGCGAGAGGTCCGCCGCATTTCGGAATGCCTCACGATCAACGCCGGCGTTGCGAATGACAGCGTCCACGTCGTCATCAGAAAAATCCAGGATGTAGAAGACTTCAAAGGGCTGCGCGAGATGCACTTGCCGAGCGACGAAAAAGGCTTGGCGAGAGGTCAGCAGGATGCGCGAATTCGGCTCGCCCCGTATCAGTGCGTTAATCTCGTGGACGAGGTCGTTGAAGCGGTCGGCAGCTACTTCATCATATCCATCGAAGATGTAGAGAAGGGGCGCTGGTGTGCCCTCGATGCTAGTTGCCCGTAGCGCTTCATGAGACGAGTGCTTGCGGAGCAGCGTCGGAAAGTCCCCGGAATATTCTGCAAGCGGAAGGAATATCGGGATGAGCCCCCGTTGGGCAGCGAGTTCGATGGCCTTTCGGGTGACGATGGATTTTCCGGAACCCGCATCGCCGAGCACAACGGCGTAGCGGTGGTAGAGGACGGTGTCGAGTTGAATTTCCGGGTCAACGCCACTGGCCCGGACGCGGTATTCGGAAGAGGACCATTGGTCCCACTCTTTCGCGGTTCTGAAACTGCGCGCAAGCCAGAAGGACACCGGCCATCGCCGCTGGATATCATCAACATACCGATTGAAATCGTTGACAGTCACAGGGGATGCCTAACATGCTTCAGGCCCAGAGCCAGTCCAGTTCCGAGAAAGCGAGCCTGCGGTCAAAGTTTTCGATGTTGTCTCGAACGTTGAGGATCAGGCATCGCTCGTCGCCGCCGTTCAGCGGTCCCCGCAATCCTCTCCCAATCATCTGGAAATAGAGATTCGGACTGCAGACCGGTCGCGACACACCCTCCAGCCACTGCTGCGTAGCAGCGCCTCGATTCTCTTGTGCCCGTATCGGCCGTGCTGACTGGCCAGAGCCATCACCGCTACCGTCAGTTCGTCTTCGCCCGCTCTCGGAATGGCTTGGTACCGTTGTGTTCCCCGCCATTGCCCCAGCAGCCGGCAAGCGTACCGATCGCTTAAACCATACTTGTGTCCCTGACTCATCAGTTGAGTAGTTATGCACTTGAAAGCCTCTCGGCCTTCAGCGCTCGTGGCACACCATGGCCTCATATCCTCGGATCGCTCGCCGCGCCGCGTGGAATTCACGAAAGCCCTGTTTGGCCCAAAACAAGTTGCCAAAAGCAGCTGTTCCTGTGGTTAGGTAATCGCAGCTGAGTTGACATGCGCAGGACAATCCTCCGACGGTACGCGCTCCCCTTGGCCAGCGATAACTACAATGCCACCGGCAACCGTTCTAGACGTCGTCAGTCGCGCCTCTCCCTAATCGCACGGCCCTCCATGATCCACCCCGGTTTTAGCATCTCATTGTGCGCATCGGTGTTGAGATTCTCCTGAGGAAGGCCGAGCCCTTCCCTAACCCCTCTATGGCGTTGCGCCATCCTAAAGACCTGCTCCTCAGAGAATCCCATCTTTCTCAGGAAATAGACCCGCATCGCAGCAACCACGAACCGATATATAGAGACGATGTTCTCATCTGTCGGCAACTGCCGGCCATGTGCAGGCGCGTTCCGGAGATTAGAGCCCGCATTTCCCGTTTGAAATCGTAGAAGCAACCCTCGACTAACCTCCAACATCAATATTGATGCGGGTTCCAGCATCAACATTGCATTCCGGAGGTGTATACCTAATGGGTGAGAGCCAAAAACAGGCATTTCAACTGTCATTCAACCGGTTTTTGCGGGTTGCCTTTCAAGGATCGCGAGTGACATCCAACGGTGGGCTGATTCTGGTGCGAGAGCTGGACGAGCGATTGGGATTCGATGAACTCGTCGAACAGCACTTGACCGACTCTCGGGCAAACAATGCGCGGTTGTCTTTTGCGGACCTACTTCGACAGTCGGTCTACAGCCGTCTGGCTGGATACGAGGATGTGAACGATGCCGAGCGGCTATCTCAGGACCCGGCGTTGCGGCTGATCGGTTCGGAGAAGATTTGGGATCGAGGGGCGGCTCTGACTTCTCGGTTGCAGACCTTCGAGACGGAGATGCTGGCTGAGGAAGGGAACTTCGCAGGGCTGGCACGGGTGAACCGGGAACTGATCGGCAGAGCAGAAGCAATCCATTCGCACTACCGAACTGTGCTGGACATGGATTCGACCGAGATTCCGGTCTACGGGGAGCAGGAGAATAGCGCCTACAACGGGCACTTCGAGTCCACCTGCTATCACCCCCTGCTGTTATTCAATCGAGACGGCGACTGTCTGGCTGCCAAATTGCGACCGGGCAACGTCCACAGCGCCGAGGAATGGGAAGAACTTCTCCTGCCGGAGATCGAGCGGCAGCAGAAGCGGGGCAAGGAGGTGGTATTTCGTGCCGACGCGGCCTTTGCGAAGCCGGAGATTTACGAGGCGTTGGAGAAGCGGGGTGTGAAGTATGCCATCCGCATCCCTTCCAACGAGAACCTCCAGCGGGACATCGAGGAGTTGCTGAAACGTCCGGTAGGAAGGCCGGGCCAGAAGCCGTTGGTGGAGTACAAGGGGTTTCTGTACCAAGCCGAGAGTTGGAAGACGGCCCGACGGGTGGTAGCCAAGGTAGAACATCATCCGGGGGAGTTGTTCCCGCGAGTGGGGTTCATTGTGACGAACCTGACGCTTCCGAGTCGAGCGGTGGTGCGGTTCTATAATAAGCGAGGGACAGCAGAGCAGTGGATTAAGGAAGGCAAGCAGGCGGTGAAGATGACGCGGCTCAGTTGCCATCGGTTCCGGTCCAACGAGGTACGGCTGTGGCTGACCATCATTGCCTATAATCTGGGAAATCTGTGGCGGCGACTGGTGCTGCCACAGAGAATCGGGAACTGGTCCTTGACGAGCTTGCAGCAGCGGTTGGTGAAAACCGGAGGACGCCTGATTAAGCATGCCCGCTACTATTGGCTATTGCTGGCAGAGAGCCATCTGACTCGGCGGCTGTTTGCCAGCATGCTGGGGCGGATAAATGGGCTGTCGCTTCCGTCGGGATAGCCTAGCCTGCGGCACCCAATAAAATGATTCCGATATCCCCCGGGAATGGAGGGGTGTCTGAAAAAGCTGGTTCTGGAAGCCGAGGCGATGGGTTTTTGGGGACTCGGAAAGAGCGGCTGGAAGCCGCTGGCAGTATCTCGGAGAAAATATTGGGCTGGAAGTGCTCAGTTGAAGGCCAACGGGTTTATACTCACGAGTCGGAGGGCCAAAAAACTAATTCCGGTAGAGATCCTATTCCCAATAGTTGCCACCTCAATGCCCCACGACTCTAGCCCCAAGTCTCTCAGAAAGTTCTCGTATCTCTTCTCGCCCGTGTGGAATGTGAGTGCCTGCACGGCCCCAACCATGAGGACGATACCGCCTTCTGCAGACTCACCTTGGCTGACCACTCTGTCTAGCAGGCGGAGAGCATACCTCTTTTCTGCGTAGAGACGATACCAGTTCCGTATCATGGTGTTCTCATGTCCCGCTATGTCCTGCCATCGGAACAGCATATCCCCCCAGCCAGCAAACTGGTGTCCCTGCTCGCTAGTCAGCAATCGCACTCCGATAGGACCGCTGCCATACCTCTCCGGAAGGGCTCGATCCATCCTGAACAGACATGCACTGCGGACAACGCAGTTCTCACCCGACAAGAATCGGACTAGACCGACAAGGGACGGACCTTTTCCAACATGAGATCAGCCGTCACAAGGCCCTCCGCGCGAATTTTTGCCACCGTAGCCTGTCGCACGTTCAAATCAAAGAGACCGTCGGACCCCCAATACAGGGTGTTCTGTATGTGGAGTTTGAAATCATCGTCCAGACCCATCTCGAAATCGCTGTCGTCGCACTCAGCCTCAACCCGGGCGTTGCGAGTGAGAGGGATTCCAGTTGTATAGGGGATACTCGGGTAGGGATGTGATAACGCGGAAGCGAACCACTCGGGCAGTCCTACTATCTCGACGTAAGCTTCATGTGCGCTGATCTCATCCGGCAATACTAGCTCTTCGTCGTTGCTCAAGAACACGCTTCCGCTCACCTTAAACGCCATTCGGGTCTTGCGTCGCACCGAGTGGTGGGTGGTGCCTGTATGGTCACACCCTTTCATGCTCAAAAACAAACCGTCAGCCAGCTTCCCAACGACCCGGCGTCGCCATGCGTCCCTCGTAGCAGGTACCAGAGAGAATGCCGAGTGCAGCTTCTCACTATCTATCTCAAGAAAAGTTCCATCAGCGGAGTGCTTCAGAATGCCTTCGACTAGATCCGCGTCGCGAACACTCTCAGAAGGGAGCCAAAACAAACCCATCCAGCTATTCACTTCCTCACCGCCACATGATCCTTTCACCGGTATACCTTGTCGCGGCTGCCGACCCTCACCACCAGAACACGCAAAACATCGTCCTGAATGTCGCAGATCACGCGGCAATCCCCTACCCGATAGCGCCACAACTCACCCAGTGGGCCGGTCAGCGCCTTGCCCAGGTTTCGTGGGTCTTCCAGTCCTGCAACCCGCTCGTTCATGTAATCGACAATGCGTCGAGCCCTTTGCTTGTCGAGATTGCGAAGCTGGGTCCGGGCGGATGCGGTGTACTCAATCGTCCAAGTCAAGGGCACTCCTCACGTCGACGGAGGAGTACACTTTCTCTTTGCCTTGACGAAGGCGCTCCAGTACGTCCGCGGCAAGGTAGTAGTCCTCCATATCCTCAAGGCCACGCTCGATCACCTCCCGCAGGTAGAAAGCCTTGGTGCGCCCGGTTTGCGAGGCCAGAAAATCAAGCCGTTTCTCGGTTTCAGGAGCAAGTCGAATCGAAGTCGCCATGTTGCTAGTCCTCCAGGGTCGCCCTGCGAATATATGTATTCATCATATCACGCCTTGCGGACGCGACGGGTTGACCAACAAGGAGTTCAGCAGTTGGACAGCGGAATTTTTCGATACAGAGTGGGGCACTACCGGATCATCTATAACGTCGACAACGACACTGTGACCGTGATAATACTCCGGGTGAAGCCCGCTTAGTCGGACTGCAGGTGCCGAAAGGTCTAAGTCAAAATCGATTCTTGCGAAAGGGCGGTGATGAATGTAGGTGACGATTTAGTGGGGAGTAATGCCTGGTTACGAGGTGAGTAAACTGTGTAAGGACTCGCGAGAACCGATTTGCGACCGTGACAAAACCGTGACAAAACCCCCGTATCTGAGTCGGTTGGGATTAGCTTTGAGCGAAAAGCAGAGTCCCTAAGTTGTTGAAATAAATAGAAGCAGATAGGCGCAATAGAGAGGGGATCAGTGCTTGTAAGGCAGGTACCCTAACCAACTGGGCTAACCGCCCATAATTGAAGTCTCCATTCGGATGTCTTGCTCCTTGCCGTCGAGTTTGGATCTCCCTAAGACCCCCTGGGACTGTCCGAGCCGCTTCCCATGTGCCTTCGCGGCAGCGAGCTCTTCTTTGGTCCGTTCGGAGATGATATCCCTCTCCAGCCGCCGTCGGCCAAAGTTGCAACACAATCCGCAATCCTCAATAGGCCTCGGCATCAGAATGATAACGAGTGCCCGGATTGTAATAATTGTCAAGAACAGCTAACCTGTTTGTGCCTTGATCGGGCTTAGCCCGAAAGCGGCGATCAACAGGACCTCTTTAGTAATCCTTCCAAGGTCTCGCCGCCAACGAATCCCTCTTACCCTTAGCTGTTGTCTGGGTCGGAAACTACGGCCCTGCCATACAGGATCTGCCTGTGCGCGCACGGCGGAGAAAAAATATTGATATCTAGTTCCGTATCTACTGCTTCGACCGGTTTCGACCGGTTCGAACTCCATGAAGCCCTCGTTCGCGGCATTCGCGGCATTGGCTTCGAGAATCCCTGGCCGATCCAACAGGAGACTATTCCCGCGGCTCGCGCCGGTCGCGACGTGCTGGGCCTGGCCCAGACCGGCACCGGCAAGACGGCGGCCTTTGCACTGCCGCTGCTCGACCGGCTTCTCAAGGTGCGCCGCCCAAACCCTCGGGTTCTGGTGCTCGCTCCCACACGGGAACTCGCCACTCAGATCGCGGCTGAGATCCGCACGCTGTCCAAGTTCACACGCCTGAAGACCATCACAGTCTATGGTGGCGTTTCGACGCGTAACCAGATCAACTCGCTACGCCAGCACCCGGAAATCATTGTGGGCTGTCCGGGACGCGTGCTCGACCTGCTCGGGCAGCATGTGCTCCGCCTCGGCTACGTAGAAACGCTGGTCCTCGACGAGGCCGACCACATGTTTGACATGGGTTTCTTGCCTGACATTCGCAAGATTCTCGCTGCGATACCCGAGCGGCGTCAGAACCTGCTTTTTTCGGCCACCATGCCGAGAGAGATTCGTCGACTGGCGGACGATTTGTTGACGGATCCCCACGTGGTCGAGCTGGCCGGTACAGCCCCGGTCGCCACCGTCGATCACGGCCTGTACATGGTCGGGGAGGGGCGTAAAAGAGTCCTGCTTGAACACCTGCTCACCGGCGACGATTGCGACTCGGCCATTATCTTCACTCGTACGAAGCACCGGGCCCGGCGATTAGCGCATCAGTTGAGCAGGGATGGACACCGAGCCGTAGGTCTTCAGGGATCCATGTCCCAGGCCCAGCGCGATCGCGCCATGAGCGGGTTCCGCGCCCGTCGCTTCAATATCCTTGTAGCCACGGACATCGTGGCTCGAGGCATAGACGTGAGCGGTGTTTCCCATGTGATTAACTTCGATGTGCCGAACACTCCGGAAGCCTACACCCACCGCATCGGACGTACGGGTCGTGCGGAACGCGAGGGGATCGCTTGCACCTTCGTCACCGGTATTGATCGCGGTTGGGTTCAGGCCACTGAACGCATGATCGGCGCACCGATCCCGCGTCGGAAGGTCGTCGGCTTTGAGCCCGATGTCGCCGAGCGGTCCCCACGCCCTCACCAGCCCTATGGTCATAACGTGCGTGGCAGGCGGTCTGGCGGAGAGTCGTCCAATCGTGGGCGGAATTCCAATTCCTCTGGCCGCGGGCGCAGTAGCAACCAGAAGCGCATCGCTTAGAGTGACCGTTTGACGAGTTTGATTAGTTAGCCGGTTTTACTGAAACAAGCGAGTGGCTCGGTCTTGAGCCACTCTTCCCGGATCTCCACTAAAACTTGCATGTGTTGCAACTTTCAAAAAGCGGCAACAGAGCGATTGGTCGAGTCGACCGGGCTCGGTCTCATGCAACCACCTTGAACAGCTTGTTGATGAACTGAATCTGTCGCCGAACATCCGAACCGCTCATCCCCCTCGCCTGCCTGACCGGCCCTTGGTTATTTGATCCAAAGGGAAGGTGTGTTTTGCGGCAGAATCTGGAAGCTGGAGGAGGGGATTTTGCCGTGAAGAAGAAGCGTTTTACAGTGGAACGGAGCGTGGAGATTCTGAAACAGGCAGAAGTAGAGGTACCGGTACCGTATCAAAACCGTATCAAAACCCTATGTTCGGCAGCGAGTGGGGTTGCTGACTGAGCGAAAGCAGGTACCCCAAGTTGTTGATAATAGGAGGAAACGGATGGAAGCAATGTAACTGAAAGAAGGACGTTACCTGCCTTACAATCAGGGGGTCGCTGGTTCGAGTCCAGCACCGCCCACCATTTAACCTCTTTGTTCTCAGCACCTGTATTTCTTTCCTCTCGTTGCGGAAGACGGAAACGTGACCTGCCCCCAGCGCTCACGGACTGTCGCTCCCCAGGCGTGAGCGTCGGGGTTCCTCTCGGCCCCTCAAGGTTCGGACAGCCTCATCTCCTTGACCCATCTTACATCGGCAATCGTTAGCTCAGTCTGGTAATGGACCCCCGTAATGCTCTCGTATTCGATGCTAACAACTGCATTATCCGGTAGCGAATTGAGGATAGAAGAGGAATCGATTTCCTGCAACGGTTCAATCTCAGGTAGGCGGCAGGAATATTGTTCCTTTCTTTGTTCCTTGTCAAAGTCAAAAACGTGATATCGACAGTTCACGGCCATTGCAGTGCCAGCGTTCCTAAAGGTTAGAGGGCTCAGGTGCTCTTTGTCGCCGAAGAGAGAAGATGACTCGTAATTCATTACCGCTGGCACTGAACGATCTGGGTATTGTTTCAGGACAACGCATGGTCGGGGCATTTGTTCAACGGCCGCCTTTGCAATATCTTTCGTGTCGGCCGCATATCTCCGCAACACAAAAAGCGTCCAAGTAAGCGCCCCCAATGTCAGTATGCTTACCACGATGTTCAAAATATCGTAATTCATAACCCTCCTAGCTTCGCCGGTGTCGTTTTGTTTTCAAACGCCGCCGTGGGCGCGAAATCAATAATAAACTATCCGGAAAGGGTGAAAAACCGCATCGGTCGCCAGCGGTTACCTGTGCTATTCTCACGCTGCGGGAGGTTTTGAAGCGGGGGCAGGCACGCCCAAACCCAGCGGTAGCCGTAGTGATAACGGGATTTTCGGGAACACTAATCCATTAATAATAAACAGATTACTATTAGAAGTTATCTCATAAATGGTCATAGATGCCTCAGCAGGATCAGGGCACAGGCCAATTGGAGCATGGCCAGGAAGTATTCAGCGTGATATTCCCAACGCGTGACCAACCTCCGGGAATTATGGAGCCAAGCAAAGAGTCGCTCCACTTTCCAGCGGCGACGGTAGCGGCGCAAGGGGCGACCATCCTGGGTGGGAGGATTTCGGCGGCCCGTTCTGTGAGGCGCAATCATCTCCATGGCGTAATTGTTCAGGAGGCACTGTCAAGTTAACGGTTTAAGCCCCATGTGAGTGCTTGATTGCGATCTCTAAGTTATTGATTTTTCGTTCCAGAGCAGACCGTTTTCTCCTCGATAATGAGGTAATTTCCCTTAACTTGACAATACCGTCGGGGGAGCTGGACCACCGTTCCGGCCGGCAGTACCGGGCCGAAATCCGCCAATCCCGGGTTGGCCTCCAGGACGGCTTCGACGGCACCCGCCTCGCGCCCGTAAAAGCGCCGGCAGACGGCATCGATCATGTCGCCGTCGATGCTGCGGTAGGTCGCCATCAGATTGCCCCTCCTGCCGCGCGCACCAAGATCTCCTTGACAAAGTCCTTGGCTAGATCGATCGAACCCTCCTTGATTAGGCGCACCAGCTTGCCACCGGGGGGCTCGGTGATCTGGACGCTATCGGGAACAGCTTGCAGCAGCTTCAGCCCCTTGGTCGTCAGCACACAGCCCATATAATCGACGGGATAGAGCTGTTCATCAGCGCGGATGTACCCGTTTTCAACCAGCCAATCGATCGTGGAGGCAGCCACCTGGGCCTCCTTCAACTTGCTCCCATCGGGAGCGTGGAGGATTTCGATGGGGTGATGGTGTGCCTCCGAAAGCCCAGTGATCTTATAGATATTGAGGTGTTCCTTGACAGGGAAGCTCTCATAGAGTTGCGCCAGGATGAGAGCGACATATTTATTGAACAAATCGATATTTTGCATCAACCATTCTTTCCGAAGACGATCTGCTGCAGGCTGCGGTTCTCATCCTCACCATAGCGGGCGAGCTCGAGGCGGAACTCGATACGCCGCGCCGCACCGTCAGCGTCCAGTATACGGCGGGTCTCCTCGATCCGCGTGATGACCCACTTCCCCCAGATCCGCCCGGTCCCCTCGCTCATCTCCAGCGGCTCACCCCGACCGGCCTCGGTCCGCATCCGGCCCAGATGACCCAGCCCGCCCCGGAACTGCGGATAAATCTGCCCGTGCATCGAGATCGTCTCCGTGCCCGGACCGACGAACTGACGCGCCGGCAGCCGGCCGATGCGCTGCTGCGCCGGCCAGTGGTATTCGGCCGAGTGGGTGAACTCCTGATAGGCCGCCGTGGACAGGCTGAAACGATACTCGCCCAGGGCCATCATGTACTCGGCAGGCATCTACTGCTCCATGTAAAACAGGCTGAGCCGCGTCAGATCTGCCTTTTCGAGCAGCTTGCGGGCCAGGAACGGTACTGTTAAGTTAACCGGAATTCACTCATTTTCGACGCGATATCAATTCTAGCCAGCACCAAAAATCAGCGACTTAGCTGGCATGTCAATCAGTGGAACCTCCAGGAAATAAATTAACTTGACAGTGCCAAATAGAGGATTCTGTTCAGTTTTGCGATGCGCCATAACCCATTATCGCCAAGTCCCTTCGCTGTCTGCACCAGAACCGCTGCGCAGTCCGTAGAGCATGGCCGTGACAGCAACTACCGTCAAGAAACCGTCAGAAAATTCGCCCATCAAGCGGGCTAGCAGTAGGCGTTGCGAGCGAAAGCAGACGCCCCAAAACCATGTAAGAGCAACGAAAGGAAAGAGTTGACAGAAAACCGTGAAAGACGCCAGGATGCTTCTACGATTTCAGACTGGAAATGCGGGTTAAGCGAGAATGCGCCCGATTCGCCAGCATTGGCAGATCAGTCCCGCCTTGTCGGCTCGTGACGGGCAACCCAGAGCCAAGCGAGTACTCGTCCTTGCGCCGTTGCTCAGGAGTAATCGCCGCGAACATGTCCACTCCTGAAGCGGTCAGCTGGGTCCTGCCGGAAAAACTCGCTCAGCAGTTCGTAGAGCTTCGGATGTCTTTGGCGCATCTGGGGCGGCTGCTGGACGAAACATTCCGTGGCAACCGCAAAAAATTCACCGATGTCGGTCACACCATAGCAGTCTAACAAAGTTGACCGACGACGCCGACAATCGCGAGCAAGGCGCTTGTACTCAGCCTGTATGACTCGTTGCCAACGGTCATATTGAGTCCGGTTGGCAAGCATCGGCGTTCCGTCGCTCCCATCCCCATTCTCCATGTCTAGTTGGTGGGCGAACTCGTGGACCACGAGGTTGCGTCCGCCAGCCAAAGCATCCGGCCAGGACAGCATCACGGGACCACGATACCAAGCCTCTCCTTCGTTACTCGATTCACCAACTAATTCCAATCCTTCGCCGATATCCGTATGGTCCGGAGCGACGAATGCGTTGGGGTAAACAAGAATTGACTCAACCATATTGAAAGATTTGCTTTGGAAACCCAATAGTAGCAAGCTCGCCTGTGCTGCAATCGTCACTTTCACCTCGTCAGTGATGGTCAGCCCGCGGCAGCCTTCCCAATTCTTTTCGGCAATGAAAACCCGCAGGTCATCACGAAGCTTGGCCTGCTCCGTCTTAGCCAAAAGTGAGTACTGTTTGACGTTGCGGCTCAGGATTCCTTTCCAATCGTCGGGAAACGGCTCTGACAAGAGCCGATGCCGGGCGCGTCGCTTTAACCAGCCGAACATAGTTGTCCCATGCCGAGCCTACATCCCTTCTGGCTCGGAATTTCCTTGCTTGTCAATAAACTCCCGGTTCCGGACTCCTAATCGCGGGCTGACCAGCCGTTAGCCTATCGTGCTCAGGTAAACCTGCTAGAATCGGAAGTCCCGCATCCTCTGGTGGCGAAGGCCGAGATCTGACGATCGGCCTCTTCAGACTGGCAGTCTGGACACTGCAAATCTTGGTCGGTATCCTGCATTTGGCACATCTTTTCAAAGTGGTCTTAACCGGCCAGCACCGTCAAGAAAGTCGCGCCGTGCTCGTTCGCCTGCCGGTCGAGTTTGGACAGCGCTTCCCGCATCATGTTGAGCTTCGCTTGGCTGTAACGCTTGAACTGCACGGTGCGCCGCATGGTCTGCACACGAAGTCACTTCCCGAACGCCAGGGGGCGACCAAGCTGATCTACTATGGCGCGGTGGAACGTCGAACAGAAGTGGATTTCACCGTGTCAGGGCCGTGCACCAGGGACAATACCTTATAAGTCGGAATACACACGTCAGTCCTCTTAATTCGTTCGGGGCCCCCTCGGGGGAGCCTTCATCATACCGCTCGCTATGCGGGCGGTACATGATACG
Organism: Terriglobia bacterium; assembly: GCA_965222345.1. Taxonomy (GTDB): domain Bacteria; phylum Acidobacteriota; class Terriglobia; order 2-12-FULL-54-10; family 2-12-FULL-54-10; genus JADFGZ01. The sequence goes on along the minus strand of CBDCTS010000004.1, from coordinate 576,717 downwards.
CGGAAATTCGACCCCAACGCTTCACAGCTGCGGTCTCGGGCTCATCACCCTTAAAGGATATTTTCGCAGCAATCTGGGCGGTACCTCTCATGCCTTTGGTGCCTGAATTCGACCTTCAAGCCGCCAGCGCTTTTCGAAGATGCCGAGAAGATCTGCTTGCCGTTGCTGGACCACATCAGGTGTCCACTCTGGTTTGTCCAACACTTGGGTTGTGATTACGAAAGGCGAGATTCCCTTGCGGAAGAAATACTCCTTTTTCTTTCTTTCAAAGTCGTAATTCGATGCCGCACTGTTCTTTTTCCGAGTTAACAACGCTAGGTTCCCGATCCTGTGAACCCAACTGACGCGGTCGTCTTCTTCAGGAAACCAGTCGAGCCACTGGCTACCAGCAGGCGGCGTCTGTGGAAGCACATGTTCGACCGTGACCGTCTGATACTCATATTCTGCACTTCCGTCGGAAAGGAACGCGTCCAGGCGTAACAGAATCGCGGAACGTGCCCTCGCAGCGAGTGACTCGTAGAATGGACCACCGAGATGCGTATACACGCGAGCCTGTTCCGAAGGCGACAACTGCAGCGGTGATTCTCCGCTTGATAAATCCCGTCCGGCCTCGATTGCCGCAGTGAGCTTCGAGAATCGATCAATGCGTTCGTTGATCCCGGCCTTGGACACCAGCATGGCATAAGCTAGACGCTCCAAATCTTCGAAGAAAGACTTCATTGCCTCCTGAGCCTGTCGAAATTGCACAAAGAAAGTCAGCGCGGGAGGTACCCAATCGGTGAACGCAAGCCGATTCAACCACCTCATGTGGTCGTTGACCGAAGTTGCATCCCCGGCACTCTCGTATGACGCATCAAGCAGCTCGGCGTAGGCTCGTTTCATGGGGAGCACTACCTTGTCAATGAGCTTCGTGGGCTCTTCCACCTCGGCTAAATGATCCTTGAATTCCTTAATCAGCGTTCCTTTAGGCTTTGCCTTTCTATAGATCATCCGGATGTGGCTAAACAATTCACTAAACTTCTCTCGTCCGAGATCTTCCTCCGCGTCTTCCCATTTCTTCGTGTACGCTCCGCGCAGTGTTTCGGGGATACTCCCAATGATGTCGGCCTTGAGGATGTCGGTTGCCGAGAGGTCCAGACCTCGACTATTGAGAACAGAGAATACTCGATACGCGGAGTCCCGGTCGAGTGTCTCCACCATCACCAAAAAACATCGTGTTGCGATAAACTGTGCGAGCCGGAGACGTTCCTCCTCTGGAAGCTGTTGCAGCCGTTCATAGAAAAATTGCGCGTTGGACCGAATGTTGCGCTGACTATCCAGAAGTGGATCGCCGTCATCCAACAATTTTGGGGAACCTCCTTCTCGCTGTACCATGTTCTGGAAAAATTCACGGTCTCGCTCACGTAACGTCAGTCGGAAACGGTCCGTTGTCCCGAGAATTAAACTACCCTTCTCGTAAATGAATCGCGTCACATCTGCAGCCTGATTCTCATTAACGCATGACCGGATTGCGGCCAGCAGAATTGTGAGTGTCGTGAGTCGCTGTTGACCGTCAACGACATCAGAATGTGGACTGTCCTCAGATTTGATCAGAACAACGCTTCCAAGAAAGTACGGGGCCATTTTCTCGACAGGTCCATCTTCTGCCGCCATAAAGCCGATCAAATCTTCGAACAACTCCCGTGACTCCTCCGTGGTCCACGCGTACGGCCGTTGATATCCGGGAATGTGGAACACGTAGTCATCACTGAAGATCTTCGATACGGGCTGTTCGTGCGCTGTCAGCGTTTTCATCTTGTCTCCACTCCTGTCCATTGCGAATTGATATGTTGAGCGATTCTACCCGTGACCGCTGCCCCAGAGAGGCGAGTGCACACTGGCGGAGGGCACTGTCAAGTTAACGGCTTAAGACCCGTGTGAGTGCTTCATTGCGATCTCTAAGTTGTTGATTCTTCGTTCCAGAGCAGACCGTTTTCTCCTCGATAATGAGGTAAATTCCCTTAACTTGACAATACCTTCACGGCAAAATCCCCTCCTCCAGCTTCCAGATTCTGCCGCAATACTCACCTTCCCGTTGGATCAAAAAACCAAGGGCCGGTCAACAGCCTGCGGCTGTGAAACTGGGTTTAAGACAGGGTTATAGGACCCCGGCGCTGGGGGCCTATAACCGAGTACCGAGTGCGATCTCCAGGGCCGTCAGCGTCAATAACGCGATCCAGATCGAGGGGTCCGTCAGCCAATCCATGATGTCTCCTCCGGATTCGAATTATGCACCGCCGCCGCGAAGGCTTAGGACTGAAAATATGATGGGTGGTTCCCGGAGAGAAGATCGCACCGTCTAAGGGGCGATGCTGAAAACAGCGGCCCAGCCCTGCAGCCCATTTCGATCGCAAACGAGCCGATGAAGAGAGCTGTCGCGCGTCACGCAATTTCCGTGTCCTTCTGAATCAAGGGCTCGCTCCATCCGTCCTGAACCGCAAACACCGAATGGGCTCGAATTCCTACTTGCTAATGTACAATGGTCGTCCGACGGGCGGAACGGGTGTGTGAACCGCCCTTGATTCGTACGGCCTTTCGGGCCGAAGGAGCTGCTGATGAATCGAAAATCCCTGAAGCTAGCGATTTCAGTCGTGTTCGTGGCCGCGATCACGGCCTCCGCCCAGTCCCCCGTGATGCGGACCGCCTACCACGACTACCGCTTGGTGACGGTGGCGGAGGGGCTGGCGAACCCCTGGGCCATAGCGTTTCTTCCCGACGGAGACATACTGATTTCCGAGAAGCCGGGACGGCTGCGCATTGTTCGGGGCGGGCAGTTCCTCGCCGAGCCGGTGTCGGGAGTTCCGGAAGTCTTTGCACGGAGGCAGGGCGGGCTGCTCGATGTCGTAGCGCATCCAGACTTTTCCTCGAATCGGCTGCTTTACTTGACTTTCTCTAAACCTCTGCCCGGTGGCGAATCGACGACAGCCGTTGCTCGCGGTCGCTTCGAGGGCAATCGCCTGACAGGAGTCGAAGAGATTTTCGAGGCCCAGACGCGCGGACGCGGGCACTATGGCTCGCGGCTGGCTTTCGACGGTAACGGCTACATCTTCGTTACTGTCGGCGAGCGTCAGGTGCGCGCGACGGGCGATCTTGAGAGGCACCCCGCCCAGGATCTTTCAAACCACCATGGGGTGGTTGTCCGGCTGCATGAGGACGGACGCGTCCCGGCGGACAATCCTTTCGTTGACAGACAAGGCGTTCTGCCCGGGATCTGGACCTACGGACACCGGAACCCGCAAGGACTGGTGATCCACCCCGACACCGGGGACGTGTGGATCACCGAGCATGGGCCCCAGGGGGGCGACGAGCTCAACCTCTTGCGACCTGGTGCTAATTATGGTTGGCCGGTTGTTGGCTATGGTGTGAACTACAACACTGGCTTGGCCATCCACGAAGGTACGCTTCGCGAGGGAATGGAATCGCCGGTGCATTTCTGGGTTCCGTCCATAGCGACGTCCGGGTTGATGGTATACATGGGAGACCACTTTCCCGAATGGAAGGGGAACATCCTGGCTGGCGGGTTGGCAGGCCAGCAGGTAGTACGCCTTGTGATGGAGGGTTCGGCCGTGGTTCACGAAGAAACCATACTGCGTGGGATCGGTCGTATTCGCGACGTCCGGCAGGGACTGGACGGCTACATCTACGTGGCTATCGACGGTGAAGACGGAGCGCTCACCGAGGTCTTCAGGCTGGAACCGGTGGCGGGGAGCTGACGGCGAAAATTCGGGACAGATACCGGTACTGTCAAGTTAAGCAGAGTCCGCCCGGTTTGCGTAAGGGTGCCGCTAAATCTGCGGCTTGGAATCAATGATCTATCGTCTGCGGCAGGCTGCGAGAATGTCGCCAAACTGCTTAACTTGACAGTGCCCTCGGCGGGCTAGGCAGCAGGCGCACTCTACCTCCTCGTGAGTAGCAGTCCTTCCGGCGGCTCATGGCGGCCGCCACGCCGGCGTACGCGCTATTCGCGGTTCCGCAGAACATCGGCGAACGACAGCGCTCCCCCGAAGCGCGCGTCGAGCGCACCGGTACGGGCGCGCATTTCGTCGTCCGTTGTGCCGCCCTCGGAGGCGATGACCACCCTATTGTCCGCAGGAGGACAGCGGTAGACCGCGACGTGGTCGAACACAGCCGCGACCACAGCGATGTCGTCGGCCATGCTGTCGTGTTCGTTGACATTGAACGCAACGACGCCGCCGGGGGCAAGCGCCTGCTTCAGGCGGCCTAGAAACGCCTGCGTCTTGAGACGCGTCGGCACGCCGGTGGTGTCGGTGTCGCTCGACGGACGCAGAAACGCGTCCATGAAGATCAGGTCGTAGCTGTCCGCGGTGGACTCTACGAACGCCACCCCGTCGGTGGCATGCACGCGGACGTTCCTGCCGGAGCGCACGCCGAAGTACTCGTCCGCGAGCCGGACGACAGCGGGATCGATCTCGACCGCGTCGATGTGTACTTGCGGTTCGTGATGGGTCAGGAAGCGAACCATCGCGCCGCCGCCTAGGCCGACGATGAGCACGCGACGCGGCTGAGGCTGGTACAGGTAGCTGGCGAACATGGCGCGTGCGTACGGCGAAACCAAGGTGTGGGGCGCCGCCAAATTGACGCGGCTCTGCACGACTTCCTGGCCGTTGTCTTGCACGAAAGTCAGCGTGCGGACGTCGCCGCCGCGGCGGACACGGATGTGGGAAAAGGCCGACACCTCCTCGTGCTCCAGCTGCCCGAGGGTGCGTGCCGGCGACATTGACCAGACGACGAGCGCGGCGGCCGCGGCGAGCAAGGCCACCGCTAGGAGTGCCGGAGCGGCGACGCTGCGCCGATGTCCTTGTCGCCGACTCGATTCGCCCTTGGCGGTGCCCATCGCACCAATTATGTCACACACGCCCGTGGGCACTGTCAGGTTAACTCACCGCATGGCACAATGTCGGGATGAAAACCCGTCGATCCCGCTACTCTAGGCATCGCTTTCCACCTGAAGTCATCAGCCACGCCGTTTGACTCTACTATCGATTCAGTCTCAGCCTCCGGGAAGTCGAAGAAATGCTCGTTGAGCGCGGTGTCGACGTGACCTATGAAACGATCCGACAGTAGTCGATGAAATTCGGAATCCAGTACACGCGCCGCTTGAAGCGTCGTCAAGGCCGACTCGGCGACACGTGGCATCTGGACGAACTCTTCGTCTCGATCAACGGAAAGCGCCAGTATCTGTGGCGCGCGGTCGATCAGGACGGTGATGTGATCGACATTCTCGTCCAGCCTCGTCGGAACACGGCTGCGGCTCGGCGATTCTTTCGAAGACTTCTAAAAAGTCAACGTCGTGAACCGTTTCGACTAGTGACCGACAAGCTGGGAAGCTACCGCGTCGCACACCGAGACGTCATGCCCTTAGTCACTCACGACTCGGAACGATACGCGAATAATCGGGCTGAGGTATCCCATCAACCCACACGACAACGGGAGCGTCAGATGCGACGCTTCAAATCACCGAACCAAGCTCAGCGATTCTTACATGTTCACGGTGTGATTCAGAATCTGTTCCGGTTGGGAAGGCATCGGCTCAGGGCGGTGCATTACCGCCTGTTACGAGCGCGATCTTTCACCACCTGGGCAGCGGTGACAGCGGCCTAATCTGGGCACGTCTGCTCTCCCTCTGACTTGCACCCGTTAAATTGACAATACCAAAAAGGATAACGAGATTGCGCATCTCAGCATCTTAGCAAGAACCGCTAAACCCAGGAATTAGGCCGTAAACTAGCAATTCGCCAGGGACAGGATCGCAGACGTCGGTCATGGACTTGAAGGGCAAAACGGTCTTGCCGGGTTTTGTGGACAACCATAACCATCCTCATGAGTGGATTCATTACTTCCGGTATGACACTTTCTTCTCCAACGTCAAACTCATCTTTGTCCCTGGACCGGATGACGAGATCCGAGAAAACCGCCCGGATATCTTCTATGGGTGGGGGCCGGTGCTGGAGAACCCTCCGGCAGAAATTGCCCAGAGCCTGGAAGCCCGGTTGAAAAGTGCGGCGGCGGAACTGGGGCCTGGAAAAGACAAATGGATTCTCGCCACTGTGACCCGCCAAGGCAAGAACCTCATTGGGGAAGTCATCAATAAGGATTGGCTGGATCGAGTTGTGCCGGATAATTCAGTACTGGTCGTTGCGGATTTCATTCCGAATCCGATAACGATGAATACAGCGGGACTGGAGGCCATTCGCGAAAGCGATCCAGACCCCTACATGGCGGCTTTGTTTGAAGATCTGGAACAAAATGGCAGCAACCCATCCTGGGCTGTATCCATGCGTCTCTACGCGGGAATCCAAGTCATTGGTGCGCGAAACTTCGAGGCTTTCCAGCAAAGCCTGAAGTATGTCATGCTGGAAATCGCCCGATATGGCGCTACCAGCATCGCCGGAAGAATTGATTATCCAACCGACCTTTCCGCACAGGCCGAACTGGCCAGAACGGGAGAAGCACCGCTCCGGTACGGGTGGTCCCACCACTTGATGCGGCGGTTGCTGGGCACCGACGAAGCTCCTCGCGCCTTTTCTCTGGTGGGCGACTTCAACAATATTGGCAACGAGCTGTTCTGGAATATCGGAGTCGGCGCAGAAGGTCCTCCTGACTTGCCTTACGCCCAGGTCTTCTGCACGTCGGCCCGCTTTCGGGAAGAATCCAACCACTCATTTTCTCCTTACTGCGGCCTGGAACCGGGCACTCAGATGAGAGAAGGCATTGTCCGGATGGTTGCGAACCGCGTCAGGGTCTCCGGAATACACGGTTCTGCGGACATGACCCTCGATTTCCTCCTGGAAGCAGTGCTCGAAGGAATGAAGATCGGGAAATTGACCATAGAAGAGGTGAGAAAGCTGAGAATCACTTTTGATCATGTGATCCTTGCCAGACCCGATCAAATTGAGAAGCTGAAAGACTTTGGCATGATCCCCGCCGTGACGCCCCTCTACATCTATCAGGGGGAACAGATTCTTGAAATGTTTGGTCCGGAGTCGGAAGAATGGCTGTTCTTGATCAATAGCTTCGTCAAGAATGGTATTCCGGTAACGGTTAATCTGGACAGGATACCCACTCCCGATCATCCATATTTTGAAGAGGTCGAATTTTTAGTTACCAGGAACTTTCGAGGGAAAATATATAACGCGAAGGAGGCAGTAGACAGGACAACAGCGCTGAAGACAGTGACCACCTGGGGCGCCAGGTACCTGATGCGCGAGTCCGTGATTGGCAACCTCAAACCCGGCTACTTGACGGATTTGATGGTTCTGGACAAGGATTACTTTTCTGTTCCAGAGAAGCAGATTCACGATATCAAAGTCCTGATGACCCTACTGGGAGGCAGGATCACCTGGGTCGAGAAGAGCTTTGCGACCGGACTTTTAGAAAGCTATGAGAAGCTCATGCACCCGACATTCGTTGAGTTTAGAGAGCAACTCCAAGGGCCTTGAATGGATTGGGATTCAGCAGTGGCTATGGCTGTCGAGCCCTTGCATGACGTCAAACATTTCGCTTAGGTCATGAATTGTCTTTCCTCCTATGTGATTGTCACTATTGCTTCTGCTCGCTTTTCTTCTTCGACTGAAGCCGACCTCACCAGACTGCCGATCACGAAGACCCCCGTTCCGGCCACCAGACCCAGCAGACCAGGATGAAGGCCTCCCAGCAGAGGCGCGTCCAGAGCCCAGTTCGTGAAGGAAAAGACCACCGTGCCGACAGCCATGCTTGCCAGCGCTCCTGTCCTGTTTGCTCGCTTCCAGTAAAGCCCGCCGACAAATGCCGGCGCCAGTTGCATGGTGCCGGCAAAGGAGTCAATGGCAAGCTCTACGATCAACTGGGGGGGACGGATGCTCAGTAAAATCGCGATACCCGCTGCCAGCATCACAGCCAATCGTCCTACCCATACTTGAGCCGCATCACTCGGCCGCCAATCGCGCCGCATGTTCAAGTACAGGTCTTTTGCCACCAGCGATCCTAAAGCCAGCAATTGCCCGCTCACTGTTGACATCGACGCCGCCACAACACCACAGATCACCAAACCAGCCAAAACCGCTGAAACATGACTGCTCAGGATCTGCCCCAGGACCATATCGCCGGAGGCTAGGTTCGGGAAGACGGCGGCGGCGCCCAGGCCCAGGATCATCGCCGGTATCAGCATCAGGAAGGCATAGACCGGTGTGGCTGCCATCATGAACCGCATGGATTGCACCGAGCGCGGAATGAAGAACCGGGTGGACATCTGTGGCTGAGTGATGGGAATGCAGATAATCATAAAGAAGTAAGAGATCATGATCGGATACGTGAAATAGTTCTGCGGGCCCGGGACCGAGAGCAAGGCCGGTTCGGTTTGCTCCACGGTCCGGAACATCGCTTCCGGACTGCTCCAGTTGGCAAAGAGGAAGACCAGGGCAATCGTGAAACTCATGATGAAGAGAAGCACTCCCTGGACGGCGTCGTTCCAGACAACCGCTCGCATCCCACCCATGCTCGTGTAGACCAGTACGATGGCTAGGAAGGCCAACGAGGTGGGAAGATAGGGAAGTTCTCCTCCGGAGGTTGTTTCGACGATTTTCCCGATGCCGACAACCTGTGTCGCCACGTACGGCAGTAGAAATACAAAACTGATCAGGACGCCGAGAACCATCACGGAGATACTGTTGTAGCGATACCGTAGGAACTCGGTCGGCGTGACAAAATTAAACTTTTTTCCCAGCAGCCAGAATTTCCGACCAAAGTAGTAAATCAGCACCGCCTGGAAGACGTCGGCGAAGCCGATGAACGCCCACGAACCGATGCCGTGAGTGTAGAAAAAGGCTGGCATGCCCACCAGGGCGAAGGCGCTGAAGAGGGTGGCACTGTAGGTGAGGAACGCGAAAACCGGTCCGATCCGTCGGTCCGCAACGAAATAGCCGGCTAGGCCTCGGCTCCTCTTCCAACCCACATAGCCAAAATACAAGAAGACAGCCACGAAGGCGCCCAGCTCCAGGAGGAGAATCGCTGTCTTCTGATTCAATTTCGATCCCCTTCTTCGCCCGTTTCCGCCCCGCAAACAGAACGAACAGCAAAATGTTCAATCGCAAGGGAAGGGAATGCAGCAGTTCGCTTCCCTTGCACACACGCTCTTCGCTTACACGCCTTCCCGAATATGCTGAGCAACATCGGCTCGCAAGGCGAACTTCTGTATCTTGCCACTCAGTGTCCGCGGTAACTCGCTATACAATTCCACGCGCTCCGGCCAAAACGGTCGCGCCACTTTCTGGCCAGCCAAGAACTCTCTCACTTCAGTCAGGCCCAGGTGTTGCTTGTGTCGTGGAACAATACACGCACAGGCCTTCTCTCCTAATCGATTATCCGCCATCGCCACAATCGCTACGTCGAGAATTCTTGGGTGCTGAAAGAGGATATCCTCAATCTCTTTGACCGGAACGTTTTCGCCCCCGCGCACGATGATGTCCTTCATCCTCCCGGTTATCCGGAGGTAGCCATCTCTGTCCAGATGGGCGAGGTCGCCGGTATCAAACCACTCGTCTTCTCGGAAAAAGGGGTTCGTGAACTCGCGGCCCTGGATGTATCCCACGAAGTTGAACGGCCCTCGGGCCAGCAGCACGCCTTCCTGCCCGGGTGGCAGGTCACGCCCCTCCCCGTCCACAATTTTGAGTTCCACTTCAGGTTGCGGGGAGCCATCAGTGGACACGACCTTTTCAATCGGTGAGGATTCATCAGTCCCCGTGCAGACGCCCATCTCCGTCATCCCCCACAGGGGGCACAGCCGCCCTGGGAGGCGGTTCACCACCTCCGCTGCCAATGAAGGAGGGATGTTCGCTCCACCACACTGGCTAAGACGAAGGGAGCTGAGGTCGTACGATGCTAGATCCGGCAAGTTGAGCAGATCAACGAACATAGCCGTCGAACCACTCGTATACGTCACCCGCTCGGCTTCGAAAAGACGAACGGCCTCCGACGCATCCCACACATCCTGATACACGGCGGTCCCGCCGACTTGTAACGGCATACGGACTCCCCAGTAGTAGCCCACGCCATGTCCGACGGTCGATGCCATGTGCACAATTTCGTCTGAACGCAGCTTCTGCCGCCGAATCGACGAATCCACCATTGTGATGAGCGTATTATGTGTTTGCAGGACCCCCTTGGGCTCTCCCGTCGTCCCGGAAGTGAACGCCAGCATCACCACTGCGTTCGGATCCGGCTGTAAGAAGTCGAGACATCGCTTGTCGAGCTTTCTTTCCCAGGCAGTGTCTACGAAGTCAGCCCAGCGGATGCAGCCCTCCGGTACGGTTCCACCGACAACGATAACGTGGTCAAGATCAGGACTTTCTGACCGCAATTCCAATGCCATAGCAGCGTGAATAAAACCTTTGAATGCATCCGGTACGATCAAAGCCCGCGACCGGGCGACGGAAAGCATTCCTGAAACTTCCCGCTCACGCATTAATGGGGATATCGGGTTGATTACGCCGCCGATTCGCTCCAGGGCCAGAGCGATAATTGGGAATTCGTTCCAGTTGGGCAACTGGACGCTCACTACATCGCTTGGTCGAATGCCCAATTCGAGAAAACCCAGTGCGATGCGGTCTGATAGATCAACCAGTTGACGGTACGAGTACCGCGATTTACGATCCGCTACGGCAATCTTTTCTGGAGTATTCATAGCGTGCTGCAGGAAGTAATCATGCAGAACGCGGTTCTTCCAGTGGCCGGATGCGCTGTATTTATCAATGAGTGCGCGGGTGAGCCGGGTTTCTAGGAACACGGGAGGTCTCCTTGCATCTCGTCCTCAGAAACAGGTGCGATCATGGAGTAGGTTTCGCGGGATTCCGTTTCGAGTGGCGAACCCAACAAATGTCAGGGAACCGCCGGCCGTGCAAAACGAACTTAGCTGGAAGGCGTGTGCAATCGCAGGCACCGGGCGGCGTTGCCCCCCATGATCAGTTGCATCTCCTCGTCGGTGAAACTGATCCCGAGCTTCGCCGCACGCTCGGGCAGATCCTCGAACCAGCGGACGATCCTGGGGAGAAAAGCGCGACCTCTCACACGGGCTCCCGAGACATGGTCGCTGCCGAACAGAAGCCGGTGCGGGCCAAGCCGATCCCTCGCCAAAGCCAGCCGTCTGAGAAACAGCTCCTCTTCCTTCTCCGTAGTGTCATGGTAAATCCAAACGGACAGTTCCAAATAGGAATTGACGCCGTTCGCGGCGACCGTGACAGCCTCGTCCCACCAGAGCTTTGCTCCCGCGTGCCCTAGCCATACGATCAAGCGAGGGAAGCGTGCTTGCACCTCCTGCACATATAGGGGGTTCGCAAATCGGGGTGCCGTAATCGCCAGAGATAGTTCGCCCGTGTGGAACAGAACGGGCAACTCTTCGGCTTCACAGAGTTCGTACAACGGGTAGGCGGCCTTGTCGTAGGGGTAAAATCCCATCGGTGGATAGAGCTTGAGACCCCGGACTCCGAGTTTGCGTATGGCCCACTCCAGCAACTCGGGAGCCTTCGGACGACGCGGATCAATGCCCGCAAACGCGATGAAACGCCCAGGATATTTCGCCTGCAGACCAGCGGCATGCTCCACAACTCTGTCGGGTGGCACTCTTCGTCCCGGGTCAAAGTCCGGGCCCCAGTCGATCGGCAGGATGACCGCCGTGTCTACGCCCGCGGCGTCCATGTCCGCCACCATACGACTGCCGTCTGGGTCGGTCAAACCGGATTCGATCCTGGGCCGAACGACGGCAGGGTCACGATATGGAGGTCTGCTTCGGGCCCAACTGTACGCAACCCAGTCGAACCACTGTACCGGCCAGAAACCTTCGTCAAGAATGTGGACGTGCGCGTCGATGATCAGGGAATTCTCCACTCAAATAAAGCGTTGGCGGCGCGGTACTGGCTTCTATGCCGGTTCGAACATGGGGATATTCCACGTCGCATCGGCCCTCACAAACGTGAGTTGCACGGACAGACCAATGTTCACCCTTTCCGGCGCGCAATTAATAATGTTACTCAGAACCTTGACGCCTTCGTCGAGTTCCACGAGGGCAACGACATAGGGAACCTCATCCTGGAACCCCGGCATGCGAGTTCGATGCACAACCGTGTAGGACCACACTCTCCCGCGACCACTGGCCGCCACGTCTTCGATCTCCCCTGTCCAGCAATGCGAGCAGAATCCCCTGTAGTGGTATTGATAATTCTCACACGTCCTGCAACGTTGAATGAGAAATCGCCCTTCTCGACAGGCGTCCCAAAAGGGCTTCGTCTCGCCACTCTCGACAGGCAACGGCTTCTTCCATGCAGGCATCGGTCAATCCCTCGCCAGGATGTGGACAGCGCTCCCCCGGCGGGCAAGAAATGCTGCGCCGGTTGCAGTGCAGGCCGCGATTCTGCAATTCGGCACTTGGCGTGCTCCTGCCTCGCCACGCAGTTGCTTGGTCGCTTCGACGAACAGGAAGATGCCGCGACGTCCTGGGTGCGTTGAGGAGAGCCCGCCGCCGTCTGGATTGACGGGCAGCCGCCCGGTGAGCTCGATGTGGCCCTCTTCCACGAAGGCGCCGCCTTGTCCGACTGGACAGAACCCCATGCCCTCCAGATCGATCGGCACATTCAGCGTAAAGGCGTCGTACACCATTGCCGTATCAATATCGTCCGGGGTTAAGCCCGCCATCCCAAACGCGTGCGTCGCCGCCCGAGTGACCATCTGTCGGGTTCCTTTCGCCCAATCCCCGTAACCCGCTTCATGATGCATGAAGGATTCTCCGAACCCGAGAACCCAAACCGGCGGTTTCTTACAGTTGCGAGCGAACTCCGGTGAGGCAACGATCACCGCGGCTCCGCCGTCTGTGATGACACAACAGTCCAGCCTGTGCAGCGGCGATGCGATCACCGGCGAGTTCAACACATCGTCCACAGTGATTGGATCGCGAAACATCGCAACCGGGTTTAATGATGCGTGCTTCCGCATCGTCACGGCCACCCGAGCTAATTGTTTCGAGGTGAGACCGTAATCGTGCATGTAGCGTTGCGCGATGATCCCCATGAGACCTACAACGGTCAGCCCGTAGGGTTCCTCGAAACTGTCTGGCGTCGGCGACATCTCCTTCCCGACAAGCCGGTTGTACCCGATGGTTCCTACGGGCACCTTGCGTGATCGTGCGGTCGCTCCATAGGCGATCAACGCGCACCGGAACAGGCCTGCATGGATCCCAATCACTGCGCGATTCAGGTAGTAGCCGAACGACGCGCCTCCGACGTCTGTTTCGTCAATGAACGTGGGATGGATGTTCAGGTAATCCGCCATCATAATGGCGGAGTGCGGGCCAAGATATCCCCCCTCCGGCGCCGTTGCTGAGGTAAAGTACGCATCGATGTCGCCTGGCTTCAGCCCGGCATCTTCGAGCGCTCCGATCGCTGATTCGGCCTGGATCAGCCATTCGCTTTTTTCTGGGGCGTATCGACTCGGGTGCTCGTACACGCCCACAATCGATGCCGACTTCTTCAGATCAGCCATCGTGTGTGTTCCTGCGTACCGGAAGTGAGTTAGAAAGCCCGCTTTCGACGGCTCGGGCAACTTTAGCCAGCGTCTGAAGCCGGCTCAGTCGTCCACCCGATAGCAGGGATAAGGTGATACGGTCGATGTCCAGCGAAGCCAGTGCGTGCAACTTCGCAACGCAGTGGCCAGCGTCGCCTGCGATAGCCATGACGTCTGCCATTTCGTCGCTCACCACCTCGCGGTGTGCCGCATGCAACGATAAGTGCTCCAGGTAATCGTACGTCCGGGTCGCCTGCTCGATTTCCTTGCCGCGCACTGCCGCAGCGACTTCGCGTGGCCAGTTCGTCGTCTTGCCCCACCACCACTTCGATTGGCTCGCCACCCATGGTTTTACGTCATCCAGAGCCTGCTGACGATTGTCGGACACCGAAATCGTCTGCCAGAGATCGATACATATTTCGCTTCGCTTCCTGCCGGCTTCTCGTGCTCCGGCAATCACGGTGTCGATCTGTTCCTGTACCAGGCGCGGAGTGGAAGATCCCATCAGAATCACCCCATCGCCCACCCGGCCCGCCAGACGGAGCATCTTGGGCTGGCTGGCGGAAATGAAGATCGGCACCCGCCCCTGAGTCGTAGCCAGACGTACGTCCTGTCCCCGTTGCCGCACCGTCTCTCCAGCCAGCAACCTTCGGATCACGTTCACAGTTTCTTCGACCGTTTGCAATCGAGCCGGTTTTAGCCCGATCCCTTCAACCGAAGTCATCCCAGCCCCTATCCCGAGGATGGCCCGGCCCTTGCTTACCTCCTGAATCGCCGATACCGCACAGGCGGTCACCGTCGGATCACGCGTGATGGGATTCGTGACACCGGTTCCCAGTTGAATCTGTTCCGTACTCATGGCGCAGAGCGCCAGCGTAACATAGACATCCTTCATCGCGAGTTGAAAATCGATGAAGTACAAGCGCTTGAATCCGCCTTTTTCCGCTTCACGCGCGATCTCCGACGCGCGCAGCAGCGGCTCTCGCGCACTAACGCCTACGGAAAGACCAAACGGTACCATTCGTGTCTCCACGCCGCTTTTGGAAGAATCGCGCAAAGCTCACTGCCGCCAACCCGAACTGGGTGCGCTGGCTCTCACGTAACGGACGATGCGACGCCGGTGGAACCCTCCCATCGCACGCCCTGATTTGCTCCAGACTGACCGGGCCGAGATTTTGTACCAAGTGATGTGAGACATATTACATTACCATTTGAAGCATTGGAATCGGGTTCCAGGGTGGGGTATAGGCCCCCGGAGCCGGGGGCCTATACCCCACCGCGGCGTGCGGTCTGACCCGGTTGTACTGCTGCCGCCACTGCTCGATCACGATCCGTGCCTCCTGCAACGAGTAGAAGATCTCCCCATTCAGGCATTCCTCCCTCAGCTTCCCATTAAAGCTCTCGCAGTACCGTTCTCCCAGGGACTGCCTGGCTCGATATACAGGGGACTGCTCCCCAGTCCCCGCAGCCAGTCCCGCAGCTGCGGGGCAACAAACTCCGGCCCATTGTCGGATCGGATATGCTCCGGAATCCCTCGCCACAGCATCACCTCCGACAGCGTCTCGATCACATCCTGCGAGTTCAGCCTCCGTGCTACCCCTAGCGCCAGGCATTCCCGCGTGTACTCGTCGATCAGCGTGAGTATCCGCAGCAGCCTTCCATCATGAGTCCGGGCGCTGAGGAAGTCCTAGCTGCAGACATGATTCGCCCGTTCTGGACGCAGTTGGATACAGCTTCCATTGTTCAGCCACAACCGCCTTCGGGGCCGTTGTTTCTTCGGCACTTTCAGACCCTCTCGCCGCCAAATCCTCTCCACTCGGTCGCGGCCCACCGACCATCCTGCGATTTGCAGCAGCGCCGCGATCTTCTTATACCCCTAACGACCATACTCACTCGCCAGGGTGACCACCGCCGCTGTCAGCCGATCCTCGTCGGCTCGCCGCATCAGTTCGTATCGTTGCGTTCCTCGCCATTGCCCTGCTTTGGCCTCTATCAATGAGCGAAGCCCAAACCAAAGAGACGGAAACAAATCCAGCATTTTCTCGCTGCCGGAAGCACGCGCCGTTTTTTGTTCAAATGGCGATTGAGCCGTCGCAGCAAGCTCCTACCGCGCGCTCAACTCTGTATAAGACAGCGCTCCCTAACGCGGCAGGTACAATCGAAGTATGCGCGGTTCCTGTGGACAATAGCAACTTGGGTTTATACACGCGGGGATGGACCCTAATCCCAGCCGGTCAGGCAACTACCGGAACTGTTGAGAGTGTCGGGCTTATGCTTCGATACTGAGCCTGCCCTGTCGCGATGAACGGGGCTCTCGAATGACGATTTCCACATCACGCCCAAGTGCCGTCAACAGGCGCAGGAGGCGCTCAATGGAATACTCCCGAAAGCTTCCCCGTAGGAGGCGCGAAACGTCGGGTTGGGACAGTCCAAGCAACTTCGCCGCCTCGACCTGCTTGAATCCGCGCTGGCGAACGATCTTGTCAATGCGGGTGACGAGCTCTGCCTTTAACAGGTGAGCCTCGGCGTCAGGACGCCCCAGGTCTGCGAACACGTTGCCGCTGCCACGTGTGATCTTCATTTTTTCCGTCTTCATTGATCTACTCTTCGCCATAGGTTTTCGTGTAGTGCTGCTCCGCTGCCTTCAGCCTGTGCTTGACCAGATCGATCTCTTGCTTTGGTGTTGCGATGCCCCGCTTGGCTTTCTTTTGGAAGGCATGCAGGACATAAACGGCGGCCTTGAACCGCACCGTGTACACCGCCCGGTAGGTGTCGCCGTCGTGACTTGAGACGATTTCTAGGACATGGGCGCCCAACCCCTTGAGCGGTTTGGCATCGCGGTGTTTGAGTCCGGCCTGGGCCTGGAATAGAGCAAAGCCAGCCTGATCCTGCACGGCGGCTGGAAACTTCTTGAGGTCTCCTTTGCTTGAGCCGACCCATTCGACCGGCTTCAGCACCTCTTTGGGCATCTCTAAATATAGCGGTTTAGCCATATTTCTGCAAGCGCCATTTTGACGGCAGGTGCGCCAACGTAGCTTGCAATCACGCCTATCTCACCACTGATCCGTGGTCCTAACGTATCCGAACAGGAGTAACCCCAGTACCTGCCTCACCGGATTGGTTTCATCGGCAGCGCGACTGTGACCCGGCCGGGGATTTTTGTACCAGCGAAAGTGAGAGAGAATCTCATGAAGTAGGGTACAACAAAGCCGGTCAGGTCAGCCTCGCTAAGTCGGACTGCAAGTACCGAATGGGCTAGGTCAAAATTGATTCTTGCGAAAGGGAGGGTGATGAATGTAGGTGACGATTTCGTGGGGAGGAATTACGAGGTGTGAGTAAACTGTGTAAGGACGTGCGATGACCGATTTACGACCGTGACAAAACCGTGACAAAACCCCCGAATCTGAGTCGGTTGGGATTAGCTTTGAGCGAAAAGCAGAGTCCCTAAGTTGTTGAAAAAGATAGAAGTAGATAGAAGCAATAGAGAGGGGATCAGTGCTTAGAAGGCAGATGCTCTATCCACTGAGCTACGCGCCCCGCAGTTCAGTATAGCAGTCCTCTCGGCGGCGCCTAAAAGCTTCCAGGAGAAAAACCGGCCGTTGGAGGAGAGCGCCGGTTACCGCCACCAGGAAAATCCGCTGTAGATATAAATAGCGTTGTGCCCCGGATTGCGCTTCGCCGTGCTGGCATTGGAAATGTGATGGTAGTGCACCCCAAACATCACCGCCGAGCGCGGCCGCAGGAACCAGTATGCGCCGAAGCCGCCCTGCGGGGTAGCGTTGAAATGCGAGGTGTGCTCCGGAACCTTATGAGTGGTCAGCAGCACTTCCTCGCCGGCGCGGGCGGCGGTATAGGCGAGCAGGGCGAGGACGGCGCGGTCGCGCCGGGCCACAGGGGTGGAGGCGTTGATTGAGGCGAGCAGCCGGAGGGCCTGCGGGCGGATGGACCGATGAGGAACACCACACCTTCCTGAACAGTGGATTTCAACCCGTCCGACTGGGCGACAGCACCCTGAGAACCGAGACCGCGGCCATGGTTGCGGCGGCGCTTCTGAGCTACGAACTGTTTCCGAGAAATTGATTGCTTCCGCCCCGGCCTTGCACTAGTATCCGCTCTTGATGAATCAGGATGCCGCACAGTCTAGCTCCCCGCCATCGCTCCTCAGACGCTCCCATCCGTCCCGATCTCGCAGCCCGACGCTCCCATGGGTAGTTCGTACCTTCCAGCGGCTTTGGCTCGTGGTGCTGACTCTGGCG
Organism: Terriglobia bacterium; assembly: GCA_965222345.1. Taxonomy (GTDB): domain Bacteria; phylum Acidobacteriota; class Terriglobia; order 2-12-FULL-54-10; family 2-12-FULL-54-10; genus JADFGZ01. The sequence continues at coordinate 558,877 of CBDCTS010000004.1, read as the reverse complement.
CTGTGGGCCCCTCCTTCGACCGCCCAGCAGCGCCCCTTGCAAACCGAAGACCCCACCATTCTGGAATCGGGCCGTGTCTCCCTGGAATTTGGGTTCGATTTCCTGCAGGATGCCAAATTTCCGGTCTCGGGGTTGCGAGGGGATCAGACCGGCTTGGGAGTCATGGGACTGCATATCAGCCTGGCCGGGGTGGCAGAGGTGCAGATGGACTGGACGGCGCACAACCTTCTCTCGGTAACTGAAGCCTCCTCTGCCCCGGTGAGGCCCCATTTGAGTTCCGGAGGCACCGCAACCAGCGATTACGGGGACCTCCACCTTTACACCAAGATACGCATGTTGCACGAAGCGGGTAACCTACCGTCCTTCGGTTTCTTTACTTCCGTTCAGGTACCCAACGCATCCACCGCCAAGGGGCTGGGGCTGAACGCCACCCAATATCACAGCGGCATTCTGGTGGGGAAACACTTCGGCAAACTCTATGCCTTTGGCAATCTGGGGTTGGGAATCCTGGCCAACCCGGTTCTGGCAGGGGTGCAAAACGATGTTATGCTCTATGGACTGGCCGGAATCTACCCCCTCACACCCAAGGTCAACCTGGCCGGAGAAGTTTTCGGCCACTGGAGTAGACGCCGCAAGCCACACCTGGGAACCGAGAGCCGCTCTCAGTTCCGCTTGGGGCTCCAGGTCCACGCCGGCGGACTGCGCTGGGACGTCGCCGCCGTGGCCGGGCTGGCGAGCCTCTCACCCAGGTCGGGCATCGTGTTTGGCCTGACCAAGCAATTTGATTTCTTTCTCTCCCCCCAAAAGTAGTACAGGGACGCGCACCCTCTATGTCTCAATGGGTGGCTGCACTCCCGAGAGTAAGCTGTTCAGTGACACATAGTCCTTTTAAGGGGTTATCCACGAAGGACACGAAGTCACACCAAGGTCACGAAATTGCAGAAGGGTTTTGGCGCCGCTTGTCGGCGAAGGAGATCAATCTCTCTTAGCTCGCATTTCTCACCAGGGTTCGCAGATGTGGGGTGAGAGGGACAATCGAGGGGTTTGAGGCCGGGTTTGTCAAAGTTGGGGGGTCGGAGCCGAAGGGGAAAGACAGCCGCTTGATCCAAAGAACTGACAACTCGCCAAAGACGGCAACGCCGCGCAAACATTGTAGTCCAATGATCTTGCAAAAAAAGTGACCTTTTCGCAGAAGAGCGCCTGTTTTACAGTGGAGTTGTTGTTGAGGTAAGACTGACTTGAGGGACACCGGCGGGACGAACTTCAGAAAAGCCTTTTCCCGAGGCTGACGGCGGTTGCTAGCCCTTTTGCTTTCTCCTACAATCCGCAACCCGCTCCATTGCCTTTCTCCACAGGCGTTTCAGCCTTCAGTTTTTCGAGACATTGGAAAACCATCCCCTGGCAGGCCCTTGACAAGGAAGACAGGTCTTTCTAACTTGCTGGGATGCTGGACGCTGTCAGGGAGGGAATGCGCCCCGGCGGAGTTGCCCGCCGGCGGCCTGTGAACAATCCGAATCGGACTTTGCACCGGAGGGCGAAGGCCACCTTCCGCCGCGTACGCTTTTTATCCGGAGTCCGTCTGGGCGTACTCGAACTGTCGCCGCAGATCACTGGTGCCCAGCGCAAGGCGCTGGAGTTTTGGATTCGCCGAATGCCTCCGGCCTTTCAGTCCCGCCTTCCATCTCTGAAATTGACGGTTGCGGACCGGCTGATGCTAGTGAGGACGAGCGTTTTTATCAACGAGAATCCGTTTCGGGAGAAACCGCTTTCGGGCAAGCCTGGAGCGGCAAGCCTGACCCATGCGGCCAGTTTTATCCCAGAGCGTTATGTAGTGCTGGATGCGAAACTGTTCCGCCGCCGCGTGGAGCTGGGGCGCATCCTGTATCATGAACTTTGCCATTTCCTTTGGCCAAGACTGGGAAATCCCCGCCGCGAAAAGTTTGCCGCCCTCCTCGTTCGGGAGATTCGCCGGGGCGTCACAGGCGAACTGGGATATTCCTCTGAATGGCGGAAGGCATTCCTGACGGCGAGAGCACCCGGAGTGGGCAAGATGAGTTTGCGCGGCCGCCGGTGGCGGGAGTATGTTTGCGAAAGTTTTTGCGACACGGGATCGTTTGTTTTGTTGGGTCGTGAGCGAAGAGCGAATCATTCCGAATATACGCTGAGCGGGACGGCGCTTGCACGGCGCTGCTCGGAATGGTCGGGGTTGGTGTTCGGAAGAACGTAAGAATCGCCGGCGTACAGAGGCGGGCCGCGCCAGGTCCCTTTCGGGTTTCTTCGCTCTCACCGCAAAACAGCCTTTATCGCAAACAGCACGTTCGCCGGGCGTTCTGCCAGCCTTCGCATGAAATACGGAAACCATTCCTTGCCGAAGGGAATGTAAACGCGCAGGCGGTAGCCCTCCCGAACAAGGCGGTCTTGCAGGTCACGGCGAACCCCGTAAATCATTTGGAACTCAAAGCTGTTCGTGGAGAGGCGTTGCTGCCGCGCATAGCGGCAAGTCTCGTCGATCATCCGCGGATCGTGCGTGGCGATGCCGTGGTAGATGCCGCTCGAAAGGAGCATCTGCATCAGGTGCAGGTAGTTTCGGTCCACGTCGGCCTTGCGAGGGAAGGCGAGCGAAGGCGGTTCCTTGTAAGCGCCCTTGCAGAGCCGGATGCGCGCCCCCTGGAGAAGCAATTGCCGGATGTCTTCTTCGCTCCGGTATAGGTACGCCTGAATTACCACTCCGACGGAGGAACAACTTCGCCGCAGTTCTCGGAAGATCGCCAGTGTCCGGTCCGTATAGGCGGAGCTTTCCATATCAAGCCGGACAAAATTGCCCGCCAGTTCTGCCGATTGTGTCAGGCGACGCGCGTTTTCGAGGCATTCCGGCTCGGAGAGGTCCAGGCCCAGTTGTGTGAGCTTGACCGAGATACCCGCCTGAAGCTGTTGCCGCGTGATCTCGGCAATGAGGTTCAGGTAAGCATCCCGGGCAGCCGCCGCCTCCGGGAGAGTACGGACGTTCTCTCCCAGATAATTCAGAGTCACCAACGAGTTTCTCTGGTTCGCGCTGCGGGCGGCTTCCAAAGCGTCGGCGAGGTTTTCCCCGGGAACAAACCGGCGCGCCAGCTTCCGTGCGACAGGGAGTTGCAGAAGCCGTCGCTCCAGTTTTTTCTGTTGAGAGAGGTAAAGGAGGGCGCTTCGCAGCATGTTCCCTGGCCCTAATCAGTATTTGCAACAGCCGGCGAGAACTGTAGTCGGCAGCTTGAGCCGGTGGCGCCTGTTTACTTTCCCGGGTGCGCCTCGCTTTCCAGAAAGCGCTCGGCTGCCATGGCCGCCATGCAGCCCGTGCCGGAGGCCGTAATCGCCTGCCGGTAGATGCGGTCTTGCACGTCCCCGCAGGCAAAAACCCCGGAGACGTTGGTGTGAGGCGCCGGTCGGGTGATGAGGTAACCTTCGGAATCCATATCGAGCTGGCCCCGGAAGATGCCTGTGTTCGGAATGTGTCCGATCGCAACGAAAACCGCGCTGACGTCCTCTTCGGTGGTCTTCTGTGTCTTTACGTTCTTGAGCGTCACGCCGGTCACCTCGCCTTGCGCCGGGTCGGCAATGTCCTCAACGACGGTATCCAAAGTGAAATGAATCTTTTCGTTGCTGCGGGCCCGGTCCAGCATGATCTTGGAGGCGCGGAACTGGTCGCGGCGATGCACCAGGTTGACGTCGGAGACAAAGCGGGTGAGGAAAATCGATTCCTCCATGGCCGAATCACCTCCGCCGACCACCAGCACTTTCTTGTCCCGGAAGAAAAAGCCGTCGCAGGTGGCGCAACTGGAGACTCCCTTGCCGACCAGGACTTTCTCAGCGTCCAGCCCCAGCCAGCGGGCGGAGGCGCCGGAAGCGATGATCAAAGTTCGAGTCTGAATCGGTTCGTCGTCCACCGTCAGGGTGAAGGGGCGTTTCGATAGATCGGCTGCCGTAACATCCCCCGCCTTGTATTCGGTTCCAAAACGGGCCGCCTGTTCCTTCATCTGTTCGATCAGCTCCGGTCCCTGGATACCCTCCGGGAATCCCGGAAAATTCTCCACCAGGGTCGTGAGCGACAATTGCCCCCCAGCCTCCCGGCCTTCGATGACCAGAGGATTTAGATTCGCCCTCCCCGCATAGATGGCGGCTGTAAGGCCCGCGCAGCCGGACCCGATGATGATTACGTCCCGCATGTTGCTTTGTCCCTCTCCAATATAATATGGCTGTCACATTTCGTGACACCGGCCCATTGTATCTGCTTTTCGCGTTTCTACAACAGTGCTGCCCTATCGGATGCCCCACGACGGCACAGGGATTCCGAGCCGCCAAGCGACGCCCTGGTGCGGCGCTTCTCAAATTGCCGGGGAGGAAGGCGGTGAGACTATACCAAACGGTTTTCCCTTGACAAGGAAAGGCAGGGAAAGGGATAATGTTAATGCAATTCAGTTGCAATAAGAGAGGCTGTGCTTGGATCTTCCAAGCGGCAGTCTCTGCTGGAAAACTGGAGCCTGAACCGCTGCCGTCGCGGGCGGCCCAAAGTTCAGAAGGCAATTCTCGAATTTATTGTAAAGGAAAGGGAGTCAAGGGGACCATACATGGTGCAGGCACTGATCGTTACCCTCCGGGAGGGCGTCGAGGCAGCCCTGGTGATTGGAATTGCAATAGCCTACCTGTCGAAATCCGGACGGGGGCATTTGGTGAGAGTCGTCTACTTTGCCTTGGCGGCGGCCATCCTAGCCAGCTTTGCAGGCGCGGCGATGCTGCAGCGGGTGACTTTAAATCAGGAAGCCGTGGAAGGGTATCTTCTCCTGCTGGCGGCTTTTTTTGTCGCGACAGTGGTGTTCTGGATGCAGCGCACGGCCCGCAGCCTGCGGCGCCGCATTGAGCAGCGCCTGGAGAATATCTCCTCGCAGCAGAAAGCCTCCGCCCTCGGCGTCTTTCTTTTTGTCTTCTTCATGGTTTTCCGCGAGGGGATGGAGACGGTGCTGATCCTTTCGGCGGTATCCTGGAACTCGGCTGACCTGCTGACCCTCCTCGGAACGGCGACGGGCCTGGCTTTGGCCGTCGTCTTCGGCATTGTCTTTGTGCGGGGCACGGTCCGGATGGACCTGCGGAAGTTTTTCCGGGTGACCAGCATCATCCTGGGATGCGTAGTGCTGCAACTGCTGGTGACCGGCCTGCACGAGTTGTCGGAGGCCCAGGTGCTTCCGAGCAGCCAGCAGGAGATGGCCTTGGTCGGGCCCATTGTCTCAAACAGCGTGTTTTTCTTCGTCGTCATCCTCGCGCTGGCCGCTCTCATGGTGCTATTTGACTGGCGATCCCGGCAGCTTGATCCGTCTCCGGCCGGCACGGCTTCCCGCGCCGAACAGCGCAAGCAGTTATGGGGAGCGCGGAAAGAAAGGTTCTGGGCGGTTGCCGTCTGCCTGAGCGCGTTTGTTTTCGTGGTGCTCGTAACGGCTGAATTTATCTATGCCAAGAGTGCGACGGCGCTTTCTCCGGCCCAGCCCGTGGCTGCCGAGGAGGGCGTCATTCTCATTCCGACGGAGAGCGTTTCCGATGGAAACCTCCATCGGTTTGTTTACACGGCGGGCGATGTGACGGCCCGCTTCATTGTCGTTCGTGCCGGCACCCGTTTGGCCACGGCCTTGGATGCCTGTGACATCTGCGGCCCGCAGGGCTACTACCAGAAAGGGACGACCATCATTTGCCGGAACTGCTCGGCGGAAATCTACGGCCCTACGATCGGGCTGACCGGGGGTTGCAACCCGGCGCCTCTGCCCTCGGCGGTCGAGGGGGCCATGTTGCGGATCGAGGCCGCCGATCTGGAGTCCGGTGCGCGGTACTTTCACGCTCATCAGTGAGTTGAGATGTTTTGGAAAGTCGTACAGGAATCGTTTTTGCGGCCTGGACACCGCCGCCGTGCCCTGTGGGCGATGCTGGCGGTTGCGCTGGGAACCACCGTTGCCGCCGCCATGCTGCTTGTGTCGCTCGATATCGGCGACAAGATGGGCAGGGAACTGAGGGCATTGGGGGCCAACATCGTCATCACCCCCTCGGCGGACACGTTGCCCGTCGAGATCGGCGGCATCGATTATCGCCCCGTTTCCGAGGGAGCCTACATTGCAGAATCCTCTCTCGGCAAGCTGAAGGAAATCTTCTGGCGCAATAATATCATCGCCTTTGCCCCCTACCTGTACATGCCGGTCCGCGTCGCGGATTTTCCCGACGGGCAACCCGCAGGCGAGAAAACCAGTTCCCCGGCAGACCATTCCAGAATTCTGGTCGGAACCTGGTGGGACCATTCGGTGGTCACCTCGACGGGGGAACAGTTCCGAACGGGCATCCGTCAGCTCAATCCCACGTGGAAACTGGAAGGCGGACTGAGCGGCGAGTCCGGCTCCGAAGAGGGCGAAAACTTTGGCTGGATCGGAAGCTCTTTGGCCGAAGCCCTCGGCCTCGGATTGGGAGACACCATACATCTAGTGGCCGAGGATGCCGAGCCGGGAGAAATCGCTGGAGGGCGGGATCTCTCGCTCCTGGTGAAAGGCATTCTGACCACCGGAGGCGCCGAGGACAACCAGATTTTCACCTCCCTGGGGTTGGTGCAGTCTTGGGCCGGATTGGACGGCAAGGTCCGCAAGGTCGATGTCAGCGCCCTGATCAAGCCCGAGGATGAGCTTTCCCATCGCGACCCCCGGACCATGACCCCGGAACAGTATGACCTCTGGTATTGCTCGCCGTATCTTTCTTCGATCCTTCATCAAATTGGCGAGGTCCTGCCGGGAACCGCCGCGCGGCAGATTCGGCAGGTGGCTGAAACGCAAGGAAACGTACTGAGCAAGCTAACGTTTCTGCTGGGGATGCTGGCACTATTGGCGCTCATTGCCGCGGCACTGAGCATATCGAGTATGGCCAGTCTAACTGTTGTGGAGCGCCGGAAGGAAATCGGATTGATGAAGGCCATCGGCGCGCAGAATTGGCTGATCGCCACCTTCTTCCTGTCAGAGATTGCCCTACAGGGAATTGCGGGAGGGGTTTTAGGTTTTGCAGGTGGGCAGCTTCTGGCGAAAGTTGTGGGACAAGTGGTGTTCGGCACCGACGTGGCGGTCAACTGGATGCTTTTGCCGCTGATGTTGCTGGTAGCTTTGAGCGTCAGTTTTGCCGGGACCTGGCTGCCCTTGAAAAAGGCCGTGCAAAATGACCCGGCATGGGTCCTTCGGGAGGAATGAATGAACCGTTGGGGGATTTTCTTTCGCGTTGTCTCCCGAGCCTTCTGGTTTCGCCCCGGACGTGTCGCTGCCGCCCTGGCGTCCTTGACCGTGGGCGCTACGCTGGCCAGCGCATTTCTGAACCTGTATTTCGAGCTGCCCCGAAAGATGACCGGAGAGTTCCGCAGCATGGGGGCCAACCTGGTCGTGGCTCCCGCCGAAAGCGCGCAGACCTTGCCGGAGAGCGTTTTTATGCAGGTTGGTGCTCATCATCTTCAAACGGAGCTTTCCCGCCTTTCCTGGCTGTACGCGGCCGGCAAGGTGAACAACGAAGATGTAATTTTCGGCGGCACGGAGCTAGACGGGCTGGCTGCCATGAATCCTTGGTGGCAAGTTTTGCCGGACACCTCCCGGAACGATCCTGCCCTCCCCGGAAATCTGGAAGCATTTCTCGGCGCGAAGGCTTCGCGGAATGTGATGCTACAGGAGTCGCCGGAGGAGCAAGACGGGTGGCTGCTGGCGGGAGAAAAAGCCGCCGCTCATTTTGGCTTGCGACCGGGAGAGACGGTCCAATTGGATTATGGAGAGAGGGCAGTGAAGCTGCCGTTGCTGGCTATCGTATCGACGGGCGGAAGCGAAGACTCGCAACTTTTTCTGTCGCTCTCCGCTTTACAGGAGCTGACGGCCCAGCCGGAGCGGCTCAGCCTGATCGAGCTGCGGGCGCGAGGGTCGGCTGGCCAAGTGGAGACAGCCCGGCAAGAGCTGGCGACCCTGTTGCCTCAAGCCGAGGTGCGCCCGCTCCGGCAAGTTGTAGAGTCTGAGGCCCTGGTGGTGATGAAGGTCCAAGGGCTGATGTTTGGGCTGACCGGGATCGTGCTCGGCATTGTGATCCTCAGCGTGATGACTACGGTGAGCGGGCTGGTGCTCGACCGGCAGCGAGTGATCGGCGTGATGAAAGCGCTGGGCGGAAGCGACCGCATCATCGCGCTGCTGTTTGTAACCGAGACGGCCTCCTTTGCGGTGGTGGCTGCAGGCCTCGGTTATCTGGCCGGTTTCGGGCTGGCACAATGGGGCGCGCTGCGAATGTTTGGATCAGTTTTGCAGTGGCGCTGGGAGGTTCTGCCTGCGGTCGTTGCGGTGACGCTTGTGGTGGCGCTGGTGGCAACCGCCTTTCCCATCCATCTGGTCCGCAAGGTGGACCCGGCGGTGATTTTGCGAGGTGTCTAGGATCAGGCTGTCGCCGACAATTTTACGCGTCTGGGACTTGACCGGCTGAGAGCTTGAGAGTCGATTGGGATGATTGGGATGACACAGGACAGCAATCAATCGAGCGCGGGCGAGAAAGCGGGTTCTCCGCTGATTGAGCTGGTCAAACTGCGCAAAGAGTACGGCGCGGCTGTGACGGCTCTGGAGAACGTCAGCTTTACGGTCGATCGAGGCGAATGGATCGCTGTGATGGGGCCGTCAGGTTCAGGCAAGACGACGTTGCTGAATATGATCGGGTGTCTCGACTCCCCGACTGCAGGCCGGGTTATCATTGAAGGGGAAGACGTCAGCCGGTTCAGCAAACGGGACTTGGCGAACTTTCGGGCGGAAAAAGTGGGGTTCGTCTTCCAGCAGTTTCATCTGATCCCCTATCTGACGGCGCTTGAGAATGTCCTCATGGCGCAGTATTTCCACAGCATGACTGACAAGCAGGAGGCCCTGCAGGTGCTTGACCGCGTGGGCCTGTCGCACCGCGCACATCACCTTCCTTCGCAGCTTTCCGGCGGGGAACAGCAACGGGTGTCCGTCGCGCGGGCGCTGGTCAACCAGCCGGTCCTTCTGCTGGCCGATGAGCCGACCGGGAACCTGGATGCGGAAAACGAGGAGATCATCATGGGGCTGCTGCGGGAGCTGCATGCGGAGGGGCACAGCATTATCATGGTCACGCATGATCCCGTGATCGGCGCCATGGCAGACCGCCGTATCGAGTTGGAACATGGCCGCATCTCGACGACCACCACGTTTTCCTTTGAGGAGGAGACCGGCTTCGATGAGGTGCTCGAACAGGTCTGGGTCATGGAGGAGGACAAGCTGGAGCCGCGCCCCGAATTGCTCCAGTTTAACGGCGGAGGCAATTGGAAGGTTCTGCCCGTAATGAAAGAGATCGGGCTGTTGAAGTCCGGCGGGCCCGCCTTGGAGATGACCGAGCAGGGCCGGGAGCGCGCCGCTCGCATCATCCGGCGTCACCGGCTCGCCGAGCGGCTCTTCAGCGATACGTTCGACATGCAGGACGACCAGCAATTGGAATCAAACGCCTGCACATTCGAGCATATCCTGAGCCCGGAGGTCACCGAGCGCATCTGCACCTTCCTGCATCATCCCGCCCACTGCCCGCACGGCAGCCCCATTCCTCCGGGAGAGTGCTGTCCGGTCGGCAGATAGGGAAGGGAACAGCCCTTACTTTCCTCCCTCGACCACCACCATGTATCCGTCTGGGTCTTGAAAGGAGATGGCCCATCGCTCGCCATGCTGTTCGGGGGGATGGGCAATGTCGATGCCCTGCTGCTGCAATGCGCCGTATGCGGCCTCCACCGAATCAGCATGAATCCCGATGGTGATCCCGTTGGTCTGAATCGGGTCGGAGAATCGGGCCTTCCCAAACCACAGGTTGCCTCCCTCGAACTCAACGACCTCTCCGGCTCTTTCGGAGGTGACCTGGAGACCCAGCTTGTCGCCGTAGAATGCCTTGGTGCTGTCGACGTCTTTCACCCAGACGTGAATGTGCCGGACTTTCAATTGAGCCGAGCCCGCCTGGGCTCTGGAAGTGGTTGCAAACAGAGGAATCAACAATCCTGCCAAAAGTAGTACGCGAACCAACATCGGATTCACCTCGTTTTTGAAATTTCGTGGCTGGAGGTATCTTGGCCACTACGAACCGCAAGCCGCCGGGCGGACTGGATGCCTTGCCCTCCGGCTCATCGGCAATGTGAGGATATGGAACCCCCCAGCCTCTGTCAACCCGCCAGCACAGTCATCGGTTCATTCAGCCGGCAAATCTGGGTTAGACCCCTGCGAGAGAGTAGGAAAGGGGAGGGATGCCACTTCGGCCGGAAGCGTTCCCGCCGCCACTCGTTTTCCGGCTTCTGCATGTTCCCGCCGCAGATACCCCAGAGCGACGCTTCGGCGCAGGCCGATGGAGTAAACCGAGCTGGTGACGGTTCCAACCGGCTTGTCACCGAATAAGATCGCCGTTTCCGGCGGTGGTTTCTGTTTCCCTTCCAGCAGCAATCCCACCAGCATGCGGTTTACATGGCCGCGAGAACGGATACGCTCCACCACCTCCTGCCCGATGTAGCATCCCTTTGTGAAACTGAGCGCCTGCATTTGCCCGGTTTCCTGGGGTAGAGTTTTTTCGGTGATGTCGGCTCCGTAACGCGGGATGCCTGCTTCGATGCGACGGGTTTCCAGAGCCTCCCATCCGACCGGTTTCACGCCCAGGGCAGGGTCCAACTCCAGAGCCTTTAGCCAGAACCAGGTGATCCGGTCCGGCGGCCCCACGATCCAATAGCCCTCCTCGCCTGCGAGCGATGCATGGATTAGGCGCACCGAGAGGTCCTCCACGTACAGATGCTCGAGCACGCGCATGTGCGGCGGATCAAAGCCGATGGCTTCGCGAAGCGCCTCCCGGGCGCAGGGCCCTTCCAGTCCCAGACAGGCGGTCTGTGCGCTCTGGTCCTCAAGCTTCACGACGTCGGCGATGATGTAACGGCTGAGAGTTTTCAGGATTGATTCGGTCAGGTGAGGGTCGCAGTCCAGCAGAAAACTGGCATCGCCGGTCCGGAAAATTCGCAGGTCGGCCAAAATATGGCCCTTGACGTCCAGCAGGAAAGCGAAATTGCCCCGGCCGGTTTCGATTCCTTTGACTTCGTTGCTGAGCATGCCGTGCAGAAAACGGGGGGCATCCTTCCCGCTGGCCTGGATCAGGCCCCGGGAGGAGAGGTCCAGCAACCCGGCTCCTTCCTTTAGAGCCATGTACTCGGACTCCACGGAGTCGGCGGAACCAAAACAAGCAGGGGTCTCCCAGCCCTGGTGGGACATAAACTGAGCGTTTGAGGCTTGCAACTGGTCAAACAGAGGGCTTCGCAGCATGGTTTCGGTTTCCTTGGAAGTTTCACGTGAAACAGTTTTCCAGTCACAATTCTATTGGCCGGACATTGGAATGTAAACCGCTGGAATGTAAATTGGCCGCTTCGCAACCGAATGCGGAGCATTATTTAATGCTTGCAGTCACAGAGGTTGCCGGGCAAACTTCTTAATGGAATGCAGCGTCTGATTCCTTACTTTTGTAAGGGATACAGCCTTTGCCAGGGGCAGGCGGCGTTGCGCCTTTTGCACTTTCCTTTCTTTCACGATGGGGGTTTGTATGAGATTTCCGCAGGTTGTCCAAATACTTCTTGTCCTCTTGGCGCTCAGCGTCCCGATGCTTCCGGCTCAAGACAAGCCCGACCTGCTGGCGGTTCACCGCATCCGGCAGGAGGCTTTCCAGAAATCCCAGGTCATGAATCATCTTTTCTATCTGACCGACGTTCATGGGCCGCGCCTGACCAACTCTCCTGGCTTCCAGGCTGCCGCCGACTGGATCGTTGAACAGTCAAATCAGTGGGGGTTGGAAGCAGCCGAACAGGAAAAGTGGGGTCCTTACGGGCGCGGCTGGTCAGCCAGCCATTTCTCGGCGCATCTGGTCGAGCCCCAGTACGCGCCACTGGTTGGCGTGCCGCTGAACTGGGCGCCGGGAACCGATGGTGTAGTTTCCGGGACCCCGATGCTGGCGCCCCTGCGAAGCGAGAGCGATCTGGAACGCTACAAGACAACGTTGGAGACCTACTTTGCGACGTACAAGGGCAAGCTCCGGGATCAGATTATTTTGATTCGCAAGCCGCCGCGCTTGGAGACCCAGCAGGTGGCAGCCGAGCGGAGACTCACATCGCAGGACCTGGCCAACCGTGCCGAGGCTCCCGAGCCGCTTGAGCCCATTGCGATTGACCTGGAGAACCCGGTGGTTCCGACCGACCCGGATGAACGCCGCCGCTTTTACGCCTATGCCCCCCGGTTTGTGCTGGAAAAAATCCGCAGTCAGCGCGAAGAGCTTACACACCGGCTGAACCGTTTTCTAGTCGCCGAGGGAGTCAGTCTGGTGATTCACCCGGCCCGGCGCGGAGACGGCGGCACAATTTTCCCTCCGTGGGTGGGTTCTTACAAAACCGGTGTGCCAAACCCGCCGCCTTCGATTGCCCTGACTCCGGAGCACTACAACCGCATCGCACGGCTCATTGAAAAAAATGTCCCGCCACGCATTGAGGTGGAGGTCAAGGCTCAACTCCATGATGAGACGCTCGATTCGATCAACGTCGTTGCGGAGATTCCCGGCGTGAGCAAGAGCGACGAGTTGGTGATCATCGGGGCGCACCTGGACTCCTGGGCTCCGGGCACCGGCGCCACGGACAACGCCGCCGGCTGCGCCGTGATGATGGAGGCCATGCGAATACTGAAAACCCTCGACTTGAAGATGGACCGCACGGTCCGGATGGTGCTGTGGGGCGGGGAAGAGCAGGGCCTGCTCGGCTCCCGCGCCTACGTGAAGCAGCACTTCAGCGATCGGGAAACGATGGTGCTGAAACCGGAGCACGGCAAGGTCTCCGCCTATTACAACTTCGACAACGGGACCGGAAAAATTCGCGGCGTCTACCTCCAGGGAAACGACATGGTGCGGCCCATCTTCCAGTCCTGGCTGGCGCAGTTCAGAGACCTCGGCGCGACAACTCTGACGATTCGAAACACGGGGGGCACCGACCACCTCCCGTTCGACGCGGTCGGCATCCCCGGCTTCCAGTTTATTCAGGACCCGGTCGAGTACTCCTCACGGACGCACCACTCGAATATGGATGTCTATGACCGCATCCAGCCCGGCGACCTGATGCAGGCCTCGGCCATCGTCGCTTCTTTTGTCTACCACACCGCCAACCGGGCCGAGTTGCTCCCCCGCAAGCCGCTGCCGAAACCTCAGCCGAAGGCGCCAACAACGAATTAGGGCCGCAGAAAAATTGAGCGGTTTCGATAGATCGGACAAAGCATCAGATGATTCACGAAATTTTGCCCGTAGGATGGTTGCAGTGCAACTGCTCCATCCTGGGCGATGAGAACAGCGGGGAAGCAATCGTCGTCGATCCAGGAGACGAGATCGATAAGATACTGGCGATTCTTCAACGGCACAAGCTGCGGCTCCAGTACGTGGTGGTCACTCATGCGCACATCGACCACATCGGCGGCGCCAAGAAATTGAAGGAAGCGACCGGCGCTCCGGTGTATATGAACGAGCAGGACCTGGTGCTGTATCGCCACCTCGATCAGCAGGCCATGATGATTGGAGTCCCTACGCCGGAGACCACCCCGATTGACGTGATGCTCCGGGACGGGGATGAAATTCGCTGCGGAGACATCCGGGCCACGGTGCTGCACACGCCGGGCCATACGCAGGGCAGTGTCAGCCTGCTTATCCCGGACGGCGCGCAGACCAAGCTCCTGGCGGGGGACACGCTGTTCCGCGACAGCATCGGACGGACCGATCTGCCGGGCGGGAATTTCAGCCAGATCATGCAGTCGCTGGCCGAGAAGCTGCTGGCTTTGGACGATGCCACGGTCGTGGTCCCCGGCCACGGCTCCCTGACCACGATTGGCCGCGAGCGGGACCAGAACCCCTTTTTACAATCTCTGTAAACGAACCTGCGGCAGGCATAGCCGGGAGGAAAGGCTGGCGGTTGACGTGCTCCCTCCCGTGCGCTATTTTTGCTCTTGGCTCGTGGATTATCAGTGGACAAGACAGATTTAAAGCAGACCGGATGCGCCCAGCGTCGTAGAGAGCCATGAGCACAGATGCCCAACCCGCCGCAACCTTCGGCACGGAGCCGCCGCGCGGTCCGTCGCCAGTCTTCCAAGTCAACGGATTGACCAAGATATACCGCACGGGTGAGCTGGAGGTGCACGCCTTGCGGGGGATACAACTCGAGCTTTACCAATCAGAGCTCGTCACCCTCCTGGGGCCGTCCGGCAGCGGCAAGTCGACGTTACTCAACATCCTCGGCGGGCTCGATGTGCCCTCCGCCGGAACGGTCTTTTACCGGGGACGCGAGCTCACCGCGGCCGACGATCAGCAACTCACCCGGTACCGCCGGCTTCATGTTGGCTTCGTCTTCCAGTTCTATAATCTGATTCCCAGCCTCACCGCCCGGGAGAATATCGCCCTGGTGACCGAGATCGCCCCCAATCCGTTGTCGCCCCAAGAGGCCCTCCAACTGGTTGGTCTCGGGGAGCGCATGGACCACTTTCCTTCCCAGCTCTCCGGGGGGGAGCAGCAGCGAGTCTCCATCGCCCGGGCTATCGCCAAGCGCCCCGACGTTCTTCTCTGTGACGAGCCCACGGGTGCTCTGGACATCACGACAGGCGTTGTGGTCCTGGAGGCTATCGAGCGCGTAAACCGGGAGCTCGGGACGACCACCGCCGTAATTACCCATAACTCATCCATCGCGGAGATGGCCGACCGGGTGATCTTGCTCGCCGACGGGAAGATCGCCTCGGAGCGGCGGAACTCCCAGAAGCTGTCTCCTGCGGACCTTCATTGGTAGTACGCGATGCGCGCCCTCAACCGCAAACTCCTTCGGAATCTCTGGCAGGCCAAGGGCCAGGCTATCGCAATCAGCCTGGTGATCGCAGCCGGGGTTTCGATGTTCATCATGTACTTCAGCACGTTTGAGTCTCTGCAGATCACCCGGGCGGCTTATTATGAGCGCTACCGTTTCGCCGAGGTCTTCGCCTCGCTCAAGAGAGCGCCCCGGCTGCTGCGGGAACGCATCGAGCGGATTCCCGGCGTGGCTCGCGCGGAAGCGCGCGTTGTCGTGGACGTAACGCTGGACGTGGAAGGGCTCCCGGAGCCGGCCAAGGGGCGGTTGATTTCAATCCCAAGGCGGCAGGCAGCAACGCTCAACGACATCTTTCTTCGCAGTGGGCGGTATATCGAGCCGGGCCGTCAGGACGAGGTGATCGTAAGCGAAGCCTTTGCGCTGGCGCATAATCTCCGGCCCGGCGGCACTCTGGCGGCGCTGATCAACGGCAGCTACCGTCGGCTGGAGATCGTCGGCATCGCGCTTTCTCCCGAGTACGTCTATAGCATCCGGCCCGGTGAAATGATCCCGGACGACGCCCGCTTCGGCATCCTGTGGATGGAGACCGATGCGCTTGCCGCCGCATTTGACATGGAAGGCGGCTTCAATGACGCGGCCCTCACGTTGATGGCCGGCGCGTCGCAGGAGGAAGTCATCGCGCGTCTGGACCGGCTGCTTGAGCCCTACGGCGGACTGGGCGCCATTCCCCGGTCACTCCAGATCTCCAACTGGTTCCTCGACAGCGAGCTGTTGCAGCTTCAGACCATGGGCACGATCATTCCAAGCATCTTCTTGGCCGTGGCGGCTTTTCTTCTCCACATGGCGCTTTCGCGGGTCATCGCCGTCCAGCGGGAACAGATTGCGGCGCTGAAAGCGCTCGGTTACTCGAACTGGGAGATCGGCAGTCACTACCTCCAGTGGAGTTTGGTGATTGTGATCTTCGGAACCACCCTCGGAATTGCCTTTGGCTCTTGGTTTGGCTCTAACCTGACCTCCATATATAACGAGTACTATCGCTTTCCGATTCTTCTGTACCAGCTTTCGCCGCGGGTTGTTGCGCTGGCTGCGTTGGTGAGCCTCGGAACAGGCGTTCTGGGAGCCGTGTTTGCCGTCAAGCGGGCGGTGCGCCTGCCTCCCGCGGAAGCCATGCGCCCCGAAGCGCCTGCCGACTACCGCGAAAGCTCAATCGAGCGGCTGGGCTTGAAACGCCTTTTCTCCCAGCCCGCCCGGATGATTTTGCGAAACCTCCAGCGGCGGCCGCTGCGGGCCGCGATTTCGGTGACGGGGATTGCCTTCGGCGGGGCGCTGATGGTCTTCGGGACCTTCTTTCTTGACGCCATCGATGTGATCATGGACGTTCAGTTCCACGTGGTGCAGCGTCAGGACGTGATGGTGAACTTTACTGAGCCGGCATCGGCGCGCGCGTTTTACGAAGCCGGGCGTTTGCCGGGCGTGGTCTATGCAGAACCTCTGCGCTCCGTCCCGGCGCGCCTGCGTTTCGGCCACCGCTCGCGGCAGGTCGGGATCATGGGTCTTGCAGCCAAGGCTCAACTGCGCCGCGTGGTTGACGCCTCTCTCCAACCGGTCGAGTTGCCGCCCGAGGGGCTGGTTCTTTCCGCGAAGCTGGCGAAGATTCTGGATGTCCGGCGGGGCGACACCCTCACCGTCGAGGTGCTGGAAGGCGCCCGTCCGGTGCGCGAGACCGTTGTGGCGGATCTGGTGGAAGAATACATGGGAGCCGCCGCTTACATGGAGATCGGGGCGCTGCGTCGGCTGATGAGAGAGGGAGAAGCTCTTTCCGGGGTTTTTCTGCGGATCGACACCGCTTATCTGGATGCACTCTACCGCCGTCTGAAGGCGCTCCCCGCCGTCGCCGCCGTCAATCTGAAATGGGCGGCGATCCGGAGCTTCCAAAAAATGATGGAGGAGACCGTCTACATCATGATTTTCTTTAATGTACTGTTTTCCGGCATCATCGCTTTCGGTGTAGTGTATAACACGGCGCGTATCTCGCTCTCCGAGCGCAGCCGGGAGCTGGCGACCCTGCGAGTCATCGGCTTTACTCGGGCCGAGATATCCTTCATCTTGCTGGGCGAGCTGGCGGTGCTGACCCTGGCCGCCGTGCCCCTGGGACTGGGTCTCGGATATGGACTGGCCGCCCTCATGGTGGCGGCCTTCGATACGGAGCTGTACCGCATCCCGCTGATTGTCACGACGCGGACTTTTGCAGTCGCGGCGATCACCGTGTTAACGGCGGCAGCCGTCTCCGGCCTCGTCGTGCGCCGCCGCCTCGACCGGCTGGATTTGGTTGCCGTGCTGAAAACCAAGGAGTAAAGCAATCAAGCGAGGAACGATCAGGAGCAGAACAGGATGAAGCGGATACTGAAACGAACGGCAGCCTGGGCGATAGGACTGTTGTTGATTGCGGCTCTGGTTTTCGCGCTCAGGCCGGCTCCAGCTCCGGCCGACTTCGCGCCGGTGAAGCGAGGCCCGCTGCGCGTCACAATCGACGAGGAGGGAGAAACACGCGTGCGGGACCGCTTCATCATTTCGGCGCCTTTGAACGGGCGTGTCCTGCGGATCGAACTGGAGCCGGGCGATTCGGTGAAGGGAGGAGAAACGGCCCTGGCTACGTTTCTGCCCGTCGAGCCGGAATTGCTCAACCTGCGAACGCGGGCCGGGGCTGAAGCGCGGATCAAAGCTGCGGAAGCTGCTATCGGTCATTCGCAGGCCCGGCGGGAGCAGGTCCGCGCGGAACTGGCGTTCGCGCAGGCGCAGCTTAAAAGATACCAGCGGCTCGCCGAGCAAGAGATCGTCTCGCAGGAACAGCTTGAGGCGGCTGGGCTTGAGGAACGCGCCAAGGAAGAGATGTTGGAAGCGGCCGAGTTTGCCGTCCAAAACGCTGAGTACGAGCTGGAGGTGGTGAAGACGAGTCTGCTCCAAACCGAACAGGACGCCTCCGGCCCTGTAGCGGGAGCCGGCAACCAAGCCCCGATCCTGATTCGCTCTCCGGTCGATGGCGTCGTCCTGCGTGTTCTGCGAGAGAGCCAAGCCGTGGTCCCGGCAGGAGAGCCGCTTGTGGAGGTGGGAGACCCGGCTGACCTGGAAATCGTTGCGGACCTGCTCTCCTCGGACGCCGTCAAAATCCAGCCGGGAAACAAGTTGCTGATTGAAGAATGGGGAGGCGGAGAGCCCTTGCAGGGCAGGGTGCGGCGCGTGGAGCCCTCCGGGTTTACAAAAATTTCAGCTCTGGGCGTCGAGGAGCAGCGGGTCAACGTCATTATCGACTTTGAAGATTCCCGTCAGGCCGGTGAGGCCCTGGGCGACGGCTATCGGGTGGAGGTGCGGATCATCATCTGGGAACGCGAGGACGTTCTCAAGGTTCCCACCAGCAGCCTGTTCCGCCGCGGTGACCAGTGGGCCGTTTTTAAGGTGGAAGAGGGCAGGGCCGTGCTGCAAGCAGTCGAAATCGGCCAGCGGAACGGCCTGGAGGCGGAAGTCCTGTCCGGCCTTTCTTCAAGCGACCAGGTCATCGTTCACCCCAGCGACTCCATTTCCAACGGAGTTGAGGTCACGTCGCGGACTCCCTGAAACACATAACGGGTGTGTGGGCTGGCGCCTGTAGGGCAAAAGGGGGTAGCCTTTCACGCCGCCTTTGGCCGTATGGCGCCATACCCGGAACCCGCCTCCGAATGACAACACTTCTGGTTCTTTGGGACCGGCGCTGATAAAATCTATCCTGACAGAAAATCAGGAAGACGAACTGCGAAAGGAGAGGGCTCTCGTTTCCTCCAATGAATCAAATGAAAAAAGCTCCTCGTCGGCGAGTTCCGAGAAAGTTCTGCTTCGCGTGCGGAGTTGACAACAGCCAGGGTATGCGCCTGAAGTTTTCGGTTGATCCCAAAGACCGCACAGTGGAAGGAACTTTTTATCTTGCCCACCGTTATCAAGGTCCGCCATCTTACGTGCATGGCGGTGTGATTGCAGTTTTGGTGGATGAGGCGATGGGGAAACTGAATCGTTTGGATGGAATTGTCTCGATGACGGGGGAATTGACCATTCGGTATCGTCGTCCGGTGCCGCTCGGACGTAAGATCCAGGTGAAGGCTTGGCCCGTGCAGCATCGGGGCCGAAATTATTGGCGGGAGTGCACCATCCACGATTCGCAGGGGCGGTTGCTGGTCCAAGGTACAGGAAAGTTTATCAAGGTCGACCTGAAAGCAGAGCAGCCTCAATATGAATGAGCGCCCCTTCGGCTGCCCAGGAGGAACGAACGATGGCTGAGCAATTATACCAACTAAAAACCGGCCTCGCCGAGATGTTGAAAGGCGGGGTGATTATGGATGTCACCAACGCCGAGCAGTCCCGGATCGCGGAGGAAGCCGGTGCGGTGGCCGTCATGGCTCTGGAGCGGGTCCCCGCCGACATCCGCAAAGAGGGTGGCGTAGCGCGCATGGCCTCGATCCAGGTGATTCGCGCGATCCAGCAGGCCGTCAGCATTCCCGTGATGGCCAAGGTGCGCATCGGCCATGTGGCCGAAGCACAGGTCTTGCAGGCGCTGGAAGTCGATTACATTGATGAGAGCGAAGTGCTCACGCCGGCCGACGAGGAACACCACATCCACAAACATACTTTTGGGGTTCCTTTCGTTTGCGGTGCTCGCAATCTGGGCGAGGCTTTGCGGCGCATCGCCGAGGGAGCGGCGCTGATCCGGACCAAAGGAGAAGCCGGGTCGGGCAATGTCGTCGAAGCCGTAAGGCACATCCGCGCCATCGTGCGGGATATCCGGAGGCTGGCAACCCTGCCGGAAGAGGAGCTGCTGGGCGAGTCCAAGAGTTTGGGCGCTCCCTATGAGCTGGTACGGATGGTGGCCAGCGAAGGCCGCTTGCCGGTGCCGAACTTTTCCGCGGGCGGCATCGCCACCCCGGCCGACGCGGCTCTGGTCATGCAGCTCGGGGCGGAGGCTGTTTTTGTGGGTTCGGGAATTTTCAAGTCCACGGACCCGGAACGCCGCGCCCAGGCCATTGTGAAGGCCGTCACTCACTACAACGAACCTGCTGTCTTGCTGGAATGCTCGGAGCAACTGGGAGAGGCCATGCGGGGGCTCGACGTGGCCGGCCTGGATGAAAAGGATTTGCTGCAAACAAGGGGTTGGTAGGGGATTGATGCAGATGGCCCCCATCGGAATCCTGGCAGTGCAAGGAGATTTCCAGGCGCATGGCAAGGCCCTGGACCGCCTCGGCGCCGGCTGGCGGTTTGTGAAAAAGGCTTCCGATCTGGCTAATTTGTCCGGCCTCATTCTGCCGGGAGGCGAAAGCACAACCTTTCTGAAATTCCTGCACGAAGAAGCTCTTTTCGAGCCAATCCGCCGCTTTGCGGGGTCCCATCCGGTATTCGGAACCTGCGCCGGAGCAATCCTGCTGGCCGAGAAGGTAGAGAATCCCTCCCAATCCAGTCTCGGGTTGCTGCACATCACCATTCGAAGAAACGGTTATGGACGCCAGCTTTCCAGTTCAGTCCAGACCGTGGAGGCCGATGCGGAACTTCAGACAGGGCCGGAGGCCGGCAGGCCGCTCGAAGCTGTGCTGATCCGCTCCCCCGTCATTCTCCGGGTGGCTCCACAGGTGAGCGTCCTGGCCCGTTTGAATGGGCGGGCGGTGCTGGTTCGGGAAGGCTCTCTGCTGGCTGGGACATTCCACCCAGAGTTGACCTCCGATACCCGTGTTCATCGCTACTTTTGCAATATGGTCTCCGCCGGGAATTCGGCAAGAAATTCTTAAGCCGGAACAAAAAGAAACACCCCTCAAAGGTCCCAGGATTATTTTTGTCGCGCTGTGAGGACATATTTTGTCAGCCCCCTCTACTCAATGCTCCCATACGGGTGGCTGCAACTACCCGGCAGGGAACAGGTTTTGTTTGTTGTCCAGTTGTTATAAAAGAGATAAAATGTGAATCGGAAATAGAGCCCTATGGGAAATGGGGCTGTAACTTCATTTGCCCATTCTCTTGCCGATATGGGGATGGAGAAGAGTGCGACGGTGTTAACTAAATTCGGAGAGAGGATTGGATGATAAAACAGAAAGGTTTTTCGTTGATTGAGCTGTTGATCGTGGTAGCTATTATCTTGATCATTGCAGCGATTGCGGTGCCGAACTTGTTGCGTTCGCGGATGGCGGCCAACGAAGCTTCAGCAGCCAGCGCGTTGCGGACCATCGGCACGGCCAACATCACTTACTCTGCAACTTATAATGTAGGCTTTGCGGGAACCCTGGCTGCTCTCGGGCCCGATCAGGGCGGTGTAATGGCAAGCATGACTGCCGCAGATATGTTAGATTCGGTACTGTCCGGTCTCAACCCGGTTTCGGCTACACCGGTCAAGAGCGGGTATATGTTCACTTATGTCGCGCCCAACGCAGAGCCGGCACCAGCCACCCCCAACAGCACCTTTGGAGTGGAGGCTACGCCGACTGCACCGGGGTCCTCGGGCACCAGCACCTTCTGCGTGGACCAGAGTAATTTGATCCGCAGGGATACTGCGGGCGGTGTCACCGGAGTCGTCGCGGCAGGTTGCCCGAACGCTTTCGGCGCACCGTTGTAATCGAGTTGCCACTTTTGGCAGAACGGGGGAGGAGCTTCCCCCCCGTTTTTTATTTTGTATGCTGCGGATTGTTTTAGCGATTGCTTGTTTGCGAGGAGCGCAGTTCAGAGAGTAACCTTCCTACCTCGGCAGCATTTCCCCAATAGCTGGAGAGAAAGGCGGCGGGATTGGAAGTTTGACCGGTTATGGTGAGAGCCCTCTGCAGCGTTTCACGGCTTCCCGCCAAATTCCCCTGTTTCCATTGCAAGAAGCCGTCAACGACCAGAAGAGCAGGGTCATTGGCGTCGATGTTCCGGCCTGCCCGGATGGCACGGCTTGCTTCCTCCAGGTTGCCCGCCAAAATGTGAGCTCTGGCCAGCTTGGCGTAGTACCCTGCCTGGAGATTAGCCCCTTCCCCCTCTAAAGCCATGCTGTAGGCGATGATAGCCTGCCGATAGTCTCGCAGGCTGAGGGTGTAGGCATCGCCTAAGTGGACCAAATAGCGTGGAGCGGGCCGAATCTCCACTGCCCGGATCAATTCCTTCACACCTCGCTCGGTCTGCCCTTGTTGTAGCAGGGCTAAACCCAGGTTGTTGTGGCAATAGGCCGAGGACATACAGCTCTTGATGGTGGTTTCCCAGAGCACCACATTATTTCTCCATACCGGCAGATAATTTTGCGCGTGCCAGGCGAAAGCGAGCAAAACTGCAATCATAGCGAACTCCCAGCCCAGGCGCTGCCAGAGCCGGGCAAAGCGGTCCCCGACCAGAAAAAACAACCTGCTCACCAGCACAAAGACGCCTATCGCCGGAATGTAGAGATAGCGGTCCGCCACCCAGATCCCGAAGGGAAAGATTTGCAGCACGGGCAACAGGAATATCAAAAACCACAGTCCCCAGAAATGCGTGTGCCGGTTGCTGCGGCTGAGAAGCCAGGCAATGGCGAGCAGAGCAATCCAGCCCACGCCTATCGCCCAGTTAAATTCCTCGTAGATGCGAAACATTTGCCAGGCTGACAAGGGATGCGGAAAGATCACCATGCCGATGTAGTAGAGCACCAGGCGGGGTATATTCTGCAGGTGCACGCCCAGTCCGCCATAATAGGCGGTGCCTTCCGGAATGTCCCTGGAGCCGTAAAAGCTGGCCAGGTGGATGGCAACAAACACGGCGCTGATCAGAAAAAACCAGCCCAGGCTCCAGAGCCGACCCTCACGGAACGAGAACCCTCTCTTGTAGTCATATAAGAGGAATATGGCGGGGGCCACTATGGTGTTGATCTTGGCCAGCAGGGAGAGGAGAAAAAACAGAGTGCACCAGACCCCGTCCGGCCACCGTTCCCTGTCCCGTAACCGGATGAAAAACCAAAACGACAGCAGAAAAAAGAGAAACGCCAGGGTGCTTTTGGTCTCTGAAATCCAAGCGACGGTTTCAACGTTGGCCGGATGGACGGCGAACAGAAGGCTGGCTAGCAACGCAACCCGAGGCGCTTCCAGCTTCTTCAGGATGAAATAGAGCAGGCAGACGCAGGAAGCATGGAACAGAAGCTGGCCCAGGTGGTATCCCATCGGTTGCAAACCGGAAAAGGAGTGGAGGGCCGCCAAAAAAGTGTGATGGATGGGCGCATAGTGGCCCAGATAGATTGTGGTCCAAATTGCCCAGAGACGGGCCAGGGAAAACCCCTGAATGCGGTAGTTTCGCTCGATGTAGGCGAAGTCGTCCCAGGCAAAATGGAAGTACAGCGTGGTTGCATAGAGAGCAAAGGTGACGCTGAGCAAAAGGGCGTAAGGCAGAAACCTTTGCCACGGTTCGATCCTTTCAGGGAAGCCAAGCAAGGAGCGGCTATGGTTCATAGGCTTGCTTCATCGAAGCAGTTCATGGAAGAGCAATCGCCGGGCGGCGAATTGTCGCCGGAAGCCCCGCGATTCATGGCGCAGTTTTCTGTGCCGTGACCGTCAGGGTGCCTCCCTGTCCCCGTGCGGCGTCCCAAAGGGCGCTCGACAAAGCCGGCAAGGCCAGCAGAGCCCCGGTCGCGATCAGGCGGGCGCTTTCCGTCACTGGCGGCACCCGTTCCGATCTTAGCAAACCGTATAGATGGTTGTCGTCTTGGAGGGCGCGATTCATCCAGCTTTGCAGTGTGCCGAACCAGTCATACTCCAGCGAAAATGTACTCCAGCGCGCGGCCCGGAGTCCGCTGTTTTCGAGCAGGGACTGGAGGGCAGGGCGGCGAAAGTGCCAGAGATGGCGCGGCGGGTCCAAGTGAAACCAGCGGGGGCCGGAGGCTTGTGCCTGCGCTCCCCCGTAGTTGGGAACAGCCACCGACAGCCAGCCGCCGGGCTTCAGAATACGGTGAATTTCCCGCAACGTCTGCGCGGGGTTGTGGAGGTGTTCGAGCACATGCCAGAGGACCACCAATTGAAAGTGACGGTCCGGGAAGGAGCACTTCCGAAGGTCCTTGGCGACAACGTTGGAGACCGAGTGCCCCAGCGGCGAGGGGCGCTCAATCCCGTAAGCCTCAACGCCGGCGGCGCGAGCCAGCTTCAGCAAGGTCCCGCGGCCGCATCCGATGTCCAGCAGCGGCCCGGTGTCCCCCAGCAAGGGCCGCAACCTGTTCCATTTCAGCCGGGTCAAGGCGGCCACGCCGGCCTCGGCGGCGGAGACAAACTTCTTTCTAGCTTTCCCGTAATAGGTTTCGTTGTAAAAGAGAGCCAGCTCGGTTTCCGATGGCTGCGGGAAAAGAAAAACCGAGTTGCACTGGGCGCATTCCAAGAGGCGGAACGGCTCCATACAGGCGCGGGGAGAAAACGGGCCGGAAGAGCAACAGGCGGGGCACTCGCCCGGCATGCTAGGAGAACTGTTCGAATCGGTGAATTCCGGTGCGGTGGACAAAGTGTTTGCCGATCGTTTTCAGAATGCCCAGGCCATAGACGCATCCCTGCCCGAAACTTACGGAGGAACAGTCGAAGCTATAGCGCGTGGTGACCGGGATTTCTTTGAAGCGGAGTCCCTTGAGAAACATCTGAACGATAATTTCATTGTCAAAGAGAAAATCCTCGGAGTTGGCCTCAAAGTTTACGCTTTCCAAGGCGTCTCGCGTATAGGCGCGGTAGCCGGTGTGGAACTCGGAAAAGTTTGTGCCGAGCGCCAGGTTCTCGATCCGGGTGAGAAGCTTGTTCGCAGCGTATTTCCAGAGAGGCATTCCGCCTGCGAGGGGGTCGCCCAGCATCCGGGACGCCAGAACCACGTCGGCCTCTCCAGCGCGCAGCGGTTCCACCAGATTGCTGATGATGGTCGGGTCGTACTGGTAATCCGGGTGCAACATGACCATGAACTCGGCGCCCTGATCCAGCGCCCGGGTGTAGCAGGTTTTCTGGTTGCCCCCGTATCCGCGGTTCTTGCGGTGACGGATGGCCGTGAGCGGAAGCGAGTTGGCCACGGCCCAAGTGCCGTCCGAGCTGGCGTCATCGACCACAATGATCTCATCGTAGCTGTTCGGCGGGATGGTGTGGTAGGTCTTCGCCAGCGTCCGGGCCGCGTTGTAGGCGGGCATCACCACGATGGTCTTGGGATGCCGACTTGACTGTTCAGCCTGTTTTTCGGTCTCCGTTCGTGGAAGCGTCATCCTCTGTCCCTGGCCTTCTTACGCGCATTTTACCATGAAGCAATTCCTTGCCTGGCCACAGAGACACGGAGACACGAAGGATATCAAAAGCTCCTGTCCGAAGATGCTGCCGGACCTTGACTATCATGCCTGCGACCAAGTGGAACAGGCAGGAATGCCTGTCGCTACCGGGCGCGGGACGATTTGTCGAAGCAGGCTTTCGCGGCTCGGACACGGCCGCTTCGGTTTCCTCGGTAGATTCGAGATCTTCGGCATGATCGGAATAATTTTCTTACCGCAGGAATCTGCCGGCAGCAAAATAGACTGGGATACGCGCGCCGAAAAATATAGAGAACAAGTTGTCCTCTTGGTTCCCGCCCGCCGTTGGAAATGCATCTGGAAGGGTGAGTTTGCGGCAAAAGGGTATTTATTACCAAACGAAGCCAACAAGTCTTATAGAATCAATAAAAGTGTGGCTTGGAGATGTAAAAAAGGCTGCCTGATGCGGCTAAATCAGTTTTGAGAGTTGGTGTATAGACGACCCAAGCCGCGCCTTCTTTGGCCTTGCTCAGGGCGGGCGGGGCAGGCGCGCGCGGCTCAGAATTCGACCGTGACCAATGGGGAGCAGATCAGCATGCTGGAAAGGGAGCGCGGGAAGGCAGAATCGAGGCTTGCCTCAACCGCTGAATGCGGGATAAGATAAGGTTGCAATCAGAGTACCTGGCCGATTGCTGGGCACGGGATGGAATGCCATGCCTTATCGATTCTGCCTTGTAATAGCCGCCCTGGTTTTGGGATTTGCATCTCCTGCGGAGCTTGCCGGGGCTGGCCTCACACCCGAGTCCCGCATGACCATCATTCGCGGCCTGACGGCTGAATATGCCACCTTGAAGGTGTCTCTGCCGCGCGGCGAAGAGGGGTTAATGGTGGACACGCAGGGCAAGGTCGATCAAGTGGCCTTGCTCCGAGAGATGACTCAGAATGGGACTGCCATACCCCCGAACGTGCTCATCCAGATTACGGCAATCGAATTCAAGGGCAAGGAGATTGTTTTTGAGATCAATGGGGGCGGCAAGAAGAAGACGAAGTGGTACGAGCGCATTGAAGTGGGGATGGGAAGCGGCACGTATCCCATCTCACAGGGAAGCGGCAAAACCCCGACCGGCTCGTCCGTCGTTTTAAAATTTCCCCAAAGCCTTCCGGACCTGACGGTGGAGAATTTGAAAAGTTATCTGGGTCCCGTGCTGGATTTCAATCCCGTTTCTCTCATACAGACCTTTACCCGCCCGATTCCGCCCGAGTTTCGCGAGGCCATCGAAGCAAAGCAGGCGACCATCGGGATGGACCGTCAGATGGTGCAGATGGCGATGGGGCACCCGCAGCACAAAGTGCGCGAAACAAAGGACGGCGTGGAACAAGAAGATTGGATCTATGGAACACCTCCTCAGAAGGTGATCTTTGTGACTTTTGAGGGAGATGAAGTCGTGGACATCAAAGAGTACCGAGGAGGGGTCGCCGGGCAGACTCAACCTCATTTGGAAGACCCGATACGGTGAGGGTTTTCCGAACAAGGCTTTCGGCTGCAAGATGTGCGTGAATTGGAGTAGAGTGATGCGATGAAGATCAAGATTGAATACTGCTCCCGCTGAAACTATGAGCCTCGGGCCGTCAGTTTGACGGGGAAAATTCTGGAAGAGTTCAAGGGACGAATCACCCACCTGCAACTGGAGCCTTATTCAGACGGCCGTTTCGAAGTTTTTCTGAACGGCGATAAGATTTACTCCAAGAAGCAAACCCACCAGTTTCCTGAATACGCGGAGATTCAGGCCTCATTGACCAAGAAGAAACATTAACCGGGAAACGCTGACTTGGGCGACTGACCTTCCGCAGCCGACCCAACTCCTAAGTTCGTCCTCCAAGTGCATCGACGAGAAGTCGGTCACTCCTGGCGGCAGGCCAGGACCACTTCGGTCGGCACCCCCCACTGGGTGATCCGGCGATCCTCGCGAACGGTGAAACCAGCCTCCGGCAGGTATGTCGCCACCTGGATGGGCCGGCAGCCACCCAGCAGAGTGGGAACCAGCCCGTAGAGCAATCCCCAAAGCTGGTCAAACAACCGATTGCCGAGGCTCAAGTGCAGCAACAGCAGCCGCCCGGAAGGTTTGAGGAGTCGCCGCATTTCCTGGATTGCTGTTGCAATGTCGGAGGCGGAGAGCAAGTCCAGCAGGTAGCTGGAAAAGATCAGATCGAAGCTGTTATCGGCAAGAGGCAGGGAACGGACGTCGCACTGGCACAAAGGCGGCGGTGCTTGCCGGGTTGGAGAAAAGCGCCGGTTCGCTCGCCGCAACATGTCGAAGCAGAGGTCCGCTCCGATCGTCGTTCCGCCGGGATTGCTGCGGGCCAACTGTTGCAGCGCTGTCCCCGGACCCACGCCTACCTCCAACACTGTCTCGCCACCCCGGACTGCTGCCAGTTCCAGCGCCAACTCTCTTGCCCGCGACTCCACCAGCCGCTCCCAAATGCCGTACAGGGGCATCAAGCGGGAATAGATGCCGCGAATTTCTGTTACTTTCAGCTTCGCAGTAGTGGATTCTGCAACGGGCATGGGAAGATTTTCTCCACACGGCAGCACGCGGTGATTTCGCAGAACCTTGCGGAAGGCATCTTACCACCTTCTAGACAGCAGTCCTTTCGGAGACCCTGATGTTACCCTCCGTGCAGTTTTCCGGCAGCACGGAAGTATACAATTTGAGCCCGTAACCGTGCAGGTTCACCGGACAAGGCTGGAGGGTTGTCCGTTAAAAGAAGAGGTATTTCCGCCACTGCTGGTCTTCATTGCCGATGAGACGCATCAGATGACGGTTGGTATGCAGGTTGAAGGGGCGCGGCTGGCGCAACAGCTTCATTCCTGCGCCCGCAGGGGTGCGGTCGCCTTTTTCGTTGTTGCAGGAATGGCAACAAGCCACCAGATTTTCCCAGGTGGATTTTCCGCCTTGTGACCTCGGAAGCACATGGTCGAGCGTCAGTTCGGAGGCAGGCAGCATCCGGGCGCAAAACTGACAGGTATGCTGGTCGCGGATGAGAATGTTTTTGCGGGAAAGGGCGCGTGCCTCGTAGGGAATCCTGCGGTATTCCAGCAGCCGAATCACGGAGGGAATCCGCAGGGACAAACTGGCGGCGTGAACGGTTCCATTGGATTCTTCTTCGGCTGAAGCCGCCCCTTTGAGAATCAGGATGATGGCGCGCCGGGCCGCACATACGTTCACCGGCTCATAGGTGGCGTTCAAAACCAGCACGGGTGCGTGCAACATCTAAGTTTCCCAGGTTTCCATTACTATGCAAAGTCGGCTAGGCGTCGCTGCTGCCAATGGGGATTGGAGCGGGCTAGTTCAGCCTTCCCAATTATAATACATCCGCATCGGCCGGGTGTGCTCGCGCCAGCGTGACCACCGAAACGCTCCCGGCTCCCGCGTCGATCAAAGCCTGAGCGCAGGCATTCACGGTGGCCCCTGTCGTTAGCACGTCGTCCACCAGCAGCAGACGGCGGGACCGTACCCGCACAGGCCGGGGAACTTCGAAAGCTCCTTCGACGTTTTTGCGCCGCTCCGCAGCGCGCAGGCCCGTTTGAGGGCGGGTGTTCCGCACGCGCACGCAATCCTCCGCTCCCAGCCGAATGCCGCTGGCCTTGAATAGCCCGGCGGACAGCGCGGCCGCCAGCAGCGCCGCTTGGTTAAAGCCTCGCTGGCGCTGCCGCTTGGAGTGGAGCGGAACCGGCAACACCAGATCAAAAGACGGTGCGTCGAGCCGCTGGACAGCGCTGGCTAAATGCGTCCCGAGAGGTTTTGCCAGAGGCCGGAAACCGTCGTACTTGAGATGATGAATCAGGCTTCGCAGGACGCCTTCATAGCGGCCGTAACTGCGGGCTTGGTCAAATACGAACGCTTCTCCCGGGCAATGCCCGCAATAAAGGGTTTCCTGCTGAGGGGCGGCCCCGTGCAGGAACAGCCCGCATCTCGCGCACTCCAATCCTACATAGGGACGAGTTGCCAGCAGGCAGGCTTCGCAGACGGGAACCGGTGTAAATTGCTCAATGGGAGATTGACAAACCCGGCAGGGGGCGGGAAATACTAGAGTAAAGAGGGAATCCCATACTACTCGCGCAGCCTGAAACCGCGCTGCTAACCAGCCATGTAAAGAGGTGGTTGGGATCGGTTTGAAGACCAGCCTCCGCAGAATCAAGAGAGCTGCCGGGCGGCACGCGGCCATTCTTCACGGAACTTCCCGCCCAGTGTTTCAAGCGCCAATGTTTGAGCGCTTAGTTTTCCAGCAGGCCATGTTCTTGCTTTTCCTGACACTCGATGCAGTGCCGCGCCCAGGGCACGGCCTGCAGCCGCTTGATTTGCATATCCCCGCCGCATGCCACGCAGGTACCGTATTTTTTGTTCTCGATCCGTACCAGCGCTTCATCAATCAGGTGCAGAATGAAACGATCCTCGTTGCTCTGCTTAAAGAGAAATTCCTTTGTATAGGAATTGGTGGCTTTGTCGGCGATGTCCGGTGCGTCCCCTTCGTCGGCTTCGCGGCCGTCCTGCTCGATCTTGGAAACAATCTCTTGCAATTGCTGTTTTCTTTCGAGCAGCCGTTTTTTGTAAAGTTGAGTCCGTCTCTTGTCCATGAGAACCCGCCCGGACTACCAATTAAGATCTGCGGAACCACTGCTCCTTTACTTCAGCCGGTGATTGTAGTTAGAAAAGTTTCTTTGTGTCAAGCAAGGTAGCTTCCTGGGTGGTGGGGCAGTTTCGGTTAGGTACAGGTTCAGGCGGCTAGTCAGGACTCAGCTTCAGCCGTGCCGCTCAGGCGATGCCGGAGCGCGGCTTTAGCATCTCCAGACGAGACCATTTAGTTCAGGGCACGGTTAAAACCGTGCCCTGACGTGGATGACCCGCTACCAGCAACCTCCATCCGCCGGAACCAGCCTTGACATCATGTAAAGACACCCCAGTGGAGCTCCGGCGCATTCCTCCCCGGCAGATGGAACTCGCGGAGAATAGCTATAAATAACCTGAAGGTCGCTAAGTGGAACTATCCTCGTGCTGTTCGCGCAGTTTGGCGACCACGGCCGGGTCGGCCAGCGTCGTGGTATCTCCCAAGGTGCGGCCTTCGGCTATGTCGCGCAACAAACGGCGCATGATTTTCCCGCTGCGGGTTTTTGGCAACTCCGCCGTAAAGAAGATATCCTCGGGACGCGCCAGCGCTCCAATCTTTGCCTGGACGTGACGTTTGAGCTCTTTGTTTTTTTCTTCCGAACTCTTGACGCCCGCCCTCAGCGTCACAAAGGCGGAGACGGCCTGTCCTTTGATGGCATGCACCTTCCCGATCACTGCCGCTTCGGCCACGGAAGGATGACTCACCAAAGCGCTTTCCACCTCGGCAGTGCTGATGCGGTGGCCGGAGACGCTCATCACGTCATCCACGCGGCCCATCAGCCAGAAGTAGCCGTCCTTGTCCCGCTTGGCTCCGTCCCCGGTAAAGTAAATTTTCGGGCCGAAGCGGCTGAAATAGGTTTCCACATAGCGATCCGGGTCCTTATAAATCGTCCGGAACATGGAGGGCCAGGGAGCTTTCAAAACCAGGTAGCCTCCCCCTCCCAGCGGAACCGATTTCCCGTTTTCATCGAGGATGTCGGGCTGGATTCCGGGAAAAGCCTTCGTGGCGGAGCCCGGTTTCAAGGTAGTGATGCCGGGGAGCGGCGTGATCAGCACACTTCCGGTTTCAGTCTGCCAGTAAGTGTCCACAATCGGGCACTTCTTTTTCCCGATGTGATTGTAGTACCAGATCCAGGCTTCCGGATTGATGGGTTCGCCCACTGATCCCAGCAGGCGAAGGCTCGACAGGTCACGGCTGGCCGGGTATTGATCGCCCCAGCCCATAAACGACCGGACAGCCGTAGGGGCCGTGTAGAACACGTTGACGCGGTACTTCTCTACGATTTGCCAGAAACGGTCTTTGGCCGGCCAGTCCGGCGTTCCTTCGTACATCAAAGAGGTAGCGCCGACCGATAGCGGTCCATAGACGATATAGCTGTGGCCGGTGACCCATCCGATGTCGGCGGTGCACCAGTAAATATCTTCCTCTCGCGTGTCGAAGATATATTGCTGGGTCGTGGACACGCCCACCAGATACCCGCCCGTCGTGTGCACAATACCTTTGGGCCGTGCGGTGGTGCCGGAGGTATAGAGGATGAAGAGAGGGTCCTCGGCATCCATCTTCTCCGGAGGGCAATACAGAGGCGCGTCCTGCATCAACTCGTGCCACCAGTGGTCGCGTCCCTTCTTGAAGGAGATCGGGGATGCATCGCCCGTGCGCTTCACCAGAATCACGTCTTTTACGTCGGGGCAACCTTTCAGGGCCTCGTCCACGTTCTTTTTCAGCGGCACGACTCCCCCGCGGCGAAAGCCGCCGTCGGCCGTGATCACCACCCGCGCATCTGCGTCCAGAATCCTCCCGCGCAGAGACTCCGGGCTGAAGCCTCCAAAAACCACCGTATGCGGAGCACCCAGGCGGGCACAAGCGAGCAAGGCGATGGGCAACTCCGGGATCATCGGCATATAAATGACTACGCGGTCGCCGCGTTGCACGCCCAATTTCTTCAGCACGTTGGCGAATTTATTTACTTCGCGATACAGATCGCTGTAGGTCAGCACGCGTTCGTCGCCGGGCTCGCCTTCCCAGATGATGGCGGCCTTGTTGCGGCGCCAAGTTTTTACGTGGCGATCCAGGCAATTGTAGGAAACGTTCAGCTTCCCACCCAGAAACCACTGGACCCAAGGAGGCGTCCATTTCATCACGCGCCGCCATTTCCTGAACCAGTCAATCTTCTTGGCCTCCTCGGCCCAGAATGCCTCCGGGTTTTTGTTTGCCTTCTTGTAGATCGAATCTTTGGAAACCACGGCCCGTTCTTGGAACGCGCGGGGAGGTTTGATCTTTCTGTTCTCGCTGTAGAGAGCCTCAAGAGTTTTCTGAGAGGTTCCTGCCTTTTTCTTTGATGCCATGGAGACTCCTTTAATGTTCTGTTGGAGTTTAATGAAAGCTGGCAGGAGTAAGCCCCTGCCATCTGCCGGTGGTTATTATGGGGTGGGAGTCTGGATGAGACAAGTGTTTTTCTGCCAGCAGGGGCGATGTCTATGGTTCAGCTTCTCGTCTTGCTTGACACGCTGTCTTGTTTCAGGTACCCCTCGGAGAGATCTTTAGATGAGGCTGGGAATGAGCTTTTGGAATCTGAACCGTGTGCCGGAGCCGGAGGAAATGGACCAGGCGGAACAGGTAGAGAGCTACAGCTCTGCCGCCTCCGAGCTTCATCTAGAGGCGATCGACGATACCTTTGTCGAGCATCTGCTCCGCCTGTTCACAACGCAGGAAAGAGTTTCCGGCGCTCCATCGTTGGGATTGGATATAGGCACGGGGCCGGCACAAATCCCAATCAAGATTCTGGCCAGGGTTCCGGGCCTTAACATTATCGGCCTGGACCGTTCGCGGAATATGCTGACCCGCGCCCGCCGGAATGCGGAGCAGGCGGAAGTGGCGGACCGGCTGGCGCTTTTTGCCGGTGATGGCCACTCGTTGCCGTTTCCGGATGGCGTGTTTTCCGTTGTGTTGTGCAATTCCATGCTGCACCACGCCCGCCAGCCGGTGCAGTTGTTGCGGGAGATCGCCCGAGTGGCCGCGCCCGGCGCCCCGCTGCTGCTCCGCGATCTGCGACGCCCTCTTCGCCCGCTCTTGCGCTGGCATCTATGGTGGCACGGCAAGAACTACCGGGGACGGATGAGGCAGTTGTTTCAGGACAGCGTGCGAGCCGCTTATACGCTGGAAGAATTGAAGCAGTTCCTTCAGGAAGCGCAGCTCCAAGGTGCCCGCACGTTTCGTTTCCGGGGAGTCCACATTGGGATCGAGCGGAGTTAATGCCCTTTTTTAATAGGGCCGTCAGCGGGTTGACAGTAGATATACTTTTTGCTAAGGTATGTGGGTTTGGCTACATGGATGGTGCCGCTTTCTGGAGGCGGTATGTAGTGGGAAGGCTATCGGGTTTTCTTTTGCAGCAAGTCCCCAGAGGTTGCCTGCCGCCCAGGTGAATAACCTGGCCGCCCGCTAGGGCGGACCGACGAGCCTAAAACAAAGCTACCCGTAGCGGGGAAGGCGCCGCTCCGGGAGGGTTTTCCACCCTAAGGGACAAATTAGTTTTGGTCGCAGTAGATCTTCTTCAGAAGTTTTGAAGTGAGGGAGTTTGTTTTCCCCGGCTGATTGATCGATGCGACCCGGAAGGGTTTTGGTGCCTACATTTAATCAGCTTGTGCGGCATGGGCGGAAAAGAATCAAGAGCAAGACTGCGAGCCCTGCGTTGCAGTCCTGCCCGCAGAAACGGGGAGTTTGCACGCGAGTGTACACGTCCACGCCCAAGAAGCCCAATTCGGCACTGCGGAAGGTGGCCCGGGTCCGTCTGACGAACGGGATTGAGGTCACTACCTACATCCCCGGTGTTGGACACAACCTGCAGGAACACTCGATTGTGCTGATTCGGGGCGGCAGGGTGAAGGATCTGCCCGGTGTTCGGTATCACGTCATTCGCGGTGCTTTGGATGCTGCCGGTGTGGGGAACCGGAAGCAGGGAAGATCAAAATACGGAGCCAAGCGGCCCAAGGCCTAAACCGGGTTTCGGCAGTCGCACGGAAAGCCGGCTTGAGAGCCCGTTCGCAGGATTTAGGATAAGGATTCGAATATGCCGAGGAAGGGATTTATCGAACGCCGACAGGTTCCCCCGGACGCCATTTATAGCAGTCCTCTCGTGGAGAAATTCGTGAACTGCCTGATGTGGGATGGTAAAAAGTCGGCGTCAGGAACGATTTTTTATTCGGCGCTGGAGAGGATTCGGGAGCGAACCAAGGAAGATCCGCTCCAGGTTTTCAAGAAGGCTGTTGAAAATGTCAAGCCGCTGATGGAAGTGAAGACCCGCAGGGTGGGCGGCGCGAACTACCAGATTCCGATCGAGGTCAACCAGGACCGCCGTGTCAGCTTGAGTATCCGCTGGCTGATTGGCTTCGCGCGCCGTCGCGGGGAAAAAAGCATGACGGAGCGGCTGACAGGTGAGTTGTTGGACGCCTTTAACGGCCGGGGTGCAGCGGTCAAGAGGAAAGAAGAAGTCCATCGGATGGCAGAGGCGAACCGGGCTTTTGCTCACTATCGCTGGTAACCAGTTCCGGTAAAGAGCAATGGCTGTGCCTTCACAGGAATTGGGCTTTTTCGGTTTTTCCAGCAATTTGGCTTATTAGGATGAGGGTCGCTAGTCAGGGGAATCATTATCAGAAATCTTGTTCTCCCCGGGTTGGCGGTCTGTCCGGCGGCCTTTTGCTCCGCTGTTGGGAATGCCGAGGTTTAGGGTCTTGATCCCCTGGGAGAGAACCTTTTTTGGTCTTACAGAGCAGCCAGAGAAGCGAATGGTTTTCCGGATTGGCCACTGTGACAGTGTGGCGAAGTGGCTGGCCCGGCAGTCGTCCAGACAGTTGGAAAGATATGCCGCGTGGAATAGCGCTCGATAAAATTCGAAACATCGGCATCATGGCCCACATCGATGCCGGGAAAACGACGACCACGGAGCGGATTCTCTATTACACGGGAATCACGCATCGCATGGGAGAGGTCCACGAAGGCACCGCGATCATGGATTTTATGGAGCAGGAGCAGGAGCGCGGAATCACCATCACTTCAGCGGCCACGACATGTTTTTGGAATGACATTCGCATCAACATCATCGACACCCCCGGGCACGTGGATTTCACCGCGGAAGTGGAGCGGTCCCTGCGGGTGCTGGACGGAGCCGTGGCTGTCTTTGACGCCGTAGCGGGCGTGCAACCGCAATCGGAGACGGTATGGAGGCAGGCGGACAAGTATAATGTCCCGCGCATTGCCTTTGTGAACAAGATGGACCGTGTGGGAGCGGATTTCGACCGGTGCCTGGCAATGATGCGCACACGCCTGGGGGCCAATCCCGTGGCGATACAGCTTCCTCTGGGAGCGGAAGACGGTTTTGGGGGCGTCGTTGACTTGTTTCGGAACAAAGCGATTATCTACCATGAGGAGAGCTTGGGCGCGCAGTTTGCAGAGGAGGAAATTCCCGAGAAGTACCGTGCGCAGGCTAAGGCTTACCGTGAGAAGATGATTGAGGCGATTTGCGAGCAGGATGAGGCGCTGCTCGAAAAATACGTGCATGGCGAGCAGTTGGCCGTGCAGGAGCTGAAAACCAGCCTGCGCCGCTCCACGACCGGGATGAAGCTGGTGCCGGTGGTTTGCGGGTCGGCCTTTAAGAATAAGGGAGTCCAGCCATTGCTCGACGCCGTGGTCGACTTTCTGCCCTCCCCGATTGATATACCTGCGGTAGAGGCTCTCTCGCCGGAGGGGTCCGTCTTGCAGCGGGCTCCTTCCGATTCCGAGCCGTTTGCGGCATTGATCTTCAAGATAATGACTGATCCGTATGTTGGCCAGCTTTCGTTTTTCCGGGTCTATTCAGGTTTTCTGCAGACCGGTTTCCAGGTCTGGAGCACCACCCGGCAGCGAAAAGAACGCATCGGGCGCCTTCTCAAAATGCACGCCAATAAGCGGGAAGACATTGACGGAGTCTATGCCGGAGACATTGCCGCCGCGGTCGGCCTGAAGAACGTCAGTACGGGCGAAACCATCTGCGATCCGGAGGCGCCGGTCATTCTGGAGTCCATCGATTTCCCCGCCCCGGTCATTTCGATTTCAGTCGAACCCAAAACCAAGGCGGATCAGGAAAAGCTCGGGATTGCATTGGGCAAGCTGGCACAGGAGGACCCCACCTTTCAGGTGCGCACGGATGCGGAAACGGGCCAAACCATCCTTTCCGGAATGGGTGAGCTGCACTTGGAGATCATCGTGGACCGCTTGCTGCGGGAGTTTCGCGTTGGCGCCAACGTGGGGAAGCCCCAGGTCGCGTATCGCGAAACTATTCAGCGTTATTCCGGGGCGGAAGGAAGGTACGTCCGCCAAACTGGAGGGCACGGCCAGTATGGGCATGTCAAGCTGGAGATCGAGCCGTCCGAGCCAGGCAGCGGATTCGAGTTTGTCAGCAAGATCGTGGGAGGCCGGGTTCCCAGGGAGTACATCAAGCCGGTCGAGGCCGGCATTCGCGAAGCGATGGAAGGCGGAGTGCTGGCTGGCTATCCAATGGTGGATATCCGCGCCACTCTGGTTGATGGCAGCTACCATGAGGTGGACAGCTCCGAGTTGGCCTTCAAAATCGCCGGCTCAATAGGTTTTAAGGAAGCGGTTCGCCGCGCCCGTCCGGTCCTGATGGAGCCGGTGATGAGCGTGGAGGTCGTGGTGCCGGAAGAGTATATGGGAGACGTGATTGGCGATTTGAACAGCCGCCGCGGGAAAATTGAGGCAATGGAGGCGCGTTCCGGGTCCCAGATCATCCGGTCGGCGGTGCCGTTGGCGGAGATGTTTGGATATGCCACGGAAATGCGATCCCGGACGCAGGGTCGCGCCACCTACACCATGCACTTTGCGCGCTATGAGGAAATACCTCGCAGTGTCAGCGAGGAGATTGTCGCCCGCGTCCAGGGGCGAGTGGTGAGGCAGTAAGGCCGCGGAAGGAATTCTGTGGCCGGTGATGTTTCTGAGACGGTTATCGGAGATGATTGAAGCAGACGAAAGGGAGCAGCAATAGCGATGGCGAAGGAAAAATTTGATCGTTCAAAGCCGCACGTAAATATCGGGACGATCGGGCACATAGATCACGGCAAGACGACGCTGACGGCGGCGATCACGAAGGTGTTGGGGAAGGGCGACCCCAAGGTGCAGTTTCGGTCGTTCGATTCGATTGACAATGCCCCCGAGGAGCGGGAGCGGGGGATCACCATTGCGGTGGCGCACGTGGAGTACACCACGCCGAACCGGCACTACGCGCACGTGGACTGTCCGGGACACGCCGACTACATCAAGAACATGATCACGGGAGCGGCGCAGATGGACGGAGCGATTCTGGTGGTGGCGGCGACCGATGGGCCGATGCCGCAGACGCGGGAGCACATACTGCTGGCGCGGCAGGTGGGGGTGCCGTCGATGGTGGTGTTCATGAACAAGGTGGACGCGGTGGATGACGAGGAGTTGCTGGACCTGGTGGAGTTGGAGGTGCGGGAGCTATTGAAGAGCTACGGATTTCCGGGCGACGAGATGCCGGTGGTGCGGGGCTCGGCGCTGGGAGCGTTGCAGGGAGAAGGAGCTTGGGAAGGGAAGATTGGGGAGTTGATGGAGGCGGTGGACAGCTACATTCCGCTGCCGCAGCGGGACGTGGACAAGCCGTTTCTGATGCCGATAGAGGACATTTTCTCGATTTCGGGACGGGGGACGGTGGTGACGGGACGAGTGGAGCGCGGCAAGGTAAAGGTGGGAGAGGAGATGGAGATTGTGGGCTTCCGGCCGACCTTCAAGCGGGTGGTGACGGGCGTGGAGATGTTCAAGAAGCTGCTGGACGAAGGGCAGGCGGGAGACAACGTGGGGCTGCTGTTGCGAGGGACGGAGCGGGATGACGTGGAGCGGGGGCAGGTGGTGGCGCTGCCGGGGTCGATCACGCCGCACAAGAAGTGCAAGGCGGAGGTGTATGTACTGACCAAGGAAGAAGGGGGGCGGCACACGCCGTTCTTCAACGGCTACCGGCCGCAGTTTTATTTTCGGACGACGGACGTGACGGGAGTGGCGACCCTTCCGGAAGGGACCGAGATGGTCATGCCGGGCGACAACGTAAACCTGTCGATCGATCTGATCACGGAGATTGCGATGGAGAAGGGACTGCGCTTCGCCATCCGCGAGGGGGGCCGCACGGTCGGCGCCGGAACCATCACCGAGATACTGGAGTAGGGCCAAGGCTTAAAGGCCTGAGGGCTGTCGCCGGAAATTGGCCGGCGGCGCCAGAGCGCGAACGGGCCGGAAACGATCCGCCATATGGAGAAAGAAAAACAAGATGCTGCGTGAACGTATTCGAATCCGGCTAAAGGCTTACGATTATCGTATTCTCGATCAGTCGGTTTCCGAGATTGTAGACACGGCGAAGAGAACCGGGGCGCAGGTGGCTGGGCCCATCCCGCTGCCGACGATCAAGAATAAGTACACCACGCTGCGCTCTCCGCACGTGGACAAGAAGTCCCGCGAGCAGTTTGAAATTCGCACCCACAAGCGGCTGCTAGATATCCTGGAGCCGACGCAACAGACCGTGGACGCACTGATGAAACTCGATCTGCCGGCTGGCGTGGATGTGGAGATCAAGGCTTTTGGGAGAGAGCACCAGTGATCCAAAGGGTCATCCTAAGCGGAGCGAGAGAACTGCTCTCTGGTTCCATGAATAGCATATGCTAAAAGGCATTTTAGGAAAGAAACTGGGAATGACGCAGATATTCCGCGAGGATGGCGAGGTGGTTCCCGTCACGGTGCTCGAGGCCGGTCCCTGCGTGGTGGTGCAGCGAAAAACAGCCGCCAAAGACGGCTATGAGGCGGCACAGTTGGGATTGGTGGAGAGCCGTCCGCGGCGCCGTGCCACCAAGGCGGCCAAAGGCCATTTCGCGAAATCCGGCGCGGCCCCGGCCCGGTTTGTCCGGGAGCTGCGCTTGCAAGAGGGTGGCGAAACTAAGCCGGGCGATTCGGTCAAGGTGGACCTGTTCCAACCGAAGGACCGCGTGAACGTGATCGGCGTTAGCAAGGGCCGGGGGTTTGCCGGCGTGATCAAGCGCCACCACTTTGCCGGGGGAGTTGCCACCCACGGCTCGATGTTTCACCGGGCTCCTGGTTCGATTGGACAGTCTTCTTACCCTTCCCGCGTGTGGAAGGGGATGCGCGCAGCGGGTCACATGGGGGCGGAACGCGTGACGGTCCGAAATTTGGAAGTTGTGCGGATTGTCCCGGAGGACAACCTGCTGCTGGTCAAGGGCGCCGTGCCCGGAGCCAATGGGGGTTACCTGGTAATCGAGAGAGTTTCCTCCGCCAGTTGATTGGGCGAGAGCCGTTTAGGCGCTGGAGCTGTATAGGTGGAAGTTGGATAGATAAAAAGATGGCGAGCGTAGAAATAAAGAATCTGCAGAATGAGAAGGTCGGAGAAATGGACCTGACCGAAGAAGTCTTCGGAGTCCGTGTAAACCGGAACCTTCTATATGAAGCCGTGCGGCATTTCCTAGCCACCCGCCGGGCTGGAACTCACGCCACGAAAACCCGCGACCAGGTTCGGGGCAGCGGGAGAAAATTGTGGCGGCAGAAGGGAACCGGCCGAGCCCGTGTGGGCAGCATTCGTTCTCCCTTGTGGAGAACGGGCGGTACGACCCACGGTCCGCAGCCGCGCTCGTATTCCTACCGGCTGCCGCGCAAGATGCTGCTCGGAGCCTTGCGCTCCGCCCTGACGGCGAAGTTGGCCGACGAGCAGCTTACCGTGATCGACGAGTTCAAGCTGGAAAGCCACAAAACGAAGGATCTACAGCAGGTCCTGGACCGTTTTCATGCCGACCGCTCCGTGCTGCTTGTGGACAATCCCGGCAACCAGAATCTGAAACTCTCCAGCCGGAACCTGACGCAGGTGGAGTTGCTGACCGGAACGTCTTTGCATCCCTATCATCTGCTGCGGTGCCAACAGCTGTTGATCTCGCGTCCGGCTCTGGAGCAATTGCAGAAGGCTTTGACCCCATGAACCAGTACCAGGTGATTCGGCGCCCTATCATTACCGAGAAGTGCCTGGTAGCCAAAGATGAGCGCCGCACGCTATGCTTTGAGGTGCATCCCTCCGCTACCAAGACGGAGGTCAAGGAAGCAGTTCAGCGGCTCTTCCAGGTAAAGGTAGAATCGGTTCGGACCGCCAATTTCGAAGGCAAGCAGAGGCGTCGCGGCCGCAGTGTCGGTTTTCGCAGCGATTGGAAGAAGGCCTACGTCAAGCTCCGATCCGGCGAGAAGATGATTGAGTACGCAGAGAAGACGTAAAACAAGTCCTCCGCTGTTTCCGTCCCGAATGGAGCCGTTGGCGGATGAGTTCCGAATGCAAGCGAGGATTTGTGCGATGTGGATGAGGTGGATTGAGAATGGCCATTAAGACCTACCGGCCTACGACGCCTACCCGGCGGTTTCAAACCACGGTTTCGCGGGATGAGATCACCGCCGAGAAGCCGTTGAAGTCGTTGCTGCAGCCGAAGAAGCGGCGAGGGGGGCGGAACTCTCTGGGGCATCTTTCGGTCCGGCACCGGGGCGGAGGGCACAAGCGCAAGTACCGGCTGATCGATTTCTTGCGGGATAAAAAGGGAATCCCGGCGCGCGTGGCCTCTGTGGAGTATGATCCGAACCGCTCCGCTCGCATCGCCTTGCTGCATTACCACGACGGTGAAAAGCGTTACATTTTACAGCCGGCCGGGCTGACGGTGGGCAGCACGGTTGTCTCTGGCCCAGAAGCAGACATCCTGGTTGGAAACGCTTTGCCGCTCCAGAACATTCCGGAAGGTACGGCGATCCACAATGTGGAATTGAAGCCCGGCAAGGGGGCGCAGATGGTTCGCAGCGCGGGAGGTTCCGCGCAGTTGGTTTCCAAGGAGGGGGATACAGCCTTGTTGAAACTTCCTTCGGGAGAAATTCGCAAGGTGCCGGTGGCGTGCATGGCGACCATCGGGCAAGTGGGCAATGTGGACCATGAAAATGTATCCCACGGCAAGGCTGGCAAGACCCGGTGGTTGGGGAAGCGTCCCACCGTTCGGGGAGTGGTCATGAATCCGGTGGATCATCCCCACGGGGGGGGAGAAGGGAAGACCTCCGGAGGGAGGAACCCTGTGACCCCCTGGGGTAAGCCCACCCGCGGCTACAAGACCCGCCACAACAAACGGACCGACCGCTTCATCGTTTCCCGGCGGAAGCGGAAGTCGCGGTAGGTAGCGAGGAAATTTTCGGCGAGCACGGGATTGGGGATTCGGGCAAATAGCAAAAGGAGCTTTGAATGGTACGGTCGGTCAAAAAAGGCGTTTTTGTCGACGATCACTTGCTGAGAAAAATTGAACTGCTGAACCGGAGAAATGAAAAGAAGGTTGTGCGCACTTGGTCCCGGCGCTCCACGGTGACGCCGGAGATGGTGGGACACACCATTGCGGTTCACAATGGGAAAAAATTCATCCCCGTCTATGTTACAGAAAACATGGTGGGCCACAAGTTCGGAGAGTTTTCACCCACGCGGACCTACCGAGGCCATTCAGTGAAAGCGGCGGTCGAGAGAAGTTCCGCGCCGGCGGCGCCACCCAGCTAAAGCGGGGGAATAGGATTTTCGAGATGGAAGCCAGAGCAGAGGCAAAATACATTCGCGTTTCTCCGCAGAAAGTCCGCTTGGTGGTGGACCTGATTCGGGGCAAAGATGCCGGCGAGGCCATGAGCCTTTTGCGGTTCACCAAAAAGCGAGTGGCGCAAGAGGTGGAAAAGGTGTTGCGCTCGGCCATAGCCAACGCGGAGGGGAAATCGGAGACGGTGGATGTGGACAACCTCTACGTCTCGGAAGCCTGCGCCAACGAAGGGCCGCGCGCCAAGCGAATTCGCCCGGCGCCGATGGGGCGGGCTCATCGATACCAGCGGCGGACGAGTCATATCATAGTCCGCGTCGCTGAAAAAAAGGAAACGGAGGAGACGTTCCCTGCGGGTTAAGCCGCCGAGGAGCTTCAGTTCTCCGGCGCCTGCACAGCGGCGAAAGGAGCACGGGATATGGGGCAAAAAGTTCATCCGTACGGTTTTCGTCTGGGGTACACCAAGCCCTGGAAGAGCCGCTGGTTTGCCAAGCGCGATTACAGCGATCTGTTGCTCGAGGACTTGCGGCTAAAAAAGGAATTGAAGACCAGGCTGCGGGCGGCCGGAATATCCAGCATCGAAATCGACCGGATGGCGAACAAGCTGCGAATCAGCATCCGAACCTCGCGGCCCGGGATCGTCATCGGGCGCAAGGGCACGGAGATCGACAAGCTCAAAGCGGACTTGCAGAAAGGGACGAACCGGGAGGTCTTTCTGGACGTGCAGGAGGTTCACAAGCCGGAGTTGGACTCGCAACTGGTGGCCGAATCCATTGCCATGCAACTGGAAAAACGGATCGCCTTCCGCCGCGCCATCCGCAAGGCTGTGGACTCGGCGCAGCGCTTTGGCTGCAAAGGAATCAAGGTGCGGGTTGCCGGAAGGTTGAACGGGGCCGAGATCGCCCGCACGGAATGGAACTTGCAAGGCCGCCTGCCGCTGCAGACGCTTCGGGCAGACATCGATTACGGGATGGCGGAGGCTCACACTACCTACGGAATCATCGGTGTCAAGGTGTGGATCTATAAAGGGGAAATCTTGGAAGCCAAGAAGCTGCAAGAGCCGCACTGGGTGCCCAGGTAGCAGGCCTGGCCGGAAGAGAATTAGCCTATGTTGATGCCCAAGAAAGTGAAACATCGGAAGCAGCAGCGGGGCCGCCGCCGGGGAAA
Source organism: Terriglobia bacterium (assembly GCA_965222345.1). Lineage (GTDB taxonomy): Bacteria > Acidobacteriota > Terriglobia > 2-12-FULL-54-10 > 2-12-FULL-54-10 > JADFGZ01. The sequence goes on along the minus strand of CBDCTS010000004.1, from coordinate 516,267 downwards.
GGCTTGGCGTGGCGGAGATTTGAAGTTTGGCGACTACGGATTAAAAGTGCTGGAAGCAGCCTGGATTACCGACCGGCAAATTGAAGCCAGCCGCGTGGCCATGACGCGCTCGATCAAACGCGGCGGAAAAGTCTGGATTCGCCTGTTTCCCGACAAGCCGATCACGCGCAAGCCGGCAGAGACCCGGATGGGCAAAGGCAAGGGTGCCCCCGAGCAGTGGGTGGCGGTGGTTCGGCCAGGCAAGATACTGTTTGAGATGGAAGGGGTTGCCGAGGAAGTGGCTCGGGAAGCGATCGGCTTGGCCAGCCACAAACTTCCAGTGAAAACGAGATTTGTAACCAGGTTGGGAGCCTTAGCGCAATGAAAGCGGATGAGATTCGGGAATTGACCGACGTTGAACTGGAAGCCCGGATGCGGGACCTGGAAAGCCAGATATGGAAGGTGCGTTTCCAGGCTGCTACCGGGCAGACCGAGGGACTCAAGAAGCTGCGCTCCTTGCGAAAAGACAACGCGCGCGCGAAAACCGTTTTCCGAGAAAGGGAATTGAAGGAGGGCCATGGCGGATAAGCCCGTTCGGTCCAGGCACAGAAGCATCAAGGTCGGCCGTGTAATGAGTTGCGCCGGAAACAAGACCGTCGTGGTCAAGGTCACGCGGCGCGTACAGCATCCGCTGTACCAGCGTTACGTCAACCGGAGCAAGAAATTCCATGCGCATGACGAGCAGAACCAATGCCGCGTGGGCGACCGCGTCCGCATCGTGGAAACCCGGCCCCTGAGCCGCCGGAAGCGTTGGCGGCTCCAGCAGGTGCTCTACCGGGCGCCTCTGCTGGAAATCTCTCAGGGTGAAAGCCAGAAGGAGTTACAGTCGCCGGCCAGTTGACCCGTTCCGTGCCGGTTCCAAACGGGCCGGAAAGCGGAGCAGAAAAGCATGGGACCGGGGTTGAGGAGAATTCCATTTGATCGGTATGAGGACAATGTTGGAGGTTGCGGACAATTCCGGCGCGCGTCGGATATCCTGCATTCTCCCGCTTGGCGGCTCGGTGGGCCGTCGTGCCGGGCTGGGAGATGTCATTACCGCAGCGGTAAAAGAGGCAGTCCCGAACAGCAACGTCAAAAAAGGATCGGTCGTAAAGGCGGTGGTGGTTCGCACCCGGAAGGAGCACCGGCGGCGGGACGGCACCTATATCCGCTTCGATCAGAACGCGGCAGTGCTGATCAACGAGGCGGGCGAGCCGGTCGGAACCCGCGTGTTCGGCCCGGTGGCTCGCGAGCTCCGTGAAAGAAAATTTCTGAAGATTGTGTCCTTAGCTCCCGAAGTTTTGTGATTAGGTATGTTGTTAATCAAGAAAAACGATCAAGTGAAAGTGATGTCCGGACGGGACCGCGGCAAAACGGGCAGGGTCCTGGAGGTGGACCTGGCCCGCAACCGGGTTCTGGTGGAGCACATTCAAGTGGTGAAGCGCCACACGCGCCCGAATCCTCAGAAGAACGTCAAGGGGGGCATCGTGGAGAGGGAGTCGCCGATCCACCGGTCCAATGTGATGCTGCTTTGCCCCACTTGCGGTCCCATCCGCGTGCGGCAGCAAAAATTGCCGGATGGAAAAAAGGTCCGAACCTGCCGGAAATGCGGCAATACGCTGGACCAGTAACGGGGAGCAGGTAGCCAGGAAACGCAGGCTGAGTAAATATCATGAGCCGACTGCTCGAAAGATACCGGAAAGAAATTGCACCCGCCCTGCAAAAGGAGTTCTCCTACTCCAACCGCATGGCCATCCCGGAGTTGCGGAAAATCGTGGTGAACATGGGTGTAGGCGAGGCCACGCAGAACGTCAAGCTGCTCGACGGGGCCACGCAGGATTTGGTGCTCATTACCGGACAGAAGCCGATCGTGAATCGGGCCCGGAGATCGATTGCCGCCTTCAAGCTGCGGCAAGGCGTGCCCATTGGCTGCTCGGTGACGCTGCGGGGCCGGAGGATGTACGAATTTCTGGACCGCCTGCTCAATATCGCCCTGCCCCGCGTCAGAGACTTTCAAGGTCTCTCCACAAAGGCGTTTGACGGGCGGGGAAACTACACCATCGGAGTCCGGGATCAGCTGATCTTTCCGGAAATCGATTACTCCAAGGTGGACAAGATTCGGGGAATGAACATTACGCTCGTCACGGGCGCAAAATCCGACGAAGAGGCGCGGTCGCTGCTGCGTCATTTCGGCGTTCCGTTTCGGTCTTAAGGCAGGGCCGGAAGGAGAATCAGGAAACAATGGCTCGAAATTCTCACATAGCTAAGGCCCGCAAGAAGCCGAAGTTTGCGGTTCGCCAGCACAACCGCTGCAAGGTTTGCGGGCGGCCGCGCGGTTTCTTGCGGAAGTTTCAGATCTGCCGGTTGTGTTTTCGGGGGCTGGCCCTGCAGGGCGAGATACCGGGCGTCCGCAAGTCGAGCTGGTAATCCCTGCCGGAAAGCAGCCGGGACAGGCAAGAGTATTTATGAACACTACGGACCCAATTGCCGACATGCTCACCAGGATTCGCAACGCCATCCGGAGCCGTCACCCGAGAGTGAAGATTCCTTCCTCTCGGCTGAAGGCGGAAGTTGCGAGAACCCTGAAAGAGGAAGGTTATCTATCCAACTACAAAGTGGTGGAGGAGAATCGCAAGAAGACATTGCGGATCGGGTTGCGATATGCCGCCGACCATAAGCCGGCGATCTCCCATTTGGCGCGGATTTCCCGTCCCGGACGGAGAGTCTACGTATCCAATTCGGAGATTCGCCCCGTTCTGGGCGGGCTGGGTCATTCGATTCTCACCACTCCCCAAGGTGTGATGACCGGGAAGCGGGCGCGCAAAGCGGGCGTGGGCGGAGAAGTTCTTTTCGAGGTTTGGTAGCACCGCGCGCGGTCGCGGTCGCCGGCTGCTGTGCAGACCGGTCTTTGCAAAGGGTTTACCATGTCACGGATTGGAAGAAAGCCGGTTCCGTTGCTGCCCGGAGTGCAGGTGGGCATTGCGGAGAGTTCCGTCGAGGTAAAGGGTCCGAAAGGAAAGCTCGTGCTGAATATTCCCGAGGGAATTCAGGTGGAGAAAAATGACAATCAACTGGTGACACTCCGGCGGGATGATTCCTTTGCCGCCAAGCACGGGCTGGTCCGAAGCCTGCTGGCCAACTGCGTTACTGGAGTGACAAAGGGATTTCAGAAGGATTTGGAGATTGTAGGCATCGGCTATCGCGCGGAACTCAAGGACAAAAGGCTTCTGTTCACCTTGGGCTATTCCCACCCCATAGATTTTCCGATTCCGGAAGGGATACAGGTTTCGGTGGAGCGGCAAACCCGGCTTTCGGTAAGCGGCATTGACAAGCAGCAAGTAGGCCAGGTCGCCGCCGATATCCGCTCGCTGAGGTCGCCGGACCCATACAAGAACAAGGGAATTCGGTATGCGGGCGAGGTGCTGCGCAAGAAGGTAGGCAAAACAGGAGCTGCCGCGAAATAGTTTCCCAGAGCGATGAGGACCGAGTTTTCGAAATGATCACGCAAGTTCGCCGAAATAAGGCGCGGAAGAAGATTCATCGCAAGATCCGCAAGAAGCTGTATGGGACCGCCGCGCGGCCCCGCTTGAATATCTTCCGTTCCATCAAGCACGTTTATGTCCAGATCATCGACGACAGAAGCGGCTGCACTCTGTCCGCGGCCAATTCCACTGAAAAGGATTTCCCGCTGAAAGGCGGTGGCAACGTTGCTGCTGCCCGCGAAGCAGGGAAGTTGATCGCCGAGCGCGCCAGCGAAAAGGGGATTACGCAGGTGGCCTTTGACCGTGCCGGGTACCGGTACCATGGGCGCGTGAAGGCTCTGGCGGATGCCGCTCGCGAAGCCGGACTGAAGTTTTGAGGGAGGAAGTTTGGAGAGCAAACGGATTGACCCTGCAAGCCTCCAGTTGAAAGACCAGGTCGTTTCCATCAACCGGGTGACCAAGGTCGTCAAGGGGGGTAAGAACCTGAGTTTTAGCGCACTCGTGGTCGTGGGCGACCCGGACCAGGGGATCGTGGGCTACGGGATGGGGAAAGCCAAAGAAGTGCCGTCTGCGATTCGGAAGGGGATCGAGGTTGCGAAGAAGAATCTGAAGAAAATTCATTTGTTCAACGCCACCATTCCCCATCGGATCGTGGGCCGCTTCGGTGCCGGTTCCGTGCTCCTGAAACCGGCCCCGGAAGGGACCGGAGTAATAGCCGGGGGCCCCGTGCGGGCCGTGCTGCAGTCCGCCGGGGTTCAGAACGTCTTTACAAAGTCCCTGGGCACGACCAACCCGCACAACGTTGTCAAAGCCACCATGGCGGGGCTGGTGCAGCTCCGGGAACGCAAACAGGCGGCCAGTTCGCAGGAGGGCCCGGCACAACAGCAATAGCTCAGTGCTTGCTTCCGAAATGCCGTGTGGACCGCCAGGCTATGGCGAACAGGGCAGGGGGCGGCGGAGGCTGGGCGTGGAAGATAGGTGGAGAGGGGTTCCGGATGGCCAAAAAGAAGACCAGTACAATCCGCATCCAATGGATACGCAGCGGGATCGGGTTTTCCAAAAAGCAGAATCAAGTGCTGCGCGGATTAGGCTTTCGGAAACTCCAGCAAGTGATCGAGAGACCAGACGATAACTCCATACGGGGGATGATCGACAAGGTGTCCCATCTGGTTCGGGTGATGGAGTAGCAAGGGTTTGAGGAGGCTCGGATGAATTTGAGTTCGCTGCCGGCGCCCCGCGGGCAAAGGCATGCTCCCAAACGCGTCGGCCGGGGCATGGGCAGCGGGCACGGCAAAACCGCCGCTCGTGGCCACAAGGGACAACGTTCCCGCTCCGGAAGCCGGAAGCGGCGCGGGTTTGAGGGTGGCCAGATGCCCTTGCAGCGAAGGCTGCCCAAGCGGGGATTCCGGAATATTTTCAAGAAGCGATTTGCCATTGTGAATCTGAAACAGATCGCTCCGCTGGCGGAAAAGGAAATTTCAACCGAGCTCCTATTGCAACGTGGGATAATCAAAAAACTTTACGACGGTCTCAAGGTGCTGGGCGAAGGAGAGTTGAAAGGCAAGATCAGCGTCTCGGCTCATTTTTTCAGCCGGGCGGCCAGGGAAAAGATCACCAAGGCCGGAGGGCAGGCAAAGGTGATTGCATCCTGAGGAAGCCTCGGGGTGGCTTTCCGGAGGGGCGCTACTGCGGATCAGTTGGTAGTGGCTGGTGAGGGAAATAAGCGCACGATACGCCTAACTTCCGGGCAATTCCGAGTAATTCACCTGGGATTGCCGCCTTCGGGAAATGATATCTAATGGTAGGGCAGAAAAGATCCGACCCGTCTCCGGGACCTGTGGTTTTACTGGGTCCGCCTGGAGCCGGGAAGGGAACGCAAGCCAGAGAAATTGTAAAGCAACTGGGGATTCCTCACATCTCTACGGGAGATATGTTCCGGGAAAACGTGGAAAAGGAAACGCCTCTGGGGTTGCGAGCCAAGGCTATTATGGATTCGGGAGAATTAGTGGGTGACGATGTGGTGAATGAGATGGTCCGGGAACGGATCAGCCGGGACGATTGCACCGAAGGATTTCTTCTGGACGGCTATCCCAGAACGTTGGCCCAAGCGGAGGCGCTCAAGGCAATTCTGAGGCAAAAGGGGGCCCAAGCGCCGGTTGTGCTCTGTTTGCGCCTGGGATATAATACTGTGGTTGAACGTCTTGCGGGCCGAAGAATCTGCCCGGTGTGCAACCGGACTTACAACCTGAGTCTGCAACCTCCCGCCCAACCAGGCATATGTGACGAAGATGGTGCCTCCCTGCAGCAGAGGCCGGACGACTGTGAGGAAGTGATTCGCGAACGCCTTTCCGCTTATGAAACCCAGACGTCGCCGCTGATGGGTTTTTACAGGAACGAAGGGCGGTTTTATGAGGTCGATGCGGACCAAGCCCCGGAGAAGCTCACAAGCGCATTGAGCCGTATCCTGCAAGTGGCATGATTATTTGCAAGTCACCTCTAGAGCTGGAAAAGATGCGCCGGGGAGGGCTGCTTTTGTGGGAGCTTCTGAACGAGTTGCGTGCTCGGGTCGCTCCGGGAATTTCCACCTATGATTTGGAAAAACTGGCTGAGAAAAGACTCGCTGAACACGCCGTCGAGCCGGCTTTTAAGGGGTTGTATAACTATCCTTGTATCTTGTGCACCTCCATCAACAATGAAATCGTGCACGGGATCCCTTCTCCCAAAAGGATTTTGAAAGAAGGGGACATCGTGAAGATTGACATGGGGGTCAAGACGGAAGGCTATTACAGCGATTCAGCCGTGACGGTGCCGGTGGGAACCATTTCGCCGGAATTGGAGAAACTGTTGCGTGTGACCGAAGAATCTCTGTACGCTGCGATCGATCAGGTCCGGCCGAATGCGCGCTTGGGCAACGTGTCGGCTGCCGTGCAACAATACGTGGAGCCTTACGGCTACTCGGTGGTGCGAGACTTTGTGGGACATGGGATCGGCAGCCGTCTGCATGAAGATCCCAAGGTGCCCAACTATGGAACTCCAGGCCACGGACCTCGCTTGAAAGAGGGAATGGTGCTGGCGATTGAGCCAATGGTGAACACGGGAAAAGCCGCAGTGCGGATCCTGGAAGACAAGTGGACTGCCGTGACCGAAGACGGCGGCTATTCAGCCCACTTCGAACACTGCGTTGTCGTTACCAGCAACGGCCCGTGGATTCTGACAAAGCCCTGAGAGGTAAAGTTGCGTTCCGCGCTGGAACCGGGAGCGCATCGGGTGCGGAGGTCATTGCCCAGGCAGGCGGAAAGAGCCAGGATATGAAGGTGCGCGCATCGGTTAAGAAAATTTGCGATAAGTGCAAGATCGTCCGCCGCAAGAGAGTGGTCCGGGTGATTTGTGCAAACCGGAAGCACAAACAACGCCAGGGGTGAAGGCAACTATTTCCTTTCTCCGGGAAGGAAATAGGCCGCGCGCGAGAGCCGTTACAGACGATAGTAGGTTGCGACGGCGCAGATTCCAGGAGGAAAAATGGCACGCATCGCCGGAGTAGATTTGCCCCCCAAAAAACGAGTGGAGATTGGGTTGACTTACATCTACGGGATTGGCCGGACCCGATCCAATTCCATTTTGCACAGGGCGAGCGTCAATCCGGATACGAAAGTGCGGGATTTAGGCGAGGAGGAAGTAAGCCGAATCCGGAAGATTCTGGAAGAGGAAGGATCCATCGAGGGAGATCTGCGGAAGGAAATCTCGATGAATATCCGGCGGTTGATCGAAACCGGCTCATACCGGGGTCTGCGCCATCGCCGCAGCCTGCCCGTCCGCGGACAGAGGACCCATACCAACGCCCGAACCCGCAAAGGCCCGCGGAGAGGGACGATTGCAATTAAGAAGAAGTCTGCCGCGAAAACATAGGGCCGTACCGCGAGGAAAAGGTTTGAGAGCCTCCCCAGCGGCAACATGGCGAAGCCTGGCGGCTTCGGCAGGATAAGGATCGATGGCAAAAGCGCCTGCAAAGCAGAAGAAAAAGAAATCATTCAAGAAGAGAGAGAAGAAGAATATTTCCAGCGGGATCGCGCACATCCAGGCTACCTTTAACAACACGGTGGTTACGATCTCTGATCTGAATGGCAACGTGATTTCCTGGTCCAGCGCGGGATCGCTGGGTTTCCGGGGGTCCCGGAAGGGAACACCGTTTGCCGCACAGCAGGCTTCCCAGCACGCAGCCAACGCCGCCCGCGCCCATGGCCTCCGTAGTGTCGAGGTCCGGGTGAAGGGCCCTGGCTCGGGCCGGGAGTCGGCAATCCGCGCGCTCTCTGTGGTGGGTTTGGAGGTCAAAGGCATCAAGGATGTGACGCCCATTCCGCACAACGGCTGCCGCCCCCCGAAGAAGAGGCGCGTATAAATCCAGGTGGCCGAAACGGAGTTTCCGGCAGGAACTCCAGTTTTTGGATGGCGCAGATTTTCCTGGGGTGATTCGGTTTGATTCTGGCTGTCAGGTAGAGGAGGGAGATTGGCTAGATATCGAGGTTCGGTGTGCCGGCTTTGCCGGCGCGAAGGCGAGAAATTGTTTCTCAAGGGAGAGCGGTGTCACACCGACAAGTGTGCCATTGACCGACGCAACTTCCCTCCGGGCCAGCACGGAAAACGCCGCCGTCCCCGGATGCTCGGCTACGGCTTGCAGCTACGGGAAAAACAGAAGGTGCGGCGGATTTACGGAATCCTGGAGAAGCAGTTTCAGCGCTACTTTGAAAAAGCAGCCGTCCGCAAGGGGATCACCGGAGAATTGTTGTTGCAGTTTCTGGAGCGCAGGGTAGACAACGTCGTTTATCGGATGGGCCTGGCGACTTCCCGGGCGCAAGCGAGGCAGAGCGTGCGCCACGGCCATTTCCAGGTCAATGGCCGGAAAGTGACGATCCCATCTTATTTGGTGAAACCGGGAGATGCCGTGGAAGTGCGTTCAGGAAGCCGTGCAAATCAGACCCTGCTGGCCAACCGCGAATCGACGGCGCATCAATCCGTCCCCGCATGGATAGAAGTGGATCGGGAAAACCTTCGGGCCAAGATACTGGCGCTTCCGCAGCGGCAGGATATTGCGCTCCCGATCCAGGAACAAATGATTGTAGAACTTTATTCTAAATAGAGAATCGGCATTTACCGTACGCCTGAGGCGGCAGCCGCTGCCGCAGACGTTACGTTGCTCGGTCTTTTTGGAGGAAAGCTAATGTTATGGAAGGGTTTTCAGAAACCAAAGCGTTTGGCTTGCAGTTTGGAAACCTTGACTGCCGATTTTGGCGAGTTTTCCGCCCAGCCGTTTGAGCGCGGTTTCGGCACCACGATTGGAAACGCTCTCCGTCGCGTGTTATTGTCGTCTATCGAGGGCGCGGCGATCACTGCCGTCAAGATCGAAGGGGTACTTCACGAGTTTTCATCGATTCCCGGAGTGGTGGAAGACGCCACCGATATTATTCTCAACCTGAAACAAGTGCCGTTCCGGTTGAACGGGGAAGGCCCCAAGACCATTACCCTGGTGGCAGAAAAGCCCGGCCAGGTCTACTCTTCGCAGATTCAGGCCGATGGGGACGTGGAGATTCTGAACCCGGAGGTCTACCTGGCAACCGTGGGCGACGGCGGCCGGCTGCAATTGGAGATGCGTCTCCGGCATGGGCGGGGCTACGTCAGCGCGGACCAGAACTTTGATGAAGACCTGGCCATCGGTTATATCCCCGTCGATTCGGTTCATTCACCGGTGCGCAAGGTCAATTACCAGGTGGAAGCGGCCCGTCTGGGTCAGATGACCGATTACGACAAGCTGATCTTGCAGGTTTGGACCAATGGGACTCTCTCCCCGCAGGACGCCATCGGGCTGGGCGCAAAGTTGATGAAGGACCATATGGCGATCTTCATCAACTTCGAAGAAAAGCCCGGAGCCTTCGAAGAGGTTGCGGAAAAGAGCTTGGAGATTCACAATGAGCATCTGAGCCGTTCGGTGGAAGAGTTGGAGTTGTCGGTGCGGTCTTATAACTGTCTGAAGAACGCCAGCATTCAGACCATCGGAGAACTGGTCCAGAAATCGGAATCGGAGATGTTGCGCACCAAGAATTTTGGCCGCAAATCGCTGAACGAGATCAAAGAGATTCTGACTACAATGGGCCTGGGGTTGGGGATGAAATTGGACGAGAAAGGGAGCCTGATTCCGGCTACACCGGTTTCCGAACAATAGACAGACTGGCCTACGCCAGGATTACCGGAGGGTTCCGGCTGGTTTGACAGCGCAGGACGGCGCAGAGTGAGAGTTCGACTGGCTGGAGCGAGCAGTTAGGAAGAATAACGATGCGACACCTCAAGGCAGGATGGAAACTGGGAAGAAACACCAGTCATCGCAGGGCGTTATTGCGTAATCTGGTGACCTCATTGCTTGAGCGGGAGCGCATCCTGACCACGGTGGCCAAGGCCAAGGCGCTGCGGCCGCTTGCAGAAAAGATGATTACGCTGGGGAAGGCAGAGTCGCTCCATGCGCGCCGCCAGGCGGCTGCTTTCCTGAACAGTCCGGCGTCTGTGAAGAAGCTGTTCGACAGCCTGTCGGCCCGTTTTGCCACCCAGAATGGTGGTTATGTGCGGATCACCCGTGTGGGTTGGCGAGCTGGCGACGGCGCCGACATGGCTTTGGTGGAGCTGGTCGGTAGCGAGCTCAAAGAAAAAGCTCCTGCGAAAAAGAAGAAGAAAGAAAAAGGAAAAGCCTGATTGTTGCCCGCCTAAGTTTCCTTCCACATTGATGTTCTGCCTCCAATGCTTCTGGCTGCGGTTTTCCCTGGTTAGAGAGAAGGCCTATGGGATGTAAGGGGAGTCTCGCGAGCTTGCTTGGTGCACTGATTCGGGGCGCTTACTCGAAACGGTAATTGGGGGCTTCCTTCGTGATGATCACGTCGTGCACGTGCCCTTCGCGCAGGCCAGCAGAAGAGACGCGAACAAAGCGGGCCTTGCTGTGCAATTCTTCCAGGTTGGCGCTGCCGCAATATCCCATTCCCGATTTCAAGCCACCTACCAATTGCAGCACTATTGCTTCCAGGGGTCCTTTGTAGGGAACCCGTCCTTCAATTCCTTCGGGAATCAGCTTGTCAGGCCGGGACTGGTTTTCCTGGCTGTAACGGTCCGTTCCGCCGGACTCCATTGCTCCCATGGAACCCATTCCGCGGTATGCCTTGAACGTGCGTCCCTGGTACAGCACGAGTTCGCCCGGGCTTTCGTCGCACCCGGCCAACAAGTTGCCAACCATCACGGCGCTAGCACCGGTGGCGAGCGCTTTTGTGATATCCCCGGAGTATTTAATGCCGCCATCGGCAATCAACGGAACTCCGGTGTCGCGCAAGGCCCGGCGGCATTCGGCAATGGCGGTGATCTGAGGGACCCCGGCACCGGTCACCACGCGCGTAGTACAGATGGAGCCGGGCCCGATCCCCACTTTGATGGCGTCCACTTCCAGGCGGACCAGTTCGCATGCGCCCTCAAAAGTGGCTACGTTTCCGGCCACCAAATCCACTTGAGGAAGGGATTTTCGCAAAACCCGGACGGCTTCCAGGACGCGGACGGAATGGGCGTGCGCCGTGTCCACAGCCAAAACGTCCACCTTGGCTTGCGCCAGCGCTTGCGCGCGCTCCAAAAAATCTCCCGTGGCCCCAAGCGCCGCCCCGACGCGCAGGCGGCCTTTTTCGTCCTTGGCGGCAAACGGGTACCGGCGCTTCTTTTGAATGTCCTTCACCGTAATCAGCCCGCAGAGGTTGTTGTTCCGGTCCACTACGGGTAGTTTTTCCACCCGGTGCTTCTGCAGTAGCCGCTCGGCTTCTTCCAGGGTCGTCCCGACGGGGGCCGTAAACAGCTTATCCCGGGTCATCGCCTTGCCTATGGGCAAGTCAAGCCGGGTCTCAAACCGGAGGTCGCGGTTGGTGAGAATACCTACCAATTTCCGGTTCTTTGTGACGGGAACCCCGGAAATCTTATAACGACGCATGACATCCATCGCCTCGGAAATTTTATGCTCCGGGGACATGGTCACCGGGTCCACAATCATCCCGCTTTCGCTGCGCTTTACTTTGTCCACTTCCAGAACCTGCTGTTCGATGGACATATTTCGGTGGATGAAGCCGAGGCCGCCTTGCTGGGCGATGGCGATGGCCAGTCGTGATTCGGTCACGGTGTCCATGGCCGCGCTTGTGATCGGAATTTTGAGAAGGATATTGCGGGTCAGGGAGGTGCGAGTGTCAACGTCGGCCGGCAAGACTTCCGACCGGCCCGGAAGCAAAAGGAGATCGTCGAACGTCAATCCTTCCAGTAAAGAAATACTTCCCATTGGCTCTAAATTCCCGCTTAGTCGGTTCATTGTAATCGCGCTGAAGAAAGACGTCAATCCCAGCCTGAAATTCCTAAAAGATGGCCGTCACTTCGGCTAGGAGGACGGCCAACGGATCGAGAGAATTCCACCATTAGCAGGGGTAATCCGGCACACATCTGGGACATCAGAATGTACGGCCGACGGTGAAGCGAAAGGTGCTCTTCGGTTCATTGAACGGGATCGGAGTACCGAACGCATTCACAGCATTCTGGAAGCTGGCTTCATTGGGGAATAAGGCGCGCCCCACCAGGGGGGCAGGAGATATGTTGGTCGTGAGCCGGGATATGTTTCGGGCCCAGTAGATGCGGAAGGGAGCGTTCACAACCGGCAGGATAACTTGCAGCTCGATCCCTGCTGAGGACCTCAACTGATTGTTGGTGTCGGCTGCTATATCCAACTGTTTTTTGAAGTTGGCGCTGGGGAACTGGCTTTGCAGTTCCGCGAAGCGCTGATCGGTCAGCGACAATTGCGACCGTCTCCAAGCGATGTTATAGCCGGCGTCCAGAAACGGGGCCAGCGAGACCGGCCCGAATAACGGAATCCGGTATTCGAAGTTCGCAATAAGTTGGGTGTCGCCGCCGGGGAAGGTTGTTCGGTTCACGGGAACCAGCATGGTTTGCGTCATCTGGTTCTCCAGCCCCAACTGGTCCAGACCGGTTGTGGTTCGCGGGGTACCGTCGGTATTGAGAACAGTCACGGCGGCTATATCGGGAATGAAGGCGACCGGGCTGATCGTGAAAAAATCAAAACCGCGAATGTCGGTTTCCCCGCCGACATAGAAGCGCGTAAAAGGCGGCAGCACGCGTCCTCCAAAACCGCTCATCGTGGAACCTTTCAGGTGCATGGCAAACACCCGGGGCTGGAAACCCTCCGACATGGGACGAAACCATTTGAAGTCGACGGTAGGCCGGTAGGTGCGGACATTGCCGCCCAATCCCGCCAGCTCCATACTGAGAAAGAAACTCTTGCCGCGCGAGGGAGTCAGCGGGTGATCGACAGTGTTGTAGGTGTAGGTTGGAATGATTTTGCTGGTGTGAATTCCCTCCAGTGCATTGCCCCCGCCCAATCCGTTGAAGTTGATATCTTCAAACAGCCTCCGGGAAGCCTCGCTGAAGGTGGTAATGCTGCTGGAGTCATAACTGTAAGTCAGCCCGACACGGGTAAAATTGTTGCCCAGCGGGTAACTGGAGTAAGCGGTGAAGCCGATGCTGGTCTGGCGATACCTTTGGATGTTATCGGTTCCCAGCAAGTCAAAGATGGGCCGGACATCCTGGCCGGAGAAGATGGACGCCTGCTGGCCTTCATCGAAGTTAAAGCGGCGGGAGAACAAGGTGAAACCGATCTGGAGGGGCCGGTCAAATGCGTATGGGTGGGTTACTCCCAGCAGCAGATTGCGTTCCAGGCTGCCCAACTGCGCGTTAAAAGTAAGGGTCTCGCCCAGTCCCATAAAGTTGTTGGTCTGGTAGCTGAATCCCACAAAGCTCCCGGAGAGTCCGCTCACGCCGCCGGTAAAGCCGATGGCGTTCTTCCCTTTTTCCTTGACGGCCAAATGAAGGTCCACGGTTCCGGTGAGATTGTCGGGCTGCACGTCGGAATCAGTCGGCTCCAGCTTTTCAAAGTAGTCCAGCTGATTCAGCCGCAGAAGGCTCAGCTCCCACAGGCGGCTGTTGAACATGGAACCTTCGCTCAGCATCAATTCCCGCCGGATGACCTTGTCGCGAGTGGTGGTATTTCCCGTAAAATCAATCCGGCGCACCAGGAATTGCTTGTCCTCCTCGATGTTGAACACCATGTCGATCTGGCGGTTCACGTCGTCGATCAGGGTTTCGGGGCTGGCCACGAAATTGATGTAGCCAAACTCCCCGTAAATCTTGCGCATGCTTTCCAGGCCTTCGCGAATCTTGGAAACGTCAAACAGATCTCCTTGTTCCATCGCGAACACCGGACGCAGTACCGCTTCCGGTTGGTTGAACAGTTCCACGCCCTCGAAGCTCACCTCTCCCAGCGTGTATTGCTCTCCTTCAACCAGCGGAACGATAATATCCACCTTGCGTCCTGGATTGCTTCTCCTGATTCCTGGAATCGGCAACTTGTTGAGAACCGGGATAGGCACACCTCTTTTCCCCGGCGTTTCACGGGTCTCAACCTGCGGCTCGTTGACCAGAACCCGGAAGTAGCCTTCGTTCTGATAGGCCGCCCGAATGCCTTCCATATCCTCGTCCAGTTTGTTCCGGTCGAATGTTTTGCTGAACAGGCTTTCCAAAATGAAGCTGTAGGGAATTCCAATGGGCCGGGAGTTGCGCATGGACCTTACCAGTTTCCGCCGGGGAATCACCGTGTTGCCTTCGAAGTCGATGCGCCCGATCTTCACCTTGGGCCCTTCATCGATCAGGAAGGTCAGGGCCACCGAGGAAGGCGGGATGGTTCTGGCATCGACCGAGACGGTGGCGTACTGGCGGCCTCGTTCGGCCAGCAGCTGTTTCAAGACGACTTCGGCGCGCTTGATGCGGGTGGGATCATAGCGGCTCTCCACCGTCAAGCCGACCCTTCTTTCTCTGAAACGGTCCAGGATGTCGGAGTGCGTCACCGAATTGTTGCCCGTGTATTCGATGCTTCGAATGACGGGCTTTTCGGTGACCTCGAAAATGACGATTTTCCCCTCATCCCCGTCCTCGACTCGGAGCACGATGTCATCAAAAAGACCGGTGTTATACAGAGCCATGAAGTCCCGGCGAAGGGCGTTTGGATCGTAGGAGTCGCCTGGCTGGGTGAAGATGCGGACGCGCATGGTGGCGGCAGGCACGCGCCGATTGCCCCGGAAGAGAATTTCCTCAATCACCGCTTCGGGTTCGGTTTGGGCCAAGGTGCCGCCCGGTTGCAAGCCTGCAAGCAGAAGGAAAAATAGGATGGCGCAGGAAAGCAGCGATTGCCGATGGGAGAGGAACCGGTTCATAACAACTATATTTAGACGCAGGCGGCCCGGCAGTGTGTCAACGCTTCGCGCTGCCGGCCAGCACCCGCCGCGGCCTTAAGTGTATTGGGACTCTTCAACTTCCTCTAATAACAACCCTCACTCCGCCGTATTGATTGCGGAGATCACACCCATCTTCCTTGCTTTTATCTCAAAACTTGGGAGGCAGGATAAGACAGGGACACAAAAGACCACAACACCACAAAGCCCAAAGCTATATTACCCGAAGCCGTGCGCCTGAACCGAACCAGCTCGCTGCCTCACGCCTGAGTCACGAACATGGGTGTAGGCTCCGCCGCACTGTCCACAGGACGGTAATAGAGCCCTTCGCCCTCCAGGAAAACTTCCAGGAAGGCGGGACGTGTAATGACGCCCTGAATCAACGCTTCCGACAGAGGATCTTCAATGTACCTTTGCAAGGCACGCCGCAGGGGCCTGGCCCCGTAGGAGCGGTCGTGGCAGGTTTTTTCCAAAATCCACCGTTCCGCCTGCGGTGAAAGCGTGATGTTGATCTCTTTAGGCACCAAGCTTTCATTAATTTGGCTCACCATCAACTGGATCACCTGGATCAGATCCTCATCCGTCAAGGAGTTGAACAAAATGATCTCGTCCAGGCGGTTGAGGAATTCCGGGTTAAAAACGCGTTTGACCTCGGCCCGCACCATCTCTTCGGTCTGGGTCGAGAGGCCTTCCGGAGCGGGCGGTTGAAAGCCCATCTGGCTGCGCTTTTCCAGGAACCGGGCACCGATGTTGGACGTCATGATGATGATCGTATTCTTGAAGTCTACCGTGTTGCCCAAACTGTCGGTAAGCTGGCCGTCCTCGTATACCTGCAACAAGATACTGTAAATGTCCGGATGAGCTTTCTCGATCTCATCCAGCAGGATGATGGAATATGGAGTGCGCTTCACCCGTTCGGTTAACTGGCCGCCTTCCTCGTAGCCGATGTAACCCGGAGGAGAGCCAATGAGCTTGGAGACAGCGTGCTTTTCCATGTACTCGGACATGTCGAAGCGGATCAAGGCCTTTTCGGTTCCGAAGAGGAATTGCGCCAGGGATCGCGCAACCTCCGTCTTGCCCACGCCGGTCGGACCCAGAAAGAGGAACGATCCCACGGGGCGCGCCGGGTTCTTCAGACCGGCCCGGGCGCGCCGGATCGCGCGGGCCAGGGCGGAAATCGCTTTTTCCTGGCTGATGATGCGCTTGTGAATCTCTTCCTCAATGCGCAGCAGCTTGGCCATCTCCTCTTCTTTGAGAGCGGTCACCGGGACCCCAGTCCACCGGGCCACCACGTCCTCGATATCTTCTTTACCCACGGTGCCGCTGGAGGATTCATCCAGCTGGTACTTTTCGCGCAGCGCCCGCAGGTTCTCCCGCTCCTTGCGCTCTTCATCGCTGTAAAAACGGGCCTTTTCGAATTCATGGTTGGCGATGGCGTTCTCCATCCGGTGAACAATGAACTTGATGCGCTTCTGAATGTCGGCCAGCTCTTCCGGCAGCGTGGTTTGGCGCAGCTTCACACGTGCTCCCGCCTCGTCAATCAGGTCGATGGCTTTATCCGGCAGGAAGCGATCAGGGATGTAGCGGTTGGAGTTGTACACGGCGGACTGCAAAGCCTCGTCGGTATAGGTGACCGCATGGAATTTTTCGTAGCGGTTCTTGATCCCAAACAGGATCGTGATGGCCTCGGTTTCATTTGGCGGCGGGACTTTAATGGCCTGAAATCTCCGCTCGAGAGACCGGTCCCTCTCGATGGATTTGCGGAACTCCGCCGGCGTGGTGGCTCCGATGCACTGGATTTCGCCCCGTGAGAGGGCCGGCTTCAGGATGTTGGCGGCGTCCAGAGATCCCTCGGCGGAGCCTGCACCCACGAGCGTGTGCAGCTCGTCGATGAAGATGATGGCATTTGCGCTCTCCATCAGTTCCTTCATGATCGTCTTCAGCCGCTCTTCGAACTGCCCCCGATATTTCGTGCCAGCCACGATCAAGGAGAGGTCGAGCGCCAGGATGCGCTTTTCTGCCAGGAACGAAGGCACCTCGCCGTCGGCAATCCGCTGCGCCAGCCCTTCCACGATGGCAGTCTTGCCCACGCCGGGCTCGCCGATCAGCACGGGGTTGTTCTTGGTGCGGCGGCATAAAATCTGAGTGGCGCGCTCCAGCTCGTTTTCCCGGCCGATGAGCGGGTCCAGAGTGTTGTCCATGGCGGCCTGTGTCAAGTCGCGGCTGAACTCACCCAGCAAGGAGCTTTCCTTGGGGCGCGAGGCGGAGACTTTCTCCGTCTGCGAGCGGACCAGCTCTTCCCGGATGCTGGAAAGGCGCAAGCCGCGCTCGCGCAATATCTCGGCTGCAAAGCATTTCTCTTCGCGCAGCAGGCCGAGCAGCAGGTGCTCGGTGCCGATGTGCCGGTGGGACAGCCGCTCGGCTTCTTCGGCGGCGTATGCCAGAACCCGCTTGCTCTCGCGGCTCAGGGGAAGGTCCACGGAAGTGGAAACTTTCTCCCGGATGGTGGTATGCCCTTCGATCTGCTTGCGGATGGATTCAATAGATGCGTGAGAGCGCAGAAACCGGTTGGTCAGCGACTTATCCTCGCGCAGCAGGCCAAGCAGCAGGTGCTCGGACTCGATGTACGGGCTGCCGAACTGGCTCGCCTCGTAGCGGGCAAAGAATATTACGCGCCTGGCTTTTTCCGTGTACCGTTCGAACATGTTCCCTTCTTTGGTGCGCCGGCCGTTCCGGGACCGGCGGTGGGATCAGATCGTTTCGGAAAACGAAACGGCCTCCAGCCGACCGTTCGCAAGTTGCAACGTCCGGTCACAACGCCGGGCAAAACCCAAATGGTGCGTGACCAGCAGCGTTGTCATCCGGCACTCCTCATGCAAGCTCGCCAGCAACTGCATAATCATCTCTGCGGTTCTTGCATCCAAGTTGCCGGTCGGCTCGTCGGCCATCAGTACTTTCGGTTCGCCCGCCAGCGCACGGGCTAAAGCGGCGCGTTGCTGCTCGCCTCCAGAAAGCTCGCCGACACGATGGGCTGCCCTGTCTTTCAAACCCACACGTTGCAGCCACCCTTCGGCGCGTTCCGAGGCCTCCTTGCTTTCCACGCCACGGATACGCAACGGCATGGCAACATTTTCTGCCGCTGTGAATTCCAGCAGCAAGGAGCGCAACTGCCATACGAAACCAAAATTACGGTTTCGCAAGCTCCCCAATTCGTGCTCGGAAAGCTCGGAGTACAGCCTGCCGTCGCAGTATACCTCACCGGCAGTTGGCTTGTCCAGCGCGCCCAGGATGTGCAGCAGCGTGCTTTTGCCGCTTCCTGACTCGCCGACGATGGCTACCATCTCGCCGGCTTGCACATCCAACTGCAGGTCATCCAAGACCACTAAATTCGACTTTCCGGAGCGGAACACTTTCGTCAGGTTTTCGGCTCGCAACAGTTTGCTCAATTTCGCAGCTTGTTCAATTCGTTAGATGCCGGTTTCCGTGAGAACGTTTCCGCCTTTCCGTCGAGCCCGGGTTGCGTCTCCGTGCTGTCCATTTTTCCGCCCTGCTTTCCGCTTCCTTCCATGTTGCCGGGGCTGGATTCCAATGGCAGGGATCAATAATTATTACTCATAGCGCAAAGCCTCCGCCGGAGCGATGGAAGTGGCGTTGCGGGCCGGGTAGAGCGTGGCCAGAAAGCTGACCAACAGGGCCACCACCGCCACCCAAACTCCATCTACGATTCTAGCATCGAACGGCAGATAGCTGATGTCATAGATATCCGGGTTGAGCGGAATCAGGTTGTACCGGCTGCCCAGCCAGGAGAGCAGATACCCTCCGAACAAACCCAGCGCGGTCCCGGCCGTGCCAATCATCGCGCCCTGAAGCAGGAAGATGTTGCGAATCTGGGTCCGCTGCGCGCCCATCGCAACCAGGATGGCGATGTCCCGATATTTTTCCATGACCATCATCACTAAAGAGATCAGGATGTTCAACGCCGCCACAAAGACAATCAATCCGATGATGATCACCGTCACAGTTTTCTCCAGTCTCAAGGCGCTGAACAGGGCGCGGTTCTGCTCCATCCAGTGGCTACCGAGGAACCCGCTGCCGGCCAGTTGCCGGAGGGTCTCTACCACCGCCGGAGCCTGGTAAATATCCTGGATCTTGAACTCCACGACCGAGATCACATCGCCCAGCCCCAGCACTTGCTGGACCGCCTCCAAGCTGGTGAAAGCCCAACTGGAGTCAAATTCGTAGAAGCCGGAATCGAACACCCCGGTGACTCGGAAATGGCGGTACCGCGGAACCATTCCGAATGGCGTTAGATGCCCCTGCGGGCTAGTCAGCAAGATACTGTCCCCGGGCGAGGTGCCGAGCATATCCGCCATGCGCTTGCCAATCACGACCGGCGGCTGGCTGCCGGGCTCCACCGGTTCGTTCAGCGGCTCTGCCGATCCCTCCCGGATGCTGCCGAGCAGAGTACCCACCTCGGACTCCACCTGAGGGTCCACCCCTTTCAAGATCATCTGGCTGGAACGGTTGGCACGCGACGCCAGCATCGTTCCGTACAAGGCCGGGGCAGAAGCCACCACGCCGGGCACGCCGGAAAGCTTCTGGATCAGCGGCCGCCATTGGCGGATTCCGTCGCCTTCGAGCCTCTGCAAACTCACATGGGCGGTGGCGCCCAGCAGCCGCCCCTGCCACTCTTGACGCAGGCCGTTGGTGACGGCAAGCGCGACCACCAGGGACATCACTCCGGCGGCGATGCCCAGCATGGAAACCGCGGTGATTACGGAAATCACTGCAATCTTCCGCTTGGCGCGGAGGTAGCGCAGGGCTATAAAAAACTCGAAACCCAAACTTCCCTCTCTATCCTTTGTCGGATTGAAACGAATTTTTCTCCAATCCCATTTTAAGTCAAAACATTAGGGAGGAGCCCTTTCTTTTGTTGGGAGTCGTTTAGGTGAACAGAGATTGTCGCGTCATAGGTGGTGTGGTCCTCTGAGCCTGCCCAGGCGATTTTTCCTGTCCATCTTGGGCAAGAAGCCGGATGATCGGTTTTCGTTCGGGATTTAGGGGAATGCCTGGAATTGTTCGCTCTGAAAAATCCGGATGGCGGACGCCGGAGAGGAGGTTTCCGCGCCCGGTTCACTCCCCCGCCGGAGACGGGGAACTTTCGGGCCGCAACAAAGGGAACAGGATCACGTCGCGGATGGAACGGGAGCCGGTCAGAATCATAATCAGGCGGTCAATCCCGATTCCTTCTCCAGCGGTGGGCGGCATGCCGTGGTTGAGGCAGCGGATGTAGTCCTCGTCCATGGAGTGAGCTTCCCGGTCGCCTTTTTCCTTCAGTGCGGCCTGCAATTCAAAGCGTCGCCGCTGCTCTTCCGGGTCGTTCAGCTCGCTGTAGGCGTTGGCGATTTCCATTCCCGCCACGTAAAGCTCAAACCGCTCCACCCATCCCGGCTCGTCCTTTTTGCTTTTTGCCAGCGGCGACACTTCCACGGGGAATTCATAGATCAGGGTCGGCTGGATCAGCTTTCGCTCGCAGACCGTTTCAAACAGATGCGCCAGCGTGGCGCCGTGCGATGTGCCCTGCGGAATGACGAGACGCTCTTGTTCTCCTTGCAGACGGTTCCAGGTCTCGATGGCCGCCGCGGTCCGCTGGGGGTCGGAGAAATCCTCCAGAGTCGGCCTGGACGACTCTTCCGGCCAGAACTCCCGGATGGCTTCCCGCAACGTGTAACGCGAAAATTGCGACAGGTCAATCGAGTGCTCGCCGTAGCGGACGGTGGTCGTCCCGCATGTTTCCGCAGCCACCTCCGGCAGCAGTTTCTCAGTCAGCTCCATCAGGTCGCGGTAGTCGCTGTAGGCCTGATAGAACTCCAGCATGGTGAACTCCGGATTGTGCTGCGTGGAGATTCCCTCATTTCGGAAGCTCCGGTTGATCTCATAGACGCGGTCGAAACCTCCCACCACCAGGCGCTTCAAGTACAGTTCTGGCGCGATGCGAAGGTAGAGGTCCAGGTCCAAGGCGTTGTGGTGAGTGCGGAAAGGATGCGCCGTGGCTCCGCCGGCCAGCGGCTGCATCATCGGGGTCTCCACCTCCATGTAACCTCTTCGCTCCAAGGCTTCCCGCAACGCCCGGACCAGACGGCTCCGTTCGGCAAAGACGCGCCGCACCTCGGGATTGGCGATCAGGTCCAGATAGCGCTGGCGGTAGCGGGCTTCTACGTCCTGCAGGCCGTGCCATTTCTCCGGCAATGGCAGCATCGCCTTGGCCAGCAGCGACAAACTGCCGGCGTGGACCGACAGCTGGCCCGTTTTGGTGCGGAACACAGTCCCCTCAACCCCCACCAGGTCTCCCATGTCCAGCAGCCGGTAGAGCGCAAAGCCGCTGTCTCCCAGCGAATCCTTGCGAACATATATTTGCAGCCGATGGCCGCCCTGGACCAAATCGGCGAAGCCGGCCTTGCCGTGTCCGCGGATGGATTGCATTCGGCCGCAGACGCGCACCGCCGGCTTCTCGCTGGTCAGCTCTTCGGCGGTTTTTTCCGAATAGGCAGCGGCAATCTGCTCCAAAGTATGGGTATAGTCAAAACGGTGGGGATAGGCCGGATGGCCCAGAGCTTCAATTTGGCGCAGTTTCTGGCGGCGTTGTTCGAGAAGCTCAAAATCAAAGGACAAGCTGCACCTGTGTCTTCCTGCCGATGGGGAAACCCCTGAACAAACTTCCTTCCAGCCAGCAAGCTAAACTTTGCAACCCGCGTCATTGCATCCCTGCAATGGACCCCAGTGGAAACAGCAGGTTGGTTTGAAAAAGCAGATTATAATGGTCGCCCGGCGAGCGCGTCAACTTCGGGGTTTCCGGGAGCGTCCCATCGGCTCGGGCCTACTGCCGGTGACAGGATGCCTTCGGGAATTCCGCGTTCTGCTATTGCGAGCAGGGGAACAACTGCTGTATAGTAGCGTTTTTGCTTGTATGCAGAGGAAAAGCATGAAAACTGGAATCCATCCTGAGTATCCTGAAGTGACGGTCTCCTGCACCTGCGGGAGCACCTTCAAGACCCGTTCCACGCGCAAAGGCGACATCCGGCTGGAGATATGCTCCAGCTGTCATCCGTTCTTTACGGGCAAGCAACGGCTGGTGGATACCGCAGGACGGGTGGAGCGTTTCAACAGGAAGTATGGCAGCCGGCGGAGCACGGGCTCGGCCAAAGAATCCATTGTTGCGGCAAAAAAATCATCCTAACGCATCCAACCCCCCCTCTGTATCCCTCCTCTTTTTTTGGACTCGCACATCGGTTAGAATCACGCCATGAGTGTTGCAAACGCGGCACGACAGCTTGCGGTGGCGACCCAGCCCCGGGTCACTCTGAGAAACTTCTTCGACCGCCCTTTTGATTCCGCCATCGCCGCGGCGCGAAGCTGCTATTCAACCCGCGTGATCTCACCGGACGAGATTACCGAGAAACAGCGCCTGACCATCGGCTCTACCACCTTCAACGGCGGCCACCACACCGTCTTTCAGCACGCCCACTTCGAGTTCGGCCTGGAGAACATCTCCCGCCAGTTTGTGTGGAACTTTCTGCACAGCCATCCGTTCTATAACTCGGAGCAGTCCAGCCAGCGTTACGTGCGCCTGGACCAGGTGCAGGCGTTTATCCCGCCCTTGGCCGGGGAGGCGCAGAGAGTGTACCTGCGCGCCGTGGAGAGGGCCTGGGAGTTCTACCGGTTGCTCTCTCAGAAGCTCGCCGGACGCACGCGGGAAGTGCTCTACGACGTATGGAAGATCAATGACAGGAGCCCAGAGAAGCGCCGCAAGCGCATTGACCGGCAGGTGGAGAAAAAAGCCATCGAGGTGGCACGTTACGTTCTGCCGATCGCCGCTTTGACTTCCATGGTGCACACGCTCTCGGGCGTGGCCCTGCACCGGCTCCATCGCATGCGCAACTCCGGGGATACCCCCTATGAAACCGGCTTGGTCATCGACCAGATGGTCGAACGGGTGCAAGAGATCGATTCGCAGTTTTTTGAGCGAATCGGAGATGGTCCCCTGGAGGAGGAGAAAATTCCCGAGACACGGCTTGTTGCCGGTGGCGGCCCTTCCGAGTCTGCCCAGGCCCGACGGGAGTTTGACCGCGATCTGGGCAGCAAAACCTCGCGGATGATCTCGGCTTCACCCGGAGCAGAATCCACCGTTGCGCGCTCCTTCCGCTATTTGCTGGGGTTAAGCGAGAAGCAGATGAACGACGACCAGGCGCTCGAAGAACTGCTGAATCCAGCCCGCAACCGGTATCGCCTCGAGACGCTGGACCTGGCCGTCCACTCACCCATGATGCGAGCCCTGCATCACGTCTCCTTCACCTTCCTCAAGAAACTGAGCCACACGGCGGACTCACAAGACCAGCGGCACCGGATGGTTCCCGCCTCGCGCCCGATGCTGGCGGCCACCGACTGCCCGGAACCGGACTACATTGTTCCCGGCCTGGTGAGAGGGAACCCGGAGGTGGAGGATATCTACCGGCAGGCGATGGAGGAAGCCTGGAGTGTCAAGAACCGGCTGCTGGAGCTTGGCGTGCCGCCGTCGGTGGCTATCTATGTTCTTCCCAACGCCACCAGCGTTCGGATGGTAGAAAGCGGCAGCCTGCTTCACCTGATTCACAAATGGACCATGCGGACCTGCTTCAACGCCCAGGAGGAGATTTACCAGGCCTCAATGGAGGAACTGGAGCAGGTGCGACAGGAGCATCCCCGGCTGGCCCGTTACATTGGTCCCCCCTGCGTGGTGCGGAAAGGCAATGCCTATCCGGTCTGCACGGAAGGCAGCCATTTTTGCGGCGTCAAGGTATGGGAAAACTTCCCCGCCGTCGAGCGACGGCTGTAGCTAACCTTGCCGAATTCGATCCTTGCCGAACAGTTTGCTGAAATATCCGAGTTTATAAGGGTTCGCTGCCCGGTAAGCTAACAAAATCCTGGGGCGGCAGGCAAACGGAAACGCTGCCATGTTGAGCAAAGCGAAGCAGGAGCACAGGTTGAGAGGCTTGGGCAGGTAGCAACAGACTTCCAGGGCTGTCCCCTGGCGTGCAGGCCTTTCGGCCTACACTCTACAAGGCAGGCAGGAATGCCTGCCCTACCTGTCGGACACAGGCGCTTCGGTTTCCTCGGTCGATTCGGAATTCCCGGAAGAATTTTGTTGCCCCGGAATTTCCGCGAGGGACAATCGGGCCGGAGGGCGTTTGGGAAACTGGCTTTGTTTAGTTTATGGGGGTAGAGGAACGGGAGGAAAAAGTTTTTATTGCAAAACGAACCCATTTCAAAACTTCCGATATCCAGCTAACCAATTGCAGGGTAATGAGTTATGAAATATACAGAAAATCGGGCATTGGCTTCGTTATTGGCTTTGATATGCCCAAAAAGGCCATTGATTGGGGATTAAGGTAGGTTGCGCGCGGTTGGAAAGCAAGAAACAAGTGCAGGCCAGTGGGCCTGCACGCTAGAGGACAGGCAAGAATGCCTGTCGCTACTTGCGTTCAGAATGACATGCCGCGGCGGTATGCACCTTTACGAGGAATGCTCTCGTCTGCCATGAGGTAACGTCGGCTTGGCCGATCCAGGCTGGGCAAGCCCTAGCCGTTTTGGAAAGCAACGGCGTGCGGCTTTGGAACTTTCTTGACGGAAAGAACGCGCCCGAACTATACTTTGACTCGCATTCTTGTAATCCGAGGTGTAGACAATCTTGCCTGTGTGGTGGCAGCATCCGTTGCCGGAGTTGAACGGGAGTAGTTGCGCTGCTCGGAAGGCGTCTGGCCATCTCTTATGATTCCCGGACGGTCAGCAGTGAGCATCACCGGATCAGGCCGGGCCGGGTTTTCCATCCGAGCGCAGACATTACCATTTCATCATTCGGAGGATTTCAGTGCACGTGCCAACTCGGTTCGCATTGTCCATCTCGCGCGGCGGGTGACGTGTTCTGATGAAGTGAAGAGTTAAACCGCTTACGGACAGCTTCGGTGGGGAAGTTTTGCCACCCGGAACGGATTTGCTGCACATGAAGTCTTCGCTGCAGGGTTAGGGTTCTAAGCGGGGATTCTTGCTCTCCCGGGCGTCTCCGGGCCGACCGATAGGTGCCGAATGAAAAATTCACATCATAACAGATCAAGGAAAAGGAGATTTCTCATGCCAAGAGCATTGCGAAAAAGCATTCTGCTCATCTACGGTTTGCTGGTGCTGGGAGTGATGACGGTCCCGGCGCAGGATACCCTGACGGTTCCTTCCAAGCTGGTGCAGTACCCAGACCTGGTTGTTCACAACGGCAATATTGTCACGATGGACAACTTAGATCCTCTTGGCCCTCCGGGCACTGTCGTCGAGGCGATGGCGATCCGAGAGGACCGGATCCAGTTCTTGGGCACCAACGAGGAGATGCTGAGTTTGGCCGGCCCCCAAACGCAACAGCTCGATCTGCAAGGCCGCACCGTGGTGCCGGGGTTGATTGATGCTCACAATCACCTCCATAACGGCTTCGTGTCCCGGTGGGCCAACGACAATCCCCAACTAGTGCTGGAGATCATGAGGGAATTTAGAGTGGCTGGAGAGACTTATGAGGACCTTACGAGAGGGATTGAGCTGGTCGTCAAGGAGCAGATGACGGGAGCTCCCGAGGGGCAGTGGGGAGTGATCGGCTTCCAGGGCGCGGGAGAACAAGGGGTGAGCCTTGGCGTGATGTATTTGAGGACGAACCAGATGACGCGGGAACAACTGGATGAGTGGGCGCCCAACCAGCCGATTATGCTGGAAGACTCCTCAAACTACCTGATGAACACCGCGGCGCGGAACGACTTCATGGACATGTTCAATGTGGAGGCAACCGATCATACCGAACAGGCAGCCATGACGAATCCCAGAGTGGACCGCAACCTGATCGCAGAAAGATACTTCCGCACGCGGGTTCCTCTGCTGGCCGACGTTATTGAAAACGGGCTGGAGCACTTTGCGGCGATGGGCTTTACGGGATACAGTTCGCACATCGTCGGCTTGCCCATCCACGATGCCTTCAATCATCTGGCTCGGGAAGGCCGGATGCCGGTGCGATTTGGGTGGGCACACCGCGCCTGCCAGAATGTTGTGGTGGACATTCCAACCTGTTTCTCCCGCTTGGGGGATATGGCCGGCATGGGCGACGACTACTTCTGGAATGTCGGCGTCACGCTGGGAGCCCTGGACTTGGATGTTCCGGTGGCCTGCACGACGATGGATGCAATCGATCCCAGGATCAAGGAAATGGAACAGTGCTGGGCAGAGCCGGGCGGACCTTACTATGATGCCATCTATACTGCCGTGAAATCCCGCCTGCGGTACGTGATCAACCACAACAATGGGGATAAGGGCTTGGACCAGTTCATGGACATTCTCGACCGGGTGATGGAGGAAGACCCGAGCATGGACCTGGAGTATATGCGTTCCCGGAGATTCACTTCGGACCATTGCCCTTTCTATCCCAGGCTGGATCAAATGCCGCGGATGGCAAAATTCAACATGCTGTTCAGTTGCGGCGCCCACGAACTGTCTTCCGACCACGGCTATTCGATCGGGAAGATTTATTCGGAGAGTTACGCGAATCGCGTCGGGCCCATCAACAGCATGTTGAAGAACGGCCTCATGGCATCCAACGAAGGTGGCGGGAGTGGAATGTCGGAGGTCAACCAGACCACTTTCGCTCAGTGGTATCCGTACATCAACCGGAAGAGATCCGATGGGGTGGTCCTGGCAGCGCAGGAAGCGGTCAACCGGGTGCAGTTACTGAAAATGAGCACCTCCATGGCTGCGCATTATGTCCTCAAGGAGAAGGTGCTGGGGACGCTGGAACCGGGCAAGTTCGCCGATTTCATTGTTTACAACCAGGACTACTTCACGATTCCACAGGAAGAGATTCCCAGCGTGTACCCGTTGATGGTGGTGGTGGGAGGCAAGACGGTTGTTCTGCGGGAGGAGTACGCCGCCGATCTGGGACTGCAGGCAGTGGGACCGCAACTCGAATTCTCGTGGGAGCTTGACGGTCCGCCTGAAAACCGCACTTTTGACGCGCTGGAGTATCTGGGGATTGAACGCAGCGTGGATGATATGGACTAGGAAGAGCAGGACGGACGGCCCGGCCGATGCAGGCTTGCGCTGTCGTTTTGGCAAGCAAAGAACTCCGGCCATCGCCAGGATGGCCGGTATGCCATCCTCGGGAATAGTGTGAGAATCCCATGAAGAAAATAATCGGCCCGTTGACAGCGATCCCGTGTCTCGTATTGCTGGCCTTGGGAGCCTTCGCCCAGCAAGGCCGGGAAGAGGTATGGAAAAAGCACATGGAGACCGCCTCGCAGGCCCTCCGGGACAACAGACCCAATGAAGCTGTGCTGGCATTTCAGGCCGCTGTCGGAGAAGCGGAGCGGTTCGGTCCCGAAGACCCGCGTCTGGCCTCTACGCTGTTTATTTTGGGGAAATATTATTTTTCACAGGACAAATTCCTGGAAGCATCGATGCTGATCCGGCGTTCGCTTTCGATTCGTGAAATCAGCCTGGGAGCGGATCATCCGGAGGTGGCCAATACCATCGACACCCTGGCTAGAATGTACATCAATGAAGGGAGGGAGGGCGAAGCGGAACCGCTCTTGCACCGGTCCCTGGCCATTCGTGAAAAAGCCTACGGGCGGGAACACCCCGACGTGGATGCTAGCCTCAACCGGTTAGCAGGCCTGTATGGCACACAAGGGAAGTACGGGGATGTGGAACCGCTCCTGGTACGGTCACTCTCGATTCGGGAAAAGGCGCTGGGACCGGACCACCCGCTAGTGGCCGCTGCCTTGAACAACCTGGGCGTGCTGCATCACAAGCAGGACAGATTGGCCGAGGCCGAGGCGCTGATGAAACGTGCCTGGGACATCCGGGAAAAACACTTCGGCTCGCAGCACCTGGAAGTGGACAATAGCATAAGCAGCCTGGCCAGCCTGTACCGTGACCAGGACAAGTACGCCGAAGCGGAAAGACTGTTGATGCTTTCGATGTCCATTCGTGACAACGCGCTGGGCGCGAAGAATCCAATGGACCCGATGCTGGCTGCCGGGCTGAGGGACCTTGCCGTGGTCCGGATGGCTCAGGGAAAATTTGCGGAGAGCCAGCCCTTGCTGGAGAGGTCTCTGGTTATTGAGGAAAATTTTGTGGGAAAGGAAGACCCGCTCCTGGGTGCCACCTTAATCAACTTGGCGCGCGCGCACCTGAACCAGCAGCACTACTCCGAAGCTGAACAACTTCTGAAGCGCACTCTGGCAATTCAGGAAAAATCCTCGGGCCCGGAGCATGTCAGCATTACTCCTGCGCTCGGCAGTCTGGCGGAAGTTTACGACAAGCAGGGTCTTTATGGCAGCGCAGAGCCGATTCTGAAGCGCTCGCAAGCTATCTTGGAGGCGTCCGGACCGGAGGAGCAGCCGAACCTTGCTGCCACGCTAGACGCTTTGGGAAGGCACTACTCCGCGCAGCAGAACTACACGGAAGCCGAAACCTACTTCCAGCGCGCTTTAGAGGTTGCCGAGAAATTTTTAGGAGAGAACCATTCGTTTGTGGCCGAAATTCTGGCGCATCATGCCGACCTGCTGCGCCAGACCGACCGCGCGGCAGAGGCTGAATCGTTCGACGCCCGCGCTCAGGCAATCCGTTCCAGCCGGGGCGAAAGGTAAGCCGGATCAACTGGAAAAAGCAGTATGCGGAATGGGATTCGAATGAGGGTTGGGTTGTGGCTTGCCGTGGCGTGGGCGCTGCATTCCATGCCGCCACAACTGCAGGCTGCGGCGCTGCAATCGGTTTCCGAACAGACGCCCCGGGTTTCCCTCGCGGAGATTGACGGAACTCCGGGCGCCAGCCTGATGATGCCCCTCTCTTTGACGCCGGACCCCAAGAATCCTTTGCGGTCGCTCACGGTGGATATCGAATACGTGAGCAATAGCCTGATTTTCCAGAAGGCCTCCCGGGGCCTTGCCGCGGAACTGGCGAACGCCGACATCCAGTCGAACCTGACCGAAAGCAAGCCGGACGACAAGGGGTTGAAGCGGGCCAAGCTTCGGGTAACCGCATCACTTTCGGAACCCAATACGAAGGAGGGGTTGCCGCAGGGACTGCTGGCTTATCTACTCTTCCAGGTTTCCCCGGACGCCAAACCCTTCCTGGTTACGATGACGCCGACGGTAGTTTCGGCGGATGACCTCTCGACCCCTCCGAAAGAGGTGACCAACGTGGTTACTAAGCCGGGTTCGGTGAGTATCGATGACTTGGGCGACAGGTACGACCGCCTCGCACCGGCGGTGGCCTGCTTCTTCTTTACGCATTGAAAATACCTATAGGAGCAATGCCGGCAATAAGATGTACCTTCAGCCATTCTTCCCATTTCCTGGTTCTTTTTAAAGAGTTTCCTCCCAGACAGATGTCCAGATAGGAGTTGAAAATGACAGGAAGAAAACGTCGCGAGACCATGCACAGAGTGGGAGTAGGCCTTCTGTTGGCGGTTTTGGCGATGTTGGTTCCGGAATTGGGCTTGCAACCGGGCAGGGCATTTCCGGCCCGGCTGGAGATGCAAGCATCGTCTCAGGCCGATGAGGAAGAAAATGCCGCGGAGAACGAAGGGTCGAACCGGACCATCGTCAGGATTGCTCTCGGTGCTCAGACTGCGACAACTGGAGTCAACGTTGTGATTCCGCTCTATTACACCCCGGCCCAGGGCGTGGAACTGCGCTCCCTCTCGGTAGAGCTGGAATGGGTCAGTCAGCATCTGCGATTTGTGCGGCACCAGCGGGGCATTGCGGCTGAAACCATTGGCGCGGACGTGGACGCCACGTTAACGGGAACGCGCACGGATGCCAGCTCGATTGAGCGTTCAACTTTGCGGATTGATGCTTCCGTGGTGGAGGAAGATCCTAAACGAGGATTAACAGAGGGGCTGCTGGCCTATTTGACGTTCCGGGTTTCCCCCGACGCCCGGCCTTTTGCCATCGAGCTGCGTCCTGCTCTGGTCTCCGCTCTGGACATTAGCAATCCCGCCAAGAAAATTGCCCAGGCAGAGATGATAAACGGCAAAGTGAGTATTGAACTTCCCGGCTTGCCTCCATACGTCACCTGCTTCTTCTTTACCCATTAACCACTGGTTGGCGTGAAGAAAAGTCAATGGAAGCGGCGTGAGCAGACTCCTGTTTCAGCCCCGGAAATCTGCTTGTTGGACAAGGTGTTGTTGCTCAGAAGCAAATTCCTCCTTACCCCTTCGGCAGGCTCAGGACCGAAAAGTTCGGAAAAAACCGCAGCGCGAGTTACACGAATACCGAAGATGGCATAGCCGCAGAGAGTTCTGAACTGCCCATCTCCCTTGCCGACGCAATACTAATCCACGACTTCCGGCACCCACCCGGCTTCCTGGCGTATTTTTTCCATCCTGGGGTGGTTATAGGCATAAGGGTCGGCAGCATAATCCTTCATGTAGTCGCCGGGCGCGTTGATTCCAGGGAAAGCAGGAATCCACTTTTCGTTCAAGATCTCGTCCGGGTCGCCATACTTTGCCGCGATTCTCCTCACCTCGGGATCATCCAAGAACGTCAGGCGGCCTTTATCGAGGGCCCGGATGGTCTTGCCGTTCTCGTCGGTAAAATCCAGGGTAGTGAAGTGCGTATGGATGTGGCGATGACTTCCGCCACCCTGCGTTTTCCCGCTGTTTTCCCGGTACCATTGGGTCAGCGCCTCGTGATACTCGAAGTTCTGGCTGACGCCCAGTCCCCAGTGAATGATGCCGGAGCGGCCCCGTTCCCAAGAGTATGCCCGCAGCTGGATATCAGCCTCCAAGTCGCGCGCGCGCCAGGGGTCGGTGCCGATGGCGGCCTCCTCAAACCAGCCGCATCCCGGAGCAGGGAAGCCGGGGAAATGGATGCCTTTTTCCTTGCAGTCTTCCAGAACCTCCCGCCAGCGATTCCCATACTCTCCGCCCCCCTCCACCTTCACGATTTCGTTCCTTTCGACGGTGAGTTTGATGTGGGGATAAGTTCCCGTGTGGTTGATGGTGCCGCCGATCACCCCATTGGCGTCGGCCCTCTCCGGACTCCGGAATAACGGCATCGCGCTCAGGTGGCCCGCCTTGACCATTGGATAGCCGGGCCAGTGCTCGCGCAACATGGAGACAAACTCCGGCTGCCAGTGCCAGGTCATATCCGTGCCTTCCGGGTCGGTGGCGTGGATGGTGCGTCCATTGATCATGGCGTCCCACAGCATCTCGTCCATCCGATTCTGCACCTCAAACGGGTAGCCGGCCATGCTGTACATGAACTTATCCGTGGTGGTCCAGGGGATATATTCCCAGCGATAGTCCGCCCTGGGGTTCGGTCCGCCCGACCCGTTGATGATTATGTCGTAGCCGGGGCCCCCGGCGTCGATATTGGCCTGGACGATCCCCTTCACCCCACCGGATCGGACGAAGGTCGATTGTCTCGGGCCGAGCAACCTCATCAAACGGATTTCTTCGTAGCCTCGGTTGCCGGTGATCCTGCTGGGGGGATCGGCGCTGGTCCGCATGACGTCCACTTTAGCGCCCAATTCCACAATGGCTCGCTCGATGGCAGTAAGCACGCGCTGATCAAACCGGCTGCTGACCACAATCAGCGCTCTTTCTCCCGGCTGGATGCCGTAACCCGGCGACAGCGCCATCCGGCGGCTGGGCTTGCGCGCCAATACGCGGGCGATAGGCATTAAATCTTCTACGGTTGCGTTCACGGCCTTGTTGTAGTCGGGTACGCGGGGGGCCGGATATCCTGGCATTTGTGCCCGCGAGACTGCCGAAGAACTGATCACCAGCCAGACGGCGATGCCGCACAGGCCGAACTGCTTTGCTCGCTTTTTCAAATCATGTAGTAGCATGGACAACCTCACTCTATTTCAGATGTCGGTTTTCCCACCGAAACGATTCCATCAATCATAATTATTTGTTGCCTGACGCCAATCAATAATCCTCGAAGTCAGGCACCCAACCCACTTCCTGGCGGATTTTTCATCCCGGGATGATTATAAGCATACGGATCAGTCGCGGATCGCGGAAGCACTTGCTGTTTCTTTCACCTGGGTAACACGAGGCGCCTTCCCTCTATCAACCAGTGAGACACATTGTTTAATGCAGCTAGCAAACCTGCAAATCGAATCCGGAAAACCGGAATCGCTCAGCAATACTATTGAGGGCCGCGGCCGCGAGTGGCATCCTCCGGAGTTCCGCGCTTCCACCAAGACCTGTCGCCCTGATATCCCACCAGCGGCAGGTTGTTACTGGCGGCAAACTCCGGCTGTGTGTAGGTGATTTTCCCTCCCATCACCGTTAACACCGGGTCAATCCGGCCGATCTCATCCTCGGGCACCGCCAAGTAATCCCGGTTCAGCACAGTGAAATCGGCGGCTTTCTTCGGCTCAACGCTTCCCAGATGGTCCTCCCGTAAAAGGTATTCCGAGCTCCAGCGCGTGTAGGTGTAGAGCGCCTCGCGCCGGCTGATCCGCTGCCCGGAGCCCCAAACCTTTCCGTTCACGTCCTTGCGGTTAATCACCACCTGCAATGCCAGGAAAGGATGGAAGCCGTGCCGGTCCAGCTCCATGACGGCCGGCACGCCGTTGTCGATCAGGCTGCGGAAGGGGATAACCGCATTTCCGGCTTCTTCTTCTCCGTAGAGAATCCCGAATGCACCCACGGACCCCTTCTCTCCATCGTATAGAAACGTGGGTCCACAACTGAACATCAGATTGAATTTTTTGGCCCGCCGGATTTGCTCTTCGCGAACGATCTGGCAGTGATCGACAGCCCACCGCCGCTCGGCGATGTCCGGGTATTGTTCACCTAGTTCTTCGACCGCGTCCAGCAACTGATCGATTCCCCCGTCACCACTGATGTGCAGCGCCGATATGCGGAAACCGTATTTGGCCGCCGCCCGCAACACGTCAATGTCGTGGTAGTCGGGACTCGTCAGGCGGCAGACTCCGTAGGGGCCGTATAACTGGTGCAGCCACATGGGGAAGTTCGGAGCTTCGCGCGGCCAGGGCTTGGTCACGCAAGAACCGGCGATGCCGGTGACGCTGTCGGCGCTGATGGGAGAAATTCCAATCATCCACAGCTTGTCGTCTCCCGCGCCCCACATGCCTTTTCCTGTTCCTCCTTGCAGACCCACCAGACGGCTCATCGTGGCTTCGGTGGTTTCGCTGCGGGCGGCTGTTTCCAGCGAGTAGGCCATGCGCACCGGCAACTCATCCCGCGCATGCAGCCAGGAGTAAGCAGCCAAGTGGTTGGGTTGCAGACGCGTCGAAACAGTGGTCAGCCCCTGAGCGGCAATCTCTTCCATTTCCAGCTTATAGTAAGGTCCCAGGTCTTCGGGCGGGACCTGCGGCCAGAATTCATACCACATCGTCAGGTTTGCCACCCCCGTCATCCGCCCGGTGGGAACGCCGTTCGCGTCGCGCTTCAGGCCCACAATGTTGGGGTATCTCTCCAGCAGCTGATCCAGAGCTTTCGTATTCGCCAGACCCTCGACACTGACGTTCCAGTGCAAATACACCGGGTTGTTGGGAGCTACTTCGTCCAGATCGAAGCGCGTTACCTCTCCTTTTTGCAACTCCATTATGATGCCCATGGGCCCGCCCCGGGTCGAGGTGACAATCCACTCGCCCGGTTGCTTGCTCAGGGCCAGGGTTCGGATTTGAGCCAGAAAGTCGTCCCGGCTCGTCCACGTGACAGGTGGGTCTGTCCTGCCAACCAACCGATGCCCTTCGGGGAAGAAATGAGAGCCGTAGCTGTAAATGTGATCGTGAGTTTCCACCAGCCCCGGAAGCACCGTCCTGCCTGCCAGATCGATCCTCCGGGTGCCCGGCCCGGCGTACTCCAAGACCTCGGCATTGTTGCCGACGGCGATGAATTTCCCGCCATAGACGGCGGCTGCTTGCGCAATAGAAAATTGATCCGGGTCGAGGCTGTCCGCTGTGAGGATTTTGCCGTTGAGAATCACCATGTCCGCCTCCAGTCCGGCGGCGGACATCCGGCAGGGATTCAGCAAAAGACCCAAAGCAAATAACAACAGCACGCAAACCGAATTCCCCTTCTTCATGGGCGTCTGACCCTCCCTGGGTTCATGCAGATTTTTGGGGCCGCTCCGCCACGAAT
Organism: Terriglobia bacterium; assembly: GCA_965222345.1. Lineage (GTDB taxonomy): Bacteria > Acidobacteriota > Terriglobia > 2-12-FULL-54-10 > 2-12-FULL-54-10 > JADFGZ01. The sequence continues at coordinate 482,230 of CBDCTS010000004.1, read as the reverse complement.
CAAATTCTTTCGCGGCGGATGCGGCCTGCCAAATTAGTTAGAGATATCGACAGAATATCTCAGTATGGCACGCAATCGCGTGGACGTAATGCCTGCGCTTAAAACACGAGCTTGAGCCCTAACTGGATTTGGCGTGAAGTTGTTCTCGTGGATGTAATCTCTCCTGCGTTCGACCGGACGGTATGGATGCCTCCACTGGCCCGCGAATTAAATACTGAGCTGGCGGGCCGGCGAAAGTTCGCCCGGTTGAACAGGTTGTGAAACTCCGAACGAAATTGCAGATCCACGTTTTCGGAAAGGCCGGTGTTCTTTTGCAACACAAAGTTAAAAGTAACGGTTCCCGGCCCAATCATAAAGTTCCGGGCCACATTCCCTACAAACCCAGGGTTGGTAGTGCCCGGTGCGGAATCGGGAGCGCCAGGTAACTTAAAGGCGGAAGGGTTAAAGTATTGATCGGGGTTGCGGGTGTCGTATTGCACGTTCGCCCCGGTCACCAGGTCCGGATAATTTCCAACGTAGCGCATCCAACTGGGGGCGGCTCCGCCGCTGACGTTAAACGGAGTGCCGCTCTGTATCGTCACAATCCCGCTGGTTGCCCAGCCGCCGAACACCTTGTCCATCACGCCTTCCAGGTCGCCTGTCGGCAGGTCGTAGGTGAAGTTCGTCGTGAAAGCGTGCCGGATATCGAAGGAAGAAAGGCCATAATCCTTGCTCGCCAGGTATTTCGATTGGCCCGGGCCTGCGCCAAAGTCCAAACTGCCGGCAAAATTGGAGCCATCATCACTCGATTTGGACCAAGTGTAAGCACTCCGGAACATTAATCCGCGGGTGAATCTTTGGTTCACCTGCATCCGCAACCCAAAATAGTGGCTGACCCCGTCACTCTGCTTCGGCCGGATTCTGCCAAACCGCGGATTGGGCACCGGCGCGGTGCGCCCAACGAATAACCTGCCGTCGCGCTGTTCCGCAATACGCGGATTGGTTGAGATCACCCGCATCAGATGCACCCCGCGCGTGCCGGCAAAACCTACCTCCACGCTCGTGCTGGGGGTAATCGCCCGTTGGATATCCAAGCTGTATTTGTAAACCGTGGGCTGGTCCGGCTCGAATTGGATTGGCTCGGGCCCAGTAGCTGCCCGCTGCAATTCAGGCTGGACAAAGAAGGCGTCGGGAAATCTCGGCCTTGACGAGGATCGGATCGCGAAACGGTTGAAAAATGGGGGTGCAGAGACGAAGGAGAAGATAAAGGGTCCCGGCAGCAATTGATCGTGGAATATGCCGACCCCGCCCCGGACGGAGGTCTTCCCGCCGCCGGTCGGATCCCACGCAAACCCGATTCGCGGAGCGAAATTTTTGAGCGAAGGGTTCTTGAAAAAGGGGTTGCCGATGACCAGGTCGTCCGGAGTATTTCCGGGAGTCAGATAATTGTGAATATTCGAGATCCGGTCATGCAAGACGTGGACTTCCGTTGTGATCTCATAACGCAGACCCAGGTCCAACGTAAATGTTGGGGAAACCCGGATGGCGTCCTGCGCGTAGAACCCGAACAGGCTTTGCCGGGGATAAACCGCAATGTCGGAGTCGCCTGTCATCCCGCTAAAGGTGTTCACCGGTCCTCCCCGCAAGAAGTCCTCCAGATTATTAAAGGAGAAACTCCCTCCACCATTAAAGAACGTCTTGCGATGGGTCTGCATCCGTTGGAAGTTGCCGCCGAATTTGAACGAATGGGAGCTGGTGGTGTAGAAGACATCATTCTTCACTTGGTATTGCTGCAGAAGGGCTTGGGTAGGGGTAGTCGAACGGGCTCCCCAATTACTCAGAACGTCAGGGGAGAGATTCCCGATCGGACCGCCTTCAAAATCAAATGCCGTGAACGACCGAATGGGCTGAGGAAAGAGCTCAGATGGATTCTGTCCGATTCGGGAACGATTATATCCCAATAACAACACATTGATCACTTGAGGCGAAAACAGCCGCGTCTCGGATAGCGTCGCGTACTGGGCACGCGTGCCACTGAGGCTGGCATAGTTCAATCCCGGTTGGGTGAGCCTGTCCGCAGTGTCAATCGTATAGCGGCCGAATAGGGAGTCTTTATCAGAGATGGTGTGGTCCACTTTCACCGTGAAAAAGTCCTCATCCGTGGCATTACTGAATTGCCGGATAAACCGGGCGGTCCCATCTCCAAAGTCGCGCGCGCCCGGCGTCGGAAGCGGGTAAGCGTCCAGCCAGGGCTGTACCGTCGCGGCCACCTCAATCGGGTCCGCGCCCGGCAGCAGGCCATTCCGCATGTCGGCAGTAGGCACCCGGAGATTCTGCGTCACACCCAATCTCTCCCGCAGCGCCTCCCAACTGCCGAAGAAAAAGGTTTGATCTTGTACGATCGGCCCGCCGACAGCAAACCCAAACTGGTTGCGCTTGAAGGGAGGTTTCTCTCCTCCTCCCAAGGCATTGTCCTCCCATTTGTTTGCATCCAGCTTGTCATTGCGCAAAAACTCAAATACCGAGCCGTGAAGGGTATTGGTCCCGGACTTGGTCACCGCATTGAAAACCCCGCCGCTATGCTTGCCGTACTCGGCGCTGTAACCGCTGGTGATGACGTTGAACTCTCGGATTGTTTCCACGCCCATCAGGATGCCCGCCGCGCCTCCGGCAGACCCGGTGTTGTCATTGATGTCCATCCCATCAAGCTGGAACAGGCTGGTGTTATAGCGGGTTCCCATGATGGTCAGCTTGGTGGCAAAACCATTGGGGGTGCCTTGCCCACCCTCCTGGGCTATGGTGACGCCGGGGAACAGCGTTCCCAATTCGATCAGGTTGCGCGCGTTGAGGGGCAAATCCCGAATTTCGCCCTCGTCCACCAGGCCGGAGACATTAGCGGAGGTGGTCTCAATCATGGGCACCTCGGCCGTCACGGAAACGGATTCGGCCACCGCCCCGACTTGCAGGGAGAAATTGATCACCGCATCCTGACCCACATTCAACTGAAGCCCGCTCCGGACTTCGCTCCGGAAGCCCGCGTTTTCGGTCCGGATTTCGTAAGTACCCACCTGCAAGGCGGGAAACCGGTAGGAGCCATCCCTAGTGGTCACACCGCTCCGGGAGATGCCGGTGTCCGTATTCGTTACGGTCACCTGCACGCCGGGAATCACGGCGCCGGTAGCGTCTTCCACTACCCCGGAAATAGTGGCGGTAGGCATTTGCGCCACCGCAGAGTTGCAAATCAGAGACACAAGAACCACCGATGCATACAAAAACACCCTGCGAAATGGACTACACACCGTTTTCGCCATGACCCCTCCTTAGATAATTGTTTCCAAAATGTTCAGATAGACCTTGAGTGCTGGATATCACGGATGATGAACAACAGTCAAGAAAATTATGTCTTGACAAGTTTGGGGGCATCAGACAATCAGTTAAAGCGATACGATTAGGGGTAGGTTTGGGCTAGTTGCAACAGGAGATTCCGGCGTCAGACAGAAGAACTCTGCTCGGTGGGAACACCGATCCCTTCTTGGTGACTGGGATGCCCGGAAACAGCGTGCCTAGTTCAATGAGGTTGCCGCTGTAGCTGCCGGTCCTTGTCTCGTTTACTTTCTCCTCAACTCAATCACGGATATGTAATGTAGTACTCCAGCGGATCCGTGACCCCGCCGCCCGGCAGGGGAGATTCGACGGTGATCAGAAAAGTTCCTACCCGAGCGGTATGATGCTTGGTGAGCGTAGCCGTCAGCTCCGTCGCGCTGACCCATCGGGTTGGGACCGTCAATTCACCGACTTTTACCACGGAACTGGGCACGAAACCGCTTCCGAGCACGCGCAGATTCACCTCGCTACCCTGCGGCGTCATCGGAGGACGGATGTCCGCGAGCACGGGAATAGGGTTGTACAGGTGCTTGGATTCCGGCCCGTAGCGGTGGAAAGGAAATTGATAGTCGCCGTGGAAACTCGTGTCCATGATCTCGCCGCCGCGAATCACCATGTCGGTGGTCTTAGTGTTGCGAATATCTTGCAGCGGATTGCCGTTGAGAATCACCAGGTCTGCTAATTTGTCTGGCTCAATTGTGCCCAGATGGCTTTGCAATCCAATGACCTCTGCGGCCCAAAGGGTGGAGCTCTGGATCGATTGCATGGGTATCAGGCCCGCGTCCACCAGAAGCTCCATTTCGTGGTGCAGGCTTAGCCCCGGCGTAAGCGCGGCCGCCGTGTCGGTTCCGGAATAGACCTTGCCTCCGGCTTGGACAAAGCGGCGGAGGAACTCCTGTACCCTGCGATAGCCCTTGCGGAATTGCTCCTTTTCCTCCGGAGTATTCTTGTCCGCCCAGTGGTACTGGCCCAGGAAAACCAGCCGCTCGCTGAGAGGCACGTGCTGGAGGTTAGGGTTGTTGAGCAGCCGCGCGTCCTCCAACTCGTGCTCTCGCGCGTGTTCTGTCACGGCTTTCCACTCAAAGTGCAGCGTCGGATTGATGAACACGTTCCGCTGGACCAGGAAACCGATGAGTTCGTCATAGTAAGCGGGTTCCATCCATTGGTACAGGAAGCTGTTCTTGTGTCCCGCGGAGATGTCCATGTCCTTCATGGCGCGCAGTCCTTCCTGACTCCGAATGGTGAAGATCGCAATTCCGGTCATGTGTTCCATGCCGGTGATTCCCCATTCGGCCGAGTCCATCGGATTCAGCGAGTGAGAAATCACACCCATGCCGGCCGCGCGCGCCTCCCGCGCAATGGGGGTGAAGATATCTTCTTCCATGAACTCGTCCAACTTCACGCAGTCCGTCTTCTCCTTGAGAATAGCGATGGCTTGACGGGCTTCATCCGGGCCCCGGATGGGAGCGATGTCCCGCGAGCGAATTGTTGGGACATCCCTTCTTTCTTCTTCTCCCTCTCGGAGCCAGGTTACCCGGCCGCAAAAGTAGAAACGGGGGCCCCGGATCTTTCCTTCGTTCAAGCCTTTTTGGACGGCTGTTTGCCAATGGACGGGGTTGCCCAGGTCGTAGACGGCCGTGACACCATAGGCGAGGAACATTTCGCCCATGTATTCGCGATAGTGGACGTGGGAATCAATCAGACCCGGAATAATAAACTTTCCATCGGCCTCGAGCACCCTGGCTCCCGCCGGGTAGGAGCCTTGTCCCTTCCGGGATACCGTCTCGATGCGGTCTCCCCGGATGACGATCCGGGCGTCCCGAACGGGTTGTCCTCCCCTGCCGTCAATGAGGGTGCCCCCTTCAATCACCAGAGGGGTTGCCGGCCCTGATTGCGCCGCCATGCGCGCCGGGATAAACCACAGCGAAGCAAGTACGGAACAGAGAACCAGATGATGAACGGATCTGCTCACGCGGATTTCCTTTCGGTTGGCTGCGAGATCAAAAGAGCCAGCAGGTCTCACTGTCCTGCAGCTTGCTCCTCCTGCAAGGCATCCAGAAATGCCTGTTCGTAGTCTGCAATATAATCCTGAAATCCCTGCGGATCAATGAACGGATTTTGCTCTGCCCCTTGCTGCAAACGCTCTAGTTTCTCTTCCAAGTTAAACATGAACCCATGCGAAGCCAGGAACACGTCACAGGGAAGGCTCTTTAAGGTCTGGAATCCGCTGGCATAGTCCTCTGCGATGTTCGGATATTTTGTGTTTCCAATCAAAGGAACACCGCCGCTCACTCGGTTGCTGCAAACAAAGACGACATTGTATTCCCGTCCGTTTTCTTCCGCCACGGTGCTCCATGCGGTACAGCCCTTCGTGTGCCCCGGCGTGAGATGGGCCACCATTGTGACGCCGCCGAGCTGGATCTGTTCCCCGTCGTGAAGAGTCCGGTCTGCCTGGACCGGTGTCCAAATCATGCTGCCGTCACCGCGAAAATCGCTCGTGCCGCCATCCGCGAGCACAGCCTCGTCTTGAGCCATCACCAGGACTTGCGCCCCGGTCAGCTCCTTCATCTTGGCTATCCCTGCCACGTGGTCACGGTGAGCATGGGCCTGAAGTATGAACCGGATGTCCTGCAGGTCAAAACCAAGCTTCTCGATGTTCTCGCTGAGGTTAGGCACTGTTTCCTCGACCATGGTGTCGAGGAGAAAATGTCCCTCGGGCGTAGTAATCAAGAAAGATGAGTAATTTTCCCGTCCAACATAATAGACATTGTCGATGATGCGGAAGGGCTCGACCGGCTCATTGGAGTAGGGTGGATTGTAAAGCTGCCTCCGCGGCCGTTCTGGCTGGCTTTCCGTGGCTGTCTGTTCGTAGCCGCAGGCTCCAGCCAGAAATAGAAAAGCCATTGCCGGCAACATCATTCGGAGCAGTGTTGTCCGAAACGATGACAGAGATATTCTTCGAAACGTTGTAGTCCTTTGATTTTCTTGTTTCATGTGCCTGCCCCCTGCCTGGAATTTGGCCTACGGTCCCGGCCTCAGCAGTCTGCCAGCATCGTGACCCGCAAAATACACACGCGAAACGCCCGTCTCGCTGTCGTACTGAGCGACGCAAAGCATCTGCTTTTGTTTGAGCGCCTGGAGACAAGCAGATTCCTCGGCTGCACTCAGTGCAAGCCCTCGCTGACGCTCAGAAAGACATCGATAGCTGCGCTTTGCTTATTTCCGGGACGCGATACTAAAAGATTTCCGGGAAATAATAAGTCAGGATCGCGTTGAGCCGCTTGTCGGTGACGATGATGCTCTTGTTTTTCTCATCAATCGCAACGCCGCGCGGCATCAGCAAAGCACCTCGCGGACCGCCGATCGTCCATTGGGGCGGAACATCGCCGTTGTCGGTGATGTTCCAGACGCCGGTGAAGCTGTCATCGGCTCCCAGCGAGCCCACCTGCCTGGGACGCATCGTCAGAATGATCCTGCCCGTGGGCGGATACAGCGCAAACGGGCCGCCCATCCTCGTGATCATGCTGTTCGGCCCTCCGATCTGCCGCAGAGGCGGGGTATTCCCCTCCGCCGTCCGCGGGTAGATGCGAATCTTCAGCCCTTCGGTTTCATGCGTCCCCACAACGACGAGAAGGTCGCGCTGCGTATCCACGGCCACTGCGTCCGCGCCCAGTTTGGTGTCCGGCCCCTTATGGATTCGCTTCGGAGCCACGTTGCCTACCGCCTCGCGGTCAAAGACCAGAATCTCATCGCCCTGCGGTACCAGGATTTCATTGTTTACCGGGTCCACCGAGTGCCGCTCCGGCCCGTTCAGACGCGTTTGCGACCCTTGCAGAATCCGAATCGGGGCCTGCTCGCCTTCCGCATCCGCGCGGAACGTCAGAATGGCATGAGCGAAGTCCTGTGGCACGCTGATCTCATCGTGGATCGGGTCGTAAATGATGGAGTGCATGGTGCGCCCCAGCTTTGTTTTCTGGCCCTCGATCTTCCGAACCGGAGATTCGCCTCCATCCGCCAGCCTGGCGAATACCGCAATCTGCGGGTGAGCCACTCAGTTGGGGACCAGAATCTCCTCGCGCTTGCTGTCGTAGGCCACCGGATGCGGGTTCCCGATCATAAGCGCCAGTTTCTCCTGGGGGCCGCTGCGAATCACCCGCCGCGGAGCTGTGTCGCCGGAAGCGTCAAGCGGGAAGACCGTCGCCGTGTAGTTGCCGAAACTGGCGACCCACAACTCTTCATTTTTCCTGTCCACCCAGACGCCGGTGGGGTTTTTGATCATCGTCTTGGGCCCGCCGAGAATCCGTTTCGGAGCCACGTCTCCCTCGGCGTCCCCGTCAAAGACCAGTATCTCGTCATTCATGTCGTTGCTCACGAAAAGCTCATGGGTTACCGGGTCGATGGCAAGTCCGGTGGGCCAGTTCAGGCTCGCCTTCGGCCCCTGAATAACTCGCAGGGGAGCCGTGTTTCCTCGCGCGTCTTTCGCATACACGGTGATGGACGGTTCGGTGAAGCGTCCGCTGCCCGGAATGACGCTGTTGCGCGTCAGAGGCCAATTGGGTTTCCCTTCGCCCCGGCTGTACATCGGTCGGGACTTGTTGTCGAGGTTGGGATCGTGGGATTGGGACGAGCCGAAGTTGGCGACATAGATCAGGCCCTGCTTCTCGTCCAGGGCGATGCCGTGCGGGTCGGCCAGGCGCGTCCGGTCTCCTTGCAAAAACCGCAGCGGCGGGTCATCCTTTACCGCCGACTTGTCGAAAACCACCACGGCGCTGTCGTGCTCAATGGTGAGAAATATCTCCTTGGCCCCCTCGTCCACCGCAATTCCGTAGGTTCCGTGCGGAGTGTAAAGCTCCCGGGTCGGCGCAACGTTTCCTTTCGCCTGCCGGTCGAAAATCACCAGCGTGTCCACCGTATCGTTGTTGATGGCGTAGATGTCGCCGCTCGCCGGGTCGATATAGAGTCCGCAGACGTAATCCACCTTTGTATCCAGCCCGCCGATGGACCGCTTCGGCTCCGAAAAGCGGGCCGTGGGGGGAGTGTTGGTTGTGCGGTCATAGACGAGAATCTGGAATAGACTCTCATCCGTCATGACCACTTCATCGCGAACGGGGTCCACCGCGACGGCGCTGAAAGAGGCGTAGGGGTCCTTGATGGTTCGCAAGGGAGGCCGCCGTCGCACTGCCTCTCGATCCGAGTTCCCGTCCGGCGCGGCACGGCCTGACGCTCCCATCTGGCGCAGCGACGCCACGAGCGTGCCGGATGTGCTGGCAGGCGTCCACTCGCACATCTGACCATCCATCTCCGGCAGAGGTTCTACCGAGACAAGCTGGGGAAAGCCGGTGGGTTTCCGGCCAAATCCGGCCCGCTCCGCAAAACTGTTTCCTCCAGACAGCAAGATTCCCGCGCCCGCTCCCAGCAAAATCAGGGTGGCTAGCAGAGCAAAGTCTCGTCTCCACTTTCGCCTCGTTGCAATCTTTCTGTCCGTCATAAGTCCCCCTGCGGTAATGACTGGAATCCCATCATGGATTCATCCTAATGTGCCGTATCACAATATTAGCTTTTCCAAGCATGTTACAGAAGCCTTGTGCAATGATCAGGAATTTCCGATCCGAGCCTCAGTTCAGCCCAAAAGAATATGCCAGCCGTCCTTTCCCCTTCAAGCTCAAACTCTCTTTATTTCCGGGTGATAACGCGGCGCATAACAATAAATTGGTCGCCCGGGGAAAAGCGCCACGCAAACTCCTGCCTGATTCTATGTATCATTCAGAGATTACACGAGGGGAGAAGCTAAATCAATTGGGGGCAGGAGACGGGGCCGGCCCCCTCATTCCAAACCCCAATTCCAAATCAAGCAATAGGAATGGACCAAGCGGGGGCAGGTTGGTGCGGCTGCCGCGGCTTGTTGAAAAAGCGGCTCCGTTGTCATTCTGAGCCCTTCGTCAAGCTCAAGACAGGCTCTCAGAATGGCGGGCAGGGCGGGGGGGAGCGACAAGTTGTCGGATTGCTATTGGGAGGTTGAAATATTCTCCACCACTTGATTGGCGAGGTCCAAGCTCACGGCGCAAGTTGTGTCATTGATCCGGCACTGTGCAAGCGTCAATTCGCATCCACAGGTGCATGTCTGCTCGTTAAGCTGCCGGAGGGCGGCTTGGCGTTGTTCCGGAGTCAGATAGGAAAGCTCCACTCCAGGCAGTTCGGTTGCATTGACGATGTTGGCGGGAAAAACTTGTCCCATGTCCTCAAACATTTCGATCTCCGCATTGACGGGCAGACCCAGCAAGGCGCGAATTTCGATTTCGTATAGGTCCGGGTTCGCGAAACCAATGTGCTTCTGTACGATCCGTCCCTTGGTATCCAGCAAAAAAGTGGTTGGAAGGCCTAAAACACCCCCGAATTTTGCTTCCAACTCCGGTGAGGACATTCCCACCAGATAGTTGATCCCCGCCTCATCCACAAATGACTGCACCGTTTCTTTTCCCTCAGCGTCGGTCGAGAGTCCAGCAATCACCAAACCGTCTGCATACTCGGTCTGCAGACGGATCAGGTCGGGAATTTCAGCCCGGCACGGAGGGCACCAGGTGGCCCAGAAATTCAACAGGACCACCTTGCCCAGCCAGTCACGCGGAGCATGGCTCCGCCCCGCCAAGTCTTCAAACGTGAATTCCGGCACCGGAGTGGGATTCTTCACGAAACGGATTGTTTCGATGGAGGGGTGAGAACCGCCCTCAGCCGGCTGCTCCAAATCTGATTGAGCGCGACGGATATCTCGAATGCCGAGCGGGAGCAGAATCAGCAGCCCGGTGCCGATAAGCAATATTAAGCCCCAATGCCGAATGTGCTCCCTCCTTGATTGTGCCAGCCCGTTAGTTGAGACATTTCATTCCAGTGATCGAGAGCCGCTTCCCGCCCGATTGAAAATGCTGTTTGGAGGTTACACGAGGTGAGGAAGGAAAGCAATTGGGATCAGGAGATAGATAATTCCAACAAGCTTCTGGCATGGAACTTGGGAATGCATTTTACTCTGTGGATTGGTGTAATCCTCGTAACAGTGGAGGTTCCAGATCATCACAGATGTAAAGACAAAGAACAAAGCTTCGAGCACCGCTGTCTCGGTGATTCATCAGATGGCATTTTTTCTTGACTTCCACAGTCCGGTGGAAGCACAATCGCAAAATAGCATCTTTGTGAAGAGCAAAGAGCAAGGTTAAGCTAGTAAAGAACATACATAAGCTTACCTGAGGCGAAGCACCCGCTTACCTGTGAGGGTAATCGGGTGGCGGGCAAGCTAGCGAATACTTGAATGATTTGAAAAATTTTCCAGGACTCTAGTAAAGCTGCTGTTCCCCGTGTCCCGGGGAAGAAAGGGAAGATAACGGGTATGTTTTCCATCAGGATTGCTGGCAAATGGATTTGCAGAGGCGTGGCTTTTTGTTTGGTTTTTGCTCTAACCGGAACAACCCTCCTTTTTGGACAGGCTACCGGCGCGACTGCCGTGGGCACGGTTACGGATCAAAGCGATGCGGTTTTGCCCGGGGTCGAAGTGACCGCCACAAATATAGAGACAGGCATTGCGCGGAATACCGTCTCCGGGAGCCGGGGAGGGTATCGGATTCCCGCTCTGCCGCCCGGCACTTATGAAGTTCAAGCGGAGCTCGTCGGCTTTCAGACGGGCCTTCGTAGCGGGGTTACTCTGAACGTGGGGCAGCAGGCAGCGATTAATTTTACGCTTCAGGTGGGCGACGTTGCCCAGACCGTAACGGTAACAGGTGAAGCCCCGATGGTGGAAACGACCACGGCCTCGGTCAGCGAGGTGGTCGATACCACGCAAATGCGGGAGATTCCGCTCAATAACCGAAGCTTCCTCGAACTGGTCCCCTTGCTGGGTGGCGCCATCTTCGTGGAGACCGCGGATGCCAGCGCCACCAAGGGCTTCGGCCGCAAGCTCGCCATCGTAGGGACACGTTATACGCAGAACAGCTTCCTGCTCGACGGCGCCCGCATGAACGACGCCGCCGGTGCCGCCGGCAGCGCTGGCGGAACGCTGGCCGGTGTGGAGACCATTCGGGAATTCCGGGTAACCACCAACGCCTATGATGCCGAGCAGGGCCGTCATACCGGCGGAGTTATCAGCGCCGTTACCCGGTCCGGGACCAATAATATTCATGGCTCGGTCTTCGAGTTCCTCCGAAACGATAACCTGGACGCCGCCAATTGGGCAGACAATGCACGCGGTGGCGGCATCAAGCCGGAATTCATACGAAACCAGTTTGGCTTTGCTTTGGGGGGTCCCATCGTGCCCGACCGGACGTTCTTCTTTGGCAGCTATGAGGGCTTGCGCGAAAATCTTGGTCTAACCCAGAGCTTTGAAGTGCCCAGCCCGGCTGCGCGGAACGGATTCCTTGGTGGAGAGGAATTGCCGATCGATCCCGCTGTGAAACCTTTCCTGGATTCTTACCCCCTTCCGACTGGCCGGATTAGCGGAGACGAAGGAATCTTTGCTACGGGACGCAGTCAGCCCACTAACCAGAATTTCTGGTCGGGTCGCGTTGACCACCGGTTTTCTGACTCGGACTCCATTTACGGAAGGGTCGTGGTTGACGATTCCACCCGGGATAATCCCGACCGTCTCAATACCATCGAACTGGCATCCACCACCTCCCGGTTTGCCACCCTCGAGCACCTGCACATTTTTTCACCCACGTTGCTCAGCCGGACGATGGCGTCCTTCAACCGCACCGATATCGCCATTAACGACATTCAAGTTCCCGGCCTTACTTTCCCGCAGACTTCCTTCTCCACCACCACGAACGCTATTGGTGTAATTTCCATCTCTGGTTTAAGTGGTTGGGGAGGGGGCGCAACCAACCCGAAGCGAAATGTTCAAAACAACTATCAGGTGAAGCAGGATTTCACCTATTCTTTGAATAGCCATTCGCTCAAGTTTGGATTTCACTTTGACCGTAACCAGGTCAATCAGGTGTCGAATGCCCGCGGGGCCGGAACCTTTGAATTCGGTGGCTTGGACGATTTTTTTGTGAATGATGTTCGCCGGGCCACGTTCATTGTTCCTGGATCGGACACCATTCGCGGCTACCGGCAAAGCATCTTCGGCTTTTACCTGCAGGATGACATCCATCTGACCGACCGGGTCACACTGAACCTCGGTCTCCGGTATGAATTTACCAACACGCCAACCGAGGTCAACGGAAAGATGGCGAACATCCGCAATACTACGGAGAACTACCTCTACAATATCAGCACTCCGGACAACACTGATATCGGAGCCCCTTGGTACCTGAATCCTTCGCTGAAGAACTTTGCCCCTCGCGTTGGATTGGCTTGGGACGTCTTCGGGACTGGAAGAACTTCTATCCGGGCAGGAGCCGGACTTTTTCATGCTCTGCTTACCACGAGGCACCTGCTTACCTGGGCTGTCCGAGTGCCTCCCTTCTTCGCCAATTCTTTCCTGGAAGGCAACTTGGTGGATATTGATTTCCCCAACGCTTTCTTTACGCAGCCGGGAGCGGTTGCCGGCAAGGGTGGCGGACTGTTGCGTTCGGAGGGATTCCAGTATGATGCGGAGCAGCCCAAGGTTTACAAGTGGAGTATGGACATTGAACAAGAACTCGCGCAGGACCTCTCGGTAAAAGTAGGATACTCCGGAACCCGGGGCGTTCACCTGCAGCGGGGTCCGCTGCGCATCATTGCTACTCTGGCTGAGGAGTTGCCTCATCCGGATGGTGGCCAGCGGCTGTTCATTCAGACTCATCGGCCATACCCGAGTGATTTCTGGAGCTTTTTCCGCTGGGCCTATACCGACGGAACTTCCGACTACCATGCCTTTCGGTTGAATGTTAACAAGCGGTTCAGCAGGGGGCTACAATTCAATACCGCTTACACCTTTTCCAAGTCTGTGGATGACGGAAGCAACTGGACGGGCAGCAATGACTTCCAGTCCACGATCCGGGGTTACCGGGATATTAAATTGCATGGGCTGTCGGCATTCGATTTCCGGCATAACTTTTCCGCCAACTTTGTGTATGACCTGCCCGGTCAGAACCTCACCGGATTGGCAGGCGGAATCCTGGGTGGTTGGAATCTGGGGGGGGTTATCCGGTTGAACTCCGGCTTCCCGTTGGTTGTCGAGGCGCAACAACCACGTCCGAATAATGTCCGTGCAATTAATGCGGAAGGCAGGGAAGTTGACTTGATTCCGGGGGGCGACAACAATCCGCTGATAAACGGCGGAAGGAATCCCGATCAGTATTTTGATACCGACCAGTTCGCCATTCCTCTTATCATTGAAGGGCCGGAACATGGTTTCTTCGAGGGCAACTTGGGCAGCAATACCCTGATCTCCCCGGGCATTGCCAACATGGACATTACCTTTACGAAGAACACCCGGTTGCCGTTCCTGGGTGAAGCGGGCAGCCTGCAGTTCCGGACGGAGTTCTACAACATCCTGAACCGTCCGAACTTTGGCGATCCCGCAATGACGATTTTTAGACGGCCCAGAAGAGGGAGACCCACCGAGAGAAGATTGTATAGCACCGCCGCCAGAATTGACGACACTCGAACCACTTCTCGCCAATTGCAGTTCGGCTTGAAGGTGATCTTCTAATCCAATCGAAGGCAGGCGGTGTTTCCCGAATCAGCCGGGGAACACCGCCCTTTCGCATTGTGCTGGGTTTTTACCTGTCCGGGGATGCTTCTGAAACAGACCCTCGGAAAGAAAACCGCTTGGCCGGCCCGCCGATAGAACGCACGTCCTCGCCTCCTTTTCCCTATTTACAAACCCTTCCGATGGAAGAATTATGGTCGGGGTTGACAACCGTATCGAGGGTGGATTCCCTTGACTCTGCCTTCGTCTTTGAGCGATTCCATTGAAGCTGTAAATTGGATCGGGTCTGCATTAACTATGAAGGTGTCCCATCGTTGGCATGAAATCTCGATGTCAGGCCGATCTCAGGCTGGGTGGACGACAACGGAGTGAATTGCTTATAAGGTGAGACGGAATTTGCCGGAAGGAGGCTGTCCAGGCAAAGCCGGTCCAGAACGAAAAGCATACGAAAAAAAGAAATGTTGATGGAGGCTGCTGGCTGTGCCCGCGTCCAGCGCTCTTCCCCGCCACCAGCCAACAATGCATCTATACGCCAGCCTGGATGAGTGGGGTTTGGGAGGAAATCCGTGGGTTCGCAGGCGGCGGCGGCGGCGGCGGCAACCGCCCGCTCATTTACCTTTATTCTTCCTGTTTTGCTTCTTCTGCTGTTTTGTCCGGCCGCTGCCCTTCTGGGTAGCGAACATTCGGATTGTTCTCTCCGGGTTTTACCGTGGCATATTCCAGCCCGAACCGTCCTTTCACGCAACGCCCTACGGGACCCGACGGCGGGGTGGTGCCTGCGCCCAGTTCGCGAAGCAACTGCGCTGTCTCCTCGTGAGGCGTAACCCTCTGCAACAACCCCCGGGCGTCGGTGCCGGCCGCGAGACTCAGCGGTGTTTGCCCGCAGCCGTTCTGCACGTCTATTTTTGCACCCTGCTCCACCAAGAACTCAACTAACGTGTTCGCCCCCGCGAATGCCGCAGCGTGCAGCGCGGTCCAGCCAGTGGCGGTGGCTGCATTGACGTCAGCGCCCAGTCCCACCAGCACTGTTGCGGCCTCCAGAGCTCTCTGCTCCGCTTGCACCGAGAAGTCATCGCGACGACCCATTCCCACCGCCACCATCAGCGGAGTCCCGTTGCCCTGGATTTGGTTGTCGTCTCCGTTTCCTTCTTTGAGAAATTCATCATCGTTGACCGCCGTCCATACCAGCGGCTTAGCCCGCCCTTCCACCAGGACGCCCATGGAACCGACATCGGCGGCTGCGGCTGCCAGCATAAAAGGCGTTGCACCCGTGAGGCTCAACGTAGGTTTGCGACGCAGGCGCAGCCGGGGCGGAGGCCGACGGAGTTGGGCGTTCGGATCTGCTCCCTTCGCCAGAAGCGCTTGCATCAGTTTTGTCATGTTGCGACCAGGCATGATTGATTCTGCCCCGCGGCTTTGCCTTTGCTGATCAAGCAACAATTCCGGATCCACCTCTGTGGTATCTTCAATGGCTTTGCACCTGGCTCCTGCCCCATCTGCGCAAATCCGTTTTACCTTGACAATATCGATTCCGTGCAGGACTTTCATTCCGTCCCGTAGCGCATAGTGCAAACTGGTCATCCCATTGCTGTCGGCAGCGTTCGGGTCCGCGCCGTTCTCCAGCAGAAATAAGGCGATATCCTCATAGCCGCCGGCGCTTGCTATCACTAAAGCGCTGCCGTCTTCCTCGGTGGCCGAATTCACGTCCGCCTCATGCGACAGCAACAGCCGGACAGATTCCATGTCGCCAACCCGTGCGGCAAACAGCAAAGGCGTAAAACCGCCCTCCGGGGTGGCCTGGACGTCCCCTCCGTAACCCGCAACCATCATCGGCGTGAAACCATCCAGCGCCAGCTTTTGCGACCTGGCATGAATGTCCGCTCCGTGTTCCACCAGCACACGCGCGATTTCCGGATACCCGAACGAGATCGCCCACATCAGCGCAGTCTGCCCCCGCCGGTTCTCGGCTGCGTTCATGTCCGCTCCGTGGGCCAGCAGCAAATTCACCGCGTCCAGGTTTCCCGTATTTACGGCCGTCATGAGCGGCGTTTCGCCAGTCCATCGGGGGATATTCGGGTCCGCCCCGGCCTTGAGCAGACTCTCCACCATGGCCGTGCTCCGGTTGGTGCAGGCCAGCGAGAGTGGCGTGACGCCATAATCGTTTACCGCGTTCACGTCGGCTCCGGCGCGAATCAGAAGGTCCGCCGTTTCCAGATCGTCCCAGTGGGCTGCCCAGGACAGCGCCGTCGCGCCATCCGGGTAGGCCGCGTTCACATCGGCATTCTCTTGCAACAAGGAACGCGTGGCCGATTGGTCCTGGTTCTTGACCGCTTCGGCCAACCGAAGGTCCATATCGGCAGCGGCGAGGCTGGCAACCGAAAGGAGAGATACTACACACCCGGCAGCCAGGGACTTCACTTTCACTTTAATTTGGATGCTCATGCTTGTCCCTCCTTCCATACAGTTACCAACGGAGGATAGAAAACTGCGCGACAGAGTGCCGGGAGAGCATGCTAAACCCCACTGCGGCCAAAGTGTCTCAGGCCGACCGGAGCCCGCACGATCCCAGTTACAACACCTGCACCAAAGCCCGGAACCTACGCGGCGGAGTGAAAGTCGAGTTTGCCGGTGCTAATGCCGAACTTCTCCGTGGGAATTCCTGCCGCGTTCAGCATGGCCACGTGGAAATTCGAAAACGAGGTGCCTTTTGGAGACCGGATATGACGGCCACCCTTGATCGCGCCTGCTCCATTGCCGAACAACGCGATGGGCAAGTTCCACTGGTTGTGGATATCGCCGTCGCCCATGCCTGCGCCATAGACGATCAGGGAATGGTCGAGCAGCGAACCATCGCCATCCGGCGTAGACCGCATCCTCTCCAGGAAATGCTTGAACAGATTGGCATGGTGGACGTTGACCTCGCCGGCCTGCTTCATCCTTTGGGGAATGCCCCTGTGATGGGACAACGGGTGGTGCGGCTCGGTGTGGCCGAGGTTAGTGTAGACCAGCTCGCTGTACTCCCGGGCCAGCATGAAGGTGGAGACACGGGTCATGTCGGTCTGGTAGGCCAGCAGCAACATATCAAACATTAGCTTGACATGCTCATCATACGGCGGGATGCCGATGGGTCGCTCCATCTCCGGCAGCTTCACGGAGGTTTGCTCCTCAGCCTTTTGGACTCGCGTTTCGACGTCCCGAATGGCGTCGAGAAACTCGTTGAGTTTGGAGCGGTCGTTCCTGCCGAGCCTTCCCAGGACGCGATTCACGTCCAGGCTCACAAAGTCTAGAATGCTGCGCTGCCTGCGGATTCGGCTGATTCGCGATGCCGGGTCCGTGCTGTCCCCGTCGCCGAACAAGCGCTCGAATACTGCTCGAGGGTTGTGTTCCATCGGAAGCGGCGTAGTGGGAGTACGCCATGCGATCGTGTTGGTGTAGGCGGCGTTATAGCCGCCTGCGGACTGGCCCGCCATCTCGGCGGCGTCTTCAATGCAAAGCTCCAGCGACTCCAACTGGGTGTGCTTGCCGAATTTTCTCGCTATGACCTGGTCCACCGAAACTCCCGAGCGAACGTCGTTCAACGACTTCTTCGGCTCGGAACCCGTCAACCACATGGAACTGCCGCGCACGTGCCCACCCACAAACTCTGTTCCGCCGTCGAGGCCGCTCAGCACCAGCATCTGATCCCGAAACGGAGCCCACTCCTTCAGAACCGGGGTCATCTCGAAGTCGGCGCCTGCCGTCGCTGGCATCCACTCTTCTCTCATGATTCCGTTCGGGCAATAGACGTATCCAACGCGGAGCGCCGGATTGGCCGCCGTTTTGTCCATCGGGCCTGCGAACGCTGGCACCATTCCGTCCAACAATGGCAAAGCGATTGTTGCACCCACACCGCGTAAAAATGCGCGCCGGGGGATGGCTTTCTTGAAAATCATCATAACGCTCGTGACCTCCTCATCTGAAAGGGGTTGCTTTTTACGATCCCTAAAACGATGGACGACCAGCGGTAGTCGTTGGCAGCGGCTTCCCGCACGATCTTGCGAACGGCCGGAGCATCGTAATGCTCCACCGTCCGGCCCAGGGAGTAAGAGAGAAGTTTTTCGCTAAAGGAATTGACAATGATCTCGGGGTTGCGCAGCAACGCTTTTCGAAGCTCTGCCGGGCCTTGAAACTCGGAGCCGTCCGGGAGCGCTCCAGACGCATCGATTGGGGCGCCCGCGTCTAGGGTTCGCCACTTTCCGACCGCGTCGAAGTTTTCCAGCGCAAAGCCTATGGGGTCCATCCGGTTGTGGCAGATTGCGCAAGCGGGATTCGCACGGTGCTGTTCTATCTGCTGGCGCATCGTAAGATTCTCGCCCCCCTCGCCTTTTTCCTTCAGGGCTGGAATGTTAGGAGGAGGAGGCGGCGGCGGAGCGGCCAGGATGTTTTCCAGCACCCACTTGCCACGCATCACCGGGGAGGTCCTGTTTGCAAGCGCCGTAATCGTCAGGATGCTTCCCTGACCCAGCAAACCCCGCCGGTTCTCATCGGCCAGCTTAACCCGCCGAAACTTGTTTCCATAAACATTCGCTATCCCGTAGTGGCGGGCCAGGCGCTCGTTGAGGAACGTATAGTCTGCATTCAAAAGGTCCAGCACAGGGCGGTCTTCGCGGAGCATGCTTTCGATGAAAAGGTTCGTCTCTTGCTGGAAGGCTTGGCGCAGGCTCTCATCAAAGTCGGGAAACACATCCCGATTCGGATTCGCTCTCCCTACGTTTCGCAGAAACAGCCATTGGCCAGCGAAATTATCTACCAAAGCCTTCGAGCGAGGGTCGGCCAGCATACGCCGAACCTGCTGTTCCAGGACAGCCGGCTCTTGGAGCTTTCCCTTTTCCGCGGCGTCTAACAGTTCATCGTCGGGGATGCTGCTCCAAAGGAAAAACGACAAACGGGAGGCCAACTCCAGATCGCTCACCCGATAGGGGGAGTTCGCCGTCACGCTGGCCGGCTCGCGTTCGATGCGGAACAGGAACTCGGTGCTCACCAGCAAGCCTTCGAGCGCCATCTGGATTCCCGCTTCGAAATCTTCGCCCTCGCTCCGTCCGGCCCTGTAGAGGCTGAGCAGAGGTTCAACGTCTTCCTCCGTGACAGGGCGACGGTATGCGCGGCGCGCCAGCGCAGAAATAATCTTCCTTGTGCAAGGTTCCTCGTCATCTGCCCCGGTCGGGCTGCAAACAAAGATCTTCCGGCGGCTGGGAGTATCGCCCGGCCCTTTCACATCGTAGGGCCCGCTGATGGAGACATTGCTCAAAGCAGGCTCAGCCCAGGCTCGTTCTGTCCCCGATCCGAGCCTCGCTTCCGCGTAGGTCCCCTGGGGGCGAGGCGGAAATACGCCCTCCGCCGCCGAGGTTTCTTTCAGGAAAGTAACCTGAATCAGCCGTTTGCCGGCCTTAACGGGAAAGCGGACTCCTAAATCCGAATCCACCATGCGCTCGTACTGCGCCTGAGCGAAGTCCGGAGGAGCAGCATCGGCTGCTCCCGCTCCCATCGCCCTGCCCACATGCTCGCCGCCGATAGTGAACATCTTCACGCGAGCCCCATCCAGGCGGACATCCAGCAAGTGCGGCTCGGCAATCCCGATGACAAAACCCTCATTGTCCACCCTTTGCAGGCGGATATCGAGAAGGTACTCGCCGTCGAGCGGGAAATTATGGCGAAATGCGATTCCGCCGCGCGAGCCGAAGGGAAGGTCTTCGCTCATGCGGTCGCCCTGCAGGAGGAACGGGGAGATCGTGTGGGTCGCGATGTCGGGGCGGATCGTGGGATCCCCAACGGCGGGGCGGCTGATCTTGCGAGCCGCTGACATGTATTTTTCCATCAGGGCCGGCGATACCGAGAGGAGATCCCCAAAATTGTCAAAGCCTCCCGAATCGTCGGCGGGCAGCAAAGACGTGGCATCGATCTCCATCGCCAGCAAGTCGCGGATGGCGTTGGCGTATTCGGCCCGGTTGAGACGATGGGCAGCGGCTGAACGGCCGGGATTAGGTTTGGCTTCCGCCAGACGGTCCATCTCGGTCTCAAGGTAGTTAGCAAAAGATTCGTAGAATTGCTCATTCGGGCGCGGCATGCCGACAGGCGGCATCGCGAAACTCCGAAGCTTGCGGACCACCTTTTCCCAGACCTCCGCCCCTTCGCTTACATTAGCGACATCCATCACGTCCAGCGTCAGGTCCGCCGTGCGGAGCTTTTCGTTGTGGCAGGTCACGCAGTAACGGTTGAGAACCGCTTTGTATTGTGAAGGGTCTGACGGGGCGGGGCTCGATTGCGCTTGACTGACTGCCGGAAGGCAACTGACCCCGATTACCGCGATTCCAAAACAACTCAAGATCGTTCTAATCATCATTTAAAAGCCCATTCGCATAGTCAATTGTGAGGAGGCCGGAAGCTAAAACCCATCGCTGGTTGCACGTATTTATAATCGGATGACTTGCCTGATTAACTCCAGGCAAAACGATTATCTCACATACAATAACGATGTAAAGAGGAAATTCCAAATAATAAAAATTCAATTCCAGGGCCGATTCTGTGCCAGCCATCCTGCTCGATTCATTCGCAGAATTTGAATGCGACAGGTCGGGCAGAGACGGTGGTGTGCTGACTTCCTCCTGCGTCATCTCCTCCTTGGATCGCCTTTGGATTATGACCAATTGCTGTCGGTGCAGGTCGCATTTGGAGGGCTGGTGATTCATCGCTGCCGAGGCCTGTTGGAAGAATCGCTTGGCAGCAAAACGAGCTTAATTCGCCGGCGGATAAGCGGAAAAAATACAGACAAAAGTCGATAGTGGCTCCGTGGATTCCAAGGCTCGGTTCACTCAGGTCTGCAATTCCTCACCTGCCAGAACGTCCCTGCCTGCTTTGCGATATTTTCCATATATGCGTTGCATCGTCAACGCCTTCGGCGGGCGCATGATGCGCGAATTAAAAACCGGAAAATTCCATTTGACATGGCCTGTTTTTCTGTTATATTCGGCCTACATACGGAAAGCATAATGGCGGGCGGACATGCACTTGTTTAAGGATGGAGATGTGCCCAAGAATTTTCGTGCTAATTTGCGCCTCAATTTCCCCCATTGGCTGCATCGAAGAGTTGGCTGTTTAGTTATGTTCCGAACGATCGTGAGCTGGGTTGGAATCGCGTTAATCGGGGTCAGTTGCCTTCCGGCAGTCAGCCAAGCGCAATCGAGCCCCACTCCATCGGACCCCTCACAATACAAAGCGGTTCTCAACCGTTATTGCGTGACCTGCCACAACGAAAAGCTGCGCACGGCAGACCTGGCACTGGACACGATGGATGTCGATCAGGTTAGCGCGGAAGCTGAAGTGTGGGAAACAGTGGTGCGCAAACTTCGGGCCGGCGCGATGCCTCCTGTCGGCATGCCGCGGCCGGACCGGAACACCCTGAACTCCTTTATCACGTATCTGGAGACGGAGCTTGACCGCACGGTCGCAGCCAATCCCAATCCCGGCAGGCCAGCCGACCATCGGCTCAACCGGGCTGAATACGCCAACGCCATCCGCGACTTGCTGGCGATGGAAGTCGATGTCGAATCGCTCCTTCCCACCGACAATGCGGGCTATGGCTTCGATAACATCGGGGATGTTCTTTCAATATCGCCGCTTCTGATGGAAAGATACATGCTGGTGGCAGGCAGAATCAGCCGCCTCGCCATCGGCGATCCCAATATACGTCCGGCTGGCGAGACCTACGAGGTGTCCGACGAATTCATCCAAAAAGACCGCATGAGCGAAGATCTCTCGTTCGGCTCGCGCGGCGGAATCGCTATTAAACATCGCTTCCCGAGCGACGGCGAGTACACCATCAGTGTCCGGCTGCATAAAAACTTGGACGGTTATATCCGGGGCATCCGCGATCTGCATCGGCTCGATGTCCGCCTGGATGGCGCACGCGTCAAACTGTTCACGATTGGCGGCGAGATCAAAGGCAGGTCGGGACCGATTTTTTCGGCGAACCAGAACCCGGAATATAGGGGAGACCTCGACCAAGTGGGTTACGAGTTCACAGCGGATGAAGCCTTGGAAGTTCGCTTTCCGGCCAAGGCGGGCAATCGGCTAGTCGGAGTCGCCTTCCTGAAGCAAGCCACGAAGCCTGTGGGGATACTTACGCCCCGCCTGATGCTCAGCGACATAGAACACTACAAAGGGGGCGAACCGGCCGTGGAGAGTGTCACGATCACCGGCCCCTACGACGGAAAAGGGTTGGGGGATACGGCCAGCCGCCGGAAGGTTTTTGTGTGCAGCCCAACCGGGGCTGACTATGAAGAGCTTTGCGCCCGGAAGATTCTCTCCACGCTGGCACGGCGCGCTTACCGCCGGCCTGTCACGGAAGAAGACGTTCAGGAGTTGCTCAGCCTCTACCATGTTGGCCGGAGCGAAGGGGGCTTCGAAGCAGGAATCCAGATGGCGCTCGAAGGCATCTTGGCTGGCCCGGAGTTTCTGTTCCGCGTCGAACACGATCCGGCGAACGTGGCGCCGGGCGCCGCCTATCCCGTCAGCAACCTGGAACTGGCTTCCCGGCTGTCGTTTTTCCTCTGGAGCAGCATACCAGACGACGAACTGCTCGGCTTGGCCGAACGCGGACAGCTCAGAGATCCAGCGGTGCTGGAGCAGCAGATAGAGCGCATGCTGACCGATTCCCGCTCGAAGGCTTTGGCGGAAAATTTCGCCGGACAGTGGCTGTACCTACGCAATATGCGCTCGGTGTCACCCGATCCGGGCGAGTTTCCCGAGTTCGACGACGAGTTACGCGAGGCATTCCAGCGGGAGACCGAGCTTCTGTTTGAGAGCATGCTGCGAGAGGACCGCAGCGTGCTGGACCTGCTGAAAGCAGACTATACGTACGTCAACGAGCGCTTGGCCAGGCACTATGAAATTCCGAATGTTCACGGAAGCCGGTTCCGGCGCGTGCCGCTGGTGGATGAGGGGCGCAGAGGATTGCTGGGGCAGGGCAGCATCTTGACGGTGACCTCCTATGACAACAGGACCTCCCCGGTTGTGCGCGGCAAATGGGTGCTGGAGCAATTGCTCGGCATACCGCCCCCGCCTCCGCCGCCCGACGCGGTTACGACTCTGGACGAAACCGGCGAGGATGACGAGGCTCTCACAATGCGCCAGCAGATGGAGCAGCACCGCGCCAATCCAGTCTGTTCAGCTTGCCACAATCTGATGGACCCGATCGGGTTTGCGCTCGAAAACTTTGACGCCATCGGCAAGTGGCGAACCAGCAGTCCGTTCGTCGGGGATGACGCACCGATCGATGCTTCCGGGATGCTCTACGATGGCAGCAAGTTTCAGGATGTGGCTGAATTTCGGGAAGTGTTGCTGAGCCATCCCGACCAGTTTGCCCGTACCGTAACCGAAAAACTGCTTACCTATGCCCTGGGCCGCGGGCTTGAATATACTGATGCTCCCGTGGTCCGCAAGATTCTGCGGCAGACCGCTCCCAACGATTACCGCTGGTCGTCGCTCATTTCAAATATCGTTCAAAGCACGCCATTTCAGATGAGGAGGTCCCGCGAACCATGATGATATTCAAGAAAGCTATCCCTCGGCGCACATTTTTGCGCGGCGCCGGCACGGCGCTGGCTCTGCCGATGCTGGACTCTATGGTCCCTGCGCTCGCAGCCGCTGGCAACACGGCGGCGAAACCGCCGGTCCGCCTGGGATATGTCTATGTTCCGGTCGGGAGAATAATGGACAAGTGGTTGCCGAAGACGGAGGGTTCCTCATATGAGATGACCCCGTCTCTGGAACCGCTGGCTCCGTTTCGGGATCAATTCCTGGTGCTGAGCGGACTCAACATCAAGGCCGCCGATCCATTGCCGGGTGAAAGAGGGGGAACCCATGCGCGTCCCTCCGCCGCCTATCTGACGGGCGTTCATCCGGCGCCGAACAAGTCGCTGGGAATTTCGGTGGACCAAGTCGTGGCCAGAAAAACCGCCAAGCACACCCAACTGAGGTCGCTCGAGCTCGGTCTGGACCCGGCGGAGTTTGCCGGCGGAAACGAAGCCGACTATTCCGGCTATTACCGCAGCACAATCTCCTGGGCCGGCCCCCTGACGCCGCTCCCGACCGAGAACAACCCGCGCAAGGTGTTCGAGCGTATGTTTGGAGACACGGACAGCACGGACCCGGCAGCGTTGATTCGCCGCATTAAGAAGCAAGGCAGCATCCTCGATTCGGTGACGCGGCGCGTGGCTCGCATGATGGGGGCGGTTGGTTCGAGCGACCGGTACAAGCTCACCGAATACCTCGAAGCCATTCGGGATATCGAGCGGCGCATCCAGGTGGCGGAAAAAACAGCCTTCTCCGGGGAACAAGACTCTGCGCAGGACCAGCCGACGATGGAACGGCCCGCTGGCATCCCCGGGACGTATGCGGAACATGCCAAGGTGATCTTTGATTTGATGCTGCTGGCCTACCAGACCGACCTGACCCGCGTCATCACCTTCATGATGGGCCACGAAGGCACCAACCGGACCTACCGTGAGATCGGCGCTCAAGATGGGCACCACTCCTTGTCGCACCACAAGCAAATGGCCGCGCCGATAGCGACGTTGGAGGTGATCGACCACTATCAATCCGAGTTGATCGCGTATTTTCTGGAGAAGATGCGATCCACGCCTGACGGTGATGGCTCGCTGCTGGACAATTCGATCATCGTCAGCGGCAGCGCGCTGAGCGACGGCAACCTGCATTGGCACAACAACGTGCCTACCCTGCTGGTGGGGGGAGGAGGAGGCCGGATCAAGGGAGGGCGTCACATCCGTTATCCCGAGCTGCCGTTTTCGAATCTGCACTTGGCGGTGCTGGACATGTTAGGGGTTTCCGAAGAGGGTTACCTCCGCGAGGGCAGCGACGCCACCGGAAAACTGGAAGGCCTCTCCGCGTAAATTCCCGGAGGGGAAATCCTGGCCGGTCAATGAAAGGAAAGAAACGGAATGAAAGCAGAGAGGGGCATGGGTGTCCATGCCAAAGTCTTGGGTGGCTGGTGTCTGGCGATTCTGTTTTCAGTTGCCGGGCTGACGGCCGCCGACAATGATCTTCGGTTGGTTGAGGCGGTCAAACAGGGCGACCAGGAGGCCGTGCTTTCTCTGTTGCAAGAAAATGTCGATGTGAACGCGGCCCAGGCAGATGGAGCAACGGCGCTGGCCTGGGCGGCCTACCGGGATAACCTGGAGACGGCTGAACTGCTGATCCGCGCCGGCGCCGACGTGAGCGCGGCAAACGACTATGGCGTCACTCCGCTCTCGCTGGCCTGCACCAACCGGAACGCTGCCATGGTGGAGAAGCTGCTCGCGGCCGGGGCGGACCCCAACGTCGCCCAATGGACCGGAGAGACGCCGCTCATGACGTGCGCGAGCACGGGCACGGTCGAGGCGGTGAAATCGCTGCTCGCCCACGGAGCGGACGTGAACGTGACCGAAACTCAGGAGGAGCAGACGGCTTTGATGTGGGCGGCGGCGGAACGATACCCCGAGATCGTGCGGGCTCTGGTGGAGCACGGCGCGGACGTACATGCCCGTTCCAAGACGATCCCATTGCCGGAACCGTTTATTATAGAAACCCCCGGCCCATTAGGATTCAACCACCCGACGACGGCCCATTTTCCCAAGACGAAGGGTGGATTCACGCCGTTGATGTTTGCTGCCCAGCAGGGTGATGTGGACTCTGCCCGGATCTTGCTGGAAGCGGGAGCGGACGTGAATGAGTCCACGCCGGAAAACGGCAGCGCTTTGGTGTTGGCGACGGCCAGCGGCCACGAAAAGCTCGCCATGTTTCTGCTGCAGCAGGGCGCGGACCCGAATGCAAAAGATGGCTATGGAGCTACTGCTTTGCACTACGCGCTGCACGAAGGATTGTTGACCCTGATGGGCGCCAAGCCTTCATCCACGGACCGTTTCGGCTGGGAGCGGCCCAACATGCCGGAATTGGTGAAGGCACTACTGGCACATGGAGCGGATCCGAACGCTCGAATTGCGAAGAGCTTCCCGAATCTTGACCACCCGTTTCTTGCCCGCGCCAGTGAGGATTTTCCCCAAGTAGACCCGGTCGGTGCAACCCCGTTTATGTTGGCGACCGCATCCGGCGATACCGCCGCCATGCGCATCCTGGTGGAAGGGCGAGCCGATCCGAAAATGACAACGTTAGGCGGTGTGACCCCGTTGATGGTGGCGGCAGGGGTGGGCACCGAGCTCAGGAAACGCGATGAGAAGAGCGCTCTGGAAGCCACTAAGCTGGCGGTGGAGTTGGGAGGCGACGTCAATCAGCCCATAGATGGTGACGGACGGACTCCGCTGCATGCGGCGGCATATCTAGGATGGAATGAAATGATTCGCTTCCTGGCGGAACAGGGCGCTGACCTGGACGCAATAGACAAGTACGGTCAGACGCCGCTGAGCATCGCGCTGGGCGACCCGGAAGGCAGGGTGTACCGGCAGATCGAGGGCGGTAGGTACGACGACCGGTTCCGCAGGCCCGGCGGGCACGAGGAAACGGCGGAGTTGCTTGTCGAATTGGGTGCCACCCCATTTACCGGTGAGTATAGAGACCGCTCCGGCGAGTAGGCAAGCGGTCTCCAGACGCCAAAGTAACCCACCAAAGCTAGGCTGACCGCTCCATTCCTGTCACGGCTTGGAGCCCCCCCCACGCACTTCACAGCAATTCTGAAATTGGCCTAAGGTTGCACCAGCCATTGCAGCGCCGCCAGCAACCCTCCCGCCAACTGGCGTGGTTTCTCGACGTGCCCGAAATGGGTCATGGGAACATCGAACAGCAGCACTCTGACCGGGATATTTGGATTGTTCTTCCGGAACTCATTCGCGACAAGAAGCTCCCTGGCCTTGGAGATATCCGGGTCCCAGTGTCCGTCGTCGAGTTTCGACGTAGTCCAGATCATCTTCTGGTAACCGGTGACTGCCGAGCGCATGGTGGAAAACAGATCGGCGACGACCTCATCCGGGTTGACGCTGAATGAATTCCCTTGCAGGGTCTGCCGAATCTGCGATGCCACATGTTCACGGAGGTTGCTGGCGCTGTTGTGCTCCATGTCCTGTAGGGGCTGTTTGAACAGCGGCTTGCGGCGCTCCTCCAGGGCGATCCAGCGCTGGGCCATCGCCAGTCTGGACTCGTCTGGGTTCCAAACCGGATTGAGAGGGCCAAGGTAACCGCGTGAATATCCTTCCGCGGGGCGCGGCCGGATTTCCCACACGTCCAGGTAGTCGTCAGCGCTTCTGACTCCCCGGAACGCGCGCATGCTGTCCAGACCCGCCGGTCCGCCGGTGCCCCAGCCGAGCGAAAGTCCCTGCATGCGGTCCTGGAGGCTGGAATCCTTCAAAATGAACTGGATTTCTCCTCCGGTAGAATGGCCGAACAGTACGACGGGACCGGTCGTTACCGTTTCCACCAGATGCTTCACCGCGTCGGCCACCACTCGGAAGGTATAGACCGCATTGCGAATTTTCAGTTCCTCTGCCGAGACATCGCGATCCAGCAAGTAGCCGGGAGTCCGCTTCTCATATTCGGTTTCCGTCCATCCTCCATGCCGGTAGTTGCCCGGAATCGTTGCCAGCAGCACCGGAATCTTTTGCGCCAGGTACTGTCCCAGCCCCGGCTGGTTCAAAGAATCCAGAAAAAACTCGTACCAGTTCCCCGAGCCGCCATGAATGATCACCAGCGTCGGCATCCCCGGCAGCGGATTGTTTGGCGTCAGGTGCAGTCCCGGAATATCCCAATCCAAACCGTAAACGTTGAAGCGCACCTCGTGCCACTTGGCCCGGTAACCCAGCTGATCCGCAGGTAAGGTTTCAAGCTGACGGGGGTCCAGGGTGCCGCCTGGCGCCGCATCGGCAAGCGCCTTGACCTGTGAGCCTCCGTCCGGCAGGTCCCAGCCAAGCTGTTCAAACAACTCCGGCGATACTGCGTGGTAGGGCTGATCCTGCTGGAGCATTTGGATAATTTGCTCTTCGCCGGTCCCTTGGGCTCGTAAGGCGTGAACTCCAAGAACCGCAAGCGCCAGCGCGGCGGCGGCTCTGAAACAGAAACTGTGCATTGGCTGCTCCTTTCCGTTGTGCATGGAAACCGGTAGCTGAACTCGGGTACATCAAACTCAATAAAGGCAAACCGGGATGCCCGGTTTTGAGCCGCTCCGGAAAGCAAAAGAATACGCCAGTCGGCCTGCGGTCTCAAGCTCGAATTCCCAACAGGTTTCTTCCCGGTGGCATTGCGCCCGCCTGAACTTCCAGGCCTATCTCTCGGTGATCTGCAGCCAGTGAACCGATCATCGGAAACCGGATCACCGCTGGCAAGTTGCCGAACCTTCACAACTCCGAACCAAACTCTATCCGGCGCAACGTGGTCAGGACTTCTCGTAGAGATGAGCGACGAAGGGGCCGTAGCCGTTATACAAAAGGGTCGGACGAATCTCCCCCGTGCCGATGTCTGTTTCTGTGGCCTGGGACCGGCCCATGTGAGGGACGCCGGGGTTCACGTTCGCTGTGAAGTGAAAATCGTGGGGCGCTATCTCATTCCAAAACGTTCGGGGCTGTTCAGCGATGAACTCCATCGCCACGATTGATTTGAGGCTCTTAAAGCCGTATTTCCAGGGCACCGCCAAGCGGATTGGCGCGCCGTTTTGCTTGGGGAGTTCGTGACCATACATCCCTGTAACCAGAAAGGCCAGTTCATTCCTAGCCTCGGCCAGGGTCAAGCCCTGGGATTGCGGCCAGGGATAATCGGGTTGCTGTTTTTGAACCGGAGCCTCCTCCGGGCGGAAAAAAGACAACAAGCGAACAAACCGGGTAGCCGAGGTTGGTTGCACCCGGTCAATCAAGGTTTTGAACGGGAAGCCGGTCCACGGAACCGCCATGGACCACGCTTCCACGCAACGATGCCGGTACAGTCGTTCTTCCAGCGGAAGCTGGCGGATCAGCTTGAACAGATCCAGCGTCTGCGGCTTGCTCACCAAGCCGGTGATTTGGATCGTCCAGGGTTCAGTCTGAAACCGGTCCACGAGCTTCCAGACCATGTCTTTCTGGCTGCTGAACTCATAAAAGTTGTTGTAACGAGTCGCTATCAGCTCATCGGTGATGGGACGGTCAAGCTGGAAGGCGGTATTTCGTTCCGCTGGGTAAAGGCTCTCTCTTCTCCAGAAACGGCTGGCGAGGATTCCCGTGGTTCCAATCGCCGTCAAGCCGAGGGCAGCCAGAAACTTTCTCCGGTTCAAAAAAGTTCGCTCCGGAGTCGCCTGCCGCTCTGGAATTTCCCAGACTTTTGGAATCCTGATGTTCGCCATGCCTCGCCTCATCCTGCTTTCTGGGCCGCTTCCCAGGAGGGAGCCGGAAGCCCGCCAAATCCCGCTGAGCTCCTCCCGGTGATTGTGCCGGCTCGCGCGTTAGGTTGCCGGCATTTTGGGTTCAGCGTGTCCTGCGCTCGCTGCGCAGTTGATCGAGGAAGGCGCGCTCGTATTCATCGATGTAAGCCCGGTATCCTTCCGGATCAATAAACGGATTCACGCTGGCGTCCTGCTTCATGAGTTGGAGCTTTTCCTGTATCCCAAACCAATATCCGTGCGCTCCGAGGAAGACGTCGCAAGGCAAGTTCTTCAGTGCCGCAAAGGAGTTGGTAAAATCTTCCACGCTGTTCGGATATTTTGGATTCCCGACCAGGGGCAGCCCCGTGTTCACCCTCATGCCGCAGACGAAAACGACGTTGTATTTTTGGCCGTCCTCTTCGGCGACCATGGTCCACGTAGTGCAACCCTTGGTGTGGCCGGGAGTCAGGCGGGCCGTCAAAACCGTGCCGCCGAGCCGGATTTCTTCCCTGTCCTGAATAGTTCGGTCCACTTCCGCCGGCTTCCACAGCCCTGAGTCGCGAAAGTCCGCCTCGCCGCCCGTTTCGATAACCTCCGCGTCGGCCGCCGTAGCCAGCACCGTCGCGCCGGTCACCTCCTTCATCAGCGCGTGCCCGCCGATGTGGTCGTGATGCGCATGGCTGCTGATCATAAGTTTGACGTCTCGCATCTGGAAGCCGAGTTTCTCAACGTTTTGCCGAATGCCCGGCACCGATTCCTCATAACCGGTGTCGAGGAGGATATGTCCTTCCGGAGTTGTGATGAGGTAAGTGGTGATGTGCAGCGTGTCCCCCACGTAGTAGATGTTGCCGATAATTCGGAAGGGCTCGGCGTGCTCGGTGCGGTAGGGACTATCCGGGCCCGTGTCCGCGGGCGTCTGTGCCGGCAGCCGTAATCCGGCCGTGAGAAAAATAACGACGCCAGCCAGGATCGTTCGGCAGAGGATTGCCCGGCACAGGATTGTTCGGCAAGCGATGCGGCGAAAGGCAACCGCCTCAGGCATTCCTTTAGAGTTCACTGGACCACCTCCGTTTTGGTGCTTTCGCTGGCAGAGCCGCAATCCACTGGATGACCCTTTTCGCGCACCTTGGTGTTTGCGCCTGGGGAATTGCATTCCTATATTTAGATTTCGGAAGCATCCAAAATCCAGTGCCAGGCCAACAAAAAGGCCTTTCTTCCACAGACGGGGACTTCCTGAAACAAATGGATGGGCTCAAGTACCCTCGCCCGCTTGCTCCCCAACAGATTATACCTCATCTTCCAACGCACAGATTTAATACTCTCCTAGCTTCCCATGCCACCCGCGCCGATAGGGGCACTGAACCGCGTCCGTGTTCACAGCCCCTGGCTGTGATGGGATCTCTCACCCTGGATGGTAGCCAGATATCGGTCAGATCACGCTGAACCGCAACCAGCATCTGCATCTGCATCCGGGTTGGATGTGGAAATGTCGGGATTCCTTTACGCCCCGGAGCCGGAAAGCTGTTACCGCCAGGCAGAGCACCTGCGCTACAATGATAGTTTCCTGCAAGAGGGAAGCAGCGTTCCGTTTCTGCCAGGTCGTAGGCGCTTTCGCCCGGCCTGCCGACAGCAACGAAGCTGCTCGGACGCTCGCCTCGCAAGGAACGGCCATATCCTCTGGCTGTGCGACAAGGGAGAAACATGCGCGAGAACAGATTCATAAGAAATGAGGGGCTTGCTTCCGCCGCCTTACTCATCCTGTCACTTTGTATCCCCACCGCCGGGGTGTCGCAGCAAAGCAACGCGGTAAGGGTGAACGGCGCGGTCACGGACGCAGAAGGGAACCCCGTTTCGGGAACGACGATCGCAGCCAGAAATCTGGCTACGGGTCGGATCCAGTCAGCCCGAAGCAATGCCCAAGGAGATTTTGAAATACGGGTGCTTTCTCCGGGCGCTTACTCGGTTCGAGCTTCCCGTACCGGGTATGCCCCCCAGTCGAGGGATGCTTTGGAGATGCTTGCAGGGCAACTGCTTACTTTGAATTTTGCCCTGCAACAGGAAGCAGGCGAAGACGAGCAAGAAGACGCGCAGAGTGAGACAGCCCCAACCGGCAGGGCAGAGGAGGCTTCCTCCCGGCAGGAAGCAGGCCGGATCAGTGAAAGCCAGCTATCTGGCCTTCCGCTCAATGGCCGCAGCTACAGTCAACTGGCCACTTTGCAGGCCGGGGTCAGCGATTCCTCAGCCAGTTCGGCCTCCAGGGGAGTGGGCGGCGGCAACTTGTCGGTCTCCGGTAGCCGCGCCACCTCAAACCACTTCCTGCTCGACGGCACCAGCATTATGAATGCCACAAATCAAGTCCCCCGAAGCGCAGCCGGTGTGCAACTGGGTTCGGACACGGTTTTTCAGGTGCAGGTGTTCAGCGCCGGATATGGAGCTGAGTACGGCCGCAGCAGCGGCGGGGTTTTGAATTCGATCACCCGCTCCGGAACCAGCGAATTCCATGGCACCCTGTTCGAGTTTTTTCGCAACAGCAAGCTGGATGCCCGCAACTTTTTTGACCGGGATTCCGAGCCGCCTCCCTTTAAGCGCAACCAGTTCGGATTTACGCTGACTGGACCGTTACAGAATGACCGAACCTTTTTCTTGTTCAGCTATGAGGGGCTGCGCGACCGGCTGACTGAGACCAATATCAGTTTCTTCCCTGACGAGGAGGCCCGGAGCGGATTTCCAGACTCCTCCGGCGCGCCCACCGTCCCCGTCGCACCCAGCGTAAAGCCCTATCTGGAGCTGATTCCCGTGCCGAACGATCTCCGGTTGGGACGAGGCGTGGGCCGCAACGTGGCGCCCCAGTTTTTGCCGACCAACGAAAATTTCCTGACCTTCCGCGTGGACCACAAAATCTCGGATAAGGACAGCTTCTTCGCCCGCTACACCTTTGATGACGCCACCGGCGAGGAGTCGCAGGGCACTCACTTGTTCCAGACGGTCCAAGAGACCCGCCAGCAATACCTTACGGTGGTGGGAACCCACATACTCAATTTGCAGTCGCTGGCTGCGTTCCGGTTTGGATATACGCAGGCGATTAATGAATCCACCACGCGTTCCCTCAATGAAGTCCCTTCTTCGCTGTTCTTTTTCCCGGAGGCCCCCCGGTTGGGGCAAATCCTGATTCCGGGGCTCAGTGACTTCGGCCCGAGCGGGACTATCCCCCGGGCCGACAACCTGGACTCGTTTCAGTTCGGCAGTCAGATCATCGTGCAACGGGGCTCCCATGCGTTGAAGTTTGGAGCAGACGTGCACCGCTACCGGTGGGACATCTTCAGCGACTGGCAGAAAGGCGGGCAGTGGACATTTAACAGCCTGGAAGGTTTCTTACAAGCCGGTCCGGAGGGAACCGGCCTCGCCGTCACATTACCCGGTTCCGACAACCGGCGCGCCTTTCGGCAGAACCTGATCGCTTTCCACGGGCAAGATGAATACCGCCTGAATCCGCGGTTTCAGTTGACCATGGGCCTTCGCTATGAATTTACTTCCAAAATCACGGACCTTTTGGGAAAGACCGTATTTCTGAGGGACATGGTGCGGAGCACGGAGGTGGAGTACGGGGATTTCTTTGAAGACAATTCCTCCCTTTTGAATTTCGCGCCCCGCCTGGGTCTCACCTGGACTCCCTGGGAAGGCCGGGAGACGGTGGTGAGAAGCGGCATCGGCATTTACTACGACCCAGTCTTGGGATATGTGGCCAATTCGCGAAGAAGTTCGGCTCCGTATTACAGAATGGCGGTCAACCCCAACCTGGACACGTCCGCGTTTTTCCCCAACGCGCTGGAAGCGCCCGAAGTTCCCTTCCTGGTCCAGGTCATGGATCATCAGGCCATGGACTCGGGGATGGTGTTCCGTTACCACTTGACGCTCCAGCAGCCGCTGCCGGGCGGTTGGCGCATGCAAGCTTCCTACGTCGGTTCGCGGGGAAACAACCTGCTTCGCCGCTTTGAGGCAAATCAGTTCCCGGTTCCCGTCGTTCAGGATGACGGGTCGCAACTGTTTCCGAAGGACGCCGGTCCCGTCAACCCGGCCTTCGGTTCGATTACCATTATCAATACGGATGCGCAGTCGTTTTACAACGCGCTCCAGGTTTCCGCCAACAAGGCGCTCGGCGGCGGCGTTTCCTTGCAAGCCAGCTATTCGTTCAGCAAGTCGGTGGACGATTCCTCGGTCGGGCAACAGACCAACACCGGCCAGTACGGTTTGGACAGGACTCTGGACAGGGCCTTGTCGGATTTCGATATTCGTCACCGCCTCGTGTTCAGCTACTTCTACAACAGCCCCTTCGGAAGCGGACAGCGCTGGCAGAATTCAGGTCTCCTGTCCACACTCTTCGGCGACTGGCGGCTGGGAGGAATCGTGAACTTCCGGAAAGGGACCCCCTTCTCTGCCGAGTCCAGAGCCCGCGCCGAAGGCTTCCTGTTTGCAGCCAACCGGCCGAATCTGGCCGCTGGGGCCAGCAACAATCCGGTGGAGGGAACCTCAGCCGGGTGTGGCCGCGTGCGCGCAGGCCAAACACTGGGAACTCCGGAGATGTATTTCGATCCCTGCGCTTTCTCGGCGCCTCCTTCGGGAACCCTCGGCACCACCGGCCGCAACACGCTCATTGCTCCCAGCGTGTTCAACATGGACATATCGCTCCAGAGAGAATTTTTCCTCGACTCCAAGCGAAGGCTGCAATTCCGGGCCGACCTGTTCAATCTTCCCAACCACTCCAATTTCAGCAGCCCCTCCGCAGTCGTTTTCTCGGGCCGCTCCGGGGGACGAACCAGCACGGCGGGCAGGATTTCCAAGACGGCCACCACATCCCGCCAGATTCAATTTGCCTTGCGCTTTTCCTTTTAGCGAGTCCGGGCTGGAAGTTGTCTCGTAAATCATATTCGGTGCAATGTGACGACAGAGTTGTTTCTCTTGAGGGTCAATGGAGCGGAACAACATGCAGGGACATCACCGATGCCCAATGGGCGATTTTAAGCTCAGGTAGCGGCAGGCATTCAGGCAGGGCAGGCATTCTTGCCATAGGTAGTGACAGGCATTCAGGTAGGGTAGGCATTCTTGCCTGCCCTGGGGAGAGTACAGGCCGGTAAGGCCTGTGCTCTTTCCCCCTCCGGCATGTGCTCCTTTCCCTTTCATCCTGTCCCCCTGCTCCTGCTCCGCCTTGCATCGCGGCGTTTCCAGTTGTTCGCCATTCCTGATTTACACCTCCCAAAGCGCTCTAAAAGCTGTTGCATAACCCCTCGATCAGCGGATTTCGTTCCGTTTTCTGGTGGCTTGTTGCACCTCTTCCCAAGCATTTATGTTGATTCTAAAAGGCTTGTTGGCTTCGTTTCGTAAAATATGCCTGTTTTCACCCCTCTCGCCTCTCTCTGGAGCATTTCCCGTAAAGGTGCATACCGTCACGGCATCAGGTAGCGACAGGCAGATAGGGCAGGCATTCCTGCCATAAGGAAACGACAGGCGGAAACGTATGCCCTGTTTGTGCATCCAGCGACAGGTAGGCAAGCGAGTACAGGCCGGGAGGCCTGTACCCCGGCTTCGCTTTGCTCCGCATCGCAGCGCCTCTGGTTGCCTGCCATCCCTGATTTACACCAGCCGGTAAACTGCTCCAGCCGCATCGAATGGCTTTGCTTAGCATATCAAACCCAAAACGAAGCCAATCATTTTGTTGATTCTAAAAGGCTAAATGGCTTTGTTTTGCAAAAAAACTTTTTTCCGCCCGCTCCTCTTTCCTCGTAAGCTGCACAAACGCCCTCCGGCCCGATTGTCCCGTGCGCAAATTCCGGGAGCAATAAAATTCTTCCGAGAATTCCGAATCTACCGAAGAAACCGAATCTACCGAAGGAACCGAACTAAGTAGGGCAGGCATTCCTGCCTGCTATAGCGACAGGCATTCTTGCCTGTCCCTTCAGAGTACAGGCCGGGAGGTCTGTGCTCCCGCTTTGCTCCGCATGACCGCGTTTCTGGTTGATTACCATTACTGATTTACACCTACCAGCAAACCGCTGTAGCCATGCGGTCATGTGCGGCGAAAACCTGCCGCTGGTCGGTGATCCAGTCCACGATGTTATGACGAGATATGCGGTAAAAGGTGTCGCGGAAGAGGAGATAGCACCGGCAGTATCAGACATCCGCGCCATTCATCTCCTCTACCCCGTTGCGGGTGGAAAGTGCTTCAGGAAGAGATCGGCAAGGTCGTCACCCTCAATCAAGCGTACCTGCCGGCTCGGTTTCTCCTTCTTATTTTCCTCATTATGATTGCGCAATGCTGCCTTGGCTGTCTTGCTACAGTGTCCCGTTGTAAGTAGGACACCGTAGTTGAGGGAGTTTTCCTCCCAGCCCCGAAGCAATTGTTTCAGCTTGGACCGGAGACTCGGTTCCTCGACGGTTTCTTTGTAAGCGAATACCTGCACACCGACCCGTAACCCGTCTTCGGGCAAGAGGGGACCGCCTACTGTAACAACGACATCCGAACCAGCTTCAGCACGGCCTTCCTGGACATCGAACTGGACATCGAATGGGTGACCCATGCGCTTGAAGAGGTCGGAACAGAACTTCCTAGATAGATCGGCTCTACTGAACTCTCTGCGGACGGCGTCGGGAAGAATACTTCGAAGCTTGTTGTGTATCCTCTGCACGCTCACCCGATTCGAGTCGTCTTGCAGTCGTCCTGCTTTGGGGAGATCCTCCAAGAATGTGAATAATGAACTCGTATCGGATACTTGAGAGAACCGACCTGGAATCCCGAGACGTTGGCGGAGTTGAGATGGAACGATGTCATCGTACATGTCAACCGGCTCCCGCGTCTTAAGCAAGCAAGGTCTAAATGACCGGAAATCCTCGTCGAGGCCGTCCTCTTTGTTAGAGTAATCGTATTCTCCTCTAACTTGAACAACTGAGAACTTCCCTCTTTCTGGCTGGTGCGGATACAGGAGATAGTCTCCCGATTCGACTCGTGTAAGGAATGCCAAGCATCTCTTGGCATCTCGTTCGTCTTCATTCAGTTGCTCTTCCTGCTCGATCTTCCTGCGAAGTAAGCGCAGGTCAAGGTTGTCTAGGTAAGACCAACCTGTCCTTGCTCGGCTGGCTTGCAGTTCACCGAAAACACCCTCAACTGGCTCTCCGTCTTTTAACGTTTTCACCACAAAAACTGCTGGCATCTTTTTCCACCTCTCAATATTTAGTTTTTCGATCAATGCCCGCCGTCAGCCACGCGTCGTCGCCTGCTCGCGCCCCGCGCAGGTCACAAGCCGGGCAGGCCAATCCTCTAAAGCAGAAAGCGGCAGGCAGAGCAAGTCGCGCTGGCGACACTTGACGGTCTTTACTCATCGTACGACAGAACAGGATCATTGGCCGAAAAAGGTGGGGATATGGCGGCAGGCGGGCTTATCAGCTATTCGGTGCGGATTGAGGTGCTTTTGGGCGTTCGCAAACCAGTTCGCCACAACTCTCCCAGCGTTGCGCGAACTGCCTGAGTCGATATTCGATTCCGCAGTCGGGGTTGATGACGAAGAATGTCCGGGGGCTCCAAAGCCGCCAGTAGTAGGCATAGGTGCAGCCCGGCAGTTGGTCCATCCAATATTGGATTTCCTGCTGGTGGCCGCCTTTATACCTGCTGTTGTGATGGTAGATGACGGCTGTGCGCCCTTCTGCAAGGGCCTGCGCTTCGGCGAGCGATATATGCTCCGAGCACAACTTTTGTGTGGGCTTGCAGAGGCCGTTGTCCGGATCGGCAAAGACGAGGTCACAGCGGACTAGCTTCTCTTTGACTCGTTCAAACCACTGGGGCCGAAAGTTTCTGAGAGGCTCATCGGCAAAGGCGGCATCGCCCAAAATACCGGACTTCTCCACGGCCTTGACCGAACAGCCGTCGCGCAGTTTTTCTATCTCGTTTTTCATCTCGTCAAACATCTCAGGGTCGAGGGGCCGGAACTTCTTGGGTTGCTGGAGGTATTCGGTATTTCGATCGGGATGCAGGTACCAGGCGATCCCTAAACGCTTTCCTTTCCTGATTGCTCGAAGCAATCCATACTTCGCGAAATCTCCCACGTCTCCAACGAAGCGATCCTGCATCGGCACCTCTCGCAGAAGCGGAGTCTTCTTTCGTCACGCCAACACCGCACTTTACACTAACGTCTGAAACCAGATAACCCCCCCTCAGAAAAGCTCCGGGAAGTTGAAGGTCATTACAGCGTTCAAGCGCTTGTCGCTAACGATGATATTTTTATGTTTGGCATCCACGGTAATCCCGCGAGGCATCTGCAGGATGCCGTTCGGCCCTCCGATCTTCCATCTGGGAGGAACGTCGCCGTCGTCGTGGACGCTCCAGACCCCGACATAGGCGATGTCGGAGACCAAGCCTCCCTGACCTCGGTCACTGGCAATGATCCATCCTTTCTGGGGATAGACTGCAAAAGGACCGCCCAGCCTGCGGAATCCGCTCTTGGGTCCTCCAATGACCCTTTGCGGCTTCACGTTGCCCTGGTCGGAGAGGTTGAAAATCAAGAAACGGGAGCCACCCCTGCCTCCTCCGCCGACCACGAGAAGATCGTTCACGTAGTCCACTCCCACTGCGCCCGCTCCCAACTGGGTGTCAGGCCCTTCAATCGTTCGAATCGGCGCCACGTTGCCGTTTGCTTCCCTGGGATAGACGAGCACCACGTCGCCTTCCGGGACAAAGATTTCATTGTTTACAGGGTCAACCGCCAATCTGTCGGGAGCCACCAGGCGAGTATTCGAGCCCTGAATGACGCGGATCGGCGCCTCCTCGCCGCCGGCCCCTCCCCGGAAGGTCAGAATGGCCTGTCCAAACTGCTGCGGCACCATGAATTCGTCATGAACCTCATCGTAGGCGATGGCGTGCATCGTGCGCCCGAGCAGGGTTTTTTGTCCTTCCAGTTTCCTGATTGGCTGCGCGCTTCCATCCGCCAGCCTGGCGAATGTCGCAATCTGCGGATGCGCCACTCAGTTTGGCACCAGGATTTCTTCCCGCTTGGTGTCATACGCCACCGGATGCGGATTCCCGATCCCCAGCGCCTGCTCGCCCAGCGGTCCGCTCCGGATCACCCGCAGCGGAGCCGTATCGCCGGAAGCGTCCCGCTTGTAGACCGTTGCCGCGTGGTTGCCGAAGTTCGCCACCCACAACTCATCGTTCTTCAGGTCCACAAAGACGCCGGTCGGGTTCTTGATCATGGTATTGGGACCTTGCAACACTCGCTTCGGAGCCACGTCGCCGCCGACCATCGAATCGAACACGATGATGGAGTTCTCCATGTCGTTGGCCACGTACAACTCCTCGCGTTCCTGGTCCAGATAGATGTGAGCAGGCCAGTTCATTTGCGTCTTGGGGCCTTGAATGACTCTCAACGGAGGTGTGTCGCCGGACGCTTTCAAGGGATAAACACTGATCGAGGGAGGCAAATTCTGCCCGGAGCCGGGCACTGCGTTGGAGCGTTCCAACGGCCAGTTCGGACGCCCTCGGTTTCTCCCTCCCAATTCCTGATTCTGTTGATTCGGGTCACGCCGGGAGACGGCGCCGTAGTTGCTCACGAACATCAACTGGTTTTTGGTGTCCACGGCGATGCCGTGAGGATCGGCGAGCATCGTCCGGTCGCCCTGCAGCAGCCGGATCGGCGAATCTTCCTCTTCTGCAAACTTTGGATAGACGACCACCGCGCTATCATGCTGGATCGTCAAAAACATTTCCTGCGCCTCTTCATCCACGGCGATTCCAAACGTTCCATGCGGCGTGTGCAACGCCCGGTCCGGAGGAACGTTCCCTCTCGCCTCCCGGGAGAAGATCACCAGCATGTCCACGGTGTCGTTGTTCACCGCATAGATGTCGCCCGACATCGGGTCGATATACAGACCGCATTGGAACTCGATCTCCGTCTTCAATCCTGCGATGCTCCGCTTCGGTTCCGTCAGCCGGGCTGTCGGAGGAGTGTTGTCCAGCCGGTCGTACACCAGAATCTGGAATAAATTCTCATCCGTTAGCACGACCTCATCGTTTACCGGGTCCACGGCCACCGAGCTGTAGGCTGCATAGTCATCCCGAATCATCCGCACGGGCGCTCGGCTCTGCACCTCCGCTTGGCTGGCCACGTCGGGCGTTGCTGGCCGCTGTTGCTGGAGCGCTGCCAGGAGGGTCTCCGTGGCGCTTGCCGGCACCCATTGGCACATCTCTCCGTCCATCGCCGGCAGTGGTTCCCAGGAGACCAGCCGTTCGGAGCCAATGATTCGCGGTCCCACCGCTGCTTCCTGATTGCCGGTGGAAAGAACAAGGCCCGTGATCATTGCGAGGAAAACAAAAATCACTAACAGGCCTGCCTTGCGCGGAGAATTCGAAAACCTGACTTTGCTGGGAGCCATGAGC
Organism: Terriglobia bacterium; assembly: GCA_965222345.1. Lineage (GTDB taxonomy): Bacteria > Acidobacteriota > Terriglobia > 2-12-FULL-54-10 > 2-12-FULL-54-10 > JADFGZ01. Next base: position 442,465 of record CBDCTS010000004.1, on the reverse strand, counting down.
AGCCCTCCTTATTGAAGAGGAGTTTTGATACAAATATTTCCTTATCTTAGAGATTGTATGGTTAACCGTCCTGTCAAATCAATCTCGGATCGCGCCCGGAGCGGCTTGTCCCGCCAGCCCTGAGCGACCCGTCCCGAGCGAAGCCAAGGGAGCTTGCCGAAGGTAGCTACAAACCTCCAGGCCTGTACATGCGGGCAGGAATGCCTGTCCTGCTTGGCCGCCGGGCGATCAAGTCCTCATAAGTGGAAATCACGGCGCTGTCCTGTCTGAGGCTGTAATCTTCGGCAAACCGGCGCGGCCCCATTCGTAATTCGACATGAACGAAAAGATTGGTATGCTTGTTCCGAACGGCAGGACACTATTCGTCATCGCATTTGGACAGGTTTATCCATGCCACAAAGGACTGTCGCAGTGGATCGCAGCCACGCCGGCCAGGGACAGGGCCATGGCCGGGGAGACCGCCCGGCCGGCGCAAGCCATGCGAGCCGCAGCCCGGTCATCGCCCGCAACGGCATCGCAGCCACCAGTCACCCTCTGGCAACCCAAATCGCTATCGACATTCTGAAAAAGGGAGGCTGCGCCGTGGATGCAGCCATTGCAGCCAACGCCGCGCTAGGTCTCATGCGGCCAAACAGTTGCGGCGTCGGTGGCGATCTGTTTGCCATCGTATGGGATCCTGAGACCTCCAAGCTGCACGGTTTGAATGGAAGCGGGCGGGCGGCTCAAGGGCTTTCCTTGGCAACGCTCCGGCAGAAGCTGGGCAAGGCCGATACCATGCCGCACAAGGGAATGTACACTATCACCGTTCCGGGTGCGGTGGACGGCTGGTTCACCTTACATGAAAAATTCGGAAAGCTCCCGATGGCGGACCTTTTGGCCCCCAGCATCGCCTATGCCCGCGAGGGAGTGCCCGTGCCCCAGGTAATCGCTTTTGATTGGCGTGGTGCGGTCGAGGCAGTTGTCAGAAAGGGTGGCCGCTTTGGTGAGATCGAGAATTTCAAAGCGTTGTTTATGCCTGGCGCAATACGCCGGTAGAAGGTCAGATATTCAGGAACCCCGACCTCGCCGGGACCTATGAGCGCATCGCACGCAATGGCCGGGAGGGTTTCTACGGAGGTGAGACCGCCGCTGTCATTGACGCCTACATGCGGAGGATCGGCGGTCCCTTGCGGCGGGAGGACTTGAGCAGGCATCGCAGTGAGTGGGTCGAGCCTGTCTCTGTTTCCTGCCGGGGGTATGATGTTTTTGAGCTTCCGCCCAATGGCCAGGGCATAGCTGTATTGCAGATGTTGAACATCCTCGAAGGTTTTGATCTGGCTGCAATGGGCCATAACTCCGCCGACTACCTTCACGTTCTTGTCGAAGCCAAGAAACTGGTTTTTGAAGACCGTGCGCGGTTTTATGCCGACCCGGCTTTTGCCGGCGTGCCGCTGGAAGGGCTTCTCTCCAAAGCCTATGCCGCCAAACGGCGCGCTCTCATCGATCTGCACAAGGCTTCGGCGGATTTCGACCCCGGCGATCCAACGCTGGAGAACGGCGACACGGTTTACCTCACCGTGGCCGATTCGGACGGCAGTATGGTTTCGCTCATCCAGAGCAATTATGAGGGACTGGGGAGCGGCCAGGTGCCGGACGGTTTGGGATTTGGTTTTCAAAACCGAGGGGCTGGGTTTTCGCTCCAGCCTGGCCATCCCAATCAATATCAGCCCGGCAAGCGGCCGTTCCATACCATCATTCCCGGATTTGTCATGAAGGACGGCGCGCCTCTGTTGAGCTTCGGCGTAATGGGCGGCGCAATGCAGCCACAGGGACACGTTCAGGTTTTGCTCAACATGATTGAGTTCGGCATGGACGTGCAGGCGGCTGGCGACGCCGCGCGCTACCAGCACATGGGAAGCAGCGATCCCAACGGTGTCAAAAGGGTGGACGGGGGCAGCCTGTTTGTGGAGAGCGGCGTGTCGCAGGACGTCATGGAAAACCTGGCCAAGCGGGGGCATTCGGTTGCCGTGAACAAGGGCATTTCCTATGGTGGATATCAGGCCATCCGGCGAGACCCGCAAACGGGCGTATACTTTGCCGCCAGCGAGATGCGCAAGGACGGCCACGCCGCTGGATATTAGCGCCGGTTTTCATCCTGACTGACGGTCCGGGGATCGAAGCGCTCCTGATTTTTGCAGGGCAACGCCGTGTGACCCGTGCTTGAAACGGCGGGGTGGCTGGCGTATGATGCTTTCCAGAAAGAAGCAGGTAAGCTAGTTCTCTTGTGCCGCTGCGGCATGGGTCTATATCCCCGGTGATCTCAACGGGTCGATGCAACACTTTACCCTAAAGGAGAAGGTGAAGTGTATGCGGAAGAAACAAAAGAGGCAGCGGCGAAGTTTGACAGTAACGGAGCTGGTGGAGGTCTGGGATCGGTGGCAGCAGGGTGAGTCTTCCAAAGCGATCGGACGTGTGCTTGGGAGAGAACCGTCATCTGTGTACGCCGTGCTTTTGCGCCACGGGGGTATCCGTCCCCGCTCCCGATGCCGCTCACGCCGGGTGCTGACTTTGGCCGAGCGGGAGGAGATTTCCAGAGGCATTGCGGCGAAGTGATCGATCCGATCGATTGCCGTGTTGTTGGGTCGTTCCCCGTCGACCCTCAGCCGGGAGGTGGGTCGCAATGGAGGCTATGCCAGCTATCGGGCGTCGGAGGCCGATCAGCGGGCCTGGGATCGGGCTCGCCGCCCGAAATCATGTCGACTGGTCCGTTGTCCGCGGTTGCGTCAGCTTGTGGAAGAGAAGCTGCGAGAGGTCTGGTCGCCCGAGCAGATCGCCGGCTGGATGAAGCGCACGTATCCAGAGGATAAGTCGGTTCAGGTATCTCACGAAACGATCTATCGTAGCCTTTTTATTCAGGCCCGCGGGGCTCTGAAGAAAGAGCTGGCTCAGTATCTGCGGTCCAGGCGAACGATTCGCCGGTCCCGGCATGCCAGCCGGAAAGGCCATGGGAAGGGACAGATCGCCGACATCGTATCGATCCGGGAGCGCCCGGTTGCAGTGGAAGATCGTGCGGTGCCGGGTCACTGGGAAGGCGATCTAATCGCCGGATCGACAAACAGCTACATTGCGACTCTGGTGGAACGTCATTCGCGTTACGTGATGTTGGCGAAAGTGGCCAGCAAGGAAACAGAAACCGTTGTGTCCACGCTGATCCAACAGGCCAGGCAACTACCGACGGAACTTTACAAATCGCTGACCTGGGATCGGGGTCTGGAAATGGCGGATCACAAGCGGTTCACATTGGCGACCGACATTGACGTCTACTTCTGCGATCCGAAAAGTCCATGGCAGCGCGGATCGAACGAGAACACCAATGGACTGCTCCGATATTATTTCCCCAAACGGACGGACTTGTCGGTACACTCCCAGGAGTATCTGGATCAGATTGCGCGCCAGCTCAACGAACGGCCCCGCAAGACGCTGGAGTTTGAAACTCCAGCCGAACGATTCAATGCATGTGTTGCATCGACCCGTTGAGCTGGCACCTTCTATTGGATACTAAGATGCCAGATGATGAGGGAACGCTGGCAAGGGGGGAGAGCGTGTTTTCTGATCCCGCGCATTTTGTGATCGGCAGGCTGCTCATCCGGCCCTGACAATCGAGTCCTGACCGGTGTGGCTGGCGGGAGAAAATGATACGGGGGAAGAACCGTTGCAGAGTCAGTTGGGAATGGGGCGCAAGAGGGCAAGCCTGCGATGGCTGTTTTGTCTGATTGTGCTGGCCTTTCCGCTTGCGGGGTCGCGGTTGTTTGGCTGGCAAACGGTTGTGGACCCTGAATCCCCTCTCCGAATCAAAACTGTAGTGGCTGTCCGAACAGCCTCTCCCATACAAATCGACGGCAATCTGGCTGAGGCCGCTTGGCAAGAGCTTGCCCCTGCCGCTGGTTTCGTTCAGGCGGAGCCCTACGAAGGCGAGGCGGCGACCGAGAGGACGGAGGTGAAGGTTCTCTATGACGAGGATAACCTCTACATCGGGGTGTACTGCTACGATGAGAATCCGGCCGGGATCATGACCAATTCCTTAAGAAGAGATTTTGCTCCCGTGGATGCCGATGCCTTTGAGGTCATCTTGGATACTTTCCAGGATGCCCGCAACGGATTCTTGTTTATAACGAACCCCCAAGGCGCAAAGAGAGATGTTCAGGTTAGCAATGAAGGGCGCACGCAAAACGTGGATTGGGACACGGTATGGGATGTCCGCTCCCAGGTAAATGGAGATGGTTGGAGCGCGGAGATGGTGATCCCTTTTAAGAGCCTGAGCTTTGATGAAAACGAAGGGGAGCAGGCCTGGGGGATCAACTTTTCCCGCCGGATTCGGCGCAAAAATGAGATTGCTTACTGGGCTCCGGTGCCGCGCCGCTTCAATATTGCGCGGGTTTCGCTGGCAGGAACATTGACGGGATTGGAGGAAATCAGCCGGGGACACAGTTGGAAGGTGAAGCCCTTCGGGATTATTGGAGTCAGCAAGCTGGCCAGTCAGGATTCGGCCGGGAAGGAACTCGATGGAGGAGTCGACGCCAAATACAGCGTCACTCCGAGCCTGACTTTGGACCTGACCTTGAATACCGATTTCTCCCAGGTGGAGGTGGACGAGCAACAGATCAACCTGACGCGGTTTCCGCTGTTCTTTCCGGAGAAGCGGGAGTTTTTTTTAGAAAACACCGGCGTCTTTCAGTTTGGGGACATCCCGCTTGAGCGCGGTCCGAGCCGGTCCAACGAGACCCAACTCTTTTTTAGCCGCCGCATCGGTCTTTCCGAGGAGCGTACGCCAGTACCCATTCTGGGGGGAGCCCGCCTTTCCGGTCAGCTTGGCAAATTCAGCCTGGGACTTCTCAATATGCAGACCCAGGACGCGAATGATGGCACGCCGGGGAGCAATTTCGCGGTCACTCGCGTGAAGCGCGATATCCTGGCAAACTCCGATATCGGGGCGATTGTCATCAACCGCCAGGGATCGCAGCACGGCGACTTGAACCGTACTTTTGGGGTGGATGCGAATTTCCGCTTTTTCGAAAACCTGACGATCAACGGCTATTTGGCCAAGACGCAAACCGACGGGCTTTCCGGCCGCGACATCGTCCGGAAAATCACGGGGCAATGGCGCGACAATCTGTTCCGGGTCCAAGTAATCTTTGCCGAGACGCAGGAAAACTTCAATCCGGAGGTTGGCTTCACGCCCCGCCGGGGTACGGAAACGCGCTCTTTTCGGAGTCGGATCGAGCTGCGTCCACGCCCCCCCGGAATCCGATCATTCGAGAGTTCTATCCTCATTTTGGCCTGCTCTATCATATGGATGAGAACAATCGGACCATCACCAAAGAAGCTCACTACGCCTTCCAGATGATTTTCCACAACGGCAGCAGTCTGGAGGTCCACTACGACCCGGTCCTTGATCGGTTGGATCTTCCTTTCGACATTCGCCGCGACGCTTCCCTCCTTGTTCCCCCGGGCGACTATCGATTTGGCCCTTGGACTCTGGAACTGGGGTCCGATCCCAGCAAGAAGCTCTTTGGTACGATGAATTTCACTAAGGGGGATTTTTATTCCGGGAAGCGAACCAGCATGGCTGCTACCGGAACGTTCCGTCCCAATTACCGTTTTTCGGTGGAAAACAGATACGGCCTGAACGACGTAGACCTGCAGGAAGGCTCCTTTACGACCCATCTGTTCCGTTCCCGCATCAATTATCATTTCAGCACGCGCATGTTTCTGAGCGCGTTCCTGCAATACAATAGCGACCGTAGCCTGATCAGCTCCAACATCCGCTTCAATTTTATCCACCGCCCGCTGAGCGATTTGTTCGTTGTCTACAATGAGGACCGGGACGTCAGCGGGGCTGGCAGGACCGACCGGGCGTTCACCGTCAAATACACCCACTTGATTTCATTTTGAAGGCGGGAAGGCGGACTCCGGAATGGTGATTCGTTTTCGGAGTTCGCAGAATGCTGCTTTAGGGTTTCCGAGCCGTTGACAGCATGGCGTCCATGGGCAGTTCAATCGAGCCTGCCTTTTCATAGGCTTTCACCGCATCCCGTATCGCCGTGCGGATGGCATGCAGCGCCTCGCGCGGCTGGGCGAGCAGAAGTCCGCCGGTTCGAACGGTCCCCTCTTGCATAGCGTTGAAAAGGTCGTCTGGTGAGGCAAGCCGCCACACTTGGGGAACCTGCACCGTAGTGGGGGCCACGAAGCCCGCCTCTTGCAAAACTCGATGACACTCTGCCGGATCACTGAAACGGAAGAAAGGAGGACCCTCCGGCAGCGGTGCTGCCTCAGCGCCGTGCCGTTCGATCGCATGCAGGATGATCCCGAACCCAATGGCTACATCCGGCTTGGTCCAGACAGTGAACCCAACCCGTCCACCGGACCTGAGCACGCGGTGCGCTTCCGTCAATGCTTTTTCCGGCCTGCCCAGATGGAGCAACCCGAAGTTCGTGACCACGGCGTCGAAACTGCCGCCGGGGGAAGGCAACTGTTCCGCGTCTCCTTCCCGAAATTCCGCGTCCGGGTATTGCCGGCGCGCCAGCGCCACCATGGAGGCTGAGAAATCGACTCCAACCGCAACGGCGCCTCGTTGAGCTGCGGCTCCGGTTACGTAGCCTGGCCCGGACGCCACGTCGAGCAAGTGCGTGCCCTTAGACACGCCCGCCGCATCCAGAAGCGGCTCGATGCTCTGAGTTGTGAGCGGGGCAAAAAAATCGTGATACCGCTCGGCGGCCTTCAGCCAGCCCGTGTGTTCGAATGCCCGGAAGGGGCCGGGATCAGCAGGCCCTGAGTTGCTCATGGGTTTTGGTTACCTTTTGCGAGATGGCTTGGATTTGCGCCGGTATGCTGCCGTCCGGTGCGGCAAAATCCGAGCCGCGCGCCGGGCAGCTACGGCAAATTAACAGTTCCAATTTGCCGTGGGTTTGTAAATTCAAGAAAAGCCCACGGCGGGAAAAAGCGCTCACCGTGGCTGCCTTTCACAGCCCGCCGCCCGCAGGCTCTGGGCCGCAGGGCGGTCGCGGCTCGGATGGATTCACCAACAACGCACTTTACACCAACTCGGAGACAAATCTAAAGCAGAGGGGTCGCTGGGAGTTTTCCAAATAGAATAAGGGCAGTGGAACATTTCCTTGTGCGGCACCGCCTCAAAGCGCATCCGGGAAAGATAGGGGAGGTTGGACAATAAATTGGCTCCTCAGGCAGGACTCGAACCTGCAACCCTTCGGTTAACAGCCGAATGCTCTACCATTGAGCTACTGAGGAGTGGCTCGAACGCATCGACTATGTTATTGAAACAGACCGTTGCATTGCTGTCAAGCCGATGCGCCGTATGGCGTGCGAAAGCAGTGCGGCAAAGCGAGGCGAGATAACCGATACGGCACTCAGGCAGAGAAAGCCGGTAGCGCTTCAAGAAATTTCGGAGCAGGAGGGTTCCGCCGCCGCTCGTCTGCCGGAATGGAAAGAAGGTATTAGGAGGTGCCTTTTTTCTGTACTCTCGTGCCTGTAAAAAAATGACATATGTAAAGGTTAATCCGCTAAACTACTCAAGATTTGGTGTTCCAAAATAGGAAAAGGAGAAAACTCACGGGTAAAAGCCTGCGTTGCGGCTAGGAACTACCTAAAACAACTTGACGGAAGTGCAGGTGCCGCTGCTCGGCAGCATTCCTCTGGTCGGGAACCTGTTTAAACGGAGAGCAACCGACTCGACCAGCAATGAGTTCCTGCTCTTTATCACTTCAGAAATCGTGTAGTCACAAGCAATTGCACCGTCAGCCCATTACATAGACTCCCCAAGCCGGGGGAGTCCGTGTTTTTCACCGTTGTAAGGCGAAAGAACCCCAAGACCCCGGCAGGAAATATGAAAAACGAATCGTTCGCATCTGCTCTCCGGCGTTTGAGCAATCTCCGAGAGCGCCTGGCACAGAAGAAAATCGATGCGCTACTGGTGGTTTCTTTGCCGAACGTACACTATCTGACCGGCTTTTCCGGAAGCGCGGGAGTGCTTCTGGTAACGCTCCGCAACTCCATCCTGTTCACGGATTCCCGGTACGACTTGCAGGCTCAGAGGGAAGTCTGTGGCTCCCGAGTCGTGATTGCCAAGGGGGGGGCTCTCGCGGCTGCCGTGAAATGGGCCGCCAGAACCAAGCCTGGCCGATTGGGCTTTGAAAGCGAGTCGATCTCTTTCGGTTCCTACCGAAACCTCCGAGAACTAATTGTAAACAAAAAGCTTGTTCCTACTGTCCGGCTGGTGGAATCGCTCCGCATGCAAAAAGATAAAGCCGAGATTGAGCAAATCCGAAAAGCCGTCCAGCTGGGCTCCAAGGCATTTTCCGACACGATAGCCCACCTGCGTCCGGGCATAACAGAGATCGATGTGGCTGCGGAGATTGAGTACCGGATGCGGCGGCTTGGCGCAGAACGGCTTGCCTTTGAGACGATCGTAGCCGCAGGCCCCAACACGGCCCTGCCTCATGCCCGTCCCGGAACCCGTAAACTTAAGAAAAATGAATGTATTATGCTGGATTTGGGTGCTATACTTGGCGGCTACGCTGGGGATATGACGCGGACCATTTTCCTGGGACAGGCTCCTCCCAAGGCCTCCCGAATTTATAAGGCGGTGCTCGAAGCCCAGAAAGAAGCTGAGCAAGCTGTTCAGGTTGGGGTTCCGTGTTCTGCTGTGGACAAAGCTGCCCGCAAGGTGCTGGAACGTTATGGGTATAGCTCCTATTTCACTCACAGCACCGGCCACGGGGTAGGCAGGGAAATTCACGAGATGCCTAGCTTGGCCCGCAACCAGGAAACCCTGCTGCCCGAGAGCGCCGTGGTGACGGTCGAGCCGGGCGTTTATATTCCCGGCTACGGCGGTGTTCGCATCGAAAACGTGGTGGTGGTTAGGAAACAAGGTCCCGAAATACTGACGACGACACCCAGGGAACTGACGGTGCTTTAATGGCCGCAGGGTTGGGGCGAGCTTACCACTGGAAAGGATCCGAACCTTCCTTTGTAGATGAATCTAAAAGAGATCAAAGAAATCGTTGACTTGATAACGGAAAAGGGGATTTCCGAGTTCGAGTTGGAACGCTCCGGGGTCCGGCTGAAGATCAGTAGAAACACCGGCTCTGCCCGTGCACTGCTCGAGCAAACGTCTGTCGCACGGCCTGCCGCAGCGCAAAGTCCGGTTCTTCAGCCGTCCGGGTCCGAGCAAGCCGGAGTCTCTTCCGCCAAGACCGAAGCAGATGTCCCGCAGCGCCCGGAAGTACTGCATGTCGTGCGGTCTCCGATGGTCGGAACGTTTTACTCTGCGCCGGGCCAGGATGCCTCCCCATTCGTTGCCGTGGGAGACGATGTACAAACCGGACAAGTGCTCTGCATCATAGAGGCTATGAAATTAATGAATGAAATCGAGGCGGAAATTACAGGCACCGTCGTGAAATGCTATGTCGAAAACGGGCAGCCGGTAGAGTATGGTGAGCCGCTTTTCGATTTACGCCCTAAGGTTTCCTCAAAAGGAGGAGACTGACGCCGTGAGAATCTCCAGCGGCGGAAGTCCTTTCTGTCCTGATGTTTAGGAAGATTCTGGTTGCCAATCGAGGAGAAATCGCCCTCCGGGTGATCCGCGCCTGCAAGGAGCTGGGAATCCGGACTGTGGCCGTTTATTCGGAAGTGGATCTGCAATCGCTGCATGTCCGCTTTGCCGACGAGGCCATCTGCATTGGGCCGGCGCGGTCGGGAGCCAGTTATATGAATATTCCCGCCGTGATCAGCGCCGCGGCGATCACCGACGCGGACGCCATCCATCCGGGCTATGGGTTTCTTGCTGAGGACGCCAACTTCGCCGACGTCTGCGAGGCTTCCGACATTACCTTTATCGGTCCCCGGCCGGAACTAATTCGGCTGATGGGAGATAAGAATAAAGCCCGGCAAAGGATGAAAGAGGCGGGCCTGCCGGTGCTGGCCGGCTCCGATGAGCTGGTGGCAAGCGCGGAGGAGGCTGCCGAGTGGGGTTCCGTAACCGGCTACCCGGTTTTGGTCAAGGCGGCTGCTGGGGGCGGAGGCCGCGGGATGCGCGTGGTGCGTGCCCCGGAAGAGATGGCTACGGCCTTCCAGGCAGCCCGGAGCGAGGCGCTCCAGGTATTTGGCTCGGGCTGGATGTATCTGGAGAAATTGATCCCCGGGGCCCGGCACATCGAGTTTCAGGTCCTGGCGGATGCAAGCGGGCAGGCCATTCAACTCGGAGAGCGCGAGTGCAGCATCCAGCGCCGCTACCAGAAAATCCTGGAAGAATCTCCGGCTCCGACGGTTTCGTCTCAGAAGCGCCAGGAAACAGGGGCGCTTGTGGAAAAGGTCATCAGCCAGATCGGTTACACAAACGCCGGCACGGTGGAGTTCCTGATGGATGAGAAGGGCGACCTTTCTTTTATAGAGATGAATACCCGGATTCAGGTGGAGCATCCGGTAACGGAGATGGTGACGGGCATCGACCTGGTTAAGAGCCAAATCCTGCTGGCGGCCGGGGCTTCTCTCCGCGAAATTATCACCGAAAATCCGGTTGTGCACCGGGGCCACAGCATCGAGTGCCGCATCAACGCCGAGGACCCGCAGACGTTTACCCCCTCTGCCGGTCAGATCACCTCGTTTCACGTGCCTGGGGGAACGGGCGTTCGCGTCGATTCCGCCTCGTATCCCGAGTGCGTCATCCACCCTTATTACGACTCTCTGATCGCCAAACTCATCGTGCGCGGGCGGGACCGGCAAGAGGCCATCAGCCGCATGAGCTGCGCCCTGGAAATGTTTATCGTGGAGGGCATCCAAACCTCCATCCCGAGGCATCGGAAGATTCTGGCAGATTCCAGGTTCCTTCAGGGGAACTATGACGTCAGCTTCCTGTCAAATTGCCAGTCCAGCCCTGCGCTGGCGGCAAAGTAAAGGCGCTGGGCCGGCCCGAACCGATACCGCATCTCCGAACCGGGCCTGACAGAGGTGTTGTTTTAAGCGGTGGCGCGAGGGATGAGGCAAGGATTGACCAGAGGATGAGCGTTTCGATTGGAGAGTTGCTGGCTCGCGCCCCGCTCTACGCCATCCTGGACACCGCCATTCGTCCCGAAAGCTCTTTTGCTGTGATTCTGGAGCCGCTTTTGCGGGCCGGGGTCAAGGTCATTCAATATCGCCACAAAGAAAGATTCCGTAATGCACACCTGGAGCAGTGCACGGCGTTTGCCCGTCGGGTTCAGGCGTCCGGGGGGGAGTTCATCGTGAACGACCGGGCGGATGCGGCAAAATTGTGCGGCGCCGCGGGAGTGCACCTGGGACAGGACGACCTGCCGCCGGACAAGGCAAGGCTGTTTCTAGGGCAAGATTCGGTGATCGGGTATTCCACGCACAACCTGGAACAGGCGCGCGAGGCCATCTCCCTGCCGGTCGATTACATCGCCATCGGCCCGGTTTTCCCTACAGAGAGCAAGAAGGAAGCGGACGCGGTAGTGGGCCTGGAAGTGGTCGCGCAGGTGCGATCCCTGACCGCCATGCCGCTGGTGGCGATCGGCGGTATTACGCTCGAAAATGCACCCGCTGTTTTGCAGGCAGGCGCCGATGCAGTGGCAGTCATCGGAGACCTGCTGAAGGCCAGCGACATTGAGGCCCGAGCCAGGCAGTTCCTGGTAGTGCTGAAGCCCTGCCGCTCCTAGCAGGCAGCGGATTGCCTTTTCGTTCAAGCGTCTGGTCAGACGCGCAGTCAGACGATGAAGAGGGGGTTCCGCATTCATGTCTGAAAATACTGCATCCGTTCCTTCCAACCCTTCCGCCGGTTCCCCGGAACTGGTCCGGGGGCTCCGGCTGGTGGACGCCACAACCATCGTCATGGGGTCCATGATCGGCTCGGGGATCTTCATCGTCTCCGCCGACATGGCCCGCCAGCTTTTCTCTCCCGGCCTGCTGATTCTCGCCTGGATTTTGACCGCCGTGCTGACTATCATCGGCGCCCTGACCTACGGTGAGCTGGCTGCCGCCATGCCTCGGGCCGGAGGCCAGTACGTTTACTTGCGGGAGGCCTTCGGGCCTGTTTTCGGGTTCCTCTACGGCTGGACCTCATTTCTGGTTATCCAGACGGGAACCATCGCGGCCGTCGCAGTGGCCTTTGCGAAATTTCTGGGCATCCTGGTTCCTGCCGTCTCTTCCAGCAACACCGTCATTGCCTGGGTGTCCACCGAGCAACTGACGGCGATCTTCTCCATCGCCGTGTTGACGCTGCTCAACTGCTTCGGGATTCGCCTGGGAGCGTTGGTCCAGAACATCTTTACCGTTACCAAGACTGCCGCTGTGGTGGGATTGATTCTGCTCGCCGTATTTCTGGGAACCAGTCCTCTGGCCATCGAAGCCAACTTCGGCGATTTCTGGAGGAATGCGGACTGGAGCGTGAACACGCTGACGTTGCTGGCCGTGGCTATGGTCGGCCCGCTGTTTGCCTCCGATGCCTGGCACAATGTTGCCTTCGCCGGGGCGGAGGTGAAAAATCCCCGACGAAATTTGCCCTGGTCGATGCTGTTGGGCGTGGGAGCCGTTTCGATACTCTATATTCTGACTAACTTCGTGTATCTGGGCTTGCTGCCGCTGGAAGGCTCGCCCGAAGGTGTCGGCTCCGTCGCGCGCGGAATTCAGTATGCCGCCGAGGACCGTGTGGGCACCGCCGCCGCGCAAGTGATCTTCGGCCCGCAGGGCGTCGGATTGATGGCGCTTTTCATCATGATCTCGGTTTTCGGATGCAACAACGGTTTGATCCTAAGCGGGGCCCGGGTGTATTACGCCATGGCCAGGGACAATCTGTTTTTTTCGCCGGTGGGCCGGGTGCATCCCCGGTACCGCACCCCGGTCGTTTCGCTCTTCGTGCAGTGCGTGTGGGCCAGCGTGCTGACGCTGAGCGGGACCTATTCGCAGTTGCTGGACTACATCATCTTCGCCGTGCTGCTGTTTTACATGCTGACTATTGCCGGGCTGTTCGTTCTGCGCCGCACCCGCCCGGAGATGGAGCGCCCCTATCGCGCCTGGGGCTATCCGGTTCTGCCCATCCTGTATCTGGTCCTGGCTGGTTTTATTGAGGCCAACCTGCTGATCTACAAGCCGGAATATACCTGGCCCGGACTGATCATCGTGCTGCTGGGGCTTCCGGTTTACTATCTGTGGAGGCGCTTCTCCGGCCTGCGGAAAGCAGGAAAAGCAGAAGGATAAACGCGCCGGCTGGTTTCCGCCAGGGCAGTGCCTACAGATGGGACGCCTTCTGAAGCAGGGGGTGAAGAAGCGGCTTCGCTCCCGCCCGGCAAGCCGGCCCGCATCAGCAAACAGAGGGGAGATTCCGCTTGCATGTCTGAACCAGCCGCAGCATCTCACTCCGCTGCGCCTTCCACCGGTTCTCCGGGGCTGCTCCGGGAGCTTCGGCTGGTGGACTCGACGACCCTTGTCATCGGGTCCATGATCGGCTCCGGAATCTTCATTGTTTCCGCCGACGCCGCCCGCCTGCTTTCCTCGCCGGGCCTGCTGATTGTCGTCTGGGTTTTGACTGCCGCGCTGACTGTCATTGGCGCTCTCTGCTACGGCGAACTGGCGGCCGCTATGCCTCAGGCCGGAGGACCGTACGTTTACCTGCGGGAGGCCTTCGGGCCCGTCCTCGGGTTCCTCTACGGCTGGACGACGTTCCTGGTCATCCAAACGGGATCCATCGCGGCCGTGGCCGTGGCCTTCGCGAAGTTTTTGGGCATCCTGGTTCCCTCCATCTCTTCCAGCCGCGCCGTCTTCCCCGGGGTTTCCAGCGAGCAACTGACGGCGATCCTCTCCATCGCCCTGTTGACGCTGCTCAACTGCTTCGGAATCCGCCTGGGCGCCTGGGTGCAAAACATTTTCACTTTCACCAAAACCGCCGCTTTGCTGGCCTTGGTGCTGCTCGTCTTTTTTCTTGGAAGCAACTACCAGGGGTTCGCGGTCAACTTCGGCGATTTCTGGAGGAATGCCGGCTGGAGCCTGGACACGATGACGCTGCTGGGCGTGGCAATGGTGGGGCCGCTGTTTGCCTACGATGCCTGGTACGGCGTCACCTTCACCGGTGCGGAGATAAAAAATCCTCGCCGCAACTTGCCTTTGTCGATGATATTGGGCGTGGGAACCGTCTCGGTTCTCTACCTCCTGATCAACTTCGTGTATCTGGGATTGCTGCCGCTGGAAGGCTCACCCGAAGGAGCTGACCCCATCGCGCGAGGGATTCAGTATGCTTCCGAAGACCGCGTGGGTACCGCCGCCGCTCAAGTGATCTTCGGTCCGGAAGGAGTCGGCCTGATGGCCCTGGCGATCATGATCTCGGTTTTCGGCTGTAACAACGGGTTGATCCTGAGCGGAGCCCGTGTGTATTACGCCATGGCCCGGGACAACCTGTTTTTTTCGGCGGTGGGAAGGGTTCATCCCCGGTACCGCACCCCGGTCATTTCGCTCCTCGTGCAAGGCGTTTGGGCCAGCATACTGACGCTGAGCGGGACCTATTCGCAGTTGCTGGACTACATCATCTTTGCCGTCCTGCTGTTTTTAATGCTGGTGGTAGCCGGATTGTTCGTGCTGCGCCGCAAACGCCCCGAGATGGAGCGCCCCTATCGCGCCTGGGGCTATCCGGTCCTGCCCGCACTGTATTTGGTTTTAGCAGGCTTCATTGAGGTGAATCTTCTGATCTACAAGCCGGAATATACTTGGCCCGGACTGATCATCGTGCTGCTGGGGTTGCCGGTTTACTACCTCTGGAGGCGCTTGCCGGGCACGCAATCCGTCAAGCGATAGGCGGTCGTCAAGCAATAGGCGATCGTCAAGCAATAGGCGATCCAGGCGCGCGGCTCTGACGAGATACGAACTGTGAAAATGTCTAGTCGTCGCTCCCGCCCAGGAAACCGGCACGCATCAGGAAATAGAGCAACGTCAGCAGCGTGCTGACGGCTGCGGCCACATAGGTCATGGCCGCCGCATTTAAGACCTTGTCGACGCCTTCCCGCTCCTGCCTGGTGATGATTCCTTGCTCCACAACCAGAACTTTGGCGCGGCTGGAGGCGTTGAACTCCACCGGCAGCGTCACAATCTGAAACAGCAGAACGGCGGAGAACAGAACCGCTCCCACCAGTATCATGTTTGTGGAGGAGAACAGCAGTCCCAGCACCATCACGATGTACCCCAGGCCCGATCCGATGTTGGCCGTCGGCACCAGCAGGGAGCGCAACCAGAGTGGAGCGTAGTTGCGCGCGTGCTGGATGGCGTGCCCCGCTTCGTGGGTGGCCACGCCGATGGCGGCGATCGATTTCATGCGATAGACGCTTTCGGAAAGCGCCAGGGTCTTGTTGATGGGATTGTAGTGGTCCGAGAGCATCCCGTGCGTGGGCACGATCCGCACGCCGGTGATGCCGGCTCCCCGCAGCAGTTCCGCAGCCGCCTCGGCCCCGGTCATCCCTCGCGCAGAAGGGACCTTGGAATACTTCTTGAAGGCTCTTTTCACCCGGAAACTGGCCCACAGGGACAACGCAAAGCCGGGCGCCAGAAACAGAAAATACATCGGGTCAAAAATCATAGCCGCCAAATCCTCCTCTGAATCAGAGTTCCTTTTTACCCAATACCTCTATTCTAAAGCACGGCAGGGCGAAACGGAATACGGTTGCACGGTTCTGTAGTGAGTTAGTTTCCGGTTGGGCGACTTTATGTCCTGCAGGGCAAGATCGCTAAACACATCGGCGTTACTCGCCGGTAATCGTCAACAAGTTTGTTGCACTTCGATCTGCTGCAGTAGCCTCACGATCTGTTCCGGCTTGTACTTCTGGATGGACATGCCAGTTTTCCTCCTTCGTGAGATTTTCTCTCACTTCCGCTGGTACGAAGGGAGCCGGTCAGATCAGCGGCAGCTCTCCGCACCTTCTTATTGGGCCGGCAATTTAATCTTTCCCGCTTCCTCGATATACAGGTTGGCGACTTTCTCGGTGATGAAGTTTTCTTTCCGCAGCTTCGCGGAGGTGCTTTGAACGCAAGCGACATACTTGGCCCGATTGAATGTCTCCCCCGGTTTCAGCAGCCCCAGCCGTCGCCACGCCTCCGTCACCGTCTCTCGCTTGTCCCGGCGACTGTTCTCGTTCATGTCCACAAACTGCAACTGCCCATCTAACGGTTCCATGTTTGTCCCATCATACTCTGCAAAACCGGTGCGGCCCGCGCCCCCCAAACCGCGCAGCGAAGGAAAGGGAAAATACCTGCCCAGCGGACAGGCTGTCTCCGGCAGGTCAATGGCTTCATTGTTGGCGCTCAGGTCCGGCTCGTCCGATTTCGTTGGAGGCGGCTCGATCCCCTTTTCTACCCAATTATCTAGAAGGTCAATCACCCCATCCATCAGTCGAGATAGGTTCAGAATTTGGATGTCGCCATCCTTGCCGTCCACCAAATTCTCCCCACCCATGTGGCTGACACCCCGTATTTCGTACATTCGGAAATTGGCGATACGTTTATCTTTGAAGATTCTCGCCATGGTTCTCTTGTTCGTCAAAGCAACCGGGGTTACCCCTTCGGGTATATTGTTCAGGTCCATTTCACCGGGAACGATGTTTGAGTAGATGAGCGGGTACGCCTGATGAACGATCGAAAACGCTTTGATGAATTTAGCTTTTGACTCCGGCGTGCGGTACAGGATATCTTGGCCGTTCTTCACTAGAACGGGAAGGAACAGCCCTCCGCCCGGATCGTCGTAGATGAACCCGCTAATCGTTTCCTTTCCATCCGCATCCTTATTGATGTCCGGGTTGGACTGGATCATGTAATTCAGCGCCAACCCCGTGTATGCCCCTGCCGAATGACCGTACCAGAAAATTCGGGTCGGTTTGCGGCCTAAGCGGTCTTTCAGAAAGTTGTTCACCAGTCTCACTTCGTCCAAAAG
Organism: Terriglobia bacterium; assembly: GCA_965222345.1. Lineage (GTDB taxonomy): Bacteria > Acidobacteriota > Terriglobia > 2-12-FULL-54-10 > 2-12-FULL-54-10 > JADFGZ01. Next base: position 425,514 of record CBDCTS010000004.1, on the reverse strand, counting down.
CAGCTCGGGGACCATGTTGATGTTCAGGTCCGGCCAGACCGTGCCGTCATCCAAAATTGCGGAATAGTCTCCTCCCGCAAAGCCGTCGGCATTTCGCCGGGTTCTCGCTATCGCATAGCCTTTGGCCAGCATTGCTTTCTCATATTTATTGGAATCAAAGGGCTTGTCGGGATCGAAGTACTTATCCCAAGGCCTCAGGGTCTTTATTCGGAACGACCCCGAGCGTCCATGCACAAGGACGAATAATTTTCCATTCCATCCAGTCTCCGGATAGGTGAGGGTTAGAGAAGTCCCTTTCGCGGCTTCATACCTCAAGATTCCGTGGAAACGTGGGCTGTGAGGATTTCCGTACTGCGTAAATGTGAAATCCGGCCCCGACGTGAAGTAATTCTGCCGCGCCCCTTGCTTGACTATATAGCCCGACAGGGTTCCCGAAATGCCCATGTCGACTCGGTGGTATTTCCGGTTGTGTTCCACGATGCCGTGATCCTGCATCAGGCACTCTTCCTGGCCCACCATCTTCCCGTTCACATTTCTCTTGGGCGCGATGAACTGCGAACAACTTACCGCCGGGAGTGGATCGTCCGGATTATCGGCCAGCAGACTTTGCGGTTCTCCGCCTAACAACCCGAGAATCGGCAGAACGCAAAGCAAGAGCTTGCATTGAGTCGAGTTTGGTCGCATGGTGACCTCCTCAAAAGCGTTTCGATGAATTGGAACGGGAACTTCCGATATGGAGCCTCTTGTTAGTCTAAAGCCATTACAACCATCTTTCCCGTGTCAAGCAAGTATAGTCTGGCTTCATTGTGTGGGGACTGAAAAAAGTGCTATGAAGAGCTGAAGTAGCGAGCAGCAGTGAAATAATCTGAGCCGCAGCCCCGGGAATTAGCTCAGGCGACAGCTTCGCGATGTGATATTCCAGATAAGCCAACGCTTTGGAGACCGTTCTCCGGAACGAGAACCCCTCAGTGACCGCCTAAAGCCCTACCGGAAACTGCCTCATCACCCGCTTTTGCAGCATAGATTTCAAACCGACCCACTGCCGCCCGGCCCTAGCCTGCCCGGCTGTCCTTTTCCCCGGAGGTTCGGTATACTTTTTGATCGTTTACACGTATTTTCAACCGGCTGACCAGCTAACTAGCGAGCCGCTTCCATGAAGATTCTCACGGCAGCACAAATGCGGGAGATCGACCGCATTTCCATCGAGAAGCTGGGCATCCCCGGCATGGTACTGATGGAAAACGCCGGGCGGAATCTGCTCCGGCTGCTGGAGGAGAAGTTTCCGAACCTCAAACGGGAACGGGTGGCCGTTCTCTGCGGGAAAGGCAACAACGGCGGAGACGGATTCGTCATTGCCCGGCACCTGAAGATGCGAGGCCATCATCCGCGCGTCTTCCTGCTGGCCGATCCGCAAAGTCTGAAAGGCGACGCCCGAGCCAACTACCAAATCCTGCTGCAGAGCGGCTTGCGGCCCACCGCCGTCCGGGACCTGAACGGATGGCTGGGAGTGAAGTCGGACCTGCTGCGCTGCACGCTCCTGATCGACGCCATTTTGGGCACCGGCCTGGGAGGTCCCGTGGAAGGCCTCTACCGGGAGGTCATCCGGGACCTCAACAGCGGCTTCGCCGCAGTCCCTATTGTTTCCGTGGATATCCCTTCGGGAATGCCGAGCGACACGGGCGAGCCGTTGGGCGAGTCGCTCCGGGCCAGTTACACGGTCACATTCACAGCGCCGAAGTGGGGCCACATCTTTCCGCCCAACTGCGAGCGCATTGGCGAGCTGGTGGTGACGCCCATCGGAACTCCACCTTCGCTCTATGAAGAAGATTCTTCCATCTTTTTGAACCTTCTGGATTCCGATGACCTGAGACTCATCACGGAGAAGCGTGCAGGGGACTCGCATAAGGGTGACTTTGGGCACGTTCTGGTGGTGGGCGGCTCACGGGGCAAAAGCGGTGCCGCGGCCCTGGCGTCTCTGGCGGCGCTCGCCGCGGGGGCGGGTTTGGTGACGGCTGCCACTCCAGCGAGTGTCTTGCCGAGTGTCGCGAGCGCCTCGCCAACGCTCATGACCGAGCCGCTGGCGGAGAGCGACAACGGGACAATCTCGGCCCGCGCGTTTGATTACGGGCGGTTCGCAAGCATTGCAGCCGGGAAATCGGTTCTGGCCATCGGGCCGGGACTCTCCACTCATCCGGATACGGTGGAGTTTGCCCGCCGCGTGGTGCGAGAGTTCGCTGCGCTGCCGCTGGTAATCGATGCCGACGGATTGAATGCTTTCGGGGACGCCACTGATCTGTTGCAGGGCGAAGGGCGCAAGCTGATCCTGACGCCGCATCCGGGGGAGATGGCCTGCCTGACGGGCCTCAGCACGGCCCAGGTGCAGGCTAGGCGGGTGGAGGTTGTCCGGGAGCTGGCCATGCGGCAAAAGGTCTATGTCGTCTTGAAGGGATATCGCACGCTCATTGCCGAACCCGGAGGCCAAGTCTACGTGAACCCCACGGGGAATCCGGGCATGGCCACCGCAGGCACGGGCGACATCCTGACTGGGCTGATTGCAGGCCTGATGGCGCAACACCCCAAACAGTCTGTGGAGAAGGTGTTGTCGGCTGCCGTCTACTGGCACGGGGCAGCGGGCGACCTGGCGGCGGCCAGGAAGGGAGAGGTGTCGCTGCTAGCCACCGATGTTATAGAAGCACTGCCCCAAGCTCTGCCTAAAGCTCTGGGAACCCCAGCCCGACATCCATGAGACGGGTGGCTATGAGATGAATAACAGCATGGATGGTCAGATGAGTAGCCAGATGGCTGGCCGTAGCTTCCTGACGCGCTCCGCCGAGGAGACCATGGAATTGGGCCGCCAAGTGGCCCGGCAGCTTGCGCCTCCCGTGGTGGTTCTCCTGGTCGGAGACCTGGGCGCGGGAAAAACGACTTTCGCCAAAGGCTTGGTGGCAGGCCTGGGGGCTGCTGCCGAAAAGGAGGTGACCAGCCCCACCTTCACACTGGTGCAGGAGTACGGACCGCAGCAGGAAAACGCTCTGCGGGTCTATCACGTGGACCTCTATCGCATTGAGAACCAGCGAGACTTGGAAACGCTTGGCCTGGAGGACCTGACGGCGGAGCAGTCCGTTGTAATCGTCGAGTGGGGGCAGAAACTGGGCGTGTCGTTCGAGACTCCCTGGCCGGGGAGCCCTGTGATCGAGGTCCGCATGGAGGCGCCGATGGAGACGATGAATGACACGGAGCGGCGAATCGAAATCCATCCGGGAAGGGTTCAGGAGCCTCGCAGCCGGGTTCCCAGGCAGCCGCAAAGCAGCGATCGGCAGGCTGAATGAAACAAAGGAGGATTGCAACGCGAAATGGCGGATAAAACCTTGTGGGCTTTGATTCTGGGATGCTCCAGCGGATTCGGGGAAGCCACCGCGCTGGAGCTGGCGAGGCTGGGCTACAACGTCTTCGGCGTTCATCTGGACCGCCGCGCCACTTTGCCTCATGTGGAGGAGATAGCCGGGAAGATCAGAGAAGCGGGCCGGGAAGCGGTGTTTATGAACACCAATGCCGCCGACCCCAAAAGAAGAAAAGAGGTGATTGGGCGAATCCAGGAATCGTTTCAGAAGCAACCGGGGACGGTCCGCGTATTGCTTCATTCGCTGGCCTTCGGCACCTTGCAGCCTTTGTCGGGAAAGGACGCCGTAACGCAACCGCAGATGGAGATGACCTCCAACGTAATGGGCCACAGCCTGGCCTACTGGGCGCAGGATGTGGTGGCCGCCGGGCTGATGGAGCAGGGAGGAAGAATCTACGCCATGACCAGCTCCGGCGGGACTCGCGTGATGCCCAGCTACGGGCCGGTTTCCGCTGCCAAGGCCATTCTGGAATCGCACGTCCGCCAGTTGGCGATGGAGCTTGCCCCCCGTGGGATCACTGCCAATGCAATCCGGGCCGGTGTGACCGACACGCCCGCGCTGCGAAAAATTCCAGGCCACGAAATGTTGATCGAGAGCGCGCGGCTTCGCAATCCGTACGGGCGGCTCACTACGCCCGAAGACGTTGCTTCCGCCATCGGCGTGCTGGCTCAGCCCAATGCGTATTGGATCACGGGAAACGTCATCGGGGTGGATGGCGGCGAGGATGTAGTCGGCTAGGGTGCTGTAGTGCAATCCCTACCGTCATAGCCATCCGAGAACAGTCTGATAGGCATTGAAAAGAAAGATGAACAGCAAGAGGAGCGCCGCCAGGCGATACAGGGCCCGGAGGCGATTGGTGGGTTCCAGCGAGCCGGTCTTTTGGCCCGGTAAGTGGCGCATGCAAAAGACGTCTTCCGGAAACGCCTCGGCGGAACATTGACGGCCAAGCCGGTTTAGATGAACGCAACGCATGGAAACCGCCCCTGGTAACTTCCCGACAGTTTACCCAAATTTCCCGCCGCAGGTCATTTTTTCTCCCGCCTTTTGGCGCCGCCCGATGAGGCTGAAGCGGAATGGAGGTAGCCGCCTTGCTGATGCACAACCCTCCCGGCCCGTCCAAGCCAATGGCTTCGCTTGGCTTTCGGGCGGCCTTCTTTGCAAAACAAAGCCAATAACGAAGCCAATGCCCGATTTTCTGTATATTTCATAACTCCTTACCCTGCAATTTGATAGCTGGATATCTGAAGTTTTGAAATGGGTTCGTTTTGCAAAAAAACTTTTTTCTCCCGCTCTCCTTTCCCTCCTAAGCTTCCCAAACGCCCTCCGGCCCGGATTTTCCCTCGCGCAAATTCCAGGAGCAACAAAATTATTCCGAGAATTCCGAATCTGCCGAGGAAACCGAACCTACCGAAGGAACCGAACTAAGTGGGGCAGGCATTCCTGCCTGCCTTGTAGAGTGTAGGCCGAAAGGCCTGCACGCCAGGGGACAGCCCTGGAAGTCTGTTGCTACATGCCCAGGCCTCTCGGCCTGTGCTCCTGCTTCGCTTTGCCCAGCATGGCAGCCTTTCTGGTTGTTTGCCATTCCAGGATTTTATCAGCTTGCCGGGCAGTGAACCCTTTCAGAACCCTTGTGATCCCTTTCAGGGGCACGCCGGGCCTCACCAGTACAATGCACAGGGTTGTACAGCACTGCCGCTGCCAAAGATTAGCCAGACTACATCACTAGGTGAAATGCTCTAGTCGGCGAGATGCAGGCTCAGCATGCCGCCGTCGCCGTCCAAGCGCAGAGAAGTTGAAAATGTTTGAGGGGCCGGGTTCCGCAACTCCATCCGAAAGATTTCCGCTTCGTGGAGTACACGGACCGCCATAATTACGAGGTATGTTGCGGAAATTCCATCTAGGACTACCTCTGCAAGCAACTCGGCTGGTTAAATTCCTCTGCCTGAAAAACCGGTGGCTGAAAAGCCAATTTCCTGACGATCCGGGCGCCCTTTCGCACCCAATGGATCGTCAGAGTTGCTGGCTTTTGTTGCCCGGATTTCCGCCGGCTGTTCCCGCAAAGGCTCTTAAGAAGTCGTTTCCATCGGGGTCCGGCTCGGTCCCGCTACTTTTGGAGTCGAAATGTAACCCACAATGCGGTCCTTGAAGATTTGGTTGACGACGATCTCGGTCGGAAGCCCGTCGCCGGGACGATAAAACTGCACCGGCTCATGAACGGTCTTGTCTTTCTTTTCGATGGTTCTGTCGTCGGCAACCAGGTGGATGGTGTACTTTTGCCGCTTTACATCCGTTTTCCGAAGCTGGAGCGCAATCTGCCCGACGCGCTGGGGCCGCCGGGTTTTGCGCAGGTCAAACTCGAAGTACGCTCGTTCTCCGAGTTCCCGCAATGAATCCAGCTCTTGGGCGTTGTGCGCAATCAGGTCGCTCTGCACGCCCAGGTCGCCCTTCACCCGCTGCAACTCGGTTTGGGTAGAGGCCAGCAGGTCCTGAGTGGACTTCACATCTTCCTTCACTTCGTCCACGTCGACGGTCAAGGTCCCCACCGATCCCTTGGTGGAAACCTGTTCCTCCTGGAGCTGGTCCAGTTGGTTGGTCAGCAGCTCGGCGGATGACTTTTGCTGATCAGCCAGCTCGGCGGAGATTTGCCTGGCACGCTGCAGTTCGTTCCGGGTCAGACCCAGCCGCTCCCTGGTCACGGCGAATTCGCCCTGCAAGCTGGCGTAGCGCTCATCGCCCTGGTCTAGGCGCTGGCCGATTCCCTGAAGGATTTCGTTCTGCGAGGCAAACGTTCCCTCGAAACCGGTTTTCATCTCTTCCATCCGCTCTTCAATCCGAAGGTTCGACTGGTAGGAATAGTAACCCAGCCCTCCGGAAGTCAGCAAAATTAATATGGTCAGCAGAAGCACTGGAACCCAGGACCGGGAACCGCCGCCTCCGGCTGGGGCCGCCGGGGGGGGGATGCTTGCTGCGCTCGATTCCCCTCCGGGCCGGGGTACGGGTGATGGTGTAATACTCATGGAAGCTTCCTCCAACGATTTTCAATTAACAGCTACTAACGATCTCCAGTTGCGAGTGATGCTTGTTTCGATTCCCGATTCATGCAAAAAGATGCTTCGCTCCGGAAAAAGAATATCTCCTTCGCCGGAAACCACCCCCGCCCAACGGGGAGGATTGAGGGTCTCTCTTCCGCCGCCACTCGCTCTGGCATTTTAGCATAAATAATTTCTGTGCTGTCACCCTCCAGCAAGGAGTTGGTGGTGAAAAAGATGCAGTTTCAACGAGCTGGCTTGATAAGTTGGCGCAATTTTGGGGTGGCGAATGCCGGGCCTTCGCCGCTGGAATGGTACGGCGCGAGCAGCGGCCGTTATAGATGGTTCTAACTTGCTGTTGGTTCGGCAGATTGCGATGGATATTTTGGAGATTGACTTTCCATCGTGAAAGCATGTAGCCTGAGAGCAGGAACAGCGTCTAATAGTAGTAAGCTAGGCAGATGGAGATGCTTATGCGGCTGGGACCCAAAACTGGCTACCGCGCCGGAAGCAGGGTCATTGCCCTGAGTGTGGTGGTTCTGATTTGTTTTCAAATCAGCCGCTTCTTTCTGATTGTCGAGCTCAACGCCATCGAATGTTTTGATCCCAATCACACTCACGGTGCCGCTTCTCCCGCAGTTCACGAGCATCGTCATGAACATCAACACGATCATGATGGCGCGCAAGCTCCTCAGCACGGTCACCACGAGGGCCCCATTTTCCAGCATTGTAAGGATACCTTTGGCGGCGCTGGCTTGACTCCGGTCCAGCCGCAGGGAGTGCCCGAAACGGTCTCCTACCAGCCGCCGGAAGCCGCTTGGGAAAATCCTCCGAGTGAAAACTCCCAACCGTTTGACAATTACCTTCCTCCACCCTTTCAACCTCCTAGATATCTAAGTTAGTTCCTTCTCAAAAGCTTGACTTGCGCCTGCAATTGAGGGTGCGACGTTAATTTTCTGAAGTTGTGGCTGCCTGTGCACTGTTTTTCCGTCGAGAAGCAGCCTGGCCCGCCAGCTTCTTCAAGCCTTCCAGGGTGACTAGGTGTGCCGCTGTCGGGAAGGCTGGAGGTTGTGATGAGGAAATACCTTGGGAATTATCTTGGGGTGTCACTTGTTTTAGTCGGTGCGCTTTGGATCTGCGCTCCATTGATTTATGCGCAGGGGGAAGGGGCGATTCACGGCGTGGTCTTGGCCAGAGCCGACCGCTCGGCAATTCTCAATGCAAAAGTCCGCTTGGAAGGCCTGACGAGTTCGGTATCGCTTCAAACGGCCACGGGCGGAGACGGGCATTTCGGCTTTCAACGGCTGGTTCCCGGTCAATACTTGCTGGTTGTGACACAGGAAGCATTTCTGGAAGGACGGACCCGCTTCACGCTGAAACCCCGCGAGGCCCAAAACATCACTTTGCAGCTTACCCTCCGTCCTGTGGAGGAGATCGTGGAGGTGACGACGGAAGCGCAAGCCGTAGCCGGAACCCATTCGCCCAGCTCCACGGTCTTGCATGAGCAAGTCGTGGAAAACCTCCCTCTGGGCCAGAGAACCAATCTCCCGGACATGATTGCGGCTAGTGCGCCGGGGATGGTCCGCAGCCATGATGATTTCATCCATGTGCGGGGAAGCGAGCTTGCCTTGAACACGTTCATCAACGGCGTTTCCTTCTGGGAAAATCCGCACTCGGTGTTTTCCCCCGGCTTGAGTCCCGACCTGATCCAGTCCATGAACATCATGACGGGAGGCTTTCCGGCCGAATACGGCAATCGCTTTGGGGGAATCCTGGACGTGGTCACCAAGTCCGGATTTTCCATGGACAACGAAGGCGCCCTCACCCTGGGGCTCGGCACGTCTCTCCGCCACAACCTGGGCATCCAGTACGGCGGGCACACCGAGAAGGCCGCCTATTTTCTGTTCAGTTCTGCTTTTGAGTCAGCGCGTTTCTTAAGCCCGCCGGACACGCGCTCGATCCACAACACCGGCCGGGGAGTGCGCAACTTCTTGCAGTTGGACTTCAACGTTGATCCCGCCAACTTCCTGAAACTTGTTCTTCTGGGCGACGGGACCAATTTCGAGATTCCCAAAACTTCCCAGGACGATGTGTATCGGCCCAACGCGAACGCCTTCCAGCGCACGCGATCTCAGACGGCCATGTTCACATGGAGTCATATCCTCTCCAACGACGCTCTGCTCGACACCTCGTTCTATCAGCGCTGGTCCCGCTCGCGGTTGCTTCCTGCAGCCGACCCACTGGCGACGGTGGCCCGCTCGGAACGGACTCTGCATACCACGGGCATCAAGAGCGACCTGACGCGATTCCTCGGACGGCATACCGTCAAGGCTGGGCTGGACCTTGTGTCGCTTCGGCCGGACGAAGAGCTTTTCTACGACAACAAGGGATTTAACCATCTGGCGCATCGGTTGAGTCTTTCCCCGGTGAAGTTGAACGGACCTATTTCGTTTGCGGAGCGGAAATCCGGCGGACAGATCGGCCTGTACTTTCAGGATAGCGTGCAACTGACCGAAAATCTGACAGTGGACGCCGGCCTTCGCTATGACCGTTATAGCTTGGCCAGCTCGGAGTTCCACTTCAGCCCTCGGCTCAACGTTGCCTATCGCTTCTTGAAAACCGATACGGTGCTGCATGGCTCCTACAACCATTTCTTTGTGCCGCCCGCGGTTGAGAATGTTTTGGCATCGAGCGCTGGCCTTTCACGCTTTTTCCATACGGTCGGTGAGGCATTGCCGCCGCTGCGCCCCGTGATCGAGAACCAGTTCGAGCTGGGGGTTACGCACCCCTTCCATAACAACTTTCGGTTGGGACTGACCGGCTACTACCGCGTGAGCAACGATCAGCTCCACACCGTCCTGCTCCCCGACTCTCGCATCTACAATTATGCGAATTTCGACAAAGCGAAAGCGTGGGGCATGGAGGTCAAGATGGATGTGCCGACCCTCGCACGAGTGGGTCTCGGAGGTTATCTGAACTATGCCCTGAGCCGCGTTTACCTCTACAATCCGGTTGTGGCAGGATTTCATGAGAACCCTCATCACCTGAATGACCATGCTGCTTTCCTTGCACCCATGGATCAGACTCACACACTGACTGCCGGTTTCACCTATCGACATCCCAGGACCGGCCTGTGGTTTAACATGGCTTTCGAGTATGGCAGTGGCGTCCCTTCCCATGGAGGGGGGGGGCATGGGGGTGGGCACGTGCCGGAGGACTCGATGATGCACCACGGGCAGCAAGAAATGATGATGGATCACGCGAGCGGCGGGGGAATGATGGCGCGCGTGCCACAGCACTTCACCCAGAACCTGTCCATCGGTTGGGACATACTCCGCGACGGGGAGCAGCCTCGACTCAGCCTGCAATTCAACGTCGAGAACCTGACCGATAACGTGTACCGGAAGACGGCGCCGAGCGTCTTCTCTCCAGGGGAGTTTTACATTCCGCGGCTTTTCTCCGGCTCGATGAAGATTCACTTTTGAAGCGGCCCGGAGGGTGAAGCAATAAAGAGCGCAATGTTTTGTTTGGCGCCGGAACTCTTCGGGTACGATGTTCGAACCCTGTGGCGCTGGTTTCCGAGGTTTCTGTAATCCATTCGGTTTGGAGGGGAGGAGGCTATGAGGAAGCTGATAAAAGGAAATGTTTCCTTTTTAGTTCCAATGCTGGGACTGCTGATGATTTCCTGCAGCAATGACAATTTTTCCGTGACACGCTCGCCGGTCTTCTCGGCGATGCAGCTCCCGGGTTCTTCCGAAGCAGCGGTTGAAGAGCACATTCCCGGCCACCATGCGGAGCTTCCTGCAGAAGCTGGAACACACGGAGACCACGATCCGAAGCATGGCGGGGCGTTTTTCATGGCCCTGGATAACGAACACCACCTGGAAGGAATCCTCCTCTCTCCAGGGATATTCGGCGTCTATCTGTACGATGCCTACACGCAGCCCCTGGGCCGCGCAGAACTCCACCAAGCCAGCGGGACGGTGCAATGGGGAGACTTCGACGGCGCTCGCGAAACCCCTCTGGCAGTTAATGATGTTGAGAGCAGGCTGGAAGCGGAACTGGGTCAGGAGGTGCAATTTCCTGTGACCCTGACGCTGTTGCTCCGTCTGCCGGGTATGGCCCCGGATGCCAGACCGGAGCTTTTTACGTTTCCGTTTAGTGATTATTCCGAACAACAGCAATATGACTGGCGTTACCTAGTCTTTATGACAGCAGCTCTGGGGTTGCTATTCCTGTTGGTCCGACCGCTCGAACGATACAAAAAATACAGGAAATTCCAGGCGAATTCTTCTGCACCTGTGGCCAAAACTTGACACCGCTTTGAGCCTCATAGCATTTCGGTTGTTGGCTTTTTGGGGAAATCGATGTTCTGCCGATTTTCGTTGCTGGTTTGTGTGATGGCCCTTGGCGCAGTGGGTGCGTACGGGCATGCGACTCTCTTGCATACCGAACCCGTCGGCAATACTCAGGTGTCGGATGCGCCTGCCAAAGTGATCCTTATCTTCAATGAACGAATTGAGCCTGTATTCAATTCAATCCGCGTCCTCGACCAACAGGGACAGCGCATGGACCGGGGAGAAGCCCGTGTCATCGGAGAAGGCGACGCTGTAGAAGTTGATCTGCAACCTCTCGGTGAAGGTCCTTATGCAGTGCTCTGGCGGGTCAACTCCGTGGACGGACACCAAATTCGAGGACGCTTCGGCTTCGGCGTTCGGTCCGATCCTCCGGACCTAAGCAACCTTCCGGAGTTGGCAACCAACCAACAGAGTCCTTTCCAGAAGTTTTTCTCTCCTGTTGTGAGGTGGGTTGGGCTCACGTCGATAGTCCTCTGGTTAGGCGGGATTTTCTTTCTGTTGGGAGTTTTGGCGCCTGCGTTGACCGACAACGTCGAGGAGGATGTCCGGCATGAATTCATTCCATCAGTAGTTCGCCGTCCTCTCAACATCCTGTGGGTTGCAGCCATCCTCTTTCTGGTTGGAGAGTGCTTGGCTCTAACCGGTCAAGCGGCCACATTGGCCAATGTCCCGCTGGCCCGGGCCGTTTCCTTATCCACGCTCGGCACAGTGCTCGTGACAACAAACTATGGACAGTGGTGGATGATAAGGATTTTGTCCGCCCTGGGCTTGCTGGCTCTTTGCCTTTGGGCGTTTCGGTCAGCCCATTTGGCGCAAGGAAGAAAGCTCCTTCAGCGCGGGCGCGGAACTCTGTTGAGAATTGGTTCTGGATCGCTGGCGGGGTTGATCCTGCTGGCAATTCCCATGACCGGTCACGCCCGTGCAGTTTCACAAGGGACAATTTTGGCAGTGGGGAGCGATTGGGTGCACTTGGCCGGCGCGGTGATCTGGATCGGTGGTCTCGTGCATTTTCTTGCAGTGGTTTGGTTCGTTGACAAAAGCGGGGACGACAAGGCGGCACTCTGGAATAACCTGGCGCATCGTTTCTCCCGGGTGGCCAGGATTTGTGTGCTATTCCTGCTGGTTACGGGGGTCTATAATGCCTGGCTTCATATGCCCACTTGGATTTCTTTCGTTTCCACGGACTACGGCCGGGTGCTTTTTGCCAAGTTGATCTTGCTTATCCCAATCTTGTTCATTGCGGCTGTGAACTTGCGGCGAGTGCTGCCGGCATTGGCGGCATTCGCACAACATCCCGATGTCGCTCGCAGGTGGGCTGGCCGATTTAGAAAACTCGTCCGGGGAGAAGCGGTTCTGGGGTTGGTGATTCTAGCGTTGGTGGCTTCTCTCACCAGCCTTCCTCGTGCCGCTGCGGTGGCTGTGAGTGGACCAATGAGTTTGAGCAAGCGAACCGGCGACACGACAATCGGCCTAAGGCTTGACCCGAACAAGGCAGGGCCGAACCAGGCAGTTATCCTGGTTCAGAACTCTGACGGACAGACAATCTCAGAGGCCAGGCGCGTCACTCTTTTTCTTCGATCTCTTGACATGGATATGGGGCTGCAAACGATCCAGGCCCAGCCATCGCCGGACGGCGCCTACACCGCCGAGGTTTTCCTATCCATGGCGGGAAGGTGGTTGGTCAGTGTGGAGGTGTCTCCGCCCCGAGGGGACACCTTTGTGACGGAATTTGAAATCTCCTCAACGTTATAAAAGACTTAGGAGGACGAACATGAAAATGGCAGGATTTCACATTGCTGGAGTTTGGATGGCATTTATGGGGATTGCCCTTCTGCAGGCAACAGCCTGGGCACACGTCACGCTTCGCCCCAGTCAACCCTTACAACCCGGAAGGCACGCGGTGGTCCGGTTGGTCGTTCCCAACGAACGTCACGTGGCTACCATAAAAGTCAGCGTGGAAGTGCCGGATGCTTTTCTGAGAGCGGGTGGCGAGATCAGCCGGGTAGCATACCCGCCTGGCTGGGAAGTAAGCATCGAGAAAGAGAACAAGCCGAGCAATATTTATCGCCGGGAAATGGACCAGCGAGCTGCCAGGGAATCAACAGGGGAAGAAGGAGAAGGGCACGCTGTACCGTCTGCCCAGACGGAGGAGGAACGGCAGGAAGAAGATATCCTGAACGAACTGCGCAAAAAGTGGGTTAAGAAGGTTAACTTTGCGGGCGGGTCGATTCCACCGGACGGTTTTGAGGAATTTGCGTTCAGTATTTTCATACCGGAAGAGCCGGGAACGTACCATTTTCCTGCGGTGCAAGTCTATGCAGACGGGAAAGAAGTTTCCTGGTCCGAACTGGTGGAAGGAGCGGGACGTCCGGCCGCAGCAATTGTTGTCGAACGGCAATATGGCGTACGTCACCTTGCCGTCCTTCTGGGAGTTGGTCTTGTGATGCTCTTCTTGGTATTCCAGCCACACAAGCGTTACAAGAATCATCGGATTGCTCGATCCGATTCCTCACGGCCCGTGAAATAAAGATAACTTGCTTATTATAAATAGGTTGTGACCCAAAAGGCTGCCTGCAAGATGCTTTCCTGGCATCCCGGCAGACTGAAAATGGCATCCTTTGGCTTCCAAAATCCTCGCCTTACAGGATGGCATCTTTATCCCTTGGATCGTTAACCTGAATAGAGTGAAATCAAGCGGTAGAGCGCGAATCCGGTAGCCGCAGGAGTGCCTCAAGGCCGCTGGCGCTTCGGAGAACGTCAAAGCAAGGAGCCATAACAGCAGGCTAGCAACAGGAGTTTGGAAAAGTGGTAAGGAACACGGGAACAAAGTGTCAGACCCTAGAAGGAACGAGTGAGGATAGCGAATGAGGGCAGCCAAGGGTAAGGATATGGAGAAGCCATTCGCGTCGGCGGCTGGCAAGCCGCCTCCGGCCTCTTATTGGGGAACAGTAAGAGGGAAATGTCCTGCCTAAGCTAAAGGTTTACTGCCGTGTCTCGGAGCGGTAAAATTCAAGATGCTGGAGCGTCATTACCGAAACCATCCGAGCGGCGACATTTCGAGCTTTTGCCCGATTCTCACAAACGCCAAAAAAGAAGGATGAATCGTATGGTTGCTGGGACATCGCCATTGAGAGCTCAAAAGCATTACGGCCTGGATCGGAAGCGATTGGTGTGGCTGTACCGCACCATGCTTCTCTCCCGCCGGTTAGATGAAAAAGAGATTCAGTTGCACCGGCAGGGTCGCATCTATTTCCAGGTCAGTTGCGCTGGTCATGAGGCCTTGCAGCTGGCCGCCGCGTCGGTCTTGAGGCCGGGCTCGGACTGGTTTTTCCCCTACTACCGCAGCCGCGCGCTGGTGCTGGCCTTGGGTCTCACTCCGCTCCAACTGTTGCTGGAGGCCGTAGGATCGGCTGAAGCTCCCTTCAGCGGCGGAAGGCAGATGCCTTCGCACTGGGGAGACAAGGAACTCAACGTCGTTTCGCAATCGAGCGCCACGGGAACTCAGTGGGTGGAGGCGGTCGGTTGTGCCGAGGCGGGAATTTACTACCGTGGGATGCCCGCCTCCCGGCAGACGAGAGCCCGCTTTGAACAGGATGAAGTGGTCTGTGCCACGGGCGGCGACGGCAGCACCAGCGAGGGAGAATTCTACGAGTCGCTCAATACGGCCTGCAACGCGCGCCTTCCCGTGCTCTACCTGATTGAGGACAACGCCTACGCCATCTCCGTTCCGGTGAAAGCACAAACGCCGGGCGGAAATATTTCCCGCTTGCTTTCCGGATACCCGAATCTGTTTCGTGAAGAGACGGATGGAACCGACCTTCTGGCGAGCCTCGACGTCCTTCGCCGTGCTGTGGCCCATTGCCGCCAGCGGCGAGGCCCGGCCCTGGTGCATGGTCACGTAGTCCGTCTTCACCCGCATTCGGTGTCGGATGACCAAAAGCTGTATAAGACCCCGGAGGAACAGGCCGATGAGGCGGCCCGGGACCCGTTGCAAAGATACAGCGAGTTTCTTCTGGAAGAAGGAATACTGGACCGGTGGGAACAGGAAAGAGTGCAAGACGCCGTGGAGCAGGAAGTGGAGGAAGCTGCCCAGAAGGCCTTGCAGGCTGCTATGCCCTCTGCAGGCTCTGCCCGGCTGCACGTCTATTCTCCAACAGTCGATCCCACTGCAGCCGACTTTGACAAATCGGCGGTCCTGAGCGGTGAGCCGCGCACGATGGTGGAGCAGTTGAATGCTTGCCTGCGCGACGAGATGCGCCGGGACCATCGCATTCTGCTCTATGGACAGGACGTGGCCGACTCCAGCCGCGAGGGAAACCTGGACCAATTGAAGGGCAAGGGCGGAGTCTTCAAAGTGACTCACGGCCTGCAACGGGAGTTCGGGGGCCGGCGGGTCTTCAACGCTCCCATCGCCGAGGCGAATATCTTGGGCCGCGCCATCGGATATGCCCTGCGGGGACTCAAGCCGGTGGTCGAAATCCAGTTTCTGGATTACATCTGGCCCGCGATGATGCAGATTCGCAACGAGATGGCGGTTCTACGCTGGCGCTCGGTCAGCAACTTCAGTTGTCCGCTGGTGATCCGCACGGCCTACGGCGGTTATCTGAACGGCGGATCGGTTTACCACAGCCAGTGTGGGGAGAGCGTCTTTACGCACCTGCCCGGCCTGCGCGTCGTCCTTCCTTCCACGGCGCTCGACGCCGCCGGCCTGCTGCGCACGGCGATCCGGTGCGATGACCCCGTGCTGTTTCTGGAGCACAAACACCTATACCGTCAGCCCTATAACCGCAGCCCGTATCCTGGCCCCGAGCATATGATCCCCTTCGGAAAGGCGCGCATCGTGAAGCAGGGCAGCGACGTTACGATCATCACCTACGGCGCCGTCGTGCAGCGGGCTCTGCAGGCTGCCGAGAAGCTGGCCTCGGAAGGCGCCAGCGTGGAGCTGATCGACCTGCGGTCGCTCAATCCCTATGATTGGGAAGCCATTGCCCAATCGGTCCGCAAGACGAGCCGCGTGCTAGTGGCCCACGAAGACTGCCTCTCGTGGGGTTTTGGAGCGGAGATCGCAGCGCGTATCGCCGATGAACTGTTCGACGATCTGGACGCTCCCGTAAAACGAATCGGGGCGCTCGACACCTTCGTCGCCTATCACCCCAACCTCGAAAAAGAAATCCTCCCGCAGGCGAAAGACGTGGAGAAGGCTTTGCGGGAACTGGTGGCTTGGTAACTAGAAGCAGGATCAGATGAAGGCTTTCACGCCGAGGGTCCTGCTTTTGCTGTTGATGGTCCCCACTGCTGTGCTGTCTCACGGCGGGGCTCTCTGGGTTGCCACCACGACCGTAAGCGAGGCCGATATCATTGCCACAGAGGGTTTCTAGCAGGCCAGTCTTTTTCCTCTGCTGTGTTGCCTCTGTCGCACATAGGTCGTTGGCAACCTCTCCAAATTTTCAATTACGAGAACTCAGCTTTGCAGGCATTTCCGTGCCTTGCGAAAAATTGATTGAAACATCTGTTCCGTGAGCTTTCCGGTCTAGGTGTTCTGCTGGCTGGGGTGATAGGAGGCAATCACAGTGGGATGAGGGGCAGGGAAGCGGTAGAACGCCCCGTGCGAAAAATGGAACCGGCTGCGGGAGGTGATGAGTCCTCGGTCCTTGAGGATGGCAAGGTAGGCGTCAAACGCTATTTTCCCCAGCGCCACTACGACCGACACTCGGTGAAGCACTGCCAACTCGCGTTCCAGGTACTCCCGGCAGTTGCGCGACTCCTCAGGCAGCGGCTTGTTGGCGGGCGGGGCGCAGCGGACGGTTGCCGTAATAAAGGTGTCATGCAGCCGGAGGCCGTCGTCGCGGGTGACCGAATGCGCCTGATTGGCGAAGCCCGCCCGGTGCAATGCGCGGAACAGGAAGTCCCCGGAGCGGTCGCCGGTGAAGACGCGGCCAGTGCGGTTGGCTCCGTGGGCGGCTGGAGCAAGTCCAAGGATCAGCAGGCGCGCCCGTGGGTCGCCAAAGCCGGGCACGGGCCGGCCCCAATATTCCCAGTCGCGATAGGCGCGGCGTTTTTCCTGCGCAACGCGGCGGCAATACTCCGCTAGCCGGGGACAGCGAGTGCAGCAGGGTATCTCTCGCTCAATTTTCCGGATCGTGTCGCGCATCACAACAGGTCCCTTCGGTATGACCCGATTTTGCTTTCCCGCTTCGCTGAGCTACTGGTCCTTATCTTTTTCCGCTCCGTGCTATCATTCTCTGGCTGGCGGCAGTTTTTTCATGGCTTCCAGTTTCATGCCGGGAGATTCTGAGCACTATACACTATGCACTATACGAGGGGGCAATCGATGAGCCGCGCTGTGGAGTCCGATATAAAAACCCGCTCGCCGGTTTTGCGGGAAAACTACTGCTGTCTGGTTGGAGGCGAGCTGACCGGGGCTGATTCCGGGCAGACCTTCCCCACCCTGAATCCGGCCACCGGTGAGAAGCTGGCTGAGGTTCCCGAAGGCGGCGAGCGCGACATCGACCGCGCCGTCCAGGCCGCCCGGAAAGCGTTACCCCAATGGCGGAAGATGACGGCGGTCGAGCGAGGAGGTATCTGCCGCCGTTTCGCCGAGCGGCTGCGGGCACGGGCTGAAGTCTATGCCACGCTCGATGCCCTCGATTGCGGCAGCCCTCTGACGGCCATGCGAAGAGACGTTGCCAACGCCGCCGCCCAGATCGACTATTTTGCCGGCTTGGGCCCGGAGATCAAAGGCGAGACGATTCCTTCCGGTTCTCAGACCTTTCACTTTACTCTGCGGGAGCCGTTTGGGGTAGTGGGTCGGATCATTCCCTTCAATCACCCCATCATGTTTGCGGCCTCGCGGATCGCCGCCCCGCTGATGGCGGGAAATACCGTGGTCCTCAAGCCAGCCGAGCAGACCCCGCTCTCGGCCCTGGAGATGGCCTGCGACGTGAAGGAGATTTTCCCTCCCGGAGTGGTCAACATCGTCACCGGAGACGGCCCCCGGGCAGGCGCCTCGCTGGTAAAGCACCCGGAGGTGCGGCGCATTGCGTTTACCGGTTCGGTCGAGGTTGGCCGCGAGATCATGCGCGCGGCGGCCGACGGCTTGAAGGCCATCTCTCTGGAGCTGGGGGGCAAGAATCCCATGATTGTTTTCCCGGACGCCAATCTGGAGCAGGCCGTCAACGCCGCCTTTAACGGAATGAATTATTGCTGGTCCCAGGGCCAGTCCTGCGGCTCGACCTCACGGCTGTTTCTGCACCGCGACCTGCATGATGAATTCCTGGGCCGGTTGGTGGAGAAGGTAAAGGCCGTCCGCATGGGGTTGCCGCACGAGGAAAAGACCCAGATGGGTTGTCTGGTCTCGCAGCAACAGTTCGACAAGGTGGTCTCCTACATCGAACTCGGCAAGAAGGAAGGCGCTCGCTTGGTGGCTGGGGGTGGCAAGCCCTCTGATCCGGCGCTCCAGCGGGGATACTTTGTCGAGCCGACCCTCTTCGACCAGGTGGACTACCGCATGCGCTTGGCACAAGAGGAAATCTTCGGCCCCGTACAGTCTGTTCTTACCTGGCAGGACAAAGAAGAACTGCTGGAGATGGTCAACAGCGTGATGTACGGGCTGACGGCTAGCATCTGGACCCGCGATTTTGCGACGGCATATCGGATGGCTTCGGAAGTGGATGCGGGCTTCGTGTGGATCAACGACAGCAGCAGGCACTTCGCCGGAGTTCCCTTCGGCGGCTACAAGCAGAGTGGGCTGGGCCGCGAAGAATGTCTGGCGGACCTGCTGAGCTATACGCAGATCAAGAGCGTGAACGTGAACCTGTTGTGAACCCGACACGCAAACCTGTCCTTGCTATTCGCCGTCCCCTTTCGGCCTATGGGAGTCGGTAAAACCTAGCTAAATCTCCTTCTGCGTAGCAACTTGTATTGAAAACAAACGACTTGCTGGCTTCGTTTCGCAATATTTATATCTCAGCCAAGTAGATTACGTGGAAGTCCCCACCGGAGAGTTATACTTGCACAAGGGTATTTCCGGGTTGCTGAGCTATCCGTAGATCAAAAGGGTGAACGGATGTTGGGAATGAACGGCGTTCGGAATCGCTCGCTTGAGATCACGGCTCGGATGGGGCGTGTCCTACATGGACCCGTCTTTCCGATGCACCAGCCGGTGCCACTCCTTCTGAGGGACTTCCTTTATCCACTTGAGCATGGAGTTCGACGCGAACAGCGGCGTGTCATTGTAAAAACGATATTGTTTCAGGATGTCAAAGTGAGGCTTCCCCGTATGGGAGGTTTTCGGCAGCAAGGCATGACGGCTGCCGTCAAACTCCACCAGCCGGTACCGCTTGCGGTTCACCAAGCCGCTGTCCAGCGTGCAATCCGCCATGACCCAGCGCCCGTTTAGGAAAACCGCGTTCATTCCGTGATGCGACAATTCATTGGTTCCCATCAGGTGCAGAAAATCTCCCACAATCATGTAGTCTCTAATGTCCTGAAAACCGATGCGGGCAGGAATTCCACTGGCTCGGCACAATGCTGCGAACAGGGCCGCCTTCTGCATGCAGAAACCATTTCCCATCTCCAGCGTGTGCGAGGCCTTGAAATGGCTCCGGTTGTGCACGTCCGGGGCGAAGTTATAGGGAATCTCGTCGCGCACAAAAGCGAAAATGCGCAGGACCTTATCCCGTGCGTTTCGGATGGAGGCCGTCAACTCGGAAGCCTTGCGGACAATGGGTTTAGCATCCGAGTCGATGCAATAGGCCGGGCGCAGACTGCTGTTTGGATTCATCTTCAAGGAAGCTATAGCGCCGCAAGAGTCGCAATACGAACTTCCATGGTATCACGGGAAACGTTAAGGGTGTGCTCCGCCGGCAGTTTGCTTTGCCCGGCCGGTCCCTCTTGTCATGCCGTAACAATAAGGGTATATTAGAAAAGGCGAAGCTGGCGAGTGGAAGAGTGGGCGGAAGCCCACTTTTTTGTTGGGAGAGAATGAGTTCGCTCGAACGCATCCGGGAGTTAGTTGACCGTGTGGCCACTTCGGAGGGGATGGAGTTGGTGGACGTGGAGCTGCACGGGCGCGGGCCTAGCGCAATTTTGCGCATTTTTCTGGACAGGCCGGGAGGCATCACGCTCAAAGACTGCCAGGTGATCAGCGAGCAGGTCGGAGCCTTGCTCGACGTAGAGGACCTGATCGAGAACCGCTATACGCTGGAGGTCTCATCGCCGGGTCTGGACCGCAAGCTGGTCAAGCCGGCGGATTTCGAACGTTTTGCCGGCAGGCGAATCAATCTGGTTCTCAAAGTTGCCCGTCAAGGGAGGAAGCGCTTTCGGGGCCTGCTGCTGGGGATGGAGCAAGAAACCGTCAGGATGGATATTGGGGACGGCCAGGTGATGGATTTTGAGTACGGCGAGATTGAGAAGGTGAACTTAATTGCGGAGTTTTCTGGCAGGCCGGGCGCAAACAGCGGGAACGAAATGGATTCGAGGTAATTAATAAGATGTCCAGCTTGTTGTTTCAAACAATCGACCAACTGAGTCGGGAGAAAGGCATCGAGCCGCAGATCATCATCAGCGCGGTGGAAGATGCCATCTTAGTTGCGGCCCGGAAGTATTTTAAGGAGGGCGAAGACCTGCGTTCCGAGTTGAACCGGGAGACCGGTCAAGTAGAGGTGTACACTCTGAAGAAGGTGGTGGGCGAGATCCTCAATCCGAACCTGGAGATCAGCCTGGAGGATGCGCTGGAGCTGGACCCGGAGGCTGTGCTCGACGCCGAGGTCAGGATTCCCAAACCGACCCATGTCCTGGGACGGATTGCCGCACAGACAGCCAAGCAGATCATCTTTCAGAAGGTGAGAGAGGCCGAGCGGGAGAACGTCTACAACGAGTATAGCGGCCGGATTGGCGAAGTAGTGAATTGTGTTATCCGGCGAACCGAGGGGCCGGACCTCATTGTGGAGTTGGGAAAAACCGAAGGTCGGCTGCCCCGTCGCGAGCAATCCAAACTGGAGATATTTCAGGTAGGGGATCGCACCCGTGTGGTGCTCATCCAGGTGGAAAAATCCGCCAAAGGACCCCAAGTCATCGTTTCTCGCGCCAATCCGAATCTGGTCGCACGCCTGTTTGAGACGGAGGTTCCGGAAATCTACGACGGCACGGTTGTAATTCGCTCAACGGCCCGCGAGGCGGGAGAGCGATCCAAGATTGCCGTTCTGTCCAAGGACCGGGACGTGGACTGTGTCGGCGCCTGCGTGGGAAT
This sequence comes from Terriglobia bacterium, assembly GCA_965222345.1. GTDB lineage: Bacteria > Acidobacteriota > Terriglobia > 2-12-FULL-54-10 > 2-12-FULL-54-10 > JADFGZ01. The sequence continues at coordinate 404,477 of CBDCTS010000004.1, read as the reverse complement.
GAAGGGGATGCGGGTCCAGTCGATTATCCGCGAGTTGAGGGGAGAAAAGATCGACATCATCGAGTACAACGAAGATCCGGTGATCTTCGCGGCCAACGCCCTCAGCCCGGCCAAGATCAACCGCGTATCGGTAATCGACTCTACCGAGAAGCACCTGGAAGTGGTCGTGGACGACACACAGCTCTCGCTCGCCATCGGGAAAAAGGGGCAGAACGTTCGTCTGGCGGCCAAGCTGCTCGGCTGGAAGATCGATATCAAGAGTGAGGAAGAGAAGCGGCAGGAAGTGGAATCGCAGATGGCGCAATTGGTGGCCGACGGGACCGCAGTTTCAGAGATTGCGGGCATTGGAGCGAAGACCGCCGAAAAACTAATGGAACATGACGTGACTACCGTGGAGCAATTGGGCGAAATGACGCCGGAACAATTGCAGGAAATTCCGGGAATCGGCCCAAAAATGGTAGAAAAAATCCGCTTGGCGGTGAATAATTATTACTCGCAGTTTGAGGAAGCCGCAGAGACTGCCGAAGCGGAAGCAGTGGTATTGCCCGAGCCCGACGCATCGGTTCCTCCAGCCATTTCCGAACAGGACCGGGAGCCGCTTCCGGCGGTTGAAGCAGCAGCTGCTCTCGCAGGGGACGAATCCGGGGAAGAGAATCCGGTCGATGGCGGCGTTGAGACTGCGCTCGGGACACCCGATTCCGGCCCGGAACAGGATCAAGCACGGCTGCCTGCGGGCGAGGGTGACGGGGAAGCGGAAGATAATAAATGAAGATGAATGAATAAAGTTTAAAAGCCCCCAGGGGACAGCAGAGAGCAAGGCGTCAGTATGGTGAAGATGCGCATTAACGAATTGGCCAGGAATCTGGAAGTGAAAGCGAAAGTGATCATCGACTACCTGGCCGAAGCCGGAATCAAGGAGAAAAAGTCGCACTCCAGTTCGATTGATGACGAATTAGCCGAAAAAGTAAGGGTCCACTTTCGGCAGAAAGAGAAAGAGGAGGAAGCGAAGAAAGCATCTCCTGCTGAACCGGAGGCGGCTGCGACTTTCAAGGCTCCTGTCCCAGCGGCTCCCGAAGCGGTCACGCCCGTTGCGGCGGAACCAGCCAAATCAGTACACTCTCGGGAAATCCCCAGTGAGGCGCGGCCCGCCCTACCGCTGCGGAAACTGGTCACGCCGGCAGCTACGCCAACACGCCGGCGCCCTTTGCGGCCTCCCCTCCGTTCTCAAGGCGCGCCCAAACCGGTCCAGCCGCCTCCAGGGCGTCCCATTTTAGAGCCCAAGGCGCCCAGCCCTGCAAGGCCGACAAGCATCGTGCCGCCCGGGACTGCGGAAAGGCCGGCTGCCGCTGGCAGGGTGTCGGGGAAACGGGCTGCCCCGCTGGGGCCTGCCAAGCCGGGCCAGCCTATCTATACCAGGCGTCCGATTCACCCGTCCGGACGACCCTCCCGACCCTCCGCTACCCCTCTGCCGGGAAGGGCTCCCGCGCAAGGCGAGCCGGGCCGGCGTGGCATGCATCCGGTCAGAGGCCGCCCCTATGGTACGCCGGCTCGAGGAGATCGGGGACGCCGCCCGGCTCAGGGCCGCGATCGTGGTCTGCGCGTGGTTACGCCTCCTAAACCGCCGCCTCCGATTCTAATCGACCGCAATATTACGATTACCGAAGGCATTACGGTAAAGGACTTGTCGGAAAAACTGGGGCTGAAGGTTCGCGATCTGATCCGCCGATTGCTGGATATGGGTGTTTTCGCCACCATCAACCAGACGCTGGATCCGAGTATGGCCGAGCAGGTGGCAAAGAGCTTCGGGGCCGGAACCACCATCATCAGTTTTGAAGAAGAGGCCATGCAGCAGGTGGAGGTAGAGGAATCTCCCGGCAATCTGCAGACACGCGCGCCCGTGGTCACCGTCATGGGGCATGTGGATCACGGGAAGACTTCCTTGCTGGATGTAATTCGGGAAACGAATGTAACCGCTCGGGAAGCCGGGGGAATCACGCAGCACATTGGTGCCTATGCAATCTCATCCAACGGGCGGCCAATCGTTTTTGTGGACACGCCAGGACACGAAGCCTTTACCCGCATGCGCGCTCGCGGATCGAAGATTACCGACATTGTGGTGCTGGTGGTGGCAGCCGATGACGGGGTGATGCCGCAGACGCTGGAGGCCATCAACCATGCCCGCGCAGCTAAAGTGCCGATCCTGGTTGCGATTAATAAAGTGGACAAGCCGGGCGCCATGACCGAGCGCGTCAAAAAACAGCTCTCTGAGCAAGACCTGGTTTCCGAGGATTGGGGCGGCGATACCGTCATGGTCGAAGTCTCCGCCAAGGAGAGAAAAAACATCCCCTTGTTGCTGGAAATGATCTTGCTGGTTGCCGATCTGCAGGACCTCAAAGCGAACCCGGAGCGTCCTGCTCAAGGGACCGTTTTGGAGGCGAAGCTGGACAAGGGCCGCGGCCCGGTCTCCAGCGTCCTGGTCCAGAACGGCACCCTGCGGGTGGGAGATTCTTTCCTGGTAGGCGCTGTCTTCGGAAAAGTCCGCGCAATGCTGGACGATTTGGGCAGCCCCGTGAAGAAGGCCCCTCCTTCCACTCCCGTGGAAGTGCTCGGCCTGCAGTCGCTGCCACAGGCGGGCGAACATTTCCAGGTGGTTTCTGATGCCGCCAAAGCCAAGCAAACGGCGCTCTACCGAGAAGGGAAACTGAGGGAGATCAACCTCGCCAAGTCGTCCCGCCTGACGCTGGAGCACTTGCACGACCACTTAAGAACGGGAGCGACGAAGGAGCTTCCTCTGATATTGAAGGCCGATGTGCAAGGATCGGTGGAGGTTTTGTCGGAATCTTTGGCCAAGCTCGGGGGAGAGCAGGTCAAGATCAAAGTGATTCACGCAGGCGTGGGGGCCATTAACATTTCCGACGTATTGCTGGCGTCTGCCTCCAATTCCATTGTTGTCGGTTTCAACGTGCGGCCGGAAAGGAAAGCTACCGAGCTGGCGCAGCAGGAAAAAGTGGATATCCGTCTCCATACCGTCATCTACCACGTGACCGACGAAATGAAGAAAGCCATGCTGGGCTTGCTGGAGCCGACCCACCGGGAAATTGCTATGGGGAAAGCCGAGGTTCGCCAGACTTTTCGCGTCGCCAAAATAGGAGTGGTCGCGGGGTCCCAGGTGTCGGAAGGCCGTCTGACCCGGGATGCTTCCATTCGATTGTTGCGGGACAATGTAGTCATCCATGAAGGACGTATCGCCTCGCTGCGGCGTTTCAAAGAAGACGTGTCCGAGGTGAGGAACGGCTATGAATGCGGCATCATGCTGGCAAACTTCAACGATGTCAAATTAGGCGATGTCATTGAAGCCTTCACGGTTGAAAAGGTGGCTGTCGAGGTCCTGGCTTAGGACGGGGCCGGCGCGGCTGAGCTAGCGAGCTTCCGCGGCCCGGAATCTAGCCGGAATTTCCGCACGAGCGCGAGCCTTCCAAGAAGATGCCAGTCGCGGTTCTCACCCTGGAAATTCATCTGCCCTACGCACACTCCCTGAAAGAAAAAAGGGTTGTGGTGCGGAAGATCAAGGACCGCCTGCGGGCCCGGTTCAACGTAGCTGTAGCGGAGATTGGTCATCAAGACCTTTGGCAGCGGGCGGTCGTGGGAGTGGTTTCAATCTCCAGCGATCAGCAGAATCTGGAGGCCGTCTTTGAGGCTGTCCGGCGGGAATCGGAGAAGGTGCTGGGCGGCGATCTGGTAGGGACGGAACTGAGTTTTTTCTGAAGCCGCGACAGGAAAGCGTTTTTCCTTGGAGTTCTGAAAAGGAACCACAGAGGCACGGAGCCACAAAGGTATATAAGAATAAGGGGTGAAGAGACCGCTGGGCTGTATCTCTCTGTGAGGCAATGTTTCCGTGGTTTGATGTTCCCAAGCTGAACCGCAGTTGCGGGCGCGCGGAGGCTGGAGATAAGGATCGGTAATGCGAGAACGCACCCGACGCGCAGAGAGGATAGCCGACCTCATTCGCCAGGAACTGGGAGAGTTGCTGGAGCACAAGCTGAAGGACCCCCGGGTCGGCTTTGTCACTGTCACGGAAGTGAATCTTTCCGGGGACCTGCGCGCGGCCCGCGTTTCGGTCAGCATCCTGGGAGACCAAGAACAGCGAAAAAAGAGCCTGAAAGGGCTGGCAGCGGCAAAGAATTTCTTGCGCTATCAGCTGGCTCAGCGCCTTCGCCTGCGGCATACCCCGGAGGTCGAGTTTCAACTGGACCGGACGCTGGAATCGGAAGAGCGGATCGAAGAGCTGCTCCGGCGCGTCCGGGATGAACCGTAGGGAAGGCTGCTGCTGTTCTATGGACGGCGCTGTCGTGCTGGACAAGCCGGAAGGAATCACCTCCCACGCTGCCGTGCTGCGCGTGCGGCGTCTGTTGTCGGAACCCCGTATCGGTCATCTGGGGACGCTGGATCCTTTTGCCACGGGCGTGTTGGTCCTGCTGGCGGGCAACGCCACGCGGCTGGCGCGGTTCTACCGGGACCGCCAGAAAACCTATCGCGGGACCATCCGCTTTGGCTACTCCACCGACAGTTTCGACTGCACCGGTTCGCCCACCTCTTCCCCGCAGGAACCCTCCCTCGATGCCGACGAACTGCGTCGCTTGTTCGGGGAGTTTGTCGGAACCTTCGACCAGCAGCCTCCTCCTCTTTCCGCGAAGAAAGTCGGCGGCGTCCGTGCCTATCGTTTAGCTCGGAAAGGAAAGGAGCCGCGGCTGTCACCGGTCCGGGTAAGCATTCAGGAACTGGACCTGCTTTCCGTGGAGGGTCCGCTGGCGGTTTTTCAGGCGCGCGTTTCCTCGGGAACCTATATTCGATCCCTGGCGCACGATTTGGGTGCACGAATGGGAGTGGGGGCCCACTTGGCCGAACTCCGGCGGACCGCAGTGGGAGAGTTTGGCGAGAACGAAGCGTCCGATTTCAGTCAACTGGAAGACAAGGTCCGGCAAGGCGGGAGCCGAAGCTTTTTGATCCCGCCGGAGAGCCTTCTGCCGGAATTTCCGGCCTTTACCCTTTCTCCGACGGCTGCCCGGCGGGTCATGCATGGAAACAGCCTAGATCTCCAGTCGGAGTCACAATGGGTGAGGCTGCTTCACCAATCCGGCAAATTGCTGAGCATTGCAGAGCATGCCGGAAAATGTATCTTTCACCCCGCTGTGGTTTTCAACCGTAATGCTGATTCAGATACCTCCGGCTGATTCGCTTGATCTTCCGGGGGGGGTGCTGCAAGGCCATGTAATCCGGTCGTCTGGAGAGATACATGGATGAACACAAGGTATCCTTCTCAAAGCCTCGTCGCCCGTCGATTCCGCTTCAGTTCACGGTTGCCAGAGGGCGGAGTAATTCGCAGGGGCGGGTGGGGGACGACGGATGAAACTTCAGTGCCCTGTCAACGCCGGCCGGCTTCGCGCTTCTTCTTGATTCCGATGTTCAAGCGTTTGATTTTTTGATTGAGTGTGGACAGCGGTATCTGAAAGCGCTCGGCGGCCTCGGTCTGGTTTCCGCGGGTTGTCTCCAGCATCTCGCTGATGATCCGCCGCTCGCAGTCCTCCAGAATCTGAAACAGCGGGGCCTGTGGCTGTCCGTCCGGCGCGGGAGAAAAATGCCAGGACTTCTTTCCGTTGCGTGTCATCTCTTCCGGCAGATTTTCCGGCCCCGCCACGTTGCCTGGAGAAAGAATTACGGCCCGCTCCACCACGTTCTCTAGTTCCCGCACATTGCCCGGCCAGTCGTGGTCCATCAGGATTCTCATTGCTTCGGGAGAAAAGGTTCGCAGGGGTTTGGCGTTCTCCTCGCAATATTTTCGGAGAAAGTGGCTGGCCAGCAGCGGAATGTCCTGTTTCCTCTCTCTGAGGGGAGGGATATGAAGGCTAATGACGTTCAGCCGGTAGAAAAGGTCCTCGCGAAATGTCCCCTCCCGGACGAGGCGGAGCAGGTCCACGTTGGTGGCGGCCAGGATGCGTACGTCCGCCTTCACAGTCTGCGTGCTGCCCAAGGGAAGAAACTCGCGCTCCTGTAGAACTCGCAGGAGCTTGGTTTGGGTTTCCAGACCGACGGTTCCGATCTCATCGAAAAACAGAGTGCCACGATCCGCCACCTGAAAGAGCCCCTTCTTGGAGGCTACTGCGGTGGTAAAAGCCCCTCGCACGTGTCCAAACAGAGTGCTTTCAAGCAGGTCCACCGGCATGCTGCCGGTGTTGACCGGCACAAAAAGGTGTTCGGCTCGTGGACTGTTGGCGTGAATTGCCTTGGCGAAGAGTTCCTTGCCCGTGCCGCTCTCTCCCTGAATGAGAACGGTCGCCCGGCTGGGCGCTACCTGCGTGACCAGATCAAAGATCTTCAGCATCGGGTCGCTTTTTCCCACAATCTGGGAAAAGCTGTAGCGCTGCTTGAGGGTTCGCTTCAGCTCGCGGTTTTCTACCGTCAGCTGCTGCTGCCGCACCAGGCTTTCGATTTCCGCAAGCAGCTTTTCGTTGTCCCACGGCTTGGTGATGTAATTGCGAGCGCCGAGGCGCATGGCCTGGACGGCGTTTTCCACCGACCCGTAGGCTGTAATCATCACCACCGCCAGCGAGGGGTCGGCGTCGCGAATCTTCGGAAGCAGTTCCAGCCCGCTCTGATCGGGCAAGGAGACATCGAGCAGCACCACGTCAAACGGTTTCCGCTCGAGCCACCGCAAACCCTCCTCGGCGTTCGCGGCTGACTCCATCTCGAAGCCTTCCAGCGAGAACAGCATCTCGAGGCTTTCCCGGATCTCCGGCTCGTCGTCGATCAGCAGAAGAGAACCTTTCGATTCAGGCATGCACTGCTTTCCTTAGAATGGGAAACTCCAGCCGGAATCGAGTGCCCAGTCCCGGCGGACTCTCCACCTGAATTTTCCCGGAGTGTTCGTGGATGATGCCATAGGAGACGGCCAAGCCCAGTCCCGTTCCGCGGCCGGTGCTCTTGGTGGTGAAGAACGGATCGTAGATGCGGTGCAGATGTTCCGGAGGGATTCCCAGCCCCGTGTCGCTGATCTCAATTCGCAGCGAAGAGTTCTCCGTCCAGGTGGAGACGCGCAGCCGTCCGCCCTCTGGCATAGCGTCTTTGGCGTTCAGGAACAGGTTCAGGAAGACCTGTTGTAGTTTGTCGCTGTTGCCGGAGATGGGCGGCAGATTCTGCTCCAGACGGCTTTCCACCGTTATTCCGGCCGACTGAAGCTGGTGGTGCAACAGGAGGAGCGTCTCCGTGATGATCTGGTTGATCTCGAGCGCTGCGAAAGCGGCGCCTTTGGTGCGGGAAAAATTCAGAAGGCTGTTGACGATCTGGGAGGCGCGGAACGTCTGGCCGATAATTTTTTCGAGAATCCGGGAATGCTTGTCACCGGGTCGCAGATATTTGGCTAGCATCTGGGCCTGGGTGGAGATTACGGCCAGCGGCGTGTTAACCTCGTGCGCAACTCCGGCGGCCAGCAGCCCGACCGAGGACAGTTTTTCAGACTGGGCCAATTGCGCCTCCATCTGCACGCGGTCGGTTACATCGTCAAAGACCATCAGCCGCCCGATCGAATCGCAGTCCTGCGACAGAAGCGGAGCAATGGCGATGTTCAGTACGCGCTCCTCTCCGTTTGCCCCGCGAACCCGGTAACGATGCAGGTTGTGGATCCCCTCATCTTCATTCTCGCGCAGACGGTTCAGTTGTTCCACAAGGTCTGCGGGAAGAACCTCCGCCAATTTTTTACCGCGCGAGTCCTTGCCGAAGATGGGATAAATCATCTCGACCGGCGTATTCACGGCCTCGATGCGGTCTTCCAGGTCCACCGCCACCAGTCCTACGTTGACCGACTCCAGAATGTTTTCACTGAACTGCTGGAGCCGCTCGTACTCGCCCGCTTTGGCGGCCAGAGATTCAAACAACCTGGCGTTCTCGACAGCGACGCCCAAGAAACCGGCGAGGGTTTCCACCAGTGCAACATCTTCTTCGGAAAGAAGATCCCCTTCCGCCATTTCGCCTAGCCCCAACACAGCCACCGTTCGGTTCTTGGTCCGGCACGCAAAGTAGTAGTGGAGCTCCATCCGGGAGACGGTGGACCGCCAGGAGGGTTTCTCCAGCTCGGTTTGTTCCCAGTCTCCCAAAAACAGACGATTCGGCTGGGTCTCCGCCGCCGGAGAATCTGGCTTCCCTAGAATGTTCAGGAATTCATAGTCGGGCTGTTCGGGAGCCGTAAATCCCACAGCCCTGTGCAACCCAAAAGATCCCTTCGCCGCCGGCAAAAAGACCGCAGCACGGTTTATTTTCAGGGTTTGGACTAGCTGATCGAGCAAAGCGCCGAGCATGCGATCCAGGTCGGTCTCCGAACTTAGCTCGCGCCCGAAAGTCAGCAGCGTTTCCCGGTAGTCATAGCGGTTTCTGAGAAAATAGCTCTCGAGTTTCGCTCGGATCAACCTTGCGAGTGGCTGAAACAACAGGCCGGTGGCGATGACGGCCAGCACCAAACCCAAAGTGCCCGCAGCCGGAAAATTCGTGCGGAAGAAGTTGCCCGCAAGCGCCGCCACTGCTAGATACAAGCCGACCAGCACTCCCGTCGCCAGTGTATAGGCTATTCCTTGTCCCAGAATGAGGTCCACGTCCAGCAGCCGGTGGCGAATGATTGCATAGGAAAAGGCGAGAGGCAGAAAAATCAAAGAAAGGGCCGAAAGGTTCATCCAGTCGCCGGGTATAGTTCCCCAATAATACGGTGCCGCATAAATCGCCGCGAAGGGCACTACCGCCAGCACCGAACCTCCCAGCACCCAAAGCATCTGCTTGCGGACTGCAACCGAGCGGGCCATCCGATAGGCTGACGCCAGCAGGACGATGCCTGCCATGAACATCACAACCAGATAGCCTATCTCCATCCGGTCCAGCAACTCTCTGACCTCAACCAGCGGGACCGAGAAACGCAGCAGCCCGGAGGCAACGGCAAGATGTGCCGTCCACAGTGCCGCGGCAGGTCCATATATCCAGATTAATCCCCGCCTCGTATTCCAAGGTTTCCTGCCGGGCTGTTCCTGCCAGCCGCTCCCTTGCCCGGTCCACGGATAAACCAGGCAGAAATGAGCAAACAGGGCTGGTTGCAGCAGCAGCGCCGTAACGCTCGTCCAGTAGATGGCCCAATCAAAGGCATCCAGTTTGCCCGTATAGGAGAAGACGAACAGAACGAAAGAGGTCAGGCAAAACAGATAAAAGTGTGTGGCGCGCGGGGCCGTAAACCGGCGGAAGAAAACATACAGACCCATCAGCAGGTAGAGCGCTCCGACTATTTGCAAGTAGTTGCGCACCCCGGCGGGCCGTTGCTGTGCTTCCAGGAGGACCTCGATCTCCATGGGTGCGTTCTGTCCCTGCCGCATCACTCGATACTGGCCCAGGGCTCCGATGCCCAGCCCGAATACCTGTTGGCTGACTTCCTCAGTGGTTCTGACGGGCTCTCCGTTGATGCTGAGCAGCAGATCACCCGCTTGCAGTCCGGCGTCAGCCGCCGGGCTTTCGGAGCTGATGTCACGAGCCAAGACTCCATTCTGGAAATCTACCCAGACGACCCCGTCATCGGGTAGCCGGTATTCCCTTTGCTGCCAGAGATTAGCGGCTCCTGCCAGCACCCCTGCCAAAGTCAGCAGGGCCAGCACAACCAGTTGGAGGTCAACCTTAAGCGATCTCATAAAACAAAAATTCCCGGACTCAATGCACTAGAAATGACACTACACCACATGATTCTCAGTAGCACGTCGATTTCCAATTATTCAAGCCAGCCCAGCTTTCTATCTCATTGATTTTAAAAAGCATTATAAATCTAAATGGAGTGAAAGCAGAACTAGTTATTAAAAATAATATAGTAGATATGCAAAATGGAAGATATCTCTGCTTATTGAAATCTCCAGCAGGCTATTTATATTCAGGAAGTTAAAAGCCGCTAGAAGATAACGGTGAAACCGCCACGGAAGGAGCGCTCGGCAGGGAAAACGTAGCTGGTGAACCCATTGGGTGAATGCACCGGCATGTAACCCTGAGCCAGCAGGTTATGGAAATCGGCAAGAGCTTCAATTTGGACCGGCAGAATTCCCGGAGATGGAAGCGGCTGCAAAACAACCACGTTCAGATAGGGATATGCCTGAGCCAACCCTCTGTCGTAGGGATCAACAGGCACGAGGGATTTGCCCTGGATCCACTTATAGGACGTGCTGATTTGAGTACCAGTCGCCGGTACAGTTGTGCTTATCTTCACCACGAGGGTGTGCCCGCGATGAGCCTGAATCAGGTCCCGCAGAGCCTGCGAGTCTTCCGCGACCAATTCATCAGAAATAGCCCGCAGTCCTCCGGCGTAGCTATAACCCAGAACGAGCAGTGAATTTTCCGTTATCTGGGCTCCGAAGGCGGTTCGCGCGCCAGCAGAGGAGTAATCGCCCCCACTCAGGAAATAGCGGTTTGAAAAGGGGTCGCGGAGCAACCCCGACGGCAAGTTCCCGGCGTCCTGCACCCCCATGGCGAGGGCTGTGTCGGAGAGGGAGTCATAAAAGGCTGCGGCTTGCAGCATGTAACGGGTGCCTAACTCCTGTTCGACAGCCGCTTCGAAATGATTGCCGCGCTCCATAACGGGAGCGGAATACCCTTTGCTGCTGATTTGAGGGATGGCCAGCAACTGCTCCATGTTGTCCCGGTCCGGATCCAATCCGGAAGGTAAAACTCTGGGAGCCGCTGACGTATAGCCAAACTGCAACCGCGTTTGCTCCGCAGGCACATATGTGATGTGGCCAAAAGGGCTCCATCGGCTCATGCGTCCGCCGAAATTGAGTGTATCGAAGAGCATGCCGTAATGGAAGCGAAGACTCTCCGTCAGCGGTGTCTCGTCCTCGTAGCCGATGGTCATCGACTGAACCCGCTCGCCGGAGGATTTCCCCATATGTGCGCTTCCCGGCCTGTACTCTCCGGGAAGCGATAACTGCCGCACGGTGGCGGAAAATGAGGAGCTTGTCCCGTTCACGGAGCGACGGTTCCAGGCAGTTCGGAAACTTGCGGCCGGCGTGCCGCGCTCCCAGCCCGCCGAGCCGGCCAGCCCCAAAGCGTTTGTGCTGGTCAGATCGTACTCCATGGCGAAGGTGGTATGGAGGCCCGGGTCGTTGCCGAATCGGCGTGCCCCGGCTCCAGTCGAAACCTGCACAGTTCCCCGCAATGCCCGCTCGCGCGGGTCCCGCAGCGTGGCGGAGGGTTTTTCGACGTTTTTTGCATCTGCTGCGTCTTCATCCAGGAAGCGCAAAATGGGCCGCGTGGGAGTCGCGCTGCGGAGAATCCACTTCCAGCGCTCGCGCGCTTGGTTGGCGTCCTCCGGCAGACCGGCCTCCAGGGACTCTGCCAATGTCCACAGATTGATTTGCATTGAGGCCTGTCTCCCGGCCCGGATGCTTACCGGAGCTTTCCAGAAAGGCAGGTAGCTCGGCAAGAGGATTGCGACTGCGTAATTGCCCGGCAACAAGCGGCTCAGGGCGAACCGCCCTTTGCTGTCGGTATAGACCTTGCGAACGGACAAACCGTCCTGGCGCGTCACCGTAACGGGAACTCCCTGTTGCGTCACGCCCTGGCGGTCGGTTACCTGCCCCTTCATCGTGCCGTAACGGCTCGTATCAACCGCCTGAGCCAGGACGGTGACAGCCCCAACCGCCAGCGTCATGGTCCAGCACAAGCTCAGCCTGAACAAACTCAAGTTGGGAAATAAGCTCCTGCTTCGTAAACTCATATTCAACGCCGCCTACTGCAAGGTGAATTCGGCGGAAGGCGCGACCGATTTTTTCGTAATCTTGTCGGTGACCTTCACCTGCATGGTGTAACGGCCCGGCTCCAGGGAATCGAGGGGCATCGTCTTCTCGACAATCACCTGAGAGGGAGAAGCCTCGGGCAGCTCCGCCGCATCCTCGGCAAACTCCAAGACCGGCTTGTTGTCCTTCAAGAGGCTGTATTCGATTGTGGCTGCCGGTTTGTGACCGCTGGCATCCGGTTTCAGATTGTAAACTTGCAGATAAATTCCCAGCTTCTGATCCCGGACAAAGGATTCGGTGACCGCCGGACGGACTTTGGTGCTGCCGAACACAAACTGGCCGATCCCGATTTTTTTGCTGGGCACTTTCTCGATCAGGTCCGCCAGGATCAGGGAACTGGTGGAGAGTTGGTCTTCCACGAAACGAGGAACTTCCATACGCAATTGCAGCGTTCCCACGTTGCCGCTGTTGAGGTCTTTCAGCGCCAGGCTCAGGCGGTACAGCCCCGGCCGCAACGGAAGCGACTTCCAGTAAACGGAGGGCTTTTCCAAGGTCTGTTGCAGCAAGGACTCCGGGATGTCCAGGGACATGGTGTCCTCGAAGGTTTGCACCACCCGGCGGGTCAACGTGCTGACGCGCCCGAAAATGTTCACCACCGCCTGCTCGACGCCGGTGTTGTTTTCAAACGTCAGGTCCTGGTTCCGCAACGATACGGTCACTCCTGCCAGCACCGTGTCTTCCGTGACCTTGACGAAATCCATGCGTGCCTGGAAGGGCAGCGAGTCGTAGCGAATGTTGGTTACGACAACTTCTTCCAGGTCCTTGAACTTGATGGGAGGAGCTTTTTGAATGTTGGCGAGCAATGCCAAGCGGTCAAATTGGTTTCCCTTGCCCATGGTGTGGCCGCCGGGGCTGCTGTCGGTGAAACGCTTTGGCAGATGCGTCCCGTCGGTGCGGGTGAAGCGGTCCACCTTGCTCGAAAGCCCCATTTGTTCCATCAACGAGAGACCGGCGCCGGGTATGTGCAGCAAGGCGTCTTTTTCCGATGGGTCCATCGTCAGGCGGTACTCGCCAGTCAGGGTGGGATCGACGAACTCCAACTCGATGTTCTGTCCGACGCCTTCGATGTAGCGGTAACGCCACACTTCAAAAGGAAAGGTGGAGGTTGATCCGCCGCCTTCCTCAATGGGTCGCTCGTAATGTCCGCCCGAGGGATGAGCCTCAATCTCATCCGGCGGGCCCCACATGATGTAAGTCCGTCCCCGGTCGGCCTTCCAGCCCGGAATGCCACTGGCGAAATGCTGGTTGGCGTATGCGATGCGGCGGTAGTGCTCTTCCCGGTAGTCGTTATCAAACGATTCCGGGTCCGGATTGCGGCGCAGCCAGAACTGCTCTATGAATTGCTCCCGTTCCTCGTCGTTTTGAAGATTCTTGAAAACGTCCCGCTCCTCGTCGGTGATGATGTAGGAGACGTCCTGCTCAATCCACTTCTTGAAGGCGCCTTCTAACTCGCGCTGAAGAGCTTCTTCCCGCCGTCTTTGCTCGCCTTCGGAAAGCTCCGGAGCATCGCTCTGTTCGACGAGATCCGAGGGCGAGCCGAGATCTGTTTCCGATTGCGCGGCAAGGAAGGCGGGGAAAGCAAAAGTGAGGAGAAAAATCGAAACGCTCAGCGAGCACCAGCGACTCAGCCTAGCTTGCATAGACAACTCCTATCTTTGCCCTAAATTCATTGGGTCGATATTACTCATTGTATGTAGCTGTCCCCGGGGAGTCAATAAAAAAGGCTGCCTTTTCCCGCAAGAAATCAACCCGGAAATTTTTCCCAAGCTTCCTTCTCCAACTCGCTCAAAATGCCTTGACAATAAATTGCGCCGCTCACACTTTGGCGATGAAACTAGAGCGCCGCTATAGTCCCGTTTTGATGACCGACTTTTGCTGCCGAATTCTGTCGGCCGATCTTTGCGAATCTTCCCACAGCCTTCCTGCCATCGCCCCCGGTTTTCCTGGAGGGCCTTCTCACGGAGATTTAGATTCCGGTCCGGGGGAACAATTGCATGATTTAGGGCTGATGGATTAGTGACGTAATAAGGTAAGGATGAACCGAGTTGCGGCTGGCTGGAAGGCAGGCGAGAAAAACGGGCTGGCTGATTGTCCCCCGCGAGGTTGGAACGGCGTCAGTCAGAAGAAGCGCAGCCTGCGGCAAATTAGCAGATGGATGCGGAAAGGGAGCATGTATTGGCGAGTGCAGTTTTGGAGATAGAAGCTTTTATTTTATATAACTGATTGATAATAAATAAAATATAATACTTGACAAATATATACTCATATTTTATTATTTATATACACTTAGATTATTCTGATTCGTCTAAGTGCCAGAACATTAAGGTTTGGGAGGAGCAAAATGTCAGAATTGATTCGTTGGGAACCATTCCGGAGGTTGCCTGTTTTTCCAGGGCGACTGAACAGTATTTTTGACAACTTCTTTGGCGGTCAGGGTTACGGAGTCGACGAGCCTCTCTCCGAAGGGCTCTGGAATCCCTCCGTGGACGTCTATGAAACCACCGACAACATTGTGTTGAAGGCGGAGATTCCGGAAGTGGATGAGAAGGATGTGGACATCTCCGTGCAAGCAAACACGCTGACGCTTCGGGGCGAACGAAAGCGGGATCGGGAGGTCAAAGAAGACAGCTACTACCGCAAGGAGCGCAGCTACGGAAGCTTCCGCCGCAGTTTTGCCTTGCCCGACTCCATTGATCCTGAGAAAATCCAGGCAAGTTTCTCGAAAGGGGTGCTCAAGGTAACGCTGCCCAAGCGGGAGGAGAGCAAGCCGAAGCAGTTCAAAGTAAAAATCAAGAGAGAGAACTAAAGCCGGGGCAGGGCATCGATTGTCGCTGCGTGCGGCCACTGCTTGCAACTGGAGGGGCCCCCGAAAGGGGGCGCCCTCCGTTTCGCTGCCCCATTCCGGATTGCCACATCTTCAAAGGAAATAAGGATACCCGATGCTGCGGTTCGACAAGTTCACTTTAAAAGCGCAGGAAGCCTTGCAGGAGGCTCAACAGAAGGCTTTCCAGAACAATCATCAGTCGCTCGATCCCTTGCACTTGTTGCTGGCGATGTCGATTCAGCCGGAAGGAGTGGTCAGCCCGACGCTGGAGAAAATGGGGATACCTCCGGACCGTGTTGCCATGGACGCGGAAAGCTCCTTGCGGGTCATCCCGCAGGTTTCCGGAACCGCCGAGCAGTACGTCTCTCCTGCGCTCAATCGGGTATTTCAGATGGCCTTCGAGGAGGCCAAGCAATTCAAGGATGAATACGTTTCGACCGAGCATCTGCTGCTGGCCGTGTCCCGTTTGAAGGGGGACCCGGCCGAGGAAGTTCTGCGGAAAAACGGGGCGACGCACGAAGCGATCCTGAAGGCGCTGGCCAGCGTGCGGGGATCTCAGCGAATCACCGACCCCAGCCCGGAAGACAAATACCAGACTCTGGAGCGCTACGCGCGCGACCTGACCGAGCTGGCCCATCGCGGCAAGCTCGACCCGGTGATTGGCCGCGATGAGGAGATTCGCCGGGTGATCCAGGTGCTGGCCCGCCGCACGAAAAACAACCCGGTTTTGATTGGAGAGCCTGGCGTGGGCAAGACGGCCATTGTCGAGGGCTTGGCTCAGAGAATCGTGGCCGGGGACGTTCCGGAGATTCTGAAGAACAAGCGCGTCGTGGCCCTGGACCTGGGGTCTCTTGTAGCCGGAGCAAAGTTCCGAGGGGAGTTTGAGGACCGCCTCAAGGCGGTTTTGAAAGAGATTGACGAGGCGGCGGGGCAGATTGTCCTGTTCATCGACGAGATGCACACTCTGGTCGGCGCGGGCGCGGCCGAGGGTGCCATCGACGCTGGCAACATGCTCAAGCCGGCGCTGGCGCGAGGCGAGCTGCACTGCATCGGAGCTACCACGCTGAATGAATACAAGCGTTACGTCGAGAAGGACGCCGCGCTCGAGCGGCGCTTCCAACAAGTGCTTGTGCAAGAGCCGACCGTCGAGGATACCGTGGCTATTCTGCGCGGCCTGAACGAACGCTACGAGGTGCACCACGGTGTGCGAATCAAGGACGCGGCCATTATTGCGGCGGCCACGCTGTCGCACCGCTATATCAGCGACCGTTTCCTGCCGGACAAGGCCGTGGACCTGATCGACGAAGCGGGCGCGGCACTCCGCGTGCAAGTGGATTCCATGCCGGTCGAGATCGACCAAGTCGAACGGCGCCTCCGGCATATGGAGATCGAACGGCAGGCCCTCACGCGGGAGAACGACCCGGCCTCGCGCGAACGTCTGGAGCAGCTCGAGCAGGAGCTGGCGCGGGAGCGCGAAAAAGCCAGCGGCCTGAAGCTCCGCTGGGAGACCGAGAAGGAATCGATCGGCAAGACCCGAGAGTTGAAGGAAAAAATCGACAAGCTGAAGCTGGAGGAGGCACAGGCGGAGCGCGACGGCAACCTGGGAAAGGTGGCGGAGATTCGCTATAGCACGCTGGCGCAACTGGAACAACAACTGAAAGACGCCAGCGAACGGCAGGCGGAGGTGCAGAAGTCCCCTCGGATGCTCAAGGAGGAGGTGGACGAGGAGGACGTGGCTCGAATAGTGGCCCGCTGGACCGGGATTCCCGTCACCCGAATGCTCGAAGGCGAGGTTGCCAAGCTGGTCCATATGGAGGAGCGGTTGCGCAAGCGTGTCATCGGTCAGGAGGAGGCGCTGGCTTGCGTCTCGAACGCCCTGCGCCGCAGCCGCGCCGGGCTCGCCGACCCCCACCGGCCCGTCGGCTCGTTCATCTTTCTGGGCCCGACCGGCGTCGGCAAGACGGAGTTGGTACGCGCGCTGGCCGAGTTCCTGTTTGACGACGAGCGCGCCATGGTGCGCGTGGACATGTCCGAATATCAGGAGAAGCATTCGGTGGCGCGGTTGATCGGGGCTCCGCCCGGATACGTCGGCTACGAGGAAGGCGGCCAGTTGACCGAGCAGGTGCGGCGGCGTCCTTATTCGGTGGTGCTGTTTGACGAGATCGAGAAGGCCCATCCGGATGTGTTCAACGCCCTGCTGCAAATCCTGGACGACGGGCGGCTGACCGACGGGAAAGGGCGCACGGTGGACTTCAAGAACTCCATGATTATTCTGACCACCAACGTCGGCAGCGCCTACCTGGACCAGATGATGGGCATCGGCTTCAGCCCGCTGGCCGAGCGCCAGGACAAGGTGAGCGACATCCGTCACCGGCTGGATGAGGCCCTGCGCCAGACCTTCAAGCCGGAGTTTCTGAACCGCATCGATGACATCATCCACTTCAACCCGCTCAGTGAAGAGGACATCTCAAAGATCGTCGAGATGCAGGTCGAGACGCTGAAACAGTCGCTGGCGGAGAAAAAAGTCCGCATCGAGCTGCAACCGGCGGCGCAGCAGTTGCTGTTCAAACGCGGCTATGATCCGAACTTCGGCGCCCGGCCGCTGCGGCGGGCGATCCAGACGCTGATCCAGGACCCGCTGGCGCTGCAGATCCTCAATGGCGAGGTAGCTCCCGGCGACACCGTCCTGGTGAATGCCGACCTTGAAAAGGGCGTGATGAGGTTTGAAAAAGAGCCGGTGCCAAGCGCAACGCACTAAAGAGCAGCTGCGCAGTGAGAGGCAGCCACGGCAAAGAATCTATTTCGTCGTGGGCGGGTCGCGAGGGCTTCGGAAAGGGCGGTCCGGGCCCAAGAACACTCTGGAAGAAAAAACCTGTTCGTTTGGACCCCAATGGGGGTACACTTTCCAACACCGGAAGGCCCAAAAGTTAATCCCGGCTAAGGGGTCATACTGATGGGTTATCGGTGATTGCGGTGTGACGCGGGCAGGGGTGGATGCTTCGATCTGTTCCGCGCGAGCATCGAAGAGAATGTATAGACTAAATGGAGGGATTTAAGTATGCGACCATTGTACGACCCGGAAGCAGTGCGGCCGATGTGGGAGGAGTTGGCGCAATGTGGCGTCACGCCGCTCAATACGGCTGCCGATGTGGATGCAGTATTGGAGAAGCCTGGAACGGCACTTATTGTCGTTAACTCCGTCTGCGGCTGTGCGGCCGGAGGCGCCCGACCTGGGGTCACCCAGGCGTTGCAGGCCGCTGTCATCCCGGATCACTTGACCACGGTTTTTGCCGGAGTCGATATGGAAGCGACCCAACGCGCGCGCGAGCGCATGCCGGAGGTTGCGCCATCCTCACCGTCCGTCGCCCTGTTTAAGGACGGCGCGCTTGTTTACGCGCTGGAGCGTCGGCATATCGA
Source organism: Terriglobia bacterium (assembly GCA_965222345.1). Lineage (GTDB taxonomy): Bacteria > Acidobacteriota > Terriglobia > 2-12-FULL-54-10 > 2-12-FULL-54-10 > JADFGZ01. The sequence continues at coordinate 386,378 of CBDCTS010000004.1, read as the reverse complement.
GCGGATGACGCCGGATGATGTAGCCAGAGAACTGGAGAATGCTTATCGTCAGCATTGCACCCGCAAGGGGCCGTCCGTGCCCGCCGATGTGTACGGGCAGGTAGTGCACGCGCGGCAGTGTGGATCGCAGGTCCCGAGCTTTAGAGGTTGGTGAGAACGTACCTGAAGGATTCTTGGTGTCGGAAATGGAAAATACCCCGCCACCTGACGAGGGGCCGGTAAACCGAGGCCCTGAGGGAATACACAGCCGGGGGCCTATACTCCTCTCCCGCCAATGAAACTCCTTTCACAGCCCCAGGCTGTGACGTAGGCTCACTCACAGCGATTGGTGAAACGCCTCGGTCCGGTCACCTGCGGCTGAGGTTCCAACCAGCGGGCACATTACAAGTCATCCGACAACCAGGGGGAGAACCATGAAAAATCAAAGTCTTCTTAGGAAACAGAAACTAAGCGTGGTGATTGCTCGCCTAGACCGGAGGATGGCGATTTTGCTGGCGTGGTTGCTGATGATGACGCAAGCCAGCCTGCCACCTGTGCAGGCCGCTGAGGTCAAAGCGGCGCGGAATCCGCTGGAACAGAAAATCTGGAGCTTGTTGGACGACGACCAGTCCGTCTATGTGAGCCTGTCCGAGTCTGACTTCCGAGCGCTGGGCGCCGACTTCGATTTGCCCGATGGCGGGAAAGCGGTCACGGCCCTGGCAACGGAAGCCCCGGGAGGTGCTTTCGATCCGCGTGACGTGGCCAAGATACCTTCCACGGAACTGGGTTACCAGGCCGACTGGATCGTGGAGCGCTTCCGGCGCTACAACCTGGACTGGGATATCGGCGCGCTGCGACTGACCAGCCGCGATCCCGAGGCGGAAAATTATCCCTGGTTCATCATCATGAATGGCGGCGCCGCGAACTTCTATGAGTTTTACGTCGATCTCAAGAACAGGCCCGGCTGGTCACAGTTTCTGGCGCAGAAGCTGAACGTGATGATTATCACCATCCCCGGCAACTTCAAATACGGCGGTTGGGAGGAGCCCATCGCCAGCCCGAAGCGCCAGCCGGCTTATCTGCTGGACCGCGAACTCTCCATGGACGAGTACGAGCTGCGGAATTGCCTGCTCACCAATAACGTTGTTCTGCAGGGCGTAAAGCAATTGGTGATGAAGCATACTGCCGGCGACATTCTACTGATCGGCCACTCCACTTCCGGCGAGATTGCCATGCTGGCCAATGACGACGCCGATTTGCGGGCGCGGCTGAAGGGAAGATTTTTTGGTTGGGGCAGCGGCGGGCCGGCGCGGCTCGATCGCGTACGCGAGGCCCGCGACCCTGACTCCGAGGGCTTCTCCCGCGTCGGCGACAGGCCGAATCCGCTGCACGTGCTGCAGCGCCGCGACGTAGCCAGTTACAGCCGCGGGTACAGCGGATTCCTGAACCCGCTGTATGAGCCCGGCATGTCCCACGCGCAAATCGCCGAGCGCTGGCTTGACGTCGAAGGCCGCCGCCGCGCCAACTTCAAGCAGCAAATCCAGTCGCTTGAGCACGGCGGCGACATCCATCACAAAGGCCGCATCGAAGTGGAAATCGAAAATCTGCTCAAGAAGACCGGCAATCCCTGGGGCGTGAACCTGGAAGATGTCAGCAAGGATCTGTTCTCCAGCCACTACACGCGCATGGACGGCTACCAGAAGATGGTCTGGACCGTGGCGCACTTCGACCGCAACCACTGGGTGCCGGAAAATCCCTTGCAGAGCATCGAAGTGTTCTTGGCCAATGAATATCGGGCTAAAAATCCCAGCGCCAAAGTTCGTCTCATCGTTTGGGACCCACCCATGACCCACTACGGACACCTGGAGCTGCCGCAGCAGCTAGCTGCCGCGCACTACAGTGTCGTCCGCTGGTTCTTTAAGTAACCAGTCTCTGCCAATACGATTGATCGGATGATGACCAGGCCGAAGTTTTGTGCCAAACGCCGTGAGGGATATCACATCAGGATCTGGAGTTGTGAAACCGATTTCGAGACAGGGCTATAGGCTCCCGGTGCCGGGGGGCACAATCCCAAGCGCGACGTGTGACCGCAACGGAATGTGCTCCGGGATTCCTCGCCACAGCATCACGTCCAACAACGTCTCGATCCCGTCCCGACTGTTCCGTCTCCGAGCCCCCCCCGCAGCGCCAAACATTCCCGCGTGTACTCATCGATCAAGGCCAGCATCCGTAGCAGCCGTCCCTCGTGCGTCCGGACACTAAAGAAGTCGTAGCTCCAGACGGGATTCGCCCGCAGCCACTTTTCCCGTGATAAAAGGTGGTGGCCGTGTAGAAGACGCGGAACTCCAGCCTTTTCGTGGATACTCATATTGCTTGTTAAGCGGGATGCCATTCAGGAAAGGCAAAGGTCTTGTGGCAAGAGGACCAAGGGAGTATGATTTTGCTCCACGCAAACCATCTCCGGCGTGCGACAAAGACACCTTGGGAAACGGAAACCGGAGCATTGGCGAAGAAAGGAGATTCCCCGATGAGTAACCTAATTCGGCGAACGGGAATTGTCGTGTTTTGGATAATGCTTCTTGGTACCGGCATCCATGCCCAGCAGAACATGACCGTTCCAGCAGAGTTGGCGGCATATCCGGACCTCACCCTCTATAACGGCAAGATTGTGACGATGGACGATGCTTCTTTCACCTCGAATGTGGGGACCATAGCGCAGGCAATGGGTATCCGTGATGACAAGATATCGGCTGTTGGCACGAACGCACAGATTCGCGGGCAGGCGGGACCGAGCACGAAACAGATCGATCTGAAGGGCCGCACAGTCCTTCCGGGAATGGTCGTTGTGCACGATCACCCGTTTGACTGGGCTCGCGGGAATTTCTATTCCAGAGAAAAGGTGCTGACGGACGACATTGTAGTAAACCGCTATATCAGAGGGACTCCGGAAGAACAAGCTAAGGCGTTTCCGGGGGTATTCCAAGAAGCTCTCAGCAAGGCCAAACCGGGCCAGTTTATCCACATCGTCTTTCATCTGGGTGACGAATACGAGTATATGAGAGGCAGCGAATTCGGTGATGTCTTGGACGGGAAGATGATCCCTAAGGAAATGCTAAACCGAATGGCGCCCAACAATCCCGTGGTGCTAGAAAATCCTTTTGTAGGAATAATGGTCAACGATCTAGCCCTCGCAGAAGCCAAAAAGGTCTTTCCTTGGGTCACGGACAACGTATCCATGCGGTGGATGTTTCACGATGTGGTGATGCAGAATCACTATCCGGAGTTGCGAGAGATGCACCGCTTGGAGTTGAGCTGGTGGACGGGATATGGGGTAACGACTTTTGGTTCTGGGATTTATGCGCCCTCTAATATCAAAATTTACCACGACCTGTCGACTAGTGGAGAGATGCCCATGAGGAACATGTGGGTCTGGTATTACAGGGAGAATGCGCTCTTTAGTGACGATTACGTCAGGAATGCTTCGAATTTCATGGAAGGCCTGGGGAATGACTTCTTCTGGTACGGAGGGTCCCGCGGGGCGCAATCAACCGGTGGCGGGTGTTCCAGTTTGCCCGTGCGGCCAGAAAGTGGGGAGACAGCCCCAAGATGTTCCTACGAACCGGGGAGTGAAAACTACAATATGCTTTATCAGTATATTAAGAATGGGGGCCGGTACGTCGGGGTCCACACAGTCGGCGACGGAGATATTGATTACCTGCTGGAAATTATTGAGAGAGCTAGTGCAGACGCTGGATTCACATTGGACCAGATTCGTGCGAAGAGACATACCTTCGACCATCTGGTGATGGCTCCTCGGCCAGACCAACTGCCGCGGATCAAGAGGTTAGGAATGGTGCTGGGTGGAGCCGTCTGGTACTACATTGAGGAGGCGTCTAGCCGGGTAGAGACTTATGGAGAACGCGCAGCCCAATGGATGATACCGAAGAAGTCGTTGATGGATAGTGAAATTCCAAGCGCATTCGAGATCGACCGGCCATTGGCAACCACTTCGCTGACTGTTTTCTGGACGCTGGCACGCACAATGGACAGGAAGCGACCTCAGGATGGAAAAGCGTATGCGCCAAACCAACGGATTGGCCGGGAATTGGCTCTGAAGATGGCAACGTATTGGGGGGCGTTATATTTGAAGAAGGAAGACAAACTAGGCACTCTGGAGCCGGGCAAGTTTGCGGATTTCATCGTGCTGGACCGGGACTACCTGACAATTCCGGAAAATGACATCGCGAACGTTCGAGTCTTGATGACGATGGTCGGAGGCAAGACTGTTCACTTAGTGCCCTCGCTTGCCGAAGAGACTGGGATGCAGCCCGCCGGCGCTCAGGTGACGCTCGGCAGTCCCGCCGCCCAATGGTAATTTGAGGCAAGCCATTCTGAAGCATGTTGCATATTCAAAGTGAACCCGGCAGTGCCCGTTTGCTGGCAGCCTGGAAAATGCTTGACAAGCTACGTAGGCAGGCTTAAACTCTTCCGAAACTAATTTGGTTGCCGGAGCCACTTAGGGCAACAACACGCACGGGTAGATATTGCAAAACTTGCTGTTTATTCCAATGCCCGGAGAGAGGTAAATCTGCTAGGCTCCATTTTATAGTTTGTGAGCGGATTCTTAACCACTAGGGTGGCATTCTAACGGCAGAGCTGGAGTTGGCTTCGCTCATTGCGACAAGTGAGGAATTGTTTGTCAGCGGAGCGGCGCGTGTACGAAACCATCCTTAGAGATAAGAAATCATCCGACGGAAGACGCTTTGCTAAATCGAAGTTTTGACTTCTGAATCCGGAGGACTTGGCTGTATGAGTTTAGGAAAATTTTCTATGCGCAAAAGAATCCTGATTTATTCCTTCTTATTGTTTTCCATCTCCCCAAGCGCTTGGGGACAGTCCAATGTAGCGGCCCTGCTGGGCTACCCGGACCTCATCGTTCACAATGCCAAGATCGTGACCATGGACGATCCCACCTTCGAGTCGCAGGTCGGCACCATCGGGCAAGCGATGGCGGTGCGCGGGGACAAGGTATTGGCCGTCGGGTCTAACGCGGAGATTCGCGCGCTGGCCGGGCCGCAAACGCGGCAGATGGACCTGAAAGGCCGCACCGTGCTGCCGAGCTTCATCATGACGCACGAGCACCCCACCGACTGGGCCTTTGCCGAGCCCGAGGCTCTGAAGCACGCCCTGCCTGCGGATAGCGATATCATGGTCATGCGCTGGCTGGAGGGAAACGCCCAGCAGCAAGTAGATCAATGGGAGACCGTGCTAAGCGAAGCCGTCGCCGAAGCCAGCCCGGGCCAGTGGATATGGATGAGTTTTTTCTGGGGAGCAAATTATGAGCATGCAGAGGAACTTTGGAAACTATTTCCTCAGGCCGTCACACAGGAGAAGGTCGACCGGATCGCGCCGAACAATCCCGTCCGGATTAAAAATAGCTGGCCGCTGATGTCGGTCAACAACGCTCGGGCTCTGGAGGAGCTCGAGAAAGTCCATCCGGATCAGGGTCTGATGGGCGGCGACCGCATGTACGAGCCGAACGTGATCTTCAAGGGCCGGACTCGCCAGCTGGCCGACATCCTTAAGGCGGAGATGGAGCTTTGGGTGGCTCAAGGCGTTACGGGGTTCGGCTCTTCGCCGTATGCCCACAACAATTTTCAGGCGTTGTCGCTTCTGGATCGTAATGGAGAGATGCCGGCGAGGTTCGCCTGGGGATATACCGGCCCCAACTTTCACATCGACACACTGCGGTTTACCGCCGGGCTCATTGGCAACGGAAGTGATTATCTTTGGAACGTGGGCGCATGGGGCTCAGCCGGAGGGATGTGTACCACCCTCAACGCCAGCCCCGAAGTGAAGGCGCGCGAAAGCTGCTCGTTTGAACCGGGGAGCCCCGGCCGGAAGGTTCTGGAGGATATCATCCGGGTCGGGGGCAGGGTCGCCACCATGCACACCGGAGGAGACAAAGATATCGACTATTACTTGGACGCCATTCAGAAGATCAGCGCCGAGGCCGGCATCCCGCTGGAGGAAATCCGGGCTAAGCGCCATGCTTTTGACCACGCTTCCGGTGCCCCCCGGCCCGACCAGATTCCCATCGTCAAGCATTTTGGGATGATGGTTAGCATGATCAACACCATGCTGTGGGAAAACCATCGTGACTACGACACCACCGCCCGTGTGCGCGACTATGGAATCGAGTTCGCCAACTGGTCGGTCCCTCGCAAGAGCGTCAACGACGCAGGCATCATGAATACCTTCGAGATCGACCGCCCGCTGCCGCACTTGGTGTTTACCATGATTCACAAAGGAATCACGCGATTCAGCGACCAGCAACAGAGAGTGCTGGGCGCCGGGGAAAGGACCGACCGGATTGTTCAGCTCAAGGCGCTGACCCGGTGGGGCGCCTACTATGTCTTGCGGGAAGATGCGCTGGGAACGCTGGAGCGCGGCAAGCTGGCCGACTTCATCGTGCTGGACCGGGACTATTTGACCATTTCGGAAGACGATATTCCCAATGTCAAAGTCTTGATGACAGTGGTCGGCGGCAAGACTATACACTTGATGCCTTCGCTGGCGGCTGAGAACGGGATGCAGCCGGCGGGCCCGGTCACGTGGAGCACAAAACCCCTGGAGAACTACTAACGCCCAGGGCCAGAAGCGGAAAGACGGAGGGAAATTAGGCTTCTAAGCTTTGCCTGAACCCTTATGGGTAATACAATATTTGGGATCAGGGCCTCCAATATTCTGGATTTTGTGGCTATTTTACGTTAACCAGAAACTGTCGCGAAAGTGTTAACCTATTTAAAAATAGTGGGTTATGTGCATAAGGCTCGAATGGACCTCTTTTTGCCTATGTCTGGCATAGGGGTTCCGCAACTAACGTCTTTGGTTGCTTGCTCCAGCCATTATTTTTGGTTCGGTGGTTTGGCAATGGGGACTACGTTTCTAACTTAGTAGGAGGATATTACATGTTATTCGAGGAAGGAAACCTTTCGAGGTTGACCGCATTGTTGCTCACGGGTGCAATTCTGATCCTGGTTCTTCACGCCCGCGCACAGTCCACAGGCACCATTTCGGGCACTGTTGCGGATCAGACGGGAGGAGTGGTTCCCGGAGTCGCTGTGACGCTTACGAATTTGGACACGGGCGTGACACGGAGCGTGTCAACCGACGCTGAAGGGCGATATCAGGCTCCGTCGCTGTCGCTGGGAAGCTATGAAGTCCGGGCGGAGCTGCCTGGTTTTAGGACATCCGTGAGAAGAGGAATCGAGTTAACGGTAGGAAGGCACGCGGTCGTGGACCTCACCATGAGCGTCGGCGAGGTTGTCTCCGAGGTTGTGGTGACCGGCGAAGCGCCTTTGGTCGAGACGACCACCACGGAACTATCCCAGTTGGTCAGCTCGGCTGAGATCCAAGACTTGCCCATCCAGGGCCGAAATTTGACAGAACTGGCCGTTTTGCAGACCGGAGTGACCGAACTGACTTCTCAGATCACTTCCTTAACGTCAGGACCGGGGAAGAAGATCAGCGTGGGCGGAGCCCGGCCGAATCAGTCAACCTTCCTGTTGGATGGCGGCGACATCAACAACTCCACCAACAAAGGAGTCGGCGGCACTTCCGGGCTGTGGCTCGGCAAGGACACCATCCGAGAATTTACTGTGCTGACAAGCAACTACAATGCCCAGTATGGGAAAGCTTTAGGGGGGATCATCAACGCCGTCAGCAAGTCGGGAGAAAACACGCTGCATGGCAGTGTTTTTGAGCTGCACCGCAACGACAACATAGACGCGCCCAAGTGGGAGGATAACGCCCGTGGCGGCGGCGTGAAGCCCGAGTTCAAGCGCAATCAATTCGGCTTCACCCTGGGAGGTCCCATCAAGAGGGATCGGACTTTCTTCTTCGGCAGCTACGAAGGATTTAGAGAGGCTTTGGGACGAACCCGCACAACGAATGTCCCTTCGGCGGATGCCCGCCAAGGCATCATTCACGATCCTGACGGAACAACGAGACAAGTGATGGTCGATCCTGCGATCCAGCCCATTTTGGATATCTACCCTCTGCCCAACGCGGGACTTCTCGGCGTTGGGAATACGGGCAGATATGCAACTGCCGTCAGCGAGAAAACCAACGAAGACTATTACATGGTCAAAATCGATCACTACTTTTCCGAATCCGATTCGCTGTTTGTCCGCTATACCCATGATGACAGCACCAAACTTGACTATGGTAGAACGGAAGCCGCTTTGGGTTTCCCGACGGATCTGGGTCTGAACAATCGGTATGTGACCCTGGAGGAGAAACACATCTTTTCCCCGACGGTGTTGAACGTGGCTCGGGCTCACTTCAACCGCTCCCGATATTTCGCTCTCCCGGTGAACAACCCTGCTGCCTTGATCTTTGCGCCGGGCAGGCCGTGGGCCGGCAATGTCGGCGCTGCTGGTTTAACCACCATTGGAAACCACATCACGACGCCGTTCGATATCCCGGTGAATGTATTTGATTACAGCAATGACCTCACCTACTTGCGAGGCGCCCATTCTCTGCAGTTCGGAGTCCTGGTCAAAAGGATTCAAGAGAATATCAATCGTGACTTTAGAGCAAGCGGAACATGGGCCTACAACGGTGGTGTAGAGGACCTGATAACAAACATGCCGGACCGCTTTCAGGGGCTGGCTCGAGGGTCATTGACGTCCTTGCGGGGCTATCGGGAAACAATGATGGGGTTTTACGCCCAGGACGACTGGCAAGTCAGACCGAACCTGACCTTGAATCTGGGACTCCGGTATGAATTCATTACCAACCCGACCGAGGTGAATGGCTTGATCTCCACGGTGCCCGCCGATTGGGACGATGTGGATCCTGAGACCGGCACTATTGTGAACAACATCTTCAAGGAGAATCCTTCCTTGAACAATTGGGCTCCGCGCGTGGGTCTGGCCTGGGATCCGACAGGCAGCGGAAGGACCTCGATTCGGGCCGGAATAGGATTGTTCTTCGATCAAATCATTCCGGTGCACTACGACTACATGCAGTGGATGCCGCCGCTGTTTAACATAGTGGATACAAGAAGTCCCACGCCTTATCCGGATGCGCTGCAGGGTTCGGCTGCCTTGCGGCTGTCCCCCTACAATGCTGATTTTAACAATGCGAACACCACAACCGCCTCTCAGTGGAACTTCAGCATTCAACGCGAGCTCATTGGAGGAACAAAGGTTGAAGCAGCCTACGTGGCGAATCAGGGGTGGCATATTCCGGTCGCCGTAGATCCCAACAGCACCGTCCCCGAGTTCTTGGCGGATGGAACGATCTTTTTTCCGAGGGGTCAAGGTCCTGGCATCTCGAATAATCCCCGGAGGAATCCGAACTGGGGCAGAGTGACCATTGTGGGCTGGGAGGGTCAATCCAGCTACCACTCTCTGCAGTTGAGCGCGGAGAAAACGTACGGGCGAGGGCTCAGGATTCGGGGCAATTATGTTTGGAGCAAGTCCATCGACGACGGCTCCAGCGTCATTGGCGCGGATGCGGGTAACGCGGGTCGGGCCCGGCAAAATCCCTTTGACAAGCTGTCCGAGCGCGGTTTGTCTTCCTTCCACGTAGGCCACCGGTTCACGCTCAATTACTCCTACGATCTCCCCTTTGGCAACAATCTAACCGGTGCCGCACGGGCATTCCTGGGGGGGTGGCAGTTGGGTGGTATTGTGAAGGTCGCCCAAGGACCCTGGTTTACTGCTGCGGTTAGTGGTGATGCGTCTGGAAGTCGGATTAATAGTGACAGACCGAACTTCGCGCCGGGCGCCAATAGCAACCCGATCGAAGGAACCACTGCTGGGTGCGCTGGCGTGGCTGCCGGTCAGCAGTTGGGAACCCCTGATCTTTATTTTGACCCCTGCGCTTTTGAGCCTCAGCCCAGGGGATTCTTTGGGAACGTGGGCCGGAACACCGTAAGGGCTGCGGGTCTGGCTAACGTTGACTTATCGTTGTCGAAGAGTATTCCCGTCTCGAGCATCTCGGAAGGCTTCAATTTCCAATTCCGGGCGGAGTTCTTCAATCTCTTCAACAAGCCCAACTTCGCTCATCCATATAGGAATGTGTTTGATAGAAGCGGAAGAGTCTTGGGGGCTACGGGATCCATCAACAGGACTGTAACCTCTTCGCGACAGCTTCAGCTTGCATTAAAGGTCCTGTTCTAAGGCGAGGCACACAGTCTGGGCGTGCGAGGGCACGCCCAGGTATTCTCTCGAACTGCAAAACCGATTCCGGTGGCTGGCCGCTTGTGGGGAGGCCTGCCACCGGACCCACAATCAAAGATCTTTGTCCTCCCGCAGCTTCCAAGACAAGTCTCGCAGAATCCCGAGTACCAGCGTCACATCCTGACTGCTGAGGGGCCAGCGGAGCAGCATCCGCCGTAGCCGTAATTTCCGTGCCGTCTCCGGGCGCACCTTCTCCGGCCCGGTGGCCGGGCCTGCTTCTGCCCACAATACCCTTTCTACTTCATCCACCAGCCTTGTTATCTCGCCCACGGTGGCTCCTGCAGGTGGGGCCTTTGCCGGAGGCTTCTTGCTCTGCAGCGGCCGGCTCAACTCATAGCAACAGACGGCCACCGCCTGGCCGAGGTTCATGGAAGGAAATTCCGGACTGGTGGGGATTCTCGCTATCGCGTGGCAGGAACTCAGGACTTTGTTGCTGAGACCTGTTTTTTCCGGCCCGAACAGGATGGCGACACGGTCCGTTTTTTTGCGTTTCTTCCAGCGGGCAACCATCTGATCGAGAGCTATAGCCGATTCATCGGGTTTCCGCCGCGAGAGCGAGCTGGTTCCGATCACCAGGGTCCGGTCTGCAATCGCTGTGGAAAGATCGGGGACCGCGCGAGCCTCAGCCAGCAGTTTCTGCGCCTTCAGCGCGGCTCTGGACTCCCGCCAGACCGGCTCATGCGGAGCGACCAGGACCAAGTCCTCGAATCCGAAATTCATCATGGCACGGGCCGCTGCTCCGATGTTCAACGGATTCCGCGGCCGGACCAGCACAATCCGAACGTCATTTTTCGAGAAAGCCACGATAACGATTGTAGCAGCCGCTGGCCAGTGCTGGGAGCGTATGGAATCACCAATGTCGGCAACGTGATCTGGTATAGCGAATCCGGCGTGGAACCCAACACGGTCGTCCGCTTTGACCCCGACACGAAGGAATTCGGCAGCTGGCCGATCCCTTCCGGCGGAGGAGTTGTGCGCCACATGGTGGCGGATCCGGACGGCAACCTGTGGCTGGCCGCCAGCAGTGTCAACGGCATCGCCAAGGTGGAGGTCGCTTATCGCTAGCTGATAAGGCAGTTAGCCGGAGATGGTTCGCGCGGAAGTTGCCAATGGCCCTCTATGTAACCAGAACAATCAAGGACATGCAGGCCGCCTTGAGCGGCCTGCTGAAAAACTCCTTTTCTCTTACCCCATTCTCCCGGTATAGTAGTAGCTTTATTTTGCAGAACTTAAACGCATCATTATTGGATGCGCATTGGGATACATACTGTAATTCCTGCTGAAACCACTGAGGGAGATAAAGACGCTATGATCGAACGCTATGGAGCCACAACGATGAAGGGCAATCCGCTGACCTTGGCAGGCCCGGAGTTGAAAGTAGGGGACGAAGCGCCCGACTTCACGCTGGTGGGAAATGATCTGAAACCGGTCACCCTGGCGGATACCGCCGGCAGGGTGCGTATTCTCAGCACGGTCCCGTCGCTCGATACGCCCGTCTGCGACGTCGAGACCAGGCGCTTCAATGAAGAAGCGGCGAACCTTCCAGGAGTAGAAATCCTGACCGTGAGCATGGACTTGCCCTTTTCCCAAACGCGCTGGTGCGGGGCGGCCGGGGTCAAGAACGTTCGCACCCTGTCGGATTACCGGGAGCGCACGTTTGGTCCCGCCTACGGTGTATTGATCCAGGAACTGCAACTGGAGGCAAGAGCGGTATTTGTGCTGGACAAAGACAATACCCTCCGTCATGTGGAATACGTTAAAGAGGTTGCAGAACACCCGAATTACGATGCGATTTTAGCGGCGGCGAAAAAGCTCTCGGCATGAATGGACTTCCACGGAGGGAGGGTTAAAACCCGCGAGGACCAGTCCACATTGCCCTCTGCCCGCGCACAACTTCTGCATAATTACCTGTTGAACAAGAAATTAGGAAGCAGCAAATCCCTGCGGCAGTACCGCCGCCGGAGAGAATTTGGGTGTTGTTAGCAAGTTAAAATGTCCGGTATATGTAGCAAGTGAAATGTCCGCTTTCATGATTCTACCGAAAGTGATTTGGCGCTGACCGAAGGAGCCCGTAGGGCGACGGAGGTGAGCGCCAAATGGTGTTGTCGGGAAGCCACAGGGCTCCGCCGCCGACCGCCGCACCGGATCGCCACCCCCTCGGAGGAGTAGCGGCCCACCGTGTGCGGCCCATAGCCAATGCTTAACGTCCCATCCAGGTGTTCATAGACGGTCACCCGGCAGCCCGCCAGAGTCCCGCGCCAAGGAGTTTTCTCGATCTGGAGGAGGCGGTTCTCCAGACTGACCGTATTGTCCCGATTCACTATCCGCTGGTGCTGGATCGAGAAGATTCGCTCTAACTCCCGCCTGGCTGACGGCAAAAAGGCGCTGCCTGGTTGGGTGGCCGGCACGGCAAAGCGCCGGTTGAACTCCCCGATATAGCCCTCCCGCAGGAACCGATTCGCTGCCTCTAGCGTGATGATTCCCCGCAGGCGCAGTTCCTGCGGCAGCCGCCCTTGCCAGGTCCCGAAGTTCCGCTCGCTGCGTCCCCGCGCCTGCGGCGAATAGGCCGGAATCATCTGAATGCCCAGCTCCCGCAGGGCGCGGCCCACCTGGGTCAGCCGTTGCCGATCCACCGGCTCGCCCGCCTTCCGGGTCAGGAAGAAATGACTGGCCCGGTCGCTATAAAGGGCGCAAAAGATCCCCTGCTGCTCGACCACCTCCCGCAGGGCAGCCAGCACCGTCCGCGTCGATTCCTGCTCTACCAGTTGCGCATAGTAAATCTCGCTGCTGGCATCATCCAGGACCACCAGCAGGTCATACCAGCGATCATCGACAAACCACCGATGCTGGCTCCCATCCAGATGCAGCAGCATTCCCGGCAACGGCCGCCGGGGCCGCCTCTGGCGGTGCAGGCCCCGCTTCCGCCTCCTGTTCACTAGCCCCGCCCCTTGCAATGCCAGCTTCACCCAGGTGTAGCTCAGCCGGAGGCCGTGCTCTTCCCGCAGCTTTTCGTGAAAGTGCCGCACGTTGAAGTCAAAGTACTTCTCCTGATACAGCCCCAACACCTTCTCCACCGTCCCCAGGGGTACCCGCCGCGGACTCGGCTTTCCCCGCCGCCGGTCAAACAGCCCGTCGTAGCCGTACTGCTCGTACCGGCTGCGCCACCGCCTCATCTGCCGGTCGCTGATCCCGATGATCTCGGCTGCCTGCCACCAGTTGATCCGCTTCCCTATCGCTCGCAAAATTACTTCTTGTATCTTCATCGCCCGCTCCATCGCAGCTTCCGAGTAGAACTTCATGCCACCTCCTGGCAAAAAGCCCTACCCTACGCCGCTCAAAGCGGACATTTCACATGTTAATTAGACCGGACATATCATGTGCTAACGACACCGGAGAGAATTTGGTTTGACACTCCGGGTGGTCTTTGTTAGTGTTAGCCATTAAGTTTTAGCTGGACGGATCGATAAGACTCCCAAGGATTTAGTTTTAGGAGGAACCCGGTGGATCAATACGCCCGAAATTATCTGTTTACTTCCGAATCCGTCACGGAAGGTCATCCGGACAAGATTGCCGACCAAATCTCCGACGCCATATTGGATGCAGCGCTGGAACAGGACCCGCAAGCCCGGGTAGCTTGCGAGACCGTGGTGACCACCGGTCTGGTCTTTGTTACCGGAGAGATCACCGCGAAAGGCACGGTTGAATATCCCTTGATTGCTCGGAAGACGATTGAAGAGATCGGCTATACGCGGGCCAAGTACGGCTTTGATTCTCACACCTGCGGAGTCTTGACCGCCATCCATGAGCAGTCCCAGGATATTGCCCAAGGCGTGGATACAGGGGGAGCAGGCGACCAGGGAATGATGTTTGGCTACGCCTGCAACGAAACCACGGAATTGATGCCCCTACCGATCCTTCTGGCGCACAAGCTGGTGCGCCGGTTAACCGAGGTGAGAAAAGCAGGGATGCTGGACTTTCTGAGGCCGGACGGCAAATCGCAGGTGACCGTGCATTATGAAGACGGCAAGCCGGTTCGTGTGGACAGTGTGGTCATCTCAACACAGCACAGCGAAGCGGTGGAAAACAAGGTTCTGCGAGACGCCATCATCGAGCAAGTGATCCTTCCAGTAGTTCCCGAATCGATGGCTGGCCGCGAGACAAAATTTCACATCAACCCCACGGGACGTTTCGTCGTAGGAGGGCCTCAGGGAGATAGTGGATTGACCGGCCGTAAAATTATTGTGGACACCTACGGCGGCATGGGACACCACGGCGGCGGAGCATTTTCAGGCAAGGACCCCAGCAAGGTGGACCGCTCGGCTTCTTACATGGCCCGCCACATTGCCAAAAACCTGATCTCGGCGGGCGTAGCCGACCGGTGCGAGATTCAACTGGCCTATGCGATCGGGGTCGCGGAGCCAGTCTCTGTGATGGTGAACAGCTTCGGCACCGGTCTGGTGGAAGAGGAAAAACTAGTTCAATTGGTTCGCGACATTTTCCCGCTCACTCCTCTGGGAATCATCGACTACCTCGACCTGCGGCGGCCGATCTACAAGCAAACAGCCGCCTACGGCCATTTCGGAAGAACCGAGAAGGGTTTCAGTTGGGAGATGACCAACAAGGCCGAGGAAATCCGCCAGGCAGCCGGCCTGAAGCAGGAAGCCGAGCTGAAGGCCGCTTCGCATCATTGAGAAATTGAAATCGAACAACGGCCGGAATGGAAAAGCTCCCGGATAGGCTTGGTTTCCGTTCAGGCTTTCAGGCAGCGGATTCACATTATTCCTTTGTCAGCGACAGCCCTCCCACCGGCTGCTGCGCAGACTGATTTAGCGCGAGCGCGCAATCCGCGGCGATTTCTGAAAAAGTAAACCCGCCGGCGGCAGCCATTGCCGGCATCAACCCCCGGCCCCCGCTTTGGGGAAGGGGCCACAGGAGACAACTCAAGTGTTCAAAGTTGCCAATCATGCCTGCGACATAAAAGACCTTGGCTTGGCCGATACCGGCAAACTGCGCCTCGAGTGGGCTGACCAATTCATGCCAGTGCTGGCCACGATCCGCGGGCAGTTTGGAAAGAATCCCCCCTTGAAGGGTATCCGGGTTTCCGCCTGCTTGCACGTGACGACTGAGACGGGCAATTTGTTGATCACCTTGAAAGCGGGAGGAGCGGATGTCGTGATTTGCGCTTCCAATCCTCTTAGCACCCAGGACGACGTTGCCGCTTGCCTGGTGCGCGACCATGGAATTCCCGTGTATGCCGTAAAAGGAGAGGACAATGACAGCTACTACTCCCATCTAAATTCAGCTATCGAGCACCGGCCTCATCTCACCATGGACGACGGGGCCGATCTGGTAACCCTGGCGCACACCAAGCGGGCTGATATGGCCAATGACATTTTTGCCGGAACCGAGGAGACTACGACTGGAGTGATCCGGCTTCGGAGCATGTCGCAACAGGGGATTCTGAAGTACCCCATCGTGGCCGTCAATGATGCCAACACCAAACACTTCTTTGACAACCGTTACGGGACGGGCCAATCCACACTCGACGGCATCATGCGGGCGACGAACGTGCTGATTGCCGGACTCACCGTGGTGGTTTGCGGTTACGGATGGTGCGGAAGGGGCCTTGCCATGCGCGCCCGCGGCTTGGGGGCCAACGTGACCGTCACCGAGGTAGATCCCACACGGGCTCTGGAAGCGGCGATGGAGGGTTACCGGGTCATGTCCTTGGCTGAAGCAGCTCCGATCGGGAATCTTTTCATTACCGTCACGGGCAACAAGAATGTTCTGCGCGAGGAACACTTCGAAAAGATGAAAGAGGGAACGCTTCTGGCCAATTCAGGCCACTTCAATGCCGAGATCGACATCCCGGCGCTCGAGAAGCTATCCATCAGTAAACGAACCACCCGCGATTTTGTCGAGGAGTACACCCTGAGCGACGGGCGCAAGCTGAATCTGCTGGGGGAAGGTCGCCTGATCAATCTGGCCAGCGCCGAGGGTCACCCGGCCTCGGTGATGGACATGAGTTTTGCGAATCAGGCGCTCGCGGCTGAATACCTGGTTCAGAACGCCTCGAAGCTGGAGAAGAAGGTCTATCCGGTTCCGGAGGTTATTGACCAGGACATTGCCGCGAAGAAGCTGGAATCCATGGGGATTCACATCGATCGGCTGACGGCGGAGCAGGAAAAGTATCTGGTATCCTGGTCGGAGGGCACTTAGTTCCGTTCCAACTGAATCAGTCCAATAGCAGAAAGCTGGCAGGAAACAAGACGAAGCAGGTCCCGGCATAAGACCTCGCCCTGTTTCTGCAATTCCGGCTGATTCCTTAAAAGCAACTATGCGAGAGTACGCCGAAAGAGCGCTCGATTATCTGGACGGAGGCAAAGTTGACTATGCCGACGTCCGCGTGATTGATTCGCGCGAGCGCCATATCTCGACCAAGAACGGAAAGATGGCCGACGCTTCCTCGGAAGAGTCCCTGGGACTGGGCATTCGCGTCCTGGCGAACGGCGCCTGGGGGTTTGCCGCTACGGACGATTTTTCGACGGACTCTCTGGCAGCCGCCGCGTCGCGGGCCGTCGAGATCGCCCGGGCCAGCGCCGGAGTGAAAAATGCAGACGTGGTTCTAGCGCCGGAAGAGAAAATTGTGGACACCTGGAGCTCGCCGTTTCGCGTAGACCCGTTCACGACCTCCGTCGAAGAAAACATGAACCTCCTGCTGAAAGCGGACTTGGAGTTGCGCTCCGTACAGGGTGTAACCCTGGCGGAGACTGGCCTGCAATTCCGCCGCACCCGCAAGATATTCCTCAGCACCATTGGCTCGGCTATCGAGCAGACTCACCTGGTGACCGGAGCCGGCATGGCCGCCTACAGCTTCGCCGACGGCGAGATTCAGAAGCGTTCCTACCCCAACTCTTTCGGCGGACAGCATCAATTGAAAGGCTACGAGTTGGTGGAGGAGCTGCAACTGGCCCAAAACGCGCGGCGAATTGCGGAGGAAGCGGTGGCCCTGCACCGGGCCGAACAGTGTCCGCACGGCAGCCGAACGTTGATCCTGGACAGTTCACAGCTTGGCCTGCAAATCCATGAGTCCATCGGTCACCCCGTCGAGCTCGACCGCGTGCTGGGCATGGAAGCCAACTACGCCGGCACCAGCTTTCTCACGCTGGACAAGCTGCGAAAGCTCCGCTATGGCTCCCCGATTGTCCATGTCGTAGCCGACGCCCGGCTTGAACACGGACCTGGACTGGGCACCTTCGGATACGACGATGAGGGAGTTCCCGCTCAGCGCTCCGACATTATCAAGGACGGGTTGTTTGCAGGGTATCTAACCTCGCGGGAAACGGCCCCTGCCTTGGGCGAGAAACGCTCCAACGGGACCATGCGGGCCGAGGGATGGAACCACACTCCGCTGATCCGGATGACTAACGTCAGTCTCCTGCCCGGCCACGGGAAGCTCGCAGACCTGATTGCCGGCACAGACGACGGCATTTATATGGAGACCAACCGAAGCTGGTCGATTGACGACCGCCGCTACCACTTCCAATTCGGCTGTGAGTTGGGCTGGGAGATTCGCAAGGGCAAAAAGACCCGCATGCTGAAAAATCCCAGCTACAGCGGCATCACCACGGACTTTTGGAACTCCTGCGATGCCATCTGCGGCCCAGAGAGCTGGACGCTCTGGGGCACGCCCAACTGCGGCAAGGGCCAGCCCTCGCAGACGATGGGCACCGGCCACGGCGCCTCTCCGGCCCGTTTTCGAAACGTCACCGTGGGGATTGCCTATGCTCCCTAAAGAGCGATGCCAGGAAATCTTCGCGGAGATACTGAAATACAGCGACGCCGATGAAACCGAGCTTCTGGTATGGGGCGGCTCGCATCAACTGACCCGCTTTGCCAACAACACCATCACCCAGAACGTTGCTGAAGAAGGCTACGTCCTCTCCGTAAGGACGGTCTACGGCGGCCGGACCGCCCGGGCCACCACCAATAAGTTCGACTCCGAAAGCCTGCGTCGCGTGGTTGCCTCCTCGGCCAGCCTGGCGCGGCAGCAGCAGCCTGACCCAGAGCTGGTGTCCATGCCGGGACCGCAGATTTACCGGCCCGTCGAACGATACTTTGAAGCAACGGCAGCCGTGTCTCCCCAGGATCGTGCCCGCTCCGTCGGCCAAGCCGTGCGCGTAGCGAAAAAAAACGGACAAACAGCGGCAGGGATCTACTCCATCACCACCGGCATGCACGCCGTGCTGAACTCCCGCGGAGTGGCGGCATATTACAGAGACACCAACGCAGAATTCTCCATTTCGATACTCGACTCCGACAGCTCCGGTTGGGCGAAAAAAAACTCTCCTGATGCTGCTGTCATTCATGGGGAGGAACTGGCGGAGCGCGCCTCCCGCATCTCTTCCTTCAGCCGGAACCCCAGGGAGCTGGCTCCGGGCAAGTACGTGACGATCCTGGAGTCCTCCGCCGTGCTCGACTTGGTCGGCTTCCTGTTCTACGATTTTTCCGGACAGGCCTTGCGGGACCAGCGGAGCTTTTTGACCGGCCGCATGGAGCAAAAACTGTTCGGCGAGAACATCACCATCCGGGATGACGTGTATCATGCGGATCAGCAAGGCGCTCCGTTTGACGGCGAGGGGGTCAGCCGCAAGGCTGTCAGCTTGGTGGAGAAAGGCGTGGCCAGGCATCTCACCTATAGCCGGCAGACGGCCCACGCCATGAAAACCGAACCAACCGGGCACGGCTTTCCCCTTCCAAATGAAATGGGCGAAGCTCCCCTCAACATTGTGTTTGCGGGGGGCAAGCATTCCCTGGAGCAGATGATCGCCGGCACGGAGCGCGGCATCCTGGTAACCCGGCTCTGGTACATTCGGGAGGTCGATCCCTACAGGAAGATGCTGACTGGGATGACCCGCGACGGCACCTTCTATATCGAGAACGGCCAGCTTCGCTATGGAATCAAAAACTTCCGCTTTAATGTAAGCGCGATTGACCTGTTGAATTGCGTCGAGATGGCAGGGCAGCCGGAGAGAGCTTCCGGGGAAGAGTCCGAACCGATGGTGGTGCCCCCGTTAAAAGTCTCCGAGTTCAATTTCACCGAAGTGACAAAGTTCTAAAAATAGTGTTCTAAAGACAGTGTCCTGAAACCGATCCGGGCAGGTGGCTTTTGCCTCAGAACCGATGCGCCACTGCGCCGCGTGATATAATTTTCCGGCTATGGCTGCTTTGAAGCTCTGCACGCTCTGTAACAAAAGGAAAGCGAAACGCTACTGTGCGGGACTGGGCGAATCGATTTGTTCCACCTGCTGCGGCACCGAGCGGGAGGTGAAGGTAGATTGTCCCTTCGATTGCAGCTACTTGCGGGAAAGCCGCCGCTACGAGGCCGCAAGAGCGCAACCACCGCGCGAGATGCCCTTCCGGGAGATCGAGGTCAGCGACTCCTTCCTGGCCGAACACGAGCAGTTGATTGGACGGACTGCATATCATCTGCTCCAGTATGCCTTGGAAAACCCGCGTACAACGGATTCCGATCTCAAGGGGGCCTTGGAGAAACTGATTCGCACCTATCAGACGCTGGTCAGCGGCATTTACTACGAGTCGCTGCCGCAGGACCTCGGCCAGATTGGGGTCTTTCGCAGCCTTCAGAATTTTTTCCGGGAGCAGCAGGAGAAGGAGCAAAAAAGCGGCGGGATGGCAACTCTCAAGGATTCTGACCTGCTCCGCTCCCTTGTATTTTTACTCAGACTGGCCGTTGTGAACGCCAACCAAAGACCCCGCGGAAGAGCGTTTATTGATTTTTTGCGCCAGTCCTACCCCGAGGCTGGCTCCCGGAAGCAGGAGTCTAGCCTGGTGATCCCCGGGTGAGCTCCGGATTGACGAGAATGACGAAGAGAGCGGAATATTTCCGGCGAGAGAGGCCATTAGCCTTCCGCCGCCCAGCAGGCCGGGGAAAGCAGCAGCTCTTTTCGGAAACCGGCAGCCCGCCACTGGATGAGATGGAAGCGAGATGAAAAGCGAGACGGATAGGTGGACATGAGCGACTCAGAGACCAAGTTGGTTGAAGAGCTGGTAACGGCTAACCGCATTCTGGCCAACGAAGACATCATCGACATCTTCGGGCACATTTCGGTCCGCAGTGCGCGAAATCCCCAGGAGTTTCTGCTTTCCTGTTCCCGTTCCCCGGCGGCCGTGACCGCCTCCGACATCCTGCGCTACCGCCTGGACTGCTCCATTCTCACCAAGACGAGCGAAAAGCAGTATGCGGAGCGCGTTATTCATGGAGCCATCTTTCAGGCCCGGCCGGAAGTTCAAGCCGTGTGCCATACGCACAGCGAAGGCATACTGCCCTTTGCCTGCACCGGTGAGCCGATTCGGCCTGTGATTCACGTGGGGACCATGTTCTGGAAAGGTGTCGGCTGGTTCGAGAAATACGACAAAGAAGGAAATATGCTGGTGGCTTCCGTTACGGAAGGCAAGGCGCTGGCCGAGTCGCTGGGCTCCCGGAAAGCTGCTCTCTTGAAAAGCCACGGTTGCGTCGTCGCGGGAAATAATCTGCGGGAGACACTCATGGGGGCCATTTATATTGACCGGAACGCGCGGGTCCAGCTTGAGGCGATGCGTTTGGGCAAACCTTTCTATATTGAGGGGGAGGATGCCCGGCGCGGAGCCACAGTGTTTGAAAAAGAATTCGTACAGGACCGCGCATGGGGATACTGGCTGGCGCGTTTGCCGAAAGGATGGGAGGCTGCGGCAGGAGTGTCTGTGGCGGCTCCCGGCTCCCGTTTGGAGGCGACTTTGAGTTGAAGGGAGGCTATAGGTTTCGAGGATTCCATCCGAAAGAGAACTTGAGGGGACAAACGAACCGACAGCGATAGAGGTTATGATACGCAGCTTTCAAGGAGTCACACCCCAAATCGCTCCGACAGCTTATATTGACGAAAGCGCGCAGATTATTGGAGATGTCGTCATCGGAGAACATTCCAGCGTCTGGCCGCTGGCGGTCATCCGGGGCGACGACCACTACATCCGGATCGGCTCGCAGACCAATATCCAGGACAATGCCGTGCTGCACATCGAGGGGGGTAGATTTCCGCTTGTCGTGGGCGACCAGGTCGGCGTAGGGCACAATGCCATCCTGCACGGTTGTCAGATCGAATCGCGATGCCTGATCGGAATGGGAGCCGTGATCTTGAATAATGTCCGGATCGGCACGGGATCGATCGTGGCGGCAGGGGCAGTGGTTCCGGAAAATACAGTAGTTCCTCCCGGCTCGTTGGTTATGGGTTTGCCTGGCAGGGTCCGGCGGCAAGTGAACGGTGAGGATTTGCAACGAATTGACCGAAACATTGCCAGCTACGACCGCCTGAAGAATCAGTATCTGGCAGAAAGGAACGGCAGTTCCTGATGAAGTTCGGGGACCGTTGTGCCAATCTGCCCTTTGGGGGCTTTACGCATGAACCGCAGGCAAGCGATTCGGGCCATCAAGGGGATGCGCGACATCCTTCCGCCGGAATCTGCTCTGTGGCAGCATATTGAACAGGTGGCGCGCGAAGTGTTCCGGGCCTACGCCTATCGGGAGATTCGGACACCGCTGTTGGAGATGACGGAGTTGTTTGCCCGGGGGGTTGGCCAGGACACAGACATCGTCACCAAGGAGATGTACACCTTTGAAGACCGTGACCGCCAGTCGCTGACTTTGCGGCCGGAGTCCACCGCCTCGGTGGTGCGCGCCTTTCTGGAACATCAGATGCACACGCAGCCTGGCTTGAAGAAGTTCTATTACATGGGCCCCATGTTCCGGCGGGAGCGGCCGCAGAAAGGGCGTTACCGCCAGTTCTACCAGATTGGAGCCGAGGCCATCGGCTCGGAGAGCCCTCGGGTGGATGCCGAGATTCTGGAGATGTTGATCGTCTTGCTGGGCCGCCTGCGTCTGACTGGGTTTACACTACTGTTGAATTCCGTCGGCTGCCAGAAGTGCCGTCCTCCGTATCTGGCCTCATTGCGGATGGAACTGGCCAAAGTCCGCGACCGTCTGTGCTCGGACTGCCAGCGACGCAGCGAGACCAACCCGCTCCGGGTGCTGGATTGCAAAGTGGCGGCAGACCAGCCGGTCATTGACCAACTGCCCTCTCTGTCCACCTCTCTTTGTGCAGCCTGCCGGGAGCACTTTGAGCAGTTGCAGGGCTATTTGAAGGACCGTGGCGTTGCTTTCCAATTGCAGCCGCGGATGGTGCGGGGACTGGATTACTACACCCGGACCACTTTTGAGATTGTGCACGGGTCGCTGGGCGCGCAAAATTCCCTGCTGGGGGGCGGACGCTATGACGGCCTCTCGGAGGCGCTGGGAGGGCCGCCGTCCCCTGGCATCGGTTTTTCCATCGGGGAGGACCGTTTTGCGCTTACCGTGGAGATGGTGACCGAAGACCTGCCCCTCTACATTGCCTGGATGGGGGAGAGCGCCTATCGCCACGCTGCCCAACTGGCTCGCGAGTTGCGCGCGCAGAATGTGATGGTCGAGATTGCGGCCGATTCGGTGAAACTGAAAAAAGCTCTGGGGACGGCCTCGCGCCTGCGGGCACGCTCCGTGCTGATCATTGGAGACAAGGAACTGGCCGAGGGCAGGTATCCTCTTCGGGATATGGCCCGCGGGGAGCAGCAGCTCGTTACAAAGCCCGAACTGCTTCAGCAATTTGCCGGTCCGTCGCCGCTCCCCTCATTTGCCGGTGCCAACCAAGCTGAGAATCACTGTGAAGCGGATAGAAATAAGGAGATGTCCGGGTGACAATTGATCCCTTACCATCCGATCTACAGCGCACGCACGGCTGCGGCGAACTCCGCCCGGTTCATGCCGGGTCCCGCGCGGTGGTGATGGGATGGGTGGCCCGTCGTCGTGACTTCGGAAGCCTGAATTTCATTGACCTGCGGGACCGGACCGGCCGGTTGCAGGTGGTGTTCAACGAGGAAAAATTTCCCAAGACACACTTAAGGGCCCAGGAACTGCGCTCGGAATGTGTTGTTGCCATAGAGGGAGAAATTGTGAACCGCGACCCGGCAACCTTCAACCCAGCCCTGCCCACCGGCGAGGTGGAGCTGGTGGCGAATCAACTACATATTCTGAACGAATCGCGCACGCCGCCGTTTCCCGTGGAGGACAACCTGGCCACGGTGGAGGAAGTTCGGTTGCGCTACCGATATCTGGATCTTCGCAGGCCGCATATGCAGGCCAACCTGCTGCTGCGGCACCGCGTGACCTTCGAAATCCGCCGATTCTTGAACGAGCAGGGATTTGTGGAAATGGAAACGCCCTTTCTGACGCGCTCCACGCCGGAAGGAGCCCGCGATTACCTGGTGCCCAGCCGCGTTCAGCCCGGGAGTTTCTACGCCCTACCGCAGTCTCCTCAGTTGTTCAAACAGATTCTGATGATCTCCGGGATGGACAAGTACTTTCAGATTGTCCGCTGCTTCAGGGATGAGGACCTGCGGGCGGATCGCCAACCGGAGTTCACGCAGGTGGACATTGAGATGTCGTTTGTCCAACCGGGGAATGTCATGGAAGTCACCGAGTCGTTGATGGAGCGAGCCTGCAGCGCGGCTGACGTCCGGATCGAGCGCCCCTTTGCGCGTCTGACATACGAGGAAGTCATTCGGCAATATGGAACCGACAAGCCCGACCTGCGGTTGCCTCCGCTCCATTCGGCCAGCAAACTGTTCAGCGCAGAAGACCAGCAGGCGCTGGGAATAGATCCCCAGGCTCCCCTGGTGGCCTTTCGGCTGCCCGGCTGCGGAAAGCTTTCCCGCAAGGAGCGGGACGAATTGCGGGAGTTTGCAGCCGAGCGCGGTGCCAAGACGTTTGACGACCTGGACAGCCTGGGAAAGAAATTCCCTGCGCCGGTAAAAGCCCTCCGCGAGCAGGCGGGCGTGGCTTCGGAGGACTTGGTTTTGTTGGTCGCTGCAGCGGCGGATTCCAAAGGTCGTTCCAATCCAGCGCCGCGAGGCAATTCTCCCTTCCAACCTCTTGAGCTTGCCATCTACAGCGCAGCCGGGGCATTGCGGCTCCACGCCGGGCAGAAGTACGCCAAACGGCACGGGTTGCTGCGGGCAGAAGATTATCGTTTTCTGTGGGTCACGGATTTTCCCATGTTCGAATATGACGCGCAGGAAAAGCGGTTCACCGCCTTACATCATCCCTTCACCTCGCCACAGGAGGAATCGCTGAGCAAGCTGGAGACCGATCCAGCCGCCGTCAAGGCCAAGTCGTATGATCTGGTGCTCAACGGACAGGAGATCGGCGGCGGCTCCATCCGAACGCACCGCCCGGATGTTCAGCGCCGCGTTTTCCGGAGTCTGGGTTTCAGCGAGCAGCAGGCTCGCACGCGCTTCGGGTTTTTCCTGAATGCGCTGGAGTACGGCACGCCTCCGCATGGAGGAATCGCGCTCGGCTTGGACCGGATTGTGATGCTGCTGGCGCGGGAAAGTTCCATCCGGGAGGTGATTCCTTTCCCGAAAACGTCGCGGGCCGTCGATTTGATGAGCGAGGCCCCGTCCCCCGTTTCGCCGGACCAGCTGGACGAGCTGGGGTTGGAACGGAAAAAAGATTTAAGTTAGTCCAATGGGTCGCATCCGGATTCTTCCCGAAGCCGTCGCCAACAAAATCGCCGCTGGAGAGGTCGTGGAGCGGCCTGCCTCGGTGGTGAAGGAGTTGCTGGAAAATTCCCTTGACGCTGGGGCGTCGCACTTTCGGCTGGAGGTGGCTGGCGGCGGCAAGCAGAGAATCCATGCCGTGGATGACGGCTACGGGATGGGGCGCGACGACGCGCTGCTGGCTTTCGAGCGTCACGCCACCAGCAAGCTGCGCCGCGCCGAGGACCTCCTTTCGGTCGCCACCATGGGGTTCCGGGGAGAGGCCCTGCCATCGCTAGGTGCGGTCTCTCGTCTGACGCTGGAGACGCGCAGCCCGCAGGAGACATCCGGCACTCGCATGGAGATTGCCGGGGGCCGCCTGCTCAGCGTCCAAGAGGCCGGGCTGCCCACCGGAACCGCCGTCACCGTCAGCAGCTTGTTTTACAATATGCCCGCCCGCCGGAAGTTTCTCCGCTCGGAGGCGACAGAGCTGTCCCACATCACCTCCGTGGTGACGCACTACTCCCTGGCCTATCCGGAAATCGCTTTTCAGTTGAGAAGTCAAGCCGGCGAGGTGGTCAATGCTCCCGCCGTGGACAGTTTGCGGGAGCGGGTCTTTCAACTGTTCGGAGAAGAAATGCTGGAGCAGTTGGTGACGTTTGGTCCCCGCACGGCGGAAAGCTTTCCCTCCCCGGAAGCCATTCCACCGAAAACCGTCGCGCCGGGAACTAAAACTTCAGAAAGCATTGAGCGGACTACCGAACCGCGGCCCGTCAAGCTGTTCGGCTTTTTGTCGCGACCCCAGGTCCAGAAGCTCAACCGGAATTCCATCTACACCTTTGTGAACCGGCGGCTCATCCGGGACCGCGTTTTGCTGCACGCCATTCAGGAGGCCTATCACAACATCCTGCCTCGCCACTCTTTTCCCGTGGCTCTGCTGTTTTTGGAGATGTCCTACGAGGAGGTGGATGTAAACGTGCACCCCTCTAAAGTCGAGGTGCGGTTTCGGCATCAATCGTTCGTCCACAACCTGGTTCGCGACGCGTTGCGGGAGTGCCTGACGGCCTCCAAGCCGGTCTCCACGTTTCCTGCGGGAGCCTCCCGTGCGCCGGAACCTCCGGCGGAGAAGACAATCGCCGGAAAAGCGCCGGAAACCGTCCCCGCTGCTGCTGCGGGATTTCAGAGCACTCCGCCGCCTGGGCAATCGCCGGGGCAGCCGCCGAGTTATCCGCAGAATCAGCCGGCCATATCGTCTCCAGCCCGCTCGTTCCGTTTCGATCCTGGAGTTGCGGCCGGATCGAGAACGGAATGCGGTGCAGCGGCAGTTGCGGCCCCGATTCCGGAAACTCCATCCGCAGACGCTCCGCCGCCGGCATCCGGCTCCGAACTGGCCGATCTCCGGCCCCTGGGCCAGATACAGGAAAGTTTTATCGTGGCCGCCAGCTCCGTCGGCCTGTGGCTGATCGATCAGCATGTGGCCCATGAGCGGGTTCTGTTTGAGAAGTTCCTCTCCCAGCGCGAGAGCGGGACCGTGGAGAGTCAGAGACTCCTCCTGCCCTATGTGCTGCGGCTCAATGCAGCCCAGCAGGCGGTTTGGGACCGGATTCAAAACGAACTGGCGGCCGCCGGGTTTGAGGCGGAGCCGTTTGGGCAGAACACGGTGGCCGTGAAAGCCGCGCCGGGCGGCGTAAAAGCCGACGACGTGGAAAAATTGCTCCTGGAGTTGGTAGAGTCCATCGAGGAAGAAAAGCGCGCGTTCTCTCCGGAAGCCGTGCGGCACAAGATTGCGGCCTCGGTGGCTTGCCACGCCGCCATCAAGGTCAACACGCCGCTCGAATATCGCAAAATGGAGTGGTTGCTCTCCGAGCTCTCTTCCACCCGCTTTCCGATGAGCTGTCCGCACGGACGGCCCGTTGTGCTGAAATACGAGATGCGCGAGATCCTGAAGGCTTTTCACAGAATCTGAAACGAACCGGGAAAATGACTATTTGGAAGAGACCTTGCCGAAACGATTGCGCATCGCCATTGACGGGCCATCCGGGGTAGGAAAAAGCACGGTGGCGCGGCTGCTGGCAGCCCGGCTCGGCTACACCGCCATCGATTCGGGAGCCATGTACCGGGCGGTGGCGTTGCTGGCGCTGGAGGCCGGCTCCGACCTCGGCGATGCCTCGGCCCTCGGGAAGCTGGCCGCAAGCGCCGAGATGCACTTCGAGGAAAGCTCGTCTGGGACCTGTTTCCTGCTCGGCGGCCGCGACGTTACAGAAGCCATACGCTCCCCGGAGGTGACGAAAGCCGCTTCCCATGTTTCGGTCCATCCGCAAGTCAGAAAGACCCTGGTGGAGCGGCAGCGCGCCCTCGGTCGGCGGGGCGGCTTGGTGATGGAAGGCCGCGACATCGGCACGAAGGTCTTCCCCGATGCGGACGTGAAGATTTTCCTGGACGCCTCGCCGGAGGTGCGCGGGCAGCGGCGCTTCCGCGAACAGAACGCGCCGGGGGAGGCCAGATCAGAGGAAGTGCTCCGCGAGATGGCCGAACGGGACCAGAGCGACCAGCTCCGGAAGCAATCTCCGCTGGTTCCTGCCGAGGATTCCGCTAGGATCGACTCAACCGATCTTTCGGCAGAAGAAGTGGTGGAGAAAATCCTGGAGTTGGTGCAAAGAAAAACGGCTGCCGAGGACTCGGCCGGGAGGTAAACGCTTAGTTAGGTCGAGTCAGAAAGAATTTCCAAGCAAGTCTAACCTAAAAAAGAATGGAGAGTAAAAGCGATGGTCGCAGCTAAAACATCCGGTGACTGGAGCGCGCGGA
This sequence comes from Terriglobia bacterium, assembly GCA_965222345.1. GTDB lineage: Bacteria > Acidobacteriota > Terriglobia > 2-12-FULL-54-10 > 2-12-FULL-54-10 > JADFGZ01. The sequence continues at coordinate 358,719 of CBDCTS010000004.1, read as the reverse complement.
TTCTCGGTTCCGGCGCTTTTGTGATCTCAAAACCCAAACGCAATAAAGTCAAGAAGCGGGCGAGCAAGATCAAGAATGTCCGCCGGGCACGTTAGAGAGTATCTTCCTCGAAGCGTCGGCGAGACAACCATAGGTGAAGAGGAAAGAACCCCAACGGCTGTCATCTTGGCTGTTATCCGCTGGGGTCTTTCCCGAAAATCAAGCCTAGAAAGACGCCGTAGAGAAAGAGGGAAAGCAGGCTCTCGGCAGGGGCGGTCGGGCCGAGATTCAGCATCAGCAGGCCCGGGTCTTGCATCATTCCGCCTGTAATCTGGGGGTGCGCCGCCAGGATGGACATGCCCGGAATGGCCCACAGCGCCACTCCCCACAGCCCACCGCGGACGATGGCCGGTCCCGGCAGCCACCGAGCGATGAGTGCAATATAAATAATGGGGAGAACCACAACGCCCATCGAAAGATGCATTGCCAGGCCCAGCCAGTAGGCTGCCTGCGGGTCGAGTATGAACACGCCTCCTAGCGTTATCGGAACGTTCATGCCATAAAGACCCATTCTGGGGGCAAGATAGCTGAAGGCCATCATTGCCATCATCGCCACGGCTCCCGCCAAAATTCCCCTTTTGACGTTCATTCTGAATCGGCACCCATCCATTTAGTCAGTTATCTCGACCGTCGCTGTGTTGCTGGCGTTTCCGGCGCTCGTGAGGATGAGCGGTACCGGTTAGCCTGGGAAAAATCCGCCGCGTATTTCACTGCTGTAAAAAAGCTCACTGGCGGACGGAGGTTTTTACATGGCTGCCGCCCCCGGCCGTGACTTGCTTTCGCCTGACTTGCTTCTGTTAGGCGGGTTCTGTATGATGGCTTTTGTCCCCAATTTTCAGGCATTTCCACTATGCAGCTCCGGGAAAAAGCCCAGCTCATGACAGCGTCGGAGATTGACCGCACTCTGGTTCATCTGGCACATGAGATCGTGGAGAAAACGAGCGGCCTGGAGAGCTTGGCGCTGGTAGGCATCCGCCGCCGGGGAGTTCATTTGGCGGAACGTCTGGCGCGAAAGATCCAGCAACTCAGTTCTCTTCCTATTCCCGTAGGAACCCTGGACATCCAACTTTACCGCGATGACCTCACCCCGGTGGACAGCAAGCCGGTTGCTCAGGTCGCCCAAATTCTGTTTTCGGTGAAGGAAAAGGATGTCATCCTGGTGGACGATGTGCTCTATACGGGCCGGTCGAGCCGAGCTGCTCTGGATGCGTTGTTTGACCATGGCCGCCCCCGGCGGGTGCGGCTCTGCACGCTGATCGACCGGGGCCACCGCGAGCTGCCGATTGAAGCCTCCTTTGTCGGAAAACGAGTATCCACCACCGAGGAGGAGATCATTGAGGTAAAACTCCAAGAAGAGGACCAGATTGAGAAGGTCCTGGTCCTGGAAAAAGTGAACCCGGAAGCGCCCTCCTAAGGGGCTGCTGGGAAGGAAGCGCGCTGGAGGAAGAAGAATCGGGATGCGCAGGCGCGGGTTGCTCGGGATTGAAACGCTGACGCGCGAACAGATCCAGGAAATTCTGGACCGGGCCAAGTTCTACCAGCCGCTCGAGGCCCGAACCGGAAAGAAGCTGGATACGTTGCGGGGCAAGACGATCATTCATCTTTTTTATGAATCCTCCACTCGCACCCGCGCTTCGTTTGAGATTGCCGCCAAACGCCTGGGGGCGGACACGATTAGCATCAGCGCAATGGGTTCCAGCGCCGATAAGGGCGAGTCGTTGCTCGATACCCTGAACACGCTGGCGGCGATGCGGCCCGATGCCATCGTGATGCGGCACTCGGCTTCCGGAGCGCCTCATTTTCTGGCGCGACTGCTGGAGACGCCGATCATCAATGCGGGAGACGGAACCCACGAGCATCCCACGCAGGCGCTTCTCGACGCCCTGACCATCCTGGACCACAAACCCACTCTGTCCGGGCTGCACGTAGCCATAATCGGGGACATCGTTCACAGCCGGGTGGCGCGCTCGAACCTTCACTTGCTGACCAAGTTCGGCGCCCAAGTGAAATTGTGCGGGCCTCCTCCCATGCTGCCCCGGGAGTTTGAGTGTTTCTCTCCCGCCGTGACCCGCACCTTCCGCATCCAAGAAGCCATCGCCGATGCCGACGTCATCATGATGCTCCGCGTGCAGCTCGAAAGACAAAATGCTTCCTGGGTCACTTCGGCCAACGAGTACTTCCATTTCTACGGGCTGCAGTTGGAGCACCTGAAGGCGGCGCGGTCCGATGCTATCGTGATGCACCCGGGGCCCGTCAACCGTGGCAGAGAGATCAGCTCGGAGGTGGCGGATTTCCCCCGATCCGTAATCCTGAACCAAGTGGAAAATGGGATCGCCGTGCGCATGGCAGTGCTGGATTTGCTCCTGGCGGGGGCCGGATTCCAGCATGCCGAAAGCGCGACGCCAAAATGAATTTTACTGGAGAGGTTCCGACAGGGGCTGAATCAATGTCTGACCCCAATCGAGACATGCTGATCCAAAATGGCCGGGTCGTCGACCCTTCACAGTCCCTGGACAGCAACGCTGATGTGCTGGTACGGCAGGGTCGCGTGGCCGCAATCGGACCTAACCTCGCGGCCGGCATCGCTTCCAACATTCAGGAGGCGCAGCGTTTGGACGCCTCCGGCTTGGTTGTGGCTCCCGGCCTGATCGATCTGCACACGCATCTTCGCGAGCCCGGGCGCGAGCATGCCGAGACCATTGAGAGCGGCGGACGCGCGGCTGCTGCCGGAGGTTTTACCTCCGTTCTGGCCATGCCCAACACCCGCCCCGTAAACGACAATGCCGCCGTCACCCACTTCATTATTCAGACGGCCCGGCAGCAGTCACCGGTGAACGTCTATCCGGTGGGGGCAATATCGGAGGGTTCCCTGGGGCAACGGCTGGCTCCCCTGGGCGAAATGCGCGAGGCGGGCATTGCGGCCATCTCCGACGACGGGATGCCGGTGAGGAACAGCAATCTGATGCGCGAGGCGATGTCCTATGCCTGCGGTCTCGGCCTGACGGTGATCGACCATTGTGAGGACCTCGACCTTAGCGCGGACGGGCTGATGCACGAGGGATACGCGGCGCTGCGCTACGGGTTGCGCGGCATCAGCGCTTCTTCGGAAGAGGTCATGGTGGCTCGCGACATCTTGCTGGCAGCCCAAACCGGCGCGCGCTTTCATGTGGCGCACCTTTCGACCGCCGCCTCCCTGGAGATGGTCCGCCAAGCAAAGCTCCGCGGTTTGCCCGTCACCTGCGAGGTGTGTCCGCATCACTTTACGCTGACCGATGAGGATGTCAAAGACTACGACACCAACTATAAGATGAAGCCGCCGCTGCGCAGCCGTCAAGACCGTCAGGCCTTGCTCCGGGGCCTTGCCGACGGCGCCGTGGACGCGATTGCCACCGACCATGCGCCGCACGCCGGCAGCGAAAAGATGCAGGAGTTCGAGCGGGCTCCTTTCGGTATCACGGGTCTGGAAACCGCCCTGGGATTGGTCTTGGACCGTCTCCTGCACGGCGGGATCATTGACCTGACGCGGCTGGTGGAACTGCTTTCCGTCAACCCGGCCCGGATCGCGGGCCTGGACCGGGGCGCCTTGAAGGTGGGCGCCGTGGCCGACATCACTCTGTTTGACCCCGAGCGGCGCTGGGAATTTGACGTCAACCGGAGTTGCTCCCGCAGCCGCAACACTCCCTTCCACGGATACTCCTTGCGCGGTGGTCCCGTGGCTACCATCCTGGCGGGACAAATTGTCTGGCGGGGAGAAAGCAAAAAAAGTTCCAATCAGAAATAGAGTGCCCTGAATTCATTCCACCGGAATGGCAATGTTGGCAGTATTGCGCGGGAAGGTTCAGGCGGCAGTCTGAGTGTTATGATTATCAACTCCGATCCCACGCTCGCCACAAAACCCGCCGGTGTCTTCTGGCGCACTTTCCAGGCCCTTCGCTACCGCGATTTCCGCCTGATGTGGGCCGGGGCCTTCACTTCCACTGCCGGGACCTGGATGCAGAAGGTGGCCGAATCCTGGCTGGTGCTGGAGATGACCGGCTCCGCCTTTTACCTGGGACTGATTGCTTTCCTGGGAGATTTGCCGTTCCTGCTGTTCACGCTGGTCGGCGGAGTGGTAGCCGACCGCATCGACCGCCGGAAGCTGCTGCTGGGATCGCAGTACGTGCAAATGACCTGCGCTTTTATTCTTACCGCGCTGGTGCTGTTCGGATGGCTGCGCGTCTGGCACATGCTGGCGCTGGTCTTTGTAGTCGGAACCGGGCAATCGTTCGGCGGCCCTGCCTATATGGCTCTGATACCGGGCTTGGTCAAGCGCGAGGACGTTCCCAACGCCATCGCCCTGAACTCCATTCAGTTCAACCTGGCGCGCACCTTCGGACCCTTGCTGGCCGGCATCACGCTGGCCGCAGCGGGCGCCGCTTTTTGTTTTGCGCTCAACGGACTTTCGTTTCTGGCAGTCATCGTCAGCCTGTATCTGATCCGGGCCACCTTCACTCCCCAAAAGACGCAAGAATCGGTCATGTCGGGAATGCGCAATGGATTCTCTTTTGTCCGCAGCCGCGGTTCGCTCTGGCAACTGAGCGTGCTGGGCTTCATCAGCACTTTCTGCGGAATTCCCTTGATGACGCTGCTGCCGGTTTTCGCCAGGGATATTTTCGGCTTGGGCGCTCCTGGCTATTCCAGCATGATGGCCACGTCCGGAGCCGGCGCCATAACCGGCGCTCTGCTGTATGCAGGGATTTCTCATCGGGTGGCGCACGGAGTGCTGACCCTGCGTGTCCAAATCGCATTTGCGGTGCTGCTCGCCACCTTTGCCCTCTCACGGAACCTGATGCTGAGTTATGTGGCTTTGTTCCTCGGAGGTGTCTGCCTGATTATCTTGTTCGCTTCCATCACTTCCCTGGTGCAAATGGCTACCACCGAGGAGATGCGCGGCCGGGTGATGAGCATTTTCATGCTGGCTTTCCGTGGCGGGATGCCCCTGGGCGGTTTGGCGAGCGGCTCTCTGGCAACACAGCTCGGCCCGACAGCGGCATTGATCGTGGGAAGCGTGCTGTTGGGGTTCACGGGGATAGCCTTTTTGCTTTCCGGAAGCGGGATCAAGAAACTTTAGGGAGCACCAATATGAAAGATGACCGGGCCTTGCGCCAGCACCTCTTGGATCTTCTCCGCAGCCGCGACGCCCATCTGGATTTCGATCAGGTGATCACCGGATGGCCTGTCAGACTTCGCGGTATCCGGCCCGCCGGGATGCCGCATACGGCGTGGCAATTGCTGGAGCACATGCGCATCGCCCAATGGGACATCCTCGAGTTCAGCCGCAACCCTCAGCATATCTCCCCCAAGTTTCCCGAGGGCCTCTGGCCCCCGGACGACACCCCACCCGACAAAACTGCCTGGTACAAAAGCATCCAAACCTTTCGCAAAGACCTGAAGGCCATCGGGAAGCTCGTCATGAACCCGTCAACCGATCTGCTCGCCCCCGTCGCGCACGGTGATGGCCAGACCGTCCTCCGGGAAGCCTTGCTGGTGGCCGATCATAATGCTTATCACGTAGGACAACTCTTGCTGCTGCGGCGCCTGCTGGAAGCCTAGCAAGTTATTGAGGAACGCTCTTTATCCGCTCCTGCATTCTCTGCTCTGAGCTTGCCGAAGGGGTCGCGACTCGGATTCCGAATGCACACCGGATCTCTCATCGACTTCGCCTCGCCTGCACTGCACGATAGCGAAAGCAATCCACGGTGTGGTCATTGACCATCCCGACCGCCTGCATAAAGGCATAACAGATCGTCGAGCCAACGAACCGAAAGCCGCGCTTGACCAAGTCCTTGCTCATTGCCTCCGATTCCGGCGTTGTGGCCGGAATTTCGCGCAGCGACTTCCAGGCGTTTCGTTTTGGCTTGCCACCCGCGAATTGCCAGATGTAGGCATCAAAGCTGCCGAACTCTTCCTGCAATTGCAAGAAAGCCTTGGCATTCCCGATGGCGGCGGCGACTTTGAGTTTGTTTCGCACGATGCCTGGGTCCGAGAGCAGTCCTTCCACCTTTGTCCGGTCAAAGCGCGCGATTTTGCGCGCGTCAAAACGGGCGAAGGCCCTGTGGTAATTTTCGCGCTTCCGGAGGATCGTCAACCAACTCAGGCCCGCTTGCGCCCCTTCCAGCAGCAAAAATTCAAACAACGCCCGGTCGTCATGAACGGGCACGCCCCATTCCCGGTCGTGATAAGCAATGTAGAGCGGGTCTCCGGTCACCCACTCGCATCTTATTCTCAATGCTTCTCTCCCATGCAGATCAACAGGTTTGTGCAAATGGCTTTCTGAGCCCATACGGGTTGCTTGCCATTCCTGATTTACACCTGCCAAACCGCTCCAAAAGCCATTGCATAACCCCTCGATTAGTGACTTCGGTGGGCTTTTCCGGTGATTTTTTGAACTTCTTCTGAAGAACTTCTGTTGATTCTAAAAAACTTGTTGGCTTCGTTTCGTAAAAAATACCTGTTTTCACCCCACTCGCCTCCCGCTGGAGCATTCCCGTAAAGGCGCACACCGCCACTGCGTCAGGTAGCGACAACCAAGTACAACTTATAAGTTGTTCATAATAATTGATATACTTGACATGAACCCAACTTGATCCCCTCATTTTATCCCTCTTTCCGAACGGGAATCCATTGGACCGTCAGGGACATTCGTGGACAGGTTAGCCGAGCGATCAACCCTGAGTCCGGAAGCCCGAGGCAGTCGAGTGGGGTAGGCAATCGGCGCGTGCTGCGAATGGAAGATCACGGTTTGTGGTGCGCCGAGGTTGCGCCGCTCTTGTGTCCGCTCGACACGCTCGTCTAACGCATGGCCGGAGCGCATAGCGCGGAGGAAACAAAATCGCTTGATGGTTTGGCCGTCGCGTTGACCTGTTTGTAAGGTACGTGAGCAGCTTCCATGGTTTTCTGCCAACTCCTTCCTCTCGTTGCTATTACACGGTTTTGGGGCGTCTGCTTTCGCTCGCAACGCCTACGGCTAGCCTGCTTAATGGGCGAGCTTTCTGACGGTTTCTTGACGGTCGTTGCTGCCAGAGCCATGCGCTACGGGTTGTGCAGCACGTTGTTGCAGTGATAGTTTTCGAGCTGCAATAGCCCGGCTCGTCGTGAGGCCGCGCTTCGTCGAGCCCAGAGTGACCTGACCGGCGCTTTTTGTAGCAAGTGGAAAGAGGGAGAATCCACTTGAGGAGGAAGACAGCTCATGCCGATCCGGAATTACAAACCCGAGCAGATCGTAACGATCCTACGGCAGATTGAGGTGCAGATGGCGAACGGGAAGACCGCGCCGCAAGTCTGCAAGGAAGCGGAGATACACACGCAGACCTACTACCGCTGGCGGAAGGAATACGGCGGGTTGAAACGGGAGCAAGCGAAACGGCTGAAGGAGTTGGAGAAGGAGAACGGGAGGCTGAAGCGGCTGGTGGCGGAGCTATCGTTGGAGAAGCAAGTTTTGAAGGACGTAGCGGAGGGAAACTTCTAAGCCCTGAGCGGCGGCGTTGTGCGGTGGGGCGTGCACGGGAACAGTATGGAATATCGGAACGGCATGCCTGCCGGCTGCTGGGGCAATGGCGAGGGACACAACGGTAGGAGCCGATGGATCGGCCCGACGAGGATGAACTGACCCGAGCCGTGATTGAACTGGCGATGCAGTACGGGCGGTATGGCTATCGGCGAATCACAGCGCTGCTTCGGAATGGCGGCTGGCAAGTAGGCAAGGACCGGGTACAGCGAATCTGGCGGCGGGAAGGGCTAAAAGTGCCGCAGAAACAAAGGCCAAGAAGACGGTTGTGGTTCAACGACGGTTCCTGCGTGCGGCTCAGGCCGGAGCGGCCCAACCAGGTGTGGAGTTACGACTTTGTCAGCGCCAGGACCCATGACGGAAGAACGCTGCGGCTGCTGACGCTGCTCGACGAATATACGCGGGAATATCTGGCGCTGCCGGTAGAGCGGCGAATGGGGAGCCGAGAGGTGATTGAGACCTTGTCGGACGTGATGGTGTGGCGAGGGATTCCGGAGCATATTCGTTCGGACAACGGAGCGGAGTTCATCGCCCAGGAACTGCGCCAGTGGCTGGGGAATCTGGGGACGGGAACCCTGTACATCGAGCCAGGCAGCTCCTGGGAGAACGGATACTGCGAAAGTTTTAATGGAAAGCTGCGAGATGAATGCTGGAACGGAGAGATCTTCTACTCGTTGAAGGAGGCCCAGATCGTAATCGAGGGGTGGAGAGTTCAGTACAACACGGTGCGGCCCCACTCGGCGCTGGATTACAGGCCCCCGGCACCGGGGGCCTGTAATCCATTCCCTCCCCCTAAACTAGTTTCACAACCACAGGCTGTCATGTAAACTCTCTCACAACGCTTGGTACAAAAATCGGCCTGGTTAGCCGGGGTGATGGCTGCCGCCGCCATCCTGATCTACGGACTCACCTGGCTGAAGCAGCGGTGTCTGCAGCGCTTGGCCATCCGGATTTCAGTGATTGCCGGGAATCGTTGTCTGTCGCAATTGCTGCGGCTGCCGGTAGAGTATTTCAGCCACCGGCTTGTCGGCGAACTGACCGCTCGCGTCCTGTCCATTGACAAGATCGCCAAGGGCTTGTCGGAGCATTTTATCGGCGTGCTGATCGAAATCGCGATGAGCGCGGTGTTTCTGGCCGTCATGGTGGCGTACGATCCGACGCTGGCGCTGATAGTCCTGGGCCTGGCGGTGCTGAACGCAGTGCTGGTGCGCGTGATTACGCGCATCCGGACCGACGAGAGCCATGCCTTGCGGCGCGAGCAGGGGTTGCTGGTTGGTGTTGGCACGTTGATGCTGAATCTGACGGACCGCCTGCGGATGACCGCCGAGGACGACGGCTTCTTCTCCCGCTTGAGCGGCCATCAGGCCCGGGAACTGGTCGCGCGCCAGCGATTCTCCGAACTCAGCCACGTCAACGCGGCCCTGCCGAACCTGTTCATGGTTCTGGGCAACGCGGCGGTGTTGACCTTCGGGGCAATCCAGGTCATGAGCGGTGAGTTGACTCTGGGCGCGCTGGTAGCGTTCTACATCGTGGCGGCCATGTTTCTGGAGCCCGTCGGGCGCTTTGTCGAGTTCGCTGACGAGCCTCAAGCGCTCGAAACCGACATGCAGCGCCTGGACGACATCACGGAAACCCCCGAAGATCCTGGGTTGACGCGTCGGCACCGGGCATCGGAGGCCATCTCGTCGACAAAGATATAGGTTGGGCCGCTTCTCCAACGCTCGTCCTCGTGGAAGGCGCGCCGTGCCTCTTCAAAGCCCATTTCCTGGACGAACTCATAAGCGCATTGAACGAAGACTTCAACGTCATTCGGCGTCTGGACAGCGCTGGCAACGATGGAGTGATCCGAGCAAGACACGGGTTCTGGATGGTCGCCGAAAGCCTGAGGCGCGGCGCACAGCAGGATTAAGAGAATCAGGAAATAAGGCAGTCGATGTTTCATCATCATGACAAGGATAAGATTGTGCATTGGAAGCCTCCTGAAGCGTGAATCGGAAATCATTTCGCTTCTTGTAAGTATTCCCAAAATGAGTTGCCTGCGATATCGGGGTCTGAGTCGATTTCCTGGGTCTGAATGTCGGTGAGATAGTGATCGTAAACTGTGGCCCGCTCATGGGCCAAGGGTGTGGCGCAAAAGCAAGTTTCGCACCATTCGATCATTCCCGGTGCAACGATCCTGGCCCGACGCATAGATGCCGAAATTTCCTTCCCGTCCGGCCTTTGCGCGGCAATGGTGCCGTCGTCCAGTTTCTTGAAGAACTCTCCTTTTTTCTCCTCGATGAATTTAGCTCTAATCAAGTAACGCATGAAAAACTCCGCCCACATCACAATCCTGGCAGGTGTCGTCTTTATCAATTCCAAGAGGCAAGGCCGCCTCCTACCCTTCCTCAGGTTCGCCCTGGTTCATCTGCATGATTGGAAGGGTTGTGAAGAGATTACATGAGGCTAAACGGGAAAGCAATTGCCGTCATGTTGGATGGTTTGATATCTCGTCGGTAGAAGGGAACTCAGGAGTTAGGAGCCGGAAGGCCGAGCTGCGCGTCCCTGTTCAAAGCCATATCCCGGGCAAAGACGAGGGAGAAACCTGGGGATCAGCAAGCGGAGTTGCCGCCGGCCCGGTCTCTCGCCGCCACTAACCCGGATTTCTCATCAGTCCCGGCAGGGGCGGGAGAAATTAGCCCTGGGCGTGAGCCTGGGGTACAGAGGCCCATCGTTTTTAGCCCCGTAGATGCGGCAGAAATACCGCAGCGGGAGTTTTCTTTCGTTCCCTTCGAGGCTCGCAGTCGCCCACAAAGCTCAGACCACCGAGTCCTTCTGGACGATCCGCCCGGAGGGTAGCTGAGAAATACCGGCTGGTACCGCCCTGAGTTATACTGCAACCCTGCGTTCAAACATATGAATCAAGAGGAGGCTTTTCATGGCAGAGCAGAACTACTCCAATCATCAGCAATTCGTTCCGATTTATCACTACGTCCTGTTCGGGCTCCTCGTCTTGACGCTGATCGGCTCCTTCGTCAACCTGTACCTGTCCTTCGGTGATCACCAGCGGCAGTACAGCGCATCGCTGATCTCCGTCATGATGATTTGCCTGCTGATTCTGTTTTTCCTTTGCCGCATATTCCCGTTAAAAGCCCAGGACCGCGCCATCCGCACCGAAGAAAACCTGCGTCACTACGCGCTCACCGGAAAGCTGCTGGATTCCAGGCTGACCATCCGCCAGATCATCGGCCTCCGGTTTGCCTGCGACGAGGAGTTTGTGACCCTGGCGCAGAGAGCGGCCAAAGAAAACCTGCCCGCAAAAGATATCAAGATGGCGATCAAGAGCTGGCGAGCCGACACCTACCGGGTCTAGCATTCGACAAGCTCCTCGGCAAGCCGAGTTGACAGGGGGAGCACCTCGCCCGACGCCCGGCAACCCCACCTCAAGCCAGAGTCTTGCCTTGAATTGAATGACCTCCGGTTTCCTGAATATGGAACCGAGGGCAGGTCAGGCCAACATCCGCGCTGAGGTGAGCTGCCATCGCCTGCTGCTCGCCGAGGAGCGGGGTGCGAGTGCAACTTAGGGGGTCAGTCCACAGATGGGTGTCGTCACCTGCGCCGCAAAGAGTTGCAAATAGAAATCGAATATCCTATAACGGAATCACCCGCTGGACCGGAGAGGGAGGTCGTGATGAGTAAAAAGTGGCTTGCGCCCTTAGCGGCAGCATTCACAGCCGTCTTGTGCTGGGCGGCGTTATGGGTCATCTGGAGCAATCGGCCCGAACTGGCTTTCGCTCAGGATACTGGCAAGGCGGAACAAAGACAGCCGATCATTCTGGACAAGCCTCCCGTGCGCATTATTACGGACCCCTATGCCACCTTCAACGGGATCGCGGTCGATGAAGAAAAAGGGGAAGTATTCTTGGGCAGCGATAACAAGTACCTCGGGGAAAGCATTCAGGTTTATCGCACTGAATTCCCGCCAACAGACCGGATCATGGAACCGCTCCGCAGAATTGCCGGGCCAAAGGCGAATCTGGGCCTGGTCTGCGCATTGGGTATCTCCCCTCAACACAAAGAGCTGTATTTCGTCAACAATGATAGCGTGGATAATATGGGCGTATTTTCCTTAGACGCCAATGGGAACGTGTCTCCGACGAGGGAACTTAACGTGCCCCATGGGGCATGGGGTGTTTTTTTTGAACGAAAGTTTGACGAGTTATTCATCACAGTAGAACACGTCAACAAAATGTCGGTGTATCGGCGAACCGCGCAAGGTGACGATGACCCCATGCGCGTCATTCAAGGTCCGAGCACTGAACTGGCCGATCCCCACGGTATCTACGTAGACGTGGAAAACAACGAAATCTATATCACGAACCATGGCCACTGGCGCCGGACAAGATTCGGGGAAGGGTATAACATTAAAGGGGATAGTAAGCTCGCTCGGCTGCGAGGCAATGAAGGACCTTATCCGGGCACTCCTGATCCTCTGGCGCCCTCAACAGGAAAATTCGTCCCTTCCGCCATTACCGTTTACCCCCGGTCAGGGAATGGCGACGTGGCCCCGGTACGGATGATCCAAGGACCCAAAACCCGCTTGAATCTCCCTTTGGGAATCCTCCTTGACACTGCGAGTAACCAGCTTGTTGTGGCCAATGGAGATGACTCGGTCCTCTTCTTTGACCGAAACGCCAGTGGAGATGTGGCTCCGGCGCGCATCCTCCAGGGACCCAAGACGCTGCTAGGCTACTCCGATACTGCTGCGGTGGACCCCATCCACAGGGAGATATTTGCCCCTCAATTTCGCACGGACTCCATTCTCGTCTTTTCCGCAGAAGCGAGTGGAGACGTGGCTCCGATCCGGATCATCCACGGTCCAAAAACTAGGTTGGACCGCCCCGACCGACTTGATGTCGATCCGGTAAACAACCTGTTGGCCGTCGCTACCCAGCAAGGACTGTGGATATTTGACCGCACTGCCAATGGTAATACGCCCCCACGATACGTCATTGCAGGTCCAAAAATCGGTAGTCCCGGAAGCGATGTCGCACTTTATCCGCAGGGTAAGAAGATCGTACAAGCAAGCGGAGAGGGTATCAGAATCTGGAAATATGGAGACAATGGGGATGTGCCTCCTTGGGCGATCCTGAAGGGTCCCAATACAAAATTGCGAGAGAGCACCAAAGGGGTGGCTATTGACCCGGATAATAAGGAACTCGTGGTGCTGACTGGCGGCGGACTGCACATTTACCATCTGCCGGAGGTGCTTTAATCTACGGCGAGAATGAGAATGCAGCTAATAGAGCCAGCTCTGCTTGCATCCCCCGCGTGACGTTCGGGAGGACCGGAAGAAGATTAAGCACAGAGGCACTCAGCAAACCTTTATCAGCCGGGGTCAACAGGTGATCGAACACGCGACAGGTGAGCTTAAGCCCGGCGCGGCTCCTTAGCCGAGACTATGCAGGGCAGAATCCCCAATCGTTAGGGTGGATTGTGCAGATGTATCTGACGTGCCGGCATATTGCGAAAACTTTCCCGCATGGATTGCTGTCAACGCTAAGTAGGAATTTCCGTTGAAACAAAGTCAAACAGAACGGAGTAAAAGCATGATCAGGACCTTATTATTTTTCTTCGTCATGTTCCTTGTTTTCGGAGGGTACACGCCGCCAGCCTCAGCGCAGGGCAAAGATTTCACACCCGTAACGCAAGAGATGCTTTTGAATCCCAGCCCGAACGACTGGTTGATGTACAGCCGCACCTACGACAACCAGCGCTTCAGCCCGCTCGATCAGATCAACCGGCAAAATGTGGGCCGGCTTCGCATGGCCTGGGTACGTGGACTTTCGCCCGGGATTCACGAGCATATACCCATCGTTTACGGGGGTGTCCTGTACGTGGCCAACCCCGGCGGCATCCAGGCTCTCGACGCCGCCAACGGCGACCTGATTTGGGAGTACCAACGCAAATTGTCGGAGGACAGAAGGGACAGAGCAGGCCGGGTTATCACCATCTATGAGGACCTTATTATCTACGCTACGCCCGATTATTTTTTGGTTGCCCTGGATGCTCGCACGGGCGAGCTCCGGTGGGAAACCAAAAGCGATTTCTCCAGTTCAGGTCCCCAGGTAGTCGACGGTAAGATCATCGCGGGGATGCAGACCTGCGGGGGCGGCGAGCGCGCCTGCATCATGGCGTTTGAGGCGCGGACGGGAAGGGAATTGTGGAAGTTTTACACCACCCCGGCGCCGGGCGAGCCCGGAGGGGACTCTTGGGGAACCGTGCCCGTGGAAAAAAGGATTACGCGGCCCTGGGGATTGCCGGGATCGTACCACCCCGTGCACAAGCTGGTTTACTGGGGAATTGCTAATCCGCAACCGCATACTCGCATGAAACGTCATGGCGGTAACATCGATGACATCCCACGATCAGCGCCAGCCGATCTGTACAGTAATTCGACCGTGGCGCTGGACCCGGAGACTGGCAAACTTTCCTGGTATTACCAGCATCTGCCTGGGGATGACTGGGACGCCGATCATACCCAGGAGAGAATCCTCCTCCGAACGCGCTTAAATCCGGACCCTGATGCAGTCAAATGGATCAATCCCCGGATTCCTCGCGGCCAGGAGCGGGAGATTGTGGTCTCGGTAGGAGAGCCGGGAGGCGTCTGGGTAAACGACCCCTCCACGGGCGAGTTTCTGTGGGCCACGCCCTTTCCTTACGACACCCCGTATTTCCATATTTCCCACATCGACGTGGAAACCGGCAAGACTTACCTGAATTGGGATAACGTCCAAAAAACATGGGAGGATAGACACATCTCGTGTTATCACAACACCAAAAGTTACTGGCCCATGGCCTACCATCCGGGTAAAAACTCCCTGTACATTCCTTTCCACGACCAGTGCGTCGATACAACCGCCAATATCAAGACCTCGAATGGGAACGGACCGCGAGTCGGCATTCGCCGTCCGGGCACTGATCCCGATGCTTTCGCCGGGATCGCAAAGGTAAACATGGCTACCGGCCAGATGCAGCGGATTTACACGCAGCGGTTTCCTGGGAATGGCGCCATGCTGGCCACAGCTGCAGACCTCCTGTTTTGGGGAGATATGAACCGAAGGTTCAGAGCTTTCGATGCCGACACTGGAGCGATACTTTGGGAAACGATTCTCGGGGGGATCATTCAAATGAGCACCATCACCTACGCGGTGGACGGTAAGCAATACGTCGCGGTGCTGACTGGAGACGGAGCTTCGGGTACTCGGGGGCCTCTCAGCCTGGTTCCCGAACTCAAGCCTCCTCGAGGGCACAACGCTATTTATGTTTTTGCTTTGCCGGAATAGTGCCCTGACGGATATTTTTTCAACAGTTTCGCTGGCCTTCCGGCGCACCATGTCCCGAGCATCGACATGGCGCTGTACCGACAAAATTAAACCATTTCAGGAGACCGAAATCCAAGGAGAGAGAAGGAGTCATGATGAATCTGCTTTCAAATCGCTGTCTCTCGTTGGTCGTCGCCGGGGTCTTCGCCACGGGACTCCTCGGTTGTGGTGACAACGCCATGAACAGACAAGGCGAACCGGCCGGGATCTCGCCGCAAGCCATGGCGGATGCTCTGCACGCCGTCGTGGAGTCCGACCGCACCGTTTATGCGCGCCATGTCGCCTCTCGCCTGCAAGACGAGGAAGGAGTCATCCGGGTGAGCGAACACTGGCAGGACGACAAGGCTTTGCCGCTGCCCGCACAGATGTTTCGCATGGGGGCGGAAATGGTTGCCGAAAAGACCGACACGTTCAGCTATGCGTTGCTCTCCAAGTGGCCTATCAACAAGAACAACGCACCCACGACCAAGCTTGAGGTCGCTGGTCTGGACAGCGTCGCCAGCGATCCGTCGAAGCCTTTCTACGGCACGGAGTCGCTCGACGGCATCGAGCACTTCACGGCTGTCTATGCCGATGTGGCTGTCTCGCCCGCTTGCGTGACGTGCCACAACGCTCACAAAGACAGTCCCCGTGACGACTTCGAGCTGGGAGAAACTATGGGCGGCGTCGCGATCCGCATCCCGTTGAAGGATTGAATGGGTAACTACGGTTGTAATCGGAAACAAAACCAGTCTGACGGACCCGGTTAGGCGCTATGTGCCGCTGCGGGACAGACCCGGATGACTGGCTGTGACAAGCTACCACACGGAGCTATGACGCTGCTTGCGAACGGGGGGATCCACCTCTTCAACTGATTTGAAGAGCTGAAGCGGCGGGTGCAGGCAAAAAACTACGGATGAGTCTGACATCTGGCACGCAACTCGGCACTTAAGAGATTCTCAGTCCGCTTGGTGCGGGTGGCTAGCCTTTGAACCGCCCCGGATTTCCCGGAGACTCCATTTCTTGAGAGAATGTGCACACTTCATGCCGCGTCCACACCGAAATGGCGCAATTCAAATTTATGATAGTGAAGCTAGGTCTTTGGGAACGTTGCCGAAAGGTTTGGTTGCGGGGGTCGGATTTGAACCGACGACCTTTGGGTTATGAGCCCAACGAGCTACCAGACTGCTCCACCCCGCAAAAGCAGTATAGCCAATGCTCGATTCTTTGCCAAGTTGTTTCTGGATATACGGCTAGGAAGCGGTATTAAGCAATCTCATTCCGATGTACTCTGGGGCCGATCCGGGAAAAATGGGATGTCTTGCATCCTGCCCACCCCGTTAGAATCCTGCCCTTCCTAGTCGTTCAGCAAGGGAATGTCCTTGACTGCGGGTGGCTGCGGCAGAGATTGCAGGAAAGCGTAAATGTCGGCCATCTCCGAGTCGGAAACGACTTTGCTGGTGTAGGGCGGCATCTGTCCTCTGGGATGGCGGACGTAGCTGGAAAAAGCTACAAACGAAATCGGGTTGGGGGCCAGCCGCGAACCGCCTCCTCCCTGAGCTGCGCGACCGTGGCATTGATAGCAGCCATAGCTGGTGTAGAGGCGCTTTCCGTTTTGCACGTCCCCTTTCGGAGCCGTGTCCGCCTTCGGAGCCGAGGATTGGGCGGCTGCGTCTGGAGCCGCGAAGATCAACGCCGCCGTCACCATCAGGGCAGCAGCGATTCCTGCACAGCGTTTTGCATCAGAACGTTTCACGGTTACCTCCTTAGCATTCTTTCTCTTGGCGGGCGCTCTCTCAGTCTTTGCTTTCCTAGCCTCTTTCCTAGCGGGGCTGCGTGATCGTGTCAATCAGAGCCGGCTCGCCGCGCTCGACCACCGCGATGGCGCGCCGAATGGCCGGTCCCAGGTCTTTGGGGTCCGTAATCGGTCCCTCGGCATACCAGCCCATGCTCTGCGCGAGTTTGGCATAGTCGATGTTGGGGTTGTCGATCGTCGTGCCGATGTTGATGCTTTTCTCGGTAATGCCGCGATTCAGGCGGTTCGCCATGCGCTGAAGGTGCATGACCTCGGCATGATAGGCGCGGTTGTTATGCATGATGTTCAGCAGCGGGATGCGGTGATGCGCAGCCGTCCACAAGACTCCCGGGGCGTACATCAAGTCTCCGTCGTTTTGGAAGTTGATGGACAAGCGGCCATGCTTGCGGTTCGCGAGCGCGGCCCCCACTGCGGCCGGAGCGTTGTAGCCCACGCCGGCCGCTCCGGAGCCGCCGATGCATTGATAATACTTGTCAAACTCCCACAGCCGCCGCGGCCATCCGCTCATTGATCGAGAGGTGGAGACCAAGGACCAGTCCTTATTCTTGATCTGCGCCCACACTTCCGCGGCGATGCGGGCGGTGCTGAGCGGGCTGGCGTTCCAGCCGTAGGTTGCATTGGCGCGGGCGCTCTCCAGACTCTGCTGGCGCGCCTTGGCCAGCTTGGCCCCGCGATCCTGGAACGCCCTCTTGCGGTCGCCATTGGCAAAGCGCTTGACGGCCTCGATCAGAGAGGGCAGGGTGGCCTCCGCGTCGGCTGCGATGGCCAGGTCCACTTCCGGGAAACGCTGGAAGTCCTGGTAGTTGCTGCGGGTAAACAGATCGCTGGCGGTAATGCTGATCAGCTTCACCCCCGTCTTGGTCAGGGACCGCGCCGTGCGGTGCAACTGATCGCGCATGGAATGGATGGAGCCCCAATAATCTCCCAGCTCCAGACCCAGGATGACGTCCGCACTGGCCACCAGCGCGCGGCTGCGGTCCGATTGGCTGAGGGGATGACGCGAGGGGAAGTTCATCCGCCCGGCTCTGTCGATGACCGGCGCTTGCAGAAACTCGGCCAGTTCGATGAGATGCTTCATGCCGGCCTCCGTGCGCGCCAGCCGGTCGGCGATCAGGACGGGGTTTTCCGCCGCAACCAGCAGCCGCGCCGCCTCGGCGACCGCCCCGGAGTCGCCTTGCGGCGGAGTTGCCAGGGTGAGCTTCGGGATGCGCAGCTTGGCGCCTTTGTCCATCGGCTTTTCTTGCAAGTTGCTGTCGGCCACCAGCACTACCGGCAGCATCGGAGGCGTCATGGCAATCTTGTAGGCACGCACGGCGGACTCGGCAAAGTGGGGCAGCGAGACCGGCATGTCGTCCCACTTGGTATAGTCCCGGACCATCGCCGCCGCGTCCTGGACGCTGTGCGCCCATTCCGCTCCCGGCCTTCGCTGCGTCGCGTCAAACGTGTTGCCGAGAATCAAGTACACCGGCGCCCGGTCGGCAAAAGCGTTATAGACGGCCATCGCAGCATGCTGCAGCCCTACGGTGCCGTGGGCCAGCACGGCCAGCGGCTTGCCTTCGATCTTGAAGTAGCCGTGCCCCATGGCCACCGAGGACTCTTCATGGCAGCAGGTTAGAAACTCCGGGTCGCGGTTTCCGCCGTAGTTGATGAGCGATTCCTGAATCCCGCGAAAGCTGGAGCCTGGATTGGAGGTGATGTACTCGAAGTCCAGCGATTTCAGGACATCGACCATGAAGTCGGAGCCGGTCCGCTCCGTGGTCAGAACCTCGACTTCGCCCGGCGGCGCGGCCTCGGACTGAGGCGCAGCAGGCTGCAAGGCATTCGTCACCTTGGCGGATGCCACCAATGCTGCCGCGCTTCCGGCGGCTGTTTTCAGGAAGTTGCGACGTCCTACCGATTGCTTCTCGGATTGTTTCATAGTGTTTGCACCCATCGAACGGCTTTGGAAGGTTCCCGAGCCAAGCTCTCTCCGGCCCGTCTGTTATATTGCCTCAACCCCTATTGCAAGGGAACTTGCGACGATGCTACTGCAAACGCAGGTAGCGGTCAATGAAAATGGGAATGATTTCGCAGCAGCATGGCTTGCCACCGAACTGCGCCGATCAGTGGGTGAAAAAGAAGCAGCCGACAAGGATCGGCGAGGCGGAGATCAGGATTGTCCCCTCCTCCACGCGGGCCAGGGAGTTCGAGTCGGTTACGGCTTGCTCGTCGATCCACAGGTCAGGCTTCATGTGGACCGTCTGGTCGCCGGCCTCTGAGGAGATCGTGAAATGAAGGTAAGCGATTTGTCCGCTGGGGAACTCTTTGTCCGCCGAATCCGGCAGAGTGAAAGTGATTTCCAGGACGCCTTGTTCTCCGGCGTTGTTTCCCTCGGCCTGAATTTCGATACCCGCCCGGCGCGAAAGATAAGCATCTTCGACCTTGTCATAGGTCACAACCGACTTCGGGTAGCTCATCCGGAGCGTGATTTTCTCTACCTTGGGAGCGCCGGGACGGCTCGTAAAGTAAACGGGAAGAGCGACCTCGCTGCCGGGAGCGCCGGCTGCGCGGCTGAAGGTGAGCGCGAACGTTGAGTTATCTTCGGCTTCCTCCGCCGGGGCAGGAGTTTCCTGTGCCGGACTTTGCGTGGGAGCCAAACCGCCAGCCGCCAGCAGCAACAACATCAGAAGCCAAATCCGTTTACGGCTTCTCATAGACTACCCTTCCGTCCACGACCGTCAGCGCAACGGTGATCTTCTCGATCTGATCTTCCGGGACCGTCATGTAGTCGCTTTCCAGGACAGCCAAATCGGCCTTTTTGCCTTTTTCAATGGAGCCCAGGTTATGGTCTTCGTCGATAAAGCGTGCTGCCCAGAGCGTCTTCATTCGGAGCGCAGTTGGCCGGTCGATGGCGTGGTCGGGTCCCCAAACCCGGCCCCTAGCGTCCCGCCGGGTGATGTAGCGCGCCATCTGCACCCAAGGCCGCGTACCCTCGATGTGGACCTTAAACCCCCTTTGAATCAGCTCCGGCACGGGCTGCGCATCGTGGATGCGGTCGCCGTACAGCTCGACAGCCGCCTCCGGCCGCTGCCACATCTTTCCCAGCCCCCGGCGGAAGTCCAGCTTTTCGATCAACGGATAATTCTGAGGGTTCCAGAACAGATTGTGATCCAGGCTAAAGGGCCGCCACTGCGGGCGCAGAACCATGTCCAGCTGCTCCAATCCTTCTTCGATGGAGTTGAGCCAGATGGATGTCGCCTGGTCTCCCACATTATGAATCCCTGCGATGTTCCACCCGTATTTGATTGCTGCCTGGAGGTTGTTCCACTCGGTCATTTCCCGGGAAACGGTTTGGTCCTCCCATTTGTTCCGGTGGGGGCCGTAACCGATCCAGGTGTTTTGTCCCTCGGGCGCGAAGGCATAGCCGCCGGAGCGGATTTTTGGTTCCAGGGTCAAGGCGCTGCCCGTATCGGCATTGCCGTCCATTGCGGACAGGCCCGCGCCCACGATGCGCACCATGTCCCCCAGCCCGAAATCAATTAAGTTTCCGATGCGCCGCAGATAGGCCTCTGCATTCGGATTCTGCCGCAGAAAATCGTGAGCGGCGAAGACCCTCATGCTGAGATCGTTGCGGTGCCATAGAACATTCAGTATGGAGAGGTTAAACCCTTGCAGGTGGGCGACCATCGAGGTGATGCCTGTGCTGTTCAGTTCATGCAGCATCTGCTTCTGCTCTGCCACCGCTTGGTCGTCAATCTTCGGCCAGGGGCGCAGGTCCCACCCCGCAACCCCCATCGCCTGCCCGAAAATCCGGCCGTTCGGTTCCCCTGTGCGCTCGTCTTTAAGGATCGCCGGGTGCTTTTCGCCTCCCGGCATAAGTTCCGCGACCTTCGCCAGCATGAGCGAGTTCACCACCATGTCGAAGGAGGTCACGTTCAGGGCCACCGGGTGCTGTGGGCTGATGGGGTCCAGGTCGGCCTTGGTCAGATTCATGCCATCGGCGCTCTCTTCCGGCAGCCGGAAAAACAGCGTCTCTCCGGGCGGGCGCAACTCCACCTGTTTCCGCACTTCCTGGAATATCTCTTCTTTGGTTCTCACATCCCGCAGGGTCCCGTAAATCTGGCCTCCCAGCAGGGTTTCTTTGTAAAGGTTGCCTCCCACGAAGTCGTTGTCCGCGTCGGTGGCGACCATGCCGGGGATCACGGTTTTTCCCCCCAGATCAATCGTTCGCGTCTGAGGCCCCTGCAGCCGCTGGATTTCCTGGTCCGTTCCGACTGCCAGGAAGACGCCGTCACGGATGGCGACGGCCTCGGCGGTCCGAAAGTTTTCATCCACCGTTAGAATTTTTCCGTTGTGCAGGATCAGATCGGGATAATGGACCAACTCGGGCGGCACATCGCTTTGGCCGGCGAGGTTTGCCGCCGGCAGCAACGCAACCCAAAGCAACAGAAAGGTTTTCTTCATGAAGTTCTCAACCGTATGCATATTGCCTCCTGTTCCCAGCCGTGTTACTGGGCTTGGTAGACGACCCTGCCATCCACCACCGTCAGGGCGATTGGAATCTCGCCGATCTCATTTTCCGGGACCGTCATATAGTCTCTTTCGAAAGCGACCAAGTCGGCCTTTTTCCCTGGTTCGATGGAGCCCAGGTTCTGCTCTTCGCCGATGAAGCGGGCTGCCCAGATCGTCTTCATGCGTAGCGCCGTGGGCCGGTCGATGGCGTGATCGGGTCCCCAAACGCGCCCCTGCCTGTCCTGGCGGGTGATGTAGTTCTGCATTCGCGCCAGCGGT
Source organism: Terriglobia bacterium (assembly GCA_965222345.1). GTDB lineage: Bacteria > Acidobacteriota > Terriglobia > 2-12-FULL-54-10 > 2-12-FULL-54-10 > JADFGZ01. The sequence continues at coordinate 337,205 of CBDCTS010000004.1, read as the reverse complement.
TCGGTTCCTTCGATGTGAACCTTGAAGCCCCGCTCGATCAACTCCGGTACGGGTTGCACGTCGTGGATGCGGTCCCCGTACAGCTCCACGGCCGCCTCCGGCCGCTGCCACATTTTTCCCAGGCCGCGGCGCACGTCCAGCTTGTCGATCAGTGAATAGTTCTTGGGGTTCCAGAACAGGTTATGGTCCAGGCCGAAAGGCCGCCACTGCGGACGGAGGACCAAGTCCGGCTGCTCCAATCCTTCCTCAATCGATTGCATCCAGATGGCTGCTGCCTGATCGCCCACATTGTGAATGCCCGTCGTGTTCCATCCGTATTTGATTGCGGCCTGGACGTTGTTCCACTCGGTCATTTCCCGAGGGACCTTTTCGTCCGACCAACTGTCGTGGTGGGGTCCGTAGCCGATCCATTTGTTTTGTCCGTCGGGCGCAAAGGCGTATCCTCCCGAACGGAGCTTCGGTTCCAGGGTCAAAGCATTGCCGATGTCGGCATTTCCGTCTGCTGAGGCCAAACCGGCGCCCACGATGCGGACCATGTCGCCGAGTCCGAAATCAACTAGATTTCCGATGCGGCGCAGGTAGGATTCCGCAAAGGGGTTCTGCCGCAGAAAGTCGTGAGATGCGAAGACCCTTACGTTCAATTCATTCTGGTGCCAGAGGACGTTGACCACCGAGATGTTGAACCCCTGCGTGTGGGCCACCATGGAGGTGATGCCCTTGCGATTGAGGTCGAGAAACATCTCTTTCTGCTCCTCCACCATGGCCTCGTCGATGGTCGGCCAGGGACGCAGGTCCCACCCCACGATTCCTGTCGCCTGCCCGTATATCTGGCCGGTCGGGCGGCCTGTCTGCGGGTCTTTCATGATCGCCGGGTGCTCTTCTCCCCCCGGTATTCTTTCCACCAACGCGGCTAGCATCAGGGAATTCAGGATCATGTCGGCGGAGGTCACGCTGACGGCGATGGGGTGGTTCGGACTGACCGGGTCGAGGTCCGCCAGCGTCAGATTCAACGCGTCGGCACTCTCTTCCGGCACGCGGAAGAAGACCCTTTCGCCCGCCGGACGCGTAGCAACACGCTTCTCGATCTCTTCGAGGATCGCGTCCCTTTCGACCACGCCGCGCAGCGTGCCGTAAATCTTCCGCCCGATGAGGGTCTCCTTGTACAGGTTGCCCCCCACAAAGTCATTGTCCGCGTCGGTGGCGACAAAGCCGGGGATGACCGTCTTGCCTTCCAGATCGATCGTTTGCGTCTGAGGTCCCTGCAGGCGCTGGATTTCCTGGTTCGTTCCGACGGCCAGAAACACGCCGTCCCGGATAGCGACAGCCTCGGCGGTGCGGAATGACTCATCTACGGTAAGAATCTTCCCGTTGCGCAGAATCAGGTCGGGATACCGGATCAGCTCGGCGGGGATATCTCCCTGAGCAGCAAGGTTTGCTGCCATGAGTAACGCAATCCAGACAGGAAAAAGAACTTTTTTCATGACCCTCCTCCGTTTTTCATGCTGTTTCAAAGATGAAATATGCGATCTCAGAACCTTAATTTGGTTCGGTAGAGTGTACTACTTGTATCAAATTTGCTCCACTGCTTCTTTGCCGGGCCGTTTGTTACGGCACATGCTTATTACAGCTTTGTCACAGCCATGTTGCCGATCTGCGGCAAGAGCAGTTTTTGCTTGACAGTGCACGAATTATGTTGACAATTTGTGTTATAGTATTTCGTTATGTTTAAGGTCAAGTGAGAAAGCTGATTGATTTCATTCAAGAATGCCGCGTTTTCATTTCTGCGCGCTCAGCGTCATGCGTGAAGTGTGCTGCGGAGCGAGCATTTTCGAGATCGACAAGTAAACTTCCAAGGAGGATGTTGTGAAAAGAAAGCTAACTTCAACATGGGTCAGGGGCGGATTGGCACTGTTCGCATTTCTGTTTTGTGCCTCGCTGGCTCAGGCTCAGTTGACCAGAGGCACGATTATCGGGACGGTTAACGACCAATCCGGCGCTGCCGTGCCCGGTGCGGCAGTCACGCTGACGCATGTGGACACTGGGTCTGAGCGCCAGGCGGAAACCAACGCAACCGGCCGCTACGAGGCCCCGAACCTGTCGGCGGGCAGTTATGAAGTTCGCGCCACCCTCTCTGGATTTCAAACCAGCGTCCGGGCGGGAATCGAGTTGTCCATTGGCCGGACTGCAGTGGTGGACATAGTTCTCCAAGTGGGAGAGGTGACGCAGGCCGTCACGGTGACCGGCGAGGTCGCCTTCGTCGAAACCACCAGCGCCACGGTATCCAACTTGGTGGATGTGCAGAAGGTCGAGGATCTGCCGCTCAACAACCGTGACTTGACCCAGTTGACCTTCTTGCAGCCGGGCGTGCTCCGCGTTCCAAGCTCCGGAGATCAGAGCGAATTCAGCGGCTTGGGCGACAAGCTGACCGTGGGCGGAGCCCGCGGCACGCATAACCTGTACCTGCTGGACGGGGTTTCCAACGGCGATATCTCCAACAACGCCCAGGGTGCTTCCTCTGCATACATCGGCGCGGAGACGGTTGCGGAGTTGCAGGTGATTACCAACAACTACTCGGCCGAGTACCAAAGCGCCGCCGGAGCGATTATCAGCGCGATTTCCAAGTCCGGGACCAATTCGCTGCACGGCTCGCTGTTTGAATTTATCCGCAATGACAACCTGGATGCCGCCAATTTCTTCACCAACGCTTTCGGGTTAGATAAGCCCGAGTTCAAGCGCAACCAGTTTGGAGGCTCTATCGGAGGCCCCATCGTTCCGGACAGGACCTTTTTCTTCGCAAGCTACGAGGGGTTGCGGGAAAGGTTGAATGAGACGGATACGGCTCGGGTTCTCAGCGCGGAGGTTCATCAAGGGTTTGTCGGCGGGGAATATTACGGCGTTGCCCCGGAGGTCGCGCCTTATTTAGCGCTGTATCCTATGCCCGGGCAGGGCAACGCGCTGCTGGATGATTTCGGTGATGGGACGGCGCTGGTTGCCGGTGCAGCAAGCACTCCCACCACCGACGACTTTTTGGGCTTCAAGATAGACCACCACTTTTCCGACAGCAACCAAATATCGGCGACATATAATTTTGATGATGCCGAGCGGAACGGCCCCTTCAGCATTCTGGGAGAAGTGAATAATGGCGCTGGCACCGGAGGCGCTATTACCAGCTTGAGGCATATCTTTGGCGTCGGGCTCACCAGCATCATTTCACCTACTACGCTGAATGAGTTTCATTTTGGTTTCAGCCATACGGTCACTGCAGGCGACATCGCCCTCGCCTCACGAAGGGATTGGGGCGACCTTACATTCGGCGCTGACCGCTCCGGCGAAGAAGCGGTATCGCAAGGAGTGGAAAATTTCTTTGGCCAGATCAATCCGGGAGATGCCTCCTCTATTGGATTTCGGACCGGTGGTTCCAACTACTTGCAACGAAGCTTGAGCTTCAAGGAAGGTCTTTCGCTGAACCGTGGGAATCATTCTCTCCGTGCAGGCGTAGAGGTGATTCGCTTCCATTATGACCAAAGAAGTTGCAGCCGGGGATGCTACGGGATCTATGACTTCAACAGTGTGGAAGATTTCCTGACAGCCAAGCCGGATCGGTTTCAGGGGATGGTGCCGGACGACCAGGGCATGGGGCTCAGTCCGCCGCACATTATGCAGCAGTACCAGTTTGGCAGCTATTTCCAGGACAACTGGCAGGTTAGCAACTCCCTCACCTTGAACCTGGGGATGCGGTATGAGTTTGTAACCGTTCCTTCGGGTGACGAATCCAGGCTCTCCGCCTTGATTCACTTTGGCGACGCGAACACAACTGTGGGTCCACCCTATGTCAATGCAACCAAGAAAAGCTTCAGCCCGCGCTTTGGATTTGCCTGGGCTCCGGGCGACCGCAGAACCTCTCTTCGCGGCGGCTACGGCATCTTCTACGTCCATCCGCGTCTGTACCACATCCGGACTTCGCTTCAAGAACTGCCTCCTTTCGTCCAGGTTCGACGGCTTGACAATGACGATTTCGAAGATGACTTCGGTGTCAGCCTGGAATTTCCCACCGCTTACCAAAACCAACGGGACCTCGGTGCACAGCGGAACAATCTCCGGGCCATGGAGTATGACCAGAAGAAAGCTTATATTCATCGCTGGAGCTTGACGTTGCAGCGGGAGGTGTCCGACTGGGTGCTTTCGGCCGGCTACACCGGATCGCGGGCGTTGCACCTGTTGAACCAGAACCGGATGAACCTGCGCAAGTGGGATGGCTGGCCCGACCAACCTCCGGCAGGAACACCGAAGCAGTGGTCCCGCAGGAATTCCCGCATCCAGTGCTGCTTTGGCGAGGCGCGAATTCAGACCTCCAACGGCAACAGCTTCTATCACGGCCTGGCCGTGGGGGCGCAAAGGCGGCTCAGCCGCGGTCTCCAGATGCAGTTTGCCTACACCTTGTCCAAGAATATCGATCAAGGTGCCGGGGTCACCAGCGGCGGGGACGAGCTTCCGCAGAGCCAGCGCGGGATATATGGCTGGGATATGCACTTGAAACGGGGCCTCTCTTCCCAGGATATTCGCAACAGCTTCGTCACCAATTTCTCCTATGAATTTCCCAGGGGAGATTTCGGCGGGGCTGGCAACGCCCTGGTCAACGGATGGCAGTTTAACGGGATCATCACTCTCACCGACGGCCATCCGCTTTCGGTCTTCGATGGCAGTAGAGCCCAGAACAGCCGGATCGGATCGAGTGAAGGCTTGAGGGCGGATCTTATCCCGGGCGGCGATAACAACCGGGTGTTTGGCGGGCCGGACAAGTATTTTGACGACACCCAGTTTGTGAACTCCCAGATCGGATTTTTCGGCAATGCGGGAAGGAATACGGTGACTTCACCGGGTCTGGCCACTTTCGATCTGTCGGTCTTCAAGGACTTCAACGTATCGGAAAACAGCAACATCCAGTTCCGGACGGAGATGTTCAATCTGTTCAACCGCGCCAATTTCGCCACGCCGGACATGGGTATTTTCAGTTCCAGCTCATTACCGACAAACATCAGACGGGACGGCAACGCGGCCAGGATTAACTCGACCCGCGGGCCGGGCCGGCAGATTCAGTTTGGCTTGAGGTACACCTTCTAGCCTTGCTGGAATGGTTCTAACCTGATTCATTCAGCCCCGAGGATTTGATCCTCGGGGCTTTTTTTGCGAGAACTGCTATGTCATTTCCACAAATCCTGCAATTGTTACCAACAACTATTCTGCCGAATACCGCAGCCAAGCGGGGGCAATTGTCAGCGCGGTAACCAAGTCGGGAACCAATGCGCTGCATGGCTCGCTCTTTGAAACGATCCGCAACGACAACCTGGACGCAGCCCAGTGGGAGGACAACGCCCGTTGCGTGGAAACGGATTTCCTCAAGTGCAAGCCCGAGTTCAAGCGCAACCAGTTCGGCGGCTCCCTCGGTGGCCCCGTCATCAGCGACCGGACCTTTTTCTTCGGCAGTTATGAGGGGTTGCGGGAAAGGTTGGGTACAACGCAAACGGAGCGAGTTCCCGACGCGAATGCCCATAAAGGGCTTGTGCCGATCACAGATGACGACGGGAATGTGATCGGGACCAAAGATGTTGGTATTGACCCGGATATAGCGCCGTATCTGGCCTTATTCCCGATTCCCGACGCGAAATTTCCGTCGGTTCCCGGTTCCGAAGGTGGCGAGGGAACGGTGGATATTGCCGGCGTGCGCAACCAGCCCACCACCGACGACTTTGTGGCCTTAAAAATGGACCACACCCTCACCGACAACAACCTCCTCTCGGGGACCTATAACTTTAATGAAAGTGACCGTTCGCCTTTCGGGATCCTTGGGGATTTAGAGGCCGGCGGCATTACCAGCCTGAAGCATACCTTGTCCACGGGACTCACCAACATCCTTTCGCCTGGCATGCTGAATGAGTTTAAGTTTGGTTACAGCTTCAGCGAGGTGGGGGACGACGTCGTTCTCAGCACGAGAGACTTCAGCGGCCTTCAGTTCCACCCCACCCGGGAACGCATGGGCCAAATAAATGCAGGCGAGGCCGGCTCCATCGGATATCGGGTGGATGGTTCCACTTACGCAGCAAAAACCATTACGTTGAAGGACGGCGTGTCGCTGACCCGCGGGAACCATTCTTTCCGGTTGGGGGTGGAAATCAACCGCTTCAAGTACCAGCAATCCAGTTGCAGTCGGGGATGCAATGGAATCTACGATTTTAGGAGTGTGGAAAGATTTCTGAGAAATCAGCCGCGTCGTCTTCAGATATTTATCCCCGGCAAGGACAGTCCGGAACGTAATCTGGCGCAACTGCTCTTCGGTGCCTATTTTCAGGACAACTGGCAGCTTAGCCCCTCCTTCACGTTGAACCTGGGAATGCGGTACGAGTTTGCCACCGTTCCCAGCGAAGACGACGAGCAGATCTCCAATCTGGTGAACTTTTCAGACTCCAACGTCTCCGTGCCGGCCTCCATCGCAGCAAGGTTCCCGGAGGAGACGTTCGCAGGAACCATTGACAGTTACTACACCAATGCCACCCTGAAGAGTTTCAGCCCGCGCTTTGGATTTGCCTGGGCCCCTGGGGATCGAAAGTTCTCTGTGCGCGGAGGGTTTGGCATCTTTTACGAACATCCGATGCTGTTCAACATCCGAACCTCCCTTCAGGAACTGCCGCCGTACACTGTGTCCGGGCGGCTTGACGATGACGACGCCGAAGATGCGGGTTTACCCCTGCGGCTGTTTAACAAGAATTCTGCTGGACAGTTCCCGGTCGAGTTGTATCAAGAACTGCTCGATGCGCGTCCGAATATCCGATACATGGAATATGAGGAAGAGACTACCTATATGTATCGTTGGAGTTTGACCTTGCAACGGGAGATAGCCGATTGGGTGCTTTCGGCGGGCTACACCGGATCGCGGTCCTTGCACCTGTGGATTCAAGACACTTCCAACGTCAGGAAATGGGATGGGTGGCCCGAAAATCCCGCGCCAGGGAAACGGAAGCACTGGACGGATGGCGCAAAGCGGATCAATGATAACTTTGGGGCGATCCGGACTCAAAGGCCGAACGGGATCAATCACTATCAGGGTCTGGCCCTGAGCGCGCAAAAACGGCTCAGCCGCGGTCTCCAGGCTCAGTTGTCCTACAACTTTTCCAAGACAATCGGTATGGCTCCGGGGGTGACCAGCGGTGGGGAGAATTATCCGCAAAGTTTCCGAGGGATCTACTACTGGGATACGCATTTGAAGAAGGGCTTCTCCGCCCACGATATCCGGAACAGCTTTGTCTCCAATTTTACCTATCAGTTTCCCAGGGGAGATTTTGGCGGAATCGGGAACGCAATTGTGAACGGATGGCAAATCAACGGGATTATAACCCTCCTCAATGGCCACCCGCTTACGATAAATGAAAGCTCTGACGACCAGGATGACATCATCGGACACGATGATAGGTTGAGGCCGAATCTCATCCCGGGAGGCAATAACAATCCAACAAAAGGCGTTGCCGGCGCTTGTGCTGGAGATAATGCCGGAAGAACGCTGGGTGGGCCGGATATCTATTATGACCCTTGCCAATTTGTAAACTCCGAGCTTGGATATTTCGGCAATCTGGGCCCCAGAACGATGAGTTCGCCGGGCTTGGCCACGTTCGATTTCTCGATCCTCAAGGACTTCAACGTGACGGAAAACAGCCGCATCCAGTTTCGGGCGGAATTCTTCAACCTGTTCAACCGGCCCAATTTCGGAACCCCGGACGCCGGTCCCTTTAGCGGTAGCGGAAAACGGGATGCAAACGCGGGCCGGATTGGTAGCACCCGCACTACGGCCCGTCAGATTCAGTTTGGCTTGAGGTTTATCTTCTAGTCCCGCAGGACAGGCATTCTTGCCTGTCGCCACTTTCCATACACGGCCCCAGGCAGATACGCCTCGGGGCCGGTTTTTTTCGCTGTCAGGGCCAGTGAATAAAGCCCGCCGGGCGGGTCAACTCCTGTGTTAAAATTGGCATCAAAGTGAATTAAACTGGGCCGTTGAGGGAGTTGTTGCAAAAATTGTTGCGATCCGAGCGGGAAGTCCATTAGAGAGGTAGGAATGCACCGAAGATTTCGTTTGTGGCCGGGCAGTGGCGTGGTGGCTTTGCTATGTTTGGTAGCCGCCGCTGTCTGGGTATTGTTTGCCGGTAAGGCACAGCAGCCCCAGTTGAGCGCAGCATCCGAGGCCGCTTTGCGCAGGCCCACCGGGTATCCCCAGTTGGTTGCCTATGAGCCCATGCCCCTGACAGGCGGCATGGTGGACGGCCAGATGTGCCAGTGGGAGCCGGCCAGCGCCGATACCACCCTGATGGCCGCGTTGCGGCATCCGCAGGGCGTCCCCCGCACCTCGGACGCCCCCGGCGCCACCATCGACGCGGACCGTGCTCCGGTGCGCATTATCCGGGACACCTACCCTACCTACGCCGCCGTCGCAGTCGATACGGTTACCGATGAGGTTTATCTTCAGGACGAGAACCTGTTCGGCTACAAGGTGTTCAACCGCTTGGATAACACCCCGCCCAACGCCACCATGACCGAACCGAAGCGCATGGTCGGGGGAATCAACACTAAGCTGGAATTCAATTGCAGCCTCTATGTTGACCCCAAAAGCGGCGACGTTTACTCGGTCAGCAACGACACGGTGGACACGCTGGTCATCTTCGGGCGCGAGGCCAGCGGGAACGTGCCGCCGAAAAGGGAGCTGCGAACGCCGCACCGGACCTGGGGCATCGCCGTGGATGAAGGCGCCGAGGAGATGTACCTCACGGTGCAGCACCCGCCTAAAGTAGTGGTGTACAACAAGATGGCGGAGGGCAGGGAAGAACCGATCCGCACCCTGGAGGGCAGCGGCACGCAGTTGGAGGATGCTCACGGCATCGCCATCGACACCAAGAACAACTGGATGTTTGTGGCCAACCACGGCAGCGTCAGCTACAGCCCCGGTTATGACAACTCCACCGGGTTTTGGGACGCCAGCAGGGTCTCCGGCTCCGGCGAGTTTCAGCCGCCCTCGATCACGGTTTATCCGCTGAAGGCGGAAGGCGACACTGCTCCTGTTCGGATCATTGAAGGTCCCAGAACGCAGTTGAACTGGCCGGCAGCGATGTACCTGGACGAAGAAAACGGCGATCTGTACGTCGCCAACGACGCTGACCATTCCATCCTGGTCTTCCGTACCACTGACAACGGCAACGTGGCGCCCGCGCGGGTCGTCAAGGGTCCGAAGACCGGAATCAAGAATCCCACGGGCCTTTTTGTCGACTTCAAGAACAATGAGCTGTGGGTCTCCAATATGGGCAACCACACTGCCACGGTTTATCCCCGCGCGGCGAACGGCGACGTTGCTCCGCTTCGAACCATCCGCAGCGCCCCGCTGGGAAAAACGGCTTTGGCCATCGGGAATCCTGGGGCGGTGGGTTATGACACCAAGCGGGAAGCAGTGCTGGTGCCCAACTGAGTGGCGCATCCGCAGATTGCGGCCTTCTCCAGGTTGGCGAAGGAAAATACGCAACCTACCAGACTGCTGGCCGGACAGAAGACTCTGCTGGCGCGCACCATGCACGACATCGCCTATGACGCCATCCATGACGAGTTCGTCGTCACCAATCCCTTTGCGCAAGCCGTGCTGACTTTCCGGGGAGGCGCCGAAGGCGAGGAGCCGCCGCTGCGCGTGATCCAGGGACCCAGCACCATGATGGACGGTCCAGACCGGCTGGGCATCGATCCGGTGAACAACGAAATCTACATTCCCGAAAGTGACCGGGTAATGGTCTATCCGCGAGAGGCGAACGGCGACACAGCCCCCATCCGGGTGCTGCGCGGCCCCGACACGATGCTGAGGAACACCGGCGGAGTTACCATCGATCCGGTTCACGATTTGCTGATTGTAGGAATCCAGCACCGGGGCGGGACCAGTCCTCCGGGGGCGCTGCTGATTTATGACCGCACCGCGAACGGCAACGTCAAGCCGAAAGCAGTGATTTCGGGTCCCAAGACCCGCATTATCCGCATCAACCAGCTTCGGGTCTATCCTCCGAAAGGCTGGATCATTGCAGCCCAGCCGGGCCTCAGCGCGGAACAGGAGCCGGAAGACGTCTTTATCGGCGTTTGGAGCATCAACGACAACGGCGACGTTCCGCCGCGCTGGACGATCGGCGGGCCGATGAGCACGCTGAAGAAGCCGCGCGGGGTTGCGCTGGACCCCAAAAACAAAGAGCTCATTGTGGCCGACATGAGGCTCAACAGCGTGCTGACTTATTATTTCCCGGAGATCTTTTAGAGCATCCGGTTAGGGTAAAGTGCGTTGTTGGTGAATCCGTCCGAGCCGCGACGGTAAGGGAGCGGTCAAGCAGGTATTGCTTGCTCACCGGGCATTAGGCGACCGTGGATGCAGAGTCTGCCCTCAGCAAATTCAGAGGGAGCTTGCCGGAGGCCACACGGCCCTCGCTAGAAACGAACGCCGAAGATATTTCCTTATCCCCACGCCGTGTTAAAGCGGCTTTTCAGCGTCAACCAGCCGAGCGAATTTCGAGGCTGCGCTTGCCGAGGCGGCGAGCCCCTGTAGCCGTGACCACGATTGCATCGCCGAACTGCGCGGTGGGCGCCTCGACACCCTGGATGGGGATGCGTGGCTTGATGGTGAAGACCATGCCTTCCTGGAGAACGGCGGCGGCGGCCTCGGGCCGTCCCGGTCCCCAGCGGGGGCCGTCGTTGCCGCCTCCGGAGTGAAACAGAACACCCCAGTAACCTGATCCTCGCTTTTCCACTTCCTGCTGGTAGAAATCCATTGCTTCGCGCATCGGCCTGCCCGGCCTGATCCAGTCCACCAGATTGTGGAACAGGTCGATGCAATATTGCGCGGCAGGCTCCCAATCTGCCGGTGCGGGCCCGCTGACCAGGACGGAGTGATTCACTTGGGAGCCGTAACCAAGAACGGTGCCGGAGATTTCCTGGTTGAGAATCTGCCCGGCTTGCATCGCTTCCTGCAGCGGCCGGGAGCCGGTGTTGCCTTCCTGACCGGACCGCAGGGACAGGCGGGTGGGAATCTCGCCGGAGGCCGAGATCAGGGTGTTGTAAACGGCAAGCCATACTTCCCGATGGATGGCGCCGGGGCGCGCCGCTTCCATCATCGCTAGCAGTCCGGCTTCGCTGACCTCGGTTGCCTTTTCGAGCACGGCGATTTCCTCCGCGCTGCGCGGAAGCTTCACCATCAGCAGCAGATCGGCGGCGGATTCGAACCGGGCCTGCGGGTTGGCCCTGCGGACGCGGTCCAGTGTGGTGTAGTTGAAACCGCCTTCCGGGAGGCGGACAATGTCCTGAAGGTAGCCAACGCCGATGCGGGCGCGCGTCAGGCCCAGTTCCCGGATTGCGGCATTGATTCCCGCCGACCAGACGTCGTCGCTGACCTCGCGAAGCTCCACGCCGTCATGGAGATTTTCGCCTCCGCCTTCTGTGATGGCGAAGGCTGCGCCGTCCATGGCGAAGACGGCATAAGGAGCGTTGGTTTCCGTGAGGTATTTCACGTCCGCGTTGCCGTCGGTGCGATCCGAAACGAGCAGGCCGTCGAAGCCCTGCTCCCGCATCGCCGCGCGGACGGCGCTCCAGCGGCGGGTCATCTCTTCCTGCGAAAATCGCTGAGGCAGGGAGGCGGGCGTGAGCGAGCCGGCGGGGCTGGCGAGACCGCCCGGCGCGGGAGATCCCGCGCGGTTGCAGGCGGTGAGCAGCACTCCGGCCGTCGTCGCCGCGATGCCAGCCGAGACGCCCTGAATCAGTTGCCTGCGCGATACTAGATGGCCTGAATCGTTCATGTCAAAATCTCCTTTTGTCCTTCCAGCGCCAAAAGAGGCGACTGCGACATTTGCCGCTGCAGCCTTCACGTATTGTTGAGACCGGCTCTACTGGTAAAGACTGTCGATATAGCCGCTCTCGTCCAGTTCGCGGACGAAGCTGTCGTCGTAGAAGTCTTCGACCTTGTGTCGCCGCATTTCGTTGGAATCGTATATTTCCATCGTTTTCTTCAGCCCAGCCACGGCCGGATAGGGTTTTCGAGGCATCTCCACGGCACCCGCGTAAATCATCCCTTGCACTTCTCGATCCTGAATGCCGTACCACTTCTCCATGGCATGGGAGGCGGCTTCCTTGTCCTTCTTCATCAGCGCGATTGCTTCCACCGTCGCTTTGATGAAGCGGCGGGCGGTTTCGCGGTTGTCCCGCAGCCAGGATTCGGTCGTATGCACCCCGGAGCCGGCGATTGGCACGTTCCAGGGGCGCACCTCCAGCAGCGGTTGATAGCCAGCCTTCCGGGCCATCGCGTAGGCGATTTCATCAGCGACGAAGGCATCGACGGCGCGGTTCTGCAAAGTGTCCAGTCCGAGCGCCTGCGACATCAGCGAGATATCGTGGAGCGGGTCCCATCCCATGCGCTCAACAAAGACCCGGGCGATGAAGTGGGTCATGGCGCCCACACCGGAGAATCCCAGCCGCTTGCCTTTGAGCTGCTCCGGTTCGGTGATCTCCGGCTGGGCCACGATGTGCCAGCGCGCGATGTGGTCGGTGGTGGCAAGGATGATTCGGTCCAGCGACCGGGCGTTCGTGGTCCGGCTCACGATGGTCGGCGTGCCGCCTCCGATGCCGATAGGGGCTCCGTTGTTGAGTTCGCGTACGTGCTGGCGGGGCACGGTGACGCCGCTCCGCCGCATCACTTCCGCCGCGCCGGGCGAGATGAACTGATCGACGTCGAGGCCGTTCTTTTCATAGATGCCTTCCTCAAAAGCAACCACGAAAGGCACTTTGTTGATGGAAACGTCTCCGAGGCGGACGCGTAAAGGGATTTTCTGCTGGGCGAGGGCAGAGGTCGTCAGCCCGATCGCGATCAAAGCAATGAGCATGATTCGGCTATGCATGCTAGCCATTGGAAAGCTCCTTTTTTTCGATTGAAAATTGGAACATTCGGATTTCAGGAGATTCCCGAGATTGCCGCAGCGCAAGCTGACATGTCAAACCGGAGGAGGGCGGGGAAGCTGCATACCGGCTACCCCGGCGCTTTCATCTCCGGTGTTGCGTGCAACGGATTCCAGGGAACAGCACTGCTATTTGCCGGGTTCCGGGAAACAGCGCAAGAAAACGGTTCTGCGAAAGCACCCTTTCCTCCCCCAAGCATCTGTTGATCTTCCCTGTCGGCGCGGCAGCCGTCAATGGGTGAAGAAGAAGCAGGTCGCTTCGGGCAGTATGTCGGCAAGCTCCACGACCACTAATCCCGGCGTGGCTGCAACTTGAGCCACCTGTTGGGGCGGGGTCTGGGTGTCTTCCGCCAAGACGACCTCGGTATTCAGCCGGATTGCAAAAGGCTTTGCTTCCGGATTGATGCGAAACAGAAGAAAAGCCAGCAGTCCCGACGGGATTCCTTCTTGGGGGTTCGCCTCGGTCAAAGAGGTGGCAATCTGCAGCTTGGAGCGGGTGATCCCGTCTTCATCCGGAGTTCCATCGGTCAAGGTTGACGTCACATCGGCGTTCACCTGTTCGGTCACCACGCCGCGGGATGCCTTGTTGAATTCCAAATTATTGCTGACGTAGTCGATTTCCACCGTGAGGGAGCGAAGAGGCACGTTGGGGTCGGCTGTGTAGTACAGGGGCACCATCAAACTGGAGCCCGGTGATCCGGTAATTTCTCCCACGGAAACCCGCGGCGTGCTCTCTTCGGAATCCTGGCTTTCCTCGGCAGAGCTTTGCAGCGCGCTGTTCGCGCTGGCCTCCGGCTGGATTGCCTGAAACCCAGAAAAGGGAGGAGACGGCAGCACAAGGGCGGCTGCCAGAAATAAAAGGAATCCCAAGCTCCGGGCCAATGCTACTCGCGGGTTGCCTGGATTCACAGGTGAATCAACTCTCATAAGGTACGGACCTCCCAGCTATTTTCACTGTTTGAACTTTGCACGGTTTCCGTGCCTGCGCTCGGCGCGCGCCTGACACAACATCTTAAACTTTTACAACGTCTTCCGAAACGTCTTTCGTAAAAGAGTTCCGGAAAGTGAACCGTTAGGACAATGTTTCTGCGCTGGTCCGGGATGACCCAACGGTGGTGATTCTTGCAGAAAGCTTGCTTGCGAAGGCAACTCCTCTTCAGACTCTTCGCTCCCGGGATTCCGCCAGCGAGAACTTGGGATACCAGGAAACCTCGGCGCCGGTGCCGGTCCTCAAGATATGCACATCCAGCAAGTAAGGGCGTCCGTCACGGAGCGCACGGAGGGCTTTCTGGATGGCCGGGCGCAACTGATCGGTATTTTGAACGACTTCGCCGCCGATGTTGTACGCCGCCGCCAGCTTCGTAAAATCGATGTCCGGGTTTCCCAGGTAGTTGATGTAGTCGCGCCCTGCCTTTCCTGCGGGCCGTTGCGGGTTCATCATGTTCCAGCGCGGCTCCTCGTAGCCCTGGTTGTTGGTGATGATGGTCAGCACAGGGATGTCGTAGCGGGACATGGTCCACAGCGAATCGGTCTGGCCGAACAGGAAACCGCCGTCGCCCTGCAAGGAGACGACTTGGCGGTTGGGAAGGCCAAGCTTGACTCCGGCCGAAGCTCCCACGCCCCAGCCGAGAGCCCGTCCCTCGGTGCGGCCGATCTTTAACTTGGCGTCATCGGCGAAGGGGAAGAAATTCAGGACCTTGCCCTCCGTTCCCAGCTCCTCGACGATGACGGCGTTGGAATCGAGCTGGTCGTTTAACTCCACCATGAGTCGTTGCCAGGGCACCGGGCTGCCGCTGGCCCGGCGGGCCAGGATGTCGCGCGACTCCCTGATGCGCTTCGTGTAGGAGGCGCATTCCGCGCGGCGTTCGGCAGTGCGTTCTTTCAGTTTCTGCGGCGACGCCATGCTTTTTACGGCTTCGACCAAGTCACGCGCCACTTGATCGAGGTGGCCCACCAACGCGACCTGTACCGGAGTGTTGCGGCCAAGCGCCTCCGGCTCGACGCTGGCATGGATAATGGAGACCCCTTCCGACATCCTGCGCCGGCCTCCGAAACGGGCGCCGAAGTTCACGAAGCAATCCACATTTTTGGGATACCGCATGGTGCGGCCATATTCCCCGACATGAAGCGGGTGGAAGTTCGGAAAGTCGGCGTAAAAGCTCCGCGCCTGAGTCGCCGGGATAGCCAGCAACTCGGCCAACTCCACCAGCGATGCGCGGGCACTGGTCTGGCTCACCTCGGGCCCGAGATAGAGGATCGGGGACGAGGCTTCCAGCAGCATCTTGGCGGCGCGTTCCACCTGCTGCGGGTCCGGCCGCAACTGCATGGGAATGTGAAAAGCATCACCGGCGAAGACCGAAGCCGTCACGTTCGGTTTATACAGCAGGTTGCGCGGGATGCGAATATAAGTGGGGCCTCCCGGCAGGACCGTGGACACCTTGCAACCCTTGCGCACCCACTCGGGAATCCGCGACGCCTCGTGGGCCACCCAGCGCCATTTGGTGTATTGCTTCACCGGCTCCAGGAAGTCGTAAAGGTCCTCGTGGCTGTCGGTCCCTTCGCTGGTCGAATCGGCGTGATCGCTGAGCAGCACCAGCGGGGTGCGATCCTTCATGGCGTTGTACATGTTGGAGGAAGAGTTGGGCAGCCCGACGCGGCTGTACATGCCGAAGCCGATCTTTCCGGTGGCTTTGGAGTAGCCGTCGGCCATCGAGACCGCTTGGCCTTCGTGGACGGCCTGGATGAGCTGAATCTGGGGCCGGGTGACCAGGGCATCGCACAGCGGGCCGAGGCCGGAACCGTTGGTGACGAACATGTAGCGTGCGCCCGCCTCGATGATCTGCTCGGCCAGCAGGTCGCCTCCCGTGCCGGTCACCGAGCGGGTGAAAGAATCAGCCGCTTCGGCTCCGGGAACAAACGGCGAAACCGATTGCAGGGCCGATTGGGCTGCCGAGAGGGTGTATCCAGCCGCAACCATGCTGGAGAGGAAGCCACGGCGGGAAAGCTTGGCATTCACAAGGTCCTTGACGAGTTTCCTCATACATGTCTCCTTATCTTCGGGTTAGCGAGTTTGTGAAATATCTGAAAACCAAGCATTCGGTGAATCCACCGGCCAACCTATGGCCATCATACCTTTAGCTCCCGCTGTTCCGCCAGGGAGAAGTCGGGGTACCAGGAGAGCTGGGATCCAATCCCAATGGTCTGAACACGAACGTCCAGCAAGTAAGGGCGTCCGTCGCGAAGCGTCTGGATGCCCCGCTGGATGGCCGGGCGCAACTGGTCCGTGTTGTGAACAATCTCGCCGCCGATTTTGTAGGCTGCGGCCAGCTGGGTGAAATCAACATCCGGGTCTCCCAGGTAGGAGACATAGTCGCGCAAGGCCTTTCCCGCAGCTCCTCCGCGACCCATGATCCGGTGACGGGTGGCCTCGTAGCTTTTGTTATTCACGATGACCGTCAGCACGGGGATATCGTAGCGGGATAGGGTCCACAGCGAATCGGTCTGGCCGAACAGGAAACCGCCGTCTCCCTGCAAGGAGACGACCTGGCGGTTGGGCAGCGCGAGTTTGACACCTACAGAGGCTCCCATTCCCCATCCCAGCGCCATTCCCTCGGTGCGGCCGACCTTCAGCTTGGCATCGTCGGCGAACTGGAAAAAATTGAAGAATTTTTCGTCAGAGCCGATCTCGGGGATTATCACGGCGTCGGGGTCGAGCAGATCGTTCAGCTCGACCATGAGGCGCTGCCAGGGAATTTGCTTGTCCGTGCTGCGGCGAGCCAGGGTAGTGCGCGCCTCCCGCAGACTCTTGGTGTAGGAGCTGATCTCCTTCCGGCGCTCGGCGGTGCGTTCCTTCAGTTTCTGCGGCGAGGCCATGCTCTTTACAGCGTCGATCAGGTCGCGCACCGCCATGTCGATATTGCCTGCCAATCCCGCCTGCAATGGGGTGTTGCGGCCCAGCACCTCCGGCTCCACGGTTGCGTGGACCACAGCAGGAATCCGATTGAGGAATCTTGTTTCCCGCGGGCGGAACCGGGCACCGAAATTGAAGAGGCAATCGACCTGCTTGGGCTGCCGCGTCGTGCGCAGCTCGCCGACGTGGAGCGGATGGAAGTTTGGAAAATCCGCGCAGTAACTTCTGCCTTGGACAACCGGGACGGCCAACAGCTCGGCCAACTCCACCAGCGATGCGCGGGCATTGCACTGCGTCACTTCCCGCCCAACGTAGAAGAGCGGGGAAGAGGCTTCCAGCAGCATCTTGGCGGCGCGTTCCACCTGTTTCGGGTCCGGCCGCAACTGCATGGGAATGTGAAAAGCATCGCCGGCAAAGATCGAAGCCGTCACGTTCGGTTTATACAGCAGGTTGCGCGGGATGCGAATATAAGTGGGGCCTCCCGGCAGGACCGTGGACACCTTGCAACCCTTGCGCACCCATTCGGGAATCCGCGACGCCTCGTGGGCCACCCAGCGCCACTTGGTGTATTGCTTCACCGGTTCTGTAAAATCGTCCAGGTCCTCGTGACTGTCGGTTCCCTCGCTGGTGGAGTTGGCATGGTCGCTGAGCAGCACCAGCGGGGTGCGGTCCTTCCTGGCGTTGTACATGTTCGAGGAGGAGTGGGGCAGTCCCACGCGGCTGTACATGCCAAAGCCAATCTTTCCGGAGGCTTTGGCGTAACCGTCGGCCATGGCGACCGCCTGGCCTTCGTGGACGGCCTGGATAAGCTGAATCTGGGGCCGGGTGACCAGGGAGTCGCACAGCGGGCCGAGGCCGGAACCGTTGGTGACGAACATGTAGCGTGCGCCCGCCTCAATGATCTGCTCGGCCAGCAGATCGGCTCCCGTGCCGGTCACCGAGCGGGTGAAGGACTCGGCCGCCTTGGCTCCGGGAACAAACGGCGAGACCGATTGCAGGGCCGATTGGGCGGCTGAAAGAGTGTACCCGGCGGCGACCATGCTGCTCAGAAAGCCGCGGCGGGAAAGCTTGGCATTCACAAGGTCCTGGACTAGTTTCCGCATACTCGTTTTCCTTTTAAACTCAATCCATCGAATAAACCATGATTTGCAGAAGATATTTTCTGGATGCCCTTAAGGCCCAAAATGCTCGGCCAGATAACTGGTTACGGAATCAATTTCATCGATCAGCAAGGGCGCCCCTCTGGCGACCATGTCGCTGACCACGCTGTCCCAGTCTTCCCGGGTCCGCCGCGCATCGGTCAAGTTATTCAGGCCATGACACTGGCTGCACACCATTTCAACGATCTCTTTGCCGTTGCCCGCGGGCAATGTGGTAGCCGCGCTGGAACCAGCCGCGCTTTGGCCGGAAGCGCTGGCGGAACTGCCGGGGGATGCTCCAGCGCCAAAAGTCACGGTCAGGTATTCCGTTACCAGGTCGATCTCATCGTCCACCAGAGGAGCGCCTCTGGCGACCATATCATCGACCACATTTCTCCATTCTCCCTGGGAGCCGTAACCGGCACTGGAAACGATGTTCAGGCCGTGGCATTGCGCGCATACCGTCTCGACGATCTCTTTCCCCTTGCCCTCGGACATTGAAGTTGCCGCGTTCGCGCTCACAGCTTTTTGGGAAGAGCCTACGGGGGGACTCTGCGGGCCGAAATTCATTGCCAAATATGCAGATACAGTGTCAATTTCATCGATCAGCAAGGGAGCGCCTCTGGCGACCATATCGCTGACCACGCTGTCCCAGTCTTCCCGGGTCCGTCGCGCATCGGTCAGGTTATTGAGGCCATGACACTGGCTGCACACGATCTCGACGATCTCTTTCCCGTTGCCCTCCGGCAGGCTGCTTTGCGCCATCGAGGGCAGAGCAAACCAAAACAACATTGCCGGTATCAGCAATACCTTCCGGGATTTTTCGGGAGAAGCCATTTCCGAATACCCTCCCTTTTTGCTAAATGCCGCTTCCCGCCATTAAATGACGAAACAATCCGGCAGTTTCCGCTCCGGCAGCCAGCCGGGCCGGAAACCGCCGCTTGTTCCACAGCAACTATCGAGCAAACTACATCTCAGAGAAGAACATGCCCCTTACGGAGCGCTCATTTATCTCTGGTAATTAATCTAAAGGAGCGCAAAAGAGCGCTTACATACTAACCTCTTGCTCCCGCCACGGGGTACTGAATTCCCAGTTCATTTGGGGTCCGACCGGCTGGCTATTCCACTCGTCAGCCAGTTCCTTGCGCAAAACGGTAGTTTTGCCGCCCAGGACCACCATCAGCGGAAAGACAGTCGGGATGTCCCCTTCCGGGATCGTGAAGTAATCTTTGTTGAGGACCACGAAGTCAGCTAACTTGCCCGGCTCGAGGGAGCCGATTTGATCCTCCCGGATAACGTAGAAGGAAGCCCAGGTGGTCATCATCTTCATCAGGCTGACGCGGTCCACCGCTTCTTCCGGTGCGACCAGATCGCCTCTGCTGTTTTTTCGGTTGAGAAACTTGCTTTGTATTGCGAAATAGGTGGGGCCTGTCCCGCTCTCCACCGGCATTTCGGCTTCGGCGGTCGGCATGATGCCCGCATTCAACAGGCTCTTGATCGGGCCGATACGATTAGCCTTGTCCATCCCGTACACGCTGAGCCAGGGATAGCTGCGGTTCAGAAAATTGGGATCGCAACTGAGAACCATCCCGAGCTTTTTGATCCGCGGCAACTGATCCTGGTTGGGATAAAAGCCGCAGTGGTCTGCCGTCAGTCTTCGGGACTGGATGTACTCCAGCGTGATGCCGGGGTTGGTTTCAATGACCCGCTCCACGACGTCCATGAAATTTCCAAAAGCCTTGTCGCCATAGACGTGGTTGACAACGTATCGTTGATACGAGTTCAGGGCGCTGATGATCGCCTTTTCGGTGTTGCTGCCCGGCTCCAGCACGCACTTTTCTTTGGATTTGAACTCAGCGGGAGCTTCCATCGTGGTGCAGATGCTGGGCGGACCGGAATCGATACCTCCCATGGTGGGCCCCACGTTCCAAAAATAATCGGTGCCCAGCCCGGCCAAGTCGCCTAGCCGCATGAAAAAGCCAGCCGGGTCGGGTTCCACTTGCTGCCCGTAGCGGTGCGCGAAAGCGAAGCGAATCGGCAAGCGGCCCTCCCGGTCCAGCTTCCGATAGGCGTCAAAAATGCGAAGTCCCACAATGTGCGAACTGAAGGTGGTGAATCCCGTGGCGGCTTGATGTTCCAAGCCATCCTGAATGATATCGGCCAGTTCCGGAACTCGGCTGGAGAAGTAACGGTCCACCACCAAAGAGCGGTTGATCGTGGTGTTGAAGACCGGAACGAAGACCTCGCGGCTCTCCGGAGTGTTCTCCAGGCCGTACATGCCTAAGATGGAATCTTCAGCGGTTCGGTTCAGCATCCAGTTCGGGTGGGCGTTCAGCATCACAGGCGAGTCGGGAGCCAGCGCGTTCAGCTCTTCCTGCTTCGCCCCGTTTTCAGGGTCATTCAGGTACTGGACGCCAATCCCGGTTCCAGAGCTGCCCCCGCGGGGGAGACTAATGATGGCCCACTGGTCCGGCTCGGCATGTGTCAGCTGCTCCTTAATGACCAGTTCGATGCCCCGCGCCAATTCCTCATAGTTTTCGCCGCTCACGGAAAACCGGCGCACTACGGATTCAATCTTGTCCTCATTGGCCTGGACCCATCTCTGTACCGAGTGGTCATGCATATGGGAGTGGGTGTTAATAATACCCGGTATGACGGTCCGGCCCCCGAGGTCGATCTTGCGGGTTTGCGAGCCAGCCAGCGCCAGCATCTCCGAGTTGCTTCCCAGAGCCAAAATCTTCCCATCCCGAACCGCCATGGCTTCGGCCGTGCGGCCCATGATGGGATTGAGGGAAGCATCATCCATCGTTGCGATCTTTGCGTTATGAATAACCAGATCGGGATATCCCACCAAGGTTACAGGAACTGTAACCGTCTGAGCGCCAGCCGTGGCAGCCATCAGCATGAACACACTACAGACCACAGATGCCATGTAGCGGGATAATTTACTATTGCCCATATTTCAACTCCTCCTGTTGTTCCAAAACTTGATAGATTAACGATGCCGAAATACTTTCGATTGTCCCCAATGGAATTGTTTACTACAAACCAACTCACATCCGCCGGCTTGTCCAGCGTTCAGCATTTTGATGCCTGCCAGAATGATCGGGGTTATTTCCAATCCAATTATACACAAAATTTCATCCGGGTGACGGCGATATCCGTGCATAGAAACTATGCAGGAAGTCATGTCCTAGCAGTTCTGCAAAGCAGTATAGGGTACAAAGCGTGGCGGAGCAATTTAATCTCCAGAACGCGGTTCGAACCGTGATACTTGCTTTGTTAGGACGGCATCTGGCCAACCGCCGGAAGCTGTTGCTGCCGGAAGCCAGATGGTTTCACCTAGTGGTGTAGCCTATTCTTTAGTAGCCGTGGCGAACTGTTTTCTTGCCGTGGGCTTTTCATTGCCGGCAACGACCCACGACAAGGAAAGCGCTCGTCGTGGCTACCCCGGCCCGATATAGACCAAAGAGAAAAATACTGTAGCTCTACTCACTGCACGCTGATGCGGTGATGCCCAACCCGGTGCGTATGGGGGTGAAGCCCGGAGTACCCCAAAGAGGGCAGGCGGCAACCGCCTGTCCTACCTGGCAAGCAACCCGAAACGGTGTCATACGGAGCAAAGCGAAGCGAGAGTACAGCCCGAGAAGCTTGGGCAGGTAGCGACAGGCCTTAGCGGTCTGTGCTCTAAGAAGGCAGTAGGAATGTCTGTCGCTATTTGGCGCGGGACGATTTGCCGGGACAGGCTCTCGCGGCTCTGACACGGGCGCTTCGGTTCCCTCGGCAGATTCGGTTCCTTCGGTAGATTCGGTTTCCTCGGTAGATTCGGAATCCTCGGAAGAATTTTGTTGCTCCCGGAATTTGCGCGAGGGAAAATCCGGGCCGGAGGGCGTTTGTGAAGTCTAGGAGGGGAGAGGAGGGGAGCGAGAGAAAAGTTTTTTTGCAAAACAAAGCCATTGCAAAACTTCCGATATCCATCTAACCAATTGCAGTATAAGGAGATATGAGATATGCGGAAGATCGGGCATTGGCTTCGTTATTGGCTTTGATATGCTAAAAAAGGCTCCAGAAAGGCAAATAAGGACACTGGTCGAGGGTTGTGCAGAGCAATGGCAAGCAACCGGAATCACTGCGATGCTGAGCAAAGCGAAGCAGGAGCACAGGCCTTACCGGCCTGTGCTCTATGGGGACAGGCAAGAATGCCTGTCGCTACCGACGCCGTGGTAGTATGCACCTTTACGAGAAATGCTCCAGTCCGTTGAATCGCATTGGGAGGAGACTGAACGACTGCAACTTTCCCGGAGGCGGCTCGTCATCGGAAGACAGACCCGTCTGCTAGCGGGAAGGACTACAGCGCCTGCTCGCCCCGGTCACCGGTCCGAATACGAAGGACGTCGCTCGCGTCGCTGATGAAGATCTTGCCGTCGCCAAATTTGCCCGTCTTGGCCGCTCCCTCCACAGCACGGATGGATTCGTCCACTTGATCATCCCGGACCAGAATGTCCAGCTTCAGCTTGGGTTGAAACTCCGCCTTGTATTCCACTCCTCGATAATGTTCCATGTGGCCCTTTTGACGTCCAAATCCGCGGACTTCCGTTACGGTCATCCCATGAACATCCACTTTATCAAGCGCCTCACGAACCTCCTCCAGTTTGTGGGGCCGAATAATGCATTCCAGTTTCTTCATATGTGCAGCTCCCAGCGGTTTTATGCCTCCGGATGAGGGCAGGGTTTGCCGGAGCCCCGCCGACGGACGGGGCTCCACTCTCCGTATTGAATCATGCCTACAAGTTATAGCCGCTCTCGCCGTGCTGGGAAATATCCAGACCGGCGTCTTCATCGTCGTCGCTCACACGAATACTGACCACCAAACCGACAAGTTTAATGATAATGAACGTCAGCACCCCCACGAAAATCCAGGTGCCTGCTACAGCTACCACTTGATTCAGCAACTGCGCGGGATTTCCATACAACAGTCCATTGGTGCCGCCGACGGCCTCGGAAGCAAACACTCCCGTCAGGATCGCCCCCGTAGTGCCTCCCACACCGTGAATGCCAAAGACGTCCAACGAATCGTCGTAACCCAGCTTGTTCTTTAAGGAGGTGCACGCCCAGAAACAAAGCACGCCTGAGATTGCCCCAATGACGAGAGCCGACATGGGGGTGACAAACCCGGCCGCCGGAGTAATTGCCACCAAGCCGGCCACCGCCCCGGAGATGGCGCCCAGGGCGCTCGGTTTTCCTTTCCAAATCCACTCCGCAAAGTTCCAGGAGAGCGTAGCGGCCGCAGCAGCGAAGTGGGTTGCCACAAAGGCGCTGGCGGCTAACCCATCGGCGGCGAGAGCACTGCCGGCGTTGAACCCGAACCACCCGAACCAGAGTATTCCAGCCCCCGCAATGGACAGGGTCAGGTTGTGAGGGATGATGGGTTCTTTGCCGTAACCCGAACGTTTCCCGATCACCAGGGCCAGCACCAACGCCGCAACCCCCGAGCTGATATGCACCACCGTTCCGCCGGCAAAGTCCAGAGCGTAGCCGACCAGTATGCCTCCTTCTCCCCACACCGCGTGGGCCAGTGGATTATAAACGAAGGTGGACCAAAGCAGCATGAACAGCAGCATGGCGCTGAACTTCATGCGCTCGGCAAAGGCTCCCGTAATCAAGGCTGCCGTGATGATGGCAAACATCAATTGAAAGACCATGAAAACGTAGTGGGGAACGGTATCTACATAGGGGCCGGGTTCAGCCCCTACTCCCTGGAGAAAGCTCCACCCGAATCCTCCCCAGAACATTCCGCCGTGGAAGGCCAAACTGTAACCGTATAAAGCCCACAGCACACTGACAAAAGCTATCAGGATGAAGCTGTGCATCATGGTTCCCAAAACATTCTTGCGCCGCACCATGCCTCCGTAAAACAGGGCCAAACCGGGAGTCATCAGCAGTACAAGCGCCGAAGATACCAGCAACCAGGCTGTGTCTCCCGAATCGGTTTGCGGTGCTTCCTCCAGCGGTGCTTCCTCCATAGGCTCCGACATGGGCTCCGCCGGGGCCGCCGGTGGAGCGCTTTCTTCGGACGCTTCTTCCGGAGCCTGGAAGAAGGCAACCGCCATCGGCTGGATAAGCGAACAACAAGCGAGGAGGCACAATACCCATATGCTGTTCCGAATGGATCTGAATGACATGTTCAACATCCTCTCTTCTTTAAAAAATTTCATGCTGGATTTTCTATACCCTTGAAACCTTGTAATTAGAGATGCAACCGTGCAAGTCGAACCCCGCCGTATCAAATCGGAGATGATCGAATTCAACTTCAATGTTGCATGGCATCTTACACCCACACTTTCCGTCAACTCAATCTCATATCTTCCTGGTGATGTCAAGCTGCCTGTGCAAAAAGTTGGAGGGTACGGTTTTTCCATTGAGGATTCATCCGGTTAAAGATCGAGAGCATGATTCGAGCCACGCCCTGAACGTTGACGTAGCAAACCTTCGGTCGGGTGCGGCGCCGAACCTCGACGAAGCAGCGCTCGATGAGGTTGGTAGTACGCAGCTTCCGCCAAAGTGCAGGGGAGGTGGAAGAAGCTGAGCAGTTCCGGCAAGTCTTTTTGCAACTGCCGCACGATCTTTTTTTCTCCTAACAAGAAAGGTACACTAATGATCCGATTGTGCGGATGGCCGTGCGTTCAGTCCAGCTTTTTCCGCGCATCTTTGTTCCGTACAACGAGGCTCGCACAAGGGAAAGAAAGGAGTCAAACCATGCTCAAGTTCTGCTTCCACACGGCGATCGCGGTAGCGGCTCTTGCTCTCACGGCCCTGTCGGCTTTGGCAAGCGATGCAGCCGAAGCAGAGGTTTTGAGGCTGCTCCGAGAGAATCGCCCTTTTCACACCATCCCGCAAGATCTATTCGAGCAACTGGGATGGGACCTGCCCGATGGCGGCGCAGAGGTGAAATCGCTGGCGGACAGTGCCGCCGGGGGAGCTTTTGATCCGCGCAGACTGGAAACGCTGCCAGCCGATAAGCTGGGCTACCGAGCCAACTGGCATGAGCTGCGGTATGAAGTCTACGGGCTGGAGTGGGACATACCGGGGCTGCTCCTGACGCCCAACAACCCGGTTCCGGGATTGCCCACCGTGGCGATTATTCACGGAGGCTCGACCAATTGGTACGAGTTTTTTCTGGACCCGTTGAACGGACCCGGTCTGGGACAATACTTGGCCCAAAAGGTGCCTGTGCTTCTGATTACCATTCCGGGCAATTACAAACACGGCGGGTGGCAAGAGCAGGGTGCATTGCAGGACCGGATTCCAGGCTACCTGCTGGACCGCAGTATATCTGCCGAGGAAGCCAAGGTGCGCAACGCTGTTTTCACCTTCCGCGTGGTTGCCGAGGGCGTCCGTCGCCTCATCGAGACGGTCACCTCCGGACCCATCTTGGTCGTGGGCCATTCCACCGGCGGAGAGATACGGTTTCTGCTCGAGGAGTCCAACCTCAAGAGCCGAATGGCGGGACTTTTCCTGGGATGGGGCAGCGGCGGTCCCGCCACCCTGGACAAAGTCGTGCAGGATGCGCAGGAGGCTCGGGCTGAAAACCTGGAGCGGTTCGCGAGTTACCCTCCCCTGTGGGAGCTGCGTCCCCGCAGCCCGGAAGGGTATGTGCGGAGCAGGTACGTCGGGCCGCTCAATCCCGTCGGCGGGGGGTCTGAACTGGAGGTGGCCCGCCGCTGGCACGAACTGGAGGGGACGCGGCGGCCTCAGTTCAAACAGGTGCTGCAAGACCTGGAGCACCAGGGCGCCGTTGAACTCCGCGAACGCGCCGCCAAAGAAATACGCCAGGCGCTCGACGGAAACAAGCTCGGCGTGAATCCTGAAGAGGTAATTCCAGACCTGTTCGCAACCGTGCGCGCGCCCGTTGCTGGCTACCACAAGATGATCTGGACGGTCTCTGAAAAAGACAACGGTCACTGGAACAGCGATCCGGAAAAGGCGCTGGAGTTCCGCCTTGCGAAGGCATTTCGGCGGCAGAATCCGGATATCCCCATCCGGGTGATGCTGTTCGATCTTCCCATGACCCATTTTGGACACATCGAAAAAGCTCGTCAGCTAGCCGGCGGACTGCTGGCCGCTATGCGCTGGCTTGTGGAGCCCTAGCGGTGCCCGGCAAAGTGGCAGACAAAGTAAAAACTGCCGCCGAGGTGGTCCGAACCATCCCGGACGGGTCCCACATCGCGCTGGGAGGCTTTGCCGTCGCTCGCAATGTAATCACCGTCGTCCACGAACTGATCCGGCAGCAGAAGAACAATCTCACCCTCTCCCAATGTGTCATGGGCATGGATACGGACCTGCTGGTGGGGGCCGGTTTAGTGAGCCGCCTGATGGTCGGCGGCGGATCGCTGGACCGCTTTGGGCTGGTCTATTGCGTAAACCGGGCGCGGGAGACGGGACAGGTCACCTCTCTGGACTACAGCAGCCTTTCGCTCTGCTTCGGTTATCTGGCCGGGGCGCTGGGCATATCTTTTATTCCGATCAAATCATTGCTGGCCTCCGAGGTACTCGACCGGTTGGAAGCCGGACCCGGCGCCGAACAGGTCCGGCGCATGCAGTGCCCTTTCACCGGAGAAGAATACCTACTCTTGAAAGCAATCACTCCCGACGTTTCCCTGGTGCATGTGCAGGTGGCGGACCGGCAAGGAAACTGCCGCATTGACGGGCCACGATGGGAAAACGAGGAGCAAGCGAAGGCAGCCAGCCGGGTGATCGTCATTACAGAGGAGCTGGTGCCGACCGAGTATATCCAGCGATCTCCGGAACGCACCGTAATTCCGGGGCACCGCGTCGATGCCGTCATCCATCAACCCTTCGGTGCGCATCCCACGGCTGTTTTCGGCTGTTATGACTACGACGCGGATCACTTGAAACTTTACGTGGAGCACGCCCGGCGTCCGGAACGGGTGAGCGAATACCTGGAAAAGTATATTCTGAGCACTCAGGACCATCGAGAGTACTTGGAGAAGACCGGCGGACTGAAGCATCTAAACAAGCTGAAAGCGAAGCCGGTCTTTGGCTATTGACCGCCGGTTATTTGTCGGCGGGCAGTCCCGTCGCAAGATCGGGAGAAATCGGATGGAAGGAATTCGCGCTACTGAAATTATGGCGGCTGCCGGAGCCAGAGAGTTGCGGGACGGCGAAGTCGTCGTGGTCGGGCTGGGCTTGCCGCAAGTCGCCGCTGTGCTGGCCAAGCGCACGCATGCGCCTGGGCTGACTTCGCTGCTGGAGATCGGCGTAGTCAACATGAATCCGGTGGACACGCCGGTGGGGCTGGCCGATTCCCGCATCTTTTATGGAGGAACTTGCTGGAGCAGTTTTCTGGACATCCTCGGCATGAACCTCCATCGCGGCATTGTCGATGTAGGGTTCCTGGGAGCGCTGGAGGTGGATCGGCACGGGAACATCAATACGACTCTGCTGAAAGACGACGCCGGAAAGGTCCGCTACTTTAACGGGAGCGCAGGGGGAAATGACGTGGCTTCGCTCGCCAAGCGGGTCATCATCATCATGCGCCATGAAAAGCGCAAGCTGCCGCTGGCGGTGGCGCATCTGACTAGTCCCGGCTTCGCCGGAGGAAAGAGCCGCCGGGAGCTGAGCCTGCGCGGAGGAGGCCCCCACCGGGTCATCACCGACAAGGGCATCATCGGGTTTGATCCCCAAACTCATGCCGCTTCTCTGCTCTCCCTGCATCCGGGGATTCGCCTGGAAGAGGTCATGGAGAATACTGGATTTCCTCTGGAAATCCCAAAAGCTATCCAGACTACAACCCTCCCCTCTTCCGAGCAGATACGTCTGCTTCGGGAAGAGATCGATCCGCAGGGCGTATATTTGGGGTGAACGATCCTTCTGTAAATCGCGTTTATTTATAACCTGAAGGCAAGGAGAACCCGTGGTTTTTGACATAGAGCTTAACTCAGCCGCCCATTATCCGGTGGCCGGAATTGTGGAATTATCTCCGAGGATCGAAGCAGCCGGCTTTGACGCGTTTTGGAAGGGAGAATCCAACAGCACCGATCCGTTGATCCTTCTTTCCGGCATCGCCGCCCGCACGCGCACCCTCAAGCTGGGAACGGCGATTTATCACATTTACGGCCGCAGCGCAGTCAGCCTGGGAGTGCAGTCCGCCACGCTGCAGGACATGTCCGGCGGGCGTCTCCTTCTGGGACTAGGCGTCGCCAACAAAACCATCGCCGCCTGGCATGGCGGCACCTTCGACCGCCCGCTGCGCCGCATCCGCGAGTACACTGATATTGTCCGCAAGACCGCCGCTGGAGAGCGAGTGGAATACGAGGGGGAAATCTATACGACGGGCAAGCGCTTCCAGCTTTCCTGGAAACCGGCGCACCCAACCTTTCCCATTTACCTGGCGGGTCTCGGCCCTCAAATGACGCGGCTGGTGGGCCGCATCTCCGACGGGGTCTTCATCAATATGGCCACCCCGGCGATGATTCGTAAAATCGCCGAGCGCGTCCGGGCCGGAGCCACCGAAGCGGGCCGCGATCCCAATCAGATCGAGATAATCACCAAAGTACGGGTGTCGCTGAATCCGGACCGCGCCATAGCACGATCCCGCCTGCGGCAGGTGCTGACTTTTTACAATATCGCGGATCATTACAAAGACATGCTCATCGCCTCCGGGTTCGAGCCGGAGGTGCAGGCCGTACAGGAAGCCTTTCGCGCGGGCGGGTTCAAAGCGGCGGGAGCGCACATCACCGATGCTTATATGGACAAGCTGCCCGTGATCCCGGGGACCTCCATCCAGGAGATCAAGGACCGGCTGGCCCCGTTCATCGAGGCCGGAGCCACCCGTCTGGTGGTCCCCTACGTCCCTGTAACCGAGCCGGTCATCGAAGACGCCCGCCAGTTTGTTGAAGCTTGGGGAAAGAATTCTTAAAGGAGAACTGCAATCATGTGTGATTTTGCCGCTGATCAAGCCGCCGAGCAGCTTCTGGTGGGCCGCGTGCTGACCGTGAAGCGGGTGCGCGAGCTGAACGCCAAAGACTATTTCTACCAGATGCTCAAGGACAACCCGGAGATGCTCAAGATCTATCCGGGCATCGAGAACGAGCTTCTGGAGGGAGCCATCGACTGCCACATCCACGCTTATCCGGACTTTGTCCATCGTTCGCAAGACATGATCCAGATCGCCATCGACGCCTCCAAAGCCGGCATGCGCGCGCTGGCCTTCAAGGATCATTGGAACGTCAGCGCCAACGCCGCCTACCTGGTCCAGCGGCACATTGATTATCTGCTGGAAAAGGGAGAGCTGACGCAACGCGTGGAAATTTACGGCGGCACGGGCACCTGTTTGGGCATGAACCCGGACGCAGTCCGCGTGGCGCTGCAGTACCCGAACTGCAAGATGATCTGGTTTCCCACCTTCACCTCCTACGGCTTCTGGCGCGGCGCCGGGCATCCGGAACGGGGCGGCGTCCGTCTGGTGAACGACGCAGGCGAGGTGCTTCCCGAAGTGGTTGAGATTTTAGAGATGGCAGCAGCAAAAAAGGTAGGTGTCGGATTCGGGCACACTGATTTTACGGAACTGCTCCCCCTGGCCAAGAAGGCAAAGGAATTGGGCGTCCGAGCCACCTTGGACCATCCCTTGCTCGAACTCAACAAGCTGCTGCTGGAAGAGATGAAGGAGCTGGCCGATCTGGGAGTATATGTGGGAACCTACTGCCAACCTATGATCCCGAGTCTCTACCAACCCGTCGCCGACCCCATGGAGACGATTCGCACCATCCGGGAGATCGGCCCCAAACGATGCATCATTGGAAGCGACTTCGGCCAGGTTCTGCACATGGACTCGATTGACGGCATGCGGGTCTTCATCCGGGCATTGCTTGCCTTCGGGATCAAGCCGCGCGAGGTTCGCACGATGTTGCAGGATAACCCGGCAAAACTGATGTGGCTGGATTGAGGAGGCTTGGTCGTAAACTCACTGCTTCTCCTCAATGTATAATTGATTCGAGACTTAGAACCATGAATCTCAAATTCAAAGTTGTGCTCGAACAGGACCCCGATGGAGGCTACTCCGTGCATGTTCCCGCTTTGCCGGGATGCGCCTCCCAAGGGGATACGCTCGAGGAAGCTCTGAGGAACATTCAGGAAGCCATCGAACTGTACGTCTGGAGCTTGAAGGACGACGGCCTGCCGATTCCGGAGTCGGATCAGCGGGTAATCGTTCAAGAAGTTGAGATTGTGTCCTGATGAACCTTCCGCAGGTCTCCGGACCGCGACTCATCCGCGATTTGCAAGCACGGGGGTTTTATGTGAAGCGACAAACCGGAGGACACGCCGTCGTAATTCACCAAACCGACCCGAGACGCAGGGCGATCATTCCCGTGCACGGGAGCAAACCGATTAGGCCAGGTACGCTGCGATCCATTCTCAGCGGGCTCCAACTGACAGTCGATGATCTGAAATGAATGGCGGCTCTGAACGTCTGGGCGCGTTAAGGGTTCCGATCCTCCTACGAGTTCTGCTTGCCTTCGGGATCAAGCCGCGCGAGGTTCGCACGATGTTGCAGGATAACCCGGCAAAACTGATGTGGCTGGATTGAGGAGGGGCTACCCCTTAAGCGATTTCACCAGCGCCAGCGTCCGCCGGGCCCTTTCCACAATCGGCAGGTCGATGAGCTGGCCGCCGAAGGCGATGGAGCCCTCGCCGCGCACCGTCGCTTCATCAAACGCCTGGATCACCTGGCGGCAGTATTCCGCCTCGGCTGGGGTGGGGGTAAAAGTCGCGTTGATGGGATCGATCTGGGAGGGATGAATCAAGGACATGCCGGTAAACCCCAGGCGGCGCGCCTGGAGAGCAAACGAGTGCAGTCCTTCCATGTCTTTCAGGTCCGGCCACACTCCGTCCACGGACTGAATGTGCGCCGCGGCGGCTGAAGTCACCAGAGCAGAGCGAGCGTACAGCAGGTCCTTGGCTTCGCCTTCTCGCAGCAGCGGCAGGCTCAGCTCCTTGCCGTAATCTTCCGCCCCGAACATCAGTCCAACTACTCTTTGTGAGGATGCGGCAATGGCGTACGAGTTGAGGAGTCCGCGCGGGCTCTCAATCGCAATCAGCAATCGCACGCCCCCGGAGGGAATTCCGGCCTCCGGCTCGCGACCGTCCAAAATCGCCTCCACCGTCTGCACCTGCTCCGGGGTCTCGATCTTCGGCAAGACCAATCCTTCGAGGCCCGGCCGGATCACGGCGGACAAATCCGCGTCCATGCGTTCATGCCCGACCTGATTGATTCGCACATACCGCGCGGGTGTTTTATAGGGTGTAGCCGAGCCCTTAAGACGCAATTGAACCTGATCGAGCGCCGCCGCGATCTGCTGACGCGCCGTGCCTTTTTCCGCAGGAGTCACGCCATCTTCGATGTCGAGCATAATGGCGTCCACGTTCAGGCCCAGAGCCTTTTCAATCATGCGCGCGCGGTGTCCGGGCACAAACATCCAGGAACGGAATAGGCTAGTCTTTGCGTCCATAGGCCACTTCAGCAATCAAGCCGGATTTAATACGACCTCGGCATTCCGAGAACATTCTGCCCCAAGAAAGCCAATACTAGGTTATTGCTCACCGGCGCGACCGACAGCAGACGAGTCTCTCGAAACTTTCTCTCCACGTCGTAATCGCGAGCAAAGCCGTAGCCCCCGTAGGTGGTGAGGCAAGCGTTGGCCGCCTCCCAGGCAGCTTCGGACGCCAGCAGCTTAGCCATGTTGGCCTCGGCGCCGCACTTTTCCCGGCGCTCGAACTTCGCGGCTGCGTCAAAACGCATCAGGTCTGCGGCCTCGATGTGGGCATAGGCCTGGGCGATGGGAAACTGGACGCCCTGGTTCGAACCAATGGGGCGTCCAAAGACCACCCGCTCCCGGGCATAACGTGCCGCCCGCTCAATAAACCAGCGCCCGTCCCCGACGGCTTCAGCGGCGATCAGAATGCGCTCCGCGTTCCAGCCGTCGATGATGTAGCGGAATCCCATGCCCTCCTCGCCGATGAGGCTGTCGGCGGGAATCTCCACATCGTCAAAAAACAAGGTATTGGTGTGGTGGTTGATCATCAAGTCCAGAGGCTGGACCTCTAAATGTCCCTTGACGTTCCGCATGTCCACCAGGAAGACAGAAAGCCCGTGAGTCTTGTCGGTGAGTTCATCGTAAGGCGTGGTGCGCGCAAGCAGCAGCATTAAGTCCGACTGTTTCACGCGGGAGATGAAAATCTTCTGCCCGTTGACCACATAGCAGTCGCCCTTGCGAACGGCGCGAGTCTCGATCCGGGTGGTCTCCGATCCGGCGTTCGGCTCGGTTACGGCGAAGGCTTGCAATCGTAGTTCTCCCTGAGCGAGGGGAGGGAGGTAGCGCTGCTTTTGTTCCTCGTTGCCGTGGCGGAGCAGGGTCCCCATGATGTACATCTGGGCGTGGCAGGCAGCGGAGTTTCCCCCGGAGCGATTAATCTCCTCCAGAATAATGCTGGCCTCGGTGATCCCCAAGCCCGCGCCCCCATACTCTTCCGGAATTAAGGCCGCCAGATATCCGCTGGCCGTGAGCTGATCGACAAACTCCTGCGGGTATTTCTCCTGCTTGTCCACCTCGCGCCAGTATGCATCGGGGAAATCCCGGCACAACTTGCCGACCTCTTCCCGGATGGCGAGCCAGTCTTCATTAGTGTTAGGCTGTGCAGTATGCGATTCCATGACCTTGCCCCCTGATGCGAAGCGTAGTATATAAGAGGATTTCTTGGGCAACAAATCGAAAAGAGAATTCCCTCTTGCAAGCTTCGGCGCCCTGCCAGCGCCGGAAAATCAACTTGAAAATTCCCAGACTAAGGAGGAATAATGCCGGTCAAAGCTGGTTGGGAGGGCCGCTACTTTGAGGATTTTTCCGTGGGCGACATCTACCGTTGCCGCCTGGGAAGAACCGTCACGGAAGCAGACAACATATGGTTCACGCTGCTGACCAACAATACCAACCAGATCCATTTCAACAATGAGTACGGCAAGCGCACCGAGTTTGGCCGCTGCCTGATCAACAGCGCCCTGACGCTAGCCATCGTCGCCGGAATGGGCGTAGCCGATGTAAGCGAGAACGGCTTTGCACTCGGCTGGGATGAGATCAAACTGCCGAACCCGCTGTTTGCGGGTGACACGCTTTACTCGGAGTCCGAGGTCCTGGAAACGCGTGAATCCCGCTCCAAGCCGCAATGGGGCATCGTCAAGGTCCGCACCCGCGGTATCCAGCAGGAAGGCAAGGTCGTCATCGACTATGCGCGCAGCGTCATGGTCTGGAAGCGGGCGCATGCTCCGAAGCAAGACTTCTTCCCGGAGATTCGCACTAGTGCCGCCCAGTAGCACGGAAAAGCTTCCGCAGAGTCTCTCCGGTGGCCGGGGGCTGGCGTTGGAGATCGCTGTTTCGGGACCCTTCTGCAGCCGGATGCTGGCGGACATGGGGGCAGAGGTCATCAAGATGGAACGGCCGGGCATCGGCGACGTGATTCTTCAATAGGACTCAGCCGTCCGGGGGCATCGCCCAGGTCCCGGCCCACTCACCGGTCAGTGCCCGGCGCACGGTCCACGAGATGGAATCTCCGGCTGGGCAGGTTCCCGTCATCGGCAACCCGTTGCGGCTTTCCAGCAACCCGGCACGGTTTGATTCGATACCAAGTCTTGGAGAGGATATGGAAGTCATCCTGAAGGAGCTTGGTTACGATGCCCCGGGAATTGAAAAGTTACGGCAGGAAAAGGTCATCTAACCATCTGTCTGCCGTAGGAAACGGCATTCCTGAGTCCAGCACAACCACGGCTTTGTTTCCAGATTGGCATACCCGCCAAATAGAGAAGCTTTCCTCTTTCGGCCCTATGCGGTGTAGTTTAAACTTAGGTTCTTCGATGCGATATTTGGTTCTCAGCGACTTGCATTCCAACCTGGAGGCGCTCCAAGCTGTCCTGGCAATGACGCATGGAGAATACGAGCAAGTGGTCTGTTGCGGGGATTTGGTTGGTTACGGTCCCGACCCGGACCCGATAGTCGATTGGGTGCGGGAGCACGTGACCGACGTGGTTCGCGGCAACCACGACAGAGCCTGCTGCGGAGTCAGCAACGCCGAGGATTTTAACGAAGCAGCCCGCATGGCAGCCTTCTGGACACGGGGCCGCCTCAAACCCGAAAATCTGCAATACTTAAGGAATCTACCTCAGGGCCCCGCCGCGGTGATGAACCAGTTTGCGATCCTCCACGGGAGTCCTCAGGACGAGGACGAATACATCACCACTTGCAGGGGAGCGGCTGAATCGATCAGTTTTCTTCACTATCGCTTGTCTTTTTTCGGACATACTCACCTCCAGGGTGGATTTTTCCAGAACAGCAGCAGAGTTGTAGAAATGCTTCCGCTAGCGGTTCCTCCGGACTCGACCCGTGTATCCTTGGAGATCCAGCCGGACCATATCTACTACCTCAATCCCGGCTCCGTGGGCCAGCCCCGGGATAGAGACAACCGGGCTGCCTTTGCGATCTATGACACGGCAGGGACGGTCGAATACGGGCGAACCCCTTACGACGTGGCAGCAACTATGACCAAGATGCGGCAGGCGGGCCTTCCTGAGTTTTTGGCTTACCGGCTTAGCATGGGCCGCTAGCCCGGAAACTGGAGGAAACTTGCCTTGCAGTGCCCCCCGGACCCCGCCCCGCTGTTTGATTGCTTCGAAATATCCGCAACCTCCTACTGTTTCTCCTCTAAACGGATTCCCCGAAAATGGCCTTATGAATCGTTGACATTCCATGTTGCAAATCGTATATTATCAAATATGATAAGTTAGCTTAATAATAATTATCAGATATACTAAATATATTGCACATATCTTAGTTGATAAATTTGAGAGAGCACGATTTTTCAACTTTTTCAGCGGGTAATTTCCATGTTCAAAATAACCGATATTCGCAAGCTGGCGCGGCGGGCAAACGGTTTCACTTGCTGGCGTCTGGGGTTGCTTCTTGCTCATCTTTTTTGTCTTTGTGGCGGGAGCTTGCAGGCACAGATGCCCAATTCCAGCCTGCTCGAACGCGTCCGGGAATTGGAAAGGCAAGTGACTGAACTCAACCGGCGGTGGAGCCTTGCTCCGCTGGAGGGCCGGCACGCGCCGGAAGGCTCCATCGAAAGCAGGGTTGCGACTCTCGAGGTGCAACTGAGACAACTACTTGCAAAGCTTCCAAAGCTTCCCGCTTCCGGAGAACCGCTCCTTTCCGAAGCGGAGCTCACGGCGGCCCAGGAGCCCGGCGTCCTGGCTCTCCGCAAGCTCGCGACAGCCGAGCGCGAAAACGCAGAAACGCGATTGCCCATTGCGGGCTACATGGAGATGAACTTTTCCAAACCGGAGAACCAAACCGCCACTCTGGACTTTCGGCGCTTCGTATTGCTTTTTGGCCACAGCTTCTCGGACCGGTTGAAATTCTGGTCCGAGCTGGAGGTCGAGCACGCTTTCGTCGAGGGACTAGAGGAAAAAGGCGAGATAGAGCTGGAACAGGCGTACGTGGACTTCCTGGTGCATCCGGCCCTGAACTTCCGCAGTGGAATGCTGCTGACCCCAATGGGCATACTCAATGAGCGTCATGAACCGCCTTCTTTCTATGGCGTGCTGCGTCCGCAAGTGGACACCGTAATCATCCCGTCCACATGGTTCGACACGGGAGCGGGTATCTTCGGTGACCTGGGAAAGGGTCTTTCCTACAAGTTCTACGGCATGGCTCCATTGGATGCTGCCGGGTTCAGCGCTTCGGAGGGTCTTCGGGGCGGCCGGCAAAAGGGGTCCCGGTCTCTTTTCCAGAACTGGGCGCAGGCCCTGCGCCTCGAATATCGGGGCGTCCGGCGGCTGGTACTGGGAACCAGTTTCTGGAACGGTAAGACCGGCTTTGATCTGCCCAACGTCAACCCAGTTGTCCGGCTCTATGAATTGGACGGGCGCTATCGGCTGGACCCTCTCGAATTGCGCGGGCAATTTGCCTCGGCTTTCACCACGCAAGCAGGTGAACTGAACCGCGCCATGCAACGGCGCACGGGAATCAATCCGAATGTGGCCAAACAGATTCGTGGGTTTTATCTGGAGGGAGCGGCCCACCTGCTGCCTCGGCAGAGCAAACACGACTTGGTCGGATTCGTGCGCTATGAAAATTTTGACACGCAGCGCCGTATGCCGCGCGGCTTTCTGCCGCTGAAACAATTTGACCGTTCACTGTGGACTCTGGGAGCAACCTTTTATCCCCATCCCGACATCGCCGTCAAGGCCGACTATCAAATCCACCGGAACGAAAGCCAAGTCGTAAAAGCCGCCAACCAACTCAACATCGGGCTCGGATGGTGGTTCTGAGGAGAAATATGCAGCTAACATCCTGCCGGATCGTCCCAATCATTTTCGCGAGAATGCTGCTGGCGGCTCTCGCCTGCGGCTCATTGCTTGCGCAAAGCGGAGGAACAGCCCACACAGAGCCGGAGCAACGGGGGGCGCCGCCCAAGCCCGTTCAGCAAATCTATCTCACAGCGGAACGTTTCAGCTACACTCCCTCGCGCATCCGAATCAAGAAGGGAACCATCGTGGAGATCATTGCAGAAAGTGAAGACACGGCGCATGGATTTTATATCCCCACGGCGGGCATAGAAGGCATTATTCCGGCGCGCGGGAAGGGCGAAATGCGGCTGCGGATTGAAGCGGCCGAGTCCGGCGATTACACATTTGAGTGTTCCCGCGCCTGTGGCGCCGGCCACAACACCATGCGCGGTCTACTGATCGTGGAAGACTAGAACAACCTTTGTGCGAGGAAACTTCATGAGGACTTTTTCGGGGTGCTTCGGAGCATTGATGCTGTTGTTTATTGTTCTGTGCTCTCTGAAATCGGTCGGTCAGCAGCAACCACCGTTTTTTGGCGATCCGTTGTCCGGAATCACGGCACAGGAATTCGAACGCTTCCGGCTGGGCCTGGAGGACTTTCTGGAGGTGGAAGACTCGGAGGAAGGCCTGGGACCCTTATTTAACGGACGCTCTTGCGCCGAATGCCACAATATCCCCGCCGTCGGAGGAAGCGGCTCCATCACGGAGATGCGGGCCGGCCGCCGGAATGCGGACGGCAGCTTCGATGCCCTTCCCGGCGGCTCGCTTTTCCAGCTTTTCTCTATCCCTCCGCACCGCTGCCAGGAAGTCATCCCCCCCGAAAGCAACGTGGTGGCCCCCAGAAAATCCATTCCTCTATTTGGAGCTGGCTTAGTGGAAGCCATTTCAGATGCAACCCTGACGGGGCTGGCCGACCCGAACGACAGCGACGGCGACGGCGTGTCCGGACGGGTCCACTGGGTGTTCGACGTGGGAACGCAAGCCACCCGCGCCGGCCGTTTCGGATGGAAGGCGCAGCAGGCCACCCTGCTTTCCTTCTGCGCAGAGGCGTATTTGGAGGAGATGGGAATTACCAACGACCTTTTCCCCCTGGACAATGCCCCGAACGGCGACCGTCTTCGCCTGCAACTGTGCGATCCAATTCCAGGAATCGAGGACAGTCCGGAGCCGGCAACCGGGCTGCGGGGCATAGACAACTTCGAAGCTTTCCTTCGTTTTCTGAATCCCCCGCCTCGGGGTCCAATCACCGATGCAGTGCGCCGAGGTGAACAACTCTTCGCGCAAGCGGGCTGCGACGCCTGTCACGTGCCGGCGCTCGTGACCGGGGCCAGCGGGAACCCGGTCTTCGACCGGAAGCCCGTACCGCTATATTCCAATCTATTACTGCACGACATCGGAACCGGGGACGGAATCGTGCAAGCCGATGCACGGGGTGAGGAGATTCGCACACCAGCCTTATGGGGACTGCGTGTCCGCCGAGGACTGCTGCACGACGGCAGCGCCGCCACGATCACCGACGCCATCCTTCGGCACGAAAACGAAGCGGGGCAATCCCGCCAACGATTCCAGACCCTGGCAGAGGAAGAAGCGGCGGCATTGCTGGCCTTTCTGAACTCTTTATGAGCACAAAATCCTTTCCGCGCATTTCCCTATCCGGAGTTGGCACGGCTTGCACTTTTTGATGCAAGCCGTATAATCAAGTGCGCTGATTGACGATAACTTCGCTGGGTTCCGGATAACGATGAAAACCAAAGCAACCATGAAAGGCGTTGTTCTGGCGGGAGGCCTTGGATCCAGGCTCCATCCGCTCACCAAGATTACAAACAAACATCTCCTGCCTATCTACAGCGAGCCCATGATCTACTATCCGATTCGGACGTTGGTCGAGGCAGGCATCCGCGACATTCAACTGGTCACCGGCGGACAGCACGCGGGGGATTTCCTGCGCTTGCTCGGAAACGGGGAAGCCTTCGGACTGCGCCAATTGAACTATGCCTATCAGGTCGGAGAGGGAGGAATCGCCGACGCCCTCCGCCTGGCAGAGCCTTTTGCGGATGGTTCCCCAATCTGCGTGATCCTGGGCGACAACATTATCGAGAAAGGCATTGCGGAGATCGTTGCAACTTTCCGCCAGCAAGCCGAAGGCGCGCATATCGTCTTGAAAGAAGTGCCGGACCCGAACCGGTTCGGCGTGCCCGTGTTTGAGAATGGCCGGATCGTGCAGGTGGAGGAAAAACCGGCTACTCCAGCCTCCAATTACGCGGTGATCGGCATCTACTGTTACGACAGCACTGTTTTTCAGCGAATCGCACAACTGGTCCCGTCGGGACGAAATGAACTGGAGATCACCGACCTCAACAACAGCTATCTGGAGGAAGGGAAACTCTCCTACAGCATGCTGGAGGGCTGGTGGACCGACGCGGGAACATTTGAATCCTTGCGTCTGGCATCCAACTTGGTTGCCGAGACATTCAGCAAAGAAACCACGCAAAAAGAAAGCCGCACAGAGTCGAAGCAATTGGCATGAATCCATCGGTGCCCAAAGGCCTCGGTTGATGCGCACCGGATTGTTTTCCCAGGCCAACATCTCTTCGAGAAATCCTCGATGCCATCCCCTGCAAAGGATGTTGCCCAGCGCTCCCGCCGCCCGCTTGCCTTGCGGAAGGCGACCAAGGAGAAAGAACCGAAGGGGCAGATTATTCTGGCTGTGGGGCTACCGGGGTCGGGTAAATCCACCTACTTTGCCCGGCGGGGAATCCAACCTCTGTCAAGCGATATGCTGCGGTTGTGGCTGCTCGATGACGCAACCAACCAGCTCTACCAGCGCTGGGTCTTTCTGGCGCTCCGCTACCTGCTGCGCCTCCGCCTGCTGCTGGGCCGTCCCCGGAATTACATCGATGCCACCAACTTGACCCGAAAGGAAAGACGTTATTACTTCCGCATGGGCGCGCGCTACGGTTACCAGTTGTGTGCTCTTTATTTCGACGTTCCGGTTGCCGTCTGCCGGGAGCGCAACCGGCGGCGGAACCGTCAAGTGCCGAAAGCAGCGATGGAACAGCTGGCGCAACGTCTTTCTCCGCCTGCGCTGGAGGAGGGCTTTGCCAAAATCACTATTGTGAGGCCGCGAAAGGCGAACAAACCATGAAACTTCCGGAGGATCTGGAAGGATTCAATCAATCGATTTGTGCCGCTTCGGCCCCTCGTGACCTCCCATGCTGTCGTACACCCAACATGCCGAGACAGAGCCCAAAGCTTGGCTGTAAAGTGTAGTCAGCCCTATTACTGAGTTTAGTTCCTCGTTGAAGTCATGGAGAGCCATCAACTGGCCGGCCCGAGATGCATGGCGCGGATCCACCCAGGCTGCTCCCGCCAGAATGGCTGTTCCTTGACAGATGGGAGCAGCCGTGATAATTTCTTCCGTTTCGCAGCTCCTCCTTCGTGCGCTCATTAGTCCGGCCTTATGGATGTATTAACCGAACTTAGAAACATTCTGCTTCAGGCTATTCCAACCTTCGTTCTGGTATGGATTCTTTATTTCTATATCTCACGCATCTTCTTCCGTCCGCTTCAGAAGACCCTGCGCGAGCGTCACGAATCCACTGCCGGGCTGCGGCAGGCGGCGGACGAGAATATTGCCCTGGCGGAACAAAAAACTTCCCAATACCAGCAAGCCCTGCAAGCGGCGCGGTCGGACCTTTACCGCCAGCAAGAGCAGGGAAGGGAACAAGCACTCGGTCAGCGGGCAGAGCTTCTCCGCCAAGCGCGGCAGCAAGCCGAGCAGATGGTCCAGCGCGCGCAACAGGAGATACTCGATGAGGCGGAGCAGGCGAAAAAGCGGCTGGAATCGGAAAGCGACCAGATCGCTTTATCGATTGCAGAAGTAATTTTGAAATCCGGACCGGCTCAATTCTCCGCCAGTCCAGGCAGCGGACCGGAGGCGCCTCGATAAGCGATGCCCACTGGTAAACATCTTCGTTGGAACGCCATCGCGTCACTCATTGCGATTGCGGTGCTAATCGGCGCCGGGTTGCGGGGCGGAGCATTTTTTCAATCTGAACCGCCCGAGGAGGCATCCCCGGCAGCAACTTCAGAAGCTGCATCTTCCGAACATGCCGCCGAAGCGGAACATGGTGACGCAGGCCACGAAGCGGAAAGTCACTTCTGGACGGAAGTTTTCCATTGGACCAACTTCATTCTGATCCTGGCTGCTATCGGATTCATGGGGAAGAAATTCATCGGTCCCTTTTTGGCCGAG
Organism: Terriglobia bacterium; assembly: GCA_965222345.1. Taxonomy (GTDB): domain Bacteria; phylum Acidobacteriota; class Terriglobia; order 2-12-FULL-54-10; family 2-12-FULL-54-10; genus JADFGZ01. The sequence goes on along the minus strand of CBDCTS010000004.1, from coordinate 296,488 downwards.
CGAGCACAGGCGATTCGCAAAGACATGGAAGACTCGGCACGCGCCCGCCGGGAGGCTGCAGAGCGGCTGGCCGGCGTGGAAAACAACCTCAAACAGTTGGACGAAGAGATCGCTCTGCTGCGCCGTAGCGCCCTCCAAGAAGCGGCTGCGGACCAGACTCGCATCGTGGAGCAGGCAAAGACCGACGCCGACAAAATCACGCTTGCCGCTCAGCAGGAAATCGCCGCAACGGCCAAAGCCGCGCTCCAGGAACTAAAGGCTCACACCGCTGAACTGGCCGTCGGACTGGCAGAAAAGAAAATTCGGAATTCCATATCACCTCAGGCGGAAAAAACTATTTTTCAATCCTTCCTGGAAGGCCTGGACCACGGGACGGGGTCCGGAAACGATTCTTCCGGCAAGAACCGGAGGAAAGCTAGCTGATGCCCTCTGCAGTTTCATCCCGCTATGCCCACGCGCTGGTGGACATCGTCACAGGCCCCGCTGCTACGGAAGCGGGGAAAGACCCGAAGGCGGTCGCGGCTCAACTGGCGGAGTTCCGCGCGCTTCTCGCGGAGAATTCCGAGTTGCGGATTCTGTTTTCTACGCCGGCAGTGACGGCTGCCAAAAAGAAGGCGGTTCTGGGCGAGTTGGCGCTATTGCTGGAGCTGGACGCTGCAGTGAGAAATTTTTTAAAGGTGCTCATCGACAACGACCGCATGATTTTATTGGGCGAGATTACGGAGGCGTTCGACTCCCTGCTGGATGAGCGGCTGGGCGTGGTCCTCGCCGAGATTACCACGGCCCGGGCGCTGGACGAAACGGAACAGAAGCAACTCGCGGACGCGCTGCATGCCAAAACCGGCAAACAAGTCCGGATGAACTTTTCCCTTGACCGCGAGCTCATCGGCGGGATTGCCGCCCGCATCGGCAGCACCATATACGACGGTTCGGTCCGCGGACAACTGGAGCGTATCCGCGGCAAACTAACCGCTGCGTAAAGATTCATTGAGCCCGTAAGGAGCATACATGGCACAGATCAAAGCGGACGAAATCAGCAAGATTATCCGCCAGCAAATTGAGAACTATGAAACAACGGTAAACGTCGCTGAGGTAGGCTCCGTGATCTCGGTGGGGGACGGTATTGCCCGCATTTACGGGCTGGAAAAGGTCATGGCGGGCGAGATGGTGGACCTGCCCCACGGCGTGACCGGCATCGCCTTGAACCTGGAAGAAGACCAGGTCGGAGCGGTGCTGCTGGGTGAATACACCGAGATCAAAGAGGGAGACCAGGTCCAGCGAACGGGCAAGATCATGCAATTCCCGGTGGGAGACGCCTTGGTCGGCCGGGTGGTCGATGCACTGGGCAAGCCGCTCGACGACAAAGGCCCTCTGATAACTGACCGGTTCAATCCGATTGAGCGCCTGGCCCCCGGAGTGGTGGCCCGCCGCCCGGTGAAGGAACCTCTGCAAACGGGCCTGAAGGCGATTGACGCCATGATCCCGATCGGCCGCGGCCAGCGCGAGCTGATCATCGGGGATCGACAGACGGGCAAGACGGCGGTGGCAATTGACGCCATTATCAATCAAAAGGGCGGCGACGTCATTGCCGTTTATGTGGCGATCGGCCAGAAACGTTCGACAATTGCCCAGGTCGTCAAGACACTGGAGGAACACGGAGCCATGGACTACACCGTCGTGGTGGCGGCCTCGGCCAGCGACCCGGCTCCATTGCAGTTCCTGGCCCCGTACTCCGGTTGTGCGATTGGGGAATACTTTCGAGACTCGGGAAAACATGCCCTGTGTATCTATGACGACCTCTCCAAGCACGCCGCCTCCTACCGCGAAATCTCGCTGCTGCTGCGGCGGCCGCCGGGACGCGAGGCCTTTCCGGGCGACGTCTTCTACCTGCACTCCCGGCTGCTGGAGCGCGCGGCCAAGTTGAGCGATGAGAACGGCGGCGGCTCACTGACGGCACTGCCGATTATCGAAACACAAGCCGGCGACGTCTCCGCATATATTCCGACCAACGTGATCTCCATCACCGACGGACAGATTTACCTGGAAACGGACCTGTTCAACTCCGGCATCAGGCCGGCCATTAACGTAGGGCTTTCCGTCTCCCGCGTGGGAGGCAACGCCCAGATCGGCGCCATGAAGCAGCTCGCCGGGACGCTGCGGCTGGACTTGGCGCAGTATCGCGAATTAGCTGCCTTTGCCCAGTTTGGCTCTGACTTGGATAAAGCCACGCAGGCATTATTGTCTCGCGGACAGCGCCTCACGGAGTTGCTCAAGCAGGATCAATATGTCCCCTTGCCGGTGGGAAAACAGATTCTCGCCATATTCGCCGGAACTCAGGGACACCTGGATGACATTCCGGTGGAGGCGATTCGCTCCTTCGAGACGGGGTTGTCCCGGTTTGTCGACAATAACCACCCGGCACTCCTCCAAAAATTGATTGGGAAAAAGAAACTCGACGACTCGATGCGCCAGGAGTTCGGCCAGATAATTACCCAATTCAAAGAGCGCTTCCTGGCGGAACGGAAAGCGAAGAACACCGCCGAGGCTGGAGGCGCGCAATGACCCGTTGCTTTTCGAAAAGAGGCTGGTAAGCTAATGTTACTGCCTGTGCCAGGAGCTTTCCTTTATGCCTAGCCTGATTGACATGCGCCGGCGGATCCGCTCGGTGCGCAACACGCAGCAGATCACCAAAGCCATGAAAATGGTTGCGGCGGCCAAGCTGCGGCGCGCTCAGGAAAGCGCATTCAACGCCCGCCCGTATGCGGGCCTCATCAAAGAAGTGCTGGCGAGTCTGGCGGTCCGATCCGCCGTGCAGCAGCATCCCTTGCTCGCCCGGCGGCCCCAGCAACGGCTGCTGGCCTTGGTGCTCTCCGGCGACAGGGGACTTTGCGGAGCCTTCAACACCAACATCGTGCGCGCGACAGAACGGTTTCTGCAGGAGCACAGCGGGCAAGAGGTGGAACTGGTCCTGATCGGGCGAAAAAGCCGGGATTACTTCCGCCGCCGACCCGTGAAGATTGCCCGCGAGTACGTCAACATCTTCGCCCGGCTGAACTACCATCACGCCCAAGAAATCGCCTCCGAAGTGATCGCCTCCTATTCGCAGGAAGCAGCCGACGGAGTGTTTCTGGTTTATAACGCCTTCAAGAGCGTCCTCTCGCAGCGGGTGATGGTCGAACAACTATTGCCGCTGGCGGATTTTCAGCCATCGGCAGGCTCCTCGGATGCTTTTTCGAGTGTGGATTACATCTACGAACAGCCGCCGCAGGAGATATACGCCAGCCTGTTGCCAAAGTACGTCGAGGTACAGATTTTTGGCGCTTTGCTGGAGTCGGCTGCTTCGGAACATGCCGCCCGCATGACGGCAATGGAAGCCGCCACCAGCAACGCGGGCGAGATGATCGACGACCTCACGCTGAAACTGAACCGGATTCGCCAGGCCGCCATCACCAAAGAGTTGATTGAGGTGGTCAGCGGCGCGGCCAGCTTGTAGCGGATGAGACCGCGTCACCGCAAGGGTCGCCGGGGGAATGCAGTCTTTCCTTCTGTACGCCTTTTCTACTCCCCTAGAAATTCCCTAAGTTCTTCTTCCACCACAGCCCCTTCGCGGATCAGCCTCCATTTGGAAGTTGTCACGTCAACCGTCGTTGCAATCCGGTGGTCATCGATGGGGCCGTCCAGTATCAGCGCCAGATGTAGGCCGAGCGTGACGAGTACCTCGCTCGCCTGAGAACAGGTGGGGTGCCCGGAGAGATTGGCACTGGTGGCTATCAATGGCATCCCAAAGCGAGCCAGCAAATGGCGGGAGATGGGATCGGCCGGCTGCCGCACGGCCAGCCGCCCGGTATTTCCGGTGACCTTTAAGGGAACGCAACCCGCTGCATTCACAATGATGCTGACCGGGCCGGGCCAGTATCTGTGGGTCAGCAGGAAAAAGGGAGAGGGCAAATACTGGGCCAGTTCCATTGCCTGGTCCACCGACTCCACTATCAGCGGCAAGGAACGATCCCAGGCACGGCTTTTCGCTTCGAATACTTTTTCGACGGCGGACAGGTTGAACGGATCGGCAACCAAACTGTACAGCGTATCGGTGGGAACTGCCACCACCTCGCCCCGGCGGATGGCGTTTATGGTGTAGGCGATTTTTTCTTCTTCCGGATCATCGGGCCGAATGGGGATGACCTCCGGCATTCTGTACCCCTCCTTGCACCCGTGAGGGGAGCCTAACATGGCTGCCGCACCGGGTCAATCACGGCCCTGGTTGCCGCTGCAAATGGCCAGGGCTTGCAGCGGACTGTTGCCGACAGTTTCACGCAATGGGACAAACGCAGCGAATCATCGCTTCCGTCATGCCCGACAGACTACAGCGCCTGTAAGGCTGCTTCAGCACACTGCATATCCTCGGAATAGTGACCGCCGCTGACACCGATCCCGCCGACGATTTGGTTATCGATTTTAACGGGATATCCTCCCCCGAAAACGACCAGGCGAGGGGTGTGAACGATTCCGGCCAGCAGCGGGGGATCGCCTTTGATGAACTCAAACCACTTGTGGGTTGGGATTCCAAAACTGATGGAGGTATAAGCCTTGTCCTGTGCGATCTGAACGCTCAACAGCGGAGCGTTGTCCATTCGGGAAAACGCTTTCAGATTACCGCTTTCATCGCAAACCGCAATGACCATGGGCCGTTTGAGTTCCTGCGCTTTCTTTTCTGCGGCGGCGATCAACTTCGCGGCAGCTTCTTCTGTAATGGTTTGACGAGTTACTGTATTAGCCATGATTCCTCCTGAAAGGGATGCCCTCGCTCACTCCTTGAATGCCGGGGGCAGCCAGAGATTACCACTACGAAAGCGAGTCTTTCAAGTACCTCGGCAAGTGCTGCAGGCCGATTCCATTCCGGGCTATTCCGGTCCTACTCTACTTCCTCCGCCAGCCGCCGATCCCGGCAACTTCAAGCCCGATCGAGCCTTCTCCGGCGTCTACTTCTCCTGCTTCCTTGACGGAACCGAGGAGCAAGTCTAAAATTGAAGTTGGGTGCGCAGGTTTAGTCTCAGCCTGGAACGGCTCCCTGACAGGTGTTTATGTTTGAGGACTTAACAGGAAAATTTCAACGCGTCTTCAAAACCCTCCGAGGCGAGGGCAAGCTGACGGAAGAAAACATCGGCGACGCCCTGCGGCAGATCCGCATTGCCTTGCTCGAAGCCGACGTGAATTTCAAGGTCGTCAAGCAACTGATCGAAAACACCCGGGCCAAGGCCGTCGGGCAAGAAGTCCTAAGCAGTTTTTCCCCCACCGAGCAGGTGGTCAAAATCGTCCGCGATGAATTGCTAGAAATCTTGGGCGGCGACACGGCCCGAGTGAAGTTTGCCTCCCAGCCACCCTCCGTTTTTTTTCTCACCGGCTTGCAAGGCTCGGGAAAAACCACCACGACGGGTAAGATCGCCCGATGGCTGCAACGAGGCGGGCACCATCCCATGCTGGTATCCGCAGACGTCTACCGGCCAGCCGCCAGACAACAGTTGGCCGTAGTTGCTAAAGAGGTGGGAGTCCCGGTGTTTGAAGGTTCAGCCGATGCCCGGCCCTCAGAGTTGGTTTTGGGCGCCCGGCAGGCAGCCCGCGACCGAGGATGCGACGTATTGGTGGTGGATACCGCCGGACGGCTGCACGTGGATGATGAGCTGATGAACGAACTCCAACAGCTCCGGGACTTGGTCCAGCCGGTGGAGCTTTTATTTGTTGCCGATGCGATGACCGGGCAGGACGCGGTGCGCAGCGCAGAGGAATTTCACCGCCGTTTATCCCTGACGGGCGTGATCTTGACCAAGCTCGACGGCGACGCCCGCGGCGGGGCGGCTCTGTCGATCCGGTTCGTCACCGGGCAGCCCATCCAGTTTGTCGGAACCGGGGAAAAATTCGACGCCCTGGAACAGTTTCATCCGGACCGTATGGTCTCGCGCATACTGGGCATGGGAGACGTCCTTTCGCTGATTGAGAAGGCCGAAGAAGCCATCGACCGCAAACAGGCCGAGCAGTTTGAGCGGAAGCTGCGGACCGACAGCTTCACTCTGGAAGACTTCCGGGAGCAGCTCCGGGCGGCCCGCCAGATGGGACCTCTGGACCAGATTCTCTCCATGCTGCCCCAGGCCGGCCCCTTTCAGCAGTTGCAAAAACAATCCCGTCAACAAACCGTGGACGAGCAGCATCTTATCCGCACCGAGGCGATTATCAACTCGATGACGGACAAGGAAAGACGGGTCCCGCAAATTTTGAACGGCAGCCGGCGCAGGCGCATCGCGCGCGGCAGCGGTACGTCAGTGCAGGAAGTGAACCGGCTTGTGAAGCAATATGACCAAACCCGCAAGATGATGCGCAGCATGACCGGCCGCTTGCTGAAAAAACAACGCGGCAAGGGAAAAATTCCTGCCATGTTTGGATAGCCCTACTTGGGGGCAAGCAGGCGGGCCGCCGGGCGGCAAGAAAAGAAACACCCGGTGGAACTCGGAACAGGAGCCGAGGCGGCTCTGCTGTTGCGGCATGGACCGCCAGGAAGAATAGAATCACGGGAGGTGTTTCGTTGTTGATGATCCGCCTGACCAGAACAGGCGCCAAGAAAAAACCCCGCTATCGAGTGGTGATTATTGATAAAGCGCGGGCTCGGGACGGCCGTTTCGTAGAAATTGTGGGCAACTATAATCCCCGGGCAAACCCGGCCCAGATTGAACTCAACTCGGAACGAATTGAGTACTGGCTGGGGAAAGGCGCTCAGCCTTCGGCGACGGTCCGCAGCTTCCTCCACAGGAAGAGCACTGCGGCCAAAGAGGAAACTGAGGAAACTGTTGAGCAAGCGGGATAAGAAGTCCATTGATCGGAGATAGAGGGTTCGTTATCCCATCTGGATTCGCATTTTGACCCAGCGCTTTATACACCTGGTATTGCAGTTCGGTGATGTGGAATAGATTCGGTTCCGACCTCTTCCCTGTCCTTTAGGAGGCGCTTATGAAGGAGCTGATCGAGATGATTGCGAAAGCCCTGGTGGATGATCCAGATCAAGTTGTCGTGAGACCCATTGAAGGTGAACAAAGCACTGTGCTGGAACTGCGGGTAGCGCCCAACGACCTGGGCAAGGTGATCGGCAAGCAAGGACGCACTGCCCGCTCCATCCGTACCATCCTGGGAGCAGCCGGGATGAAATTGAAGAGGCGGTTCACCTTGGAGATCCTGGAGTAAAGAGATCCGCCGCCATTGAAACCGACGCCAGAATCCGAGCACGTCACCATCGCCCAAGTGCGAAAAACCCAAGGCAGACGGGGCGAGGTGGCTGCGGAAATCTTGACTGATTTCCCCGAGCGGTTCGAGCGCGGGCAACAGATGCTGCTGTGGGACGGGACCTCTCATCAGCGGGTTGTTCTGGAGAATAGCTGGCCGCACAAAGGCTGGATCATCCTGAAATTCCGGGACGTGGAAACAATCACGGCTGCGGAGTCTCTGGTCGGTCGGCAAATTCAAATTCCAAGGTCCGAGCGCAGGCAGCTTCCGCCAGGAGCGGTATACCTCTCCGATCTTGTCGGATGCGTTGTCCGAGAAGGCGGCAAACTCCTGGGCAAAGTGGACGCCGTGGAAGAAACGGGTGCCGCACCGTTGTTGAAGGTGCCTACCGCCGAGGGAGAGCTTTTGATTCCATTTGCGGAATCCATTTGCAGCACGGTAGACGTGGAGGGGCAAGAAATTCAAGTGCGGTTGCCGGAGGGGCTAAAGAACCTGAACCGGAAATGAAATCCGGGCAGCAGAAGGAATCCATGACCAAGGCCCATGATAATCGACATCCTCACAATTTTTCCGGAATTTTTCGCCAGTCCCTTTCAACAGGGAATCCTCCGGCGGGCGCAAGAGGCCGGCCTGTTGCAGATTGAGACGCACGACCTGCGCCGGCACACCCATGATCGTCACCGCACCGTGGATGACCGCCCTTTCGGAGGCGCAGAGGGCATGGTGCTCCGGCCCGAGCCTTTCTTCCGGGCAGCCGAGAGCATCTGGGAGCAAGGCAGGCCGCGGGGAAAAGTGATTCTGCTGTCCGCACAAGGCAAACTGTTTCGGCAACCTCTGGCAGCGGAGTTAGCGAAAGAACAATGTTTGATGCTTCTGTGCGGGCGCTACGAGGGAGTGGATGAACGGGTCGCGGAGCACTTGGCCGGGGAGGAAATTTCCATTGGAGATTTCGTGCTTAGCGGAGGAGAATTGGCGGCTGCGGTGGTCGTCGACGCGGTAACGCGGCTGTTGCCGGGAGCGCTGGGCAACGCGGCATCGGCCGTGCGAGAATCGTTCGCGGCGGCTCCCGGCGAGCGAGGCGTGGGAATTTTGGATTGTCCCCAATATACCCGCCCGGCCAGCTTCCGCGAGATGGCCGTTCCCGATGTGCTGCTCTGCGGGGATCACCAGCGCGTGGATCGCTGGAGGCGCAGAAAAGCTTTGGAGAAGACGCGGGAGAACCGGCCGGATTTGTTATCCGGGCTGGCCCTGAATGCGGAACAACAGCAGTGGCTGGCGGAATTCGCAGAGGAAAAAAGAAAATGAACCGATTGGATAAGTTGCACAGTTTGGAGCCCCACCGGGAGTTGGCCGAGTTTCAACCCGGCGACACGGTGCGGGTGCAGGTAAAGATCAAGGAAGGCGAAAAGGAACGGTTGCAGGCGTTTGAAGGAATCGTCTTAGCGCGCAAACACGGCGGTCCCAGTGAAACGTTCACCGTCCGCAAAATCAGCTTCGGCCAGGGAGTGGAACGGATATTCCCGACGCATTCACCCGTGATCCATCGCGTCGAAGTGCTCCGGAGAGGGCGCGTGCGCCGCGCCAAGATTTATTACCTGCGCTCTCTGCGAGGCAAAGCCGCCCGCATTCGAGAGAAAATCTGAGCTTCCTTCCCGGCACCCATGGCAGACGGACTGCGGGACGCTCTCTGCCAGGCCGAAGCCCGGATCGGAAACGCTGTGCAGAAAGGAGCGCGAAGCGTATTCGTTGCGGCACAAGGTTTGAGCGCCGTGGATTACGAGCAGGATACCGCTCCATCGCCGGCGTAGACGAGGTGGGACGCGGAGCTTTGTTTGGGCCGGTGCTGGCGGCGGCGGTGATTCTGGACCCTTCCCACCGCATTCCCGGCATTCGGGACAGCAAACAATTATCGCCGGACAGGAGGGAAAAACTGGCTTCCGAGATTCGCCGCCATGCTGTCGCCTGGTCGGTGGCGTCGGCGGAGGCTGCGAAGATCGACGAGATCAACATCTATCAAGCATCGCGTCTGGCTATGCGGGATGCCGTCCTGGGGTTGAGTCCGGAACCCGGCCTTCTGCTGCCCGATCTACTGCTGGTTGATGCGCTGCATCTGGACCTGGACATCCCTCAAATTTCCATCGTCAAGGGAGACACTGTCAGCGTCTCCATTGCCGCCGCATCAATTCTGGCCAAGGTAGAACGGGACGGCCTAATGCGGGAGTGGGACCGAATCTTTCCCCAGTATCAGTTAGCTAGAAATAAGGGCTATCCCACGCCCGCTCACAAAGCCATGCTGCGGGAGCACGGCCCCACGCCGCTGCACCGCCGTTCGTACGCGCCAGTGTCCGCCGCTGCGGCAGCTCATGCCGACGGGCAGCCGGGACCTTTTGCCTTACGTCCAGAATAGCTGAGCCGGGCGAGGCCGCCGCCGCTTCGGTTCGGCAAAACTCTCCCCGCCTTGCTTATTTTTGATAATAGTTGGCGTTAATTTCGGTGAACTGTTCCCACTTTTCCGGCAGTTCGTCCAAAGCAAAGATTGCTGTAACGGGGCAAACGGGAACGCAGGCTCCGCAGTCAATGCACTCCACCGGATCGATGTACAGCTGCTCGGCGGACTCGTAATCGGGCTCGTCCTGTTTGGGATGAATGCAGTCTACAGGACATGCATCGACACAAGCCGTGTCTTTCGTGCCGATACACGGCTCGGCAATTATGTAGGCCATCTTGTGATTCTCCCTCGGAAACTGAAATTAATATGGATTTCTGCTTGAATTGATAGTGCAAACAAGCGGCTATTTTATAATACGGGCGGGAGAGCTTGCAAAGGGGAAAATGCCCAGAAAAATCCAGTCCGGGAAGGAAGCCTCATGCTCCGCGGGGAGGTACGACACCGCTGCCACCGATCCATGGGAAGGAGCGCTTTCGAGCAAAACACCTCCGTCAGCCCAATTGCCCGTCAGATGCGCCTGCCATGTTCTTCGCGAAAAAGATGAGATACACGCGTGCCCGCCTGTTTTGTAATCCGGCTGATGAACCGTCGGAATCTTTCGATCAGCACCTGGCTTCTCTCAGGGTTTCAAATACCTCCCGGCTGGGCAGGTCAATAGCGCTCCTCCCCGTCTGGGTTACCTAGTTTGCTCTCTGGGGTGGGGAAAGATGGGCGCACCGCCCTGCGGTTTCACCAACACCAGAAACTCGTTGGAAATGGGTCCGCGAATCCCCAGATGAGCTATATCGCCCGCACCCCTGGCAAGGTTCGATCCCCAGCCAAAATCCGGGTTTTCCACCGTGACCGCATATGTGCCTGCTTCCAGCAACTCCGACGGCACTTCCGCCTGCAACTCCTGCTCATTAACAAATTCAGTCTGCAGTTTCTCCCCGTTCAGTCGCACGAACGAATAGGGAATGAATCCCGTCCCGTGCACTGTCAGCCTCGCTCCTCGCTCGCCTTCCTCAAATGCCTCCGGCGTCGCCCATCGTATCCGCGGAGAGGGGAAGAAGTGACTGCTTCCCTCCCAATCATTCTTCGGGATTGGGTTTTTGAAGTCAGCGTGGTATTCGCCCTCCAGCACTCGCCCCCGACTGATCACCCTATGAATCTTGCGGGTATTGCGAATGTCTTCCAGAGGATTGGCATCCAGCACTACCACGTCGCCCACCTTGCCCACCTCGATCGTCCCCAATTTATCCTCCATCCGCATCAGTTCCGCCGGATGGATCGTCACCGCCTGCACCGCCTGCAACGGGCTCACCCCACAATCCACAATCAGGTCTAATTCCTGGTGTAACGAGAGGCCTGGGACAGACATGCTGGCAGAATCCGTCCCAGCATAGAGCTTGCCTCCCGCATCCACAAACGCCTTCACTAACTTGCGCGCATTCTCATACCCCCGGTGAAACAAGTCCCGTTCCTCCTGGGTCAGGTCCGCCCAGTGCCACAACCCCATCTCTTGATATTCCTTTAAGTTCGCCAGCTTCCACCGCAACGGCACATACCGCAGCCCCCAGTTGTTCATCAGCAACTCAAAATCCTCATAGTGCAGCCCCTTTTCCCGGTGCCGTTGTACTCCTAATCCTCCGCCTACCCGTAGCGTCGGGTTCAAATACAGCCCTGCGTCCACCATCGACTGCACAATGCCTGCCACCTTGCTCGCATCCATAAAGCTGGCTTCCCGAGGAAGAAATCCTGGCCGCAACTCCCGCAACGCTTCGGCTTGCTCCTGCTCATCGACAAGGGCATTGAAGATCGGATTCAAGTGCTCCACCCCGTGAACTCCCACGTCGATGGCGGTCCGTACATCCTTGAAATGACCGATCACCGGGATGTTCGCTTTCTCGGCTTCCCGCACAATGGCCCGCAGCGACGGTATGCTCAGCCCGTCATAGACCTTCACCGCGTCTACCCCTTCTCCTGCGTACCGCTGCATCGCTCGTAGCGCTTCTTCCGGACCGTCCACGAACTCAACAAAACCCCGCGCATAGTAGTTCTCGGCATCAGGAGGGCCATCCAGATTGTTGGTGCTGATAAAGAGCCTCGGGCCGGGAACAGTCCCCCGTTCGATGCCTTCTCTCTGAGCTTTAATCCACTCGTGAGGGGCGCCCAAATCCACTGCCGTTGTCACGCCATGGTTTAGATAGAGTTCTGCCGCCCAATCTCGGTAGTGCACATGGAGGTCAATATACCCCGGGAGGATATACTTTCCTCGGGCATCAATCACAATCCCCTCTGCGGCAACCTGTCCGCCGTCGCGGCTCAGCGAGGCAATTCGGTCTCCATCTATCACTACAGTGGTGTTCGGTCGCAGAGTTCCGTCTCGCACGTCCACCAGCGTGCCGCCTTGAATCAGGACACGTTCCTGAGCCATTCCCAACCCGGATAACAGCCAAACCGCGAATAAAAGATAGGTGCTGCGACGCAACATCACTGCCTCCCTGTCTGGATTACCTACTTTGCTCTCTGGGGTGGGGAAAGATGGGCGCACCACCCTGCGGCTTCACCAAGACCAGAACCTCGTTGGAAATGGGAGGCCGAATGCCCAAGTGTGCGATGTCCGAAGCACCCCTGGCATATATGGTTCCCCAAGCGAAATCGGGATTTTCGACCGTGACTGCATATGTGCCTGGCTCGAGAAGTTCCGGAGGCACTTCGGCAGTCAACTGGAATGGATCCACAAACGTCGTTTCCAATGTCTGTCCGTTCAGGCGCACAAACGAATAGGGGATGAATCCTGTTCCATGAACCGTTAACGTTGCTCTCTGCGCACCTTCTACCAAGGCCTCGGGGGAAGCCCACCGGATTCGAGGAGAAGGGAAGTAGTGGCTGCTGTCATAGGGGTCATTCTTGGGAATGGGATTTGCAAAGTCTGCATGGTACTCTCCGTCCAACACTTGTCCCCGGCTGATTACTTGCGCAATTTTGCGCGTGTTCCGAATGTCCTCTAAAGGATTGGCCTCCAGGATTAAGAGATCGGCTGCTTTCCCTTCCTCCAAGGTTCCCAGGCGATTTTCCATCCGCATTAACTCTGCTGAATTGATCGTGGCTGCCTGCAGAGTTTGCAGCGGACTTGCTCCTGCATCCACCATGAGTTCCAACTCCTGGTGCGTGCCCAAACCGGGGACGCACATATTCGCGCAATCGGTTCCAGCGTACAGTTTGCCCCCGGCCTCCGAAAACTCTTTTATCAAGCGTTGTGCGTTTTCGTACCCTTGATGGAACAAATCCCGCTCATATTGGGAGAGATCCTTCCAGTGCCAAAGCCCGATTTCCTGGAACTCCTTCAGATCCGCCAGCTTGAAATTCAGCGGGATGTAACGCAGATTCCAGTTATTAAGCAGCAGATCAAAATCTTCATAGTGGAAACCTTTCTCCCGCAACGCGCGGTCTCCTTGCCAGGACATCCGCATCGTAGGATTCAAATAAAGGTTATTTCGAACCATCAACTGCACGATCTCAGACAATCTACTGAGATCCATAAAAGATTCTGCTGGCGGAATGAATCCGGGACGCACTTTCTCTAAGGCTTCCTTTTTGGCTTGTTCGTCAAGGATGGCATTTGCTACCGCTCCGTTATGTTCGATTCCATGTGCGCCAATGCTGGCCGCAATCCGCACATCCTTAAAATGGCCAATTACTGGGATATTCGCGATTTCGGCTTCCCTGACTAGAACGCGCAACACCTCTAGGCTGAGGCCATCATATACCTTTACCGCATCAACTCCCTCGGCAACATACCGTTTCATTGAAGCAATCGCCTCTTCCGGGTCGTCTAACAGCTCCACGTACGGCCGGACAAAATAGTTCTGTTCGTTCTCGGGCGGCCCATCCAGGTTATTCGTGCTAATAAAAAGCCTCGGTCCCGGTAGCAATCCGCTCTGGACCGCCTCCTTCTGCGCTTTGATCCATTCATGCGAGTTGCCTAGATCGATCACCGTCGTGACTCCGTGGTTCAAGTACAACTCCGGCGCCCAAGCCTTATAGTGAGCATGCAAATCAATCAGGCCCGGGAGAATGTACTTGCCGGTCGCGTCGATTACGGTGCCACCCGAAGCGGGTTGTTCTCCTCCGCCAGAAACCGACACAATCCGATCCCCCTCCAGAACTATGGCTGCGTTTGGCGTGAGGCTGCCGTCGCGCACATCAACCAACGTCCCGCCTTGGATCACCACCCGCTCCTGTGCCATGGCCAAACCGGATAACACCCATACTGCCAACAACAGATAACTACTTCCTTGAAACGTTTTCACTGCACCCTCCATCAATCCTTCGAGGAAGCCTGTGACCCGAGCCAATATGGCCCGCTTTTAGCGTCATAATAATGTTTCCCGGGAGCGTTAACTCTCTTCCTCGGCATCTTTCCCGCTTCGTGCCGCCTTGGCGGCAGCGATTATCTTTTCACCGCAGCAATGTTGGTAATGAGCAGCTTCTTCACGGCGGGCGTCAACCCGCCGCCGAATGCGAAACCAATGCTGGTTCGATAAAAACGATAGTACATCATTCCGCGCGAAAAACGAATATGACCGTTGCCGGGCGCGCAATCCTCATAAAGAATCGCCGCCGAAAAAAGCTAGCCGACATCTTGTGTGCTTCGTCGCAAACGACGAGATCCCAATGCGCGTCGGGAACCTCTAGCTTCGCCTTCACCTCCTCATTGCGGCTTAGCTTGTCCAGCCGCGAGATGACTAGCTGGACCGGGTGCGGTCGATGATCCTTCACTGAAACGGGGAAGCCGTATCGACGTCCAGCACGTCGCCACCGCGATCGGCCACGACGAAGGCCATCGGTGCTTCCGGGACCACGCGGCGCTGGCCGTGGATGAAGCGTTCGCTGTCAACTGCCAAGTTTCGACTCGACTCGCAAGTGCCGGCAAGAACAGGCAGACTGCCAGTCTGGTCGGTTTCGGATGCATGAACTACGGGCACTAGGTTATCATTTACGGTGTCCCGTTTTTGCTCAGTCGTCGTTTGAACGGGAACTGCCTATACGGGGCAGGTATCCTTAGAATGGTTAGTTACAGGTCGCTGGCGTGGCAGGATTGGGGGCGTCGGATGCCCGTTACCAGACGTTCGTTCTTGATAGGCGGGCTTACCCTGTGGGCCTCGCCGACTCTGTTGCTCCAGGCCAGCCAGACGCTGCAATCCGGCGGAACTCTCGGGCTGGACGTAATCCCCAAACACTTCTTGCTTCGCCCCGGCGAGAAGATTCACTACACGGTTCTGGAACGCTCTGAGGACAGTCCACCGCGCTTCGCCGACGACTACGAGTTCGCGATCGAGGACCCTGCGATCGTAAGGCTGATGGAGTCGACGGGGATATTCGAGGCCATCGGGCCCGGACGTACCGAGTTCGTGGTGCGCACTCCGTCCTCAGAAAGCCGATTCAACGTAGAGGTGGCAGGTCGTCCGCAGCCGCCTATGATGGCGGTCCATCACAGTACCCTCACGGAGATCGTGGCGGAGGAGTTTCTCTTCGTCGGGCATGCCAACCGCGACGGAATGGACCATACGGCCGCCGCCAAGCCCGGTATTGACCGTCTTGTGCAAGATGCCAAGAAGAATGGCTTGCCCGTGGTCTACTGGGTCAGCGAGGAATACCCGCACTGGCACACTGCCGATCGGCACCCTGACTACGTGATCATCAGCGAGGGACAAGAGCATGAAATCCGCGTCGAGGCCCAGCGGGTCGTGTTCGCCGGTGGGGACTTCATGTTCTGTGTGCTGAGGAACGCTCAGATGACCCTCCACGGCATGGTTAAGCACAATGGCGCGCGGCGCATCAATTTTGCTTTTCCGGCCCAGGCCATCTGGATGACCGATATCTGGGGCCCGGGTGATGCGCGACCGTATCCAGCACCGATGGTTCTGTTGACCACGTTGTTCGCTCGTCGTGCGGATGACGCGCAGGCCTATGACGAGGTCGTCGTTCCGTTCCTAGATCGCATGATCACGGAGTTTCCAGTTTTAGGCTATCCGCCCAACCCACCGGTGCCGGCCCTGAGAGACCTGCTTGAGGACTGGAGTGTCGTGGTTCGCATCGGCGACCGGTTCGAACGGGTCTACAAACGCGGGGATTCGAACAAGACCTTGCTTGCCGAGTTCCAAGGCGTGTAACTGCGGGACACCGACGGCGCGGGATAACGATCCCATCACTGATAGATCCTGCCGTGCGGCCCCGTGTTTAGGAATTATCGGAAGAATTTTGTTGCCCCCGGAGTTTGCGCGAGGGAAGATCGGGCCGGAGGGTGGATGTGAAACTTACGAGGGAAGGCGAGCGGGGTAAAAACAGGTATTTTTTACGAAAAGAAGCCGACAGCTCTTTTAGAATCAACAAATTAGTTTGGGAAGAGGTTAACAAATAGCCACCAGAAGGGCAAACGAAGCCCCTAATGGAGGGGTTATTTAATGTTTTAGCTATTACAACTCGATGTGGGAAATCGGCGTGGCAGATCAGAAAATCACCCCATCCTCTTCGGCGGAGTTTGTTTGTGTATGGTGACGGCAAGCTGGCTTGTCCTGAGCGGAACCGAAGGAATTGCATGTCGCTACTTGCGCTCAGAATTACATGCCGTGCTGACACATGGTATTTCCACAGAATTGCTGG
Source organism: Terriglobia bacterium (assembly GCA_965222345.1). GTDB lineage: Bacteria > Acidobacteriota > Terriglobia > 2-12-FULL-54-10 > 2-12-FULL-54-10 > JADFGZ01. The sequence continues at coordinate 280,125 of CBDCTS010000004.1, read as the reverse complement.
TTTGTGCTATGGGGATGTCACCGGCTCCAGGCCGTTTTTCGTGATGGCGGGGATGGCGGCCGGCGACGACAGGAATTGGATGAGCGCTCGGGCCGCGGCCGGGTCCTTGGCTCCGGCGGCGATCCCGGCCGAGAACACAGAAATTTTCTGAACCTCGGGCGGCAGCGGTCCGACAAAATCGATGCCCGGGATGGGAAGCAGTTCGCTGATCTGCTGGAAGCCGATCTCGGCATCTCCACGCGCGACCACGGCGCCGACTCGCTCGCTCTGGATTCTCTGACTCTTGTCCATGATCTGGTCGGCGATCCCGAGGCGCGGAAACAGCTCGGTGGAAAGATATGTGCCGCTTACGCTGGCCGAATACGCGATGGATTTGGCTTGTAGCAGCGTACGTTTCAGCGCCTCCACGGTGCTGATGTCCGGCTTGTGAGCTCCCGCCCGCACGGCCATGCCGATCTTGGATCGCACGAGGTCGACGCGGCTGCCGGGAACAACCTTGCCCTGCTCGATCAGTTGGTCCAGCGCGGCGGCGGACAGAATCACCATGTCGGCGGGCTCGCCACGCTCAAGCCGCATCGGAATGGAGTCCGGCGCGTTCCCCATCGAGGCTCCGCGAGAAGTCACAAGCTTATTTCCGGTCGCGCGTTCATACTCCGGGGCGAGTTCATTGTACGGCGCGGCGAAACCGCCGGAGGTCATCACATTGATTTCGGGCCTGTCCGCCGCACATGCTAAGAGCAGAAGGCTTGCGAGGACCAAGCTTAGCGTTTTGGAAGCAAGGAAGATCGTTTTTGTTCGCGTTTTCATGACAGTCCCAGCCTCGGCGACCAGCGATTTGCGGTGGAGTTGCGCATGACATCCAGCTCAACAAATGCTCTGCCGCTGGACCCGAAGAATACTTCAACCGGAACGTCCGGTCAATCTCAGCCGTCATTTCATGACAGAGAATAAAGACCGGTTGAAACAATCGCTGCTGCTGAATCACCTCAAGTTACAATGTATGCAATGGATACCTTCCAAGAAGAAACCTCACGCTTCGCAATGAGCCTTTAATTTGCGGGCAGAGGCATGGTGCGGGCCTTCTCGCGGTATAAGTCTACGGTTCTGGAGGTGATGAACTTCTCTGCCTGCAAGTCCGCCACGGCCTTGTCAACGCAGGCAACATACCGTTCGCGGTTGAAGGTTTCATCGTTCTTTAGCAGTCCCACTCGCTGCCAAGCCTCGGTAACCGTCTCCACAAAGTCCCGGTAGCCGTTGCGATTCAAGTCCACATAGTTGTGGACGACGTTCTGCGTGCCCGGCCCGGCGGTGGCTGCCCCGCGACCATCCACCGGTTCCATGCCTTCTCCACTGAAGGGTACGAAGCCCGTGGTTCCCTGGCCTCCCGGCCCGCGGCTTAGGGGAAAAATGTGATAGACACCCAAGGGACAGGCGACCTCGGGCATCGAGATGGCACTGTTTTCAATGATCCTGTCCTGGTCGGCGTCGCCGAGTTCTCTCCAATCCGACTTCGTGGGAGGAGGCGCGATGCCCTTTTCGACCCAGTTGTCCAGCAGGTCGATAAACCCATCCATGAGCCGTGACATATCAAGAATTTCGATGTCACCATCTTTGCCCTCCGGCAAGTACTCTCCTCCAGAGTGGCTGATTCCGGCTATTTCGTAGTAGCGGAACTTATCCCACAGTCCTTTATCGCGCAGCAATTTGGCGTTGAGTCTCTTGTTGGCGAGGAAATTGGTCAACTCAAACTCCCACACGGAAGGGCGATCCGCCGGGCTTTCGTTGACGTAGAGCAGGTGGGAGATCTCGAGCATGGGCACAAACCGCTGGCGCTCCTCTTCGGTTGTGAACAGGATGTCTTTTCCGTCTTTCATCAGCACCGGAAGGTAAAGCCCCGCGGCGGAATCATCCACAATGATCCCATGGATGATCTGCCGGCCATCCTCGTCCACGTTCATGCCGGCCTTATAGTTGACCATGCGTCCGATCCGGGCGCCCCCGGAGTGGCCATACCAGTAAACCCTGCTGGGCTTACTGCCGAGACGTTCCTCCAGGGCGTTGCCGGCCAGCTTCACAAAGCCCGTAATCAGGGGAGGGTGTTCCATGATATTCCGCTCCCGCTGAACGGTTCCGTCATCGAGAGTGACGGTGATATCCCCCCCTCGCGGAAACGGCGTGGACCTCCAGGTCTTCGCCACGGCATACCCTTTTTCCAGCATCAATCTTTCGTACTTGCTGATACCCTTCAGTGGATCCTCGGGGTTGCGGTTTTTGTTCCATACCTTGAGAGAGCCGCTTGAGAAGGCTCGCCCTGCGCCATGCAGGGTCACAAACATTTTTCCATTCCATTCGCTTCGGTTGACGGGATAAAGAACAGCCATGGCAGTGCCTTTGGACATTTCATAGCGCCCGATTCCGTGATGCACGGGAAGTTCCCCGCGAGTCGAAGGAAACACAAACTCCGGGTAGGCATTGAAAAAAATAGCATCCCGGAGGGTATCGCTCTTGAGCGTATAGCCGGGGACGGTTCCGGTAACTCCTATGTCCATGCGCCGGTAGTTGCGCCCTTGAAACTCGAAGTCGCTGGTTTCGATCATCCGGCAGTCCTCCTGCCCGACTTCCTTGCCGTTGATCACATCTTTGGGAACCATGTATTGATCACAGGACTTCACGTCGCTTACATCCAGAGCCTTCAGAGGAATCGTGATGGCGATGGACCCAAGCAACGCCCAAACCCATACAATCCCATACTGCCCAAGGTTGCGCCTCATCATCATTGTGACTTGCCTCCCAATCGAAAGTATCCCTGCGGGAATCGCTTAGGGAGTATCGAACCTGCTGAACCGGAATTTCCGATCTGACCTTCCCGCCCGTCCCAAAGCATATACCGGCTGCCCAATCGGCTCAATCTTAAATCGCAACGGTCTCTATTTAGCCGGTATTTTCATTCTGTTTTTGGACCAAGAAGGTATGCGATTTCCTATAGGGATCAAGCCTTGGAAGGGACGAAAGAAAACACCTGCTGCGGCATTTCTGCCGCCTTGCCGGGATGGGTGAGAAATCAGTGTTGGCGGCGAGCGGTCTATGGGTGAGGGGCGGACATCATACTCTTACCCAGTTAATGTTGAAGCGGAAGGGTTACTGGAGTATGATTCTGCCTAAAATTAAATCACTTCAGGCTTGCGACAAGGACAGGCAAGGGGAGCTGAAACTAGATTATCGGCGGAGAGAAGGAGGTTTTTCAATGAATGACCTATTTCAACGAGTGGCGATGGTTATGTTTTTGATATTGCTTTGTGGGATCAGCGTCCGCGGACAACAGACCGTGAACAACGTTCCGGCAGAGTTGGTAGCCTATGCATACCCGGACCTGATTGTCTACAACGGCAAGATTGTAACCATGGATGATGCCGCCATGAACAACTCTCTGGGCAGCACCTTCGAGGCTATGGCGGTGCGTGATGACCGCATCCAGTTTCTGGGCAGCAGTGCCCAAATCCTGAGCTACGCCGGTCCCCAGACCCGGAAGATTGATCTGGCAGGCCGCACGGTGGTGCCGGGCATCATTAACACTCACACCCACTTGCACAACGCGGCGGTAAACAACTGGGCGAACCAAAATCCGGAAACAGTGGAGGCGATTCGCAAGGAGTTTTCTGTAGGAGGAGAGGCCTTCGCGGACATCACTCAGGGCATCGAACTGGTGATCAAGGAACAGATGGCGCACCCGCTACCGGGCCAATGGGCCTGGATTGGCCTGGAAGGAGGGGCTACCGGCATCGGAGTGCAGTACATCAAGCAAGAAGAGATGAGCCGCGAGGAACTGGATCAACTGTCGCCCGAACTGCCGGTTATCCTTCATTCCCATCCTAGCTGGTTGTTAAACACGGCGGCCCGAGACGACTTTTTGAGGTTGTATGAAGTTGCGCCCACCGACGAAAATGAGGAACGGGCCCTCACCATTGCGACCACATTCGGGCGAGGGCTGATTGTGGACAGGCACTTCCGCAATCACCCGGACGAACTGGCCGACGTGATTGCAGATTATTTGTCGTATCAAGTTCCCTCCGGCACCACTACCTACGCTTCCCACATCGTAGGCTTGTCGTTTCAGCCGGCCTTCATCAAGCTGGCGGAGGAAAAACGGATGCCGGTCCGCTTCGCCTTCTCGCACCGAAACTGCCAGCAGGTGGAACCCGACGTTACCGGTTGCTGGCTGCGGATGGGTGACTGGAAAGGTCTAGGGGATGAATATTACTGGAACATCGGGGTGACTATGGGCGGCATAGATAGCGGGATGCCGGCCATCTGCACCACCATGGATGCATCCCCGGCCCGGAAATCCCAGGAAGAATGTCTGCTCCAACCCGGCAATCTTTTCGCGCAGGCGGTCGATACCGCGCTCTCGAATCGCATCCGGTACACGGTGAATCATGCCATCGGGGACAAGGGCATGGACTATGTAATGGACATCATGGAACAGGTAATCGAAAGGGAACCTGGAGTCTCCCTGGAGTTCATGCGCCATTTGCGGATGACCTCCGACCACTGCAATTTCTATCCCCGGCAGGATCAGATCCCGCGAATGGCCCGCTTGGGAATGATGTTGAGTTGCGACACGGCCATTAACCGGAGCACTCCCTGGCTGGACGTCTATGGGCAAGATAAGGCCAGGCAAATCGCTCCGATCCGCAGCTTGGTGGATGCGGGCATCATGGTCGGCACCGAATCCGGCACGAGCCCGGTCAGGGGCACAGGCCGCACCTGGACTGCGCAAAACATTGAATTCATCACCCGGAAAAACGCCCGTGGCGAACTGATTGCCCCCGAGGAGGCGGTGGACCGGGAGACGCTGATGAAGATGGCTACGGTTTGGGGTTCTTATTTCGTGCTGAGGGAAGACGAATTGGGAACGCTGGAGCCGGGCAAGTTGGCTGATTTTGTGGTCTTCAACAAGGACTACTTCACCGTTCCGTTGGAGGAGATTCCCACGGTCTTTCCGCTGATGACGGTCCTGGGAGGGGAGATCGTAGTACTGCGGGAGGATTTTGCCGGGGAACTCGGTGCGGCTCCCGTGGGCCACCAGATCGAGTGGACGTTCGAAAGCGACTATGATTTCGGCGAGCCGCTGGATCCCTCCGAACTCATGTAGTGTTCCTCGCTCCGGACCGGCTACGGGGGAGCATTCCGAGCAGGAGGCTCAATTTACCTTGAGGAGGTTGTTGAAAAACTGGTGTATGGGTTTGCTTGCAGATGCGCGGCTCGGCAAGCGCAGCCCAGTCAGCACACTCATTCCGAGCCGCGCGGGCTTGGCCCGCCTCCCCTGCGCGAAGCCGAACGGAGCGAAGCCGAGGGACTCGCAAGCGGTTTTTCAGCCGTCGATAAACTGCCCAGGTTCGGGGAACGCCTCCTGACAGAGCGCCCAGCACGCCGCTTCCAGCGTGCTGGGATATCTCCCGGCCCGCCGCCCGAAGGTCGCGGAGTCCGAAAAATTCTGAGGCCGCAGTGCGGTCGCGGCTCTGATGGTTTGCATAGACTTTATAGTCCTTTGCCCGATTGTCGAAAGCGGCGCTCGGCTATAAACCGGAGAAGTCTGATGTCCCCAATTGCTTTGCCTTCTCTGCTCGTGTAATCTCTCACCTATATTTCCCATCAAGCGGGGTAATCCGTGGCTATTTCCCCGAGTAAACATTTGGGCCTTACGAACCGAAAGGGGGGACCATGAATAAAACCATGAGTCGTAACAATCGGAAGCAAGCTTTCTTTATGCTTATTTTTGGATTCGTCCTTTTACTCATAAGCCGTGGGGCTGGAGCGGCGGGGTTGGAAGCGGACATGGTGATCTATAACGCCAAAATCCTGACAGCCGACAGCCCCGATCCGGATCATTTTGCGATGGCTCAAGCGGCGGCCATCTATGACGGGAAATTCATTGCGGTAGGCAGAAATCAGGAGGCGTTGCAGTACGCCGGGCCGAATACGCGGAAAATCGATGCGGGGGGCAGAACGGTGATCCCAGGGCTGGTGGAAACCCATCACCACATTTACAAGTACGGAGCACACTTCTTCCCCGAAGACAAGCCGCGAGTCTCGGTCACAGATCCTTCCTTTACTTTGCAATGGTCTAGCAAGGCCGACGGACTGGCTCAGCTTCGAAGCCTTGCGTTGACGAAGAAGCCCGACGAGTGGATCGTTACCGTGCCCCGGGGGGAAGTGTCGTCAGGCATAGGGCTGGTGGTGGAGCTTCACAAGGGAGAGGTGACGCGGTTCGATCTGGACCAGGCAACTCCGAACAACCCGGTGGCCTTGCACTGGGGAGGAGGAGAGGCGGGAAGCGATTCCCTCGTGAACACGAAAGCATTGGACCTGCTGCTGCAGCGATACCCCAGCATCGCGGGGGTGCACCGCGACGACCAAGGCGTTCCGACCGGCCGCTTGTCCGGTCTGGCGAACTGGACGCTGTATTACGAGTTTTGGCCGCAAATTCCCGCGAAGGAACTAGGTCCTTTGTACAAGCTGGAAATGGAAGAAAATGCAGCCCAGGGTCTAACCACGATCTCCACCCGGCTTCATCCGAATCACTTGGCCGGCTATGCCTGGCTGAATGCCCGGGGAGAACTGCCGGCGCGGATGGCCTTTTCCCTGGAGACTACCAACCGCAATCCTAACATGGAAGCCACTATGAGCCGTCTGGTGGGTTTGCAAGGAGGAACAGGTAAAAACATGTGGGGAGTTGGCGATGAGAAGCTGTGGATCATCGGCATGGCTCTCTCCAATATCGACGAAACGCCCGGTAGCGGGGGGTCTTGCGTGAGCAAGCCTTATCCTCGGGAGGCTCCGAACTTTCCCGTATGGCTTCATCAGCCTTATGGTCCCAACGGTTTGTGCACGCTGTCGAGCTCTGATTACAACGATATTGATATGTTGCGGTCGGCGGCCAAGTATGGCTTTCGCGTCTCGGCGATGCACTCGGGCGGCGACCGTGGGATCGAATCGTTTCTGGATGCAATCGAGGAACTGAGCAAACAATATCCGGACGTGGTCGAGCGCCGGTGGGTCATTGACCACTGCCGGTTTATCAATGACGAGCACGCCCGGCGGGCCAAGAAACTGGGCATCATTTTCAGTTGTGGTCCCAAGTATGTTTATCCGGGAGAGAAAGGAGACATCGGGGCGTATAAGCTGATCTTCGGCGAGAAGGTAGCCGAGGATGTGGTCGTGCCTCTGCGGAGGCTGCTGGACCACGGCTTGCGCACGACCATGCAACTGGACCAGCACGGGTTCCACGCCTTTCTGGGGTTGCAAGTGGCGGTGACCCGGAAGGATGTTACCGGGAGGGTTTGGGGACCGCAGCAGCGCATTAACCGGCGCGAGGCACTTTACATGTACACGCGCTGGGGGGCGGAATATGTCTTACGGGAAGACATGCTGGGCAGCATTGAACCGAAAAAATACGCCGATTTTGCCGTTCTCAGTCAGGATTATTTGACGGTTCCCGAGGATGACATTGCAATGATCGACCCGGTGCTGACGGTAATGGGCGGCAAGATCACCTACACGCAGCCGGAATTCGCCTCCAGTTCGGGAATGCCCCAAGTGGGTTTCAGAGGCAACCCAACGTGGTGGAAACGGGGTACCGCCGAGGAAGCCCGAAAGGCCAGAGCTTCCCAATAGCTTAATGAACTTCCTGCAAAGCAGGAAAGGGGCAGCCACGTAAATCACCGCCGTCCTCAATTGTTTGAAGAGTTGAAGCGCAGGGTGCCGGTGAATTAATCTAAAAGCAGCCCTGACCGGGGTGAGCTTGCATTTCCCCAGAAGATCAAATAGAATGAGCCTCCCTGGGGTTTTACTACGGTTCTGGACACTGTGTGACTGGAACCTTGGCGCATGGCATTCAAGTTGGTGTCCTCAAGCCCCATCCAAATCTGGTGAATCAATGTTAGGAAACGGGCAACGTCTTCCAGGTTTTGCCGTCCTAGTTTGATCATGGATCGAGATCGTCTTAAAGTTTTCTGCGGAACGGCGAATCCCAGCTTGGCGCGAGATATCTGCCGTTCTCTGGACGTCCCTCTGGCGGAGTGCCTGGTGTCCCGCTTTAGTGACGGCGAGGTCCGCCTTCAGATTCTGGAAAATGTGCGGGGGACGGATGTTTTTATCGTGCAACCCACCTGTAACCCCGTAGATACCAATCTGATGGAGCTGCTGCTGATGATGGACGCTTTGAAGAGGGCCTCCGCGCGCCGCATCACTCCCGTGGTTCCCTACTATGGTTATTCCCGCCAGGACCGGAAGGACAAGCCCCGGGTTCCGGTTTCGGCAAAATTGGTTGCCGACTTGCTCACGGCCGCCGGAGCCGACCGGGCGCTCACCATGGACTTGCACGTTCCGCAAATCCAAGGGTTTTTTGCGATACCCGTCGACCACTTGTTCGCTGCTCCAGTCCTGGTGGAATATTTTCGCAAGCTGGGCCTTCAGAATTTGACCATTGTCGCTCCGGACGCAGGCGGTGTGGAGCGGGCGCGGTTTTTTGCGAAGAAGATGGACACGGCGCTGGCCATCGTGGATAAAAGACGGGATGAACCCGGCGTGAGCGAAGTGATGCACGTGATCGGCGATGTGCAAGGCCGCACGGCCGTGATCGTGGACGACATGATCGATACGGCCGGGACGCTGGTGAAAACCACCGATGCGCTGTTGGACCAAGGTGCAAGCGCAGTTTACGCCTGCTGCACCCATCCCGTGTTTTCCGGTGAGGCAGTCGATCGGATTTGCAAATCGCGGCTCACCCGTGTGGTGGTCACAGACTCGATCCCTCTATCCGAGCAGGCAAAGGGCTGCGAGCGTATCTTAGTCCTGAGTGTCGCTGAGCTTCTGGCGCGCGCGATTCAATCTATTCACGAAGAGACATCCGTCAGCACCTTGTTTATTTGACGGAAGCAATTGGATGCAGACCGGCGTACCATGGCACAAAAAATCGTTGAAGCGGAATTAAGAACAGACACCGGCAAGAACGTCGCGCGGCGCATTCGTCAGGCGGGCCGTGTCCCCGGCATCCTCTACGGCGACATGAGGGAGGCTTTTTCGCTCACGCTGAACCCCAAGCAATTGAGCGCCGTGCTGAGGTCCGAATCAGGGCAGAACACCATTTTTAATCTCCAGGTTTCCGGCGGAGAGACCACTCCGGTGATGATCGTGGACACGCAGTTTGAGCCGGTGCGAGGACATCTGCTGCACGCAGACCTCAAGCGCATTGCGATGGATAAAAAGCTCAAGGTCTCTGTGCATGTCGCCCTCACGGGAGAGTCGCCGGGGGTCAAGTTGCAAGGCGGCATTCTGGAAGTGGTTTTGCGGGAAGTTGAAGTCGAGTGCTTGCCGACTGATATTCCCGAGCAATTGCAGATTGGAATCGAAACGCTGGAGATGGGACACTACATTCGGGTTGCGGATCTGCAGAAGACAACGGAGGGGAAAATTCAGATCCTCAGCGATCCGGACGGCGTAATTTGCCACGTGGTTGCTCCCAAGGCGGAGGAAGTGAAGCCGGAAGAAGAGGAAGCTGCCGAAGCGGCTGAGGAGCCGGAGCTGATCAAGAAAGGCAAGGCAGCGGAGGAGGGGGAAGAGCAGCCGGAAAGCAAGTAGCGGCTGTTCTGGAAAGCGGTATCCTGCTGGGGAGCGCTTCGTTCCGCCCCGCAGAGAGTGGGATGCGTGAAATTCATTTTTGGGCTTGGAAACCCCGGGGAGGAATACATGCTTTCCCCGCACAATCTGGGTTTCCAAGTGGTGGATCGCTTGGCGCGGCGGCATTCGGTTCGGGTGACGCGGAAGCAAGCCAAGTCGCTCAGCGGACGGTTCCTATTTGCCGGGAAGGAAGTCTGGCTGATCAAGCCGCAGACATACATGAACCGGAGCGGAATGGCGGTCCAGGCATGGTTTTCAAAGCAAGGGTGCAGGCCCCAGGATTTGCTCATTCTGGCCGACGATCTGGATTTGGCCATAGGATGCATTCGGATCCGCCGAAAAGGGGGAGCTGGCGGACACCACGGGCTGGAATCGGTCATGGAGGCCGTCGGCTCAAGGCAATTTACCCGCTTGCGAATGGGCATTTGCCCCGGACGCCAGATCAAAGACACAGTGCGGTACGTGCTGGCTCCCTTCAAGAAGTCACACATGGGCGCGGTTGAAGAAATGGTCGAGCGGACCGCAGACGCCGTGGAGGTAATATTGAGCGAGGGAACTGCGAAGGCCATGAATTTGTTCAACCGCCGAGATCCGGCGTCCAGCGAGACTGGCCGGAAGAGACCAATTGAAGCAGGAACATAGGAAATAATCAGCCAATGCGGACTTACGAGACTATTTTTATTTTGAAACCGGACCTTCCGGAAGAAGAGATAGACCGATTTATCTCCCAAATGGAGACGATTGTGACTTCTACGGGGGGGAACATCCGGCAAGTGGAAAGAATGGGCCGTCGTCGTCTGGCCTATATGATTCGCAAATACCGCGAAGGGTATTATACGCTGTTCGACATGGAGTGCGAGGTGCCAGCGGTTCGGGAGCTGGAGCGCCGGTTGCGGGTGGCAGACCCGGTGATCAAGTATTTGACGGTTCGGATGGATGAGCAAACGAAGAGATTGAATAAACTCCAGGGAGTGCGGGCCAAGAAATTGGCTCGGAAGAAACCCAAGCCTGGAAGCGGACCGGCAGCGTCGGCATCAGCGCCCGCCACAAGGCCTGAACCAGAACACCGCAAATGACGGCATCGTTTTACAGCATGCCGTTATAGCGCAAGCGGTTGCTGGAGAGACACTGCTGGGTGCATGCAGGTTTGTTGAACGGCGAAGCAACCGACCATTGAAAGGAACTGTATGGCGTTTCAACGGAAGCCGGACTCTCGTCCACAAAGAGGAGGTCCACGCAGGCAGTATTTTCGCCGCAGAAAAGTCTGCAAGTTTTGCGTCGAGAAGATTGACCACATTGACTATAAAGACGTGAGGCTGCTGGGGCAGTTCATCCAGGAGCGGGGCAAGATCCAGCCGCTGCGTATCTCCGGAGTTTGCGCGCCTCACCAAAAGCATTTGGCGCGGGCCATCAAGAAAGCCCGGAACATTGCCTTGTTGCCCTTCGCAGCCGAGTTTTAGGGGCGCAGGCTACCGGGGAATCCAGTATCAGGGTGGTTGAGGAAGAGATGGAACTTATACTGCGGGAAGACATTGCGAACCTGGGGCACCGGGGAGACGTGGTGAATGTGAGCAACGGGTACGGGCGGAATTTCCTGCTCCCCAAAAAACTGGCCATGCCGGTGACGGAAGGCAACAAAAAGGTTGTCGAGCGAGAGAAGGCGGTCGCCCTCCGGCGGGAAGTGCACGAGAAGGGTGAAGCGGAGCAGCTTGCCGCAATGCTCGGAAAAGCGGAGATTCAGATCGTCCGCAAGGCTGGAGATAACGGCGTACTGTTCGGCTCGGTCACATCGCTGGACGTGGAGGATGCCCTGCAGAAGCTGGGGTTTCAAATCGACCGCCGCAAGATTGTATTGGAAGAACCTCTCAAGCAATTGGGTGAGTTCCCTGTTCCTGTGCGCCTGCACCGCGAAGTGACCGCTTCACTGAATGTGAAGGTGGTGCAGGAATAGGTCAACCGCGTTTTTGCCATGGCAGTGAACGATTCCACTCTCGTGAAAAGCCTGCCGAGCAATGTAGATGCGGAACGCTCGGTACTCGGCGCCATCCTGCTCGACAACTCCGCATACAACCAAGCGGCTGCGGTGCTCACCGCCGAGGACTTCTCCCTGGACAGCCACCGCCGCCTCTTCCTCCGCATCACGGACCTTTCGGAGCATTCCCGCCCCATTGATCTGGTCACCCTCAGCGAAGAGTTGATGCGCCACAACGAGCTGGAAGCCGTTGGGGGAGCCGGCTATGTTTCTTCGCTCACCGATGGACTTCCCCGCCTGAGCAACATCGAGCATTACGCCAAAATTGTGAAGGACAAATCGCTGCTGCGGCGGCTGATCCATGTCTCCAACAGCATTACGGCGCGTTGCCTGGAAGGCTCCGAGGAAGCCGAGGAGATTTTGGACGCCTCCGAGAGCATGGTGCTTTCGGTCGGCGAGCAAAGGATTCGCTCGGGGTTTTTGAGCATTCCGGAGATCGTTCGCGGCAGCTTCCAAAGCATCGACGCCCTGTTTGAAAGAGGCAAGCGGGTTACGGGGCTGGAAACCGGGTTCCGCAAATTCGATGACATGACCAGCGGCTTGCAGTCCTCCGACCTGGTGATCATCGCCGGCCGTCCTTCAATGGGCAAGACCAGCTTCGCGCTGGACGTAACACGGTTCGCTGCCGTCCGCCACAAGCAGGTCACGGCGTTGTTCAGCCTGGAGATGTCGCGCGAAGCCCTGGTGCTGCGGCTGCTCTGCGCCGAGGCCGACGTGAATTCGCACAAACTGCGGAGCGGTTTTCTGAAGAAAAAAGAGGACTGGGACAAGCTAGCGGCAGGACTGGGACGGCTGGCGGAGGCCCCCATTTTTATTGACGATACGCCCGGACTCTCGATCACAGAAATGCGCGCCAAAGCGCGGCGCCTTAAGGCAGAGCATGGTTTGGGCCTCATTATGGTGGATTATCTCCAGTTGATGACCAGCCGGGGCAGGCAGGAAAACCGCACACAAGAGATTTCTTCAATCTCTCGCGGCTTGAAAGGGCTGGCCAAGGAATTGAACGTCCCTCTGATAGCCGTTTCCCAGTTGAACCGGGCGCCAGAAGAACGCGGCGGAGAGTACCGGCTTTCCGACCTGCGGGAGAGCGGACAGATCGAACAAGACGCTGATGTGGTCGCCTTCCTTCACCGTCCGGAGGTGATGAAAGAAACCGAGGACAATGAAGGTGAGGCGGTACTCAATATCGTGAAGCAGCGCAACGGTCCCACGGGAAAGGTCAAGGTCGTCTTTGTTGCCGAATATGCGTCATTCCGGAACGCTGTGGAGGATTTCGAATCCCAAGATTGGGATTAAGAAAAATATTTAAGGCCCAGCGCTCCGGCGTGGTCGGCTCTGCTTGCGGCTTGGTACAGGAACCCATAGATCATAAGATGTCCACCCGACCTACCTGGATTGAAATTTCCCTTTCTCATCTCGCCGAAAACTACCAGATCATTCGCAACCACGTGGGACCAGAACGCGCGGTGATGGCAGTCGTCAAGGCCGACGCCTACAGCCACGGTTTAGCGGAGGTCGCCGGTACGCTGGCAGAATTGGGCGTGGACTGGTTTGGCGTTACCTCAGCCGACGAGGGGGTGGAACTGAGGCACCTGGGCATCTCCCAGCCCATCCTGCTGCTGACGGGTTTCTGGGAGGGGGAGCAGAACGCGCTGACCGATTTTGATTTAGTCCCCGCTATTTACTCGGAGGACCAGCTCGGGACGCTCGAGGCCTGGGGCCGGCACAGCGGAAAGCGCATCCGCTTTCACCTCAAGGTCAACACCGGTATGGGAAGACTGGGGATACACTGGCAGGAGGCCGAACGGTTTTCCGAAGTGTATCGCCAAATGAGGCACGTTGAACTGGAAGGGCTATTCACGCAGTTCTCGGCGGCGGAGGATTTCACCACGCGACAGACAGAGGAGCAGATCGAACGGTTCCATTCCGTCAAGCAATCGCTGGCCCAAGCAGGAGTTTGCCCTCGGTATTGTCATCAGGCCAACAGCGCAGCCATTGTGAGCCGTCCGGATACTTGGGATGACATGGTGCGTCCCGGAGGGCTGCTCTACGGCTACCATCCTCCCGTGCGCGCAAAGGATGGGTCTTCTGAGCCCCTCTGCCGGTCGTTGCCCGTCCGGGAAGTTCTCACCTTCAAGACGAGGGTCATCGCCGTAAAGCAGGTACCGGCCGGCATCCCGCTGGGATACGGCGGGCAATACGTAACTCCCCGCCTGTCTCGCATTGCCGCCATCCCGGCTGGTTATGCCGATGGGCTGGACCGGCGGCTTTCCGGCCGGGGAAAAGTGATTCTTCGCGAGAAGTGCGTTCCCATCGTCGGCAATATCAGCATGGACCTGACCCTGCTGGACGTTACTGAAGTTCCGCAGGTCTCTGTGGGTGAGGAAGCCATTCTCATCGGACGGATGGGCGCTTGTTCCTTGACGGCCTTGGATCTGGCCGAAATGGCCGGGACCATCGCCTATGAGATTCTCTGCGGAATCAGCAAGCGCGTTCCCCGCCGACCTATCTCCTGATTCCCTGAAAATACCGGCTGCGCCAGACTGATTATCTCTGTTTCCCAGCCAGGAGCCTGCTTGAGGGTTTGTCGTTCCTACGGTTTTCGGACTGTGTTACACTCATGCTGGCGGTTCTCAGGTGAGCTAGCTTTTCTGTCCCCGGAACTGTGAAAAGTTCAAGATTTATGGCGAGTGCTGGCTGCAGCAGTTTTTTCTCACCTGACAAAGAAACACACCCAAGGAAACGCACCCGATGAGGCAATCAATCCATTCGCATTTATCTCGACCCGTCTTCGGGAGCGCGGGTTCCTTTATACGAAAGGAGGTGACGTCCGGTGTTGGATTGGGTCATAGTGCGACTCCTGTTTTTAGTAATCCTGTTCTTTGTATCGTACTACTTGCGGCCCTTCGGCATACAGCAGATAATGGCTGGCCTGGTTGGGCTGGGCATCGGGGTTGCGATCCTGCTGTTCGAGATGCGGCTGAAACACGCCAGCCTGAAGCGGCTGATCGGCGCTGCAGTGGGTTCGATCTTGGGTATCATCGGCGCTTATTTAATGACTCTGGTCCTGGGTCAGTTGACCTTTCCCCAAAACACTCTTTCCTTTTTGCAAATTATATTGCTGCTGTGGATGACCTACATTGGCTTGGTAGTGGGCGCATCCAAGGGAGACATGCTGAACCTGGCGGCGCTCGGAGGGATATTTGGGAGCGAGAAATCAAGCAAGCGGGCGTATCGGATTCTGGATACCAGCGTCATCATTGACGGCCGCATCTCTGACATCTGCTCTACGGGCTTTCTGGACGGGACACTGGTAATCCCACAGTTTGTCCTCCGAGAATTGCAGCAGGTGGCCGATTCGCCCGACTCGCTCAAGCGCAACCGGGGACGCCGGGGCTTGGACATCCTGCAAAAAATTCAGAAAATGACTTCCCTCAGCATCCAGATCGTGGATCAGGACTTCCCCCACGTTCGCGATGTGGATATGAAACTGATCGAGCTGGCGAAAATCTACAAAGCGAAGATCGTCACCAATGACTTCAACCTGAATAAAATCGCCCAGTTGCAGGGCGTGGAAGTGCTCAACATCAACGAGCTGGCCAATGCTCTGAAACCCATCGTGCTGCCCGGAGAGGCGATGCGGGTCTTCATCCTGAAAGAGGGCAAGGAGTACAACCAGGGCGTGGCTTACTTGGATGACGGCACCATGGTGGTGGTCGACAACGCCAAAAAGATGATCTCCAAGACCATCGATATTTCCGTCACCAGCGTTTTGCAGACCACCGCCGGCAAGATGATCTTCGGCAAATACGACGACCGGCAACACCATAGGAGCGAGCGGGCGGTCAATCAGTAAAGGGGACTGGAGTTGCTTTTCTGATGCTGGGAACGAGAGGGTAGCAGCCTTCCTCCATTGTGGGATAGGCCCAATCCGAGCCGCGACCGCCCTGCGGTCCAAAGCCCCTTAGGTGGCGGACCGTAAAGGAGCGCTCTCACCCGCACGACAAATCCCCGAACTTGCAGAACCGCTTGTTTAGGCGAGGGGCAAGGTGTAGATGCAGGCAAAAAACCTTGACTAATAGCGAATAAAAGGCGAATATATGGCGTGCAACTTTTTGACCTTCTTAGGTCTCCAAAAAATACCCCGGCACAGCTTGTCGGTCTGGGCAGGATTGCAGCCGGGAGTCCGTCCCTCAAACGCAAACGAAAGGTTGAATATTTCAGCCTGGCTTCCAAATCCATCCTAAACCGCTGCTCCAATCCCCGCCTGCCTTTTACCTGGACCATCAACCCGTACCGGGGATGCGAGTTTGGTTACAAGTACTGCTATGCGCGCTACACCCATGAATACATGGGAATGGAGCAGTGGCAGCAGTTTGAGGAAAAGATCTACAACAAAGAACGTGCTGCAGAAATTCTCCAGGCCGAACTCGGCAAAGACCCCGGCGGCGCCATTGCCATCGGGACAGCGACCGACCCCTATCAGCCTGCCGAGCGTCGATTCCAAACAACACGCCGTATCCTGGAAACGATTTCCGGTTTTCGAGGGTTGCAGGTTTCCATCACAACCAAATCAGACTTGATTCGGCGCGACCGGGACCTTCTGCGGCGGATTGCCGAGGGCAATCGATTGCAGATCAACATGACGATCACCACGCTCCGGGCCGAACTGGCCCGTTGTCTGGAAGTGCGCGCTCCCCTTCCGGAGTTGCGTCTGGCGGCGGCAGCGGCATTGGCGCGGGCAGGTCTGGAGGTAGCTGTATTTGCCATGCCTGTCCTGCCTGCAATCACGGATGCTCCCCAGGATTTGGAGGCCGTAGCCTGCGCAGCCTCCCGAGCCGGCGCATGTAGCTTTGCCGCCAACGTGCTGTTTCTCATGCCCTCGGCCCAAAAAGCTTTTTTCCCCTTCCTGGAGCAGCAATTTCCTCATCTGGTGAAGAAATATCGCTGCTTCTATGCTCGGGGAGCATACATCCGGGGATGGTACAGCGAACAGATACAGGTGCTGATAAAGCAACTCCGAGAGAAATACCGGCTGGCCGGACCGCAGCGCCATCATCCCGCCGATGTCTTTGCTCCTTGCTCCCAAATGCAATTGTTCGTCCGGAACCAGCCAGTAAACCAGGTAAAGGCTTCCGCCAGCTCCGGCTAGCACGAAAATATTTACAGCGTCCGGGGCAACACCTGTTGTCTAATATTGCAGAAGGGGCGGTGGCGGGGAAAGCCTGCCAGGACGAGACGAGGGCGCAAACAATGCTATCGGCGCGTCACAATGATCGGAGCAGGGTACACTCTCTGGGGTTGCTGTGGCGCTTCTACCAATGGCTGCGAGGCACGGAACAAATATTGGTCCGCCCGGCGGCGGAGTTGCCCCTGGTGTTGATTAGCTATGGAAGAGGGGATCACGAGGGGATGGAACGGCTTCGGGAGTCTTTGGAGGAAACTTGGCTCACTCTGCCGGATGCTTTTCGCCAACGGTACAGCACGATCCTGCAACAGACTCCGCCGCTGGTGATTGTGGAGCTGCGGCGCAGGAATATTTGCAGCTGTTTGGGCCACCATCATCCGCCGGGCACCGAGAGCAGGCTCACCCGCAGGTTGCGCAGCATGAGCGGGGTGCGGACTGGAGAAGTGGACCTTGCCTTCGAGTCGATTCGGGAGTGGCAGCCCCTGCCTCTCTCCCATCTGGCGCTCCCCACGGCGGCGGATACCGAGGAGGTCGCTTCCTTTCGCGTGCAACTCGCCATACTGTCGGTGCTCCTGCATGAGCTGCATCACCTGGTGTCACCGGAAGAGACGGAGCGCGCAGTGCGGCATCAGAGCCAGCAATTCTATTCGGATGCACTGTCGCATTTCGTATCGGAGCACTGCGGTGTTGAGTATGGGTTGCGGCGCGAAGCCGATAGCGTGAAATGAAAAATTAAAAAATGGGAAGACTGGCTTGGGCGTGAATTTGTTCGCCGGAAAACCAGGGTTTGGTGGTATTCAGGGCGTCTGAACCCGGGCGTAAGAACTGCGATAGAAAAGCAATGGATTCCCCCCGGCGGCCCCGGCTTCCAGCACCTCACCGATGACAATGTTATGATCGCCGTGCGAATGCGAGGCCACTATTTTGCATTCGACAAAACCGAGGCAGCCGGCAATCAGCGGGGAGCCATGAACGCCCTCCGAGGAAGCAACGTCGCTGAATCGGTCAGGCAATTTTGATGCAAAACGCCGGGAAAGCTCTTCCTGCTCCTCCGCAAGCAGATTGACCGCGAAATGTGAGGTCTCACTCATCGCCTGGGCGCTTTCCGCCTGGTGGTCCACACACACCAAAATCAGCGGCGGGGTCAGGCTCACCGAGGTAAACGAGTTGACCGTAAATCCCCAGGGTTGCCCGGAGACCCGGCGCATGGTTACCACCGTCACGCCCGTGGCGAAATGGCTCAACACGTCGCGAAACTGCTCCGGGTTGATGGGCACGCTTTCAACTCCTTTTCATCAATGGTTGTTTGCAAGCATCCGTTAGCATAGCTAAGGGACATGAAAATGCAAACAACAGAAATGGGAAATAGACAAATGGAGACAAGTAGAATGGGAACAAGGGGAATGGAAAAACGATGAGGGCAGTAGTGCAGCGAGTTTCCCGTGCCTCCGTGCGGGTGAACTCGGAGACGGTTGGAAAGATTGAAAAAGGATTGGTCGTGCTCCTGGGGGTCGGGGCAGGGGACACTCGCGAGGCTGCCGACTACCTGGCGGCAAAAGTGGCTGCTCTGCGCATCTTTCCGGATCAGGCTGGCAGGATGAACCTTGCGGTCGGCGAAGCGCAGGGAGCCGTGCTGGCCGTCTCGCAGTTCACCCTGTTCGGAGACGTTCGGCGGGGCCGTCGGCCGAGTTATATTCATGCAGCCAGGCCAGAGGAGTCTGAGCCACTATACAACTACTTCGTCAACGCACTTCGCGGCCGTGGTTTCACGGTGGAGTGTGGTGTCTTCCGGGCGATGATGGAATTGGAATTGGTAAACGATGGCCCGGTCACTATCCTGATTGACAGTGAGCGGTCGTTCTAGAGTGCTTTACCGGCAGGTGTAAATTAGAAATGCAGGCAACCAGAAGCGCGGTCGTTTCGGAATCTTCGGAATTCTCGGAATATTCGGTTCGTTCGGCAGATTCGGTTTCCTCGGTAGATTCGGAATCCTCGGAATAATTTTGTTGCCCCCGGAAATTCCGAGAGGGAGAATCGGGCCGGAGGGCGTTTGTGAAGCTGGCTTTGTTTAGTTTACGAGGGAGAGAGGAGCGGGAGGAAAAAAGTTTTTTGCAAAACGAAGCCATTTCAAAACTTCTGATATTCAGCTAACTTATTACAATAAAGGGAAATATGAGATATACGGAAGATCGGGCATTGGCTTCGTTATTGGCTTTGTTATGCGAAAAAGGCTCCAGAAAGGGAAGTGAAGCCATTCAACCAATCTCCTAATAGGGGGTTATGCAAGGGCTTTCAGCGACTGCAACCCGGCTGGGAAATCGGCTTGGCAGAGCAGAAAATCAACCAATCCGGCTCGGCGGAGTTGGTTTGTGTATGGTGGGGGCAAACATTCAGGCATGGCAGGCGGAAGCGCCTGCCCTTAGCATACAGGCCTACCGGCATGTACGCGCAGGAGGACAGGCAGGAATGCCTGTCGCTACCTATGCGCCTTTATGAGAGATGTTCCAGAGGGAGGCGAGTGCGGCAAAGATAGGTATATTTTACGAAACAAAGCCAGCAAGTCTTTTAGAATCAACAATAGTTCTTCGAAAGAGGTGCGAAAAGCCATCAAAAGGAGAACCGAAGTCTCTAAACGAGAGGTTATATAATGGCTTTTAGAGCGTTTTGGCAGATGTGAATGAGGAATGGCAAGCAATCAGAAACGCGGCCATGTTGAGCAAAGCAGCTGTACAGGCCTTGCGGCCTGTACTCTCCAAGGCAGGCAGGAATGCCTGCCCTACCTGAATGCCTGTCGCTACCTGATGCCGAGGCAGTATGCACCTTTGCGAAAAATGCTCTAACTGCCTTGAATCTTCTCACCCTACGTTAGTAAAAGGAGAAGCATCGCTGGATGTTTGTTTCGGACGCGGGAGGATATCGGCAGATCAGTTCCGCTGCCTGCTTGATTAGGACAGACTGGCCTTTGTAGTTTAAAATCAAACAAGCTTTTGCTCCAGGAGTTAGGAATCTAAGTTTTTTTGCAGAGAGGATGGGAGTGACCGTAGCAACGGAGACAATCAAAGTAGCCTTTCCCGACGGCAACTCAAAGGAGTTCCCGAAGGGCACAACCGTGCTGGAGGTGGCGAGGTCGCTCGGCCCCCGCTTGGCCAAGGATGCCCTGGTGGGCAAAATCGATAGCGGATTGGTGGAGTTGGGCCGTCCGCTCGAACGGGATACACCGCTGCGGATTCTTACCGCGAAGAATCCGGAGGCTCTTGAGGTCTATCGCCATTCCAGCGCGCACCTGCTGGCGGCCGCTGTCTTGGAGCTTTTTCCAGGCACCCGCCTGGGGATTGGGCCGCCCACGGAAAACGGGTTCTTCTATGATTTCTATCGCGAGGAGTCTTTTTCTCCGGAAGACCTTGAAAAGATAGAGAAGAAGATGCAGGAGCTGGTGAAGCTCAACCTGCCTTACGACCGCGTCCTGTTTCCCCGCGAAGAAGGGCTGAAGCGCTTTGCGGAGATGGGCGAGCAGATGAAGTGCGAGCTGATCCAAGAAAAGGCCGAACCGGTTTTCTCCTGCTTTACGCTCGGCCCCCGCTTCATTGACTTTTGCCGGGGACCGCACGTTCCCTCCACGAGATATATAAAGGCTTTCAAGCTGCTGTCGGTTGCCGGGGCGTATTGGAAGGGCGACGAGCATAACCAGCCGATGCAGCGCATCTATGGGACCAGCTTCTTTTCCCAGAAGGACCTGGATCGACATCTCCATCAATTGGAAGAGGCCAAAAAGCGGGATCATCGCAAGCTGGGCCGGGAGCTGGATTTATTCAGTATGAGGGAGGAAGCCGGGTCTGGGTTGATCTTCTGGCACCCGAAGGGCGCGATGGTCCGCAAGGTGATGGAGGATTGGCTGCGCGATGAGTATTTGCGCCGAGGCTATTCGCTGGTCTATACGCCGCATGTGGCCAAGCTGGACCTGTGGAAGACCAGCGGGCACGCGCAGTGGTTTGGCCAGAACATGTTTCCCGTCATGAAGCTAGAAGACGCGGAGTACCAACTCAAGCCCATGAACTGCCCCTTCCACATCCTGATCTACAAGGACAAGCTGCACAGTTACCGGGAGTTGCCCGTACGGATGGGCGAGCTGGGTACGGTTTACCGCTATGAACGCTCCGGGGTGATGCATGGCCTGCTGCGCGTCCGCGGGTTTACCCAGGATGATGCGCATATCTTCTGCACTCCACAACAAGTGGAAGAGGAAATCCTCGGCTGCGTCGAGTTTGCCTTGCATGTTCTGCGCACTTTCGGGTTCCAGGAATTCAAGGTGGAGTTGTCCACTTGGGATGAGCAAGACAGCGAAAAATATGGAGGCACTCCCGATCAATGGAAACTGGCCGAGACATCGCTCGCCCGAGCGCTGGAAAAGCTCCAGGTTCCCGCACACACCATCTCCGGGGAAGCAGCCTTTTACGGACCCAAGATCGACGTGAAACTCGTGGATGCCATCGGACGACTCTGGCAGTTGAGCACCGTGCAGTTTGACTTCACTCTGCCGGAGCGGTTTGATCTCTCTTACGTGGGCGAGGACGGCCAGCGACACCGCCCGGTCATGGTGCATCGCGCGTTGTGGGGGTCCGTTGAGCGGTTTTTCGGAGTGTTGATTGAGCACTACGCGGGCGCTTTTCCGGTCTGGCTGGCGCCGCTGCAGGTGCTGGTGTTGCCCATCAGCGAGAGACATCAGAAGCAGGGGTTGGAGGTCGTTTCCTGGTTGCGAGAAGAAGGCATCCGCGCCGAGGCGGACCTTCGCAACGAAAAGGTCAACTTAAAGATTCGGGAAGCTCAATTACAGAAAGTGCCCTATATGCTGGTTCTGGGCGATCAGGAGACACAGAACGGTACGTTGAGCGTAAGAATTCGCAAGCAGGGAAACCAGGGCGCCTTCTCGCGGGAGGAGTTTCTGGCGCGAATTCGCCTTGCAATTGCGTCCCGGCAAGCGGAGGGGTAGCTCCCGCCTGGAATGAGACTCTTCCTCCGGCGGAGAACTGTGTTGCGAAAGCCGCCGGCAATCCGATCTGTGGTATAATTTTTACTCATTGGTGGGTATAATCTGAATTCTACCCGGCTCAAGGACTAGTAGTTGCCGGAACCCTGTGATTGAGGCGGGGAGAAAGTCGCCCGCCTGTGGAGGATATTATCGCGGCTGGAAATATCCGGGTGAACGAGCGGATTCGTGCTCGTGAGGTTCGTGTGATTGATGACAGCGGCGCCCAACTGGGTATCATGCCACCCTCAAACGCTTTGAAGATAGCCAGGCAACAGAGCCTGGATTTGGTAGAGGTTTCTGCTACGGCTGTGCCTCCCGTGTGCAAGATCATGGATTACGGGAAGTACATCTACCAACTTAACAAGCGGGCTCACGAGGGCCGGAAGAACCAGCGGAACATCATTCTCAAGGAAGTCAAGTTTCGTCCCAATACGGACGAGCATGACTATAAGTTTAAGAAGAACAATATCATACGATTTCTGAAAGAAGGCGACAAGGTAAAAGCGATTGTGTCATTCCGCGGACGTGAGATTTCCCACTCTGATATCGGGAGAAAGATGATCCAGCGCCTGATCGAAGACGTGGCGGAGGCTGGCTCGGTGGAGTTTCGGCCTCGCATGGAAGGTTTCTCCCTGCATGCCATCTTCGCGCCTAAGAAATGAAGAAATCAGGTTTTTGAGACTCCCTGACGTTCCGGGAGGAATCAAGGCGAGTCGCCAGAGTATCCAGGAGGAAGAGTGCCCAAAATAAAAACTCATCGTGGCGCAGCCAAACGCTTTAAGCGCACCGCCAAAGGGAAGTTCGTGCGGGGGCACTCTTTCACGAGCCACATCTTGACTAAAAAACGCAGCAAGCGGAAGCGCAAACTGGACCAGACCAGCATCGTGGACCAGTCCGATCAGGGGCGCTTGCGGGATATGCTGCCCTACGCCTGACCGTAGGGGCGGGAATAGAGATTTCGAATTTTCCAAGAACGCCAGCCTCTTGAATCCGGCAAGGATCGCTTCTGCGGGCCGGGAGAAATTGAAACGTGCCTAGAGTAAAACGAGGAACCAAGCGGCATCATCGCCGCACCAAAATCCTGAAACGCGCCAAGGGATATGTGCTGACCAAGAGCAAGCTGTTCCACTCCGCCAAGGAGTCGGTTGAGCGTGGCTTGCGGTTCAGCTACCGGGACCGGAGGAACCGCAAGCGGGACTTTCGCAAACTGTGGATCGTTCGCATCGGCGCGGCGGCGCGAAAGCATGAGCTTTCCTACAACAATTTCATTCATGGACTGAAATTGGCGGGCGTCAATATGGACCGCAAAATCCTCGCTGACATTGCGGCCCGCGACCAGGCAGGGTTTGCCTGTCTCGCCGAGCAAGCCAAGCAGGCGCTGGCTGCTTGAAAAAGTTTCCAGCCGTAGCGGCCTGACGGCCGGAATCCCATCCACATCTCCTGAGTGGCCACGTAGCTGGGCGTGAATGGAACCATCTGATCTTCCTACTACCTCCGACATTGTTGAGGCAGCAGAGCGCACCCTGAAAGAGTTGGGTGTCAGTGACGCAGCCGGTTTGCAAACGCTTTTTGCCCGGCTCGAACGCCGCCTTACCGAAGACCTTGCCCGGCTGGAGCAGGGAAGCCAGGAAAGTCTCCGCCTACGCTGGCTGGGGCGGAAACAAGGGATCATCCGCTCGGTCACCGATAACTGGTTGCGCCCGGCGCCCACCGTGCTGAAACGGCAGGTCGGGGAGCGACTGAACGCTCTGCGGAATGAAGCCGAACGGCGTATCAACCTTCCCCTTTCATCGCCGGCAGCTCCGGATGTGAAGAAGTCCCGGGCAGAACCAGCAGCGGCGAAAACATCGTCGGCCCCTGCCAAAGCGATAGATATCACCCTGCCAGGCAACCGGTGGGAGGCCGGGGTGCGGCATCCCTTGCGGCAGGTGATGGACGAAATCACCGAAATTTTTTTTGCCCTCGGGTATTCGGTGGAAGAGGGGCCGGATATCGAAAGCGCCTATTACAACTTTGAGGCGCTGAACATCCCGGAGGACCATCCGGCGCGGGACGATCAAGACACTTTTTATATCGACTCCGCGACGGTGTTGAGGACGCACACTTCGCCAGTGCAAATCCGGGTGATGGAAAGACAGCCGCCGCCGTTGCGGATCATTGTTCCGGGCAGAGCCTACCGCCACGATACGCCGGACGCCACGCACTCCCCCATGTTTCATCAGGTGGAGGGCCTGGCGGTGGACACCGACATCACATTTGCAGACCTGAAGGGAACGCTCGATTATTTACTCAAGGCCTTTTTCGGGCCGGAGGTTCACACTCGCTTCCGGCCCAGCTTCTTTCCCTTCACCGAGCCAAGCGCCGAGGTGGATATTTCCTGCCTGTTTTGCGGTTCGGGCGCGGCCGGATGCCGTGTTTGCAAAGGGAGCGGCTGGATTGAATTGGGTGGCTGCGGGATGGTGGACCCGGCGCTTTATTCTTATGTTCACTATGACGCTTCCCGCTACAGCGGATTCGCCTTCGGCATGGGGATCGAACGCCTGGCCATGTTGCGGCACGGGGTTCCGGACATTCAACTTTTCTTTCAGGGCGACGTAAGATTTTTGCGTCAGTTTCGTTGAAGGGGTGGATATTTCATCTCCGGCGGCAGCATCAGCCGCCGTTGCGATCCCAGTAGAATGAAAATTCTTCTTTCCTGGCTGCAAGAATTCGTTTCTCTTCCCTCCGATGTCCGGCGGCTAGCCAATGATTTGACTCTGCTGGGCTTGGCTGTGGACGCGGTCAACGACGAACAGGACGAAACCGTCCTGGACCTGGACGTCACCACGAATCGCCCCGATTGCCTGAGCCACTATGGCGTGGCACGGGAGTTGAGCGCGCTGTACGGCAAGCCGCTTACCGCCTTCGGCAAGGCTGGAGCGGGGGAATCGCAGACGGGCCGCAAGGGCTCCTCTGAGGAAGATGTAGTGCGGATTGAGGCGCCCGACCTGTGCAAGCGGTATTCGGCCCGGCTCATCCATGACGTCGAAGTTGGCGATTCTCCAACCTGGCTTGCAAGGCGTTTGGGTCTGGTGGGAATCCGCTCGATTAACAACGTGGCCGACATCACCAATTATGTCTTGATGGAGTACGGGCACCCGTTGCATGCCTTTGACCTGGACCGCCTGGAGGGAGGCAAGATTATCGTTCGCCGGGCCAGTCCCGGCGAGCAGTTGACGACGCTCGACGGAGTTGAGCGGCGGCTCACCCCCGAGGACCTTGTCATCACAGACGGCAGCCGCCCGGTTGCGCTGGCCGGGGTGATGGGTGGCCTGGATACCGAAATTTCTCCTAGCACCACCAACGTCCTGTTGGAAAGCGCCTGGTTTGAGCCGGTCGCAGTGCGCTGCACATCCAAACGACAGGGTTTACGGTCGGAGGCTTCCTATCGGTTCGAACGAGGCGCCGACATTGACGCTACGGTGCCGGCGATCAATCGTTGTGCCGAACTGATCCGACAACTTGCCGGTAACGCCAAGGCAGATCCAAGTGTGATTGACGCATATCCGCGGAAGAGAATCTGCAAGCCCATTCTTCTTCGACGCACGGAATTAACGCGTCATCTGGGCATGGAGCCGCCGGTTGCCGAGGTAAAAAAAATCCTTTCCCGGCTGGGTTTCTCTCCCAAAGCCAAAAACCAGCAGGGATGGACCTGCACCGCACCGGCCTATCGGCTGGATGTGACCCGGGAGATCGACCTGGTCGAGGAAGTCGCACGGCAGTACGGTTATGACAAATTTCCGGCACGATTGCCTGCCATGGCCGGGCAGGCAGCGCGGAAAGCTCCTCGGGCCTCCAAAGAGGAGCGCGTACGAAGCCTGCTGGTGGGATTGGGTTACGATGAGATCATCTCATTTACCTTGACCAACCGGGTGGCAGAGGCATTTGGTTCCTCGGCGCCAGTGCCCGTCGTCAATCCTCTCAGCGAGGAGGCTTGCATCCTGAGACCCAGCCTTGTTCCCGGCCTGCTCTCGGCCTTACAGTGGAATCTAAACCGGGGCCGCGAGACGGTCCGGCTTTTTGAGGCGGGCAGCATTTACCGTCGCGATCGGAACGGTTACGGTGAGCCACTGATGTTGGCCCTTGCGGGTACCGGAGACCGTTTGGAGGCTTGTCTGCGGCAGGACGGCGGAAGGTGGAATGGGAAGAAATTGGATATTCTCGACCTGAAGGGTGACTTGGAACAATTAATCGAATTGTTTGAAAAATCTGCTTATCATATTGATATCAAGGATGTTCCGAGTTATTATCGTTCCGACCGCAGTGCTCGATTACTGTTGGAGAATCAAGCGGCAGGCTGGCTGGGAGAGTTGCATCCAGAAGTCGCTGCGCGATGGAAATTCCGCCAGCCGGTCTATGTGGGCGAGCTGTCGCTGGATGCCCTCTATGCCCGCAATCTCCGTTTTCCGCGAGCACAAGCGGTTTCTCGCTACCCGGCGGTGGAACGGGATTTTTCGATTTTGTTGCCGGAGGACACGCGGTTTGAGTCAGTGCGGGGAGCCATAGCTTCTCTAGGCATTCCGGAGCTAGTGGCTATAACACCGGTAGAAATTTTTCGCGGCACTCCGGTTCCGCCGGGAAGCTACAGTCTTTTGCTCAGGCTCGTTTTGCAAAGCCAGAGCACTACTCTGACGGAAACGGAGCTGGCCGGATACAGCGCTCAGGTAATGGAGTGTCTGGAACGGAAGCTGGGAGCCCAAATCCGAATGTAAGAACCGCCGCCCGCGGCTTCCCGGGAACGCGCCGCACGGCAATCTTTAACCTGTCAGCACGAAACGGCTCCAGCAGAGGGCTGGGCAGGCGGGTCGGGCCGCCAGGCTGCGTGTTTGCACAGAGGAAGGAAAAGGAAACAAAGTATGCAAGAGACTTCTTTGCAGACGGACGGTCTGGAGCAATTGCTTGGCCTGGAAGAAAAAATCAATCAGACCATCGAGTTGCTTAAAACAACACAAGCCGAGAAAAAGGATCTGGCCGAGGAAAACGCCCGCTTGCGGGCCTCGATTGACGGACAAGACGAAGCGGTCCGGTTATTGGAGGATCGGTTGAACCGACTGGAAAAGGAACGGGAAACGGTTCAGGGTCGTATTCAGAAACTCTTACTCCAGCTGGATTCATTGTCCCACGAGTAATCCGGTGCGTAATCGGTACAGCTTTTCTCAACTGATCTCAGAGGAGGAGTATTGGCCGGCCGACCGCAAGAAGTTCGCGTTGAAATTTACGACCGCTTGTATTTGCTGCGCTCCGAGTCGGAGGAAAAGTACGCGCGTCAGCTGGCAAAACTGGTGGACGAGAAAATGCGTTTGATTGCGGAGAAGACCCAAACCATCGATTCGCTCGAGCTGGCCGTCTTGGCTGCCCTGCATTTCGCCGACGAATGCAAACGGCTTGCGGAGCGATACCAAAAGTTAAGCGGGGCGGTCTCCGAGAAGAGTATTGAGTTCCAGCAGGCGCTCGACATCGCTGCCCGAAAAGTGCCTTAGCGCCGCCTTCACTGCATCCGCCGCACGGATTGCCGGACAAAACCTGTGCCGTGCCTCACCATGCGGCGCCTTCCGCTCCCTCCCGCGCAGAAAAGCGGACATGCGGGGAAGTTCGCCGATCGGAATGAGACGGGGCTGGCGCTCCACTGCCGGCAGTTTTCAATTGTTGAGCGGCGGCGGGGGAACCGGGATATAATATGACTGGAGCAGCACTGCGAGGCTTGTGGTTGTGCACTATTTTTGAGCTAACACTTTTGAAATGGGGGTTCGATTGGCATTCCGGTGTGCAGGCTCTGTTGAACCGCGATGGCGCGGAAGGGCAGAGAAGCCTAAAGGAATACATTGGGCTTCCGCCCGTATTATGCGGGTTCAAAAATAGCCCACACACGGCCAAGCGGTCTGCTCACATTCCTTTTTAGCTCTCCCTTCGCCGTTTATCCAAATTGAACCAGAGAGGCGCCGGTCTGGTGAAAAACCAGTGCTTGGTTCCCGGTATTCGGAAAGGCGAATGGGGTCAGGGATTGATCGGAAGGCGCCGGCGAAATGAACATCCTTTTTATTGGCGACATTTTTGGCAGGCCGGGACGGAAGCTACTAGCCAATCATCTTGCCGATCTGGTCAGCAGCCGCGGCGTTGACTTGGTAATTGCGAACGGCGAAAATGCCGCTTCCGGTTTCGGTATCACTCCCCGCCTGACCGAAGAGTTGCTTGCCTTGGGCATCGATGTGCTTACCAGCGGCAACCACATCTGGGACCGAAAGGAAATTCTGAAGTATATTCCCCAACAGCCCCGCCTTCTGCGCCCTGCCAACTATCCTGCCGGGCTTGGCCAAGGCGCCTATCAGGGGACCACGCGGGGTGGCGTCGAGTACGCCGTCGTGAATTTGCAGGGCCGGGTTTTCATGGCTACCACCGACTGTCCCTTCCGCACCGCGGACCGCGAGATGGAAAAGTTGCCGCCATCCTGCAAAATCAGAATCGTGGACATGCACGCCGAGGCCACTTCGGAAAAGCTGGCTATGGGATGGTATCTGGACGGTCGCGCCACAGCGGTCGTCGGGACGCACACGCACGTCACCACGGCGGACGAAAGGGTGCTGCCGAGCGGCACCGCCTACATCACCGACGTGGGCATGACCGGCCCTCATGACTCCGTCATCGGTGTTGTCAAGGAAGGCATCTTGCAGCGCTTCCTGACCCAGATACCAACCCGTTTTGAAGCGGCTGAAAATGATGCCCGGTTAGCGGCTGTCTTCATTCGGGCAGACCCCGGCTCGGGACGCGCCTTGAGTATCGAACGCCTTCAGTTGTGCGGTGATTGAATGTCCGGTGAATGCCTCTGCGATGATTATGCAGTGAATTTATGGTTCTGCAGGATCAAGCCTTGGCTCGATTCATTTCCGGCCATGCCCAGTTCTGCCGCGACGCAAAGGGCCGCCTGTGTGCAAGCCTTCCTTTGAAATTCTGGAACACCCCGCCGACATTGGACTGAGAGTATTTGGCCGGACGTTAATGGACCTGTTCGTGAATGCGGGCCATGGTCTGGTGGCCATCGCCCTGGAACCACAGGATGACGGCCCTGCGGAAAGCATTGCTCTAACTGCCCGGGGCTCGGACCATGAATCTCTGCTCGTGAACTGGCTCAGTGAAATTCTCTTTTTCATGGATGCGGAGGGCTGGGTCTTTCGGGAATTCCGGGTTCAGAAGCTGGGCGACAATGCAATCGAAGGGGAAGGTCTGGGGGAACGACGCGACCCCGCGCTGTACCCTCGTACCGTTGCCGTCAAGGCCGTTACCTATCACCAGCTTTCGGTTCGCGAGACCGGGGAGGGATGGGAGGCGGTGGTTTACTTTGATATTTAAAGGGGAGCAGGCTGCCCCGGCGTACAGCGCATCGCGCAGGATTTTGTGACGGCGTTGATTGCAGTTTAGAATGTACTAGGAAGATTGCTGAACCGATGAACATACTCGACCAACTGAATCCCCAGCAGCGGGAGGCGGTGGAGGCGATCGAAGGTCCTCTTCTGATCCTGGCAGGGGCGGGGAGTGGCAAGACGCGGGTGATTACCTACCGCATTGCCTACCTGATCGACTATTGCGGCATACTTCCCGAACGCCTGCTGGCGGTCACTTTTACCAATAAAGCCGCCCAGGAGATGCGTGGCCGCGTCCAGCGTCTGGTGCAGACGCCGAGAGTGGCACAGGCCTGGATATCCACCTTCCATTCCTTTTGCGTGCGGCTGCTTCGCCAGGACGGTTCCCGCATTGGGTTGAGGCGTGACTTTTCCATCTATGACGAAGCCGACCAATTGGCAGTGGTGAAGGCATGCTTGCGACACCTGGGTCTTTCCGACCGGGAGCTGCAGCCTCGCGGCGTACTCTCCCGCATCAGTTACGCCAAGAATCACAGCCGCAGCCCGGAAGAATTCTTTGCAGCAGCAACCGATCCGCTGGCCGAAAAAGTAGCCGTCGTCTATGGCCTCTATACCAAGGCCCTGAAACAGGCCAATGCGGTGGATTTTGACGATCTGCTGCTGGAGGCCGTGCGGCTGTTGGCGGAGGATGCCGAAGCGGCGCTGAAATATAACGAGCGCTATCGCTACATTCTGGTGGATGAATATCAGGACACCAACCGTTCGCAGTACGAGTTGGTGCGGCTGCTGACCCAGAAGCAGCAGAACCTGTGCGTGGTCGGCGACGAAGATCAGTCGATTTATTCCTGGCGGGGCGCCGACATCCGCAACATTGTGGAGTTTGAGAAGGACTATTCCCAGGCCCACATCATTCGCCTGGAGCAGAATTACCGCTCCACGCAGCATATTCTGGATGCGGCCGCGGCCGTGGTCGGCAACAATAAATATCGTAAAGGGAAGACGCTTTGGACGGTGAGAAGCGGAGGACAGAAAATCGGCTTTTACGAGGGGTCGGACGGTGAGAATGAAAGTTTGTTTGTCGCAGACTGGATCGCCAAGCGCCAGCACGAGCAGCCCGGCGAAAAGATTGCCATTCTGTACCGCACCAACGCACAGTCGCGGCTCTATGAGGAGGCGCTGCGCCGATACGGGCTGACCTACAGTGTGGTGGGAGGCATCAGCTTTTACGAGCGCGCCGAAATCAAGGATCTGCTGGCTTACTTGAAAGCCGCCGCCAACCCGCAGAACTCGGTCAGCCTGTTGCGCATCATCAATTCCCCTCCGCGGGGCATCGGGCAGAAGACGGTTCGGAAGCTGGAGGAATTTGCTCTCGAAAATGGCCTCTCTTTTTGGGACGGGCTGCGACGGGCGGTCGAAGAAAAGGTCTTTCCGGCTCGCGCTCATGCAGCACTACGAGCTTTCCACGGCATGATGGAAGAACTGCACGGAGCAGTCTCCGAAGAGGATGTTCCGGAGATGCTGCGAACCCTTATCGAGCGCACTCATTATATAGAGCTGCTCGAAAAGGAAGGAACGCCGGAAGCTTACGGACGGATTGAAAATATTCAGGAATTGCTCAACGCCGCTACCGACAGCAAGGAGCGCGGCGAGAGCCTGGCGGAATTTCTGGACCACGCCGCCCTGGTCAGCGATACTGACGGGTTTGATGAAGAGGCTCTGATTACTCTAATGACGCTCCATAGCGCCAAAGGGCTGGAGTTTCCGGCAGTCTTTTTGGGAGGGATGGAAGAGGGGCTATTGCCGCATAACCGCTCCCTTCCGAGCGAGCATGCCTTGGAGGAGGAACGCCGTCTCTGCTACGTAGGGATGACGCGCGCGCAGGATATCCTGATACTCACCCGTGCCGAATATCGGCGGCGCTACGGGAACCAGATGCCGGAGTTGTCCATGCCTTCGCGGTTTTTGAGCGAGATCCCGGAACACTTGCTGGAGGATTTGTCCCCTGCTTCAGTTTCCTCATCCGGCGCATCGACTGGCATAGAGCGCGTTTATGAGTACGAACCTTCCGAGTTGGAGGGAGCAGCTTTGCAGCAATACTCGCTCGGAAACGCCCAGCGGTTTTTCGGATCAGGAAGAAAGCCGAAGTCTGCTGTTTCCAGGGAGAGGAGCAGGCTCTCCGGGTTAGTGCCCGGAAGCCGGGTGCGCCATCCGAAGTACGGTTATGGCACCGTGGTGCAGCGCGAGGGAGAGGGGGAGGACACGAAATTGACCGTTAGTTTTCCCGGCAGTGGCTTGAAGAAGTTGGTGGAGAGATATGCCGGACTGGAGCGGATGTAGTATGCCAGACCATACGGTTCCTGCATCCGATCCCGCGACTGCACCCGGCCAGGGTACGCCCGGCAAAGGAAATCCCTCCATCCCGGTTCCGGTACTAGTAGGGGTGATATTTGTAGCGGTGGTGCTGGCCGTCATTTTTCTTCTGAGCAGCCGCCAGCAGGCCCCAGAGCCCCTGCAGCCGCTTACTGAAGATGCCCTCGCCTACTCTTCACAGGTGCTCCTCACAGACTTGCGGATGAGCGCGGAGGCGAACTTCCTGGGTCAGGAGATCGTTTATCTGGACGGAAAAATCACCAACCACGGATCGAAGGTAGTGCAGCAGTTGGCGGTCCGTTTGTTCTTTTACGATGTTCTGAGCCAGGTTATCCTGCAAGTGGACCAGGAAGTGTTGCGGCCCCGGTCTGCGCCTCTAGCGTCGGGCGAAGAGCGGACATTCCAATTACGACTGGATCGGCTTCCGGCCACCTGGAATCGGGGGCCTCCCCAATTGCAGCTCATCTCCTTGGAAATTCAGTAGGGGGAAATTCAACCGTGTCGCGGAGGCCGGTGGAGACATCCGGGCAGACCCCTTCGCCAACTCCCTTCAACTTCGCTCAGGGCAGGCTGGGAACGGCCAGCTCGGTTTGGATTGCCCAGTTGGCGTTTGGGGACTGCCTGTTTGTGCGTGTGCCCCTGACTATACCGAAACAGCGAAAATGATCCGGCCTTCTCGGTCGCAACTGGACAGGTCAGTACTTCGGAACCGAGGGATCGACCTGATCGCTCCAGGCCAGAATACCACCGCGCATGTTTTTGACTTTCCGAAAACCGGCCTTCTTTAGAAATTCCACGGCTTGTCCGCTGCGCTTACCGCTGCGGCAATAAACGACGATCTCGTCAGCGGAGTTCAGCTCGTTCACGCGGGCCGTCACCTGGCCCAACGGGATCAGATGCGAGCCCGGTATGGTGCAGATTTGCACCTCGTGCGGCTCGCGCACGTCCAGCAAGTAGAACTCCTCCCGGCGATCTATCTTTTCCTTTACATCCTCCGGATTGAGCTCAAACTCGGTCAGCCCAGGCGGCGGGGGAGGCTCCGGTGTGATTCCGCAGAATTGGTTGTAATCGATCAGCGCGTGGATGGTTCGATTTGGGCCGCAGATGGGGCACTCCGGATTCTTGCGCAATTTCAGCTCACGGAACTTCATCTCCAGTGCGTCGTAGAGCAGCAGCCGTCCAACCAGCGAGCTGCCATTTCCCATAATCAGCTTGACCACTTCAGTGGCCTGTACTACCCCAATCAGTCCCGGTAAAATACCGAGCACTCCGCCCTCGGCGCAACTCGGCACCAAGCCGGGAGGGGGAGGCTCGGGGTACAGGCAACGGTAGCAAGGGCCATCTTCGGTGGCAAACACGGATGCCTGCCCTTCAAAGCGGAAGATGCTGCCGTAGACGTTCGGTTTGCCGAGCAGCACGCAGGCGTCGTTGACCAGATAACGAGTGGGGAAGTTATCTGTCCCGTCGGCAATGATATCGTAGTCTCGGAACAGGTCCAGGGCGTTCTGGGAGGATAGCGCCGTCTCGTAGGTTGCAATCTCAATGTGCGGATTCAGTCCGGACAGGCGCTCCCGGGCCGAGTCCAGCTTGGGTTTCCCGACTGTCGAAGTGGAGTGGATGACCTGCCGCTGCAGGTTGGTGAAGTCAACCACGTCAAAGTCCACCAGCCCCAGCTTGCCAACTCCCGCCGCAGCCAGATAGAGCCCCAGCGGCGCTCCCAAACCGCCGGCTCCGATCAACAGTACCTTGGCCTGCTTCAGCTTGATCTGGCCTTCCATGCCCACTTCCGGCATGATCAGATGCCTGCTGTAGCGCAGGATTTCTTCATTGGAAAGTTTCGCTGTTTTTCTCTCCATTGCAAACTGGGTAATCGGATTCATTTCGTCTCCCTTCGCATCCATATGGAAAGTCCGATGGAAAACCCGCCACCAGCAATGGAGGGGACAATGCTGATCACATCGGTTTCCTTTACGGCGGTGCTTCCTTTATCCAGGTACCGGATGTCTTCATCATTTCGATAGATGTTTACAAAACTGCGGAGTTTCCCCTCTTCGCTGTAGAGGTGTTTGCGCAAGTCTCCATAACGATCCGTCAGGTTCCTCAACACCTCATTCACGGTCTGGCCGTCAATCACAACGCTGTCGTTTTTCTCCGTGTACTGCCGCAGCGGGGCGGGGATAATCACTTTCACGCTCATTCAGAAGGCTCCTTAGATTCCTGATCGTGCTTGGAGTTAGTTTCCGTCGCCGGAAACGGTCATTTCCTCGGGAAGAAAGCTCGCCCGGTCATCCGCGAGCAGCCATCCAGTCATAGCTTTCGGCTTGCCTTTCTCAACGGCGAGGATCAAATAAGTATACCAGGGCCAGGCATGCTCCCGGTCGTAATCGGAGGGCCGGGCGGGGTGGTCCGGATGGGAATGATAGAAGCCCAGAATTTCCATGCCGCGCGCCCGTGCTTCCCGCTCGCTCCGCACGAAGTCCTCAGGCAATATCAAAAAGCGATTGCGCCGGGAATCCTCCCGGGCATTGTTCAAAGGCAAAATGTCGGAGAGCATTTTGCGCCCGTCCTGTTCCTTTCCCAAAAGGACGCCACAGCATTCCTCGGGATAAGCCTCCATCCCTTGCTGTTCGATTCGTTCCCATTCTTTCCGGTTTAGTTCGAATGCCATAGGGGATCGTTTCTAATTGCGAATGATGTCGGAACGGAAAAGGGAAGCGAACGGGTTATTCTTGCTCTTCCCAAAATTTCTCGCTCAGATATTTATCGCCCGCGTCCGGGAAAACGGTGACAATCTTTCCTTCCCGCAAACGGCTGGCCACCTGAAAACAAGCAGCCAGCGCGGCTCCGCTGGATATTCCCGCAAGCAAGCCTTCCTCCCGCGCCATGGTGCGAACCAGCCGGTAGGCTTCCTCGGTTGAAACCGCCAAATCTTCGTCGGCCAGGGATGGATCGTAGATTCCGGGCACCAGCGCGGCGCCCATATGTTTGAGTCCTTCCAAACCGTGGAAACCCGAGTCCGGCTGAAAAGAGATCAGGCGGAGCGCCGGATTGAATTCACGGAGCCGTCGGCCCGTTCCCATAAAGGTTCCGCTGGTTCCCAGTCCTGCCACGAAATGGGTCAGTTCGCCACCCGTTTGCCGGAGAATCTCCGGACCGGTAGTCTGATAATGGGCTTTCCAGTTCGCTTCGTTGTTGTATTGATCCGGATAAAAATAGCGCTCCGGTTCATTTTCGTATAGTGCGCGCGCCTCCTGAATGGCTCCGTCGGTGGCCAGTGCTGGATCGGTGAAAACCAAATCTGCGCCGTAGGCTTTCAGGATGTCCTTTCGTTCTCTGCTGGCGTTGGCGGGCAAGCAGAGCTTCACGGAATAGCCTCTTGCCGCTCCGATCATTGCATAGGCGATGCCGGTGTTGCCGCTCGTTGCATCCAGGATGATCTTGCCGGGTTGCAAGGCACCGGCACGCTCGCCCTCCAGAATCATGTTCAGCGCGGGACGGTCTTTAACCGACCCGCCCGGGTTGAACCACTCCGCCTTGGCAAAAATCTCCACCGGGCTGAACTGCCGGGCAATCCGGCCCAACTTCAGCAGCGGTGTGTTGCCCACGCAACTCAACAAGGAGCTACCTTGTTCTGTCTTTTGAGACTTCTTTGCTACCGCCATCCGACTAGCCATAAGGTGATGAGATACAGCAGGTGTAATGTCTAACCTGCTGAGTTGTCGAATCTTACTGGGGAGCGGGAAGGCTCGCGCTCACTTTGCTCTAATCTTTCATTCTAGCTTTCGGCCCAATGTGTGTCAACAGAACCAGGAAGAACCTGCCGGAGAGACCGAGTCCGGATTCGAGGCCAAGCAAAACAAGGCGCATCAGTTTTACGCAGCATTATCGCTAGGGCGTTTAGGATTGAAATTCCCGATAAGCCTGGCTCTTGGAGATGTGGCGTTCCCGGGCTACCGTCTTGAGGGCATCCATGCGGTTCATTTTCTGCTCGCGCATCAGTTGTTCCACCCGCTCCCGAAGAGTTTGAGAGTCGAGGATAGGCGGAGTTTCATCCTTTGCCTGTCCGATCAGCAGAGTGATTTCCCCCTGAATAGAGGCACGATTCTGCAAGTTCTCCAAGACTTCCGAGCAACGGCCCCGCAGGAACTCTTCGTGGATTTTGCTGACCTCCCGGGCCAACACCGTCGGCCGGTTCCCCATGATCTTTTGGATGTCTTGCAGTGCCTCGACGATGCGGTGAGGCGATTCAAAAACGATAGTCGTGCCGGAGAAATCTTTGAATTTTTCAAGGGTTTTGCGGCGAGCATTCCTTTTCGAAGGGAGGAAGCCGGAAAACCAAAAGGAGTGGGTCGGCAATCCGGAACCGACCAGTCCGGCAACAAGAGCGGAAGCTCCCGGTACGGGCACCACAGGGATGTTATGCTGGATACAGAGGTGCACGAGACGATAGCCGGGGTCGGAAACGCCGGGCATGCCTCCATCGGAGACCAACGCAATTCGTGCTCCCTCCTCCAGGGTCAATACCAATTCGGGAGCCTTCGTCGTTTCATTGTGTTCATGGTAGCTGGTCGTTCGGGCGTGAATCTGGTAGTGATTCAGCAATTTCCGTGTCTGCCGGGTGTCCTCACAGGCAATTAGGTCCGCCTCACGCAGAACCCGCAGTCCCCGCAGAGTGATGTCCTCCAGGTTGCCAATGGGAGTTGCCACCAGATACAGAATTCCTTGCGACTTCTTCGGGAAGCCTTGAGCTTCGGAAATGCTTTTGCCCTTCATGCTGTATGGCTCGCAGGCTTTTCGATACGCAGGATGGGTCCCAATATCACCGAGCATAGCATAGTTGCCCGGCACGAAAAACCGGTGACGTTTCCTGGACCATGCCAACAGGTTTCAGGGGCCGGTGTCACGTATTTTTCCCGTCTGCCAGTTGACAGCGAAAAAGGCAACTTGTTAGGATGCCTTCAGAGATGTTTTCGACGTGGGGACTGTGGTTTCCATTGCAGCTAGAGAATTAAGAGGATTTCTTGACGCGCCTAACACGGCATGAACTGAAGAAAGATGAGTTTGCAACCCGGTTTGCGGCGGTGCAGGAGATATTTTACAAGCATCGCCGAAAAGTAGTGCTTCTGGGTGGAGCGGTCCTGCTTATCATTGCAGTAGTCGGCGGGTTGCTGCTTTATATGAGAAGCCAGCGGACGCAGGCGGGAGCAGCCTTTGCACGTGCCTTAGCGACCTTCCATGCGCCGGTTCTTTCTAATCCCCCCACGAACAGCTCCGATCTGGAGTATTACACGACCACCGAGGAAAAATATACAGCGGCATGGGAACAGTTTACGGACATTTCCGAGGAGTTTTCCTGGTTTGCTCCAGGAGACTTGGCACAATACTATGCCGCCCTGTGCCAGCGGGAGTTGGGAAAACTGGCGGAGGCGGAACAGGACCTGGGATTTATCGCAAACGGAGGGAATCAGGATCTGGCAGGCCTGGCCAAAGTGGTGCTGGCAAGTATTTACGAGCAGACGGGTCGCGAGGATGAGGCTGGAAAGCTCCTTGAGGAAATTGGGAACAATCCGACCAGCACGGTTCCCAAGGCAACTGCACAACTGGCGTTGGCGGAGCTTTACCAGAAGACACGACCGCAGGAGGCCGTTGAACTGTACCAGCAGATTGCCGCCGATTATCCGGGTACGCTGGTCAGCGAGACGGCTACCCAAAGGCTGGAAGAGTTGGCGGAGTAGCCCGGGCGGAAAACGACTGGTTCTAGCCAGTGGAACCGGCCGGTCATAGTAAGCTTTGGGCAGGTCATTGCGAGTCTTTGTTTCAACTCAACTTCCAACTCAGCTTCGAATCTAGGTTTCAATTCTGATGCGGGAATTCGCCCTGAAGCCGGAGCAAAGTCGCGGACGCAGGTTCGCGGAACCTCCGCATCCGTATCGCAATGATTACCAGCGAGACCGGGACCGGATTGTCCATTCTCGCGCTTTCCGGCGGCTGGAAGACAAGACGCAAGTTTTCACCGCGCGGTTTTCCGATCATTTCCGAAACCGGCTGACCCATACGATCGAAGTGGCGCAAATCTCTCGCACGATTGCCGGAGTGATGGGTCTAAATGGAGATTTGGTGGAGGCCTTGGCCCTGGTCCACGACATTGGACATCCCCCCTTCGGCCACTCGGGAGAGAGAAGTCTGGATCAAATCATGCAGACTTTCGGGGAGAGCTTCGAGCATAATCGGCAGGCTTTGCGGATTGTTGAAAATTTTGAGCAGCGATATGCGAAGTTTCCAGGATTGAACCTCACGTTCGAGGTGAGGGAGGGCATTATCAAGCACTCGCGGGACTATCCGCAGGAGGAATATCCGGAGTTGGCAGAGTATCTGCTGAATCAGAGGCCGCCGCTGGAAGCGCAACTGATCGATTTAGCCGACGAGATTGCTTATTTCACCGCCGACCTGGACGACGGCTTTGAAGCCAAGCTGCTGTCGCTGGAATCGATGAGGGAGCAACTGCCGCTCTTTGAGCACTTTTTCTGTGGCGTCGAGCGCCGGTATCCG
This sequence comes from Terriglobia bacterium, assembly GCA_965222345.1. GTDB lineage: Bacteria > Acidobacteriota > Terriglobia > 2-12-FULL-54-10 > 2-12-FULL-54-10 > JADFGZ01. The sequence goes on along the minus strand of CBDCTS010000004.1, from coordinate 241,888 downwards.
CAGGCTGCTCCCAAGCTGAAGTTTAACGAGACGCTAAAAGAGATTTTGAACCTCTTGGTGACGGATTTGATGGAAAACTCGCTGGCTCAGGTGGAAAAGCTCGCCCCGGAAACCGTGGAACAAGTCCGGGAGCATCCCCATCGGCTGATTGGGTTCAGCGAAGAAGTCCAGCAACACAAGAGACGCTTGAGAGAATTTCTGTATCAGCGGCTCTATCTTCATGGCGCTTTTCAGGCGGATAAAGAGCAGGGAACGCGGGTGGTAGAAAGTCTGTTTCAATTTTACTTGGACCATCCGGAAAGAATGCCGGCCTGGCACGCCGAGCAAGCCAAGCGCGAACCAAAGCATCGAGCCGTCTGCGACTATATCGCCGGAATGACCGACCACTATATTCATAAGCTGCACCGGGAATTAATCGGCGAGCATTCAGCCGTGCCTCCCGCTCCCGGCGTTGAGAGCCACTCCTCGCGGTTTTGAGGCAGCTTGTTGCTGGCCGGTTGCGCCTCTGGCGTACGTGCATATAATTGAAGACGGCGGCGGAAGCGACTATGTTCCTGAATGTCCATGAATTGGAACTCCAGGCAATTGAATTTGACGAAACTCTCCCTCCGGGCAAAATCGATCTTGGCGGCGATGTGGTTCAGGTAAAACCATTAGCAATTCGGGGTTCTGCTGAACTGTTGGCTTCCGAGATTCGCCTGCGCGGCCTGTTTCAAACAGTAGTCGAAGTCTCTTGCGCACGCTGTCTAGAGCCTGTACGGCGTGATCTTGCCAGGGAGTTTGACCTGTTCTATAGCCCCATTGCCGCAATCGCCAAGGAGGAAGCGGACGCGGTGAGCAGCGATGAGCTCGAAATCGGCTTTTATCATGGAGACGGGGTGCTGTTGGAAGACGCCATAAAGGAGCAGGTCCTGTTGGCCCTCCCAATGAGGGACGTCTGCCGAGAAGATTGCTCTGGACTTTGCCCAGGCTGCGGCCAGAATCTCAATCTAGGGGCTTGCGCCTGCACATCGTCTTCGGGAGATACGCGGTGGGCGCCTATGGCGGATCTGTAAGAACGGAAACTGGATGCCTTTCGAGCCGTTGGGCCAGACCTGAAAGCGGCGAATTCGCGCCAGCATGGATCCGTAATGTGGCCTGAGGAGCCTCTGCAGTGTTGCCCGTCCGGGATGGTACTTTCCCCCCGAAGGCCAAGAATCGGAAGAAGGCCGCTAGGCGGAAGTGACATGGTGATACGGCCTGCCCAGGCAGAGGATGCGACGTATTGGGAACGAATGCGCCAGTCCCTTTGGCCTTCTTCAAAGAGAGAACATGCCAGCGAGATAGCGCGATACTTCGCTGGGAACACACGCGAACCAATTGAAGTGTTGCTCGCGTTCAGTGAGCGAGGCGATGCCATTGGTTTTGTCGAACTCTCGTTTCGCGCCTACGCAGAAGGATGTGTTTCCGACTAGGTAGCCTACCTTGAAGGTTTGTATGTGGCCCCCCCTGGCGACGGCGAAGCGTTGGTACAAGTCTGATTCGAGCGGCGGAAGAGTGGGGGCGCTCTCATGGTTGCACAGAGTTGGCGTCAGATGCGGAGACGGATAACGAGATAAGCCACCTAACGCACCGTGCGGCGGGATTTGCTGAAACAGGCCGCATCGTTTGCTTCAAGAAAAACCTATGACTGACCCGGTTTGTCGAATGGATAATCCTGGGGTTGGCTTGGGTTTCTCAAGTGCTTAATTTTGTACTTTCCAATAGGAATTTTCTGCCACTTCTAGGTACAATTAAAGTTTCTGCTGACACAAACGGCAGGGTCTGGAATTAGATCGGAGGAAATGAATGCCCAACCCAAAACGGAGACATTCTCATTCGCGACGAGGGAAGCGCCGGGCGCATGATTTTTTGAAAGCATCACTTGTGGAAAATTGCCCGAAATGTCATGAGAAAAAGCTCTCCCATCACGCTTGCAAGAAGTGTGGCTATTATAAAGGACGGCTGGTGATTGAGGTCAAAGAGACCAAATAGCCGTTTATCCTGACGGCCGGGGAAGGCCGCGCCGAGCGCCAACCGAACACTCTCACGGATGTCAAACCAACCGATTACAATTGCTGTGGATGCAATGGGAAGCGACACTGCGCCTCACTGTGAGGTGGAAGGCGCTGTATTGGCCGCCCGTGAACTTGGCATTCACGTCGTGCTGGTAGGCAACGAGAAGTTGCTGCGCAAAGAGATGAAGCGCTATGTCACCGACCAACTGCCGATTGAGGTGCTGCATGCCAGCGAAACCATTTCCATGAACGAGGGAGCCGCCCGCTCGGTCCGGCAGAAGCGCGACTCCTCCGTTCGGGTGGCCGTGCGTCTGGTGCGCGAAGGCCGGGTACAAGGAGTCATCAGCGCAGGAAACACGGGCGCGGTGATGGCTACGGCCAAAATTGTCCTGGGCACGCTGCCCAGCGTCGACCGGCCTGGGCTGGCTGCTTTGGTTCCCACCTCCAGCGGACATATTGCCGTCATGATTGATGTCGGCGCAAACGTTGATTGCAAGCCGGAACAGTTGCGGCAGTTTGCCGTCATGGGGGAAATCTACTCTCGCCTCATGCTGAACGTGTCCAAACCCCGCGTGGGGCTGCTTTCCATCGGAACCGAAGAAGCCAAGGGAAATGGGTTGACTCGGAAGGCGCACCGGCTCTTCCGGCAATTGCCGCTGAACTTTGTAGGAAACGTGGAGGGTTGCGACCTTTACAACGGCAATGCCGACGTGATCGTCTGCGACGGATTTACCGGGAACGTGGCGCTGAAGATCAGCGAGGGGGTGGTGGAAGTCATCAAACATTTGTTGAAAGAGGCTCTTTCCAGCACAATCTCTTCCAAGGTCGGATATGTGCTTTCCCGGCAAGCCTATGCCGATATTTCCAAGCGGCTGGACTACTCTGAATATGGAGGCGCGCCGTTGCTGGGGGTCAAAGGAGTGTGCATCATTTGCCACGGCGGTTCCAACTCCAACGCCATTAAAAATGCAATCCGAGTCGCGGGGGAATATGCCGCAGGCGGTGTTAACGAAAAGATTGATGCGGAGTTGAAAATGCTTAGTCACGTTTCGGCTCCCATGCGCCGGCACCACGCCGCGTCCTCGCCCGAGCAGGCCTTGCATTGAGCGCCTCACAGTGCATGCCTTTCGATTCATTTCCTGTGGTGAATGCAACACGATGAGGAAACTAGCCTTCCTTTTTCCTGGACAAGGCTCTCAATATCCCGGGATGGGGCGAGAGCTAAGCGAGAAGTTCGCTGTTGCCCGCCGGACTTTGGAAGAAGCCGACCAGGCTCTGGGGTTTTCTCTCTCCAGCCTGTGTTTGGAAGGACCGGCTGAACAGCTACAATTGACGGCCAATACCCAGCCGGCGGTTCTGGCCTGCTCCGTTGCGGCCTGTCTGGTGCTGCGGGAAGCTGGGATCACTCCCTCCTGTGTCGCCGGCCACAGCCTGGGAGAGTATTCCGCTTTGGTGGCTGCCGGGTCCATCGGCTTTGCGGATGCGCTCCGCATCGTGCGCCATCGAGGACAATATATGCAGGAAGCGGTTCCTGCCGGAATGGGAGCAATGGCTGCGTTGCTGGGCTTGACCCGGGAGCAGGTAGGTGAGCTGTGCCGAAATGCCGCCAATGGGGAGGTGGCGTCGCCAGCCAATTTCAATACACCCGGCCAAATTGTCGTTGCGGGCAATGCCGGAGCAATCCAGCGCGTCATGGAGAGAGCCCTGGCGTCTGGAGCTAAGAGGGCAATCTTGCTTCCGGTGAGTGCGCCGTTCCATTGTTCGCTGATGCAGCCAGCCCAGCAGAAGCTAGCCCCGGAATTGGAGTCTTTGCCCTTTGCCGATCTGGCTTTTCCGTTAGTAAACAATGTGCGTGCCGAAGAAGTGCGAACCGGGCGGCAAGCCCGCCAGGGCCTGATCGACCAAATTCCCTCTCCAGTCCTTTGGGAGGAGAGCGTCCGCCAGTTGCTTTCACTGGGAACAGAGCAATTTGTCGAGGTGGGTCCAGGACGGGTACTAACGGGAATGCTGCGCCAGATGGACCGGAAGGTTCCGGCAGCAAACGTGGAAGATAAGAAAAGTTTAGACAAAACCCTTGCTTTCATCAGCCAGGGTTAGTGTGCCCGGTTAATCTTGCTTGTCCCGGTTGCTGCCTTCTAACGGGTGCGGATATCGAATGTCCTGGGATGACAAAATTGCTTTCGTAACGGGAGCCTCACAAGGCATCGGGCGGGCCTGCGCCTTGGTTTTGGCAGAAGCGGGCGCGCGTGTTGTCGTTGCCAGCCGGAATCTCGAAAACCTGCAGAAGGTAGCCGACGAAATCAATAAAGGAAGCGGAACGGTCCCGGCACTGCCGCTTGCTCTGGATGTTGCCCGGGAAGAGGAAATCAAAGAGGCATTTCGGAAAGCGTTTGAACAATTCGGCAAGATCGACATTCTGGTAAACAATGCAGGCATTGCCCGCGATGGGCTGGTGATGCGGATGAAGCGGCGTGACTGGGATGAAGTGATCGAAACCAACCTCACCGCGGCATACCATTGCATCCAGCAGGTCCTGCCGGGCATGCTGCGCCGCCGCCAGGGGAGAATCATTAACGTCTCCTCCGTCGTTGCGCAAATGGGGAACGCAGGACAAGCCAACTATGTAGCTTCCAAGGCAGGACTGTTGGGCTTGACGCGGGCGGTGGCGCAGGAGGTGGCTTCCCGCCATATTACCGTCAATGCCGTGGCTCCCGGCTTTATCGAAACTTCCATGACGGACGCGATTAATCCGGGGGTGCGTGATAAATTGCTTTCCCGAATCCCACTGGGCAAGCTGGGACAAGCTCTCGATGTAGCCCACGCCGTAAAGTTTCTTGCCTCTGACGAAGCCAGCTATATCACCGGGCATGTCTTGAACGTGAATGGTGGGCTGTACTTATAATGCGGTCCGCCAGGGCTGGTTGAATCCACTGTCTAATCCGATCCGATAAAGCATCGCCAGTTCTAAGTCGCCTGCGAGGCCAGAATGCGGACAATCCGTCCGCTGGCCTGACCATCCCCATAGGGATTGTATATCCGGCTCATGCGGGCATACTCGGAGCGGTCCTCCAGTAACCGGACTGTTTCCGCGACGATCTTTTCCTGGTCGGTTCCCACCAGTTTCGCCGTGCCTGCTTCTACTGTCTCCGGGCGCTCGGTGACTTCCCGCATCACCAGCACGGGCTTGCCGAGTGAGGGGGCTTCCTCCTGGATACCGCCGGAATCGGTCAGAATCAGAAGCGCGCGGTCCATCAGAGCGACAAAGGGAACGTAGTTGACCTGCCCCCCCAAAAACGGTCCAGTTGATAAGTTAGAGTAAAGGGTTTCAACTGGACTTGAAAAAGGGGGAAGGATGGCTAAGAAGCGGTATACGGTCGAACAGATCATCCGACATCTACGAGAGGCAGAAGTGGAACTGGCTAAGGGCCAGACAACGGGAGTGGTCTGTCGGAAGTTGGGAATCACGGAGCAGACATATTATCGATGGCGGAAGGAGTATGGGAGCTTGCGGGTTGATCAGGTGAGGCGTTTGAAGGAACTGGAACGGGAGAATGGCCGACTGAAGAAGTTGGTAGCGGATCAGGCGTTGGACCTTGCGATTCTGAAGGAGGCATCCTCGGGAAACTTCTAAGCCCGTGCCGACGGAGGCAGGCAGTGGAGCGTGTCTGTCAGACCTTGGGAGTGTCGGAGCGGCGGGCGTGTCGAGTGCTGAGGCAGTACCGATCCACCCAGCGGCATCGAACCTTGACACCACAGGATGAACCGCGACTGGTGACCCGGACGCTGCAGTTAGCCGGCGAGTACGGTCGATACGGCTACCGGCGAATCACGGCGCTGTTGCGACGGGAGGGGTGGAGGGTGAACCATAAGCGGGTGGAGAGAATCTGGAGGCAGGAGGGACTGAAAGTGCCGAAGAAACAACCCCGGAAAAGCCGCCTGTGGTTGAACGATGGGTCGTGTCTTCGGTTAAGACCGTGCTGGCGGGATCATGTCTGGGCGTACGATTTTGTGGCAGATCGAACCCAGGATGGTCGTCCCCTGAAGATGTTGACGGTGGTGGATGAGTACACGCGAGAATGTTTGGCAATCGACGTAGAACGGCGAGCTGATTCGATGAGTGTCTTGGAACGGCTGGCAGCCTTGTTTGTGGAGCGAGGAGTTCCCGATTACATTCGCTCGGATAACGGGTCCGAGTTCACAGCACGGTTGGTTCGGAACTGGCTGGAGCGGGTAGGGGTAAAGACCTTGTTCATCGAGCCGGGGAGCCCATGGGAAAACGGGTATGTAGAATCGTTGAACGGGAAGTTTCGAGACGAGTTTCTCAATGGGGAGATCTTCTACACCTTGCAGGAAGCGAAGGTGTTGATTGAGGGATGGCGGCGGGAGTATAACAAAGTTCGCCCGCACAGCGCGTTAGGCTACCGGCCGCCAGCCCCGGAAGCGATCCTGCCGTTACGGCCGGGTTCCGCTCCGCTCCACCCGGCTGCAACGGCTTATGGACTAACATAAAAAGTGGACCAACAACCGGGGGCAGGTCATAGTCGAGGGGATCGATCAGGAAGACATTGGGCAGGTCTCCCAAAATGCTCTTGACTGGCTGTTGGACGTTTGGATTCAGGTGTACAGGATAGATCAGATCCACGTCGCCTCGAAGAGCAATCTGCCGCAATGCCTGGCAGACGCGCTTGAATCCTTCCCCGAAGCTTTCGCGCCGGTGGCATGTTACCAAAACCAGCGGCTTCTCTCCTCGCCAATTCTGGAGGCTGTCGTTAGCACATGATATGTCCGGTCTAATTAACATGTGAAATGTCCGCTTTGAGCGGCGTAGGGTAGGGCTTTTTGCCAGGAGGTGGCATGAAGTTCTACTCGGAAGCTGCGATGGAGCGGGCGATGAAGATACAAGAAGTAATTTTGCGAGCGATAGGGAAGCGGATCAACTGGTGGCAGGCAGCCGAGATCATCGGGATCAGCGACCGGCAGATGAGGCGGTGGCGCAGCCGGTACGAGCAGTACGGCTACGACGGGCTGTTTGACCGGCGGCGGGGAAAGCCGAGTCCGCGGCGGGTACCCCTGGGGACGGTGGAGAAGGTGTTGGGGCTGTATCAGGAGAAGTACTTTGACTTCAACGTGCGGCACTTTCACGAAAAGCTGCGGGAAGAGCACGGCCTCCGGCTGAGCTACACCTGGGTGAAGCTGGCATTGCAAGGGGCGGGGCTAGTGAACAGGAGGCGGAAGCGGGGCCTGCACCGCCAGAGGCGGCCCCGGCGGCCGTTGCCGGGAATGCTGCTGCATCTGGATGGGAGCCAGCATCGGTGGTTTGTCGATGATCGCTGGTATGACCTGCTGGTGGTCCTGGATGATGCCAGCAGCGAGATTTACTATGCGCAACTGGTAGAGCAGGAATCGACGCGGACGGTGCTGGCTGCCCTGCGGGAGGTGGTCGAGCAGCAGGGGATCTTTTGCGCCCTTTATAGCGACCGGGCCAGTCATTTCTTCCTGACCCGGAAGGCGGGCGAGCCGGTGGATCGGCAACGGCTGACCCAGGTGGGCCGCGCCCTGCGGGAGCTGGGCATTCAGATGATTCCGGCCTATTCGCCGCAGGCGCGGGGACGCAGCGAGCGGAACTTCGGGACCTGGCAAGGGCGGCTGCCGCAGGAACTGCGCCTGCGGGGAATCATCACGCTAGAGGCAGCGAATCGGTTCCTGCGGGAGGGCTATATCGGGGAGTTCAACCGGCGCTTTGCCGTGCCGGCCACCCAACCAGGCAGCGCCTTTTTGCCGTCAGCCAGGCGGGAGTTAGAGCGAATCTTCTCGATCCAGCACCAGCGGATAGTGAATCGGGACAATACGGTCAGTCTGGAGAACCGCCTCCTCCAGATCGAGAAAACTCCTTGGCGCGGGACTCTGGCGGGCTGCCGGGTGACCGTCTATGAACACCTGGATGGGACGTTAAGCATTGGCTATGGGCCGCACACGGTGGGCCGCTACTCCTCCGAGGGGGTGGCGATCCGGTGCGGCGGTCGGCGGCGGAGCCCTGTGGCTTCCCGACAACACCATTTGGCGCTCACCTCCGTCGCCCTACGGGCTCCTTCGGTCAGCGCCAAATCACTTTCGGTAGAATCATGAAAGCGGACATTTCACTTGCTACATATACCGGACATTTTAACTTGCTAACAACACGCCAATTCTGGAGGCCCGGAATGGAGGGAAAGACGCTTGCGGACCGTTCGCGCAAGTAGAAAAGCGCGTCAGTGCCTGTATTTCCGGTGACGTGGATGCTCTGCTCGGGGATTCCCTCGCGAAGCAGGTTTTGCTTGGATCGGCTGTTTAGAGCAAAATGGAGATTGCCCAGATGCGAAGTCAACCGCCGGTTCATCTCTTCGGGGAAGGGTTGCGATTTGTCTCCCGTGCGTAAACCGGCTTCCACGTGACCGATCCGAATCCTCATATAGCAGGCCGCAAGCGCAGCTACGAATGTTGTAGTGGTGTCGCCTTGTACCAATACCCAGTCGGGGCGCTCCTGTTCGAGAACCGGACGCAGCCGTTCTAGACAACGGGTTGTCACCTGAAACAGATCCTGTCCGTCCTGCATCACATGGAGGTCGTAATCAGGAGTAATCTCGAAAGTAGTAAGCACTTGATTGAGCATGCTGCGATGCTGCGTGGTGACGCAGACGGAAGTCCGGAAACGGACGGGATCCGATTGGAGTTCGCGGATTAACGGAGCCAGCTTGATGGCTTCCGGGCGAGTGCCGAAAACTGCCAGAATTTTTTGCCGGGAAGGTTTCATGGCAATCCGTTTCTGGAGAGGCAAGTTTCTGCTGGGTCACCGCAGGCATACGATAAATCCCGCTTACGCTGGCGGGACTGGGACAAGGTAGAGTGGGCCGGCAACGAGGCTTGGCTAACTCCGGCCTTTACATGTTCGCCGTAAGTTGGCGAGAGGTGGTCTGCCCCATTAGCTCTCGAAAGAGACGCTCGTATTCCAATGTCACTTGATCCCACCGATAACACTCCCTAACCCGTTTCTGGGCACGAGTTTGGCACTCTTTCCTCAGGCCAGGATTTCCGAGTACCGCATGAATCTTCTCGGCGAGGTCCTGCGGAGATTTTTGGAAGGCCAGAGCGGTGTCGCCAGCGACTTCGCGGTTTTCCACGGTGTCGAGATACAGAACGCAACGGCCGCATCCCATGGCTTCAATCAAGGCCGGATGGGTTCCTCCCACCTCGGTGGCATGGATATAACAAAACGCATGGGATAGCAACTCCCGGTATCCTGTTCCGTAAATCGCGCCGGGGAACACGATCCGGGGATCAGAGGTGGATTTCAGCTCCGCAATGTAGTCACGGGCATAAGGGGCATCCCCCACGATAATCAGTTTCTTGTCGGTATGTACCTGCTCAAAAGCTCTGGCGACCAAGAGTGGATTGTTTTCCGGCTCTAACCGGGTGACGTAAAGAAAATAGCCCTCCGGCTCCACTCCGATGCGCTCCAGCGCGGCCTTACTGGAAAGGCATCTGTCGTCTGCGCCATAGGGGATGAAATAAGACTGCTTGCCGTAGCGTCGGAGGTAGTATTGGGCGATCGCTCTGGCGTCAGTTACCATGGCGTTCGGAAGAAAGGTCGAAAGCCACTCGGAAAGCAGGTAGTAGTTTTTTGCTAAGAAGCTCCATTTTGCACGTTTGCGCTCCAGCCCATCCACGTTGACAACTGTTTTTTTCCCGGTCAGTCGCGGAACAAAAGAAAGAATGCTGTTAGCGGAGTTGCAAATCAAAACTACATTCACGTCCCGAAAAAGCACATGCCAGACCGACAGGAAAGTGTGAGCGAGGGTGTCCAAATACTTGTGAGGGATGGTCGGCAACAGGACCAGCCGAACCCCTTTGTAAAGGCTGCCTGTGTAACGGATGTTATTAGTGCGTCCGTAAACGACCACGTCGTGTCCGTTTTGGACCAAGCGGCAGGAGAGTTCTTCGGCGAAGGTTTCAAAACCACCGTAATTTGCCGGGATGCCCCGGGTGCCCAGTATGGCGATCTTCATGATTCGAGTTGAGGAAGATGACTAGGCTGAGTTCCGGCTGCAGGCAGGGGCAAAGACGAGCGAGAGGTCGGATTCGGGAATTCCTGTGTTTGCAACTCTTGGAAGAAAGAGGCTTCCACCGGGGCAGTGACAGGCCAAAATCGGAACCAATTTTGCAAATAGGCGTCTGAGACACGACGGCGCTGCTGGATGATGCGGCGTTTGAGGAGAGTACGACGCCAGTTGCGTAAAACAAAGGAAAACGCTCCCAGAGATTTTCTCTCTGCCAGCAGGCAGTATGCCAAAATACCGATATCCCGGGCTGTAGCCGGCAAAAAATTGCGCAAATACAGCCGGAGCGTGGCATTCTTAATCCTCATCAGGAAGCGGTTCTTAACGCAGTGGCGGTTGATCTCTTCTGGAATCTCCTGGCGGCGTCCGGGAAAAACCCTGCGCACATGATAGCCGACTGCCTCGGGAAGGTACAGGCACTGCCATCCCTGGAGTTGAGCGCGCCAGGAAACGTCGGCATCCTCCCGGTAGAGGAAGAAATCTTCGTCAAAAAACTCTCCCGCCACGGAGATATCCTGAATCATGCGGTTCCGATAGAGGGCTGCCGCGGCCGTCGCTCCAAAGACAAAGGCAGCGCCATTGTATTCGTCGCCATCCGGCAAATTCATTCCCCGGTCAAAATGACGGAACGTGGGAGTGAAGTAGATTCCAGCTGAATCGAGCCGGCGTTCCGGAGAGGTCTCAAAGTTGGGGGAAACGCTCAAAAGCTTGCCGCACACTGTTCCAATGTCCCGGTTGCGGTTGCCTGCCTGCACCAGATGGGACACAAAGTTGGAATCCAGCACCACATCCGGGTTGAGCGTCAGGATCCATTCGCCGCTTGCCTTACAAATGGCTTGGTTTTGGGCGGCAGAGAACCCTCGGTTCTCGCGGTTGTAGATGATCTGCAGGTGCTGTTTATAATCGGCTAGAATCGAGGCCGTGCGGTCCTGGCTGGCGTTATCCACCACGATTATTTCCAGCGGCCCCCAATTCTGCGCCAGCACGGAGTCCAGGCAGCGAGCGATGAAAGGTTCGCTGTTATGCGTCACCACGGTTACGGATACAGTGTTTCTCTCTACGCGCATCTTTTCTTATCCGAATCGAGGCGGGAAATGGCTTCCCGCGATTTGTGTTTCGTGGACGCGACGCCGGAATGGCAGCAGGCACCCACTGGATTCCGCGCGGAAAAGGAGAGTCTCGCCGCCTGAAAATAGGCAAAGGCCCTTTCCCTGCGAGTGGTAGCCAGAGCTTGCGAGGTTGGCTCAGTACCCAATAAAGTTGCCAGAAGCCGCAGACCCATACCCCACACTAAGGTTGCCCGGATGGCTAATGCCATCCTCCAAGGGAAATGCTTCCTTACATAATAAAGCAAATTGCGGTACCAGTAAATCTGTCTTTCCAAAAAATTCAAAGATTCCACTGCATGCCCGCCGGCGTGCTGGAATGCTGCTTTCGGCCAGTACAGGATTTTCCCTCCTTGCTGGCGCAGTCTCAGGCACAGATCCACATCTTCAAACCACAAGGGAAAGAAGGCCTCATCGAAAAGACCGCAGGTCTCAAAACTGTTTCGGCGCACCAGCAGGCAGGCTCCTGCAGGCTGCTCCACTTCCGCAGGCTGCCCGGGGTCCAGGTCCAGGCAGCGATACCTCCTGTTCACGGGGTTGTTCGGGAACAGCCGGTTCAGTAATAAAAGTTCAAATATCAAAGAAGCAGGGGCCGGCAGGCGGCGCACGTTGAACCCGGTTTGTGTTCGGCCCTGCACATCGATGAGCCGGCCCGCTACAGCGACGATCTGTTCCGAGTTTCGGAGCGGTTCTTCCAGGCGGCCCAGAGGGCCCAGGCTGATACAGTCCGGATTCAGGAAAAGAAGTGCGCTGCCGCTGCTCTTGCGGGCTCCCAGATTGGATGCCGCCGCAAAACCTATGTTGCGGGCAGATTGAAATAATTTTACTGAGGAAGAAAATTGGCGGACCAAGTCCACCGTCCCATCCGTTGAGGCATTATCGATCACCACGATCTCCGCTCCGGAGTTTTCCAGAGACTTTAAACAGCGGCCAATTTGGCCTTCGGAATTATGCGTGACTATGATGACCGAAATCATGGTTCGGAGCCGGCCAACTGTCCTGCAGCCGGAGTTGCTTCCTTCCATATCGGCTAGTTTCGCGCTACACAGCAACAGGCAGTCCATTTCTCAACCAGGCAGACGGCCAAGTCTGAGCTTACAGAGGACTAGTGCCCTGTGACGGGGGAAAAAGGGAAAAATACATCTTCCAGAACATGTCCTGCCCGTCCCGGTCCGCTGCCGTAGTATCTTCGTAGATGTCCCGTTCTGATTCCCTCAGCAAAGTAACAAATTCTTTCAGTTCATCCAATCGCCATGCAGTGCGTTTCCGGATCGTTCTCCGGAAGCGCCAAAGGAAATGCGCTACCCCGGACAGATAAGAGCCGGTCCTGTTTTTGCGGATCGCCATCGCTGCCCAAAGCAGTTGGGACCAGGCAATGCGAGGACCCCAGCGAAGCAATAGCCGCCATGGATAGTGTTTAGCCAGGATCATCAATTGGTTTTGGGTCAGGAGACGAAACACTGCCGGAAAGTCGGGCTTTCCGAGCGATGCGCCACCGTGATGACGGCAGATCGCCTGCGGCAAATAAAGCCCTCTATTACCGAACCGTCCAGCACGAAGAGAAAAGTCAATATCCTCCAGGTAGGCAAAGAAATCTTCGTCCAACCCGCCGACCTGTTCAAACACGCTTCGCCGGAAGAGCACGGCAGTCGCCGGAGCTGCAAAAACTTGCCGGGGAACGGCAAACGATGCCGAGTCTTTTCGTCCAAAGCCGAGCCGCCAGGCGGAGCCACCCATCGACAGCGCATCCCCTGCATTGTCCAGCAAGACTCCGTCGGATTGGTAGATTTTTCCGCAGCAGAAGGATACATCCGTGCGTGTTTCCAGAAGAGCGAAGGTCAGCTCCAGCCAGTTGTTTTCCAGGCGCACATCATCGTTTAGGAGCGCGACATAGGGAGACCGGCTGAGCGCGATGCCCGCGTTCACTGCCGCCGCAAAGCCTCTGTTCTTCGGGAAAGCCACCAGGATGCAGCCAAACTCTTCGGCCAGTTTGATTGCCCAATCTCCGGCTCCGTTTGAGATGAGGACCGTTTCGAAATCGTGGAAGGTCTGCTGCTTTACAGATTCCAGGCAGTTCCGCAGCAGGTCGCCCCGCGACAGGGTGGGGATGATGACAGAGACTTTCGGGGCCGGAGCATCTTCCCGGTGCTGTGCGACTCCTGTGGTGGCATGTAAATATGACATCCGGAAATAATTATAGCAGCTTCCCGCCGATTTTTGAGGGTGAGGATCATGTAGCAAGAATTGGCAGCCGCTCCACCATTTATGGAAATGCTGGGTGTTTGAAAAAATAATGGAATGTTTCTGATGTCCGCAACAAGTCCTGCTTTTTTCATACTGATGGCGTATGATTTTCTGGTCAGACTCACCAGGAGCATTCATGTCCCTCACTACGCTTCAAGCTCGCTGTCCACGTTGTCAATCGGCCGACGTTATTTATTCCTGCGTACCCGCCTGTTGTTTCAACCACGTTTGCGGTGACTGCCAAAGCAGTTTTGAGCTTTTGACATCTCCCCTGCCAGGCCCGGCCCCGCCGAATCTGGAAGATGACTGCCTCCCGCCGGACCGTGACGCTTGTTCTCCCACGGTCCCTTGCGTCAAATGCCAGGGTATCAGCGTCTATCAAATTTCCGGCGGCGAAGTCTTAATTTGCCTGGACTGCCGCAACCTGCTCAAAATCGGGTACGAAAACGTAGCAGGTCCTTAAAAATTGGATTTGGAAGTTAGAAAGACACGCAACAGCCGCTTGCACGCTGGCCGGGGCAATGCCATAATGCGCAGTTCCCGACTGTGCCGCATTGAAAAAGCCATGTTTAGGACCCTGAGCGCGACCGTCTATGGGATTGATGCCCGCCTCGTGGAGGTGGAAGTAGACCTAAGTCCCTCCCAAAACGACTGGCACTTCACAACGGTGGGACTCCCGGACGCAGCAGTCAGGGAGAGTCGCGACCGCGTTCGCTCCGCCCTCCGCAACTCCGGCTACACCTTCCCGGCGCAAAACATCACCGTAAACTTGGCCCCAGCGGACATGAAGAAGGAGGGCTCCGGGTTTGACCTCCCGATTGCACTAGGCCTGCTTGCCAGCATGCAGGAGCTTGAAGCCGAACGTCTCGCTGACTACCTTTTTCTGGGTGAACTCTCGCTGGACGGCCTTTTACGACCCGTGAAGGGGATTCTTTCTGTGGCAGTGAAGGCGAGGGAGATAGGTATTCCTAACTTGGTGGTGCCTGTGGCTAACGGGCGCGAGGCCGCTACCGTCGAGGGGGTCAACGTTTTTGCTCTGAAGACATTGCTGGAAGCCGTGGATCTGCTCCGGTCGCCGGCCCACTTTGCTCCGATGAGGCTGGATTCTCAGGCGCTGCTGAAGCAGGAAACCGGTTCCAGCGTGGATTACCACGATGTGCGCGGGCAACCCTCGGCGAAACGGGCGCTGGAGGTGGCAGCTGCAGGAGCCCACAACATCCTTATGATCGGTCCGCCTGGTTCGGGCAAGACCATGTTGGCCAAGCGCTTGGCCACGATCCTGCCGCAATTGACCTTTGAAGAAGCGATCCAAACCACCAAGGTGCACAGCGTAGCTGGCTTGCTCGACCCGGCACAGGGGTTAATTAACTGTCGGCCTTTCCGCTCGCCGCACCATACTATCTCCGATGCCGGTTTGATTGGAGGCGGTGTGATTCCGCGCCCCGGGGAGGTGAGCCTGGCTCACAATGGCGTGCTGTTCCTGGATGAACTTCCGGAGTTTCCCCGGAATGTTTTGGAGGTGATGCGCCAGCCGCTCGAAGACGGGAACGTGACGATCGCACGAGCCTCCATGTCACTCTGCTTCCCGTCAACCTTTATGCTGGCGGCGGCCATGAATCCCTGTCCGTGCGGATACTTTAACGATCCTTCGCACGAATGTATCTGTACTCCGCCTCTGATCCAGCGATATATTTCCAAGATTTCCGGGCCGCTGCTGGACCGCATTGATATCCACATCGACGTTCCTGCGGTGAAATACCGGGAGCTGCGCTCCGGTAATTCGGCGGAAAGTTCGGCGGAGATTCGCACGCGGGTCGAGCCTGCTCGGCGATACCAGCAGGAGCGCTTTACCGGCACGAAGGTTTACTCGAACTCCCAGATGACACCGCGCCTGATTCGCAAGTATTGCCGGTTGGATGAAGCCTCCGAGAAGTTGCTGGAAAACGCTATGCAGCGGATGGGGTTGACCGCCCGGGCGCACGACCGCATCCTCAAAGTAGCCCGCACCATCGCCGATCTAGAAGGCGCTCCGGAAATTGTATCGAAGCACGTTGCCGAAGCCGTCCAATACAGGTCCTTGGACCGGACCTACTGGGCCTGACAACAAGCAAAACCGAGGGATATCCCGAAAAAAGAGCTTCTCGGAAGAAGTGTGGAGTCGGCGGGCAACTCCTTGCTGCGCCCGTACTTGTGAATTGGTTTTTGGACCGGACTCAACGGGCCTGCCGCGCAAGTTTCACCAGCCGGTCCGCCTCACCTATTTTTATTGGATGTTGAGGAGCGGTGGGAATCGGCGCTGGCGCCATAGCGGGGGAGGCCCCCTTCCAGGTCCAATAATCTTTACCCCAGCGGAAATTGAGAGCACCGTTCACGGCCAGGTTGGTAATCCAGAGGATGAGGTCACCCCGGGTCTTCGGCATGCCCAGGCGCTTGAAGATCGAGCGGAAAGAGTAAAACCGCCGCCA
Source organism: Terriglobia bacterium (assembly GCA_965222345.1). Lineage (GTDB taxonomy): Bacteria > Acidobacteriota > Terriglobia > 2-12-FULL-54-10 > 2-12-FULL-54-10 > JADFGZ01. Next base: position 225,944 of record CBDCTS010000004.1, on the reverse strand, counting down.
GGCGTGGTTCTTTTCAAAATGCAACCGCTCGGCGCTGAGCAGGGGATGATTAAAAACTATCGTACCGAGGTCGTATTTCGACCAATCCCACAGATTGATCCGTTGTTCTTCCTCAAACTGTCGGTACAGGGCGGTGCCGGGCAGCGGCGTCAGCAACGAGAACTGCGCGTACTCCATCTTGGATTTCTCGATGAAATCGAGGGTTTCCCGAAACACATCCAAGCCATCGTTGTCAAAGCCAAAGATAAACGACCCCCAGATCTTAATGCCTGCCTTGTGGATGCGGGCAATATCTCGCAAGTATTCGTCGGGCCGGTTGACACCCTTGCCGGCGTCTCGGATGCTCTTGTTGGAAAAAGTCTCAAAGCCAATGAACACCCCGTGGCAACCGCTCTCCTTGGCTAACTTCATCAACTCCTGGTCGCGGGCGAAATTGATGGTGACCTGGGATGCCCAATTCAGCTTCAGCGGCACAAATGCTTTGAACAACTCCTTGGCCCGCCTGGGAACCCCGATGATATTGTCGTCCACAAAATAAATAAAGCGGGAGCCCATCGAGCGAACCTCTTCCACCACCTTCTCCACGGGCCGAAATCGGTATTGGATGCCTGACATGGTGGTGACTGAGCAGAAATTGCAATTGAACGGGCATCCCCGGGTGGTTTGCGCGGAGTTCACCACCACGTAGCCCTTCGGGTTAAACAAATCCCTGCGGGGAGGAACGATTTTAGCCAGATCGACGGGTTCCGGATCGTGATAGCGCGACTTCATCTTCCCGTTAGCGAAATCCTGGACCATATCGGGCCACAGGCGGTCGGCTTCTCCCAGCATCACCGTGTCGGCGTGCTCGCCCGCTTCATCCGGCAGCATCGACGGGTGAATTCCGCCGATTACCACCGGTATGCCCTGGGCACGGTACTTGTCGGCAAGCGCATAGGCTGCTGGAGCCTGGGCAGTCATCGCGGTGATGGCTACCAAGTCAGCCGGTTTGCTTCCATCCAGCGGCTCCAGGCAGCCGTCGTCAATCACCACTTCATGCTCGGGCGGTGTGAGCGCAGCCAGAGTTGCGAGGTTCAGCGGGGGAAAGAGCGCCCCTTTCGCACGGAAATTCATGCTGTCGGATATCTTCGAGGCATACCGGAAGAACTGCGGTGCCGCATACATGTTCGAGCCGTTGTGGGGATTCACAAACCGGATTTTCATAAGTCCGCCAAACCTCCAGACATAGAGTCGCTAAATTAAGTCGCGTTAATCTAGCACAGTAAGGTTGCTCCGTATAGCTAAATAAATCGGAATGTTTCACTGCCTGGTTCAGTGGGGTAAATCGGATCGGTGCAATCTGGAGTCTTGAATTGTCCCGCTTTTCAGTCGGAAGGGCCAAGGCTTCGGCAGAAAGAGCCTTTGGGACGCCGTTGGGGAGAGCAATACGCGCAATTTTTGGGTCCGGTTTGCCTGCGGCACGCAATTAAGCCATTTATTTTTACAAAGCGGTGGCTTCGTTTCGCCACAAAATACTTTTTCCTTCCTCACCTGCTACGGCATTCGTGCCCGTGTCTCTTCCTTAAAGGCAAACCCATTGTCAAGTGTGGAGCGTAACTGTCTGGTAGTCCATCGAGAAAATACCGAAAATTCCGCAATTGTGGAGAGGAAGCGATTATGGTCGAAACCGCTTTTCCAGTTTTGCGACTTGCTCTGTGAAAACCGCGAGTTGTCGCGCTCTACTTTTTCTTTCGAATCGCGCCGGATGATAGAAAGCTCTGACCTCATGATCTTCGTTTCCAATTTGATGGCTTCCAATTCCACTTTCATCATCTCGATGTCGTGCGTGTTCTTCCCCACGAGGTCGCGGATAGCCGGCATCTGTTCGTGTAAGTCAAACCACCCCTCAGCAATCGTCTGGGCCTGAGACTTGAAATCCTCGGCCGCATAATTGACGCCTGCGGGCTTCGGAAGGTATAGTCAAATCGCGATATGGCAGAGATACCCAAAGTTTACAACCCATCAGAGATTGAGCCCAAGTGGGCGCGGGAATGGGTCGAGAAGCGCCTGTTTCAGGCTGCCGCGGACTCCGACCAGCCCATGTTTTCCCTAGTGATTCCGCCCCCGAACGTTACCGGGTCGCTCCACATGGGGCACATGCTGGAGCATACTGAAATCGACATTCTCATTCGGTGGAAGCGGATGCAGGGAATGAATACTCTGTGGCTGCCCGGCACAGACCACGCCGGCATCGCTACGCAGATGGTGGTGGAGCGGCATCTAATCGAACAAGGGCTCGACCGCCGCAAGCTAGGCCGGGAGGCATTCGAGAAAAAAGTATGGGAGTGGAAAGCGCAGAGCGGCGACACCATCAAAAAGCAAATGGTCCGCCTGGGGACGTCTTGCGACTGGTCGCGTGAGCGCTTTACGCTCGACCCGGGCCTTTCCAGCGCCGTGCGTGAAGTCTTTGTGCGCCTCTACGAGAAGGACCTGATCTATCGCGGCAACTATATCGTAAACTGGTGCCCTCGCTGCCAGACGGCCATCTCTGACCTGGAGGTGGTCCACGACGAGCACCTGGGCAATCTGTTTCACATCCGCTATCCGGTGGTGGGTGCCGGAGACGCAGGTAGCAAGGAATGGGTAGTGGTGGCGACCACGCGCCCGGAAACGATGCTGGGAGACACGGCGGTGGCGGTGAATCCCGGAGATAAACGCTACCGAAAGTTTCATGGTCGCATGGCGCGACTGCCGCTGATGAACCGGGACATCCCTTTTATTACTGATGAATTGGCCGACCCGGCCTTCGGCACCGGCGTGGTAAAGGTAACTCCGGCGCATGACACCAACGACTTCCAGGCAGGGCTGCGCAACAATCTGCCGCAGATTGATGTGATGGACGAGAGCGGCAAAATGAATGCGAATGCCGGCGTTTACACGGGTCTGGACCGCTTTGAGGCGCGCCGCCGTGTTCTTGCTGACCTCCAAGAACAGGGACTGCTCGAGAAGATAGAGCCTCATACCCATGCCCTGGGCCGTTGCCAGCGCTGCAAGACGATTGTCGAGCCGCGACTCTCAACGCAGTGGTTCGTGAAGGTGAAGCCTTTGGCCGAGCATGCCATCCGCGCCGTGGAGGATGGGCGCACCCGGTTTGTTCCCGACAACTGGACCAAGATTTATTTCGATTGGATGCATAACATTCACGACTGGTGCATCTCGCGGCAGCTCTGGTGGGGCCACCGCATCCCAGCCTGGTATTGTGAGGGTTGCAGCCGGGTCATTGTGACGCGGGAAGAGCCCAGCAGATGCCCCCATTGCAAAGGTGACAGGCTGGAGCAGGATAACGACGTGCTCGACACATGGTTTAGCTCCGCCCTATGGCCATTTTCCACGCTCGGCTGGCCGGAACGTACCAGGGACCTGGAGGCTTTCTACCCAACCTCGCTAATGATTACGGGCTTCGATATCTTATTCTTTTGGGTGGCCCGGATGATGATAATGGGCGTGGAGTTCATGGGTGAGGTGCCCTTCCGCACGGTCTATATTCACTCCCTGGTGCGAGACGCGGAAAGACAAAAGATGAGCAAGACCCGGGGCAACGTAGTCGATCCGCTGGAGGTCACGGAGAAATATGGCACCGACGCGGTACGTTTTACGCTGGCCATTATGGCGGCTCCAGGCACCGACGTTGCGTTGTCGGAAGACCGCATGGCCAGCTATCGCGCCTTTGCCAACAAAATCTGGAATGCAGCCCGGTTTTTATTTATGAGTCTGGAAAAATCGGGTGCGGAGCCGTGGACACCCCCAGAGGACGGCATCTGCCGTCCTCTGGCCGATGCCGGCGGACAAATGTCGCTCGAAGACCGCTGGATATTTTCTCGCCTGAATCGCATCGCCGGGGAAATCGGGACTGCCTGGGAGGCTTTTCGTTTTCATGAGGCTGCGCACGTCATCTATCATTTCTTTTGGCATGAGTTTTGCGACTGGTACTTGGAGCTTAAGAAACTGAGCTTTGCGCCGGTCCAGGGACCGCTCCCGCTCGCCTGGCAGAATCTGTGTCGCGCCTTCGACGTATCGTTGCGGCTGCTCCATCCCATGATGCCGTTCCTCACCGAGGAGCTGTGGCAACGCCTGGGTCCGCGGCAGACTTCCATTGCGCTCGCCCCCTTCCCGCAGCATGATCCGACTTTGGTGAATGAGGCTGCCGAAGTCGCTGAAAAGGAAATGAATCTCCTACAGGAGATCATTGGCAATATCCGGAACATGCGCGCGGAGATGCGCGTCGATGCGCGTCGAAAAATCCCCGTGGCGTTGCATGCTGCCAATGGAAATGTCAGCCGTTTGAGCGGAGAATATAAGCAGGCGATTGAACGGCTGGCAAACCTCTCTGCGCTGAATCTCGTGGATGATCCGCTGACGTCCGAGGGCGGGGCAGTGCGGTCGCTGCCGGAGTTTGCCTTGAAGATTGCATTGAAGGACGCCGTTGACATCGAGGCCGAGCGAGAACGGTTGCTGAGAGAGGAGCAAAAACTACAACGCGACCTGAATGCCCTGAACGGGCAATTAAAGAACGAACAGTTCCTTTCGAAAGCTCCTGCGAAAGTCGTCGAATCCATGAGGCAACGTCATAGCGAGTTAACCGTTCGGCGCTCGAAGGTCTCCGAAACTTTGCAAAACCTGATTTAACGGCCTGAATGGATCACCATGCCGGAGCCGAAATTGGACCGGCGGCTGGACCGGCTCATTGACCTGCTGGTTGCAAACGCCACGGTGGTCGTGAGCGGGACGCGGATTGCCGCCGAGTTGCGCATTCCGCAGTCCACTCTGTGGGGTTGGATCGAACAGTTACGCCGCATGGGAGTGGAGGTGAAGGGATTGCCGGGCAGCGGCTATCAACTCGCGAAGGTGCCGGACATTCTCACCCCACAGGCAGTGCGGTACAGGCTTCACCCTGGACGGTTTGGATGTCGCATCCATCATCATTACAAGCTGGATTCCACCATGAACGAGGCCGCGCGGCTGGCGTTGGCAGGCAACCCGCACGGCACCCTGGTGGTCGCCGAGGAACAAACCGCCGGGAGGGGGCGGTTCGGGCGAAGCTGGTTCTCCGAACGATCTGCTGGAATCTACTTCACGCTCATCCTCCGTCCTTCGCTTTCGCCGGCGGAGGCGCCTATCTTAACGCTTTGGGCCGGGGTGGCCCTGGCCGAGGCGCTGGTAGAGGTATCTAGCCTTCCGATGGACTTGCGCTGGCCTAATGATGTTTTGGTGAACGGGAAAAAGTGTGCGGGCATTCTGGTGGAGATGACCGCCGAACCGGAAAAAATCAGGCACGTTTTGTTGGGTCTGGGAATCAATGTCAACCATCTACAAATCCCCGCTGGTTTGGCCGCCGAGGCCACTTCCCTGAGGCTGGAAACAGGACATGGCTTCTCACGGCTGGGGCTGCTAATTTCCGTTCTGAAGCGGCTGGAGTATCACTACAATCGGTTTCAGGAGCAAGGGGCAGCCATTGTTGTCCAACGGTTCTGTGAAATTTCCAGCTACGCCCGGGGAAAACGCGTGAATGTGACCGACGGATCGAGAGTCGTTTCCGGTGTGACGGCGGGACTCACGCCGGAAGGCGTTTTGCTCCTAAAACGCGATGACGGACGAACGGAGAAAATATTGAGCGGACAGGTCCGTCCGGAGTGAACGGCGCTGCCGGCGACGGCTTTGCATCCGTAAATGCACCGGCAGTGGATCGCGCAAAAAGAGCTTTTTGGAGAGGGTCTGCTGAGTGAGTATGCTTCTGGCCATTGACGTCGGCAATACCAACACCGTGCTGGGAGTGTTTGAAAGCAAAAAGTTGCTGGCGCACTGGCGGCTGACCACTTTGAATGAGCAAACAGTAGATGAGTGGGGCATTCTGACACGTAATCTCCTTGCGCTGGGGAAGGTTGATCCCGCGAAGATCACGGCAATCATCATTGCCAGTGTGGTGCCGCCGCTGGAGTCCACTTTGGAAGAGGTAGCAGAGCGTTATTTTCATCTGCCGGTGCTGTTTGTTCGTTCTAACTCCGCGATGAGCATGAAGGTTCACTACGAACCTCCGCAAGATGTCGGTGCGGACCGCATTGCCAACGGCATGGCCGCCTTTGAAAAATATGGTGGACCCTGCATTGTGGTGGACTTCGGTACGGCGATTACCTTTGATCTCCTTTCCTACAATGGGGAATACTTGGGAGGCGTGATCGCCCCCGGCTTGGGCATTTCATCCGATGCACTCTTTGCGCGGGCGGCGCGCCTGCCTCGCGTGGATATCCGCAAGCCGAAGGCCGTCATCGGCACGACGACGGTTGGCAGCATGCAATCGGGACTCTACTACGGCTACCTGGGGATGATTGACGGCATCCTGGAGCAAATGATCACGGACCTCGGAACCAATTGCTTCGTGGTGGCCACTGGCGGCCAGGCAGAGCTTCTTTCACAGGCCTCAAAATATATTCAGCAGACGGACGAGTTTCTGACCCTGGAGGGGCTTCGAATTCTTTGGGAGAGGAGCCGATAATGGGCAATCGCCGGCAATTCTGGGGCGGTCCGGGGCTTTGATCCCGCTGGGTGGAGTGAGAAGGTTCTCGGTTCTGTTGATTCTTCATCATGGAGAACTACTTCAATTACTTCACGGAAATTGAGGAATACTTCTGGAAGAAGCGCGGGAAGGCGCTGCTGATCTCGACGCTCGATTGGGCTTTGATTGATTCCTGGAAAGAGGCGCAGATTCCGCTCGAAGCAGTTCTCCAGGGGATTGACCGGGCCTTCGAGAAACATGAGTCCCGGCGGAACAAGGCGCGCAAGGTGAACTCGCTGGCCTACTGTCACCAGGAAATCGTCACGGCCGCCGAACAAAAAGAGCGATCCGCGCTCCATTACGGTTTGGAAGGCGAGCCCTTCCCTCGCGAGGAACTGGCAACTTTTTTGGATCGCAACGCGGCATCTTTGGAGAATGCCTCCCGCCGTTTCGATGGACAAGGGCGACTGGAATCGGCTGCAACCTTCCGCGCCCTGGCTGCTTCTCTGGCTGAGTTGGCAGGGGTGGCGCGATCGGATGCGCCGATGAATCTGGAGGAGACCGAGCGGAGGCTGACTGTTCTTGAGGAAAAGATGTTCTCCATTCTTCTGCAAACTGCCGAAGAGGATGCGCTGGTCGCCATTCGCAGCGAGATGGACCGGGAATTGACGCCCGTCCGGAGAAAGCTGAGCGCGGAGAAGATCGCAATCATTCAAAAACAGTTCCTGCAAAGAAAACTGCTCGAAGCAGCCGGTTTGCCGCGACTGAGTCTCTTTTACTTGTAACGAAAGTCGAATCCGGCGGATCTGGCGGGAAACGGAGAAGCTGGCTGCCGGATGAATGAAGGCGGATGAACAGGGAAACCAATTCGCGCGCAATGGAGCAAACTCTGAACGTCTCCATCGAAAAGCTGGTTTATGGAGGGGAGGGACTGGCTCGCACCGATGAGGGTGTGTTGCTTGTTCCGGGCGTGTTGCCGGGCGAAAGCGTGGAGGTGGAGTTGAGACCGCGCCGACATGGGGTTCGGCGGGGCCGCCTGGTAAGGCTCGTGGAGCCTTGCCGGGAACGTGTGGTTCCCGAGTGCCCTTATTTTTCGCACTGCGGCGGCTGCCACTATCAGTACATCAGCTACGAACGGCAGTTGCAACTCAAGCAGGAGATTTTGAAAGAATGTTGCGAGCGAATTGGCAAATTTCGGCTGGAAGTTCCTGTTTCCGTGCTGTCTTCCGAGCCTTGGCGCTACCGTAACCGCGCTCGTTTGCGGATTGAGAAGCGATCGGGCCGGTTCCAAATTGGATATTTTGAATATTCCTCGCATTGTCTCTGTGCCATTGAGCAATGCCCCATCAGCTCTCCCGGCATTAACGACGTTCTGGAGAAGCTCTGTGGCGGCCTGGGTGCTTCCTGTTTTCCCGACGGCAAGGCAGAGTTTGAATTGTTTGCTTCCGACTCCGACCAGTCAATGCTGGCGACAGTTGCCTCCGGTTCGCCGCCGCCGCGGAATTTCGGAGAGAAACTGCTGGATGCATTACCATCTGTGGAGTCTGTTCGCTGGCGCCAGGAGCCTACCGGGAAGCAAACGAATTGGGGCAGCGGGTCAATTTCCTACCATGTGGGTGAGTTTCATTATCGTGTGGGACACGATTCCTTTTTCCAGGTCAACCGGTTCTTGCTGCTAGAAATGATCCGCGCTGTGACCGGTGACATGGAAGGCAATCGCGCGCTGGACCTCTATGCTGGAGTCGGGCTGTTTACGGTTCCGCTCTCACGCCGCTTTCTGAACGTTACCGCAATAGAGGCCCAGGCGGCTGCAGCCAGGGACTTGACGTTGACCTGCCCCCGGTTGTTGGTCCACTTTTTATGTTAGTCCATAAGCCGTTGCAGCCGGGTGGAGCGGAGCGGAACCCGGCCGTAACGGCAGGATCGCTTCCGGGGCTGGCGGCCGGTAGCCTAACGCGCTGTGCGGGCGAACTTTGTTATACTCCCGCCGCCATCCCTCAATCAACACCTTCGCTTCCTGCAAGGTGTAGAAGATCTCCCCATTGAGAAACTCGTCTCGAAACTTCCCGTTCAACGATTCTACATACCCGTTTTCCCATGGGCTCCCCGGCTCGATGAACAAGGTCTTTACCCCTACCCGCTCCAGCCAGTTCCGAACCAACCGTGCTGTGAACTCGGACCCGTTATCCGAGCGAATGTAATCGGGAACTCCTCGCTCCACAAACAAGGCTGCCAGCCGTTCCAAGACACTCATCGAATCAGCTCGCCGTTCTACGTCGATTGCCAAACATTCTCGCGTGTACTCATCCACCACCGTCAACATCTTCAGGGGACGACCATCCTGGGTTCGATCTGCCACAAAATCGTACGCCCAGACATGATCCCGCCAGCACGGTCTTAACCGAAGACACGACCCATCGTTCAACCACAGGCGGCTTTTCCGGGGTTGTTTCTTCGGCACTTTCAGTCCCTCCTGCCTCCAGATTCTCTCCACCCGCTTATGGTTCACCCTCCACCCCTCCCGTCGCAACAGCGCCGTGATTCGCCGGTAGCCGTATCGACCGTACTCGCCGGCTAACTGCAGCGTCCGGGTCACCAGTCGCGGTTCATCCTGTGGTGTCAAGGTTCGATGCCGCTGGGTGGATCGGTACTGCCTCAGCACTCGACACGCCCGCCGCTCCGACACTCCCAAGGTCTGACAGACACGCTCCACTGCCTGCCTCCGTCGGCACGGGCTTAGAAGTTTCCCGAGGATGCCTCCTTCAGAATCGCAAGGTCCAACGCCTGATCCGCTACCAACTTCTTCAGTCGGCCATTCTCCCGTTCCAGTTCCTTCAAACGCCTCACCTGATCAACCCGCAAGCTCCCATACTCCTTCCGCCATCGATAATATGTCTGCTCCGTGATTCCCAACTTCCGACAGACCACTCCCGTTGTCTGGCCCTTAGCCAGTTCCACTTCTGCCTCTCGTAGATGTCGGATGATCTGTTCGACCGTATACCGCTTCTTAGCCATCCTTCCCCCTTTTTCAAGTCCAGTTGAAACCCTTTACTCTAACTTATCAACTGGACCGTTTTTGGGGGGGCAGGTCAACGTCGAACGTGGGTGTGGTGGGAGAGCGCGCTACTTCTTGCCGCCGGACCGTCGAAGGATTTCTGGCCGCGGCATCGCCAGGATGGGATTTGATCGTAGCCAACCCACCACGCTACGGCTTGAACAAGGGCGTACTGAGCCATCTAAAGCGGCTTCAGCCGCGCCATTTTGTTTATGTTTCCTGCGATCCTACTACGCTGGCCAGAGACTTGGCTGTCCTGATCGGTTCAGGATATCAGGTCAGAGATGTTCATTTAGTGGATCAGTTTCCACAAACGTTCCATCTTGAAAGTGTGGTCCATCTGGAGTGTGCTGGATAGGAGCATCCACAAGGTAATGCGCAATCCGCTCGTTCCCGTAACCGCCGCCTTTGCCGCTGGGATTTGGGCGGCCCCTCGATTTTTCCTCTCCGCTTCGGAGCAAATTTTCTTCCTTACGCTGATTGTGCTTGGGTCTGTGGCGTTGCTCACCATACGGCAGCACGGGAAAGGCCTTTTCCTGGCCTTGCTGGGGTTTTTCCTGTGTGGAGTTTTCCTGGCTGCGGAAGAGCGCGCAGTTCTGCCCCCGCAGCACGTTGAATCGCTCGTTGCGCGAGGTTTAGTCCATCCCGCACAGCCGCTCCAGGTCACGGGCTGGGCCCGCACTGCTTCCGTCGAGCATCCCAAGGGGCAGTACTTCGACTTGGAATTGACGCAAGTGCGGCAGCAGGGCCTCGCTGTTCCTGCAGAAGGCGTTATCCGCCTTAACTCGTATCACTATGATGAGGATGATCGTGCTGCAACTCCCGACTTTCGATACGGGACACGTCTTTCGTTTCCTTTGAAAGCACTCCGCAGCCCCCGTAATTTCTTGACTCCCGGGTCCTATGATTGGGCGGGATATATGCGGAGACAGGGAATCTATTTTACCGGCATATTGCCCGACAGGGAGTCGATAGAGACACTGCCTGGCCGCGCCGGCAGCCTTCACTGGTTTATCCTCTCTCAGATTCGCAGCCGATTGCTCTCTCATATCGACCGCCTCTTTCCGCCTAATCAAGATTCGGCTGGCAAGGGACCCATCCTGAAAGCGATATTGCTTGGCGACCGCCAATGGCTGAGTGAGGAAACGGGAACTATTTTTCAGGAGGGCGGCACCTATCATGCCCTGGTAGTTTCCGGTCTGCATGTGGGAGCGCTGGCAGCCGGCCTTTTCTGGATGCTTTCCCGGATCCGCTTGCCGGATTGGCTGGTCACATTGCTGGTCATCGGCTGCGTGGCTGCGTTTACGCTCTTGGCGGGCGCGCGAATCCCCGTCGTGCGGGCCGCGCTGATGGTTTTGATTTACCTCCTGGCGCGGCTTGTCTACCGCCAGCGGGCCTTGCTGAATTCGATTGCAGCGGCAGGACTGATTTTATTAGTCTTGCATCCCTCGGATTTGCGGGACTCTGGCTTTCAACTCTCCTTCCTGGCAGTTTTAGTGATCGCTGTCATCGCCGTTCCATTTCTCCAATGGACCATTTCGCCCTACCGGCAGGCGGTGCGCGGGTTGGATGAAAAAGAGAAAGACGCCCTGCTCAAACCGAATCAAGCACAGTTTCGGCAAGACTTGCGCACCCTGCTCGATTACTTCTGTGATCCTTCCTTGCTCCAGCAGAGACGATTTCGAATGATTCGCAGGTTTCTTTTGCTGTTTGCCACAATTCTGCTGACCGCTGTGGAAGCGGCTGTATTTATATTCTTTATCCAAATCGGCCTTGCGCTCTCGACGGCTGTCTTTTTTCACCGCACGATATGGTTGGGTATAGCCGCCAATGTGCTTGTGATTCCCTTGATGGGAATTCTGGTGCCGTTCGGTTTCTGTGTGCTGTTGGCATCGCTGCTTTGGTGGCCGGCATCCGTGCTGGGAGCAAAGTTTCTTGGGATATTAGTTTCATTGCTATTGTGGATCATGGATTGGGTCGTCAGCCTGCCTTGGGGTGAGGGCCGTATTCCATCTCCTCCTACTTGGATCTCCGCCTGTTTTATCGCTCTGTTGCTTCTGATGGCGGTGTTCGTGGAGCGGCGTTCGCGGTTTGTAGCTCATTCGGTTGCAGTCTTGATCTTGTTCGGCGTTTTGTTAAGTATTGCGCCGTATTCCCCCAGGCTGCCTGATGGAAGACTGGAGGTGACGTTTCTCGACGTGGGACAAGGCGATTCGTTATTCGTCGCGTTTCCCGAAGGTTCCACCATGCTGGTTGACGGAGGAGGATCGACGCTGCTCGATGTGGGCGAACAGGTGGTCTCTCCCTATTTATGGTCCCGGAGGCTCAAGGCAATCGATTATCTTGTTTTAACTCACGCGCATCATGATCACCTGGATGGATTGAGGAGTGTGCTGAGAAACTTTTCGGTGCGAGAGCTGTGGATCGGATCGGGTCCGAGCTCGCGACAGCTTGAGAATTTGCTGGAAATCGCCGCCAGCCGCAGTGTCCGCGTCGTCCGCCAGCAGGCAGGGGGCAATACCGAAATCGACGGGGTTGAGGTGCTGTTCCTGTCACCTCCTGACCGATGGAACCCGAAAACAGCCGGCAACAACGACTCAATCGTTCTGCGACTGGGATACGGCCGGCGGCACATACTTCTCCCCGGAGATGTGGGTTCGAGCATGGAGAGACGGATGGTGAAGGCAGGGCTCCCGATTGCCAGCGATGTTTTGAAGATTCCGCACCACGGAAGCAAGACTTCAACGACTGCTGAATTCCTGAATCAGATCGGTCCGCGCTTTGGAATTTTGTCGGTGGGACCCTACAGGCGCTATAATCACCCGGACGGCGGAGTGTTAGATCGGCTTCAACGTGCTGGTGTACGTACCTATCGCACAGACCGGGACGGCAGTATTACTGTTTCAACCGATGGGACCCGGATCGAAATGGAGACTTTCCGATCCTCCGTCCAGCCCTGGGCGCCCTTCAAACTTCAGGCGGCCCATCGCTTTCCTGTTGGGAGATGATCTGACTGGCCTGTTCGGCCTCCGATTCGAGGACAAGAATTTCCAATATGGCGATCCGGCCCATTTGCAGCGGAAAGAGACTGGGAGGAAGTTCGCTGTTCACCACGCTTTCGATCCCGGCGGCATGAAGCAAGCCTTGCACTACCTGCGCTTCCATCGCATCCTGAGTCGCGAAGACCGCCGTCAATTTTTGGCGGGACAGATCATTTGCATCCGGCTCCATAACCATCCTCACTCTTAATAATACTACGTTAAGTACTTACGATGAATCGCCGGATTCGATCAGACACCACGGACAGCGTCCGGTGAGCCTAAATAGTGTTTTCAACAATCTGCTAAAGCTTTCTGGTTCGAGCCCGCAAGGTATGGGCGCTCTTTTGCCGAGGGACCCACTCCGCATATAATGCAGGAACGAATGAATGCATGAATAGACGTAATGATACACAACCTTTCGGAAATCTGTAGTTCTCCCGATGACGGCGGGAGGAAATCGAATGCGGGATATACCCACCGAAGCTGAGATTCAGGAAGAAAACCGAAGAGTGCGCCGCCTCCAGATGATGGTCCAAATGGTCATGAGCGTTATTAGCCAGGGCAACGTTTCCGTGGAGGAAGCCTCCGAACTGGCCGCTTCCACAAAACGCGCGGCGCTGAATTTATTTCCAGACAAAGAGCTGGCATACGATCTGATCTACAAGCCGAGGATACAGCGTTTGATGGCGGAAAAATTCAACATCCTCTTGTCCCGCATTTCCCGTTTGAAATCGTAGAAGCAACCCTCGACTAACCTCCAACATCAATATTGATGCGGGTTCCAGCATCAACATTGCATTCCGGAGGTGTATACCTAATGGGTGAGAGCCAAAAACAGGCATTTCAACTGTCATTCAACCGGTTTTTGCGGGTTGCCTTTCAAGGATCGCGAGTGACATCCAACGGTGGGCTGATTCTGGTGCGAGAGCTGGACGAGCGATTGGGATTCGATGAACTCGTCGAACAGCACTTGACCGACTCTCGGGCAAACAATGCGCGGTTGTCTTTTGCGGACCTACTTCGACAGTCGGTCTACAGCCGTCTGGCTGGATACGAGGATGTGAACGATGCCGAGCGGCTATCTCAGGACCCGGCGTTGCGGCTGATCGGTTCGGAGAAGATTTGGGATCGAGGGGCGGCTCTGACTTCTCGGTTGCAGACCTTCGAGACGGAGATGCTGGCTGAGGAAGGGAACTTCGCAGGGCTGGCACGGGTGAACCGGGAACTGATCGGCAGAGCAGAAGCAATCCATTCGCACTACCGAACTGTGCTGGACATGGATTCGACCGAGATTCCGGTCTACGGGGAGCAGGAGAATAGCGCCTACAACGGGCACTTCGAGTCCACCTGCTATCACCCCCTGCTGTTATTCAATCGAGACGGCGACTGTCTGGCTGCCAAATTGCGACCGGGCAACGTCCACAGCGCCGAGGAATGGGAAGAACTTCTCCTGCCGGAGATCGAGCGGCAGCAGAAGCGGGGCAAGGAGGTGGTATTTCGTGCCGACGCGGCCTTTGCGAAGCCGGAGATTTACGAGGCGTTGGAGAAGCGGGGTGTGAAGTATGCCATCCGCATCCCTTCCAACGAGAACCTCCAGCGGGACATCGAGGAGTTGCTGAAACGTCCGGTAGGAAGGCCGGGCCAGAAGCCGTTGGTGGAGTACAAGGGGTTTCTGTACCAAGCCGAGAGTTGGAAGACGGCCCGACGGGTGGTAGCCAAGGTAGAACATCATCCGGGGGAGTTGTTCCCGCGAGTGGGGTTCATTGTGACGAACCTGACGCTTCCGAGTCGAGCGGTGGTGCGGTTCTATAATAAGCGAGGGACAGCAGAGCAGTGGATTAAGGAAGGCAAGCAGGCGGTGAAGATGACGCGGCTCAGTTGCCATCGGTTCCGGTCCAACGAGGTACGGCTGTGGCTGACCATCATTGCCTATAATCTGGGAAATCTGTGGCGGCGACTGGTGCTGCCACAGAGAATCGGGAACTGGTCCTTGACGAGCTTGCAGCAGCGGTTGGTGAAAACCGGAGGACGCCTGATTAAGCATGCCCGCTACTATTGGCTATTGCTGGCAGAGAGCCATCTGACTCGGCGGCTGTTTGCCAGCATGCTGGGGCGGATAAATGGGCTGTCGCTTCCGTCGGGATAGCCTAGCCTGCGGCACCCAATAAAATGATTCCGATATCCCCCGGGAATGGAGGGGTGTCTGAAAAAGCTGGTTCTGGAAGCCGAGGCGATGGGTTTTTGGGGACTCGGAAAGAGCGGCTGGAAGCCGCTGGCAGTATCTCGGAGAAAATATTGGGCTGGAAGTGCTCAGTTGAAGGCCAACGGGTTTATACTCACGAGTCGGAGGGCCAAAAAACTAATTCCGGCTTCTACTCGTTGAAGGAGGCCCAGATCGTGATTGAGCTATGGCGGGAGGAATACAACACCCGGAGACCGCACTCGGCGCTGGATTACAGGCCCCCGGCGCCGGGGGCCTGTAATCCATTTCTTCCCCCAGAACCGATTTCGCAGCCCCAGGCTGTGATGTAAATTCTTTCACTAGGATTGGTACAAAAGATCGGTCTGGTCACATTGCCTGCAACTTTGAGACCTGGAAGCGCCAATCTACAGGTGTTGGAAGTATCGAACTGCCAGGATAGTTTAGTTGCAGATCACAACCAGTTGATTCCGTTCGATTTTTAACCGGATAGCAGTGATAACCACAAAAGGCTTGACAAGCCAGAGGGAGCGGCGTAGATTTAGCTCATTAGCAGCTATGAAATTAACTCTAATACAATCACTGAATAACGATAAGCTAACGGTGTCGCGTTAGTTTGCGCTGATTATTAAAGAGAAGGGTGCTGCCCTGCAGGTTAAAAAGGGCTCGAGTGGGCATGTTTGGCGTACCCAATCCTGCAGCTGTGGAATAACTTTGGTCCGGGTGTCTGCACCCGGGATATGAAAACTTAAGGAGTATATATGCGGCTCAGCTTTTGTCCGACATTGGTTTCTTTCCCGGTTCGACAAGCGATGAGCAGGGTGGTTTTTACGGCGCTCTGCGTAGTGTTTCTGCTCGGTTCCGTAGGCCGGACCCAGACGATCACCGCCACCATCCTGGGCACCGTAGAGGATACGACGGGGGCGGTAATCCCTGGGGTGACTGTGGAAGTCAGGAATACCGATACCGGCGTAACCCGCACGGTAGAGACCGATGCAAGAGGCGCTTATGTTGCTCCACTGCTTCCTCTGGGCAACTACCAGGTGCAGGCTTCCTCGACGGGATTTAAAGTCCAGATCCGGACGGGAATCACGCTGACCATAGGTCAGGCGGCGACTATCGATCTGATCCTGGAGGTGGGCGACGTCACCGAGAGCGTTACGGTCACGGGCGAGGCGCCGCTGGTGGAAACCAGCGGGATGTCCACGCTGGGCGGTTTGGTCACCAGCCAGGCGGTGGAAGACCTGCCGTTAAACGGCCGGAGTTTCTCGCAGCTTGCCGAGTTAACACCTGGGGTAGTCCCCAACACCCAGTCCGGAGGAGAATTCTTGATCGGGCGAGCCACGAAGCTTTCTGTCGGGGGCGCACGGGGGTCAATGAACACCTTTTTGCTGGATGGAACGGCCATTGACAATTCATACAACAGCGGTCCCGGCGGCGCCAAGGGCTTCCTGTTGGGCGTAGATACGATCAGGGAATTCAAGGTTTTAGTCAACAACTACAGCGCCGAATACGGCAAAAATGCCGGCGGGGTCATCAACGTAGTCACGCTGGGGGGGACGAACACGTTCCACGGATCGATTTACGAGTACCTCCGCAACGACAAACTCGATGCCAAGAACTTTTTCGATGACGCTACGCAACCGATCCCACCCTTCAGACGAAACCAGTTTGGAGTCGCCGTGGGCGGTCCCATCCGACAGGACAAGTTGTTCTTCCACGTCAACTACGAAGGATTCCGGGAACGCCTGGGCATCAGCCACGCGTCCCCGGTGCTGACTGCACGGGCCCAGCAAGGTTTCTTGGAGGATGAGGCCTGTCCTGATGGATGCGGCCCGGGTGCGGCAGCGGGCGAACGCTTCGTCGGGGTCGATCCCAAAATGCGGCCCTACCTGGACATTTTACCACTCCCCAACAGTCCCAGAAAGCTCGGACCCAACGTCGGCGAATGGTTAGGTGGCTCAAGCCAGCCGGGGACCGAAGACTTTATTTCGGCAAGGTTGGATTACAATATTTCAGATAATGATGCCATCTTTGGGCGCTATACATTTTCTGACTCCGAGTTGTTGCCGCCCTACCTGCTGCCCACATTTGGAGCGGACGAGGGCATCCGACTTCATTATCTGACACTTCAACATACCCATATCTTTTCTCCCACGTTGCTGAATACGGCTCGCTTCGGCTTTGCCCGGAACGCGCGCAATATGAATTCCATTCAACTGGAGCCGCTCGATCCCTCGCTGGATTTCAATGATAAGTTTCCGTTTGGTGTGGGTGGCGGGCTAAATATTCCGGCGTTAGCAGCGGGCATTCGTGGCTCCCCGTTGGAGAATGGCGTCCTCAATCCCATAGACTCGGTTTTAAACAACTTTGAATACGCCAACACTATTGATTGGACCATAGGTCGCCATACGATCAAAACGGGCTTTAAGCTCTCGCGTCTCCGCAACAACAACAGTATCAAGGTGTTCCCGTCGTGGCTGTATTTCTTTTCGAATATAGAAAACGTGTTAACGGCGAATCCTTTGGGGTTTTTCGGGGAGTCGCTGGTTTCCGATACGGACAGGAGCCTGCGCCACACGATGTATGGGGCCTTCTTTCAGGATGACATTCGAGTCCTGCCCAATCTTTCCCTCTCGCTGGGGGTACGTTACGAAAACATGAGGGCTCCGATGGAAACCAATGGCAAACTCGCCCATTGGTACGACCTCACAGAAATGGAACCCACCATTGCGCCGAACAACGGGAAAGGCCCGTACTACGAAGACTTTTGCACCTACTGTTTCGCTCCCCGGGCCGGGTTCTCCTGGGATCCCACCAACTCCGGCAGGACCTCCATTCGCGGCGGCTTTGGTCTCTTTTTTGACCAGTTGGGCCCCGCTCATTACACAACCGGCCTGCCTCCTAAGGCCGGACGCAAGTTCGTGTTGTTCCTCGCAGGCCTTGGAGTTCCGGGTTTTCCCAAGGCGGATTTTCCCAACGAGACTGTGCCTGGCATATCGGGGCCCTACCAGATAGAATCCGACCTTTACAACCATATGCCGTATATGATGCACTTCAATCTGAACATACAGCGACAGCTCAGCAACAGCATGTCGTTCTCCATCGGATACGCGGGTTCCAACGGTGTCCATCTGGTCATCCCGGTGGACGCGGGGTCGCGCCCGGCCGACAGGCTGGAGGATGGGCGGTGGTTTAACCCGGCAGATGCAATGGGTAATCCTCTGTACCCGCGGCTCAGCCCCAATATCGGCGAGAGTTCCATAAAAGAGACTGGCGCTCACTCCACTTACCATGGACTCATCCTGAGCTTCGAGCGGCGGTTCAGCCAGGGACTGGCAGCACAGATCAACTACACCTTTTCCAAAAATATTGATGACAGTTCAGAGGAGTACACGGTTACCAGCCGGAGCTCGCGAAAGAACGTGCATAATCGCCACGATTTCCGGTCGAGCCGGAGCACCGGCACTTTCAGCCGGAAGAGCATCTTCAACACCAACGTGGCCTACGACCTGCCCTTTGGTCGCGATTTGGATGGAGCGGCGGGAAAGCTGCTGGGTGGATGGCAGATCTCATCCATCATCAACGCCTACTCAGGTTTTCCCGTCAACGTGACGATGGAATTCGATACGGCTCGCTCTGGGACAGCGCCTGGCGTAAATACGGGGCATCGTCCAAACTTGAGGCCGGGCTTCAGTAATAACCCAACCAGCGGGGTTACTGCCGGTTGCTCAGGAATACCGGCTGGTCAGAAGTTGCAAGAACCCGGTCGGTGGTTTGATCCCTGTGCCTTCGAGCAGCAGGAGCCGGGGTTCTACGGAAATACCGGCAGAAATACCGTGGTAGGGCCGGGCTTGTTCACCTTCGACTTTGCGATTAGTAAATCAACGCCGCTTACGGAAGGAGTCCGCCTGGAGTTCGAATCGCAGTTCTTCAACATGTTCAATCGCCCGAATTTTGACGTGCCCCAAACCAGTGTTCTCGGTGATGCCACCAATAATCGCCTGCCGAATGCAGGGGTAATTGGCTCGACATCAACCACCTCGCGCCAAATCCAGTTTGCGCTCAAAGTCGTGTTCTGACGCTGGGTGCGGCGGGGTTATTTCCTCAGGTAAAGGGCTATCGGGCGCTGGCTGACTGGTAGCCCATTTCCACCAACTTCAACGAAAGGGAAGAAGCGTCATGAAGCAATCTCTCTCTTTGTTCCTCGTACTGTTTCTTCTGACCGTCTCTGTCTGCTTCGCTCAGCAGGCTGAGCAGAGAGCGGAGAGCCCATCCCTGGTCATTGAAGGGGGAACCCTCATCGACGGCACCGGGACCGATGCCAGGGAGAACGGGCGGATTGTGGCTCGCGGCAACAAGATTCTGAGCGTCCTTGGCGACGCGAACCAGCCATTGCCGCAGGGCGCCCGCGTGGTGGATGCGCGGGGCAAATACATCCTTCCCGGCCTCATCGACGGCCACGCGCACTACTCCGGATGGGCCGCGCAATTCTACCTTCACTACGGAATTACCACCGTCGTTGACGTAGGAAACGCCAGCCCCTGGATTTTCGCTCAGAAATGGGCGATCGAAAACGGGTTGATCCCCGGCCCGAGGATTTATGCCTCCGGAGCGATTGTGGATAACCCGCCGCCGTCGCTCTACATCAGCGGATGGCACCTCGTGGAGACGCCGGAGCAAGCAAGGGCCGCGGTCCGCCAGGAGGTGGCGGCAGGGGCCGATGCGATCAAGGTTTACAAACAATTGCGGCCCAACCTGATGCAGGCGGTCGTTGAGGAAGCTCACTTCCACGGGATTCCCGTAACAGCCCATCTGGCGAGCAGCGCTCGGGATGCCGTCATGATGGGAGTGGACTCCATCGAGCACGCCAGCGGCATTGCCATCGCCACGATGACGGACCGGGAAAAACTGAATGAGGTGGAGCAAAAAAGATACACTGTCCGGGGCTACCTGGCGGACCACGCCACGGTGCGGGGCATTTTCTCCTATATGAAACCCGAACTGGTCCCGGACTTGGTGAAACTGTTTGTGGAGAAAGGAACTTCAGTGACTCCCAATCTGGCCGGCTACTGGATTGGAACCCATCGCTTCGCAGAGGAGTATAAGAGGGAGGATGAGGCCTTGTTGGCGGATCCGGCTTATGCGGCGGTCCCTGAACTGGCGCGTCGCTGGATTCCTCTGGCCCATGACTTTTTTGGCCGGACCAAGACAACCCCCCGCTATCAGCAAGCGTACAGAAACCTGCAGTCGTTTCTGAAACAATTCGCTGCTGCGGGCGGAAAGGCCGTGGTTGGGACAGATTCTACATCCTACGAGATGCACGCCGTCAATCTCCACCGGGAGATGGAGCTTTGGGTGGATGCGGGTCTGACTCCCATGCAGACACTTCTAGGGGCAACGAAACATGCGGCCGAGAAGTATTGGAAATGGGACGAGGTGGGGAGCGTGGAACCGGGAAAGTACGCGGATTTCGTGATCCTGGATGCTAATCCACTGGAGGACATACGGAACACACGGAAGATTCACATGGTGATCCAAAACGGGCGGATTTTGGATACCACATTGGACCCAAACTTCGTCGATCAGTTGCCTGTGACACCCTGGTCCGAGGATGAAGTGACAAACCTTGGGAAACTGCTCTTTGAAGATGACGATTACCCGGGGCGTTGACGGTTCCGCCGGATCACTCCCCCCTCGAAGGAGAAACTGTTCATGCGATATTGCAATGCCTTGCGGTTAGCAGTTCTATTTCTAATCACTGCCTCGGTTTCGTTTGCTCAGAACGCAGGATCGCCGACCCTCGTCCTGCAAGGGGGTACGCTCATCGATGGCACCGGAGCCGCACCGAGAGAAAATGGGACCATTGTAGTCCGCGGCGACAAAATCCTGAGCGTCCTGCCGAACAGGATCCAGCCGCTTCCGGAAGGCGTCCGCTCGGTAGATGCGCGGGGCAAATACGTTCTCCCCGGGCTGGTGGACGGACACACCCACTACGCGGGTTACGCGGCGCAGCTCTATCTGCATTATGGAATCACCTCCGTCGTGGATACGGGGAATACGAATCCCTGGATTCTCGTGCAGAAAGACGCCAACCGGCGAGGCTTGCTCGCCGGCCCCCGGATTTATTCTGTCGGGGCTATGATCGACAATCCTCCGGAAATCTTTGGCGACAGCACCATCCTCGTCGAAACGGAGGAAGCCGCCAGAGCCGCCGTCCGGCGCCAGGCGGCGGAAGGTGTGGACGCCATCAAGGTTTATAAGCAACTGAGGCCGGACCTGATGCGGGCCGTGATTGAAGAAGCACACCTGAATGGAATTCCGGTAACGGGCCATGTTGCCATCAGCGCCCGGGATGCCATCATGATGGGGATCGACTCGTTCGAGCACGCTACCGGAATTCCCATCGCCACTATGACGGACCGGGAAAAACTGAGGGAGATCGAAGAAAAGAGGTACACCGATATCCACTACTTGGTCGATCACCTTACCGTGCCGGAAAGTTTCTATTACATGAAACCGGAGCTGTACGGGGACTTGATTAAACTGTTCGTGGAGAAAGGGATTTCCGTCACCCCGACACTGGTCTGCTACTGGCTCGGAGGCCACCGTTTCTCCGAGCAGTACGAGCAAGAGGATCGGGCTCTGTTGGCCGATCCAGCTTACGCCTTTGTCCCGGAACTCGACCGCCGGTGGATTATGGAGGCCTATCGTTACTTCGGCCAAGTCAAATCGACTGCGCGATACCAACAAGCATACAAGAACCTACAGTGGTTCCTGAAACAGCTTTCCGAGGCGGGAGGGAAGATCGTGGCCGGCTCCGACGCCACACCCTATGAAATGCACGGCATCAACCTCCACCGGGAGATAGAGCTTCTGGTGGACTCGGGTCTGACTCCCATGAAGGCACTGCTGGCAGCCACCCGGTATGCCGCTGAGAAGTTCCGGGCGTGGGACGAAGTGGGGAGCGTGGAACCGGGCAAGTATGCGGATTTCCTGATTTTGGATGCAAACCCGCTGGAGGACATCCGGAACACCCAGAAGATTCACATGGTCATTCAAGGCGGGCGCATCTTGGACACCCGCCTGGATCCAACGCGCATGGACGAGATTCCTCATCCGCCCTCTCCAGAGGGATCAGCCGCCAAACAGGAAATATTGCTTTTTGGCAGGACGCTCTCGCCCTAGTGCTGGGTGACCGAAAAGGCCGTTATTACCGTACCTGCTTGCCGCCTCAGAACCCGATCGAAAACAAGCGGGTTTCGGTTCGAGCCATTTTTCAGAGGAAGAGAGGAAACTATTATGAAGCACCTGACGGCCTTGCTGTCTATCGTGTTGTTGGCAAGTTGCTCCGCCCCCCCCACTGAGGATACGCCGGATGCCACCTCCCTGGTCATCCGAGGTGGGACGCTCATCGACGGCACGGGAGCCGAACCCCGGATGAACGGGACCATTGTTGTCCGCGGCAATCAGATTCAGAGCGTCTCCGAGAACGCCAATCAGCCGGCCCCTGAGGGAGCCCAGGTGATTGATGCGGAGGGCAAGTTCGTGCTTCCGGGCCTGATCGACGGGCACACGCACTACGCTGGCTATGCCGGGCCGTTGTACCTGCACAACGGAGTCACGTCGGTCGTGGATACGGGCAACGTATCTCCTTGGATTTACACCATGAGAGAAGCCATCGAACAGGGGGAGGTTCCGGGACCCAGGATTTACACGGCAGGATCCGTGATTGATAACCCTCCGCCGGTCTTTTTGTATGGCGTCATGTTCAACGTCGAAACGGAGGAAGCCGCCAGAGCCTCGGTGAGAGACCACGTGGCGAACGGGGCCGACGCCATCAAGATCTACAAACAACTGCGGCCCGAGCTGCTTCAGGCGGTTATTGAGGAAGCACATGCCCAGGGAGTTATCGTAACCGGTCACATCGCTATCAGCGCCCGCGACGCCATCCAGATGGGCATGGACTCGATTGAGCACGCCAGCGGCATCTCCATCGCAACGACCACCGACCAGGCAAAGCTGAAGGAAATCGAAGAGAACCGGTACACTGACACGCACTACATGGTGAGTCATTCAACCCTGCCGGAAAGCTTTTACTACATGAAGCCGGAGCTGTATGCAGACTTGATCCAGTTGTTCGTGGAGAGGGGAACTTCGGTAACTCCCACGCTGGTCTGCTACTGGCTCGGGGCCCACCGCTTCTCCAAGCAGTATGAGGAGGAGGATCGGGCCTTGTTGGCAGACCCAGCTTACGCCTTTGTTCCGGAACTGGATCGCCGCTGGATTTTCATGGCGTATGAGAAGTTCGGCGAGTACAAAATGACGCCCAAATTCCAACAGGCGTACAAAAACCTACAGTTGTTTCTGAAACAGTTTTCCGAGGCGGGCGGTAAGATTGTGGCCGGGTCCGACGCCACGCCCTATGAGATGTACGGCATCAACCTTCACCGGGAGCTGGAGCTGTTCGTCGACGCGGGCCTGACCCCCATGAAGGCGCTCTTGGGGACCACCCGGTACGCGGCCGAGAAGTTCCAGAAGTGGGACGAAGTGGGCAGCATAGAACCGGGTAAGTATGCAGATTTTGTGCTTCTGGATGCAAACCCGCTGGAAGACATCCGGAACACGCAGAAGATTCACATGGTGATTCAAAACGGGCAGGTCGTGGACACCACCTTGCACGGGGACTTCGTCGACGAGTATCCACCGCCACACGTGGGCGAAGAGGCCACTACCTCAATGGAACAGTTGCTCTTCGGAGAGTAGGCGGGACGCTTTGAAAAACGATCAGGGGAAGCGGAGAGCGGCCCGCCGCGAACCAGTCCCGCAATTTTATCTGTGTTCGGCAGCTGTTTTGCAACGGAAGGAGAGAAAAAACTCATGAAGCACTTCATCGCCTTCTTCATCTTCCTGTTTCTTGCAAGCTTCTCAGCCTCCTGTACCCAGCAGGCCCAGGAAGGAGCAGAAAACTCGTTTCTGGCGATCCGAGGAGGAACCCTTATCGACGGCACCGGCGCCCCTCCCACGGCAAACGGTGTCATCCTTGTTCGCGACAACAAGATTCTGCGCATCTCTAGCGACGCGAACCAGCCGGTCCCTCCAGGCGCCCGCGTAGTTGAAGCCGAGGGGAAATACGTCCTTCCCGGCTTGATTGACGGTCACACGCACTATGCCGGCTATTCCGCCCCCATCTACCTTCACTACGGAATCACAACCGTCGTGGACACGGGAAACATCGGCGCATGGATTCTCTCCCAAAAGCGGGCCATCGAAACGGGACTGCTTCCCGGGCCGAGGGTGTACACCACCGGCTCTATGGTGGATAACCCGCCGTCCACCTTCGGCTATGGGCATATTGTCGACACGGAGGCGGCCGCCCGAAAAGCCGTCAGCACTCTGGCGGAGCAGGGGGCGAATGCGATCAAGGTTTACAAAAAGCTGCGGCCGAACCTGCTGCGGGTGGTCATTGAAGAGGCCCACCTGAATGGCATTCCCGTAACGGGCCATATTGCCATCAGCGCCCGGGATGCCGTCTTGATGGGTCTGGATTCTATCGAGCACGCCAGCGGCATTCAAATCGCCACCATGACCGATCAGGAAAAACTGAACGAAATCGAAGAAAAAAGATACACCGAAACGGGGTATATGGTGGATCACGCCACCCTCCCGGAAAGCTTCTATTACATGAAACCGGAGCTGTACGGGGACTTGATCGAACTGTTCATGGAGAAAGGGACTTCCGTCACCCCGACACTGGTCTGCTACTGGCTGGGAGGCCACCGTTTCTCCAAGCAGTACGAGGAGGAGGACCGGGCCTTGTTGGCAGACCCGAGCTACGCTTTCGTCCCGGAGCTGGATCGCCGCTGGATTTTCATGGCCTACGATTCTTTTGGCCGGATCAAGTCAGGCCCCAGGTATCAGGAAGGGTATAAGAACCTGCAGTTGTTCCTGAAGCAGTTCTCAGAGGCAGGCGGCAAAATTGTGGCGGGCTCGGACTCTACGCCATACGAGATGTACGGCATCAACCTCCACCGGGAGATGGAGTTGCTGGTCGATGCGGGTCTCACTCCAATGAAGGCACTTTTGGGGGCGACCCGGTATGCGGCTGAGAAGTTCCGGAAGTGGCACGAGGTGGGGAGCGTGGAGCCGGGCAAGTACGCGGATTTTGTGGTTCTGGATGCAAACCCGCTGGAGGACATCCGGAACACTCAGAAGATTCACAGGGTAATCCAGAGCGGGCGCGTTCTGGACACCACCTTGCACGGAGATTTCGTCGACCATATTCCACGCCCGCCCAGATCCAGGGATCAAGAGAAGCTGCTGTTCCAATACTAGCCGAGGCAGCGCCGGAAGCAGTCTGTCGTATGATCGCTGAGGTTTCCTCAAGCGACAAATACCTTTCACCTTGAAGCCGGCTAAAGCACATATTCGCTAAGGAAAAGGGCCGTTGGTTCCCTAAGGAAGGAGAAGTCCATGAAAACGAAGACAACGGTTCTCGCCATTGTAATTCTGATCGCCGTGGGCTGGCTCGCTGTCAGGCTCCGCGATCATCCCGGTGGTTCCGCAATGGGTGCTTCCCTTCGTGGCGCGGTGACCGATGAGGGGGGCAAATCAGTGCGGGGGGCAATCGTAAAAGCCACATTGGGCAACAAAAGTATCTCCCGCTTTACCGACCAGGCGGGGCAATACAAGATCACAGGTCTGGAACCCGGCAACTGGGTTGTGTCTGCCTCCGCCTGGGCATTCGCCCCGAGCACGGAGATCCAGAGTATCAAAGCGGGCCAGTCTGCGGAGGCTAGTTTCCGATTGAAAGATGCTTGGGATGTACACAGAATCTCCACCACCGACTGGCTCACGTTCCTCCCGGAAGATCGGGATGTGCTGGCATTGGAGGCGGCCTGCTTGGGTTGTCATAGCTTGAATCCCATTATCGACAGGAGAGGACTGACGGCGGCGCAATGGAGTGGCTTGATCTTGGGAATGGGAAGCAGTTTCATTATTCCCCGCTTGCCCGCACCCCGTCTGGCTTATATCAGCTCCATTCTGGAAAAACATTTTGGACCGGACTCAGCACTTCCGGCACGAGAGCAGATTCAGCGTCCGCCCATCAGCGACACGGCTTTGCAGGTTACATACCGCGAATATGTGATTCCTACCAAATCCAAACCTCACAGCCTGACGGTGGATTCGAAAGGGAACGTCTGGTTCGGAGAGTATGATTATTTTTCCAACCAGATCGGACGGTTTGACATCCAGACGGAAACTTTTCAGGAGTATCCTATTTCCACGCCGAAAGCAGCGCCGCACACCCTGGCTGTCGCCGAAGACGGAAGAGTCTGGGTGACAATGAGCGGCGCTCGTAGCCTGGGCGTCGTCGATCCCCAAACCGGGGAAATAACCGAATACCCTGGCCCCACGCCTTCAACAGGCTCTCACATTCCAGCCATTGACTCGGTGGGAAACATCTGGTTTACAGAGGGGGCAACTGCCAATAAAGTTGCCAAGTTCGATCCCCGGACGGAGGAGTTCGAGGAGTTCCTCGTGCCGGTTCCCAAAACGATTCCAGAGGACACCAGTCTGTCAGCCCAGACTGTGGCAGGAGAGCGGACTCCGGAGAGGATCGAGACATTCCCCTACGGAATCAGTGTTGATTCTCAGGACAAAGTCTGGTTTAGCCTGTATAACACGGGCAAGGTTCTGAAGTTGGACCCGGCGACGGGCAAATTCACCGAGTACGAAGTGCCCGGGATGGCTGCCGTTCGTGGTGTGGGTGTGGATTCCCAAGACTATGTGTGGTTTGCAAACTTTCTGGGACACAAGCTCGGAAAACTAGACCCGAACACTGGGGAAATCACCCAGTATTCGCTCCCTACTCGCCATGCGACGCCTTACGGACTCCTGGTAGCGAAAAGCGGACACATTTGGGTGAGTGATTTTTCCGGCAACCAGCTCACAAGGTTCAATCCGGAGACCGAGGAGTTTACCGAGTATCCGATTCCTACCTTTGACGCCATTTCCAGGTTTTTGGGAGAGGATGCGCAGGGAAGAATCTGGTTTCCACAATTCTGGACTGGAAAAATTGGCTCTCTGGATCCCGGATAAGATCCTTGTTGCAGTTTTCCTGGCGGACAAGAGAGGAAAAGTTCGTGACCATGGACCCATCTTCACCATGTGATGAAACCATGAGCAACAATCAAATAAAAGCTTGCTGCGGTAGTTAGAAGATTCTATCCCCATAGGAGGTAAAAACGATGAAACGGTTCGGCTTATTGAGCGGGTCTATTTTGTGGGCCTTGGTTTTTCTTCTCTTGCCCGGCAGGGCCCCGGGGCAAAGCACGGCAGAGTGGATGCGGAAGCTGGACCGGCTCAATGCCTATCCGGAACTGATTGTCGTCAACGGCAAGATTTCTACCATGGACGCAGGGCTGACTGAGGTAGAGGCCATGGCGGTGAAGAACAACCGGATTCTGGAGTTGGGAACGAATGACGAGATACGGTTTCTGGCCGGTCCCAATACCAAGGTCCTGGACGCCAAGGGACGGCGGGTGCTGCCGGGCCTGATCGATGGGCATACCCATCCGCATCTATGGGCTGTGGAGCACTGGTTGGGTTCAGAAGGGGACTTTGCCGCCAAGAAGTATAACGATCCTCAACTGCAGATCTTTTATGCCAAGGGCAATGACCAGGCTACGGTGCTGCGGGAACTGGAACGGATTGTCCAACAGAGGGCCAGGACGTTGGGCCCTGGCAAGTGGATTTGGGTGAATCTGTTTGGAGGGAACAGCCTAGTCGAATCAAGAAAGATCGTCAACTCCCTCTTTCCGCAAGCGGGATGGGCGGAGGGGAGGGGGATGTCATCTGCGCCGCTTACCCGTGAATTCCTGGACACTCTGGCGCCGGACAACCCGCTCATGGTGATGGTCGGAGAGGCCATCGGTCCCGCCGCCAACAATACCAAAGCCAAACAGGAGATGGAAAAGTATCTGGGCCGCGAAAAAGTGGGATTGTACTCCCGCACCGGAGTCTTATATGACATTCTCCTCCGGGGGCGGACAGAGGAGACGATGGACTTTCTCAAGCGGGAACTGCTGGAATGTTTGGCAGCACAGGGAGTCACTACTTTCGGCAACCATTATTACGCCTCCCCTTCCATCATGAAGATCCACAATCTGCTGCACCAGCGAGGGGAGCTACCCGTCCGATGGGCGTGGTTTGTGGGCACCGATTGGGACAATGAGAAAGACGATCTCGGTTTCTTTTATCGCAATCTGGGAGACTTCCGCGGAATCGGGAACGATTACATCTGGAACGCCGGACTTTCCAACGAAGTCTGGGAATGGGGACCGCAGGGACAGGGAGGGGTTGGCACCTGTACTGCTGCCAAACCGAATCCCAACAACCCGGTGGAACTTTTCATGGCCTGTTCGGACCCCAGAGCGACTGATTACGAGCAGTATGGAGGCTACCGGAATGTGCGGACAGCGCTGGAAGCCGGTTTGCGGATCGGCTACTTGCACGTGTATAGCGATGGGGCTATGGACGCATTATTCAGCGTGATCGAAGAGACGATGTCCGGCGGCAATCTGACCCTGGAACAGGTGCAGGCCGCCCGGATCAGCACGGAACATAACCCGATGCTTCGCCCCGATCAGGCCGAAAAGATGGCCATGTATGGGATCATGCCCAGTTTCAATGGCTACCAGGTTCAGGGAGACATCAAGGGCGGAGCTTTCCTGAAAGCCTACGGTGAGCAGTACATGCCCTGGATTGCCCCGGTGAAGACTCTGGCAGACGCCGGTGTGAAGGTGGTGTTCAACACCGACGCGCACTTGAACAAGGTGCTTCCCGAATCGAAGGACATGGACTACCCGCCGCAGTGGGACGGGAACATTTGGGGTTTTATGGAATTCTTTGCCACCCGCATGATGCCCCATGACGGAACCACCTACAACCGAAGCGAAGCGTTGGATAAAGTGACCCTAATGAAGGCAGCGACCATTTGGGGAGCTGAGCAAGTGCTGAACGAGAAAAACATCGGCTCACTGGAGGTAGGAAAGCTGGCTGATTTTATTGTAATTGACAAGGACTACTTCGTGATTCCCGATAACCAGATAGGGACCATACAGACCTTGCTCACTTCGGTTGGAGGAAAAACCGTTTTCAGGCACCCAACTTACTGAAACCGCAAACGTCAAGAATGGGAGTTGTAAGAGTCCGCCTTGTAGGTCCCATCATTGAAGTGAAGACAGCATACTAGCCCGGATTATTCATAAATCTGGACGGGCTATGGATTTTCGCCCAGGAACGGGACCGGAGAGTGGCAGCCGGTAGATTTGGGCGGAGTTTTCGGACCGGGGAGAGTAGCGAAGAGGCAAAGGGAGGCTTGACGGCCTCGATGAAGGGACACGTCTTCTGAAGAAGGTTGCGAAACGGATTGTCGGAAGGAGCGCGCCGGGTCAGGTCGGGACTTGTGCGAGTCGTTGGTGGCAAAGCAAGAACAGACTCTGTCCAGGCCAGTGAGAGGCAAGGTGGAAGCGGAAGCGGCCAGCCGAACGAATCACGCGAGCTCCGACCTTGAGCAGTGTGGTGCGAATCGTGGCGACGCTGGCATGAGCCAGTGAGGTTCCATCCAGCACGGATCGGCGGAAGTAGGCCAACACGGCCAGAGCGAGGGTATGCAACTGCAGCCGGAGCGCATTGGCAGGGAATCGATGACAGCTAAGCCGGTCCGCGTGGATATCGAGTTTGAGTTCTTTGATGAAGTTCTCCGCAGCGCCCCGCTGGTCGTACCAGGCAATCAAGTCGGCAGCCCTTAGAGCATGGCTGTGGCAGCCAGCACCGTCAAGAAACCGTCAGAAAACTCGCCCCTCAGGCGGGCTAACCGTATGCGTTGCGAGCGAAAGCAGACGCCCCAAAACCGTGTAATTGCAACGAAAGGAAAGAGTTGGGAGAAAACCGTGGAAGACGCCCTGGCTTCCCACCGAGCAGGAAAAGGTCGCTTTCTTCGATTTGCTTGGCATCGACCGCAGGCGCTTGCCCCGGCGTCTCTATCATGGAGCCAACGGGAATCAAACCCGTTACTTTGCCCTCAAACTGCCCATCGCTGCCAATGCCAAAACCGCCACCTTCGCCTACGTCGATCCGGGCAAAGATACCGACACCGAACTGCGTTCCTGGGGCGCGGCGCATGAGTGGCTTTGGCGGGCTTTGCGGTTGAAAGGCATCGAGGTCCAGGTCGTGGTAATCGGAGCAGACTACACAGCCACAATCCGGGCCGAGGCGGCGCTAAAGACGTGGAGTAGCCGAGCGGGTGAGCAGAGCAGTCAACGGGAATATGGACCGAGCTGGAACGACCCTGACGTGAAGGCGGAAATCAAGTACATCGAGGACGCGCTTATCAATGTGGACATGCGGATCATAGCGATGTACGGAGGGGTCGAGGCAATCTCAGACAGATTGATGGAACTGAAAGACCTACCCAAGTCGAGCGGTCCCGGAGCCACGATTGACGGCTTCGAGACGTGGGTTTCTGACCGCTTGAGTGCGCAGGAAACAGTCTAGAAGTTATCTCATAAATAACAATACGTCATTGGGAGCATTGAAGTTGTTGATTTCAGGGTGAAGTCGAGCGAAACCAGATGCATGGATTTAAGCGATGCCCAATGGGCGATTCTGGAACCGATGTTCCGGCCGAGGCGGCGACCGGACGGGCGTGGTCGGCCATGGAAGGAAGCTCGCACGGTACTGAACGGAGTTCTCTGGATACTGCGCACTGGAGCACCTTGGCACGATTTGCCATCTCGCTATCCGCCCTATCAGAGCTGCCATCGTCGCTTCCAACAGTGGCGGCGCGACGGGTTGTTAACCGATCTATTGACCTGCTTAGCCCAAGACTTGCGCGACCGAGGCAAACTGGATCTGTCGGAAACCTTCATCGACGCCAGTTTCAGCAGCGCCAAAAAGGGGGCTCTGCTGTCGGCCCGACTCGCCGGGGAAAAGGCACCAAGATCATGGCGATCGTCGACCGCCATGGTCTTCCTATCGCCGTCAGCATCGCCAGCGCTTCGCCGCATGAAACAAAACTCGTGGAAGCCACCTTGGAGCAGCGATTCATCCCAGAAACACCGCAGCGAATGATCGGTGACCGCGCCTACGACAGTGAGAAGCTGGATGGGAACCTCCTGAACAATTACGCCATGGAGATGATTGCGCCTCACAGAACGGGCCGCCGAAATCCTCCCACCCAGGATGGTCGCCCCTTGCGCCGCTACCGTCACCGCTGGAAAGTGGAGCGACTCTTCGCTTGGCTCCATAATTCCCGGAGGCTGGTCACGCGTTGGGAATATCACGCTGAAAACTTCCTGGCCATGCTCCAATTGGCCTGTGCCCTGATCCTGCTGAGGCATCTATAACCATTTATGAGATAACTTCTAGTGAACCGCAGCAATGGAACTCCAGGTATCGTTACCGAGACAGACGGTTTTTTGCGCCTGCCGTGAACGGTGGCCGTGCCGATCTTTTGTGCCACTTATATAAGGGGGTATTTGTGGCATGGTTTGTGGCGCAGTTTGTGGCATACAAATATTGTCTATATCTTTGCCTCGCTTGTGTTTGCCTGCTACTATCAGGCCATCCCGCGCCAGAAGTAGGGGCACGGGGAAAGACGAGAGCGCCCCCCCTGTTTGCCGCTTTAGCGGCAAACAGGAAAGGGGGTTTGTGGCATGGTTTGTGGCATACCCTGCCCCCCTTTTTTGGGGGTCGCTCTCGTCCGATTTATCCCTGCGGGAAGGCTCCGAACACCACATCCCCTCGGGCGAGGGATTTTACCGGCCCGGTCCTCGCCGTCAAGGGTCCTCTCCGCCGCTTCGCGCTCTGGACGGCTGCGGGCCGATCCAGCGGCGGGCTTATACGAGGGGATGTTTTTTTACGTTAGGTTTTCACTCAGATAACAAGTTAGGATCAATCGCATGGCAACCCCAGCTAACCCCCCCCTCAACTGACGTCATCGCCGAGATGAAGGCGGGTTTCACCGAAGTCAACGCCAAGCTGGCCGCTCTAGGGAGTCGCATTGACGCTTAGAGGTACCGGATCGACTCGATACGGCGTTTAATCTGGACGCTGCTCGCCACCGCCATTTTCAGCCTGCTCTACATGGTTGTCACTGACAGCTAACAGGGCAGTTTCGGCTTACCCTCGCGGAGCGGCGGATGAAGCGGTTGGCCAGTGCCGGATTGGTCCGGCAGATGAAGGCGAGGTACTGGGAGCGGAAGAACACGCCGCTGTGCAAGCAGACCAGCGCCAGCCACTCCGCCTCGCGGCGGGTCCACCCCTGCGTCATCAGGACAGCCGCTCGGTCCCGAAGATGGGCGATCATCAACCGGCGCTCTCGCGCTCGCTGTCGAGGTAGGCTGCCCAGTCGTCCATCAGGATACGCCGACGTTCAAAGAGGTCCGAGCGGGCATAGGCCGCTTCTACCTTGTTCCGGACCACATGTGCCAAGGCCGCCTCGATCACCTCGCGTGGATGATTCGTCTCCTCGGCCGCCCAGTCGCGGAAGCTGGAGCGGAAACCGTGCGGCACGGCGGAGATCTTTAAGTCCTTTAGCAATCCCGACAACATCATGTCGCTGAGTTGCTTTCCTTGCTGTGCGCTCGGGAACAGCAGCGGGCTGCCGCTTTCGCCGAGCGTCCGGGCCGCGTCCAGAATCTCCATGGCGCGGCGGCACAGCGGCACCCGGTGTTCACGCTTCGCCTTCATCCGCGTGGCCGGAATCGTCCACACACCCTCGTCCCGATCGATCTCCGTCCACACCGCCCCCCGCACCTCGCCGGACCGCGCCGCCGTCAGCACCAGGAACTCGAACGCCAGCTTCACGACTGGCCTCGCATTCGATGCCCGGATCGCCTCAATGGCCGCCGGCACTTCCCGGTGGGGCAATGCCCGCATGTGCTGCACGACGTCATGTTGGGCGCCCAGCACCACCACCACCCGGTCACACGGGTTGTCGAGCCGAAACTCCATCGCCACGGCCCATTCCAACACCGCACGCATGCGCTGCTGGACGCAACGGGCCATGACCGCCTTCAGGTGCCAGATGGGTGTGAGGATCTCCAGCACATCGGCACTGGTCACTTCTGAGACCGGCATCTTGCCGATGCGCGGAAAAGCGTAGCGTTCCAGGCTGCTCAGCCAGTCCCTCGGGTGAGTCGAACTGCGCCAGCCGGCCTGCTTCTGTTGCAGCACGCGCGCAGCAGCTTCGGCGAAGCTGGGCACGCCCTGGGCGCGGCGTTTCTCTGCCAGCGGATCACCGCCCTCGCGGGCTAGCTTGCGATTGGCCAGTGCCTTTTCGCGAGCCTCGGCGAGCGAAACCAGGGCGACACTGCCGAGTCCAAGTTCGCGGCGTCGGCTGCGGATGATGAGACGTTGAATCCAGCTTCGGGTTCCGCTAGGCTGGACGAAGAGATACAACCCGTTGCCGTCAGCATGCCTTCCCGCTCCGGCTGAGCGCACGAAGGAAGCCGACAGGGCCTTGTCGGGGTGGCGGCCTTTGGGCTTGGTTTTTCGTAGTAGGTTGGCTTTATCGATTACAGCAATCATCCCACCATTATAAATGGGATTACCGTGGATTTCAAGGGAAGTCACGGGCCATGCACAGTGCGACAAGAATCCTATAATAAGTTGATTATATAGACAGTTATGAACTTACCTGGACTATTTTGTACATCGTTAGATTCTGTGCGTAGGCTGTGGTAGAGACAGGCCTTCCTGCCTGTCCGCTATGTTATCTCTACTAAGTAATTTATTTAATTATATTTATATTGTATAGCCAAGTGTTTAATCACCTTGCCAATCACCCTTTGTAAATTGGGGCTCGGAAGCCATTTTCTTTCCGGGACGCTCAACGCCCTTTGGAATCATAGGATGTTTGAGATTATTCGTGGTTGCCCATTGCTTTACCTTGCCCTACGCTGCCTTCCTTCGCCACCCGACGCCCTTATTTCGTAATCCTCACCTTTGCCGCCCGGCAATCTATCATCGGCCGTGCTGATCGACGGAGATGGTGCCAATCTAGTTTTCAAGAAATCATGTGCTATGGCTGAGCGATGCTCATGGAGAATCAGCAATTGACGGAAACCGGAAAGCGGCTGGAGGCATATAATTTATTCGTTGTATGTGGGGAGCTAGTAATTTATATTAGTTACATCAGCCGGACGAAGTCGAAGTTGGGAACAATGCGATGGGCAGTCCTGGCCATCGCACGAGTTGAATCATCCGCTCGACAAGCTCCCTCAGATTAAGTACATAACGATTGACGCTGAAGTGATCTTAACAAATTTTCAATGAACTGGTCATGAAAGGAGATTCACGAATGATGAACCGAATTCTGCGAGCCGGGTGGGTTCTTGCTCTGGGGTTGTTTCTTGGAGTTAGTCTCCAGGCTCAGCAGGTAACCCTGCCTGCGGAGCTGGCAGCACACGCCTACCCGGATCTGATCATTTACAACGGCAAGATTGTCTCGGTAGATGATCATTCCTTGACGAACTCTCTGGGGACCGCCTACGAGGCCATGGCGGTGCGCGGGGAGCGCATTCAGTTCCTCGGTACCACTGACGAGTTACTTCGTTATGCCGGACCCAATACGCGAAGGATTGATTTGAAGGGCCGCATGGTTATTCCGGGGATTGTTGACTCACACACGCACCTGCATAACCACGCGTATTCTTGGTGGGCCAGGCAAAATACCGAGAAGTACGCGCACCTTGCCAAGAGAATCTCGGTAACCGGAGAGACGTATGAAGACATCAACAGAGGAATCGAGCTGGCCATCAAGGAAGGCATGTCGGGGATATCGAAGGAAACGTGGGCTGACATCAGTCTCCCTGGCGGCACGGGCCTGGGGATGCCCTACCTGCGGTCCGACTCATTGACGCGCCAGCTTTTGGATGAATGGGCTCCGGACCGGCCGGTCTGGGTTTCTGCGAATGTGGAATATCAGATCAATACGGCGGGCCGCAATCAGCTGCTCGAATACTATGGCGTGGAACCAAGCGATGAAAACCTGCAAAAGTCCATCCCGCACGCCGTCACCATCAATCGCACTAAGATTTCCGATGTGTACTTCGAGAACAATGTCGAAGAACTGGCGAATGCCATGGAACATGGGATGAAGAGCGCCGCGGCGAACGGGATTACTACGTTCTCCTCCCACATCGTCGGACTGCGATTCATGCCCGCCTACTCGCTGCTTCGGCGGGAAGGGCGGATGCCCATTCGCTTCGGGTGGGCGCACCGGCTGTGCCAGCTGGTGGATCCGAACATCGCCGGCTGCTTCCTGCGGGTGGGCGACATAGCGAACGTCGGAGACAATTACTATTGGAGCGTCGGGACGACGATGGGAGCGATTGACGGCGGGCCGCCCTCGATCTGCACCACCATGGAAGCGCTTCCGAAGTTCAAGGAGCAGGAGAAATGTTTCCTGCAGCCCGGCAACGACTACGCCAAGGCAATTCATGGGGCGCTGTCAAGCCGCTATCGGTACGTGGTGAACCACGTCTACGGGGATAAGGCAATGGACTACGTGATGGACATCATGGACCAGGTGATTGAGGAGAACCCCGAGATCACTCTGGATTTCATGCGCTCCCTGCGGATTACCTCCGATCACTGCGGATTCTATCCCCGGAAGGAACAGCTTCCGCGCTTCAAGAACTTCAATATGATGCTGAGTTGCGATGTTCGGTATGTTAACCGCAGCTTTCCGTGGTTGAAGGTCTATGGGGATCAGCATGCCAACCGCATCGCTCCCATGAAGAGCATTATTGACGCGGGTATCATGGCCACCCTGGAGTTTGAGCTCAGGACCGAAACCGGAGAAGGCCCGACGCTGCTTACACAGGGGGTCGCGGCGATTACCCGAAAGAATAACCGCGGCGACATTGTCGCGCCCGAAGAGGCCATTGACCGGGAAACGCTGCTGAAGATGATCACCGTCTACCCGGCGTATTACGTGATGCGGGAGAAGGAGATCGGGAGCCTGGAGATTGGCAAGCTGGCCGACTTCGTGGTGTTCAACAAGGACTATCTCGCGACTCCAGTGGATGAGCTCCCAACTGTATTCCCCTTAATGACAGTGGTCGGCGGTAAGACCGTGGTTCTGCGGGAGGAGTTCGCCACGGAACTGGGTCAGGAGCCGGTGGGGCCGCAGGTCCAATTCATTTTCAAGGAGGAGTATCGTCAAGGAGAGGTACCCATGTAACGGCAATGGGAGAATCCGCCTTCGGAGGGTTCTGCGAAGGCAGGCGATCATCTGAAGCCAGACTGTACATTTTAAGGGGGGCATCCTCAGTGTCCCCCTTTTTTCCGATCTTAAAGCTCAGCGTCGGGAGCAGCGCGAAATAGTGGACGACGAACAAAGGGAGAGTCTCTTATGCGAATAGCAAGGACGCGACCGGCATTGTATTTGACGGTGTTGTTTTGTCTGCTTCTGCTCCCTGCAGTGCTTCAGGCACAGGCGAACGAGGAGGCCTGGAAGCGGCATATGGAGACGGCTTCGGCTGCGCTCCGGGCGGAGAATCCCAATGATGCCATTTTTGCTTTGGGCAATGCGCTGCGAGAGGCGGAAAAGTTCGGTCCGGGAGATCAGCGTCTGGTGAGCACCCTGGGCATCATGGTATCGTTCCAGCGCTCGCAAGGGAATTTCGATTATGCGGAATCACTGTGCCTGCGGCTCGTAGCGGCTTTGGAGCAGGGGCTCGGCGAGGACGACCCATCTGTTGCCAATGCGCTGGATACGCTCGCCTTGCTGTACCAGGAAATACATGCGCTGCGCAGTGAGGAAGAGTCTCACCAGGAAGATCATGCGCACCAGGATGAACAAGCGCACGAGCATGACCAGCCGTTGGATTCGGCTGAGAAGGTCTTGCTGCGCGCTCTCGGGATTCGCGAGAAAGCCTTTGGGCAGGACCATCCGAGCGTCGATGACAGCGTCAATCGACTCGTAGTGATCTATGATGCGCAGGGCAACTATGACGAGGCAAAGCAACTGCTGGAGCGGTCGCTGGAAACCCGCCAGCGGGTGCTCGGCGAAGACGCTCCGGAGGTGGCCGCAACCCTCTACAATATGGGAATCCTGGCACAAAAGCGGAGGGACCTGGCGGAAGCCGAAACGCTGCTGAAGCGCTCCTGGCAATTGCGCGAAAAACGATTCGGCCTGCAAGATCTGGAACTTGCCCGCAGTCTGAACGCGCTGGCTTCCCTATATACGGAACA
Source organism: Terriglobia bacterium (assembly GCA_965222345.1). GTDB lineage: Bacteria > Acidobacteriota > Terriglobia > 2-12-FULL-54-10 > 2-12-FULL-54-10 > JADFGZ01. Next base: position 188,850 of record CBDCTS010000004.1, on the reverse strand, counting down.
GCGCCGGTACGAAGAGGCTGAAGAATTGCTCCGGCTCTCCCTTTCCATCCATGAGAACAAACTGGGCAAGGACCATCCCGGCTTGGTTCCGGTGTTGGGGAATCTTTCTACCCTCCATGCAGTGCAGGATCTTCCGACTGAGGTCCAGCAACTGCTGGAACGTTCCCTTTCACTTGAGGAAAAGGCGTTCGGCAAGGATCATATTTTACTGGTTTCCACCCTCAACAATCTGGCGCTGGCCCACATGTCGCAGGAGCATTATGGAGAGGCCGCGCAAATCTGGGAGCGAGTCCTTTCCATCCAGGAAACCACCAACGGACCGAATGACCCCAGCCTCATTGAAACCCTCGGCGCTCTCGGCGAGGCACACAGGAAGAACGGCAATACCCGGGATTCTATTCGAATTCTCCGGCGCCAGGAAGCTGTCATCGAGAGCAGCGGGCAGCATCACCACTAGGGAACAGATCCCGACTTGTCGCAATGGCCGTACCTACGGGTGACAAAGCCGGGTGCGGCAGCCCCCAAAGACGCAGATGGGTGTATACTGGCTCGCGGCAAGGATGCCAATATGGAAGTCCCGGATAAATCCGGACTTGGATCGAGCGACGCGGGACTCTTTCTCCAACCAGCGAAATCAGGTAACGTTGCTTAGTTGGAGCATCCTATGTAGTCAGCAACGCGTGATTGCTGGAACTTGGCGGTTTTCCGGCTAGCCAGTTGGAGTGCCGGGGCGCTCATTCGTCCTATCCGAGCCGTCAACGCCACGATTGCGCGAGTTTCGGTTCGTTTCCTCGGAGGTCCTATGTTTCATTCTGCCCCCCCAACGAAAAGTTTTTTGAGTGTGGTGCTGCTGGCCGGGCTGTGGCTGGCAGGCTGCGAATCGAGCCGACCGGGCCAGGCCGCCGGGTCCGTTGATCGCGATCTCGTCCACGTCGAAGGGCTTGGCAGCTTGTCGTTCCCGAACTCGGGAAACGAGGCCGCTCAGGAGCCGTTTCTGCGGGGTTTGCTGTTTTTGCACAGCTTTGAGTTCGAACCGGCGGCCGAGGCCTTTGTCGAAGCCCAGCAAGCCGACCCCGAGTTTACGCTCGCCTACTGGGGCGAAGCAATGACCTACAACCACCCACTGTGGCGCCAGAAGGACGCCGAGGCTGGCAGGAAGGCACTCGAGAAGCTGGCGCCCACCGGCGAGGAGCGGCGCAAGAAATCCGGCAGCGAGCGCGAAGCAATGTATCTCGACACTCTGGAAGCGCTGTACGGGGAAGGTTCCAAGGAGCAGCAGGACCTGGCCTACATGGACGCCATGCGTCACCTGTACGAGACGTACCCCGACGACCACGAAGCCCGCGCTTTCTACTCGCTGTCGATTTTGGGGAGCCGCGACGGCAGCCGAGATTTCGCAACGTACATGAAAGCGGCGGCGGTCGCACAACCGGTGTTCGACGCCAACCCGAATCACCCCGGGGGGGTACACTATATCATTCACTCGTTCGACGATCCGATTCATGCGCCGCTTGGTTTGTCGGCGGCGCAGGCGTATGCCGATATCGCGCCAAACGCCGCCCACGCACAGCACATGACTACACACATCTTCGTGGCTATGGGAATGTGGAAAGAAGTGGTCAGCGGCAACATCCGCGCGCGCGGCACCGAGGACGCCCAACTTTCGGAGAGAGGCCGGCGCGCAAACCTGTGCGGACATTACTCGTCGTGGCTGCACTACGGTCATCTGATGCTCGGGGAAACGGCCGAAGCCGAGGCTCTGATGGATACCTGCCACGGGCGGATGAGCGAGGACGCCGAGGACGCCGAACGGGACTATTTCTTGTCGATGAGGACGCGCCACGTGCTCGACACCGAAGACTGGAGCCTCACCTCGAGATGGACGATTGATCCTCCTGCCGATGATGAGGAACGTCTCCGTTATGAGTTCACCAACGCCTTCGCCGCGCTGAGGCAAGGAAATGCCGAACCAGCACGGAAGCTGCTGGCCGAAGGATTGCAACCGAGCTCTCCGGAGGACCAACTCCACCTCGATGAGCTGCGAGGGCTCATCGCAATTTCCGAGGGGAACACGGAATCGGGTCTGGGAATCCTGCGCGAAGCCGCCGAAGCGGAAGACGCGTTGCCCTTCGCCTTCGGACCACCTGAAGTATTCAAGCCGACCTTCGAGCTGCTCGGCGAAGAACTGCTCCGCCAGGGCCGCGGCGAAGAAGCAGAGGCCGCGTTCCGCCGCGCGAACGAGCGTACCCCCGGCCGAACGCTGTCGGTCCGAGGTCTGGACCAGGCGCGTGAGACGCAACATGCGTCTTCCGGGTGACAGGAAGACGAGCTATTAGGCCCCCAAACTGCGAAGAGGGTTGACGATTTCGTCGGAGCGCCGGTACTGTCCCTCGGAAGGACTTACGGTTACTTCAGCACCTTGATTATGTCGAATAACGGGTTATTGGACCGGCGACGACAACGCTTCTTGCCTGGGATGCGGCTCCCCATCCCGATGACTGAAGACTCGAGACCGGATACTTCACTTTGGGAGGGATACAGTCCATTTCGCCTGCCAGAGATTATAACAGAGAGCAATAAGGTCGAATTCGGACCGGTATGCGCGGGCCGCTGGCGGAGCTTTTCTGGATGAAGTCGATCGGACAGTCCAAATTCAACAGCCTCGTGGCGTCCGAGTGTGCTCCCCCGGCGACTCAAAGTTGATGGGCGCCTTCGTGAACAGCCGCCGCAAGTTGGGTAATGACGTGACCCGCTCCGTGAATCGTGATCTCTTCATTCGGTACACCCTCTTGCCCTTCGAGAATCTACCGAAACCCTGACATCAAAACCGGTCCAATAATAAGAAAGCAAACCAAGAAATCAGGGGGTCATCCTGCATCACTCACCGACATATATCCCGCCGCCGCGACTGGCGGGAGGAAGCGCTCTCTCAGAACGAGTAGCCGAGAGTGATTGTTGAACGCAGCACGGGAACCAAACCGATGCGGAATTCCGGGGCCACGAAGAATCCTCGCGTCATGAAGAGCCGGACGCCCACCCCCCCTGCGAGATTGAAGCCCCCCTCCTTGTCCCACTCGAACTCGGGGAGAGAAGGGTCGAAGTAATGCTCTGCGTTTGGTATCAGCGACCGATATTGAGTGTACCCGAAACCGAACACCAAATAGGGGTTGAGGCGCCGGTTTGGGGAAAACTCGTACTCCACGACGGGAGTAACAAGCAGGGCGCGTTCCTTGTAGTCGCTGTATCTGCCGAACATGCGGGCATGCAACACTTCCACGCCGAGCCGGAAGCGAGAACCCATGGCAGCGGTTATGGCTCCGCCGCCCACCCACGCATGGGGAGGGGTGTCTTCCAGCAAATAGGTGTGGCCTAAGTGTCCCCGCAGGTCAACCGTGCGTTGCTGACCCAAGACAGGCGGCGAGAGAAGAATCAGGCTGCTGAGGAGGACAACCGCACAAATCCATATGCGGTGCATGGGGTAACACTCAACGTTGGAGTGCAATCGATGCGGCAGCACAATGAGCCGGAGTCGCCTCCACAGCCACCCCGCCGTTCCTTCTTGCCGATTTGGTCGTGTCATTTTTCCACCTCCTCCTCCGGTATGCTATTCAATCTCAGTCGATTCCCTTCCAACAGGGGACTACAAATGACGCCAACCAGAACCAGGGAAGGGGCGATCCTTCTTCGTTTCCCCGCGCGATGGCTCTCAACCTCGCGGCCGACGACTTCACTTTTCAAAACTTACCTGTGGTCGAGCCGTTCGAATCCATGTTCCGGGTACCGCCAGACACTTGAGTTCGTCACTGAATTGGAAGTCGAGCTATTAATCTTTCCCTCATCGATGCAAGTGTGCGGTTCATCGACTCCTTCGCCACGCCTTCAATCAGGGGACGCACGAACAGCGATACGAGAGCAGGAATCGAACGGCTCAATGTCAGTGCCTCGCACTCGACCAGTACACCGCCTTCCACTTCCTGATAACGCCAGTAGGAGTTCAGGCGCCACAAGAATCCGCGGTCCCTGCCCGGCAGCTTCTCGCGCTCGTTTGGTGTTCCGGCAGAGATAAGTTCGGCGATCTTGGTCGAGATGGAGCGGCTTGAAGCCTGCCTTGCAGCATGGCGCTGGTAGAGGGCAAGGTGTTCCGTGTTGTAAGTCACCGTGATAAATTTTGAGCGCACCAGTTTGAGGAAGATGTGGAGGGAATCCCCATCTCGTTTGAGGACTCTCGATTCGAGAACGTCTTCTTGTCTAGAATCTTCGTCATCGTGTTTCTGGACGGCCTGAAGAACGCTGTCGAGCCTGACTCCTGGAATGAACACGCTGCCTCTCCAATGGTGGATCATGCCGCCCGGGACTTTGATGTCTTTCCCGGCGGGCGTCTTCGTATTCACTTTCCGGACCAGAATCCGGCCTGACAGAACTAACTCGCGATCCGCCTGGGCCTCTGCGGGTTCTTGAAAGTCCTGTGCCAGGAAACCCTCACCCGAGCAGAGTTCTTTACCGATCCGTTTCTCGGTCAGTAGGACGTACTCGTCCCAAGCATGGATTGTTTCGCTCCGCAGTTCCTCCGCCTGTAACTGCGCCACAGATCCAACGGTGACGGACGCACAGAGACAGAGGCAGAGGTATAAGCGTTTCGATCTAATACGAAACCGGGACATGACGATTTCTCCTAATTTCAAGAGACCTGTTCGTGCGTTTCCATGTGGCGTCAGCGAACTGGGAGCCACGAACAAAGGAGCAAATACGAAACGGTTGCACACGACAAAGTTCACGAATGAACATGCTCCGACACACAGCAGATTGGCGAGGACCGGTTCCAGTTGTGCCGTTCCGACGAGAATCCACATGAACCCAGCATTACCAGCTATGGAGACGGTTCCCGTGATCAATTGAAAACGTAACAGGGACCCGAGCAGCCACCGGTGCAGGCCGATGTGTGTTGGCCAAGTCCAAGTCACGTGCCAAACGAAGTTGTGTAGCAGCGCCGCCTCCACCGAAATCAGTGTTGCTAGGAGGTAGTGCAAATGAAGTAGATGAACGCCAACAGCAAGCATGGCGATCTGCACTGTCATACCCATCGCGCCGACGGCACTGAACTTTAGCCACCGCATCACACTCTTTCTCTCCGGTACAACGCCAAGGTGTTCCGTGCAACTGAGCCCGCCAGCACCAACGCAATAACCGCACCCGCGACCAGGCCCGCAACATCGAAAAAGGACTGTTCGATACCAAGGACACGCACTGTGGGCCGCAGCCATGCTACGAGGTTCCCGGCACAGAGCAGGATCCTCAGTTCCGTTGGGCCGAATAGCCAGAATGAAAGCTGAAAAATGCCCAGAGAATATGTCGCCAGGTACAGATTGATCGAGAGCAGCAGATAGATGATGAGCAGGGCTAAGGCAACTCCTGGCTGCATATAACCGGACAGAGCCAAGCCTCCCAGTAAGAAAAGGGCACCGAAGGAATCGCTCATGTGATCGACATAAAAGCCGTAGCGGGGCCGCTCCCGCCTTCGAACCCGGGCCAGTGTTCCATCCAGGCTGTCTCCGAACCAATTTACGACTAGCCAGGCGTTCACTACTAGAAGAGCGGGCGGCCACCATTGCGCTGCCGCATATGACACTCCGCCCATGAACGTCGACGCAAAAGCGAGCAGTGTGAGGTGGTCCGGTTGGACCCACCACGGCAGGCGTTTGGCCAGCCACACGAGGCCTCTTTTTTCTATGCCCGCCAGCAGACTCCCGTGCTGACGCGTCATGTCCGAGTTCCGGCCCGGCATTGAGATCGAAAGACTCATAAAAACACCTCCTTGGGGCAAATCATTCCCCGATTCAAGGTCCGTCTCCATGACGGACTCAATCCAGCGGCCATCCTGCCTTAGGGGATTTCAAGCTTCAATGCACCCGGGACCGATTCTTGATGGACTCTGTATGGATCCTCTATGAAGTGTTTCTGAACGGCTAACTAACTGGTTTCATTTGGTTTGTTGTCCCTTGCAGAACGATGTACCATAAGGAGTTCACTGCCTCGACCTCTTTCGTGCATGAAGCGAAATGGATCAGAATGAACAACCCGGGCATCTCCGCTTCGATTCTTTCGAACTCGATCTGGAAACAGGCGAGCTCAGCAAGAACGGACGGCACCTGCGGCTACAGGATCAGCCAGCCAGATTGCTTGTCCTTCTGGCTAGGCACGCGGGCAAACTGGTGACGCGTGCGGAAATTCGAGAGGATCTTTGGGGAGAAGACCAGTTTGTCGAGTTCGATCATGCCATCAACACCGCGGTCAAGAAGATTCGGACGGCCTTGGACGATGACGTCGAAGATCCGCGCTTGCTCGAAACGTTACCCCGCAAAGGCTATCGCTTTATCGGATCGGTAGAACATGTCTCTCCGAACGCCTTGGCTGACACAGGCCCTTCGGTAGATCCAGTCGCGAGCGAGCCAATCGAGGACCCGCCCAGAGCCGGTAGCAACCTGGGTCCACCGCTTACGCTGATGGGTTCCGGCGCAGCCGAAACTGCCGTGTTGTCTGCTGGCGTCGCACGTGTTCTATTCATTGTGATCCAGGTGGGCTATCTGGTCTTGTACTGCTCGACGCTCTACTACATCGAGCGCTTGGGAGGAATCTTCAGTGAAATTTTCGAGGTGACTATGCCGAACCATATCCTTTCGCTGATTGTCATCACCGCCATGTGCGGTATTGCGGTGCGTTTGTACCTTGTGTCGTCGGTGGGATTGGCACATCCGACCGCAGGCCGGCAATTTCAGAGGCTCTTCCCGGCCCTGCTCTTCCTCGATAGTCTCTGGGCCGCGTCTCCACTGTTGGCTGGGCTAAGTATTGGGATTGGTCTGGCGCTAGCGGCTACAGCCGGATTGGCTTATCTGCCCTTTTCTCAACGGACTCTGATCCGGAACATTTACTTCACTCTTCGCTAAGAGGCGCGGGTAAGCCTGGCGTGTGAGATGCGTGATGTTCTTGCCCCTAGCTCTCGACGGCATTGGGAGTGGTTGTGTTTATTCGGCATCAGGGCTTGAAGAAGCACCCCTCCTCCGGCGTCAATCCGCACCGTGGATCACATGACGAACCGTGCAGGTCTTCTGCATGGAAGTCCTCGATGCCGCTGACGCGAACTCTGGCACAGCCGTGTTCAACTTACCCGGCGCTCTCCGCCGACACCCGTCATCCGCGCTGACCGGCGGAACATACCGATTAATCTTGTCGATAAGCCCCTTACCGGGCGCTACGGAGCTATGTGACGATGGCGCCATCCAGTGACGGAGATTGGGTCGAACGTCTGGTGCACTCCCTTGCCCAAGTGCACGAAGTTGAAGGAGGGTACTTGGAGGAGCTAGCTGAACGGAGTTGGCAGTGAGAGCGATCGGAGAGGGAAAGCATCTTTCAAACGACTGGCGTCTGAAATCTCCATGCCGTCGAATTTGGCCTTCAGCTTGTAAAATGTCGCCGGGCTCAGATTATGCCTGCGAGAGACCTTCGCGGTCGGCATCCCAAACTCCTACCCCTTGAGCATACCGATAATCTGCGCCTCGGTGAAACGGCTCTTTCTCATGTGTCTGCTCCTTCAAAAGTTGGGCAGACTCCACATCAGACTGAGGGAGTTTCCGAAGGGCAGGTCACGGGTCGTCCTTCTTTTTTCCGGCTCTCCGATCCGTTGTACTGGAGACCTCAGAATTCTCTGTCATGGGGTGGCCCTGGACCGCGCGCCGCACAGTTTGGGCGATCTTCCGCATCGCTTCAGATAGAGCCGATTGCCGCCGCCAAGCAAGAACGATAGTCCGGTGTGGCACCGGTCGCGTTATTGGACGCGTCACAAGGTCAGACCGAAGAGTTTCGGTAGGCACAGAGATGCGTGGCAGCAAGGTGATACCCATGTTGGCGCACAGCATCTGCACAAGCGTCGGCAAACTTGTTGCCCGAAAACTGAGTTCCTCAACTCCTCTTCCACTACAGAACTCGATAACCTGATCGCGAAAGCAGTGCCCCTCATCAAGCAGAAGAATGTGCTCACCCCGCAACCGGCTGAAGGGTATGGGTGCGGACGACCTTCCAAGGCGGTGAGCAGGTGGTGTCGCAAGCACGAACGGATCTTCTTCGATCGTCTCGTAGTTGAGGGCGCCGATGTCGGCTTCCAAAGCAAGCAACGCGCCATCGAGGTTTCCATGACGGATCCGGCGAACGAGTGCCTCGGTTTTGTCCTCCAGCCAGGCCAGAGTCAAGCGCGGAAGCTCCTTGTGCAGCACCGGTGCGACAGTCGGGAGCAGGTAGGGTCCGATGGTCGGTATCACCCCGATTCGTAGCGTGCCCGCTAGAGGGTCCGGAAACCGCCGTGCGGCCTCGCTCACATCGTCCACCTCAACGAGAACGCGCCGCATACGTTCAATGAGTTCAGATCCTGCCGTGGTGATCATCACACCTCGACGATCGCGCTCAACCAACTGAACGCCCAGCGCGGCTTCTAACTCCCCCACCTGCGCGCTCAGTGAGGGTTGAGACACATGGCACCGCTCCGCCGCCCGGCGGAAAGCTCCTTAGATCGGCTACGGCCACCGCGTACTGAATCTGCCGAAGTGAAAAGTCGTAGGGTTTCATCGTTGATAGTAAAAGGCTATCATGACGATAGAAAGAATGTCTTGGACATATCAACCCGATGCGTTTCAGACTGGAGACGTTCTGGAAGGTCCGGCTTGCCGTCGGCCGCTGAAGTATCAGTTGTCCGCGTTACCACCGATCCAAGTGACACTTCGGCGACCCACACTGGCAGCGACAGACTGCCTGATTGAGAATCGTCAGCATGACGCGGCATACCCGATTCTTGCGGAGGTTGAAGAGGAGTCCGGGCCTGAAGTAGAAGCCGCTGTTCAGCAGGGAGACTGAGGCCAAAAGAGGCTGAGCCAAAAGCGGCCTCAATCTTGCGAGGACGTTAAAGCATAGCAAATGTACTGGATTTCTTGCCTACAGGAGACAACTGAGATGCTTAAGCGAACGATATCTGTAATTACCCTACTGGTGATTGGGATCTCTCCGATCTTGCCAGTCAACTTGGCGGTTGCCCAGAACGGTGCACCGACCAATGATTATTGGTGGCCTAACCGGTTGAACCTCGATCCACTGCGCCAGACCTCTCCGGAATCGAATCCCATAGGCGAAGACTTCAACTATTCGGAGGAGTTTGAAAGTCTCGATCTGGATGTGCTGAAGGCAGATCTTGAAGAGCTGATGACGACTTCTCAGGACTGGTGGCCAGCGGACTTTGGTCACTACGGGCCGTTTTTTATTCGTATGGCCTGGCACAGTGCGGGCACCTATCGAAACATCGACGGCCGGGGTGGCGCTGACGGTGGTATGCAACGCTTCGCGCCGCTTAACAGCTGGCCCGATAATGCAAACCTGGATAAAGCGCACCGATTGCTCTGGCCGATCAAGCAGAAGTACGGTCGCAAGATTTCCTGGGGCGACCTGATGATTCTCGCGGGTACGGTCGCCATGGAGTCCATGGGCTTCGAAACCCTGGGTTTCGCTGGTGGTCGTATCGATGCCTGGCAACCCGAAGAAGTGAACTGGGGGCCTGAGGGCGAGTGGCTCGCCGCCGATCGACGCAATGAGGACGGAGAACTGGATCGTCCTTTCGGTGCTACCCAGATGGGCCTGATTTACGTGAATCCTCAGGGTCCGGGCGGCAACCCGGATCCGCAGGCGGCCGCTGACGCCATACGCGAGGCTTTCGGTCGCATGGCGATGAATGATGAAGAAACGGTTGCGCTGATTGCTGGTGGCCATACCTTCGGTAAAGCCCATGGCACCGCTGATCCGTCCCAGTACGTAGGTGTTGAGCCAGAGGGCGGCAATATCGAAGCGCAAGGATTCGGCTGGCAAAACAGCTACGGCACTGGCAATGGAGCCGACACGATCACTAGTGGCCTGGAAGGTGCGTGGACGATAAACCCTGCGGCCTGGACCCATAACTTCCTTGAAAATTTGTACGCCTATGAGTGGGTGCAGACTCGAAGCCCCGCTGGTGCAATCCAGTGGAAGCCCGCTGGCGGTGCTGCATCGAATCTGGTGCCGGATGCCCACGATCCGTCGCAACGGCATGCGCCGATGATGCTCACCACCGACCTTGCACTGAAGGTTGATCCGGCCTATCGTGAGATCACTTCGCGCTGGCTAGATAACCCGGAAGAGTTCGAAGACGCTTTCGCCCGGGTATGGTTTAAGCTGACTCACCGCGACATGGGTCCGACCTCGCGTTACCTCGGTGATCTGGTGCCTGACCAGGAATTCGTATGGCAAGACCCTATTCCTGAAGTTGATCACACCGTGATTAATGGGCAGGATGCGGCAGCGCTAAAAGTTGAGATTCTTGATTCCGGGTTGTCTGCCGCTGAATTAGTCAGGGCTGCCTGGGCCTCGGCATCCACTTTCCGCGAGACCGATATGCGCGGTGGCGCCAACGGGGCACGTATTCGTCTCGCGCCTCAAAATGATTGGGCTGTAAACGATCCGACTGAACTGGACCGCGTGTTGGAGACCCTGAAAGAGATACAGAATGATTTCAACCGCGCGCAATCTGGCGACAAGCGAGTCTCTCTTGCCGACCTGATCGTTCTCGGTGGTGCTGCTGCCATTGAGCAAGCGGCTGCAGCAGCCGGGATCGACGTGGATGTGCCCTTTGTACCTGGTCGCATGGACGCCTCGCAGGAGCAGACCGATGTGAAGTCCTTTGCTCTGCTCGAGCCGACCGCGGATGGGTTCCGCAACTACTTCGCCAGCGTTAACGCCCGATCTCCGGCGGAGATGCTGGTGGAGAAAGCGGCTCTGCTGAACCTGACAATTCCTGAAATGACGGCACTTGTCGGTGGCATGCGAGCTATGAATGCCAACGCTGGAGGCTCTACTCACGGCGTGTTCACGGACCGTACCGGCACACTGAGCAACGACTTCTTTGTCAACCTGATCGACATGTCAACACAGTGGACCGCGTCATCCACCGAGGGCATTTACGAAGGTCGGGATCGTGCCACGGGCGAGATCAAGTGGACAGCCACTCCGGTTGATCTGATCTTTGGTTCTAACTCTGAACTGCGCGCAGTTGCTGAGTTCTATGCGGCTGACGACGCGCAGGAAGAGTTCGTGCATGACTTCGTTGAGGCATGGACCAAAGTGATGACCCTGGACCGCTTCGACCTGCTTTGATTGAGGCGGAAAAAGGTGCTCTAAAGGCCCTGACCCGCAGCTCAGTTTTGAGTGCTGGGTCAGGGCCTGTAAGACCTGCAAAGGCTTTACTTGACCCAAGAGAACACGAGACGGCAGGGGATTCTATAATGCCGCCGGGCATGTGCCACATTTTCTGCGACTCGCCCGAGTAACGGCCGGACCTTCCTGAGCGCTAGTGTGGCAGGTCGATCGCTGGGTTTCGGTCGAAGAATCCTGCCGGAATCAGGTTGAATCCATGCATCCCGAGCGGCAATATCGGCCAGTCCTCTGGCCGGGCGACGTGATGGAAACCGATCGTGTACCAGAGCACGATATCCGTGTTCTCGATCGGGCGGTTGTCGGCAGTCCACTTTGGCGGGCCGTCTCCTGCAGCACTGCTCGTTGGATAGTCACCGGCCGCGTAGAGTTCTCCGGCCCTCATCGGCGTGACCCAGAGGGTGTGCTCGGTAAAGCCGGCCCGCTTCTGTAGGTAGTCATCGGGGCTCAGGAGAGACATGATTCCGTGCCCCTCGATGAGGTAGCCTCGCGGGTATCCGAGGGGCCCCACCCGAGACGGATTCACAACGCGCCAATATTCGGGAGCGTTGAGGGAAGCGGTCCGCTTCGCATTGTTTTCCCGCCTGGCTACCTCTGACTCGACGCGCCAAACGCTCCGGCGCGGGTTGCCCTCCTTTTGGACTTCCGTCACGAGCCGGTCCAGCATGAGAGTGTTGTCCGGTCCCTCGATATCGAAGTCGAAGCGGAAGTTGAAGATGTGGCTATGATTCACGGCTACGAGATGGGGTGCGACGAAGCGTCCGTACCGATCGTGGGCATTGCCGTTATCCGCCGTCGCCTCATCAGCGTTCTTGGCGGCTACCGCCTTCATCTGGTCGATTCCGGTCGCCGCCAGATTGACTCGGATCGTCCCGTCCTGTCTGAAGAGCCAGTCGAACAGGTAGTCGTAATTCCCCGCGCCCATGATCATCCGCAACACCAAGTCGCGACGGGCCCGGCTCTCCACCACCCCTCCGTCACGGGAGTGCCGCCACGCCGGCTCGTCGGGGAGCCGCTCAAACAAACACGCGACACGCTGACGCTCTCTCGGTGATCCGTCGGCTTGAATGACCCATGTGTCAAAGAACTCCGCATGGGCCGGACAGTCGCGACCCGGCTCCATTGAACTGGCTACTCCGCCAAAAATGCGGGGGTAGGTCCCGAGGTCAAAATAGGCCTGATGGCTCCATGGCTCCTCGGGGTCGTGGTAGGGCACGAACAGCTCCGAGAGAGAGGCTTGGTAGAGTACCGATCTTAACTCGTCTCCCTCGTGATGCCTCACGCGAGACAAAACGATCCCCCGTCTCTGATCGACCCGGAAGTGGAATCCCCACCCTTCCCAGCGGACCTGATGACCCGAAAGCTCATACCCGGGGCCCTCCGGCTGTGAAATCGTCATGGGTGGGAGAGCCTTCCGGGGCGGCCCCACGGCCTCATCGTGATGCTCCCCGATCGAAGGCGGTGTTCCTTCGATCGGCCCGTCGTCGATGACCCGGAGGATCTCGCCGGTCTGACGATCCACCACGGCTACCAGATTCGCGATCGGCACTCCCAGTCCCGAGACACGGCCTATCTGGTTGGTGCAACGCAACCGGCCTAAGCGGCGATCCCGTTCCTCCGGGGTGTCGAAGTACGCATCCGATCCGACGCTGCAACGTACCTTCTCAATATCTGTGATCCCCCTCGCCTCGAAGGCCGCCAGCATCTCCGGATGTTCCTTCGCCTCGTCAACGGCCTCAGAGTCGGAAGGACTGATCATGTACTGGCGCACAGTGACTTCCCGTATCTCAAGCACAGCGCCGCCAACAAGGTCCACTACTGCTTCGTATCCGATGTGGTCCTGAACGAAGTGTACTCTGGCCTCACGGCCAAACGGCTCACCCGGACGCCAAGCCAGAACCTCGGCTTTCGAAGGCTCATTCAGACCCGCATAGAGGAACTCGGCGTCGCCGGTTACGTTGTCGCGAGCCATGAGGGTCTCGTAAAGCGCCCAGTGCTCGGCCGCAGTGAGCTCGTCCATCGGATGCTGTGCCAGCGCCTCAAGAGTGGCTGCGGCAGTGATCCAGATGAGAATGGCAAGACAAATGGTCTTCACTTGGGCACTCATGTTCGTTGCTCCTAAACGGGTGTTCTGGGTCCAGGCTTCCGAACCACCGGCTTCGTCATCGGATGGTCTGGGAGGAGGCTCGTGTTCCTGTGCCTGTTCCCTTCAGGTGCAGACCCAAGGCCGTCGAGCCCGGTCCGCTATCCGAAACGCGATGCTTTGAGCGCTGTGCTCCAGCATCTCATCCAACTCACACGGACCGAATAACGGCTTGTTTCGGACCGATCGGATGTAGCTGAAACAGATAGACTCCAGACCGACGCGCTCGATCCGCTGAGTCTCCAAATCTACCGTCATCTCCGCTCCCAGGTTCGAACCGTCCTCCCTCCGGCTATCTTTTCGATTACCTGCGGACCGAGAGTTACCGGCAGCAAGCCGAAAGCGACGCAGGCACCTTCGAACTTCGCTCCAAAACTCGCCGCAATCACCACCCGAATACCCGATCTTATGAGGCTACTGACAGCAGAAGCGGCGGCCCCTCGCCGGCGCCAAAATTGTCACCTGCCAGCAGGATGGCGGCTCCGTGATACGGCTCCGGATTGAGAACTAGTTCGGGGTCTTCGGATCTATCGCGCAAGTGGCCGAAGGGTCTCCAAGCGCCCTGTCTTGGTGAGAGTCCGGTGGCGGGGGGCAGAATCGATGGAAACGATAACCTCCCGGTCGAGGTCGGGAAGGAGAAGGCGTACAACGATGTACCCGTGATGCGAAAAGCGCGGCCTGCTTCCCCGCAGACCAAAGGTAACTTCAAACGGGTTCTCTCACCACCGGCACTTTCCCGGAACTCGATGCCCAACCGAATGCACGTCTTCTGTCACTCTGAAGAGAATGCAAGAGACCCCAATATGCGCTCATTTGCACTGTGGACTGCGTCGCGTTCTCATGTCAAGCGAGCGCAGCGGGCAATGAACCGGTAATAAGCAGAGCTACCAGTTCCCTCTGCCGGGACAAACTGGCCAAGTACAAGTCACGCCAGGTACAATTCGTTGCCAAGAAGCACTATTTTTTCTAATACCGCGGTGGCGTTTTTGCCATAATGGAACTCAGCCAAGGAGGACAAGCACCATGCCAGTGTCACCGATTCCCGAGGGGTACCACTCGGTCACCCCGTATCTGGTCATAAAGAACGCGGCTGCCGCTATCGAGTTTTACAAGAAGGCTTTTGGCGCTGTCGAGTTGTTCCGTATGCCGGCTCCCGGTAGCAAGATCAGGCACGCGGAGATCAAGATCGGGGACTCCCCTGTCATGCTCGCCGATGAATATCCCGACATGGGTTTCAAGGGCCCTGAGTCGTTTGGGGGGACCCCCGTCAGCCTGATGATCTACGTCGATGATGTCGACAATATCTACCCGCAGGCAATCGCAGCCGGGGGTAAGGAATTGCGCCCGCTACAGAATCAGTTCTACGGAGACCGTTCTGGAACGCTAATCGATCCCTTCGGCCACGTGTGGACGATCGGCACGCACGTCGAGGACATCTCCGAGGAAGAGCTTGCGAAGCGGGCCGAGGCCGCCATGAAAGAGCACGGCGCGGCGGGATAGTTTTTTAGGGGACGGAGGCGAATTCCAGCTGCCCCCGGTTGTTGGTCCACTTTTTATGTTAGTCCATAAGCCGTTGCAGCCGGGTGGGGCGGAGCGGAACCCGGCCGTAACGGCAGGATCGCTTCCGGGGCTGGCGGCCGGTAGCCTAACGCGCTGTGCGGGCGAACTTTGTTATACTCCCGCCGCCATCCCTCAATCAACACCTTCGCTTCCTGCAAGGTGTAGAAGATCTCCCCATTGAGAAACTCGTCTCGAAACTTCCCGTTCAACGATTCTACATACCCGTTTTCCCATGGGCTCCCCGGCTCGATGAACAAGGTCTTTACCCCTACCCGCTCCAGCCAGTTCCGAACCAACCGTGCTGTGAACTCGGACCCGTTATCCGAGCGAATGTAATCGGGAACTCCTCGCTCCACAAACAAGGCTGCCAGCCGTTCCAAGACACTCATCGAATCAGCTCGCCGTTCTACGTCGATTGCCAAACATTCTCGCGTGTACTCATCCACCACCGTCAACATCTTCAGGGGACGACCATCCTGGGTTCGATCTGCCACAAAATCGTACGCCCAGACATGATCCCGCCAGCACGGTCTTAACCGAAGACACGACCCATCGTTCAACCACAGGCGGCTTTTCCGGGGTTGTTTCTTCGGCACTTTCAGTCCCTCCTGCCTCCAGATTCTCTCCACCCGCTTATGGTTCACCCTCCACCCCTCCCGTCGCAACAGCGCCGTGATTCGCCGGTAGCCGTATCGACCGTACTCGCCGGCTAACTGCAGCGTCCGGGTCACCAGTCGCGGTTCATCCTGTGGTGTCAAGGTTCGATGCCGCTGGGTGGATCGGTACTGCCTCAGCACTCGACACGCCCGCCGCTCCGACACTCCCAAGGTCTGACAGACACGCTCCACTGCCTGCCTCCGTCGGCACGGGCTTAGAAGTTTCCCGAGGATGCCTCCTTCAGAATCGCAAGGTCCAACGCCTGATCCGCTACCAACTTCTTCAGTCGGCCATTCTCCCGTTCCAGTTCCTTCAAACGCCTCACCTGATCAACCCGCAAGCTCCCATACTCCTTCCGCCATCGATAATATGTCTGCTCCGTGATTCCCAACTTCCGACAGACCACTCCCGTTGTCTGGCCCTTAGCCAGTTCCACTTCTGCCTCTCGTAGATGTCGGATGATCTGTTCGACCGTATACCGCTTCTTAGCCATCCTTCCCCCTTTTTCAAGTCCAGTTGAAACCCTTTACTCTAACTTATCAACTGGACCGTTTTTGGGGGGGCAGGTCACAGGCTAGGCTATCCCGACGGAAGCGACAGCCCATTTATCCGCCCCAGCATGCTGGCAAACAGCCGCCGAGTCAGATGGCTCTCTGCCAGCAATAGCCAATAGTAGCGGGCATGCTTAATCAGGCGTCCTCCGGTTTTCACCAACCGCTGCTGCAAGCTCGTCAAGGACCAGTTCCCGATTCTCTGTGGCAGCACCAGTCGCCGCCACAGATTTCCCAGATTATAGGCAATGATGGTCAGCCACAGCCGTACCTCGTTGGACCGGAACCGATGGCAACTGAGCCGCGTCATCTTCACCGCCTGCTTGCCTTCCTTAATCCACTGCTCTGCTGTCCCTCGATTATTATAGAACCGCACCACCGCTCGACTCGGAAGCGTCAGGTTCGTCACAATGAACCCCACTCGCGGGAACAACTCCCCCGGATGATGTTCTACCTTGGCTACCACCCGTCGGGCCGTCTTCCAACTCTCGGCTTGGTACAGAAACCCCTTGTACTCCACCAACGGCTTCTGGCCCGGCCTTCCTACCGGACGTTTCAGCAACTCCTCGATGTCCCGCTGGAGGTTCTCGTTGGAAGGGATGCGGATGGCATACTTCACACCCCGCTTCTCCAACGCCTCGTAAATCTCCGGCTTCGCAAAGGCCGCGTCGGCACGAAATACCACCTCCTTGCCCCGCTTCTGCTGCCGCTCGATCTCCGGCAGGAGAAGTTCTTCCCATTCCTCGGCGCTGTGGACGTTGCCCGGTCGCAATTTGGCAGCCAGACAGTCGCCGTCTCGATTGAATAACAGCAGGGGGTGATAGCAGGTGGACTCGAAGTGCCCGTTGTAGGCGCTATTCTCCTGCTCCCCGTAGACCGGAATCTCGGTCGAATCCATGTCCAGCACAGTTCGGTAGTGCGAATGGATTGCTTCTGCTCTGCCGATCAGTTCCCGGTTCACCCGTGCCAGCCCTGCGAAGTTCCCTTCCTCAGCCAGCATCTCCGTCTCGAAGGTCTGCAACCGAGAAGTCAGAGCCGCCCCTCGATCCCAAATCTTCTCCGAACCGATCAGCCGCAACGCCGGGTCCTGAGATAGCCGCTCGGCATCGTTCACATCCTCGTATCCAGCCAGACGGCTGTAGACCGACTGTCGAAGTAGGTCCGCAAAAGACAACCGCGCATTGTTTGCCCGAGAGTCGGTCAAGTGCTGTTCGACGAGTTCATCGAATCCCAATCGCTCGTCCAGCTCTCGCACCAGAATCAGCCCACCGTTGGATGTCACTCGCGATCCTTGAAAGGCAACCCGCAAAAACCGGTTGAATGACAGTTGAAATGCCTGTTTTTGGCTCTCACCCATTAGGTATACACCTCCGGAATGCAATGTTGATGCTGGAACCCGCATCAATATTGATGTTGGAGGTTAGTCGAGGGTTGCTTCTACGATTTCAAACGGGAAATGCGGGCTGAATGCCCAGCTCCCGCAGGGCGCGGCCCACCTGGGTCAGCCGTTGCCGATCCACCGGCTCGCCCGCCTTCCGGGTCAGGAAGAAATGACTGGCCCGGTCGCTATAAAGGGCGCAAAAGATCCCCTGCTGCTCGACCACCTCCCGCAGGGCAGCCAGCACCGTCCGCGTCGATTCCTGCTCTACCAGTTGCGCATAGTAAATCTCGCTGCTGGCATCATCCAGGACCACCAGCAGGTCATACCAGCGATCATCGACAAACCACCGATGCTGGCTCCCATCCAGATGCAGCAGCATTCCCGGCAACGGCCGCCGGGGCCGCCTCTGGCGGTGCAGGCCCCGCTTCCGCCTCCTGTTCACTAGCCCCGCCCCTTGCAATGCCAGCTTCACCCAGGTGTAGCTCAGCCGGAGGCCGTGCTCTTCCCGCAGCTTTTCGTGAAAGTGCCGCACGTTGAAGTCAAAGTACTTCTCCTGATACAGCCCCAACACCTTCTCCACCGTCCCCAGGGGTACCCGCCGCGGACTCGGCTTTCCCCGCCGCCGGTCAAACAGCCCGTCGTAGCCGTACTGCTCGTACCGGCTGCGCCACCGCCTCATCTGCCGGTCGCTGATCCCGATGATCTCGGCTGCCTGCCACCAGTTGATCCGCTTCCCTATCGCTCGCAAAATTACTTCTTGTATCTTCATCGCCCGCTCCATCGCAGCTTCCGAGTAGAACTTCATGCCACCTCCTGGCAAAAAGCCCTACCCTACGCCGCTCAAAGCGGACATTTCACATGTTAATTAGACCGGACATATCATGTGCTAACGACAAATGCCTGTCGCTACCTTGTAACAGGCCAACCATTCCGTTACCATGTGCCATCCACAGTGTTTCCTTGCTGCTACAATACAGCGTGGTCACTAATCAGCTTGGCCATATGAAAACCTCTTCGCCAACCCATGCGGGACGGCAGGAATGAAGTTATGCCAGGAAGAAACTTCAACCGTCATCGAAAGTTTCTGGTGTTTCTTCCACTCTGGTTTGTGCTTGCCTACTCACCCGGCCGTGCCCAGGAAATCCTGCGCCTGCCGCCGGAAGGAACGCACGGAAAAAGGAGCATCACGGCCGTGAGGACCGAGACGCCGGTGGTGTTGGACGGGATTCCGGATGAGCCGGCCTGGCAAGAGGCTCCCCTCTCGTTGGGCTTCGTGCAGAAAGACCCTCACGAGGGCGAACCCTCGACGGAAAGGACCGAGTTCCGCGTCGTTTACACGGCAACCACCTTATACATCGGAATCATCTGCTATGACTCCGGCGCGGATGAAATACGAGCCACAGAGCGCCGGCGCGACAACAATCTGGAGAATGACGACACCGTCAGTATTGTGCTGGACACCTTTCATGATCATCGCAATGCTTTCTTGTTTCGCACCAACCCGCTGGGAGCGCAATACGACGCCCTGATCACCGACGAAGGGAACGATTTGAATGAGAACTGGGATGAAACTTGGGACGTCGCCGCGCAAATGAACCCTGCAGGCTGGACGGCGGAATTTGCTATCCCATTCAAGAGCCTGCGGCTGAGCGAAAACGAGGAACAAACCTGGGGGATCGACCTGGAACGGGTGATCCGGCGAAAAAACGAGCAGACTTATTGGAACGGCTTCCATCGCGGATTCAACCTGGAAAACCTCTCTCAAGCAGGCCATCTGGGAGGGCTGGAGAATATCGAAACGGGGCTTCGGCTCCGCATCAAGCCGTTCACGGTTGGGGGATTTCAGCACTCAGCGAACCCGAACGACAGCACGTTCCAGAACACCTCCGACTTTGGAATGGAAGTCATGAAATACAGGATCACGCCCAGTCTGACCGCTGACGTAACCTGGAATACGGACTTCGCCGAGACGGAGGTTGATGAACAGCAGGTGGACCTGGAACGTTTCCCGCTGTTTTTCCCGGAAAAACGCGAATTCTTCCAGGAAGGAGCGGGGATATTCGATTTTGGGATTGCCAACCAGGAAGCGCGGCGGGAATTGCGGCTGTTTCACAGCCGACGCATCGGACTCTCGCCACGGCGGCAGGAGGTGCCGATCCTCGCGGGCGGGAGGATTACCGGCAAACTGCAGGGTTTTACCGCCGGTATGTTAAACATCCAGACCGAGGCGCTGCCGTCGGAAAACACTCCGGTGAGCAACTACAGCGTGCTGCGAGTAAAACGGGACGTTTTGTCGCGCTCCACCGTGGGAGGCTTCCTTCTGAACCGTGAAATGGCGGGAAGCAGCGACTACAACCGCATCTACGGGATGGACGGCAAATTTGTCTTCCGCAGATACCTCACCTTCGATGGATTCCTGGCAAAGTCCGCCGAGCCCGGAGTAAATGACAATTGGGTCATGTATGGAAGCGCGAAATGGGACAGCGATTTTCTGCTCACCGGCATGGAATATTTCTCGATTGATCCCAATTTCCGCAACGACCTGGGCTTCATCCGGCGCACCGACGTTCGCCGCTTCAGCCCGTTTTTCGCCGTCAGTCCCCGGCCCAACATCCGGGGAATCCGCCAGATGCTGTTTTCCGCACGATGGGACACCCTGTTTGACCACAGCAACCGTCTGATCCGCCGCATCGATCATTACGTTGTCCAGGTGACCTTCCAAAGCGGAGACCTCATCCGCACCTCCCCGCAGCACTACAATTTCGACCGGGTGAAGGAACCGTTTGAGATCAGTCCAGGGGTAACGGTTCCCGCGGGCAACTACACTTGGGGCGTCTGGAGCGCCAGCTTCCGGGCCAATCCCGGGCGCAAGCTCTCCGGCAGGCTGGCCTTCACCCAGCGATACGGCTACTACGGCGGGAACCTCTACGTTTGGGGCATCTCGCCGGTGTTGAAGTTGACCGAAGACATCTCTCTCAACGTCGATTACAATATCAATTCCGGCTCTCTCCCCGGGGGAGACTTCACCGACCACACCGTCAATACCCGCATCAATTACAACTTCAATAATCAATGGCTCACCAGCACCACGCTGCAGTACAACAACACCGACTCTTTCCTGGGATTCAACTTCCGGCTGAACTATATTTTCCGGTCCGGAGACGATTTCTTCCTGGTGTACAACGAGGGCCGGCACGCCCTGTTCGAGGACATCGGCAACGTAGAGCGCCGGGTTACCGGAGTGTTCGACGGCCGGAAGGACCGTTCCCTGCAGCTCAAACTCACTTACTCGTTTGACTTCTAACCCAGCACACGGCCAACCCAAAAACTGCTCAATCAGCAAACCGGTCTTCCCGTGAGCGGGAGGAAACATGCGCCAGAAATAAGGTAAGCCCAGCAGTTCCGGTCCGTCACATCCGTGGTCCCAACCCCAACCCATCCTTGATAACAGCCTGTCGTTTTGCTATATTTTTCATGCACAAGGGAGCTTTGGGTTAATCTTTCCAGAAAACTTCCTTAAAGAGAATCTCCATTGACGAATATGAGGCTGATTTAGTGCGAAACAGCAGCTTACAGGAAAGGCTTCTGCCTGCCGTCCTTTTCCTGCTATGCGCGTTAGCTTCCTCCCTCGGATACGCCCAAAGCACTCCGAGCAGCGTGACACGGACGCACGGCCAGAAGACGATCACCGCCGTCCGGACGGAACTGCCCGTCACCTTGGATGGGGATCTTGATGAGCCGGCTTGGCAGGCAGCTCCGATTTCCCTGGGGTTTGTGCAAAAAGACCCCCTGGAAGGCGAGCCTTCCTCGGAGAGAACCGAATTCCGCGTCCTCTATACCGCGACTACATTGTATATCGGGGTCGTCTGCTATGACTCCAATGCGGAAGGCATCCTGGCCACCGACCGGCGGCGGGACAGCGCGATGGAAAACGACGACATGCTGAGCATCGTGCTGGATACTTTTCACGATCACCGCAACGCCTACCTCTTCCGCACCAATCCGCTCGGAGCCCAATACGACGCCCTGATTACCGACGAAGGAAACAGTATTAACGAAAACTGGGATGAAAAATGGGATGTAGCCAGCAAGATTCATCCGGTGGGCTGGACGGTGGAGTTTGCCGTTCCATTCGAGAGCCTGCGGGTGAGCGAAGAAAACGGTCAAGGCTGGGGATTGGATCTGGAACGAGTGATTCGGCGGAAGAATGAGTTTTCATACTGGAACAGCTTCCATCGCGGATTCGATCTAGAAAACATCTCCCAGGGAGGACATCTGGAAGGACTGGAGAACATCGAAACAGGGCTGCGGTTGCGGATCAAACCATACCTGTTGGGAGGGTTTGTCAACAAACGCAGTGTCAATCGAACACCTGGGGCAACCGATCCGTTCCGAAGTACGACCCGCAATTCTTCCAACGTCGGCATGGAGGTGTTGAAATACCGCATCACGCCCAGCCTCACGGCTGACATGACCTGGAATACGGACTTTGCCCAGACCGAAGTCGATAATCAGCAGATCAACCTGGAACGATTTCCGCTTTTCTATCCCGAAAAAAGAGAATTCTTCCAGGAGGGAGCCGGAATCTTCGATTTCGGAAGCTCTAACCAGGAAGGCAGGCGCGAGATAAGACTGTTCCACAGCCGCCGGATCGGCCTCGACGGAGGACAACCTGTGCCCATTATCGCGGGAGGCCGCATTACCGGAAGGGCTCGTGGATTCACGGTAGGAATGCTGAATATGCAGACTGAACCCGTGCCGTCCAAGGATATTCCCGCCGGTAACTATAGCGTGCTGCGGATGAAACGCGACGTTCTTTCCCGATCCACGGTCGGAGCCTTTATGACCAACCGCGAGATAGGGGGAAGCGCCGATTTCAGCCGGGTTTTCGGGGTGGACGGCAGTTTTGTTTTTTATAACTATTTGACCATCGACGGCTTCCTGGCTAAGTCTGCCGAGCTTGGAAATGTGAAAGACAACCTTGTCGCCAAGGCTAGCGCGATATGGGATAGCGACTTGTTGACGGTAGGGATGGAGTATTTGGAAATCGGTCCGAACTTCCGAAACGACGTTGGTTTCATCCGACGCACGGACGTCCGGCGGTTCACTCCATCATTGGAATTCTCTCCACGACCTGACATCCCGGGAGTACGCCAAATAACGGTCCGGGGGCGCCTGGACTATACAGTTCACCAACAGAGCACTGAGGTTCAGGAGAAGATCGGCCACTATGCGCTGGAAATCTTCTTTCAAAACGGAGGCTCCTTCGGCTGGACACCCCATGTGCGATTTGACCGTGTGAAGGAACCATTCGAAATCCGGACGGGCGTGATCATTCCTCCGGGGACCTACGGTTGGTGGAATAACGGGCTCCGCTATCGCACCAATCCCGCCAGAAGAATCTCCGGGTCAATAAATTGGGGGCACCATTACAACTACTACAAGGTTGGCGCGCTGGACAGCATAAGAATGAACGCAAGCCTGAGACTGAGCGAGCAGCTCGCCGTGTCGACCGGATATAACATTAATAAAGCATCTTTCCCCCAGCGAGATTTCACCGACCACCTCGTCAACACTCGCATCAACTACAACTTCAACAACCAGTGGCTCACCAGCACGATCATCCAATACAACAACGCCGACGCCTTTTTCGGAGTGAACTTCCGATTGAATTACATTTTCCGGAACGGAGACGATTTCTTTCTGGTTTATAACGAGGGACGGCGGGCTCTGTTCGAGGACATCGGCAACGTAGAGCACCAGACTACGGGTTTGCTCGACGGCCACAGGGACCGCTCCTTGCAATTGAAATTCACCTACTCGTTCGACCTCTAGCCCAACAAACCAGGTATCCCGCAACCCGAAGTGTAAATGTGCCTAAAAAAGAGTCTTGGGGAACGATCTGCTGCGCCGATTGTTCCATTCTCTCAACCTGAACTGTTGTTAGCAAGTTAAAATGTCCGGTATATGTAGCAAGTGAAATGTCCGCTTTCATGATTCTACCGAAAGTGATTTGGCGCTGACCGAAGGAGCCCGTAGGGCGACGGAGGTGAGCGCCAAATGGTGTTGTCGGGAAGCCACAGGGCTCCGCCGCCGACCGCCGCACCGGATCGCCACCCCCTCGGAGGAGTAGCGGCCCACCGTGTGCGGCCCATAGCCAATGCTTAACGTCCCATCCAGGTGTTCATAGACGGTCACCCGGCAGCCCGCCAGAGTCCCGCGCCAAGGAGTTTTCTCGATCTGGAGGAGGCGGTTCTCCAGACTGACCGTATTGTCCCGATTCACTATCCGCTGGTGCTGGATCGAGAAGATTCGCTCTAACTCCCGCCTGGCTGACGGCAAAAAGGCGCTGCCTGGTTGGGTGGCCGGCACGGCAAAGCGCCGGTTGAACTCCCCGATATAGCCCTCCCGCAGGAACCGATTCGCTGCCTCTAGCGTGATGATTCCCCGCAGGCGCAGTTCCTGCGGCAGCCGCCCTTGCCAGGTCCCGAAGTTCCGCTCGCTGCGTCCCCGCGCCTGCGGCGAATAGGCCGGAATCATCTGAATGCCCAGCTCCCGCAGGGCGCGGCCCACCTGGGTCAGCCGTTGCCGATCCACCGGCTCGCCCGCCTTCCGGGTCAGGAAGAAATGACTGGCCCGGTCGCTATAAAGGGCGCAAAAGATCCCCTGCTGCTCGACCACCTCCCGCAGGGCAGCCAGCACCGTCCGCGTCGATTCCTGCTCTACCAGTTGCGCATAGTAAATCTCGCTGCTGGCATCATCCAGGACCACCAGCAGGTCATACCAGCGATCATCGACAAACCACCGATGCTGGCTCCCATCCAGATGCAGCAGCATTCCCGGCAACGGCCGCCGGGGCCGCCTCTGGCGGTGCAGGCCCCGCTTCCGCCTCCTGTTCACTAGCCCCGCCCCTTGCAATGCCAGCTTCACCCAGGTGTAGCTCAGCCGGAGGCCGTGCTCTTCCCGCAGCTTTTCGTGAAAGTGCCGCACGTTGAAGTCAAAGTACTTCTCCTGATACAGCCCCAACACCTTCTCCACCGTCCCCAGGGGTACCCGCCGCGGACTCGGCTTTCCCCGCCGCCGGTCAAACAGCCCGTCGTAGCCGTACTGCTCGTACCGGCTGCGCCACCGCCTCATCTGCCGGTCGCTGATCCCGATGATCTCGGCTGCCTGCCACCAGTTGATCCGCTTCCCTATCGCTCGCAAAATTACTTCTTGTATCTTCATCGCCCGCTCCATCGCAGCTTCCGAGTAGAACTTCATGCCACCTCCTGGCAAAAAGCCCTACCCTACGCCGCTCAAAGCGGACATTTCACATGTTAATTAGACCGGACATATCATGTGCTAACGACATTCTCTCAACCTGAACTTGAAAGCAACCCTCGCTTCTGCTACACTTCCTCGGCAGCAAATCCTACGTTTGATCTATCTAAAAACTAACTTGCAGAAAATAACCCCTGATCGGTATGCGGCTATACTCAAGCCAAGCCGTAGCGCACATCGTGGTTTTCTTCCGGCTATCCTGCTGCTGGCAACTGTGCTGACTTCCCTGCACGGGCGCACCCAAAGCATCCCTGTCTCCGCAGCAAGAACACACGGCCAGAAGACCATCACCGCCGTCCGGACGGAATTGCCCGTCACCCTGGACGGGAACCTCGACGAGCCGGCCTGGCAAGCAGCCCGGATCTCCCTGGGTTTTACGCAAAAAGACCCCCAGGAAGGCGAGCCCTCCACGGAGAGAACCGAATTCCGCGTCCTCTACAGCGCGACCACCTTGTACATCGGAGTCCTCTGCTATGATTCCAACCCCGAAGGAATCGTAGCCAGCGAGCGGCGACGGGATGACAACTTTCAAAACGACGACTCCCTGGGCATTGTGCTCGACACCTTTCATGATCACCGCAACGCCTTTCTGTTTCGGACCAACCCGTTGGGGACTCAATACGACGCCCTGATTACGGATGAAGGCAGAGATATCAATGAGAGCTGGGACGAAACATGGGACGTGGCGAGCCAGATTACCGCGGCCGGATGGACGGCAGAGTTCGCTATCCCGTTCGAGAGCCTGCGTGTGAGCGAAGACGACGTCCAAAACTGGGGATTAGACCTGGAGCGCGTCATCCGGCGGAAAAACGAGTTTTCGTATTGGAACAGCTTCCATCGCGACTTCCAGTTGGAAAACGTCTCTCAGGGAGGTCATCTGGAAGGTCTGGAAGCCATCGAAACAGGGCTGCGGCTGAGGGTCAAGCCGTACGCGCTGGGAGGGTTTGTCAACGAGCGTCGTCTCAACCAAACGACCGGGATAACCGATGCGTTCCGGAGCACAACACGCAGCTCTTCCGACGTCGGCTTGGAGGTAATTAAATACCGCATCACACCCAGTCTGACCGCCGACGTAACCTGGAGAACCGACTTTGCCCAGACCGAAGTGGACGATCAGCAGGTGAACCTGGACCGTTTCCCGCTGTTCTTCCCCGAAAAAAGGGAATTTTTTCAGGAGGGCGCTGGTGTCTACGAGTTTGGCGTGGCTATGGGTGAGGGCGCCAACCGGCCGACATTGAAGCTGTTCCACAGCCGGCGAATCGGGCTTTCCCACAGGCGGCTGCCCGTGCCCATCATCGTCGGCGCGCGCATCACAGGAAAGCTCCAGGGCCTTACGCTGGGCATGTTGAACGTCCAGACCGAGGCTTTGCCGTCGGAAAACATCGCAGCCAGCAACTACGGAGTACTGCGGGTGAAACGGGATATCCTGGCGCGCTCCACCATAGGCGGTTTCCTGATCAGCCGCGAGCAGGGAGGAACCAGCGACTACAACCGCGTTTTCGGCGCCGACGCCAACTTCGTATTCCTCCAGCACCTCACCGTGGGAGGCTTTGTGGGCAAATCCAGCGCGCCGGATTCAAAAAGCGACAACTGGGTGACGGCAGGATCAGTGAAGTGGGACAGTGACTTCCTGGGTATCGGAACCTCTTGGCTTGTTGTGGACCCTGACTTCCGGAACGACTTAGGATTTATCCCACGCAAGAATATGCGACGATTTTCACCGGAGATTCAACTGAAACCGCGCCCCGCCAATAACTCTTACATCCGGCAGTTCATCATCCGGGCCCGCTCCGACTACACCATGAGCCAACAAAACGTGCTCCAGACCCGCATCAATCACTACGCGTTTGAAGTCCTTTTTCAGGACGGCGGTGTTCTGGCATTCAATCCGCACACACGCCTGGACCGACCGGAGGAGCCGTTCCGCATCCGGCCAGGCATCGTCATCCCTCCGGGGCTCTACAGTTGGTGGAACAACGGCGCCCGCTACCGGTCTAATCCGGCCAAGCAATTTTCGTGGTTCGCCACCTGGACGCACCATCACGGCTACTACCGGGGAGGGGCGCTTGACGGTTTGTCGCTCAGTGGGCGGTTGAGGCTGAGCGAGCAGTTCTCCGTGGAGCCCGAATATGGCTTGAATAACGCTACCCTGCCGGCGGGGGTCTATATGAACGATGATGGAATTTTCCCCGACACTGACGGCAAATTTACCGACCACGTCGTCAACACCCGCGTCAATTACAACTTCAACAACCAGTGGCTCACCAGCACCACTATCCAATACAACAGCAGCGACTCCTTCCTGGGATTCAACTTCCGGCTGAACTACATCTTCCGCCCCGGCGACGATTTCTTCCTGGTTTATAACGAAGGCCGGCAGTCCATGTTCGATGACGAAGGCCACCGGATTGCAGGACTGCTCGACGGCAGGCGAGACCGTTCCTTGCAGCTTAAGCTCACCTACTCGTTTGACTACTAGACCAGCAAACCAAGTCCCTGCAGGTCTGAGGAAATACCTCTGGAAAAAGCAAGCTGGACGGCACCCAGTTCACCCAGCCATAGGCCCGAAACCTTCCTTGCGACCAACCAATGGTTCTGCTACCATGCATCGTGGTTGTTACTATCTAGAAAGCAAATCTTGCATCCGGCCCGTCCGGGAAAAACCATATCGCCGCTGACGTTTGACGGGAATACTTTTACTTGGCTGAAGTGATGATGTTTAGCAGAAATGAGGCTGGGGCTGGACAAAGCTTCGGCCGACGTCGCCGTCGAGGGCTCCCTCTGTTTGTCCTTCTGTTTCTGTATACGCTGACCTCCTCGTCCGGACACGCCCAGAGCAACACTCTCAACATAACAAGAACACACGGACGGAAAAACATCACCGCCGTCCGGACGGAATTACCCGTGACTTTGGACGGGAACCTTGACGAACCGGCCTGGCAGGAGGCTCGGGTCTCCCTGGGATTTGTGCAAAAAGATCCTCAGGAAGGCGAGCCCTCCACGGAGAGGACTGAATTCCGAATCATCTATACCGCGTCCACCTTGTACATCGGGGTCGTCTGCTACGACTCGAACCCTGGGGGAATCCTGGCCTCCGAGCGGCGGCGGGACGACACCCTGCAAAATGATGACACCCTGAGCATCGTGCTCGATACGTTTCATGACCACCGTAACGCCTTTATGTTTAGGACCAACCCGCTGGGGACTCAATACGACGCCTTGATTACCGACGAAGGCAGAGATATCAATGAGAACTGGGACGAACAATGGGACGTGGCAAGCCAGATTAACCCAGCAGGCTGGATGGCGGAGTTCGCCATCCCGTTCAAGAGCCTGCGGGTGAGTGAAGAAGACGGGCAAGGATGGGGAATCGATTTGGAGCGAGTGATACGGCGGAAAAATGAGTTCTCCTACTGGAACAGTTTCCAGCGCGGATTTAATCTCGAAAATCTCTCCCAGGCCGGGCATTTGGAGGGACTGGAAGAAATCGAAACAGGGCTGCGGCTGCGGGTCAAGCCTTACGTGCTGGGAGGGTTTGTCAACGAGAGCCAGCGCGACCTAACGGCCGGATCCGCCGACCGGTTCCAGAGCACGACCCGCAACTCTTCTGATGCCGGCATTGAGGTGTTGAAATACCGCATCACGCCCAGCCTCACGGCTGACTTAACCTGGAACACGGATTTCGCCCAGACCGAAGTGGACGATCAGGAAGTAAACTTGGACCGCTTTCCACTTTTCTTCCCTGAAAAAAGAGAGTTTTTCCTCGAAGGAGCCGGTGTTTACGAGTTTGGGACCGTTCAGGGAGAGGGCCCTCGGGCGATCATGAAGCTGTTCCACAGCCGGCAGATCGGCCTCTCTCCCAAGCGGCAACCTGTGCCGATCCTTGCCGGCGGTCGCGTTACCGGCAAGCTCCAAGGACTCACGCTGGGCATGTTGAACGTCCAAACGGAGGCTCTGCCATCGGAAGGCATACCCGCCAGCAACTACGGGGTGCTGCGGGTGAAACGCGACGTGTTGTCGAGGTCCACGGTGGGTGGCTTTCTCATCAACCGGGAGAAAGCAGGGAGCAGCGATTTCAATCGGGTCTATGGGGTGGATGCCAACTTTGTCTTTTTCCAGCATCTCACCATCGGAGGCTTATTGGCGAAATCCAGCTCGCCCGGAATCCAGGACGACAATCTGGTCAGCGCCGGTTCGATAATTTGGGACAGCGACCTCCTCGTTTTGGAGACTTCCTGGCTAGGGGTGGAGCGGGAATTCCGAAATGACGTGGGATTCATTCCCCGCAAGAACATGCACCACATTGCGCCGGGAATCACCTTTCTGCCGCGGCCCAACAGCCGGTTGATTCGCCAGTGGCGCTTCTCGCTCCGCTCCGACTATACAATGGATCAGAACAATGACCTTGAAACCCGGGTCAACCATCACACGGTTGAAGTCCGCTTTCAGAGCGGTGACCTCGTGGCCTTCAACCCGCATAGCCGTCTGGAACGGCTGGAGGAGCCGTTCGAGATCCGGCCGGGCGTGGTTATCCCCCCAGGAACCTACAGTTGGTGGTATCCCGGCATACGTTATAACAGCAACCCCGCCAGGAAACTTTCCGGCGGCGCCTTTTGGCAGTGGCATCGCGGATTCTTCGGAGGGGAACTTCACAATTTGCGACTCACTCCTCGCCTGCGGCTGACCGAACAATTCTCTGTAGAGCCCGGATACGAACTGAATAAGGCCAGGTTTCCAGCCGGAACCTATTCAAATTACGTGAATGAAGAAGAGATTTCCCCTGACCAGGATGGAACATTCACCGACCACGTCCTCAACGCCCGCATCAACTATAACTTCAACAATCAGTGGCTCACCAGCACCACGCTTCAATATAACAGCGCCGATTCCTTTCTGGGGGTCAACTTCCGGTTGAATTACATCTTCCGCCCCGGCGACGATTTCTTCCTGGTTTATAACGAAGGCCGGCGGGCCTTGTTCGATGAGATTGGCAACGTAGAACACCGGGTTACGGGAGTGTTCGACGGCCAGAAGGATCGCTCCCTGCAGGTCAAGCTTACCTACTCGTTTGACTACTAGAGCACTTTCAGCAGCGGCGTTTGATGGCCTGCTGGAATTGGGCGGCCGGCAAGGTGTTCAGCACCTCCTGCTTTTCCAGCCACCCCCGGCGGGCCATGAGCACGCCATATTTCAGATGCGACAGATGCTTCGTGTGGTGGGAGTCGGTGGAAATCACCAGCTTGACGCCCGCTTGCTTGCATAAACGAATGTGGTGTTCGCGCAGGTCCAGGCGGTCGGGAAAAGAGTTCACCTCCAGGGCAATGTTTCTGCGGCGAGCCTCGGCAACAATCTTTTCGGCGTCAAATCCAAACGGTTCCCGGCGGAGCACCAGCCGCCCCGTGGGATGCGCCAAAATATTCAGATAAGGATTCTCAAATGCGGCGAGCAGGCGGTC
Organism: Terriglobia bacterium; assembly: GCA_965222345.1. Classification (GTDB taxonomy): domain Bacteria; phylum Acidobacteriota; class Terriglobia; order 2-12-FULL-54-10; family 2-12-FULL-54-10; genus JADFGZ01. The sequence continues at coordinate 158,506 of CBDCTS010000004.1, read as the reverse complement.
GGTCATCTGCTCTGAGGAAAGATTCATGAGGGAGTGAACGCTGGCCACCACCACGTCCAGTTGGGCCAGGACCTCATTATCGAGGTCGAGGGTCCCGTTCCGGTGTATATCCACTTCCGTGCCGGCAAAAATGCGAAACCCCTCCATGCGGGACTCTGCTTTGCGAATCTCCTTGATCTGGGCCAGCACTCGCTTTTCATTCATACCGTTGGCCATCGCCAGCGCCTGAGAATGGTCGGTGATCGCAACGTATTCCAGGCCCCGCTGCTGCGCCGCCTGAGCCATCTCTAATATGGAGCAACGCCCGTCGGTTGCGGTGGTGTGCATGTGCAGGTCTCCGCGAATGTCCTCCTGCCTCAACAGGCGGGGTAGCTCGCCGGCAGCAGCGGCGTCAATCTCCCCGGAATTTTCCCGCAGTTCCGGCTCGATATAGGAGAGGCCTAGCGCGTTATAAACTTCCTCTTCGGTTCGACCGGCTATTTTGCCGCCATCCGAGATGCGAAACAGACCATATTCGCTCAGCTTGTAACCCATGCGCTTGGCCCGGTCGCGGAGCGCTACGTTGTGCGCCTTGGAACCCGTGAAATATTGCATCGCCGCGCCATAACTTTCCGGGGCAAGCATGCGGACATCCACCTGGATGCCTTCCTTCAATTTCACGCTGACTTTGTTCTCTCCGCTGGCGACGACCTCGGCGACTTTCGGGAACTTCAGAAAATGATCAGCCGTGTGTTTTCGCGAGCCGCCCGTCACCAGAAAATCCAGGTCTCCGATGCTATCGCATCCGCGCCGCAAGCTCCCTGCCGAAGTTACTTTTTTCACTCCGAGAGATTGGGACAGGTACTCCCGCACCTCGGCGGCCAGTCCGTCGGCTGCATTAATAAGAAACCGTCCCGCGCTGCGTTTATATGTCTCGATGGATTTCAGAATCTTCTGTTCGAGCTTCTCACCCATGCGCGGCAGATCGCGCAGTCTCCCCTCCCGGGCGAGCTGTTCGACGTCTTCCATAGATTGAATCTGGAAGTGGTTTAACAGTAACGCCGTGGCCTTGGGCCCGAGTCCCTGGATCTTGAGCAACTCGAGAGCGACCGCCGGGAAGCGGGAGCGTAGCTCCTGATGGATCGACAACTCGCCGCTGCGGCTGATTTCAGAGATGTTCGCTGCCATTCCCTTTCCAATGGAGGGAATGTCGGTCAGCTTACGCTCCGGATCGGCCAGGATATCCTCGAGGCGCTCGGTCAGATTCTCAATCGCCCGAATCGCATTGCGATAGCTTCGGATCCGGAAAGGGTCCTGACCTGCGATCTCCATCAGATCGGCTGTCTCAGCAAATATCCGAACAATCTCTTTATTTTCCATGCTCGTTGTTTTTCATGGAACACAACTGGCTTGAGGAAACCCGAAAACAAAACGGGCAGCCCGGATACATAACCTTCGCAGCCGGACTGCCCGCAGGAAAAGGGCGCTAAAACATTTCCGGGAAATAATACGTCAAAACGGAGTTCAACCGCATATCGGTGACGATGAGTTCCTTGTTTTTGGGGTCCAATGCCACCCCGCGCGGTTTCTTTAAAGTGCTCTTCGGCCCGCCGATTGCCCAGCGCGGCGGAACATCTCCATTATCGTTTACGCTCCAAATGCCGACAAATGTCCCCTCCGGTTCCATCGCGTCTCCGTGCCGGGCCACAACGACCCAGCCTTTCGGTGGATAAGCCCGAATTTGGGCGAGCCTTTCGATACGGGTTTTCGGACCTGAAATCACAGAGCGTGGCGTTGCATTCCCACTGTCGGTGCGGTTAAACAACACCAAGGCTCCGTCCACCCCCCTGCGCGGGCCTCCATCAATCCCGGCGATAATCAGGTCGCGGACCGGATCGACGGCCACCGAACGAATGCCCTTCAAGCGCGTGTCGGGACCCCGGATCACGCGGACCGGCGCCACATTCCCGACGCCCTCCCGCGGATAGACCAGAATGGAATCTCCCCCTTCCGGAACGAAAATTTCATTGTGCACCGGGTCCACATCCAGACGGTCGGGATTTCTCAATTGGGTTTGCGAGCCCTGAATCACACGAATCGGCGCTTCCTCCCCATTGGCCGCCCCCCGGAACACCAGGATCGCTTGGGCAAAGGGATTGGTCACCAGCATCTCATCGTGCACGGCGTCATACCGGATGTCGTGCATGGTACGGCTTAATTTGGTTGCCTGCCCCGCCAGCAACCTGGTCGGCGCTGTATTCTCCTCCGCCAGCCTGGCGAAGACCGCGATCTGCGGATGCGCGACTCAGTTCGGCACCAGGACCTCTTCCCGCTTGGTGTCATACTCGACCGCACCAGGATTCCCAATCGCCAGTGACAACTTGCCCAGCGGAGCGCTCCGAATCGTCCGCAGCGGCGCAACGTCTCCTGCCGCCGTCAGCGGATAGACGGTCGCTGAGGCGTTGCCCATGTTGGAGACCCACACCTCTTCATTCTTCAAGTCCACAAACACGCCCGTCGGATTCTTAATGCCTGTCTTAGGACCCTGGATGATCCGCTTCGGCGCTACGTTGCCGCTATCGGTCGTCCGGAAGACCAGGATCGAGTCCCCAGCGTCGTTGGCGACATACAACTCGCCCCGGTCCTGGGCCACCGCCATCGCCGCCGGCCAGTTCAACTGCGTGCGGGGACCGACAATCTCGCGCAGCGGCGGCGTGTTCCCATCCGCCCGCAGCGGATAAACCGTAATGGCAGGCGGCAAAAACCGGCCGGAACCGGGAACCCGCTGGTTCCGGAGATTGCCGTGATTGGCAACAAACAACAAATTGTTTCCTGTGTCCAGCGCAATTCCGTGCGGGTCAGCTAAAAGCGTTTGGTTCCCCGCCAGGGTTCGCAGCGGTTCCTCTTCCCCTTCCGCCATCTTGCGGTAGACGACCACCGAGTTGATGTGTTCCACAGTTAAGAACAGCTCCTGAGCTTGCTCATCCACCGCGATTCCCCAGGTGCCGTGCGGAGTGCGCAGCTCCCTCTTGGGCGCCACGTTCCCCCGCGCCTCTCGCGGAAACACCACCATCGTATCCACGGTGTCGTTGTTGACCGAATACACGTCTCCCGTGTTCGGGTCCACGTACAAACCGCAGTTGAACTCCAGCTTGGTATGGATGCCTCCCACCATTCGCTTCGGTTCGGTAAAGCTCGCGGCGGGCGGGGTGTTGTCCAGCCGGTTGAATACCTTGTAGCCAAACAGATTCTCGTCCTGAAGATAAACTTCATTGGAATTCGTATCCACTGCAATAGCGCTGTAGGTCGGATACGTATCCCGGATGATCCGCACGGGAGCCCGGTCGGCATCGGCATCCGTTTCCTGTTCACCCGGTGCCGGGTCCGCCGTGCGGGCTGCCAACTGCGCCTGCTGCAGAGCCGCCACCAGCGTGGTGCCGGCGCTGGCAGGCATCCATTGACACATCTCTCCGCCAAATACAGGGAGCGGCTCCACTGAAATGAGTTGAGGCGAGCCGATCGGTCTTCGCGCTGAGACGCTGGAAATATGGTCGCCCTCCCCGCTGGAGAGCACAATGCCGGCAAAGGCGCCGATAACCGCAAAAAGCGCAATCACAATTAATCTCCGATGGAAAAGGAATGCCTGAATCCTATTCATACCCATGAATTGCTCCTTCCCGAATTTTGTATCTCAAGCGGACCCCACAGCAACGCTAATGATAGAATAATTTCCACGCAAAGAAAACGGTTAGCCTTCCCAGGCGGGGTTGTCAGAAAGCAGCTTCTTCGGAATGTCAAATAGAGATTTGATGTCCCTTCGGGAGCAGCCTCCGGCTTGCGGAAATCAATCCCGGCTTTTTGAGCAATGGAGGTACAGGCTCGTTGATTCTGTGGACGCTCGCATTTTTGATTTTTCTCGGGGTGGTGGCGGCGATATTTTACCATGCCGTGGCGGCACCCGCCTCCCAATGGCTGGGCAGAACCGTAGTCCGCGGGAATCCCGCTGCGGGAACGATTGCCCTTACCTTTGACGACGGACCTGGCGAAGCCACGCCGCTTATTCTGGAAACATTGCGCCGGGCGGGCATTCGCGCTACGTTTTTTCTGTGCGGCCAAAATGTGGAACAGTATCCGGAACACGCCCGCCGCATTGTCGAGGAAGGACACGAAGTAGGCAACCATACTCACTCGCACCCCTATTTCCTGTGGAAGACTCCCGGAAAAATTGCGCTGGAAATTGACCGGGCGCAAGAAGTGATCGCATCCCGCACCGGTCACCGGCCCCGGCTATTTCGCCCGCCCTACGGGCTTCGCTGGTTTGGGCTGTTCCCAATTCTGCGCAGGCGGGAGATGACTGCGGTCATGTGGTCCGTTTCCACGCTGGACTGGCGGTTGCCGGCTTCAGAGATCGCAGACCGCATCCTCCACAAGGTGACTACCGGCGCGGTCATCCTCCTCCATGACGGGTGCCCTCCCGGCGAATCCGGAAACCGCCGGCAAACTGCAGAGGCGCTTGAAGAAATTGTACAGGCCTTGAGGGGGCGGTATCGGTTTGTCACCGTCTCGGAGATGTTGTAGGGCGTTGAGCCTGCCAGCCGAATCGAAATCCAGAGAGAAACTACAGCTTCAACAGCTCGCGGAGTCGCTTGGTTTGCGCGCGGCTGACCGGAATTTCCGTGTTCCTGCGGTCATCCATCTTCAACTGGTAGGAGCTTTTGAACCAGGGAACAACTTCCTTGATGTGGTTGATGTTCACAAGAAAGGAACGATGGACACGCCAGAAGACGGCGGGATCCAGGTTGCCTTGCAGCTCTTCAATCGTGCGGTAATTCGATTCCCCTTCCATGCTCCGAGTCACCATAGTGATCAGGCCGTCTTCGATTGTGGCATAGATGAGTTCGCTGGCGTTGATGAGGAAGAGGCGATTATTCATGCGGATGAGCAATTTCGCCTCCTGGGGCGGGGGGACGTTGAGCATGCGCACCATCTCTTCGAGCTGATCCACGGTGCTTTGCGGCTTTTCCAGCAACCGGCGGACTTTCTGCAACGATTGTGTCAGCCGCGTCTTGTCAACCGGCTTCAGAAGATAGTCGATGGCGTTCAGATCAAAAGCCTGGACGGCGTATTGATCGTAAGCCGTAACAAAAACCATATGAGGAATACGGACCTTGCTCTTCTTGTCCAGAAGCTTCCGCACCAGTTCCATGCCGTTCAATCCGGGCATTTCAACATCCAGAAATAACAGATCCGGCTGGTGTTCTTTGATCAGGTTGAATGCTTCCAGGCCGTTCTTGCCCTGGGCCACAATGTGCACCTCCGGGTGCGCTTTCAGCAGGAAAGACAACTCCTCGCGGGCAAGCGGTTCATCATCCACCAAAATTGCCGAAATGGTTTTCGCCGCCACCGTGGCTGCGCTCTCTCCCTTCATTGATCCTCCTCAATGGATGCAGCCAGTATAGCAACATCTGACACTGCATCCAATGACGGGATTCAACGACGCTGGAACCCGCCGAGAAGTTTCCTGCACGCCTCAGGAGCACGGGAAGAAACGCCCGGCTGTCGGGTCCGGAATTGCGCCCGCCGGGCATGGTATAATGCGCCCCGGTGCTCCGCCGGCCGGCAGCCACTTGCACAAGCAAGCTAGAAACCGGTGGTGACGGAGTTGCATTGACCCGATTGCGTAGCTCCTCTCGATCGATTTTCAGGGGTAAGGTTTTTTCCGTTTGCCGGCACTCCGTCGTAGAACCCGGAGGTGTGCTTGCCACAAGAGAACTGGTTCACCACGCCGGTTCCGCAGTTATCTTGCCGCGTTTCCGCGACGGGAGGATTTTGCTGGTGCGCCAGTTTCGTCTGGCCACCGGAGGTTCACTTTGGGAATTGCCCGCCGGCTCCCTTGAGAAAGGAGAGCGCGCACTTCATGCGGCAAAACGGGAGCTGGAAGAGGAAACCGGCTACGGCTCCTCGTCCTGGAGCAAGCTCACGGAGTATTACCCCAGCCCGGGTTTCCTCGACGAAAAGATGACCCTTTTTCTGGCCCGGGACATTCGTCCAGGCACGCCCCATCAGGAAACAGATGAGCGAATCCAGGTCCCCTCTTTTAGCATGCGGGAATTGCTGTCCCTGATGCGCGCGGGAAAAATTCGAGACGGAAAGACGCTTCTTGGATTGCTCTACTTTCGCTGGCTGGGGTCCTGAACGGAACCCATGAAACCGCAATCCTCATCGGTCGCGTTTTTCAGCCGGCGACCGATGCTTTGGCAGCTAAGGGGTGACGATGTCCATTGCGAAACAGTTTACCATCGATATGGAAAACGAACGGGGAACGCTGGCGCGGCTTTGCAGCGAGCTGGCCAAAGTAGCTGTGAACATCAACGGTATCCAAGTTCCCCAGCAAGCGGGACGGGTGGCTGTCCGGATGGTAGCCAGTCCCGCGGATGTCACACAGAATGTCCTGGAGAAGCTGGGATTTCGATACCAGCAAGAGGACGTCCTGACCGCTCATCTTCCGGACCGGCCCGGGGCCCTCGGAAAGATTACCCGCAAGCTGGCCGAAAAGGGCGTGGATATTCTCTACGCCTATGGAACGATTGAGCACGGCTCGCAAAGAGCAATGGTTGTAATTGGAGTTTCCGACCTTGCGGCAGCCTCTCAGATTATAAAGTAGAAGGGTAAACGACATGCCGGAATACACGCCAGGACACGCCCGTTCCGGGCTCGACGACCCGCTTCCACCCTTAGCCACATGGCCCAACCAGTTTTCCGGCTACGAGATCACCATCCAGATTCCGGAATACACTTCCATCTGTCCTAAGACGCGTCTGCCGGATTTCGGCACCATAACCATCCGCTATGTTCCCGGTCGGCTGTGCGTGGAATTGAAGTCCTTGAAGTACTACATCCTGGGATACCGCAATCTGGGCATCTTTTATGAAAACGCCGTGAACCGCATCCTGAAGGACCTGGTAAAGGCATGCAAGCCGATTCAGGCGACCGTCACAGGAGAATTCAAAGTGCGCGGCGGAATGCAAAGCGTGATCGAGGCCCGCTACCAGCGCAAAAGCGCCTCCCGGACATCCCGATAAAACAAGCTCACCCTGCCCCTCCCCGAAAGAACGGGTATCGCCGCTTTATTGGGCGGGCGGGGCGGCAACCGGAAACACGGCGGTGTTGCTGATGATATTAAACTGACTAACAGAGCCAAAAATGATTAGGTTCTGGGTGAGCGTCAATTTTGTTCGGGGATTGGCTTCCAAGGATCCCGGGACAAGGAAAGTTACTTGGTAAAGGCCGACCATGCCTTTCACCAGACCCGCAAAGGCAACTAAGGCGGAGGTTCCGGAGGTAATGCTCTGGCTTTGCAGCAGCGCGGTGAGGGTGGCGCCCTCCGACACGAAAGCCGTGAAGGACACCGTTGCTCCAGCGTCATTCTTGGCCGCCAAAACAATTCTGCGATTAGTAGCATCTGCCGTAGCAGAGACGTTGGGATCGGCATTGATCCGTTCTGCCAGCCTGGTCACGATTGTCTCTAAGGTGTCCCCTTCGACGGTGGTATAGGAATAGACCGTACCACTGAGAGTGACTGTCACGGTTTGCCCTGGTCCCGGCGTACCTCCGATGACGACGCCTCCGGGCACCGTACCAGTATCATCTCCCAGCGTAATACTAACTGTGTTGTTCACGTTGGCAACTCCAGGGGCCAAATGGTCGCGGGGTGTAAATGCCGTTATAGTGATCTCCCCCGGCCCTGTAGCGAAAGCCTGGAATGAAATGTTTAAACTGTCGTCAGGATTCCTGAACTGCAAGTCCACTGTGAGATTGGCAAGGTTTGCGGTGGCAGAGACGTTGGGATCGTTGTTGATCAACTCCGCCAGCTTGCTCACGACCGTCTCCAAGGTATCCCCGGAGACGGTTGTATAAGTAAAGACGGTGGTATTGGCGAGAATGACGTTCACGATATTATCCGGCTCCACGGCCCCACCTATGGTTATGGTTCCGGGCACCTGGGTAGCAGTTCCTGTATTTACTGTGAGCGGGGTTGCCGAGGCCACGAAGGCCGTATAGGGGATATTCAATTCCTCGTCGGGATTCCTGAGATGCAGGTTGATGGTGAGAGCAGAAAGGTCTGCCGTGGCAAAGACGTTGGGATCGCGGCTGATAGATTCGGTCAGCGCGGTCACGATCGTCTCTAGAGTGTCTCCCTCAGCGGTAGTATAGGAAAAGACGGTACCGGAGAGAGTGATCGTCACGGTTTGGTCCACGCCCGGAGTTCCCCCAATGGTCACGCTTCCGGGAACCATGTTCTGAGCTTCTACACTTGCTGTAAGGGAGGAACCCAGCGGTACGGAGGCGCCATAGGTGAGGTTCGCCCCTTCATCGCCGAAGACCCTTGCCCGCAAATTAATCTTTAAATCAATTGTGTCCACAGTGGCAGTTACGTTGGGGTCGTTTTCGTTGATGAGGTCGGCCAGCTTAGCTACGACATCGCTGAGAGTGTCCCCTTCCACAGCTGTATAGGTATGTTCCATGCCATTGACAGTGATCGTAGCCGCCTCGCCCGCTCCGACAATCCCTCCAATGGAAACGCTCCCCGATGCGCCGAACTGCGCAGCGGTGCCGGTTAACACCGGGTGATCCACAGTTCCCAAACCGGTCGCATAGACCGTGAGTGTTTCCCCGGGTAGGGCAGGCGCCGCATCCGTTACAGGCGTCATATCCGCGTGCATAATTACGGCTTGGCCCTCCCCGGTCCCGGAGCGGGTATAGATGCCCGGCGCGCCGTTCGCCAGGGCGACCGGGGCAGCGGCGGAAACGACCGTCCCCGTGGGGGTCTGCTTCTCAATCTCCATCGAGGCGCTGAAGCCCTCCAATTCCCAGGGAACCTGAACGTTAATCTGTTCCGGAGAAACATAAAACAGAGGAGCCTCCATGCCATTGAACCTGACCTTGACGCCCCCCAGCTCGGTCGGCAGAGGAAGCGAATCCGTTGCGACCGATGTATCAGCCAGATTGTTTCCGAAAATGGAGGCAACCCCACCCCGCGCCACCGGAGGCTGCGGCAGAATTACGTTGCAGGCCGCCGTCTGCGGGACAGTGGAAAAGCTGGCGGCGTTAACCACTCCATTCGGCGCCACCTGGGGCACAGTTTCATTCGGTGAAAGGCCTGGGCGGAAGCCGCTGAAGCCTAAGACCCGGCGGTTAAAACCGTCGCTCACAAACAGCATCTCGCGATCACTCGCCACGGAATAGGGCACGGCAATATTCGAAGCCGCACAGCTTTCCCTGATTGTCGTGAATTTTTCCCCTTCCAGCACTATCTCTTCCTGTCCCAGCACGATATCCGCCTCCACACCGTTCGCGGTGGGAATCGGGTCGTAGATCAGAATGCGGTTGTTGCCGGAATCTACGACGAGCAGGCGGCTGCCGTCGCTGTAGGCATAACGAGGGTAGTTGAGGGAGGATTTCCTGCTGCCGGCCGCATTGCTGGTGAAGTCGGGTTGACCCACCACCCAGGTTGCCGGCGCTCCACTTGTTTCCGGAATCGGGTCGTAAATCAGAATGCGATTATTTCCGAGGTCAGACACAATCAAGCGCTGACCGTCGGTGGTCGCGCTCATGGGATTCGACATCGTTGCGGCGTCCGTAGACGTTATCTCGGTGCTATCGGAGCCTAAAACTACGTCGGCGCTGGCCCCGTTCTGCGTCGGAATCGTGTTGAAGATCAGCACACGATTGTTCAGCGTGTCCGCAATCATCATGCGGACCCCGTCGCTAAAAACGCTGTTCGGGCGGCGCAATTCGTTGGAGGCCGACCCGAATCCTGATGTATCGAAACTCTGCTGGCCCACCACGATGTCGGCTGCTGCCCCGTTCGTTTCCGGAATCTGGTTGTAGATGAGGACGCGGTTGTTTCCCCAATCAGACACAAAGAGACGGGTTCCGTCAGTCGCGACCCCCACAGGCTGGTTCATGAGTTGGGCGCTGGTTCCGGGGTCGGCAGTATCAAAATCCAGCTGGCCCAGCACGACATCGGCGTCAGGCAACTCGGCTTGCGGCAGCCGGGCTTTGAGCGAATTCAAATCGTTGTAAATCAAAATGCGGTTGTGGTTGGGCGGAGCGAGATAGGAACTATCTGCCACAATCAGCTTGTTGTCAGCGATAGCGATCCCGGAAATCGATCCTACGTGTTTGCGGCCAAAATCTCTGACAAGTTTTCTGACAAATTCTCTGTTGTCGTCGTCAAGGCTACGGTTGCTGGGGCCGACACATTCGAAGGTGGTCGTTTCATCCTCTGTTTCCGCCTCGATGAGGGTGGCCGTGCAGAAAGAAATATCGGAGAAGTTTCTCTGGCCCAAGACAAAAGACGCCGCCTGCCCGCCGACCAGATCTTGCGGAACCGGTTGCGATTGCGCAAACAGCTTTCCCGCCAAAGGGATGCTCAACAGGAGGCAGAGTATGGCGCCCTTGCTTCTGGTCATAAAAAGATATCTCACTCCAACTTTTTCCATCCCGGCATAGCTTCAAAATACAGGGTTTGGAATTCGCCAATGGCACTGACCGAATGGCTATTAAATATATATATTAGCCGAGGGTCGGGGCGGCACGCAACTTGAAAGCCGACTTGCGCAAAGGAGAAGGCAGTAAGCGGATCAGCACAGACCGACTGCAAGGCCCAAACCGGCCTCATGATAAAATGGGAGATTGGACGGCTTCGGGGTTACATCATTCAGCTTTTCTGTAGGGGTTTTTTCATTGGGTTTCTCTAAAGGGCACACTTTCCGTTACTTGCAGACTTTTTCCCTTTTATTCGTTCTGTCCATTTGTTTGGTTCCGGACGGGGCCGCCGCCTCCCCCAGCGGGGATATGATCTGCCGCACCTACTCGGGGCGCGTTTTTACAGAACTTGCATTGCACCGTCAGTACTCTAGCCAGCGGGCGCGCCGTGGCTTCCAGACCCAGGCTTATTCCCCCACCGGACCAACCGCAGAGGTGGACGAGGGCGACATTGCCGTTTTGCCGGACGATGGAACCCTGGTGATGCAAGCCAATCCGTTCGACCTGGATCAACAGAGCCTGACATTCGTGCCGGGAACGGAAGGTTTCACAATATCGGCCGGACCCGGCGCCTTCGATTCGGATGCCGCCCTCAATGGTTCTCTCCTGAATCCCCCGCCCGCCAGCAATCCAGCCAATATAGGAGACGACGGCACCCGGCGGGTGGCTCTCGGTTTTTCGTTCCCTTACTTCGGAGAGCTTTACACGGAAGTTTTCATCAACTCCGACGGAAGCCTCACCTTTTTGGAAGCAGACACAGCCATCACCGAGAGAAGCCTGGCTCGGTTTCTGTCGGGGCCGCCGCGGATCGCCCCGTTTTTTTCAGACCTGAACCCTTCTGCCGCAGGCCAGCTGACCTACCTGCCATCAGACAGCCGCTTTGTCGTTACCTGGATTGCGGTCCCTGACTATTCGGAATCCGGGCTGGGACCGAGGGAAACATTTCAAGTAATCCTCACACCGGACGGCCAGATTCAGTTTATATACAGCGGCACCTACGGCAAGGAGGCCGTTGTGGAAGTCTCGCCCGGCGGTTTCTCTGCTATGCCGAACCTTCCCGATCTGAACGAAACCAGCACTGCTGCGAGTTTTAAGGGGCCCGTGGCAGAGGTCTTTACAGGTTCAACCGAGATCGATTTGATCGCCATTGCCAAACGTTTCTATCAGACACACGAGGACGTTTATGACTTCCTGATCGTGTTTACCGATTTTGATGTTGACCTGGATGAAGCATTCGCCTATGAACTGAACATTGCGAATCAAGTTACCGGCATCGGGGAAGTCTCCGTGCCGCCCGTCTTTGATTTTTCGAGTGATTTCGGCAGCTCGCGCTTGCAGAGCTTGGTGAATATGGGAAGTCTCCTGAGGTATCCTCCTGATCCATTCACTGTAATTTTTCGTGATGTCGATTCCACGCTCAGCGTTCTGGGACATGAAGCCGGTCACCGCTTTCTGACCTTTGTCACCTTCGACGACCCGGAAGGCAGTTCCGACAGCACAGCGCTGCTGGGGCGCGACCTCGCTCAGTGGAGTTTTCTTTTCAACTCCGATGCCTCGGTGATGGAGGGGAACCGGATACGCGATAACGGCGACGGGACGTTCACCACAACGGGCGTGGTGGAGCAGTACAGCGAGATTGACCAATACCTGATGGGTCTCCGATCCCCTCAAGAAGTGGAGCCCACGTTTCTGGTAAAAGAGCCAGGCTTCGTCATCAACCCCGGACGCCCTCCAGAAAAGGACGTAACCTTTCCCGGCAGACGGACCGACGTCCTGGTTCAGCAGATCATCGATTCCAACGGGCCTCGCGTGCCCAATGTCGTCACCTCCCCGAAAAGCTTTAATTTTGCTTTTCTCCTGGTAGTGTCCCAAGGCAGTTCCCCCAGTTCGGAACGGGTTGACCAGTTGGATAAGATCCGCCGGGAGTGGGAGCCATTTTTCGCCAGAGCCACTTCGTTTCGGGGGAACGCCAACACCACGCTGGTTCACGGCTTGCAGTTGACCCCCAGTCCGGTGGGCCTGTTTCCCGGAAACCAGGTGCCGGGAAAACTCGAGCTGCTGTCGCCGGCCACATCGGAACTCGTCGTGAGCCTGACAAACTCCAACCCGGCGGCGGCAAGCTTTCCTGCCAGCGTGGTCATAGCCAGCGGGGAAACGTTTTCTTCCTTCCCGATCACAGCGATCAATCCTGGCAGAGCTGTTGTGAGCGCCTCTGCTGCGGGATTTGAAACCAGCACAACGGTCGTCGAAGTTCTTCCAGGACCCACGGGTTTTAACCTTACTCTTTCCGCCACAGCGGGTGGCGGTCAGATCGGCAGCCCGGGGAGTCCTTTGAGCAAGCCCCTGCAAGTGACGGTGCGCGATTCCAATCAAATTCCCTTTGCCGGTGTCCCAGTCGAATTTACGGTGGAGCAAGGAGACGCGTTGCTCATGGGAGCCGTAACGGTCACCAATGCCGAGGGGAACGCATCTGCCACGGTTACATTGGGCGCCGAAACAGGCCCGATCACCGTCACTGCCGCCGTGCAAGCAACCTCGCTGACTGCACAATTTGAAGTATTCGCCCTGGACAGCGCCTTCGTCCCGCAGGCTGGAATTGTCAACGGGGCCAGTTTCGCTCCAGTGTTAGATTTTCTGTCCCCCGGCTCCATCATTTCTATATTGGGGACAAATCTGTCTGCCTTCACCGCTGTGGCTGAAGCTTTCCCCCTCCCAACCAGCCTGGCAAACACAACGGTAGAGATCGGCGGGATGCAAGCCCCGCTCTTCTTCGTTTCCCCAGCACAAATCAGCGCCCAAATCCCATTCGAGTTGAGCGGCGAGCGTGCTTCCGTGATTGTCAACAACGGGGTGTCTTCTTCGTCTCCTGTTTCCTTTCTTCTCGCAAGTGCTCGTCCGGGATTATTCGCCTGGGATTCGAGCGGCACAGGACCCGGCGTGATTACCCACGCCATCAGCCAGCTTCCGGTGAGCGCTTCCCTGCCCGCGACGACAGGAGATCTGGTGCAGATTTATGCAACCGGACTAGGCGCAGTGGATCCCAGCATCCCCAGCGGCCAGCCTGCTCCTCTGTCCATACGTTCCCGTGCAACCGCTTCGGTCGAAGTAACGATGAACGAAGTGACGGCGGAACTCGACTTTGCGGGACTGGCTCCCGGTTGGGTGGGCCTTTACTGGGTAAATGCCCGAGTTCCGGAGGGAATTGCCGGAACGGTGGACGTTGTGGTGGTTGTCAACGGCGTGGCCAGCAATACCGTGACTATGCAAGTTGAATAGAATGGCCCGCAAGGAGAAAGGCTCTGACACTCCAGGGGATTCTGGCCGGTTGGCCGGAATGACATCATAAAAGGTTTGGCAGCAAATCCCTTGGCTACACCGACTGCGAAGATGCTATAGAGAGAAGAGTGTGGGGGAAATACTACATATCCACAACCACTCGCCGGAGCGTTCTCGAATCGCCCGCGCCGCCGAATGGGTGCGCCGGGGCGAGGTGATTGCCATCCCCACCGACACTTTCTACGGGCTGGCCGCCAATCCATTTGATTGCTCGGCGGTCGAGAAAATTTTCTCCATCAAGAAGCGCCCCCCAAACCAGCCACTGCTTTTGCTCGTGAATTCCCTGGAAATGGCTGCTGAATTATCGGCGGGTCTGCCTTTCGAATTTTACAGGCTGGCCGAACGTTTCTGGCCGGGCCCCTTGACCATCGTCGTGGAGGCTTCTCGCAAGGTGCCTTCTCCGGTAACGGCCCGTACAGGGAGGATTGGTCTGCGGCTGCCATCCGCTCCCATTCCCGTCGCGCTGATCGCAGCCGCCGGCTGCCCGCTTACAGCGACCAGCGCCAACGTGACGGGCGAGAAGGAATGCGCCACCGCTCAGCAAGTCAGCGACAGCATAGGCCGCCATCTGCCCCTGATCGTTGACGGGGGTGCGCAACGAGCGGCAAAGCCTTCTACGGTTCTCGATCTTCGGCCAAACTCTTGGAAGATTCTCCGGGAGGGAGCTGTTTCCGGCGATAAGATCGCAGCTTGTTTCGCTTCTATCTCCAAGGGCAAGGAGCGCCTAAAATAAAAAACCCAGCGCTTCTTTTTCGTGATTGGTGTTAAATCTCGAAAGCGCTGGGGTGCCGGGAAAAGCCGGCTGTCTGTTGATCGCAGGTTATACTTTAGTTACATTTTCCGCTTGAGGCCCCTTCTGGCCTTGAGTGACCTCGAACTCCACCAAGTCACCCTCTTGGAGAGTTTTGTAACCTTCTCCCTGAACGGCGGAATAGTGAACGAATACGTCCGCCCCGTCGTCTTGGCCAATAAAGCCATAACCCTTGGTGTTGTTAAACCATTTTACTTTTCCGGTAGTGCGTGACAATTTACTTTGATCCTCCTTTTACAAAACCGTTGCGGGTTGAAACGACGGAAACCACTCAGCCGTGCGGGACCGTTAGGAACAGAAAAAAAGCCACCCATCTGCCTAAGCAGAAGCAGTGGCTACAAACACTTGCCTTTCGCAGTACGCCGACACCCTACAACTCCACAGGTATCGTATCTCCTGTTGCTACCCGTGTCAAGCGAATATTCGCACGGGGAGCGTGCCGAAGAGCGCATTGCGAAACGCTGCAAGTTGTTCATATAAAAGTGCGGTTTCGCATATGTCAGGATTTCTTGTCAGCAGCAGCCTGCAAGCGCAACTTGAAACGCTGGATCTTGCCAGTGGCAGTTTTGGGAAGCTCAGAAATAAAGTGAACGGATTTGGGACACTTGTAGGGCGCCAAGTGTTGCTTGGCAAACTGTCTAATCTGTTCCTCCATGGGAGCACCGCCTTGCAAACCGGGTTTCAATACCACATAGGCGATAGGTTTTTCCAGACCCCCTGCATCGCGCTCGGGGACCACGGAGACCTCCGCCACAGCCGAATGTTCCAGCAAGGTGCTCTCCACCTGAATGGGGGAGACCCAGATGCCGCCGGACTTGAACAGGTCATCGGTTCGCCCATGATAGGTGTACCAGCCGTCCGCATCGCGCGAATATTGGTCTCCCGTACGCAACCACTCTCCCGCGAAGGTGCGCTTGCTGACGGCATGGTTGCGCCAGTAGAAAGACGCGACGCTGGGTGATGAAACCCACAATTCGCCCAGCTCCTGGCCGTCCACATCTTTGCCCGCCGCATCCACCAGGCGCGCTTTGTGTTCCGGGAGGACTTTGCCGCTGCTGCCGGGCTTCACCTGCCCGGGCCGGTTGGTGAGGAAGATGTAACCGAACTCCGTGCTCCCGACACCGTCCAGAATCTGCAAGCCAGTCTTCCGGAACCACTGCTGATAAATCGGAGCGGGCAATGACTCCCCGGCGGAGACGCACAAACGCAAACTGCTCAATTTTTTGAGCTCTATGTTCTCCCGCAACATTCTGTTATAGGCCGTTGGAACCGAGAAAAAAATTGTGGGACGGAATCGTTCCATCGCCGCAAGCACCGGGCCAGGTTCCGGACGGTCCGGCAGAAGCAGTGAAGCTCCCCCCACCCACAGAGGCATAAAAAAAGAGTTCGTCAGCCCGTAGGAAAAAAACAACCGAGCCACCGAAAAGCAGATGTCCTGTTGGGTCATGCCGAGCACGAGCCGCGCATAAGGCTGCACGCAAAATATATTGTCGCGGTGCAGATGCACGGCGGCCTTAGATTCTCCAGTGGAACCGGAGGTGTAGACCCAGTGGCTGGGCTCATTCTTGTGGGTGGGCGCGGCATCGAGTTCAGCGGGTTGCGAGGAGACAGCCTCCCGAAAGAGGTGCGCACGGGCGATCCCCTGGCCTCGGACGCTCACCACGGCGCAGGCAGGAAAGCGTTCGAGGAGGGACTCCAAAGGCGCCAGAAATTCGGCCTCCCCCAGCAGCAAACGCGCTCGGCTGTGGCACAGGTAAAACTCATAGTCGGACGGATGGGCAAAGGTATTCAGAGGCACCGGGACCGCCCCAATCTTCATGGCCCCCAAGAAGCATGCAATAAATTCCGGCGAGTCGCGGAGCAACAGCAGCACACGCTGTTCGCGCTGCACGCCCAGGGCGCGCAAGGTGTGCCCCGCCTGATTGGCGAGCCGAAGAAGCTGCCCGTAGGTCAAATTGCCGGCTGGCCCCAGCAGCGCCATCTGCGACTCCCTGCCTTCGGCCACGTGACGGTCCACGAGCGCCGCAGCCATGTTGAACTGTTCCGGCAACTCTTCCGGACTCTTCACCGTTCGCAAGTCCTTCTCACCCCAGGTTAGACCGCTTCTCCGAAGCATTAATTTCCCCGTTGCCGGATTGTCCCTTTACTTTTTTCCTTACTGCCGAAGCCGCGCCAACACCCGTCGTCCGCGTTCGATATAGGCGGCGTCCATCTGCGGATTCTCAAACCGAATGCCGGTTGTGATCCGCGCCGAGCCCTCATAGTCCAGCGCCTTGTCCTCCAGCACGGATTCGATCCGGACGTTCATTTTGGCCATCCCTGGAAAGCCCTGCATGTCGCGGGACAACTCCGCGCCCGTTCCCTGGACATAGTAAGCCATGTTCTCATCCACCACCAGCAAGGTGACCTTGCCGTTGCTGCGGATATTGGCCGTTGTGGTACTGTTGCTCCAGGGGGCCATGCGGATGTTGGCGCGGTCGGGAGCAATCACCTCCAGGTAGCTCAAGATGGCAGCGTAAGGCCATCCCTTCTGGTCCACTGTCACCAGCACAATCACCTTGTTGAGGTTCGGCGGCAGGTTCTCCCCGTTCAGCAGATCAAACAGACGGTCCGGCAATACCGGCTCCAGCCGTTTTGACATAAAATCCTCCCGCGCTCTCTCAAACTGAATGGGCCACTATACGCCATGCCGCCGCATCTGGGATACTCTATAATGATCCCCGCAATAAGCGATGATCTCGATGAAGGCCAACAAAATCAAACTAGGGGTGATTAAATGGGCAAGCAGTTGTTTTCTCTCACATGTTTCTTGGTTTCCTTGGTGCTGCTGCATCCTTCTTCCTGGGCCACCAAGCTGGTGACCTATTCCAGCGGGGATGAGGCGCGGGCAGGAGCCGTGGAGGGAAACTACATCATTGATTTGAACCGTGGCTATGCCTTCTATCTGTCCGACAGCGGAGCAGCGAGTCCAGGAAGCGGTGACGCGCTGGTGCCGGCAGACCTTTTGGGCATACTCCAAGGAGGGGATGCGGCTCTGGATGCTGTCAGTCAATGCCTGGCATACATCCGGCCCATGCTGGCAAATCCGGGCGGAGTCCGACAGTTGAACGTATCCGGCGCTTTGCATGAGGCCGGCTCGGTGAAGCTGCTTACCCCGCTGCCCAACCCCCATCGCATCCTGGCCATTGGCTTGAACTACCGGGAACATGTGCAAGAGGTGGGCCGGGAAATGCCGGATGCGCTGACGGTTTTTGCCAAGACATCCATGCCGATTGGACCGGGCGACCCCATTCGCATCCCGAAAATTGTGAAGCAGCCGGACTACGAGGTGGAACTGGCCTTTGTGATCGGCAAACCCGCGCATAACGTCAGCAAAGAAAACGCCCTGGACTACGTCGCCGGCTACATGACTTTCAACGACGTGACTGCCCGCGCTATCCAGAACCGGACTTCGCAGTGGGTGCTGGGAAAAAGCGTAGACACCTTTGCCGCCGCCGGCCCCTATCTGGTGCTGAAGGACGAGATTCCCGATCCGCAAAACCTGGAATTAAAAACCTACATCGACGACGAGCTGTTGCAGCACTCCAACACCGGGGACATGGTTTTTTCGGTCGCCGACATCATCGCCGATATCACGCAGTTTTTGACGCTACAGCCGGGAACCATTATTGCCACCGGCACGCCTTCAGGCGTCGGGTCCGGGCGCACCCCGCCGCGCTGGCTGCGTCCCGGCGAAACAGTCCGCGTGGAAGTCCAGGGACTGGGTGTGCTCGAAAACCCGGTTGAGCAAGGAGACTAGAAGCTGTTGCAAAACCGGATTTCTGGTGTTTTCCAGGCACGGTTTTAGCCGTGCCGAACATACAGGATCGAAACCCAGCGGCTCAAGCCGCTGGGGTCCCACGCTGTGCGGCACGACTGAAGTCGTGCCCTGACGGAAAGCTAAGGGTTTTGAAATAACTTGCAACCAGCGGAACAGAGAATTGTCAATACAAACGGTCCAAAATAGAATACGAACCCTCGGACCCAAAAACTGCAAGCGGCTTGACATTGCCGTGCACAAAGGGAGTAAAATAGCTTTGGCGGAAAGTATAAGCAATGATCCTCTCTGCGTGCACTGGAAATGCGGAGTAGTGAATCGGAGGAGGTATTTAGATGGTATCCTTAACCCCAGGCGCGGTTAGCAAGGTAAAAGAAATCATGACCCAGCAAGATCCTAAGCCGGAGGGGCTACGGCTTGGAATCGTCGGCGGGGGCTGCTCGGGATTTTCCTATTCGATGACCTTTGAAAACAAAGCCAACGGAGACGACTTCAGCATGGATAAGATCTTCGAATTCGACGGAGTGAAAGTGTTCGTAGATCAGGCCAGTTTGCTGTATCTCGAAAACACTCAAGTTGACTTCACGGATTCCATTGAAGGCGTTGGGTTCAAGTTTTCCAACCCGAACGTGAAGAGCACCTGCGGGTGCGGCAGTTCCTTCAACGTTTAAGCGACCCGGCGGCCTCTCCGGCAATAGTTGCCCGAATCCATTAGTGATTCGTCAGCGAACCGCCAACCGTCACCCATAAAAGTGGGTTCAATGGCAGGACGATGGCCGCTTTGGCAACGCAAGCGGCTGCCTTAACGCCTTGTCCTTTCGCTAGAACGCTAGCGAAAGGACAAAAGGCGGGTGCATGCCTTTCGATTCATACCAACGCGACATCAACTATCTTCGCATCTCTTTAACAGACCATTGCAACCTGCGGTGCGTGTATTGCATGCCGGTCAACGGCCTGCATTTTCTTCCCCGCGAACACCTGCTGACCCCGGAAGAAATAGCCAGCGTGGTCCGCGCGGCGGTTTCAGCCGGGTTCAATAAGTTCCGGCTTACCGGGGGCGAGCCGACTTTGCGCCCGGACTTGCTGGATATTGTGCGCTTGCTGGGCCAAATCGACGGAGTAGGCGAACTGGCCATGACGACGAACGGTATCCTGCTCCCCGATATGGCCAAGCCTCTGGCGGAAGCGGGCCTGCGCCGGGTCAATATCCATCTGGACACGCTGCGGCCCGAGCGGCTCGGCCAGATTATGCGCTGGGGCCGGCTGGAAGATCTCTGGCGCGGCATCGAAGCCGCTGAGCAGGCCGGCCTGCAGCCGATCAAACTGAACGCGGTGGTGGCCCGGGGGCACAACGACATGGACGTGGCGGAACTGGCCGCATTGACGATCGAGCGCGACTGGCACGTCCGGTTCATCGAAATGATGCCTTTTGGCCACGGTGAATGCGATCGTGTGGCAAGAGATCAATATGTCTCGAACGAAGAGACCCACGCTAGGATCGAGCAGGAATTGGGACTCTTGACGCCCATCGAAGGCGACTTCTCGGATGAGTCGAGCAATCATCAACTGCCCGGAGCCCGCGGCGTGGTTGGCTTCATCAGCCCCGTCTCGGCACCTTACTGCGGGAGTTGCAACCGGATGCGCCTGACAGCCGATGGCAAGCTCCATCTCTGCCTGCTGAACGACGACGAGGTGGACATCAAAAAACAGCTTCGCCAGGGCGGTCCCGACGCCGTCCGAAAGGTGCTCTGCAAGGCGGTACGTCTGAAGCCAATGGGACACCGGCTGCAGGAAGGAATCTTTACCCAGAACCGCATGATGCATCAGATTGGGGGCTGAGATGAGCCGCCGGCAGACAACGAGGCGGCGCCTTTCCCATCGGTCCTCCCCGCCCCTCCAACTAGCCCGTACAGAGTTTGCATTGCAGTTTTCCCCCGTTTCTCCCGGCGATACGAACCGGAGAAAAAGTCCGGAGCCGAAAAGATGACGCCGGTCGCCTTGACCATCGCGGGGTCAGACCCCTCCGGCGGGGCCGGTATTCAAGCGGACTTGAAGACGTTCCACCAGCACGGCATATACGGAACCAGCGTCCTGAGCTTGCTGACGGTCCAGAACACCTGCCGCGTCAGTTCCGTCCAACATCTACGGCCGGAGTTCGTTCTCGCCCAACTGGATGCGGTGCTCGAGGACCTGCCTCCACAAGCGGCCAAGACCGGAGCCCTGGGCACACGAGAGATCATCGAGGCCATCGCGGCGAGGGCTGCCCAGTTTTCCTTTCCCCTGGTGGTGGACCCGGTCATGATCAGCAAACACGGAGCGCCTCTGATCAACGAAGACGCGCGGTCCACCCTGGCTCAGAAATTGCTGCCGCATGCGGCCCTGGTCACCCCGAACGTCCACGAGGCGATGGCACTTTCGGGACTGGAGTTCCGCGGCATGGATTCGCTTCATGAGGCGGCTAAAGCGATTGCCGGAATGGGGCCGCAATCCGTGCTAGTCAAAGGAGGTCATCTGGCGGAGGAGGCTACCGACGTGCTGTACACTGAGGACCGCTTCCAAACCTTTTCCGCAAAGCGCATCGCGACCTCGCATACGCACGGCACCGGCTGCACCTATTCGGCTGCGATCACCGCAGAGCTGGCCAAAGGAGCGGAGCTGATCCGCGCGGTGGAGGCTGCCAAGCGATACATCACCCGGGCCATCGAAACTAATCCCGCTCTCGGGCACGGCTACGGGCCGGTAAACCATATGGCGCCGATCTGACCCGATTTCTTTTTCTATGAGAAAATAGTGAAGTATGAACGTCGTCCTCCTATCAACCTATGAACTGGGCCGTCAACCGTTCGGGCTGGCCTCGCCGGCGGCATGGCTTCGGGAGGCTGGCGTTACCGTCACCTGTTTGGACCTCTCCCGCTCCGCCTTCGAGGAAGAACTGATCCGCTCGGCGGACTTGGTGGGTTTCTACGTTCCCATGCACACGGCCACCCGCATCGCTACGCTTCTGGCCGGACGAGTAAGCAAGTTGAACCCTCGGGCGCATATGTGTTTCTTCGGTCTTTATGCTCCCGTCAACGAGAGCTTCCTGCGAAAGCTGGGGGCCGAGACGATCCTCGGCGGCGAGTTTGAAGCAGGACTGCTGTCGCTCGTCGAAAGGTTGCAGACAACGAATCACCGGCCTGCCGGGCTCCCGCAGCACGAGCCGGTGATTTCAACCGCCCGGCAAAGGTTCCGCGTCCCGGACCGCAGGGGGCTCCCCGCTCTGCGAAACTATGCAAAGCTCGATTGGGGCAACGGCGAACAGCGCTTGGTTGGGTACACGGAAGCGAGCCGAGGCTGCAAGCACCTTTGCCGCCACTGCCCGGTTGTGCCGGTCTATCAGGGCCGTTTCCGCGTTGTCCAGCGAGAAGTGGTGCTGGAGGACATCCGGCGGCAGGTTGCCGCGGGAGCCTCGCACATCACCTTCGGCGACCCGGACTTCTTCAACGGCGTCGGACATTCCATTGCGCTCGTGGAGGAATTCCACCGCGAGCATCCACGCCTCACCTATGACGCCACGATCAAGATCGAGCATCTGCTCCAGCATGCGCGGCATCTGAGAACGCTCCGCGACACCGGCTGCCTGTTTGTAACGAGCGCAGTCGAAGCTGTCGATGACCGAGTGCTGCACCTTCTGGACAAAGGCCACACGCGGGCAGATTTTGTGCAAGTGGTAAAGCTGGTTCGCAATGCGGGACTGCATCTGTCACCCACCTTTGTAACCTTTACCCCGTGGACATCGCTGGAAGGTTATCTGGATATGCTTTCGCTTATGGCCGAACTGGACATGGCGGAGAGTATCTCCCCCATCCAGTTGGCCATTCGGTTGCTGATCCCCGCCGGCTCGAAGCTCCTGGAACTGGCTGAGGTTCGCGAACAGGTTGGAGAATTCGACGAGGGGAAACTCAGTTATCCGTGGATGCATTGCGATGCGCGAGTGGAACAGTTGTTTCAGGACGTCCGCGAGACCGTGGGACGGACGGAAGCTCTCGGCCAAACCCGCAGCGAAATCTTTCCCCAAGTTTGGGAGTTGGCCGAGCGCGCGGCTGGAAAGAAGGGCGGAGCCACTTTTAAGATGTCCCCGCTCCCCGCACGGGCGACGCTTCCCTACATCAACGAGCCGTGGTTCTGCTGAGCGGAGCCTACCGCAGAGCAGTTTGCTCTGGTTTAGGCAATGGCCGGAAATCAGAAGACGGGAGGCCGACCGAACTACAATCAGAGCCGCGACCGCGAGGGAGCGGTTCTTCTGCCTTCAGCCCTTCTCCGCTTGCATGATGAATCGATCCCAGCAAAATTCGTTAGTCAAACTCGCTCAGAAAACAGTGCAGAAAAACCGTCTTTTACTGCTGTTCACCACCACGGGCTATCAGGCCGCCGCTTTCAAGGAGGCTGCCGATAAGCTCGGCATCGCCGCCGTGGCGGGCAGCGACCGCTGCCACGTATTGGAAGACCCCTGGCGGGATGGCGCTATCCCTCTGCGATTTGAAGAGCCCGCCGCCTCGGCAAAAATGGTCGTCGAGTACGCCGCCAAGCATCTGCTCGACGCCGTCATTCCAATCGGCGACAAACCCACCCTTACCGCTGCAATGGCCTGCCAAGCGCTCGGGCTGTTGCACAACTCTCCCGCTGCCGTTCGGGCCTGCCGTGACAAGTATCAGTTCCGCCAGCTTCTCCAGGCCGCAGGGGTGGATGGCCCCGCCTTCTGCAGGCTTCCCGCGCACAGCGATTCTCCTCCTATTCCACCACCCGGTGTTGGATTTCCCTGCGTCCTGAAACCGTTGTCGCTCTCGGCCAGCCGGGGAGTCATCCGGGCGGACAACACAGAGCAATTCACCGGCGCATTCAACAGAATCCAGGCGCTGCTCAAAACGCCGGACATCCGAAGAACCAAAGATGAGGCAATCGAGTGGATACTAGCCGAAAACTACCTGGAAGGGCCGGAAGTGGCTTTGGAGGGAATTCTAGACCGGGGCGCTTTGCAGGTCCTGGCTCTGTTTGACAAGCCGGACCCGCTGGAAGGTCCCTACTTTGAGGAGACGATCTACACGACTCCTTCCCGTTTACCCGAAGCCGTCCAGAACCAAATAGTAAAGTGCGCGGAGCAAGCCATCGCGGCGGTGGGACTGTCCCACGGGCCGATCCATGCCGAGCTGCGGCTGACGCCACAAGGCCCCAGGGTTCTGGAAGTGGCGGCCCGCTCGATTGGCGGCCTCTGCTCGCGGTCGCTGCGGTTTGATGCGGGCATGTCGCTCGAAGAGCTGATTATCCGCCATGCCCTGAACCGGCCCATCGGCTCGGTGCGCCGCGAGGATGCCGCCTCCGGGGTGATGATGATTCCGGTTCCCGCAGCAGGAGTGCTGCTTGAGGTAAGGGGTCAAGAGAAGGCGCTCGAAACTCCAGGCATCGAGGAGATCCGCATTACGGCCAAAATACAGCAGACTCTGGTTCCCTGGCCGGAGGGCTCCAGCTATCTGGGATTTATTTTCGCGCGCGCGGCGTCATCTTCGTCTGCCACGGCATCTTCCCCAGCGGAGGTTGAGGCCGCCTTGAGAACCGCCCACAGCAAGTTGCAATTTGTGATTTCCCCTGCCCTGCCCGTGGTGCGCTAGGCGCGGCAGGACATTTCCCGGACGGGATTTACTGCTTGGTCTGCTCAGGGACATAACCCGGAGGAAGCGCAGCGCCTTCACCGAAAAAGTAATCCTCCATCTGCTGACGAACGACCTTTTGCGCCTCGCGCTCCACCAGGTTGAGCCGGTATTCGTTGACGATCATCTTCAGGTGCTCCAGCCACAATTTCCAGGCGTCTGCCGAGACATTCTCGTAGATGCGCTTGCCGAGTTCGTTGTTGAAGGGAGGCTCCTCCATCCCTGGCATCTCGCGTTGAAACTTGACGCATTTCACCATTTTTGGTGCCATTTTTCCTCCCTTTGTGGCGGCTCTTGCTGCCACCGAAAGCGATCGAATGAACAGGATACACTGATCCCGCGAGCAATCAGGCTACGAGCATTCTCCGCGCCTTGTCAACGTTTAAGTATTTTTCGGTAATGGGAAGGAAGTTGAAAACCTCCTCGCCACTGCGATAACATATCTATACATGGATGTATATGAGGAAATCACGCGACTGCGGAATTCTGGGATCAAGGCGGCCCTGGCTACCATAGTCAACGTTCGCGGCTCGATTCCCAGTTTTGAGTCCGCAAAGCTTTTGGTCCGCGAGGACGGCTCGATCGTAGGCACGGTGGGGGGAGGCTGCGTGGAGGCTGAGGTGTGGGCTGCCGCCCGCCAGGTGATCCAGGAAGAGAAGCCCCGCAAGCTGACTTTTGATCTGAACAACGATCCCTCCTACGATACCGGGCTGCTCTGTGGCGGAACCGTGGAGGTCTTTGTGGAGCCTATTCTTCCCACCCCGTTCCTGTACATTTTCGGAGCGGGCCACGTCTCTCTCAGCCTGTCCAAAGTGGCAACCGTCGCCGGGTTCAGCACGATCATCATTGACGACCGCGACACCTATGCCAACCGGGAGCGCTTCCCCGAGGCGGCGGAGATTTACGCCGATGATTACGAGAAAGTTTTCGACCGGCTGCTTCCCAACAGCTCCTCATTTTTGATTGCCGTCACACGCGGGCATCGCGACGACATGCGCGTGCTGCGCTGGGCGGTGGGGACGGCGACCCGTTACGTGGGCATGATCGGCAGTAAGCGCAAGGTCCTGGAGATCGTCAAACACTTGGAGCAGGAAGGGATCGCCCGGCCGCAGTTTGAGCGGGTACACGCCCCCGTGGGCCTGGAAATCGGAGCTGTCACTCCGGAAGAGATTGCCGTCAGCGTTGTGGCTGAGATGATTGCCGTGCGCCGCAGCGCCCTGGAGGATGCCAAGCCCCATCCGAAATCGATCCTCGCCGTCTCCTGACATGGTGGGATACCCTGGTGAAACTCATGGCCTCTGCTGAACCTTCCTCCCAGGCCGTGGCGGGGATTATCCTGGCCGCAGGTGAGTCAAGGCGCATGGGACACGACAAGGCTCTGTTACCTTTGGGCAACAGCAACTTTCTGCATCATCTGCTCGAGGTGCTTGAAGGAGAAGCCGCCCCGCTCCTTGTGGTACTGGGACATCATGCAGAGGAGATCGAAAGCCAACTCCCTTCCGCCAACTCCCTTGTCCTTCGGAATCCAAACTATGCGCTGGGACAATTAAGCTCCTTGCAGGTGGCTTTGCGGCATCTGCAAAACCAGCCGGTGGCAGGTGCTCTGGTGTGTCTGGTGGACCATCCGGCAATCACCAAAAAGGTAGTCCGGTTGCTGCTGGAACGATTCCAGAAGACAGCGGCGCCGATACTGATCCCCACCTGCCGGGGGCGCCGCGGGCATCCGGTTCTGTTTGCCAGCCGGTTGTTTCAGGAATTGCTAGACGCCCCTCTGGAGGTGGGGGCCCGGTCGGTGGTCCGCAACCATGCCGCCGAAGTAGAGCTAACGGAAACCGGCGAGGAAGGAATACTGCTGGATATCGACAAGCCTGCCAACTATCAAGAGCTGCTGGCGCGGCGGGATTTGCTCATTTGATCCGGCTCACTTGGCTTGGCGAAGCGCCTCGCGCAAAGCGTCTTCAGCAAGCACGCCGGCATGCCCGCTCGCCGGGGGCAACCCGCCGAGCGCAGCGGCGAGGTCGGCGGCCGACACTCGTGCTGCCTCTTCCAAGGATTTCCCTTTGATGAATTCGGTGAGCAGCGATCCGCAGGCAATGGCCGCCACACAGCCTCGGGTCTTGAAACGGGCGTCCCGGAGCCGCTCTTGCTCGATCAGCAGGGACAGTTGCATGATGTCTCCGCAGGCCGGGTTGCTGACCTCTACCGTCACCGCCGGAGAAGCAAGCTCCCCCGCGTTTCGAGGATTTTGGAAGTGATCAAGCAGCAAAGCGCTGTACACAAAGCCTCCAACTTTCCTCGAAAAGAATTGATTTGTCCGAAGCCGCCGTGTTTGAATCTGGCGTTCCAGCCCTAAAGCGGTTCTCCAGTTTCCATTTATCGTGTCCGAGCCGTGACCGAGCGGGAGCAAGTCCAAAAACGGCTTAACCGGCCAGCGTTTGTGGCCGCTTGCCTACGGGCGCGGCTGGATAGGCGCGACTTCCGGTGAACCTTAGTCTACACTATCACGAGAACCGCTCCAGCGTAGCGGAGAACAAAGGCCGGCTTAAGATCGCTCGGACCGATATGAGCATGAAGAAAACCGTGGTGGCGGGACTGCTGCGTCAGGGGAATCGGTTCTTGATTTGCCAGAGGCCCGCTCCTGGTGATTTTCCCGGCAAGTGGGAATTTCCGGGGGGAAAGATCAAGACCGGAGAAAATCTCCAGGCAGCCCTTTGTCGGGAACTGCAAGAAGAACTGGGGATCGCCTCCGGAATCGGCGAGGAAGTGTGGCGTGCGGAGCACCAATATCCGGGATACGCTCCTGTACTTTTATTTTTCTTTGCGGTCATCCGCTACCAGGGAACCGCAGAGAATCGCGTCTTCCAACAAATCTGCTGGGTCGACCGGTGGAAGCTGCCGGAGTATGATTTTCTGGAGGCCGACCGATCTCTAGTCCAAAAAATCGCGGCGGGAGAGATTCAGGTGCCGTCCGCGGAACATCTTGCCGGACCATTTTCGGACGATGACGGCAAGGGAAATACTCAACGCAATAATACCTAACAGCGAAGGAGGAATAATCCGATGATTGTGGTATGCAACCGAATTCCCGTGGCCAAGGGCCAGGAGACCGAGTTTGAGAAGCTGTTCCTGGAACGGGACGACTCGAAGCGCAAGCATCCCGTGGGCGCATCACCCGGATTCATCCGCAACGACATTCTGCGCCCGATTCAGGGCGAGCCGTACGTTGTGCTTACCTACTGGGAGTCGCGTGAGCACTTCGAAGCCTGGACCAACAGCGAGTCTTTCAAAGAAGCGCATGGAGGGCGGTCTCGCCCGGAAATCTTCGCCGGAAAACCAAACCTGGAGATCCATGAAGTAATCAAATCCGTCACGGCATCGTAAGCGATCCAGGCGCCTGCTATTGCCTTCGCCACACGGGCGCCGGTAGACCGGATTAAAGCCGGGGGACTTCTAGATTCTTGAAAAAGTCGAGTGAAGGTGCTTCTCAAGTGCCAGAGAGATCATCTAGTCAGATTTCCCGTTGCTGCCTGATCTGCTCCTGCGGGGGCGGTGAAAATTACTGTGGGCCGGGGTCCGTTTCGGGGTTGAGGCCGCCGGTTTCCTGGGCCGTCACTTCCTCAATCTGCACCAAGGTTTTCTTCATCTGCTCGGCGAATTTTCCATCGGGAGCTTCTTCCAGGTAGGTTTGCATCTCAATGGTCGCCTGCGAATAAGCTTCCCGCTGCAAATAGATTTCGGCCAGCAGGGCATGTACTTGCGGGATGTTCGCATGCGGGGCTTGCTCCGCATCTCGCGCACCTTTCTCGGCCTCGTCCAGATTGTTCAGATTAAAATTCCCCATCGCCTGGATGAAGCTGGCAAAACCGATGCTGGGATCCAATTGTAGGACTTTCCCGGTCAGATCCACAGCGTTCTGGTACTGCCCGATTTGGAATTGCTGGGTGGCCAGATTCACATACGGCGGGATATATTGCGAGTCAACCGCAATGGCTTTCTCGAAGGCTTCGGTGGCTTTTTCCTCTTCCTGGCTAGACCGATAAACCCGGCCCATTTCGTTCCAGGCAGCGGCATATTCATCGTATTTCGCGATTGCCTTTTCAAAATATTCGCGGGCCTTCTCAGGCTTGTTTTTGCGAAGCTCTTTCAAGCCCTTTTCATATTCCTTGCTGGCGTCCTTGGGAACCAGCAGGGACGTGACGCTGATTGCGGAGCCGGTTACGCCGGCGATGCGGGTCAGGCGCAGCGAGCCGACGTCGATCCTGCCCATATCCGAGTGCTGGCTGAGAGTGTAATTCAAAGGATGATAGCCCGGCACAGATATTCGTAATTCGCACCCCGCCAGGGAATTTCCGAATCGCTTCGGCAAAGGGTTCTGGGTGCCCCCAAAGCCCGTAGGGCTTTGATTGCTGGCGCTGAAATCCATGTTGCTTTGAAAACCGGTGCCCAGGGAAAAGGTGAAGTAGCCTCCGAGATCCGTGTGGATCACCTGCAAGGGCTTCATCCCACAGTTCAACTCCACCGACACGGATTCCGAAATCGGCTGGCCCGTGTCCATTAATACGCGCCCGTTTATGTAGGTAGGCCGGCGCATTTGCTCCGTGGGCCGGCGCTGGGTCGGAGAGGGAGGTCTCGTGTTTGTCGTAGAGCTTCCCGACCGCCCGGAAGAACTGGAAGATCCTTGGCTCTGCCCCCACAGCGGCAGGACCACCAACATAGTGAGCAACCATAATCCGCAAGCCTTTTCCAGGACACGTTTCATAGTAAACCTCAGTATGGAATTCCTCAAATTTTGACCACAGATTACAGTAGATGCGAGAGAAAAGAAACAAAAAAAATTACATCATACGGGGCCATCCAAAAGGGGGTTATATATTGGGTTACCCAAAATTATTGGCAAGAGGCCAACATTCGGGCAAACTACTTCAATCTTTTGTATGAAGAGAGCTTCGGGATGCAACGCCTCGCCAAGACCGTCTCGAATGCGATGCAGGAACGGGAACCGGCACCCCCATTCAGGACGGTGAGGATGAGGAATGTGGATGCTCGACCCGGACTATGACGGACACAACCTGTTTCCTCGCTAGGTGTTTTTTCCATGATCGGCGACAAGGATGGATGGGCCAGGCTTGCGCGCAATCTCAAGGCCGAGATCGACGAGGACCTGATCGATGCCTATCGCGGGACGGTCTCCCTGCCCTTCGAAGACGGCAGACACGGCCGCATCGCCGTCAAGATTATCGACGACCAGGGTATTGAGAGCCTAAAGATTAAGGAGATCAGGTGATGACGCGACCGACAAAAGCGAAAGCCATAGAGCGCCTGCGAAGAGCATTGGATGCAATACCCAAACTAAAGAATCTAAGTTACGCCTCGCCCGAATTTGAGAAGTGGCGCAGAGATACAAAGGTCGCTATCATCAACACTTTCGGGAACGAGTCGAACCACATTAGCGACTTTACTAATATCCGTTTCTATTCGCTGGTACTCTCACATGATGATTCATTAGACCAAGCAAGATATGTGGAAGGCTTGGAATCAGCGGCGGCAGTGCTCGAATCCATGATTGAGGAGATCAACGAGTATTGGGGAGATGAAAATCAGACGCCAACACCTTCTGAAACCCACAGGATGAACAGATAAACACGGATAAAGTCTTCCTCGTTCACGGAGGGGACGATGGATCCAAACAGACGATAGCGAGATTTCTTGAAACGTTGGGTCTTAAGCCGGTGGTATTGCACGAGCAGGCAAACATAGGCCGCACAATCATCGAGAAGTTCGAGGAACACGCGCAAGTCGGGTTCGCGGTGGTCCTGCTGACACCGGACGACGTGGGCGCGTTTCGGGACGACAAGAGTAAACAAAAGCCCTGGGCGAGGCAGAACGTGATTTTCGAGTTCGGGTACTTCATCGGGAAGCTCGGTCGGAAACGAGTCTGCGCCTTGGTGAAGGGCGACGTGGAAAAGCCTTCGGACTACAATGGAGTACTCTATATTTCGTTTGACGATTCGGGCGGTTGGAAGATGAGGCTTATCAAGGAGTTGAAGACCGCCGGATTCAAAGTCGACGCGAACCTGGCATTTTAGACATGAATGTTCATATCGAAACTCCGTGACGAATTCGCCGACAATCAGGCGCAGGAGTTGAAGCATGCCATCGAAGAAGACCCTTTATCTGGCCAATCCATATGGCTTCTCCCTGCAGCAGCGCAACGGGCCGTTGCGAGAGATTGCAGCGGCTTTGAAGTCGCTGCGCGCTGAGGTCTGGGAGCCGTTCGCGCGCAACAACCAGATCGACCGGACAAGCCCGGGCTGGGCGTATCGGATCGGGCAGGCCGATCTTCGCGATGTGCGCGAGGCCGACGGGTTGTTCGCGGTGGTCAACGGCTGTCCCCCGGACGAGGGCGTGATGGTGGAGCTGGGCATGGCGATTGCCTGGAACAAGCCGGTGTTCCTGTTCCGGGACGATTTCCGCCGCTGCACCGACAGCGAGGTCTATCCACTCAACCTGATGTTGTTTACAGGTTTGCCGGAGACGGGTTGGGAAACCCACTGGTACGGCTCGCTTGAGGAAATCGCCGATCCCAGCAAGGCGCTCGTGCGATGGCTGAAGGGCAGCGCGTTGCCCGGATCGCCCCTACCCGGGCTACGCCAAGGGCGAATCTGACGGCTTCAACGCGCAGCACATTTCCTGTGGGTTGTAGCCTCGGCTCGCCACGTCCACCGACACCGCCAGCGTGGCCTGTTGGACACGTGTGCCGGCGGCAGGAGATTGCAACCCTTGAATTAGCGAAAGATATACTGATATCACGTGCGCATCCCTTGACAGTTGCCGAGGAGATCAGTGCAGAATGCTCTACCGGACCTCCACTACCACGAACCAGACAAATCCGTGTAGCGGGCGTCGTTTGATCCCAAGGAACTCACCGATGGGGATGGCCGCCTGACGCTGCGATGTGTGGCATCCAGGTTCCCTTCGTGCTACCCTTTGATGGCCCATGACGCCCATCGTGAAAGGTCGATGGTGTGTGGTGCTATCCACTGGTGGTTATGAAGGGAGAAAAAATGGCAACAAGAGTCATCGTTAGTTTGGGGATTGTAGTGGCAATTGTGCTGACCTTGGTACCCAACGCGGATGCAGGCGGCATTCTGCCGCTGGTGCTGGTTCTTCTGGGCTTCGCATATGCCGGGCTGGAGGTCAGCGTTGGGGACGCAACGGACACAGCAGCCTACCTTGTTCTTGCTATTGCGGGCGGTGCTGCCGCACAAGCGGACGTGCTCAGCCACATCCCCGGGATTGGCGCTCACCTGGACGCCATCCTCGATCATTTAACTACCGCTTTGTATGCCGGTGTCGCCGCCGTGCTCGCAATGAGGGCGTTCAAGCGGATCAAGGGCTGAAGACAACAGCTGGAAGGCCATGCGGCTTCAGCACTTGGCATAGCCCTTCAAGTATCCTTTCCTGGCCCAGAATCGACCTCGGAGGATTCTGAGAGGTTCTAAGTGTGTCTGTACGTATCTAGGCATCCGAGACGGAGAAAAGCGCTCCTAAGCCGGGTGACGATCGCGACAAAAACCAACCACGGAAATCCCGTCGTCAACTAGCCAACACCTCGTGCCCGTCGATTGTAGTCCCAAGGCAGGATATTCCGGCTGAAATCATCCAGCACCGAGATCAAGTAGTACCAGCCCCAGTTCTTTACCTCTGCCTTCGAGAGAGCACAGAACCACCAGATTGGAGGAGACAGTGGATTTGCCTGAGCCGCCCTTGATGCCGCCAACGATGATTAGCGTTAGAGTCATCCGTGTTGAAAGTTACTGATGTCTTGAAAATAGCGCATAGGCATCTGACTGAAGCCAAGGGCAGCATTCGCAACAGGTGAGGTTAGGGTAGGCTGGGGTGACCTCTCTGCTGCGATGCGCTCGCCTCAGACGAAATGGAGGGGCGACAATTCGACCCAAGCTATGATTCCAGCTGCTGGATATCCACGGGACATCGTTTGGAAGAGGTTCCAGAACCGTCGAAAGGCGTAGCCGGCACGTCGCTGTTCTCGTCGCGGCTATCAATCAGGAGTTGGTCGGCTCCGGATCATTGCCTCCTTCGAACCAGCGATACAGCGATGGAAGCACAAACAGCGTCAGTAGGGTAGATGTGATCAGCCCGCCGATGACGACGGTCGCCAGCGGACGTTGTACCTCGGCGCCCGCACTGGTCGCCAGAGCCATCGGGACGAACCCGAGACTGGCAACGAGCGCCGTCATCAGGACCGGCCTCATCCGGCGCTCGGCGCCCTGACGTACCGCCTCGTCGACTGTCGCGCCCTGCTTCCTGAGGTCAAGAAAGTACGATAACATTACCACGCCGTTGAGAACCGCCACGCCGAAGAGCGCGATGAAGCCGACACCGGCTGAGATGCTGAACGGCATGCCTCGCGCGAACAGCGCCAGGATGCCGCCGGTGGCCGCGAGCGGTATGTTGAAGTAGATGAGCATCGCCGGCTTGACCGTGTTAAAGGCGGTGTAGAGCAGCAGGAAGATCAGGAAGAGCGCAATCGGCACCACGAACGCCAAGCGGCGGCCAGCGCGCTCCATGTTCTCAAACTGTCCACCTTCTGTCCAGATCTCGGCAAGTTGCGACAGTGGGATCATCGTACCATCAGGGTCCGATGACCTGCCCCCCCAAAAACGGTCCAGTTGATAAGTTAGAGTAAAGGGTTTCAACTGGACTTGAAA
Source organism: Terriglobia bacterium (assembly GCA_965222345.1). Classification (GTDB taxonomy): domain Bacteria; phylum Acidobacteriota; class Terriglobia; order 2-12-FULL-54-10; family 2-12-FULL-54-10; genus JADFGZ01. The sequence continues at coordinate 125,596 of CBDCTS010000004.1, read as the reverse complement.
AAGGGGGAAGGATGGCTAAGAAGCGGTATACGGTCGAACAGATCATCCGACATCTACGAGAGGCAGAAGTGGAACTGGCTAAGGGCCAGACAACGGGAGTGGTCTGTCGGAAGTTGGGAATCACGGAGCAGACATATTATCGATGGCGGAAGGAGTATGGGAGCTTGCGGGTTGATCAGGTGAGGCGTTTGAAGGAACTGGAACGGGAGAATGGCCGACTGAAGAAGTTGGTAGCGGATCAGGCGTTGGACCTTGCGATTCTGAAGGAGGCATCCTCGGGAAACTTCTAAGCCCGTGCCGACGGAGGCAGGCAGTGGAGCGTGTCTGTCAGACCTTGGGAGTGTCGGAGCGGCGGGCGTGTCGAGTGCTGAGGCAGTACCGATCCACCCAGCGGCATCGAACCTTGACACCACAGGATGAACCGCGACTGGTGACCCGGACGCTGCAGTTAGCCGGCGAGTACGGTCGATACGGCTACCGGCGAATCACGGCGCTGTTGCGACGGGAGGGGTGGAGGGTGAACCATAAGCGGGTGGAGAGAATCTGGAGGCAGGAGGGACTGAAAGTGCCGAAGAAACAACCCCGGAAAAGCCGCCTGTGGTTGAACGATGGGTCGTGTCTTCGGTTAAGACCGTGCTGGCGGGATCATGTCTGGGCGTACGATTTTGTGGCAGATCGAACCCAGGATGGTCGTCCCCTGAAGATGTTGACGGTGGTGGATGAGTACACGCGAGAATGTTTGGCAATCGACGTAGAACGGCGAGCTGATTCGATGAGTGTCTTGGAACGGCTGGCAGCCTTGTTTGTGGAGCGAGGAGTTCCCGATTACATTCGCTCGGATAACGGGTCCGAGTTCACAGCACGGTTGGTTCGGAACTGGCTGGAGCGGGTAGGGGTAAAGACCTTGTTCATCGAGCCGGGGAGCCCATGGGAAAACGGGTATGTAGAATCGTTGAACGGGAAGTTTCGAGACGAGTTTCTCAATGGGGAGATCTTCTACACCTTGCAGGAAGCGAAGGTGTTGATTGAGGGATGGCGGCGGGAGTATAACAAAGTTCGCCCGCACAGCGCGTTAGGCTACCGGCCGCCAGCCCCGGAAGCGATCCTGCCGTTACGGCCGGGTTCCGCTCCGCTCCACCCGGCTGCAACGGCTTATGGACTAACATAAAAAGTGGACCAACAACCGGGGGCAGGTCACCGACACCCGGATGCTTCGGATGTCCTCGATATCGGCGCGGGCGTCGGCGACGAACCGCGCCCGTAGCGGGAACCGCGCTTGTCCCTCCAGCACCTCGCCAACCATCGTGCCGCCCATCGTCTCGACCACCGCGAGCACGTCCGCGACGTTGATGCCGTAACGCGCTACAGCTCTACGATCAATGCGCACACGCAGAAACGGCAGCCCAGCCGTTTGTTCCGCCTTGACGTCGGCGGCTCCCGGCACGCCGGCCACAACCTGCTGCACCGCCTCTCCAATACGGCGCAACTCGTCCAGGTCGGGGCCGTAGACGGTGACCGCAAGATCGGAGCGGACACCGGCAATCATCTCCTGCATACGCAATTCGATCGGCTGCGAGTAGCTGAAGATGTTGCCCGGCACCTGCTGCTCGAGCGAGCGGTTGATCGCCTCGATCAGGCCATCCTTAGTGTCGGCTGTCTCCCAGTTGCGCTCGTCCGTCAAGATTACGTAGATGTCGCTCGTCTCGACTCCCATCGGGTCGGTTGGGATCTCGGCCTGGCCGGTACGCGACACCACGGTCACTACCTCCGGGAACTCCAGCAGTGTTTGCTCAATGAGGGTCGTGCTCTTGATTGACTCCGACAGTGCCACGCTCGGCAGCCGCCACGCCTGGACCGCGATCGCGCCCTCGTTGAGCTTCGGCAAAAATTCGCCGCCCATGAAGGGAACCAACAGGAGGGAGGCCGCGAAGACGCCCGCCGCTGTCGCCCCAGCCACGCGCGGATGCGCCAGTACGCTGCCGAGTAGTGGACGGTACCCGCGCAACAACCAAGTCACCACACGTGGCATCTTATGTGGGACGCGCCGCCGGAACATCAGCAGAGAGAGCACAGGCATCAGCGTCAGCGCCAGCACCAAGGAGGCAATCAGGGCAAAGATAACGGTCAGCGCCATCGGCCGAAACATTTTTCCTTCGATCCCCTGGAGCGCGAGAATCGGCAGGTAGACGATGATGATGATCATCACGGCAAAGAACACTGGACGCGCCACTTCGCGGCCCGCCCAGGCGACCACCGCTTCACGGATTTGCCCTTCTCGCGCCTGGTCCAGGCGCCGCACGATGTTCTCGACCATGACGACCGACCCGTCGAGGATCAGGCCGAAGTCGATTGCGCCCAGGCTCATGAGGTTGCCGGAAAGTCTTGCCTGCACCATCCCGGTGAACGCGAAGAGCATCGACAGCGGAATCACCGAGGCAACGATCAACCCACCACGCAGATTGCCTATGAATAGCAGCAGCACCGCGACCACCAGCAGGCCGCCTTCCACCAAGTTCCGTTGCACGGTGGCGATCGTCCGCTGGACCAGATCAGTCCGGTCGTAGTAGGTATCGATCTCGACGCCGGGCGGCAATGTCGGCACGATGCGCGCCAGTTCCTCATCGACGCGCTGGGCGACGACGCGCGGGTTCTCGCCCATCAGCATCATGACCACGCCGGTCACCACCTCGCCGCGACCGTCGCGGGTAACGGCGCCCTGACGGACCATCGGCGCGAAGGCAGTCTCGCCGATGTTGCGCATGAAGATGGGGGTGCCGTCCTCGGTGGCGGTCACGACGATGTTGCCGATGTCCTCAAGGGAGGTGATGAGACCCTCGCCGCGAATGACGTACTGCTCCTGGGAGCGCTCGATGTAGGCGCCGCCAGCGTTCGCGTTGTTCTCGCGGAGCGCGTCGAAGACCATGTCGAGCGACACGTTGTAGGAAACGAGGCGATCCGGATTAAGCTGGATCTCGTACGTCTTCAGCTCCCCGCCGTAGGAGTTCACCTCGACGACGCCAGGCACCGACTGCAGCTTGAACCCGATCTCCCAGTCGAGAATGCTGCGCAGCTCCATTGGGGAGTACCCGTCGCCGCGAACCTCGAACTGGTAAATCTCGCCCAGCCCAGTGCTGATCGGCCCCAGGGATGGCGTGCCGTAGCCCTTCGGAATCAACTCGCGCGCCTCGGGCAGCCGCTCCATTACCAGACGGCGCGCAAAGTAGAAGTCAATCGACTCCTCGAAGTAGATGTAGACCGACGAGAGCCCGAACCGCGACACGGATCGGATCGTAGTTATGCCCGGCAGGCCGCTCATCGCAGTTTCGACCGGAAAGGTGACGAACTGTTCGACCTCCACAGGGCCGAGTCCAGGCGCCTGCGTGAGCACCGCCACTTGGTTCGGCGTCACGTCGGGCACTGCGTCGATCGGCAACTGGAACATTAAGTACACGCCGAACCCAGCGGCCAGCACAGTGAACGCCAGCACGAGAAACCGGTTGCGGAGGGAAAAATCAACGAGGCGATGCATGTTAGTGCGAGTGACCGATCCGCTCGTGCAGCAACGCGGTCTTCAGATAGAAACTGCCGGTCGATACGATCGACTCACCGGGCCTCAGGCCGCTGACCACCTCGACCAGACCATCCGCCGTCGAACCGAGCGAGACGTCGCGACGTTCGAAGGTGGTTGGCCCCGTCCGCACGAAGACGACCGGCTGCCCGTCGATCTGTTGAACAGCGTCGATCGGCGCCGCCAACGGATCTGTCGCTTCGAACAGTTGCTGCAAGTCGGCTGCGCCGAGCAGGTTCAATAGCGCCACGCGTGCGTCGCTCACTGCCAGCTCTGTCGTTAAGACCTGATCGAAGAAATGGAGGCGCTCCACCTGGAGCCGACGCAGTTCCGTACCTGCCACTTCGCCCGCGTTGAACCTCGCCTCGGTCAGACTGACAACCTGCTCGATTTCGTTGAGTGCCGTGGTGGCCGTGGTCTGATCGGCCTGGGCGATCACGAACCGGAAGTATGCCCGGCCGACCGCGAGGTGCAGTTGCCGGCGCGCGTCTGCAACCTCGGAACGGGCAACTGCAATGCCGGCATCGGCCGCTTTGATGCGGTGACCGCGCCGGCTGGCAGTCTCGATTTCCTGTTCGAATCGGACGATCAGTCCCTGACCGTTCCAAAATGATAGAAAGTCCGGCCCAAAGATCGAATACTCCTCGACTTCAACGATGGCGGCGTCTATCTAACGGCCGTGCGCGCCCTGCTCGAAGAGGTCTAGGTCGCGGGATACGTCCTCACGACTGACGCGCTGGATACGACTCGCGAGACCGCGCGCCTCATCGTCAACATCGATGCTACTTGACACTCCATGGCCGCACGAGTATGTTACAAACGCATAAGGGATAGCCCATAAGGATTACTAGTGGTTGTTTGTTGACCTAACCCAAATAAGACCGCTATTTTCAAACAAGTGACTTCCGACCATCACCATGACCACGGCCTGGAGGGAGGATAACCATTCGCGCGATCGGCGCAGGACGAGCAAACGCAACCTGACCACCGCGCTCGTGTTGATCGTCGGTTATATGTTCGCTGAGATCGTCGGCGGCATCCTCTCCGGCAGTTTGGCGCTAATTGCGGACGCCGGGCACATGCTGACCGATGCGGCGTCGATTGGCTTCGCACTGGTTGCCCTGCACTTTTCAAGTCGGCCCGCGTCCGCGGAGCGTACCTTCGGGTACCGCCGCCTTGAGATCCTGGCGGCCCTGGTGAACACTCTCACGCTCTGGTTGATCGCCGGCTGGGTGGTCTTCGAAGCCTACCACCGCTTTGCGGACGTGCCCGACATTGACGGCGCGCTTATGCTGTCCGTCGGCGCAATCGGCCTCGTTGTCAACGGCGTGGCAGTCTGGATCCTCCACAGGTCGGTCGAGCACAACGTTAACGTCGAAGGCGCCTTCCAGCACGTCATGGCCGACCTGCTGGGGTCAGTCGGTGTCGTCGTGTCCGGCACTCTCGTCTGGGCCTTCGGGTGGACGCTCGCGGACCCCATCGTGAGCGTGGTCATCGGTATCATCATCGTGTTCGGCACGTGGCGCCTACTCGGCAAAGTAATCAACGTGTTGCTCGAAGGTGCCCCAAAACACATCGACGTGTATCGTCTCTGTAGCGAGATGGAGGCAGTGAAAGGGGTCGGCCTGATCCACGACATTCACGTCTGGAGTCTCGCCCCTGACTACGACATGCTCACTGCTCACGTCCTTGTCGATCCCGACTTTAGGGACCTTACCTTCCTGCGGCGGCGCCTTCGGGAAATCGCCTCGCGTGATTACGGCATCCGGCACATGACAATTCAGTTGGAATTCTCGCCGGAAGGCTGTACCGCTGAAAACCACCATGTAGACCATCTGCACGCCCACAGGAGGGCGGGAGACGGAACAAGGACGCCTCTCGTTCATGCAGAAAGTGGGAGGGAAAAACATGGCTGACGACCATCATTCCCACGGAGACCACACCCACAAGCACAGCTCTGACTGTGGCTACACTGCTGTGCCGCACGAAGGCCACACCGACTACTTGCACGAGGGCCATCTGCACCACGATCATGAGGGCCATTACGACGAGCAATTCTATGCCGGTGACGGAGTCGAACCCCGCCGCCTGCACGCCCGACCATGATTGTAAGGGCCACGAGGCTGTACATCAGCACGGTGATGGCTGCGGTCACGAAGCAGTGCTGCATGGCAACTACGCGGACTATCTTGTCGGAGGCCACCTGCACCATCCGCGCGACAATCACTGTGACGACCACGGCAAGCTGCCCAGCTAGCAGGAGGAATGCCGCAATCAACCAGAGGCATCCGCAACGGATCGCGGATGCCTCTGAGTTCTAATGCCATACTCTGCCACGAGGTCGGGCTGAAGGTGGTGAAGCTCTTGGAGTCGGTACCATACCTCATTAGCATCAGCATCGGATAGGGACCCTCGCCATGCTCCAGTTTGCCGGATCGCTCGCCGCCCTACTAGTAGGTGTGTTGCTATACGGGTGGCTGCATGACCGGCCTAGCACTATGCGTCTCTTTGACGGCTGCATGTACGTCATCGTGCCGGCACTCGTCGCCTGGCAGGTGCTTCCACATGCGTGGGCTGATCATGGCGTGTTGGCGATTGTGGTCCTCGCCCTGGGAATGGGCACACCCACTCTCATCGAGCGCGTCTCGCACTCGCTCGCGCCGCATGCAGACAATCTGGCCCTCCTAGCCGGTTTGTCAGGCTTGGCGCTGCACGCCTTTCTGGAAGGAGCGGCGTTCGCGCCCAGTGGGGCGCGTGTCGGAACTGCGGTGATGCTGCACCGGATTCCGGTCGGCCTGATGATCTGGTGGCTGCTGCGACCTCGCGGCTTCGGGAGAGCTTCGATCGGCATTGGAGCAATCCTTGTCGCCACGGTCGCCGGTTACGTTGTCGGCACCCATCTGTTCGCAGACGACCCCGGCGGCGTGGAACTCTACCAGGCGTTCGTTGGCGGATCGCTGCTGCACGTCGTGTTTCACCATGGCCGCCACGACCATCCGTACCATCCGCATAAACACAACTGAGGAAACCTGATCAGGGGACCTCACGCCCCCATCAGCAACTGGATAGCTATACAGCGGTCGGGATCGTAACCATCGTCGGGGGCGGCCTCGGCAATGTTCTGCGGGACTGCCCTGTGGCTGCTGAATTTCCTGTTGCCCTGATGCGAATCTCAGCGCTGCCTGGCGCGTCTCCTGTTATGCTTTATCTTTTTTGTGGGTCGTGTGAGAATGGACAAAACTGATTGGGAGGAAGCATAAGCGGGGAAACGATTGTAATTTTGGCTGTGAGAGTGACTTGGGCCAAGTTGATCTTGCAGGGCCCGAGGCCGTTGGATTCGAGATCAATCCCTATGCAGCCTTCGCAACGGGGCCGACCGTAATCTCCAGGTCGTCCACCTTCCAGCGGAGGTCCGCAAATCCCGAAGAGGTGAAAAACGATGTGTAAGCGTGCAATGGTTTGGACCTGTCTCGCCTTGTTGGTGACAGCGAGTGCTTTCGCGCAAGGGTTGGACACGCAGGCCAGCAGTGGCGACTGGGAAGAGATCAACTTTGAATTTGATTCGTCTGTTCTTGTGGACGGGTTTCCAAGCCTGCTCCGGCTCGCGGAGTTGCTGAATCAGAATTCGGAGTATCGTGTGACCTTGGAAGGACACGCCGACTATCGGGGTACCGACGACTACAACGTGCGACTTTCTCAGGCACGGGCCCAAACCGTGAGGGATTTCCTCCTGAAGTATGGCGCGAGAGAGAATCAAGTCGCGATCACACCGCGCGGTGAGCAAGCGCCTCGTATTGAGGCCCAGAACCCGGAGGCGTTGTTCATGAACCGGCGGGTCGTGATGAGGCTGGCCGACGGCCAGGGCCGCTTGATCAGTGCGGGTAGCGTGGGCGACGCGATCGAGGCAATGCAAGATATCTCGCAGCAACAGATGACCTGTTGCGACCAGATTATGAGCGAGCTGAGCAAGCTCGACGAGATCCTCCGCATGTTGAAGGATATACAGGGAGAAAACCAGGAATTGAAGCAGGAGGTCGCCGACCTTCGGGACAGACAAGGCAGTCTCGAAGAGAATGTGACACAACTGGCCGAGGCTCCCCCGCCGCCAACGAAGGAAGAGGTGCAGGAAGCGGTCAAGGCCTCTTTGCCGCCTCCCTCCCGGAAGTTCTCGATCTTGGGCCTGAATGTCGGTCCCGACACCAACGACAGCAACTTGGCGGGCTCGGGTAGGTGGCGCATCTTCTTACCGTTCGCGCAGCGTCACGCGGTGCAGGTCGAAGGCGAGTACATGCATTACTCCAGACGGGATGAGGGTCAGATTGATGCTGGTCTCGTGAGCCGCTTTGGGAACGTGCAGGTGGGCCTCTTCGGCAGTTTCAGGCATGTCCGCCTGGGTGAATTTCAATATGGCGGCTCGATGGCACAGTCCTCCGCCACCTTGGACTACGTATTTGATCGGGGCCGCGTTGGCGCATACGGCACGAGGGGCTTCATGGATGGTGCTGTTCTAAACCGCATCAGCGTGTGGGCCAATACGGTGGAAGAGTCGTACCTCAGCATTGTCGATCAGGTTGGCTTCAGCACGGCCTTCGCCGCTTGGGGCGATGCATGGTACGAGGGGAACTTCGGCGCTCTCTTCGGCGCTGGCGACAACAAGGTGGGCGGCTCGATTCGCTACATCCATCCACTTTCGGAAAGCATCGCCTTTACTGCCGAGGCCGGCTTGAACGAAACATTGATTTCGAACAGCAACTCGGGAAGGTTTGTCGTCGGGCTGCAATTCGGCGGCTGGCTCAGTCCGAAGGATTATTCAGCGAACACCTCGGAGCCGGTGCCGGTGGATATCCCGCGGGTGCGCTATGAAGTGCTAACGCGGCAGACGCGCACGGGCAATGACTCACCAGTGGCCGACGCCGGAGCCGACCAGATCGGCGTTGACCCGGGAGAGGTCACCTTGAATGGGTCGGCCTCGTATGATCCCGACGAAGACCCCATCACCTACGATTGGGTGCAGGTCACCGGACCAACCGTGCAGCTTTCCAAAGCGGACACCGCACAACCGACCTTTACGGCCGCGGAAGGCGAGACCTATCACTTCCATTTGACGGTGCGGGATGACCGCGGTGGTGTCGCTACCGACCGCACCATGGTCAGTGCGCTTGACCCGGGAATCACGATCGCCCAATTCACAGCAACGCCGCTCACAATCGACAGCGGCGAGGCCGCAAGCCTGGTTTGGGAGATTCACAACGCAAGCGCCGCGGAAATCAGCGGCGTGGGCGAGGTTGATCCTTCGGCGGGCAGCACGACGATCACCGTGACGGAGACTACGACCTTCACGCTGACTGCCAGCAACGACCAGCGCAGCCTCAGCCAGAGCGTCACGGTCACAGTAACAGATGATCAAGTGCCGCAGATCAGACAATTCACTGCTGCGCCCTCGCAAGTAACCCAGGGTGGGCAGACTACCCTCACGTGGGAAGTCGAAGACGCGACGTCGGTCACGATCTCCGGCATCGGCAGCGTTAACCAGTCGGGGAGCTCAACCGTACAGGTCAATCAGAGCACAACCTACACACTGATTGCCAGCAACCGAAACGGTGAGGTTTCCGCAACCGCTGTGGTCACTGTGGGAAGTCCAGTCCAGATCATTGATTTCACCGCAGACCAGATGGTTATTGCCAACCCGGGCGACCCCGTGACGCTTTCCTGGGCGACCGAGAATGCCACGCGGGTAATCATTACCGGCATTGGCGCAGTTGATGCCAACGGGTCGATCCAGGTGAACCCGAACGCGGATACAACTTACAACCTGCTGGCCTCGGACGGTCACAACCAGGTCCAGGCGGTCGTGATCGTGCGAGTGGAGAATCCTAATGCTGCACCAGTAGCCGTGGTCAGGGCTCCGAGGTTCGTCTGGGAGCGGGCCGTAAGGCTGTACGGAACGCGTTCCTTCGACCCCGACGGCGACACGATCACTTACTCTTGGCGCTCGACCGGGCCGCTGGAAGCTCTGATCAGGAACCCCGGCTCGGCGACTTCCATAGCTGATTTCCTGGGCGGCCCTGGCGTCTATTCGTTCGAGCTCGTGGTCACCGACGACAAGGGAGCAAAATCTAGTCCCGTTCGGGTAACGGTCCGCTGGGTCGGTCAGTAAAAAACGGCAGCGAGAGAGTGGGGCAGCGAAGCCCTACTCTCCGCCCGGCAGGAATCCCCGTTCACCGATGACTAGCGCACCGCCTGTCGTAGATAGCACAGATGATTATGAGATTCCGAAACTCGAACTGTAGGCCGGCGTGGAGGAGAATCTTTCCTGTTTGGGTCGCCACTATTCTTGCCGCCGTCGGGACCGCCTCAAGCGCTCCGGGCCAGACCTTTCAGGGCGGTATGCGCGGGATTCTTGAGGACATCAACGGAGGGGTTCTCGTCGGGGTGCAGATCAAGCTTGAGAACGAGGAAATCGGCAGACTTCGAAGCACCGTGTCCAATGCAGCCGGCGAGTATTCGTTCGCAAACCTACAGCCCGGCCGGTATACGCTGAGCGCCGAGTTGGCAGGTTTTGCGCCCTTTGTACGAGAAGAATTGATCGTCGGTATCTCGTCCTGGCTTGTCGTGGACGTAACGTTAAGAGTCGGGGGCGTCGAAGAGACGATCACAGTCACGGAATTGGTTCCGCTCGTCGAGAACGCGACAGCGTCGGTTTCCTCCAGGATCGACCGCGCGCAACTCGAAGCTTTGCCGTCTCCCGGTCGAAACGTCTTCATCATGGCGGTGACCACTCCCAATGTCGTGCACACTGGAAACCCGGTTTAGGTGAAGCAGTCGGATCAAACGAATTCGTCCTTGCTTTCTCTCGGAGGCGGCCCGCTGCGCGGCAACAATTACACGCTTGACGGCGTCTCGATGACCGACATGCGAAACCGCTCAGTGATCATTCCCATCTTCGAAGCCGTCCAAGAGATGAAGGTACAGACGAATACATACGATGCCGAAATGGGCCGGACAGGCGGCGGCGTATTCAACACGATTCACCGGAGCGGCACGAACCATTGGGCAGGAAGCATCCTGTATCAGTTCCGCCCTGGCAAGCTGAACACGTTCTGGAGAAAACTGGGCTATTTTCAGCAGCAAGAGTTCGACTCGGGCGTACTCGATCAGCAAGACATCGGCGACGCTTCTTACAATCTTGCTGGAGGTTCATTCGGTGGGCCAATCGTGACTGACCGCACGTTCTTCTGGCTTGCCACGGAGGGCTTTTTCGACGATGCAGTCGATAACACGTCAATTGCGATCCCAACACCGGCTGAGGCTAACGGCGATTTTTCCGAGAGCGGATTAAACATCTTCAATCCGTTCGACAGAGATGCGAACGGCCACAGGCGCCAGTTTCCGAACAATCGCATCCCGGCGGATATGCTGGATCCGGCAGGTTTGGCACTGACACGACTCCTTGCGAGCCTGGGGTCCGGCGGGCTGCGTTCGACTTCAGGCATCCAGACGGTGCAGGCGCTCCAGACCACCGGCAACCTAAACCATACAGTCAACGACAAATGGCAACTCACTGCGACGTACCTCTACTACAGATCGCAAGAACCCGGTTTCGCTCACTACCAGGACCTTCTGAACTAGGATGCGCCACCAGTCTTTGCCATCGGCGCGTCCAGCGTCGTGCGGGACGCCCATGCCCTGGCGATCAATAACACATTCGTCGTCACGACAACGTCGGTGCTGAATCTGAGGTACGGTCAGACCTATTTCAACGATTCCGACGAGAATCCCGTATACAGCAAAGAAGAGATTCGGAACCAGCTTGGGATCCAGGGCAGTTTCCTGGACAAGATTTACGCTCAGGATGGCTACGAGGGACAGTTTCCTTTGATCCGTGTTGCGGAGTACGGCGACGACGGGCACACCCATGGGTCGGCTAGCAATAACGACACGCAGTGGCTTTCCCGATAGGTGAGCGGAACCTACTCTCAATTCATCGGGAACCATACGCTGAAGTACGGCGCGCAGTGGCGTCGGCTGGGCCTGCGCACTTTGGATTTCGGCCATGGTTTTTCCCTGCGTTTCGGAAAGAGATTCACGCAGGGTCCGAATCCGGCGAGCCCCGAAACTGGCTCGGGCAGCGCGCTTGCCGATCTGCTGCTTGGATTGCCAGCCGCCGGCAATGCGACGCTCGGTACGCGGGCAGATCTTTTCCTGGATTACTTCGGCGGTTTCGTCCAGGACGACTGGAGAGTCTCTTCGAATCTTGTCCTCAATCTCGGTCTTCGCTTAGAGCGGGAAACGGGCCTCAAGGAAGATACCAACGATTTCGCGGTCGGTTGGGCCCGCACTCAGCCGTTCCCCGTGGAGCCGACGCTTACGCCTGAAATCGAGGTTTCGCTTCCCGGTTTTCCTCTGAGAGGCGGACTCATGTACGCCGGGGTCGACGGTAATCCCATCCACCAGTGGAATCCGCCGCCGATCAAGGCCGGGCCCAGGATCGGATTTGCGTACAGCCCGAGTCCGGAAACCGTTCTGCGCGGCGGATACGCCGTATTCTGGGCTCCGTATGCAATTCCGTCCGGTACGGGTGCGTCCGAGATCGGAACGTACGGGTATACGGCGGTTAGCAATGTCGAAACCAGCGTGGACGGTATCACGCCTCCCGAAGCTTCGGCATCCAATCCATTCCCGCACGGTATCCTTGATCAGATCGGAAACGCCAACCGGCGACTCCAGAACGTCGGCGGCGACGTCTACTTCAACGAGCAATACCGCGACTCTCCGTATATCCAGAAATGGTCCTTGGATTTTCAGCGCAACATCGACGATAGTACAGTGGTCTAGGCAGGGTACGTCGGTAGCAAGGGAACCAACTTGCCAATCGGAGGAACCCGCGACTCGGTCATTAACATTAACCAGTTAGCCGACTCCTATCTGGCGCTCGGCGATCGGTTGAACGAACGCTATCCGAATCCGTTCCATGGCAACTCGGATTTCGGCTCCTTCGCCCACGAAACGACATTGCCGCTGGGACAGTTGCTCCGGCCCTATCCACATTTCCGCAATGTCTATGCTCGTCACGTAAGCGCCGGCAAGTCGTTCTACAACTCGCTCCGGTTTGAACTCGAAAAGCGATTCAGCGCCCGTTGGGGTGCGCGGCTCAACTACACATTCACTAGGAACATGGACAACATTTACGAGGCCAACACGTTGGTGGAGAGCGAAACCGGCACCGTCTACAACACCCCGGACGAGTGCGCCTTTCAGAAATGCCCCGTGTTGGAGCAGGATTACTCGCCCTCAATCCTCCATGTACCGCACAACGTCAACCTCAATCTGATGTACCGGCTGCCGGGCATAAATTGGTTGCTCGGAGGCTGGACGGCCTCGCTGGTGTCCACGGCGCGCAGCGGCTTCCCACTCGTCATCACTCAAAATGCGAATCCGCTGAGCGCTTACGGATTCAGTCACCAGCGCCCGGCGAACGCTGCCGTATCCGGAGGGGGCGACCCGGCTGGCAATGTCGCACAGTACGTAACCGCCGGTTCCGTCACTCCGACCCAAGGCCTTCAGTTGAGTTCAGCGCCCCGAACGACGACGACGGCCAGAACCCCAAGGCTCGTCAACTGGGATGTAGCAATTGAGAAGACCACACCGATTTTCGAAGATGCGAATCTCATGTTTCGATTTGAATTCATCAATGTATTGAACGGTGTCAACTGGCGCGGCCCTTCCACCGTGTTCGGAACAAGCGAGTTCGGACGCATCGATGGCAACCGTGGGTTCCCCCGGACCTTCCAGTTCATGACCAGAGTAACCTTCTAATGGGGCTTCGCATCCGCCTAGCACCCTCTCAGAAAACATAACCGAGGGCGACCGTTGAACGTAGCAATGGACGCAAACCGATACGGAATTCCGGGGCCACGAAGAAGCGATTGGTCATGAACCACCGGACACCCAGCCCCCGGAGAGATTGATGCCCCCCTGTTTATCCCATCCGAACTCTGGGAGCGAGGGATCGAAATGCAGCGCGGTTGGTAAAAGGGAACGATGCTGGATATATCCGACCCCGTTTACCAAGTAGGAGTTGAAACGCTGGCCCGGCAGTCTCATAATAGAACAAAGGAGGGGATCACCATGGCGTACCTTAAAATTCCGAGAGGCTGGGAGATTCCGGAGTGGGAAGCAACTCCCGAGGATGTTTTCTTGAACAGGCGAAAGTTTCTGGCGGCTATGGGGGTTGGCGCGATCGGGGCAGCGGGAATCTTCCCACGCCGCCTATGGGCAGCCGACGCGCTCTATCCAGCGGAAAGAAATCCTGCCTACAAACTCGACCGCCCGATCACCGACGAACGGGCTGCAACCCGATACAACAACTTTTATGAGTTTACGGAACGGAAGGAAGACGTTTGGAAGCTGGTGAACGGCTTCAATCCGGAGCCCTGGACGATCAAAGTGAGCGGGCTAGTAAACAAGCCGCAGACTCTGGATGTATTCCGGCTCATCCGCCAGATTCCCGTCGAAGAGCGGTTGTATCGCCATCGTTGTGTCGAGGCTTGGTCGATGGCCGTACCGTGGACCGGGTTCCCATTGAAGGCCGTCATCGACCTAGTGGAGCCGAAATCAGAGGCAAAGTATCTTCGCATGGTGACGTTTCTGCGCCCGGATGAAGCCCCCGGCCAAAAAACGCTGCGCCATTACCCCTGGCCCTACTATGAAGGCTTGACGATGGCAGAGGCCACCAACGAGCTGGCATTCCTGGTCACCGGGATGTACGGCCACGAAATTCCCAAGCAGAACGGCGCACCCATTCGCCTGGCCGTGCCCTGGAAGTACGGTTTCAAGAGCATCAAATCCATAGTCGCCATGGAATTTACTTCCCGGCAACCGCGCACCTTCTGGAACGATGTTGCCCCCCGGGAATACAAATTCACCGCTAACGTCAATCCGAACGTGCCCCATCCCCGCTGGTCGCAGGCAACGGAAAAAGTGATCGACACCGGGATGGTCCGGCCCACGTTGATGTACAACGGCTATGGTGACTACGTGGCTTCGATGTACGAAAAAATATAGGGGAGACTGCTGACGCTTCATTTTCTGCTTCTAATATACAATTGCGAACATCTGGTAGCAGCTTGCGCGCAACGGGTCGATATCTTTCCTGCGTAACTGTCCGAGCCTGCGTATTTTTACGAGCGGCCGGGGAGCGCTCGGCACCGCTGGCGAGACATCGTGGCGTATCCCGTCTTTTTCCTTTCCTGATCTCAAACAACTGTCCTCAATCGAACCATTGCCGCAGTAGGAAGCTGTGAGGTTGTTTACCGATCCGTTGCAACACAGCCGAGTTTCACCGTGACGAACCAGAACGCGGATGCAGCAATTGTCCTTTCGACTGAATCGATAAGTGTCTTATTAGCGGTTGGAGGCTATTGTTCACAAAGTTATAATGGGGCTTTAGAGCGTTTATTCCTAACTGCGGTTCCGGCCGTGCCTGCTGACTTTCGTGGCTACCGCCCCAACGCCGCCCGCAAACCGGAATCTAGGCCATATGTACTTCCTTTATCACCTTGCTTACTGTTTTGGACTGGCGTTGTTCTCTCCCTGGCTTGCTTTCCGGGCTCTACGGGGGAGTTTGCCTGGAATTGGCCAACGTTTGGGTTTGATTCCTCCAGCGGATTCCCCGGCTGCGGAGCAGGCAGTCTGGATTCATGCCGTCTCGCTCGGTGAGGTCAAAGCAGCCGCTGCATTGGTGGAGGAGCTAAGAAACCGGATCCCCGGAGTTCGCATCGCCATCACCTCTTCCACCCGGACGGGCTGGAACGAGGCACGCCAGATCCTCCAACCAGGAGACTCGCTGTACTTCCCTCCCCTGGACCTGGGCTGGATTTGCCGTCGCTTTCTCCAGCGGCTGAAACCACGCGCCGTTCTGGTGATGGAAACGGAACTCTGGCCCACCTTATTCCACGAAACCAAGCGTTCCGGTGTATTGTTGCTGCTCGTCAATGGACGCATCTCCGACAAAGCTTTCCCGCGCTACCGCGCCAGCCGTTTTCTATGGATGCGCGTGCTGGCTGATGTGGACGGTTTATTTCCGCAAAGCGCAGCCGATGCCGAACGCTTCAAGGCTCTGGGGGCACCGCCGGAAAAAGTGCGGGTAACGCAAAACCTCAAATTTGCAATACACCCCGCCCCCTCACCGATGGCAGACGCTCTGCTGGAGACGCTGGAGAACTCAGAGGCAGGACCGGTGATCGTTGCCGGAAGCACCATGCCCGGAGAAGAAAAGTACTTGCTGGATGCCTTTCGGCAGCTTCTTCCGGAGTTTCCCCGCTTGTGGATGATCTTAGCTCCCCGGCACCCGGAGCGCTTCGCTACCGTGGCAGAGATGGTCCGCGCTTTGGGTATCCCGCTGCAATACCGCTCACAGTGGTCGCCACAAACCACCCCGTCCGTACCGGGCGTTCTGCTTCTGGACAGCATTGGAGAGCTGGGAGCCATTTACCAGCTTGCGACCGTAGCCTACGTGGGAGGCACTCTGGTGCCCACTGGCGGACACAACATTTTGGAACCTGCATATTTCGCGCGCCCCATTGTCATTGGCCCGCACATGGAGAATTTCCAGGAAATCGCCGACCGGTTCTTGCAGGACAGGCAGGTTGAGCAAGTGCCGGACGAGCCAGGCATCCACACCCATACGGGAGCAATCATTCAACTGCAGGAGGCCGCGGCCCTGAGCACGACACTTCGCTTCCTGCTGAAAAATCCAGCATTCAGCCAAAGGTTGGGGGAATCGGCTCACAATCTGATGAAGACCTCCACCGGCCCTGCTAATCCCGTTTTGGATGAGCTTGAAAAATTATTCTCTCCGCGTGAGCCTGTCCGAAATAATGCCGGCAAGTCCTTGAGCCCAAAATCATCTCCCGATATGGCCGAAAGGGCAAACAACAGTTTGCTGACTCCGGCGAACGGCCGGGAACCTTTTATCCAATCCATTCATAAATGAGTTCGCTAATGGGAGAAGTTTGTCCACTTTCAAGCATTGCCTGCGGCGCAGCCTCACTCTGGACTGCGGGAACCTGGATGCGGGCTCGTCTCTACCAAAGCGGGCTTTGGCGGCAAAAAAGCTTGCGGGCTCCAGTAATCAGTGTGGGGAACATCAGTTGGGGCGGGACCGGCAAGACTCCTTTTACCATATGGCTGGCGGGCCGGTTGCAGTCTGCGGGACTTCGCGTTTCGGTCCTGACCCGAGGTTATCGTCGCACATCCAAAAAGCGGCTGCAAATTCTTCCTCCCGGCACATCGCCTCAAGATGCAAGGGACTCTGGAGACGAAGTGCAGCTTTATCTGAGGCATCTGAAGCTCCCGGTCGGAGTTTCCGCCTCGCGGCATGAGGCGGGTCGGCTTTTGGAGAAGCGTTTTCCCGTCGATCTCCACCTGCTCGATGACGGCTTCCAGCATCTTGCCCTGCGGCGTGACCTCGACTTTGTGCTCGTGGATGCGGAAAACCCCTGGGGAGGGCACCGGTGGGGCCCCCGACTTCTCCGTGAGAGACCCTCAGCACTGATGCGGGCAGATGGTATCCTCTTAACCCGTTGTGAGTTGGTTACGAGTGGCGCCGGTGACAACTCGCCTTCCGGAAGCCTGCAGGCAGCCGTCCGGCGATTGAACCCTCGGGCGCAGATCTTCACCCTCAGGACAAAGCTGCTCCATTTTGTAGAAGCACGAAAAGCAGATACTGTGCCAGCAGAGGATTTTCTCCCCGGGCGGCCCGCAGCCTTTTGCGCCCTGGGAAACCCCAGAAGTTTTTTTCGTATGCTGGAACAGGCCGGGATTGAGACGGTCGCAAGCAAAATATTCCCGGACCACCATCGCTACAGATCGAGCGACCTGGAGCTTCTTCGAAATCTAGTGGAAGCGAACCGGGCGGACTGCCTGCTGACTACGGAGAAAGATTTGGTCAACCTGCCGGAGTTGAATTCACTGGGCATACCGCTATATTGGGCCGCCATCGAACCTGTAGTGGATGAGGAAGCGCGCCTGATGAGATGGATTCGGGAGAAGTTGGATTTCCCCCGAGAGCGATTGCCGTTGTCGGCAAACATGGCCGGAAAAACCTGAAACGAGCACACATGAAAACGCTCCGCGTCGAACAACTGCAAGGGATCGGAACCCGAAGCAAGCTGCTGGTTCGCACTCCCAACTGGATCGGTGACGCCGTCATGTGCTTGCCGGCTTTGCGTGAGTTGCGCCGGGTGTTGCCGGAAGCGGAATTGGTTCTGGTGGCCCGGCCCTGGGTAAGTGGAATTTTCCCCATGGACGAACTGCGCTGTCGCCTGATTTCCTACGACACCAACGGCCCGCACAGGGGAATTCTGGGAAGGTGGCATATGGCTGCCAGCCTGCGGCGCGAGGAATTCTCCGCCGCCATTCTGTTCCAGAATGCGCTGGATGCCGCCGTGCTGGCTGCACTATCCGGCATACCCATCCGCGCCGGTTATGCGCGGCAAGGCCGGGGACCCTTGCTGACCCACCCCGTTGCAGTGCCCCGAAGTGGAGAAATTCCGGCACACGAGGCACACTATTATCTGGAACTTCTTCGCCGGCTGGGATTAATTTCGCAATTTCGGGAAGTGACGCAAATTTTACTCCCAACCGCCGGGGCTGACCGAGCAACAGCCAGGGAAAGGATCAGGGAACTTGTAAGCCAGGACACTTCCCTTCCCTCGTCCTGGAATTCAAAGGGCGGGTTACTGGTGGGCGTCAGTCCGGGCGCCGCGTTCGGCACCGCCAAGCGCTGGCCAGCGGAAAGATTTGCCGAGCTAGCCTGCCGCATGAATGACCAATGGGGAGCGCTATCAATTTTTTTTGGCTCCCCTCAGGAGAGGTCCCTGGTGGAATCCTTGCTGCCGAAAGCGGGCAAGGCCGCCTTATCGCTTGCCGGGAAGACATCACTGGATGAATTTATCCGATTGGTGCAAGGCTGCGACCTTTATGTGACCAATGACACAGGCACCATGCACGTAGTGGCCGCGCTGGGTGTGCCAACTCTGGCTATTTTCGGGCCTACCGACGAGCAGGGCACGCGGCCGCTCGGTCCTCGCGTGGAATTGTTGACCGGTACGGCCGATTGCCGCCCTTGCAAACTGCGGCATTGCCCCATCGACCACCACTGCATGACCTCGATATCGGTGGAGGAGGTTCTCCGCACGGCGCGATCATGCCTGAGTCGAGACCAGGTAACAGTGCCCTAAAACATAGGCCGTGAAACATCGTGTGTAACAGGCCCGCAAAGCGACAACCCGCAAAGGAAAAATCTGCTGTATTACCGGACGGCCGGCAACGCGCGGTCTTCTTTGACCGCGACGGAACGTTGATTGAGGAAATCGGCTACTTGAGCCATCCAAACCAGCTTGAGCTTTATCCGTTTGCCGGCCGGGCAGTACAGATGGCGAACCAGGCTAATCTTTTAACGATTGTGGTGACCAACCAATCCGGAGTGGCGCAAGGATTGTTCGAGGAACCTGTGCTCGATGAAGTCCATCGGCGGCTTTCGAGCAGAATCCAAAGTGCCGGAGGAAAACTCGACAGCATCTATTTCTGTCCTCACCATCCTGAGGCCATCGTCAAATCCTACCGTGTGGAATGCGATTGCCGCAAACCGGGCGCGGGAATGTTGGAGCAGGCTGCGGCCCGGTTCCATATCGATTTGGAAAGATCGTTTATGGTGGGCGACCGCTACCTGGATATCCAAGCGGGCCATCGGGTGGGTGCGCGAAGCGTGCTGGTGCTGACAGGTTTCGGGAAGCTGGAATGGGAATCGGGACGCACGCAGAATCAGCGCCAGCCGGATTATGTGGCGCAAGATGTCCATCATGCCATTCGCTGGATCCTCGCACAGTTGTAGTCCCGGAACATCGAAAACAGCATGGTATTTCACACCAAAATAGATTCTGGGGACCCGGCAAATCAAAAGATGAACCACAATCCCTCACGCAGGATATTGCTGGTCAGGCTGGGTTCGATGGGCGACATTCTCCACGCTCTCCCGGTGCTGGCGACTTTAAAGGAGAACTTCCCGGCATGGGAAATCGATTGGCTGGTAGAGAGCCGGTGGCGACCCTTGCTCGAAGGAAATCCCTTTCTGTCCCAAATCATGGAACTCGACACCTTCGCCTGGAGAAAACAGCCGTTCTCTCCCCATGTTTGGCAAGCATTGCGCAGGGCTGTTCGGGCGCTGCGGGAGCGTCGCTATGATTGCGCTCTCGACCTGCAAGGGCTGCTGAAGTCGGCTGCGGCTTGTTACTGGAGCGGGGCCAGGGAAATTATCGGCTTTGAAAAACCCTGGCTCAAAGAGCCGGCTAGTGCCGTTTTGTACACGCGCAAGGTGGAACCAAACGCCGTCCACGTGATTGACGCCAACCTGGCATTGGCAGCATCCTTGGGAGCCGATAAACCCGTCATTCGCTTTCCTCTTCCAAAAGGAGATCCGGCCGCGATTCCTACAGAGCTTCCGAAGGGGCGTCTGGCGGTGCTGAATCCCGGCGCCGGGTGGCGCTCCAAATGCTGGTCTCCGGAGAATTTTGGAGCGGTCGCCGATGCGCTGCACCAGGAATTCTCGATGCAGGTGATACTCAACGGCGGACCCGGCGAAGAACAGCTAACGCGGCAGGTTCAGGCCGCCTGCCGGAATTCGGACCCGCCAGCCTTTATCGGCAACCTGCCCGGCTTGATTGCCTTGCTTCGCCGCAGCCGACTCCTGATCGGCCCGGACACTGGCCCGCTGCATCTGGCCACCGCTTTGGGAGTTCCTACGGTCGGGTTGTATGGACCCACTGCTCCCCAGCGCAACGGACCCTACGGCGGACACCATAAGTCTCTGCGGCCCAGCAAGGCACGGACTACTTACAAGCACTCCAACGCCCACGGAAGCACGATGGACCTAATTCGGCCGGAACAAGTTCTGGAGGCGGTTCGCCAGCTCATGGGTGAGCAGAATGAAACCATGCCCGAAAACCAGTCATTTTGATCTGTCTGGGATTTCGATCAGGGTTCAAAATAGAATGAATGCCAAAATCTTACTCTCACTTCGCCGCCCGCATCCGGGTCCCGGCAGGATTCTTGCTGGGCGCCATTTACCTGACCTTCGCACAACCGACCTGGGAGCGAGTGCTCGCGGGCGCCGCAGTAGCTTTCACGGGTATTCTGTTGCGAGCGATCAGCGCGGGCTATCTGGAAAAGAACCAAAAACTGGCCACCAGCGGGCCTTACCGCTATACACGCAATCCCCTGTACTTGGGTTCTCTACTGGCTGGCGTGGGATTTTCAATTGCGGGAGGGCGCTGGTGGTTTTTCCTTCTTCTGGGAATTTTAGAAGCCGGTGTTTATTGGCCGGTGATTCGGCAAGAAGAGACCCACTTGCGAAAGTTGTTCTCTCAAGAGTTCGAGGTTTACTCCCGTTCCGTCCCAGTACTGTTCCCCCACTTGTTTTCATCCCGGAAACTCCAGGCCCCGAGGGAGTGCTTCCGCTGGAACCTTTACTGGCGAAACCGTGAATATCAGGCCTTTTTGGCTTATATTGGTATCATGCTCTTTTTGTTCATGAAGGGCTTCCTCCTGAACGGGACCTAAAGAAGAAAGGAAAGAGAGTTTTGGCCTTCCGAGGCAAAAGATTGGCAATCCGGGGTTTGCTGGCCGTGGGCAGCGTGCTGTGCGCTTTGCCCAGTGGCGCATAAGAGTCGGCGCTTCCCTTCTCAGATGGAGAAAAGTTGCAGTACACGGTCCAGTGGCGGCTCTTCCCGGCTGGCCACGCAGAGCTATTACTGGCAAAAGAGGAGGCGCAACCAAGCCGCTGGAAGGCGACAGCCAAGGCCCACTCCACAGGATACGTCTCCAACCTGTACAAAGTGGAAAACGAATACCAGTCCACGTTTCATAATCCTACCTTCTGCTCTGCTGGAATCCACAAAGTGATCCATGAGGGAGACCGTCACCGGGAGGTATCTCTCCAGTTTGACCAAAACCGCCAGACGGCGCTTCTGCATGACCGGGACACAACCAGCGATACTTCTCCCCGGCAGGAGCAGTTCTCCATTCCTGCCTGCGTTTACGATCTTCTTTCCGTACTGTATTACGCCCGCACGCAGCCGCTCGAAATAGGCGAATCCTTTAAGGTCCCCGTGAATGACGGTTCCCGAACGGCTCAGGTTCGTGTGGAGATCCAGGCCAGAGAAGAAATCGAGACCGAGATTGGGACGTTTCCGGCCATCCGCTTGGAGCCGGATGTTTCTTCGGCAAATCTGTTCAAAGAAAAAGGGCGGCTGTTTGTATGGTTTAGCGACGATGAGAACCGCCTGCCGGTCCAGCTGAAAGTCCAGATTCCCGCAGGGACCATCATCGCGTCGCTGGCAGGGGTGGACCGCTGGGACGTTGGCCCTTGACCGGTTATTCTCTCCGCAACGATCCTGCAAATTCACATTGGATCGAGAGTACGGATTCGAAGGGGCAACGACCTGGAAGGGAAAGCAAACTAGCCGGAATTAGTTTTTTGGCCCTCCGACTCGTGAGTATAAACCCGTTGGCCTTCAACTGAGCACTTCCAGCCCAATATTTTCTCCGAGATACTGCCAGCGGCTTCCAGCCGCTCTTTCCGAGTCCCCAAAAACCCATCGCCTCGGCTTCCAGAACCAGCTTTTTCAGACACCCCTCCATTCCCGGGGGATATCGGAATCATTTTATTGGGTGCCGCAGGCTAGGCTATCCCGACGGAAGCGACAGCCCATTTATCCGCCCCAGCATGCTGGCAAACAGCCGCCGAGTCAGATGGCTCTCTGCCAGCAATAGCCAATAGTAGCGGGCATGCTTAATCAGGCGTCCTCCGGTTTTCACCAACCGCTGCTGCAAGCTCGTCAAGGACCAGTTCCCGATTCTCTGTGGCAGCACCAGTCGCCGCCACAGATTTCCCAGATTATAGGCAATGATGGTCAGCCACAGCCGTACCTCGTTGGACCGGAACCGATGGCAACTGAGCCGCGTCATCTTCACCGCCTGCTTGCCTTCCTTAATCCACTGCTCTGCTGTCCCTCGCTTATTATAGAACCGCACCACCGCTCGACTCGGAAGCGTCAGGTTCGTCACAATGAACCCCACTCGCGGGAACAACTCCCCCGGATGATGTTCTACCTTGGCTACCACCCGTCGGGCCGTCTTCCAACTCTCGGCTTGGTACAGAAACCCCTTGTACTCCACCAACGGCTTCTGGCCCGGCCTTCCTACCGGACGTTTCAGCAACTCCTCGATGTCCCGCTGGAGGTTCTCGTTGGAAGGGATGCGGATGGCATACTTCACACCCCGCTTCTCCAACGCCTCGTAAATCTCCGGCTTCGCAAAGGCCGCGTCGGCACGAAATACCACCTCCTTGCCCCGCTTCTGCTGCCGCTCGATCTCCGGCAGGAGAAGTTCTTCCCATTCCTCGGCGCTGTGGACGTTGCCCGGTCGCAATTTGGCAGCCAGACAGTCGCCGTCTCGATTGAATAACAGCAGGGGGTGATAGCAGGTGGACTCGAAGTGCCCGTTGTAGGCGCTATTCTCCTGCTCCCCGTAGACCGGAATCTCGGTCGAATCCATGTCCAGCACAGTTCGGTAGTGCGAATGGATTGCTTCTGCTCTGCCGATCAGTTCCCGGTTCACCCGTGCCAGCCCTGCGAAGTTCCCTTCCTCAGCCAGCATCTCCGTCTCGAAGGTCTGCAACCGAGAAGTCAGAGCCGCCCCTCGATCCCAAATCTTCTCCGAACCGATCAGCCGCAACGCCGGGTCCTGAGATAGCCGCTCGGCATCGTTCACATCCTCGTATCCAGCCAGACGGCTGTAGACCGACTGTCGAAGTAGGTCCGCAAAAGACAACCGCGCATTGTTTGCCCGAGAGTCGGTCAAGTGCTGTTCGACGAGTTCATCGAATCCCAATCGCTCGTCCAGCTCTCGCACCAGAATCAGCCCACCGTTGGATGTCACTCGCGATCCTTGAAAGGCAACCCGCAAAAACCGGTTGAATGACAGTTGAAATGCCTGTTTTTGGCTCTCACCCATTAGGTATACACCTCCGGAATGCAATGTTGATGCTGGAACCCGCATCAATATTGACCTGCCCCCGGTTGTTGGTCCACTTTTTATGTTAGTCCATAAGCCGTTGCAGCCGGGTGGAGCGGAGCGGAACCCGGCCGTAACGGCAGGATCGCTTCCGGGGCTGGCGGCCGGTAGCCTAACGCGCTGTGCGGGCGAACTTTGTTATACTCCCGCCGCCATCCCTCAATCAACACCTTCGCTTCCTGCAAGGTGTAGAAGATCTCCCCATTGAGAAACTCGTCTCGAAACTTCCCGTTCAACGATTCTACATACCCGTTTTCCCATGGGCTCCCCGGCTCGATGAACAAGGTCTTTACCCCTACCCGCTCCAGCCAGTTCCGAACCAACCGTGCTGTGAACTCGGACCCGTTATCCGAGCGAATGTAATCGGGAACTCCTCGCTCCACAAACAAGGCTGCCAGCCGTTCCAAGACACTCATCGAATCAGCTCGCCGTTCTACGTCGATTGCCAAACATTCTCGCGTGTACTCATCCACCACCGTCAACATCTTCAGGGGACGACCATCCTGGGTTCGATCTGCCACAAAATCGTACGCCCAGACATGATCCCGCCAGCACGGTCTTAACCGAAGACACGACCCATCGTTCAACCACAGGCGGCTTTTCCGGGGTTGTTTCTTCGGCACTTTCAGTCCCTCCTGCCTCCAGATTCTCTCCACCCGCTTATGGTTCACCCTCCACCCCTCCCGTCGCAACAGCGCCGTGATTCGCCGGTAGCCGTATCGACCGTACTCGCCGGCTAACTGCAGCGTCCGGGTCACCAGTCGCGGTTCATCCTGTGGTGTCAAGGTTCGATGCCGCTGGGTGGATCGGTACTGCCTCAGCACTCGACACGCCCGCCGCTCCGACACTCCCAAGGTCTGACAGACACGCTCCACTGCCTGCCTCCGTCGGCACGGGCTTAGAAGTTTCCCGAGGATGCCTCCTTCAGAATCGCAAGGTCCAACGCCTGATCCGCTACCAACTTCTTCAGTCGGCCATTCTCCCGTTCCAGTTCCTTCAAACGCCTCACCTGATCAACCCGCAAGCTCCCATACTCCTTCCGCCATCGATAATATGTCTGCTCCGTGATTCCCAACTTCCGACAGACCACTCCCGTTGTCTGGCCCTTAGCCAGTTCCACTTCTGCCTCTCGTAGATGTCGGATGATCTGTTCGACCGTATACCGCTTCTTAGCCATCCTTCCCCCTTTTTCAAGTCCAGTTGAAACCCTTTACTCTAACTTATCAACTGGACCGTTTTTGGGGGGGCAGGTCAATATTGATGTTGGAGGTTAGTCGAGGGTTGCTTCTACGATTTCAAACGGGAAATGCGGGAGAAGATCTCCCCGTTCAGGCATTCATCCCGCAACTTCCCATTGAAACTCTCACAATACCCGTTCTCCCATGGACTGCCTGGTGCGATGTATAACGTTCCGGTCCCGAGCTTGCCCAGCCACTGGCGCAACTGCCGGGCCAGGAACTCCGGGCCATTGTCGGATCGGATATGCTCCGGGATCCCTCGCCACAGCATCACCTCCGACAACGTCTCGATCACCTCTGAGCTGCCCATCCTTCGCTCCACTCGGATCGCCAGGCATTCCCGCGTATACTCGTCCAGCAGCGTCAGCAACCGCAGCGTTGTTCCATCGTGGGTTCTGGCGCTAACAAAGTCATAGCTCCAGACATGATTCGCCCGTTCTGGACGCAGTCGGATGCAGCTTCCATCGTTCAGCCACAACCGCCTTCGGGGCCGTTGTTTCTGCGGCACTTTCAGCCCCTCTCGCCGCCAAATCCTCTCCACTCGGTCGCGGCCCACCGACCATCCTGCGATTTGCAGCAGCGCCGCGATCTTCTTATACCCCTAACGACCATACTCACTCGCCAGGGTGACCACCGCCGCTGTCAGCCGATCCTCGTCGGCTCGCCGCATCGGTTCGTATCGTTGCGTTCCTCGCCATTGCCCCAGCAGCCGGCAGGCCTGCCGCTCGCTCATTCCGTACTCACGCTCGGCACGCTCCACCGCACAACGCCGCCGCTCAGGGCTTAGAAGTTTCCCTCCGCCACGTCCTTCAACACTTGTTTCTCCAGCGTCAGCTCGGCTACCAGTCGCTTCAGCCGCGTATTCTCCTTCTCCAGTTCCTTCATCCGCTTGGCCTGCTCCAACTTCAGGCCTCCATATTCCTTGCGCCACCGATAATACGTCTGAGTATGGATCCCAGCCTCCTTGCAGGCCTGCGGCGTCGACTTCCCATTCGCCACGGCCACCTCGATCTGTCTCAGCACCGTTACGATCTGCTCCGGCCTATACCTCTCTATTGGCATTCTCTATGCCCTCCTCCATAAGATTCTCTCTCACTTCGGTTGGTACAAATATCCCCGGCCGGGTCAATCCGTCTTTGTATCGGAACAAGGAGACTACACTCATTGAGAAGATAAGGAAGCACACCGCCGAGCGCGCAGAATGGCTTCGCAATATCGACCGGTCCGTCAGGGACATTTTAATCCAATACGGGACCACCATTGGTGCCCGCGAAAACATAAAACTTCAAAAGCGCATGTCAAGGCTCACTGTGGTGATCCTTACACTTACAATCGTCATAGCGATCCTCACAGCCGTGACCACCATCATGGTCATCAAGGAGGGGAACCTATCATGGCCGTGGTGAATGAGGGACCGAACCTGAGGAGTCTCGACGAAATGGCCCGGATCATCCTCGGATATGTTAGGGGGTGATCCAGCATCATACGGTTTCCATGGACTAGGGCCTGTTAACACTAACGCAATGCCTCGACGATGAGTGCGAAGAGGATGAAACCGAGGAAGATCACGTCGAGCTTCTCGAAGCGTGAGAAGATTCGTCGGAATCCCTTCAAACGACGAAACAAGCGTTCGATTTGGTTGCGCCGCTGGTACATCTCGCGGTCGTATTCCCAGGGGTCGAGCCGCGCAGCGGATGGTGGCACGACGGGTATAAACCCCAGTGCCAAAGCCAGTTGGCGTGTCTCGTTGCCTTCATAGGCGCGATCCATGATCAGCCAGGGATGGTCGTGTTGCTGACCCAGGCGATTCAGCAGCTGACGCCCTTCTGGAGCGTCGTGGGCTTGTCCCGGGGAGAGCGAGAAGGTGACGGCCGTTCGAGCATCCGCGGCAACCATATGAATCTTGGTGGTCCCACCGCCGCGGGATCGGCCGATGGCTTGGGGAGCGTTTTTTTTAGCGCCCCCGTCCCGTCGGGATGGACCTGGACGATGGTGCTGTCCAGCGACACCGCTTCGAGCTTGACACGCACCATCTGTTCTCGCTGCAAGTGCTCGAAGACCCGGTCGAGCACCCCGTTCTTCGACCAACGATTCATGCGGGTGTAGAGGGTGTGCCAGTTGCCAAACCGTGCGGGTAACCGGCGCCATTTGCAGCCATGTTCGGCGACATACAAGATGGCGTTGAGCACCTGCTGGTTCGAAAGGCTGACGTTGCCGCGCTGCACCGGCAGGTGTGGCGCGATCCGTTCGTATTGAGCTTGCGTGAGTTCCATCTGCGCATGGTAATATGATTATGCTCATTAGTGTTTACAGACCCTAGTCCGGAGTGCCTGGGGCCAGCTTTATAACGCCCGACAAGTAGGAAGGGTTGTATCTGGGCCGCTTGACGAGACAGGCCGACCCGTAGCCGACCCATCTACGCGATAAAAAACAGTAGCTACCCTTTGTTCCCCAAGTCCGCCCATTACAGTCCCTAGCCAACGCAGCTTGCAGATATGCACATTATATGGTTCACTGAACATTGAAAGGTTCAGGATGGCCGAAAAGCCGAAGCCACAGAAAATCCCGCTGATCTTCTACCGCACGCAGTCGGGCAGTGAACCCGTGAGGGTGTGGCTGAAAGGGCTGGATGAGGCCGAGCGTCAGGGGATAGGGAAGGACCTGCTGCGGGCGCAATGGTGCTGGCCGGTAGGCATGCCGCTGTGCCGCCCGATGGGAGACGGCCTCTGGGAAATCCGGACGGACCTGCCCACGAAACGGACGGCGCGCGTGCTGCTTTGCCTCTACCGCGAGCACCTAGTGGTGCTGCACGGGTTCATCAAGAAAACGCGGGCAACGCCTGATTCGGATTTGGCAACGGCGCGAAAGCGTCGGAAGGAGTTGGAACGATGAGCAAGAAGCATATGGGATCTAGCATTGATGCCTTCCTCCAGGAGGAAGGCATCTTCGAGGAAGCGCAAGCGCAGGCAATCAAGGAAGTCGTTGCGTGGCAGCTCGCGGAGGCCATGAAGAAGAAGAAAATCTCCAAGCGCAAGATGGCGACGCTGCTGAAGACGAGCCGTACCCAGGTGGACCGGCTGCTCGATCCGAAAAACGACATCACGCTCGGCAGCCTGCAACGGGCCGCTGCAATGGTCGGGCGCCGCGTGAACATTGAGTTGGTGTAGGGGACGGGCGGGTCAACAGCACCGTTATCAACTCGCAGCATCGCTTGGGGAATTCAGGAATCAAATTAATTATACCCTTGACGCAACTAGCGGAGGTCGGCATCAAGTAGGACAATGTGGAAAAGATTCTGGGATTGGGCACAACGATTTGAGGTCTTGTGGTCACTGTTGCAACTAATCCGCGAACAATGGCGGATATTGCTGCCGGCGGAGAGTGTTGTGACTTGGTTATCCGCTCAACTTGGCATTCCGTGGCCTGAAATTCTATTGATTGCGGTCAATGTTGCGTTTTGGATTATCGCTTGGCCGTTGCTGGGACGTGAAGCTGCTAAACGTCAGGAGCATCCGCCCGCACTTGACCATGAAAAAAGCGATGAATCACCTGTAGAGCAAGGCGAACTACAAAAGCTAGAGCTTGATTTGAAAACAGCAAAAGCAGAAGCAAGAATTGCCAAGACCGAGCGTGACCAATTTAAGCAGCAGGATGAGAAGTACAAGAGAGAAGCCGGACGCAGGAAACTAAAGGGGTATGGGCAACGGAGAGAGCCGATCGGGTTATCCATAGCGGTTCGGTTTGTTGACCCAGCAGATGTTGAGTTTGCCGAGAGGATCAGTGAACTATTTTCCCTCAGGGAAGAAGATGAAGATGCTGCATTTGCAGTTTCGGATGAAGAAAATCTACCAAGACCAGAAGGTGTTATCGGAAGCACAACACAAGACCAAGAGAAACAGAATTCGTGGACTGCTCCCGGCCGGCTACACCTTCATCGACATGCTCGTTTCGCTTGAACACGCTGCGCAACTGGTTCGGGACATATTTGCAACTCCCGAACTTAGAGTGCACTTTGATCGAGACACCTTCAAAATCCTGAACCGTACAAGGAAAGCTGCGGAAAAGTGGCGGCCAAGTTAGGAACTGCCTTGGGGGCCATATTGACATCAATGTCATCGACGAGCTTTGTCGAAGACACGGCTATCGCGGTGTCTTCTTGAGTGATGATCTTGAGTGCGATGTGGCCGTGCTGAATATGCTCCTCCTGGAGAGCGCTGTAAATTCGGCTCGATCGAAATCAGATATCATTGGCCGTGACCTCGACATGAAAGGCGATCTTGCAACGGAGACGAAGACACTAGTCGAAGCGATCAACAACGACTGGCAGGCTGTCTTCGGCTACTTCAAGCCCTTGATGGAGCTAATGTATCGCGTTGGCAAGCAAGAGAAGATAGCTGCTACCCACCCAAGCCAACGAACAGGAATCGTGACTGGGGACTAGCTGTGATGGCTCGACGCAACGTGTCCTCACGACGAGTGGAGCGTTTGCAACTCGAAAACTTTCACTGCAACAACGTGCTGCACAGCCCGTAGAGCATGGTCGTGGCAGCAACCACTGTCAAGGAACCGTCAGAAAACTCGCCCATCAAGCGGGCTAGCCGTAGACGTTGCGAGCGAAAGCAGACGCCCCAAAACCGTGTAAGAACAACGAAAGGAAGGAATTGGGAGAAAACCGTGGAAGACGCATGCCTGCTGCGCAAGCGGTCGGTAGCTCGCGACGAGGGGCTGCTGCCGAGCGCCGGGCGCTGGGATCAGCTTCAACCATTGGGCGGACTGGTTCCTGGAGAACCGCTCTCAACCGCCCTTCCGGAGCGAGCAGACCCATCAGCAAAACCTCAGCGCGTTGAAGTTCCTCAGGCCCCGGTTCGGCAAGAACAAACTCTCGGACATCACACCAGAAGATATCGAAGCATACCTGATGACGAGATTGAACAGCGGCAAGCGGGTGTATACCAAGTCAGGGCTGCAACTTCGCGGCCGGCTCAAACCGGCCACCGTGCATCAGGAGTTTCGCATCTTAAGTCGCATCCTGAACGTGGCGGTGAAGAAGCAGCGGCTGGTTGTCAATCCGTGCGTCAGCGTGGAGTTTCCGGTCCCCTTGGCTGCTACGACGCGCAAGCCGCACTATCTGACCGCCTCGGAGCAGGTGCGGCTGGAAGCCTGTGCACCGGTGTACTTGCGCAACATCATCGTGATCATGGTGGAGATGGGGCTACGGCCTTATCGCGAGTTGATCCCGATGCGAAAGGAACAGGTCGACCTGCAGAACGGGATCGTGCATCTGCCGGATTCCAAGACGGTGAACGGCGTCGCGGACATGCCGATGACGGACAGAGTCCCCAAAGCGCTCGCCTCCCAGATGAAGCAGAGCGGCGATTCCGACTACCTATTCCCGAGCCCACGGATGGACTCGCCCAAGCCGCACATCACGACGGTGCTCAAGCTGTGGAACCGGACGCTGCAGCGCGCCGGGCTGCCGCATTTTTCGCTATACGAGTTGCGCCACACGTTTGCAACCCGGCTCAGCGCCGGGGGCGTGGCGGATCACTTCGTAACGCAGATGCTGCGGCAAGGCGACGCCGCGGTGTTCAAGCGCTACAGCCAGGCGAAGCTCAACATGATGCGGGAAGCGCTGTCGAAGCTCGACCGACAGACGAACGAGCACGGGGCAACTTCCTTTACGGCGCTGGCCAGCTAGAGCCAGTTTTCTGACGGTTTCGTTAAGTTTCCGTCTTTTGCAATGAGAGGAAAGGTGAAAAGGTGCTGAAAACAAACAAGTTAAGTGGTGACCCAGGCCGGATTCGAACAAGCGGCCTGCCTGCCTTCTTAACGTACAGGCCGGAAGGCCTCTACTCCTGTCCCTACTTTGGTGGCTGCGCTACAGCAACCCTGAAAATTGCCTAAACTGCGGCTGATTCAATGGCCTAAGAAATCGGCACTGCTGTTTCGAGAAAGCACCGGGGTGTGCGCGTCCCCAAGAAATGTAAAAAAATTTGTAGAGGTCAAATTGTCAAGCGGTCAATCGCGGAAGTTTGCTTTTAATTTTCTCTTCAGCTCATTATGAGCCAATTCCTTGCCGCCGCGGATAACCCAGGCGGGGGGTTGCTGCAGCCGCAGGACGTGTTGAACCGTGGGAGCAGCCAGCACGTTCAGGTCCGCTTGGCAACCCGGAGCCAACCCGTAGCCTGGAAGGCGAAGGGCCTGCGCGGCGTTGTAAGTGACGAACCGGAACGCCGCCTGGATTTCCTCGGGAAAGGTCATGTGGGCAGCGTGGCAGAGGTGCAAGGCTACCTCCTGCTGGTCGTTTCGGCCGAAGGGATAGTACGGGTCGTTGACGTCGTCCTGGCTGGAGAACAGGTTGATCCCCATCTGCCACATCTGCTTGACCCGGGTGATGCCGCGTCGGATCGGCTCCCGGTCAGAGCGAGCTTGTAGGGCAAGGCTGATGTGCGGGTTGGTGGCTATGTTCAATCCGGCCTCCTTGACCAGGGCCATCACCTTCTGGGCGTGGGTCTCGTCATAGGCGGCCAGGGCCTCGCAGTGGCTGGCGGTGACCCGGCCCTGATATCCCTCGCGAATCGTCTTCACTGCCAGATACTCCAAGGAGCGGCTGTTTGGGTTCAAAGTATCGTCTACCAGCATATGGATGTCCTTGTCATATCTCTTGGCAAGCTCAAAGCAAAAGTCGATGTGCGCTTTTGCATCTTCGTCCAGGTGCTCGTGCCAGGGTAGTCCGCCGACCACGTCGGCCCCCAGCCGCATGCCTTCCTCCATGAGCTCCTTGGTTCCCGGGTCCCGGATGATGGCCTCTTGAGGGAAGTCCACAGCCTCGATATGTGCGATGCCGCGCCACTTCTCCCGCAAGGCCAGGATGCCTTCCAGAGGTCGCAGTCCACCAATCGTGTCCACGTCGGCAAATACTCGAAAGACGGTGGTTCCGTTGAGTATCCCTTCCTGAACCGCTCTGTCGGCTCGCTCCACAATGTCTTCCACCGTGTAGGCGCGCTTGTGCTCCCAGGTTATCGCCAAACACTCCTGGAAGCTGTAGGTCGGGTTAGGACGCATGATGTCCCCCAGATTGCACTTGTCCAGGTGCACATGGCCGTTGACGTAGGTAGGGGCAACCAGTCGTCCCTCCGCTGCGATCTCCTGCACACCCTTTTCCTCGATGCGATCGGACAAGGCGGCGATACGGTCCCCTTGCACGCCGATATCCCATATGCCTTGACGGTCCAGAAGTTGCGCCCCGCGTATAACTAGATCCATAAAACCACCTCTTCCCCTGATGAAGGCAATGCTGAGGACAACGGCGTAAAGGGCTCCCGGAAGTTGGTGCTCTAGCCGTCGCTATAGCACTTTCACAGTTCGTGTATGGTCACAGCCGCGCACTCTTGGAAGGCTCTCTTCGACTTCCGTCTCGACGCTGCTCGGGACATGGTTCAGGGCAGGCTGTAAGCAAGCGGCCACCAAACGTTGGACGGTTCAAAAATTGAGGGGAGGGGGTTCCTCTACCCCTCGACTCTGCTCGGGGCAGGCGCGTGCGGCTTGGAATGCCGCGCCCGTCGGCAGTTTTCACGCGGACTCTCAAGCTACGATGCTCGCTTCAGTGCCTTCGCCCGGTCTATCCGGACCCCGCCTGGGGCAGCTTCAGAAGGCGGCGGGCGTTTTCTTCGTAAACCTTGGCGCGGTCCGGGGGGGCAATCGATACAGCATCGACAGCACGGATTGTTTCACGGATAAAACCGGGTCCTTTTTCCGGATCGTAGGGCATATCGGTACCGAACAGCACATGGTCTATCCCAAAGAACGCCAAGCCGCATTCGACCGGAGCCACCGGCCCGAACAGGGCCGTGTCGGCGTAAAACATCCGAAAATAATCCAGCGGACGCCGTTTGAGGTTGCATTTCACCAACTCGCTGTCCTCCTCCGGTGTACGGGATCCTAGCTGGTCCCAGCCGGGGCCTATCCGGCCCTCGAAGTAGGGGATCATCGCACCCATGTGATGCGTGATGATTTTCAAGTTCGGAAAGGCGTCAAACAACCCCGAAAATACGATTCGGGCCATGGCGACGCTGGTCTCATAAGGCCATCCGAAGACAAACCACACCTCGTAGCGGGATTTTTCCTCCACGGAGTAGTCGGCGAAGGTGGAAGGGCGTGCCGGATGCAGCCAGATGGGGAGGTCGTAGGCGGCCATTCGCTCAAACAGGGGCCGAAACTCGGGGTCATCCAGTGGGCGCCCGTTGACATTGCTGTAAATCTGCACGCCTCGGGCTCCCAGGTCCTGCACGGCCCGGTCCACCTCCGCGAGGCATGCGTCCGGGTTGTTCATCGGCAGAGCGGCTGCGAATGCGGCAAACCGATCGGGGTGTTTTGCCACCAGTTCGGCCAGTTCGTCGTTGGCGATGCGCGCCAGCTCGGGGGAAGTCCGGGAATCCCCAATCGATTCCACAGGAGTCGAGGCTATCGTGAGCACTTGCTTGTAGTTAGGAAACTTATCCATGATCCGGAATCGCAAATCCAGATCGAACAGAACCGGTATCTCCCGCGCGCGTTTCTGCATGTAGCCGGCGTGGCTGGACAACTGAAGCATTCTCTCGCTAAAGCGATGTGGGATTATGTGCGCGTATATATCGATTTTCATCAAGACCTCACAGAAAGAAGTTTTCTCGCTTCTCGCCGATTCAATGGAATCGCAATCCGGTCGCCGGTTGGGTGGCGGGCCGCCTCGCACGGTTGCTTGGCCGGTTGCCGCCCTGCGGTCCGCTCACTGCCAGCCCATTGGTCCGTGGGGTTCATCCAAAGATCGGGTAGAACTCTAGGCAAAGTCCTCCAGCCCCGCTATGGCCGTGTCTGAAACGGAGGGGAGGATACCCTGTTGCGCCGCGACTCTGAGGAATTGCTGCTGGGTTTCCTTCATGGCCTGGTCCCAACGCGCGGTGAACAGGGGCAATTGGATGCTGCGTTCGATGAGCCGGGTGATGGCTTCCTCTTCCCGAATGCCGGTCAGGTCCTGAAAGCGGTCTTCGCGAAAGAACTCGTACCCGTTCAGGAACGCCCATTCCACAGTGTCGATCCAGGCATCACGGACCCTCCTGACGAGGTCAAGGTTCTTTCGGAGGAAGTCGACCCGAACGGCAATTCCAGCCAGGATCTTCGGCGCGCCCCAGAGTTTCTCGAACTCATGGGTGTACGGACCGTAGATAGTCTTCGCATTTGCATCGGACTCAGCCCGCAGAGCCAGGGGGTCATATAACGTCGCAGCGTCGATATCCCCGCGCCTCAGCAGGGGAATCAATCCTGGAGGAGCAGCTTCGATGAGATCGAAGATCTGTTCGAGTCGGGGACGATTCACCCCGAACTTTACGGTCAGCAGGACCGCGAGTTCGTTGAAGCCGGAAGAGTCGCGGCCGTAGATGCCGAGCTTCGGTTTGCGCCCCTCTCTTTGCTGGAAGTTTAGCAGGTCTTCCATCGTGTCCACCCCCGAATCGGTTCGGGCCATCACCACGTTCTGGGTGTTTTGAACGCTGTGGATGATGGTTGTGGCGAATCTCGATGAGGCAATGGCTATCTGGCTGGGACCGAAGTCGAAGGAGACGTCGGACAGTCCTTGCAAGAAGTTTTGGACGCGCACGTCGGCTCCGAAAGACCTCACCTCCACATGGAGCCCGTGCCTTTGCGGCGCGCCGGAGCGGACCAGCAGGTTGGCTGCGACGGCCGTCATTCCGCTCGATAGGCTGCTGACCCGCACTGTGGAAAGGGTCTGTCCGAGCAATACCGCCGGTCTGGCTCCGCCGAAAAACGCCGTTCCCAAGCCTAACCCGCTGTATTTGAGAAACTGTCTGCGATGCATACCTTTCAAAAAGGCCTCCCGGCTTGTTTCACAGGGGATGGGATTTCCTCTCCGCCGGCGAGGGATATATCGCACGGCGATCAACCGTCCGTCTCATTTTCACCTTGCATCTGAGTCGAAGCGGCGGCGATGGCTTGCACGATGTTCTCATAGCCCGTGCACCGACAAAGATTCCCGGAAATCGCTATTCGGATCTCTTCCGGAGTCGGCTTGGGATTCTCTTTCAGCAGAGCCAAGGCGGTCATCAGGAAACCAGGGGTGCAAAACCCGCATTGAAGCGCGTGGTGTTCCCAGAACGCCTCTTGAATCGGATGGAGTTCGTCGCCCTTCGCCAGGGATTCGACCGTATTCAATTCGGCTCGATCGGCTTGAACCGCGAAAAGGAGGCAGGAACGAACGGTTTGCCCATTCATCAAAATAGTGCAGGCTCCGCAAACGCCGTGCTCGCAGCCGACGTGGGTCCCCGTCAGCCACAGCTTTTCTCTCAGAAAATCCACGAGAGTCATCCGGGACTCGACAACCTCTTCGTAGAGCTTGCCGTTGACTTTCAGGGAAATCTTCCGTTGTTCGTTCGCCGCGTTCATGTCTTCCTTCCGTTCTCTCCCAGGCGCTGTTGGGCCATGGCCAAGCCTCTTCGCGTCAGGACGCCCGCTACGGTTTGCCGATAATCGGCGGAAGCGTGCAGGTCTGAATCGGGCTCCAGTTCCTCCGTGACGGCACTGGCAGCATGTTCAAAGAGAGCCTCGCTGAGCCGCTCCCCTCGCAAACGCTGTTCCGCCGTCCGAGCCCTCACCGGGCACGGCCCCACGCCCGTGAGAGCGATGGCGACGTCGGTGCATATCTTATTTTCATCTGCCGCCAGCCAGACCGCCACTCCCACTAGCGCGAAGTCCCCGTAGCGCCGGCTCACTTCCAGAAAAGCCCAGCCCGCCCCATCGGGCAATACCGGGAGCCGGGCCTCGACGAGAACTTCCGAGGGTTCCAGGCAGGTTGTAAAGTAGGAAACAAAAAAGTCGTCGGCGGAAACGAGCCTCTTTTCCTGGGGTCCTTGAAGGACCAGGGTTGCGTCCATCAGCATAGCCAATGCGGGCCACTCGGCCGCGGGATCCGCGTGGGCCAAGCTTCCGCCCACGGTCCCCCTGTTGCGAATGGCGGGATGGCCGATATAGCGGGTTGCCTCCACCACCAGCGGGTGCTGCTCCCGCACCAGATCGGACCTCTCCACCGTTCGCTGCCGAGTTAACGCTCCAATGGCAAGCGTCTGATCCTCCAAGCGGATGTAATCCAGGGAGGAAACTTTATTGATATCCACCAAGTGCTGGGGCCGGGCCAAGCGGAAGTTCATCATCGGGACCAAGCTCTGCCCGCCCGCGAGAATTTTCGAATCCTCGCCGAACTGTTCCAGCAAGGGGATCAGCTCTTGCACCGTCTCCGGGTCATAGTAATGGAATCGCGCAGGCTTCACGATGTATTCCTTTCCCCGTCAGGGCCACGCCGCTCTCTCTCACAGACGGGAGCGCAACCCTCGCAAAACGCACAACACGCTGCTTCACAAGTTCCTGAAGCCTGACCTCGTTCCTGGCCCGGCCCCAGGCCCCCCATCAGCCTCTCCGCATGAGCCCGGCCTTCAGCCCAGGGGTTTTCCTGCGGACTCATGATTCCGTCGCGATTTCGAAATCAGCTCCCGGAGCTTGTTCGGACTCAGCGGCAAATCGGTGATCTGAATGCCCAGGGGTCTCAAGGCATCCGAGACCGCGTTGGCGACGGCGGCGCCTACTCCCGCCGTGCCGCCTTCTCCCCCGCCTTTTACTCCCAGAGGGTTCAGGGGAGAGGGGTCGTTTTCAAACAGGTGAACCTCCACGGGAGGCATCTCAGCGCTCGACGGAACCAGGTAATCCATAAAGGAGGTACAAAGCAACTGCCCCGCCTCATCATACACAAGTTCTTCCAGGAAAGCACCGCCCAAACCCTGCGCCACGCCCCCCACGATTTGACCTTCCAGGAGCATCGGGTTGACGGCCCTTCCCACATCGTAAAGCGACCACAGCTTCTTCACCGTCACTACCCCGGTGCCTGCATCCACCTCCACCAAAGCCACCTGCACGCCGTGCGGGAAT
Source organism: Terriglobia bacterium (assembly GCA_965222345.1). GTDB lineage: Bacteria > Acidobacteriota > Terriglobia > 2-12-FULL-54-10 > 2-12-FULL-54-10 > JADFGZ01. The sequence goes on along the minus strand of CBDCTS010000004.1, from coordinate 88,687 downwards.
ACCATTTTTCTGGTCTCAAAGTAGTGGGTCGCTTCGAGGTCAAGCCCGCTCACGCCCCACTTCCAGTAGTCGGATGCGTGCCGCATCAACTCACCCAGGGAGAGGGCTTCCCGCCTCCCGTTTTTGGCAGAAAGAGTCGATTCCTCGAAGCGGACCTCCTCTTCCGAGCAGCCGAAATACTTCGCCGCCAGCCGGACCACTTTCTCCCGGAGCTTGCGGGAGGCCAGCAGCACTGCATTTCCGCCCATCACGGTCACCCGGCTGGCAAAAGTCCCGGTGCTGTGTGGGGCCAGCGAGGTGTCGCCGTGAACCACGGTGACGTCGTCGATGTCCAAACCCAGTTCGTCGGCGCAGATTTGCGCCAGCGTGGTCTCCAGCCCCTGTCCCACTGAGGTCGCGCCCGTGTACACCACCGCCTTGCCGGAACGGTCCATCCGCACTCGGGCCGCTTCGAAGGGACCCAGGCCGGTCTTCTCCACAAAACAGGCCAAACCGATTCCCAGATATAGTTCTCCCACCCTCCGGCTCACCTCTTTGAAGCGGTCATAGCCGCTGAGTTCAACGGCTTTTCGCATCAGCCTGGGATAGTCGCCGCTGTCATAGATGATCGGAGTTTCCAGCACGCTGGTGCCCACGCTGTAGGGCATCTCCTGCGGCTGGATAAAATTGCGGAACCTGACGGCGGCAGGGTCCAGACCCAGACGCGAGCTGATCAAGTCCATCAGTCTTTCTCTCACAAAGTTGCATTCGTACCGGCCCGGAGCCCGGTAGGTGCCAATGGGTGTCTTGTTGGTGATGACTGCATTCCATTCGCACCAATAGTTGGCAAGCCGGTAGGGACCGGGGAAAATGGTGGCGCTCAGAGCGGGAACCGTCGCGCTATGGGTTCGGATGTAGGCGCCCATGTCGTTCCAGATTCTTGCTTTCACCGCCTGAAGATCGCCCTCTTTTCCCGCTGCCACCTCCACTTCCCAGCGCTGTTCGCGGGAGTGATTGGTGGCCAGAAAATGTTCTCTGCGGTCTTCGATCCACTTCACGGGACGGCCCAGGCGGAGGGCCAGAAAGGGAATCAGAAAATCCTCGGGGTAAAATTCCCCCCGCACCCCGAAGCCCCCTCCCACGTCCGGTTCGATGAAGTGGATTCCGTGTTCCGGCAGCCCCAGAAATGTGGCCAGCACCGAGCGATTGAAGTAAGGAACCTTGGTCGGTCCCCAGACCGTCAAGACTTTTGTGCCCCGATTGTACTCCGCAATCAATCCCCGGGTCTCCATCGGCATGCCGGTATGCCGCTGGATGGTGAATTGCTCCGAGAAGCTCAACTCGGCCCTTCGGAAGGCTCCCTCCACGTCGCCCAGATCGACCACGCCGCAGCCGGCCAGATTGCCCGCAGTCTGCTCATGAACCCGCACGGCGTCTGCCTTCACCGCGCTCCGCGTATTCACGACCGCCGGAAGGGGTTCATAGTCGGTTTGGATGCATTCCAGCCCGTCCTCCGCCACGTAGCGGCTGTCGGCAACCACAACGGCCACCGGCTCCCCCACGTATCGAACCGTCTCCTTGGCCAGGGGATATTGGAGATAGGGAACGAAGGAAGGATGTACCTCCAGGCGCATGGGGATGGGTTTGGCCATATGAGAAATGTCCTGGAACGTGATGACGCTCAGCACTCCGGGAATCCGGAGTGCTTCCCGGGTGTTCACCGCTCGAATCCGGGCGTGCGCGTGGGGACTCCGCAACAGGGCTGCATGTGCCATCCCGTGGAGTTGGATGTCATCCACGTAGTTGCCTTCCCCGCGCAAGAAGCGGGGGTCTTCCTTTCGCTTGACCCGCTGGCCGATGAATCCCCCTCGGCGCATTATGACGCCTCTCCATCTGCTCTCTTTCCGGCTCTGGAGTTTTCTCGGAGAGTGTCCAGGATGTTGGGGGACGGAATGGGCAATTTCGTGAAGGTTCCTCCCAAGGAGTCAACGCATGATAGCGCCAGGGTCAGCGAAAGTAAAGTTTGTTGGGGGTTCTTCCTCATGTTGTTTGGAATGAATCGTATAGAGCGGTCTGGAGGGGATGGGACCTGGCCGCAACTTCGGCGTTGACAACCTAGTTGAGCAAAGTCATAATCTGCCGCGTGGCGAATTCATACGCTACAAGAATCAGCCCGGCATAGAAACTTGAAAAACTCCGTAGGCTTTGTCGTCGTGCTATCCGGATGACACCATCTGCAACGCAGTCATGCAGGTTGGGTATCCCGGCTGCCCACTTGAGGAACACCCCAACGGTGGCGGGTTGCTATCCGCCAAGCCTTCGGGACAAGGTCTCGTCTCCGGCAATGAAAAAGGACGAGGCGGGAAAGGAAGACGAATGGAAATGAAGGTCCGCAAGGAGACAGTCCCCCCACGCAAGAGGTCCTCACGGGCCGTCAAGCTTTGGATGGCCTTTTTTGTCCTCCTGGCCGGCTTGGTCTATTCGCCCTGGGTGGCGCCATACGACAAGCATGAACCATTCATCCTGGGGTTGCCATATACGCTGTTCTGGTGGCTGCTGCTTTCCTTCTTGTTGCTTGTCAGCATCTTGCTCTTTGTCGTTTTCGTGTGGCGCGAAGAGGACCAGGGGAGGGGTAGAGATTGAGCCAGAAAACGTGGATTCTGTTGCTGGAGCTTGGAGTTTTTCTCGTCTTTTTTTTCTGGCTGGGATACTCCGGCTGGAAACGAAGCAGAGGAGTGGCGGGCTTTTTCATTGCCGACAGAAAGATCGGCCCGGTAGTTTCGTTCCTCACCTACAGCGCCACTCTGTTCAGTGCTTTCACACTGGTGGGCATGCCGGGGTTTTTCTACACGCACGGCATCGGCTCGTGGGCGTTCATCGGCTTCGCCGACATTTTTATGGCGGTGACAATCTTCGTTTTCGGCAGAAAATTCTGGTTGCTGGGATGGAAATTCAATTTTGTTACGCCCACCGAATTTCTCAAATATCGATATAACAGCGCCGCTGTAATGGCCTTAGGCGTTCTCATCAGCCTGGTTTTTCTGCTTCCTTTTGTGGCCACGCAGCTTGTCGGCATCGGCAAGATCGTGGAGAGCGCCACGGGAGGAGAACTATCCTACCTGCCGGTAGCCTTCTTTTTCATGGCCATCGTCCTGGCCTACACGGGGCTGGGCGGGATGAGAGCCGTGGCCTGGAACGACGCCGTGCAGGGCGTCCTGCTTTTCGTCATGAGCTATGTCATTGCCTTCATCTTTCTTTATGCGAACTGGAGCGGTCCCGCAGCCATGTTTCAGGCGGTTGCCCAAACCAAACCCGATTTGCTTTCGGTGCCCGGCCCCCGGGAGTATTTCACCTATTCCACCATGATCTCGTATTTCTTTCTTATTATCGCGATTCCCATCACCCAGCCACAGATGTCTTGCCGTTTTTTCATCCCGCGCTCCTTTTCATCGCTGCGTTTCATGATGATGGCCACGCCCGTCTATGCCTTTCTGATTCTCATCCCGGCATTGATCCTGGGGCTGGGAGCCGCCGTCGTCTTTCCCGGATTGGCCTCCGGCGACTTGGTCCTGGGCCAGGTTCTCAATACTCATACGTCCGCAGCCGTGGGCGGGCTGGTGATATGTGGCGTTGTGGCGGCCGCCATGTCCACGGTCAGCTCGCTCCTGCTGGTGTTGGGCTCGCTCGCCGCCAAGGACTTGTATGCGAATATGAAGTGGGGCGGGGCGAAAAGCGAAGCCACACAGGTGTGGGTCGGACGCGGAGCCGGTGTTCTGGTCGCCCTTTTGGCTTTTCTGGCAAGCATCCGTCCACCCCCATTGATCGTGGAGCTTTCCATCGACACATTCGGGGGAATGCTACAACTGTTGCCGGTTTTTATCGGAGGTCTCTACTGGAAAAAGGCTACACGAACCGGAGCCCTGGCCAGCATGATCGTGGGCATCACCGTCTTCAGCCTGACCAACTGGGGAGTGGACAGGCATCTGCTCGGGGGCATTCACCCCGGAGCATTGGGGCTGGTAGCCGGATCAGCTAGTTTCGTCGCAGGCAGCCTTCTGTGGGGTGCTTCGCGGGAGGAGCAAAAGAGGGCGGAAGCAATTATGGCAGTCACCTAGCTGGATATTCTATAACGGCGTCGGCGTTGTAAGAGGCACCAGTAGAGTAGTGAGCCGGGAGCAGAGTCAAGGGGTCAGGGAGCGGTCAAGCAAGCTTTCGCTGCTCACTTGGCGTTCGAGTTCTGCTTGCTTGTGAGCGGGGCTCTGATTATCCGCAAACTGTGGAAGCTCTATAAAGCGCACTTTGGTTCACCCCGTTTCGGCACCTCAAATAAAGGCATGCCCTGACGGGATGCGCAATCCGTAAGAACAGTCTGCACCAACTGTGAAAATTGCCTGGAAATTCCGGCCTCGGCTCTCACGATGGAAACGACGTGCCTCAGGGTTCGCGCAAGAGCGCTTCGCAGGCCTTTAACAACGCCATATCGGCAGGACATGGCCCTCCCACACTCTCGATCCTGCTTCCCCGGTCCGCGCTCACGGCATGGCGGAGCCCGGCGGGCACGTGGATCACCTGGCCCGCCTCGAACTCGATCCGCACCCCATTGGTGATATCCTCGATCGTCCCCTTTCCGTCGAGAACGAAGATGGTGTCTTCGGAGTCGGCATGCGTGTGGGGAACGTTTTTCTCTCCCGGCTGCATATCGACATAATTCATGTTCGCAGTGTGTGCACCGACTCCGGGCCAGACCACCAGGCGGGCATCGCGCGCGACCATGGGGAGCATCCGGTCCGGACAATCGCGGTGGAATACCCGGATCGACATTAGTCTTCCTTTCGCTCAAGAATTTCCAAACCGCGTCCATCGGTCCGGGCGGGGGAGACAATGCTCAACACCTCTGCCCCCTCCGGTCCGGCCACTGCCTGGTGGGGAATAGCGGATGGGATCACGATCAGATCGCCGGCGGTCAGCGGATGAGGCTCTCCGCCGACCACTAACGTCAGTCGCCCGCCGAGAAGATAGGTGATCTGCTCCTGGTCATGCACATGGTCAGGGAAGCGGCCACCCGGGGCGAAGCTGTAGCGCGTCACCGTCATACGGGTCCCGTCGACCACCTTCTTGCGAAGCAGCGGGTCGGAGGTTCGAGTCCAGTCGCTCCGGCCATTTAACTTATGTATTTTCAGCACACGTTTTTCTTTCCTCGCATTGCGGAAGACGGAAACGTAAAGAAACAATCAGAAAATTGGCCCTATCCGGCCAGCGCAGTAAAGGAGGTCGCGCCGTGCTCGTTCGCCTGCCGGTCGAGCTTCGACAGCGATTCCCGCATCATGTTGAGCTTCGCCTGGCTGTAACGCTTGAACACCTGCGAATCACCTTGTGCACGGTGGCCGGTTTGAGCCGGCCGCGAAGTTGCAGCCCTGACTTGGTATACAACCGCTTGCCGCTGTTCAATCTCGTCATCAGGTACGCTTCGATATCTTCTGGTGTGATGTCCGAGAGTTTGTTCTTGCCGAACCAGGGCCTGAGGAACTTCAGCGCGCCGAGGTTTTGCAGGTGAGTCTTCTCGTTCCGGAAGGGCGATTGAGAGCGGTTCTTCAGGAACCAGTCCGCCCACTGGTTGAAGGTAATTCCAGCGTCCGGCGCGGCGCTTGGCAGCAGCCCCTCGTTGCGAGCCACCAACCGCTTGCGCAGCACCTTCTCAGCTTCGCCTTTCTCCTTTCGGCCTGTCGACTCCTGCCTGAACTTTCCGTTGTGGTCCCGGCAGCTCATCCACCAGACGCGTGAATCGCGCCGGAGGTAGAGGCTACCAGCGGTATTTCTGGGTCTACTTGTCTTGTTGTTCATCGATTCCTCCATTGACATGAAATTGTTGACGCCACTCGGCCAGCTCCGACAATCGGAAGCGGATCGAGCGGCCCATCATGCGGTAATGGGGAATCTGCTTTCGCTCGACGTAAGCATACACCAGCGAGGGGCTGACGCCCAAGAAGCGGATGGAAGAGTTGATTGATCAGGGTCGAGACGGTGTAGGCGAGCAAGTAGGAATCGAGCAAGGGGTCATCGAGCGGGTTCCATTGCCAGAACCCCTCCAGAGTGATCTCCAGTTAGTCCTCGCCACAGCATCACGTACGACAAAGTCTCAAACACCCGCCGCCTCCCCATTCGCCGCTCTTCCGGCAGCGCCAAACATTCCTGCCTATGTTCATCCATCCGCGTCAGGATCCGCAGCCTTCTCCCCTCTTCGGTTCTGCCGCTGACCAAGTCGTAACTCCACACTTGGTTGGGCCGCTCCGGCCTTGGCCCCCGCGCCGGTACTCGACCACTTGGCGGCGTCGCGGAGGCTTCAGAATTATTTGCCAGAACGTCCTGCAGCAGGGTCTTGTCCAGCGTCAGATCGGCTACCAACCACTTCCGCCGCGCATTCTCCTCCTGACATTGCTTCAGCTGCCGCACCGGAACTCCCACCTCCGCCTGCTTCAGTATCCCGACAATCTGTTCCACTGCAAATCGCTTCCTCTTCACGGCAAATATCCCCTTCTTCAGCTCTTCATTTTGCCGCAGATCCTCACTTTCAAACTGGTCTTAAATAACGGGAACCGGTCACGGAGGAGGAAGCTGGAGATGTCGATCCGGAAGTAGAAGGCAGAGCAGTTCTCAGCAGTCCAGTTTTCCCTCCAAGCGGTTAGCAGTACCTCAAGAATCACAAGTGGAACAACAAGCCCAGCCAAAAGTTTGGTTAAGTAAAATCGTGTAAAATTCCCAAATGAAAATCTTCGCTTGGCTGCTTCCATTCCTCGTCGTTCAGGCGATTTCTCCAGTGTCCGCCCTGGCCGAAATTCCGGGTTTTCCGGAAACCGGACTTGAAGATCGGATCGCGTTCTGGGAAAAGGTCTTCACGATCTATGGCGAGGACGACCGCATCATCCACGACACTGAGCGTGTCAATCTGATCTACGACGTGGTCGACGAGAAGTCGCGCCGGTCGGGCGCCGCGCGTGTGCGCCGCCTGCTGAACGAGGTGCGGCAGGGCATTGACACACCCGAAGGACTCAGCGCGCAGGCGCGGGTCTTCTACAACCGGATCGAAGCCGAAGGCGTGCGCATGACGGCGAGCAATATCGCCGTTCTGATGAACCGGATCCACCTGCAGCGCGGTATTGACCTGCCCCCGGTTGTTGGTCCACTTTTTATGTTAGTCCATAAGCCGTTGCAGCCGGGTGGAGCGGAGCGGAACCCGGCCGTAACGGCAGGATCGCTTCCGGGGCTGGCGGCCGGTAGCCTAACGCGCTGTGCGGGCGAACTTTGTTATACTCCCGCCGCCATCCCTCAATCAACACCTTCGCTTCCTGCAAGGTGTAGAAGATCTCCCCATTGAGAAACTCGTCTCGAAACTTCCCGTTCAACGATTCTACATACCCGTTTTCCCATGGGCTCCCCGGCTCGATGAACAAGGTCTTTACCCCTACCCGCTCCAGCCAGTTCCGAACCAACCGTGCTGTGAACTCGGACCCGTTATCCGAGCGAATGTAATCGGGAACTCCTCGCTCCACAAACAAGGCTGCCAGCCGTTCCAAGACACTCATCGAATCAGCTCGCCGTTCTACGTCGATTGCCAAACATTCTCGCGTGTACTCATCCACCACCGTCAACATCTTCAGGGGACGACCATCCTGGGTTCGATCTGCCACAAAATCGTACGCCCAGACATGATCCCGCCAGCACGGTCTTAACCGAAGACACGACCCATCGTTCAACCACAGGCGGCTTTTCCGGGGTTGTTTCTTCGGCACTTTCAGTCCCTCCTGCCTCCAGATTCTCTCCACCCGCTTATGGTTCACCCTCCACCCCTCCCGTCGCAACAGCGCCGTGATTCGCCGGTAGCCGTATCGACCGTACTCGCCGGCTAACTGCAGCGTCCGGGTCACCAGTCGCGGTTCATCCTGTGGTGTCAAGGTTCGATGCCGCTGGGTGGATCGGTACTGCCTCAGCACTCGACACGCCCGCCGCTCCGACACTCCCAAGGTCTGACAGACACGCTCCACTGCCTGCCTCCGTCGGCACGGGCTTAGAAGTTTCCCGAGGATGCCTCCTTCAGAATCGCAAGGTCCAACGCCTGATCCGCTACCAACTTCTTCAGTCGGCCATTCTCCCGTTCCAGTTCCTTCAAACGCCTCACCTGATCAACCCGCAAGCTCCCATACTCCTTCCGCCATCGATAATATGTCTGCTCCGTGATTCCCAACTTCCGACAGACCACTCCCGTTGTCTGGCCCTTAGCCAGTTCCACTTCTGCCTCTCGTAGATGTCGGATGATCTGTTCGACCGTATACCGCTTCTTAGCCATCCTTCCCCCTTTTTCAAGTCCAGTTGAAACCCTTTACTCTAACTTATCAACTGGACCGTTTTTGGGGGGGCAGGTCAATATCAAGGAGCGCTTCCGCGCCGGGGTCATTCGCTCGGGCCGGTACCTTCTCTATTTCGAAGAGGTGCTCGAGAGCGAAGGAGGCCTGACCTGACCGGCGTTTTTTGTACCACCTGAAGTGAGAGAGAATCTCATCCAGGAGGAAAACAGGTCATGTCGATCCAGAAGAACAAACCGGAACAGATCGTAACGGTCCTACGGCAGATCGAAGTGCAGATGGCGAATGGGAAGACGGTGCCCCAAGCCTGCCAGGAAGCAGGAATTCACACCCAGACGTTCTATCGGTGGCGGAAGGAGTACGGAGGACTAAAATTAGAGCAGGCCAAACGGCTGAAGGAATTGGAGAAGGAGAATGCACCACTGAAGCGGGTGGTGGCAGAGTTGTCGCTGGAGAAGCAGGTGCTGCGGGAGGTGGCCCAGGGAAACTTCTGAGCCCTGAGCGGCGGTGTTGTGCGGTGGAGCGTGCCGAGCAAGGATATGGGATGAGTGAGCGGCATGCCTGCCGGCTGCTGGGGCAATGGAGAGGAACGCAACGATATGAACCGATGCATCGGCTGGACGAGGATGCACTGACACAGGCCATCATTGCCTTGGCAGCGAACTACGGCCGCTATGGCTACCGGAGGATTACGGCGCTGCTGCGAAGGGCAGGCTGGCAGGTGGGTAAGGATCGGGTCCAGCGGATCTGGCGGCGAGAGGGGCTGAAAGTGCCGCAAAAACAAAGGCCGCGAAGACGGCTGTGGCTGAACGACGGTTCCTGTATACGGCTGAGGCCGGAGCGGCGCAACCACCTATGGAGCTATGACTTTGTCAGCGACAGAACCGAGGATGGGAGAAGGGTACGGATACTGACGCTGATTGATGAATATACGCGAGAATGTCTGGCGCTACCGGTAGAGCGGAGGATGGGGAGCCGGCAGGTGATTGAGACCTTGTCGGAGGTGATGTTGTGGCGAGGGGTTCCGGAACACATTCGTTCCGATAACGGGCCAGAGTTTATCGCCAAACAGCTGCGCCAGTGGCTGGCAAAGGTGGGGACGAGGACGCTATATATCGAACCGGGCAGTCCCTGGGAGAACGGATTTTGCGAAAGTTTTAACGGGAAGTTACGAGATGAGTGCCTGAATGGAGAGATTTTCTACTCGTTGAAAGAGGCCCAGATTGTGATCCAGGGATGGAGGAAGGAATACAACACGGTGAGGCCGCACTCGGCACTCGGTTATAGGCCCCCGGCGCCGGGGGCCTATAACCCTGTCTTAGTTTTAAAACCAGTTTCACAGCCCCGGACTGTGATATAACTCTCTCACTGGCACTGGTACAAAATATCGGTCTGGTCAGAGCCGCAATGGAATTCTGGAGGAAATTCCCGAAGCCTATAAGGACGTGGATGAGGTAGTCGAGGTCGTCCACCAAGCCGGCCTCGCCCGCAAAGCCGCCCGCCTGGCGCCGATGGGCGTGCTGAAGGGGTGAAGCGTAGCGGGAAAAATTTCGAGGCACCTAATGACGTGCAATAGCCAGGGCCGACACACGGTGGTGGCTACATCCCAAGTTACCTATCCAGCTGAGGGTATCTTCTTCTCTCTTTTCTCTGTAGCAATGGAGTCGATTGCTTCGGCCATGCTCTTGGTGATCATAAACACCGTTTGTCTAAATCGGTGGCTGGTATTCAATTTTTTGTTAATCTCCCATGCAGCTGGTGCTTTCCTAGCCCATTCTTTTTCTTCCAAGGCCCAGTCATAATCTAACGGAACGTAGAATTCCGCATCTTCATCACCGTCATAGTTTGTTTTTTTATGTGTCGCAGTTGTAATACCTTTGGCAATGACGCCAGTCTGTGTGTGGTAAAGATACACAACTGAACCTTGCGGTATACAAATAGAATGTTTGCGGTCGTAATAAGCCGAAGCTTTACCTATCTTAACCCGCATTTCCCGTTTGAAATCGTAGAAGCAACCCTCGACTAACCTCCAACATCAATATTGATGCGGGTTCCAGCATCAACATTGCATTCCGGAGGTGTATACCTAATGGGTGAGAGCCAAAAACAGGCATTTCAACTGTCATTCAACCGGTTTTTGCGGGTTGCCTTTCAAGGATCGCGAGTGACATCCAACGGTGGGCTGATTCTGGTGCGAGAGCTGGACGAGCGATTGGGATTCGATGAACTCGTCGAACAGCACTTGACCGACTCTCGGGCAAACAATGCGCGGTTGTCTTTTGCGGACCTACTTCGACAGTCGGTCTACAGCCGTCTGGCTGGATACGAGGATGTGAACGATGCCGAGCGGCTATCTCAGGACCCGGCGTTGCGGCTGATCGGTTCGGAGAAGATTTGGGATCGAGGGGCGGCTCTGACTTCTCGGTTGCAGACCTTCGAGACGGAGATGCTGGCTGAGGAAGGGAACTTCGCAGGGCTGGCACGGGTGAACCGGGAACTGATCGGCAGAGCAGAAGCAATCCATTCGCACTACCGAACTGTGCTGGACATGGATTCGACCGAGATTCCGGTCTACGGGGAGCAGGAGAATAGCGCCTACAACGGGCACTTCGAGTCCACCTGCTATCACCCCCTGCTGTTATTCAATCGAGACGGCGACTGTCTGGCTGCCAAATTGCGACCGGGCAACGTCCACAGCGCCGAGGAATGGGAAGAACTTCTCCTGCCGGAGATCGAGCGGCAGCAGAAGCGGGGCAAGGAGGTGGTATTTCGTGCCGACGCGGCCTTTGCGAAGCCGGAGATTTACGAGGCGTTGGAGAAGCGGGGTGTGAAGTATGCCATCCGCATCCCTTCCAACGAGAACCTCCAGCGGGACATCGAGGAGTTGCTGAAACGTCCGGTAGGAAGGCCGGGCCAGAAGCCGTTGGTGGAGTACAAGGGGTTTCTGTACCAAGCCGAGAGTTGGAAGACGGCCCGACGGGTGGTAGCCAAGGTAGAACATCATCCGGGGGAGTTGTTCCCGCGAGTGGGGTTCATTGTGACGAACCTGACGCTTCCGAGTCGAGCGGTGGTGCGGTTCTATAATAAGCGAGGGACAGCAGAGCAGTGGATTAAGGAAGGCAAGCAGGCGGTGAAGATGACGCGGCTCAGTTGCCATCGGTTCCGGTCCAACGAGGTACGGCTGTGGCTGACCATCATTGCCTATAATCTGGGAAATCTGTGGCGGCGACTGGTGCTGCCACAGAGAATCGGGAACTGGTCCTTGACGAGCTTGCAGCAGCGGTTGGTGAAAACCGGAGGACGCCTGATTAAGCATGCCCGCTACTATTGGCTATTGCTGGCAGAGAGCCATCTGACTCGGCGGCTGTTTGCCAGCATGCTGGGGCGGATAAATGGGCTGTCGCTTCCGTCGGGATAGCCTAGCCTGCGGCACCCAATAAAATGATTCCGATATCCCCCGGGAATGGAGGGGTGTCTGAAAAAGCTGGTTCTGGAAGCCGAGGCGATGGGTTTTTGGGGACTCGGAAAGAGCGGCTGGAAGCCGCTGGCAGTATCTCGGAGAAAATATTGGGCTGGAAGTGCTCAGTTGAAGGCCAACGGGTTTATACTCACGAGTCGGAGGGCCAAAAAACTAATTCCGGCTTAAGGTTGCCAAGCATATCCATCCAAGCATTTTCCATATACGTCTTATTGGTATTGACAACAAAGTACTGGGTATTTTCTTCAGGGATTACCTTACCGTCAGGGTTGAAGGTATCAAACTGAATATACGGTGTGCCACCTATATCATATATCCGATAGGGACAACATTCAATTCGAATGCATTTCCTGGACCAGAAATCAACTGCTGAAATGGTATCAGCATCTATACCGTTTGTGACCAGCACAAATACTTGATCCTGATTGAATTGCGATTCTTCCAGAACCTTTTCAAGTACAAAATACTCTTTGTGTTTTTCCTTTAGAGATCCTTCGAGTTTTTGCTGTCTTTTTGCTAAATCCCCCAATTCACCATAGGAATACCTACCGAAAATCTGCCCGTATCTCATTACCTGAAGAATGTTCTCTGAGTTAGATTCCCATCTCTTCAATTCGAATATATAAAGAGTTCCCTTTTTGTCGAGCGCAAGAAGATCAGCTTCTTCTTGGCGAGAACGCTCTTGTCCGATCAACATGAGATGATCTTCTGAAACAATTTCAGCTAGGCGTGATTTTAAGAAATCTTCAATATCCTTTTCTTTGAGACCAAAATGTGCCGGGTTTCTAATTTCAACCCTTTCGCTTCTCTCCGGATTCTCACGTTCGAGCTTGTAGAGCATTGGTTTCTCCTAGTATTCGGCAGGGGATGGCAAATCACCATTCCCTTCCCGCCTCCACAGGTTTCTTGCTTGCGGGATTCCAGCATTTGGACCGCACAGTTCAATGCACCCGCTTTTCGTAGCCCGCCCATTCTTTTTCCCGGATTTCAAACTTCTTGATCTTGCCGGTGGAGGTTTTTGGTAACGGCCCAAAGACGACATCCTTGGGACACTTGAAGTGGGCCAGCCGCTGCCGACAGAAATCAACAATGTCCTTGGCGCTCGCCTGGCGCTTGGGCTTGAGGGTGACAAAGGCCTTGGGGACCTCTCCCCACTTCTCATCGGGAACCGCCACCACGGCCGCTTCCAGCACGTCGGGATGCTCGCAGACCGTCTTCTCGACCTCCTGCGTGGAGATGTTCTCTCCGCCGCTGATAATGACGTCCTTCTTGCGGTCCCGTATCTCAATGTAGCCGGAGGGATGCATCACGGCCAGGTCGCCGCTGTGGAACCACCCGCCGCGAAAGGCGGTCTCGGTGGCCCCAGGGTCCTTGAAATAGCCCTTCATGAGGATGTTCCCGCGCATGACAACCTCACCCAGCACCTGCCCGTCCGCCGGCACATCCTGCATCTGTTCGTCCACCACCCTCATGCTGGTTCCCGCGAGGACATGGGGCACGCCTTGCAGCGATTTCATTCGCGCCCGGTCCGCCAGTTCCTTTTCATCCCACTCCTGGCGCCATTCACAGAACGTGAAGGGACCGTAGGTCTCGGTGAGACCATAGAGATGCAGGACGTCGATTCCAAACTTCCCTGCTTCGCGGATCAAAGCCGGCGAGGGGGGAGCCCCGCCCAGGGCCACTCGCAGAGGATTCTGCAGCCGAAAATTCTCCGATGCCGGATGGTGCAGCAGCGAACTCAGGATGGTCGGCGCGCAGCAAAAGTTCGTCACGCGATGCTTGCCAATGGCCTGAAGCATCTTCTCGGGCTCCGGCTTGCGCAAGCAAACGTGGGTTGCTCCCATAGCGGTGGCGCCCCAGGTAAAACACCATCCATTGCAGTGGAACATGGGGACAATCCAGAGATAGTTGCTGCTGTCCTGAATCTCCAGCATCTCGCTGACTCCCAGGGCATTCAGGTAGGCTCCGCGATGCGTGTACATGACTCCCTTGGGCCGGCCGGTGGTGCCGCTGGTATAGTTCACGGAGATGACATCGTTCTCCTCATGCAGCCGAAAGTCCTCAAACTCTTCCCTGCCCCGGCTCAGGAAATCCTCGTAGTCTTCCCCCTGGAGAAGAGATTCCGGCTGGGTATCCCGGACAATCACAAATTTCTTGGTCGAGCCTAGCTGAGCCGCGAAGGGAGAGATCACAGAGGCCAGTTCCGAATCCACAATCAAGATTTTGGCTTCGGAGTGATCCAGAATATAAGCAATTTCGGCCCCTTTCAGGCGGGTGTTGACGGCCACCAAAACGGCTCCCGCCAGCGGCACCCCAAAGTGGGCTTCGAGCAACGGCGGCGTATTGGGCAGCAGACACGCGACACGGTCTCCCGGCTGGACGCCGGCGTTGCGGAGCGCCCCCGCCAGGCGGTGAGCCCGGCGGCGTAATTCCGCGTAGCTCCATTGCCGGTCTCCGTAACGCACCGCTGTCTTGTCTGCAAAGACCACCGCGCTGCGTTCCAGGAAAGTGAGCGGGGTCAGCTTGCTGATGGAGATGGGCATCTGTTGGTTGAGCCGCTCGTCCATCCATGCACTGCGCCATGCACCGCGCAACGTCTTATTGCTCATCTTATTGCTCATCCGTTTACCTTATCGCTCATTCAGGTATCGCTCCTGCGGCGTCGCGTATCGGGGCACCCCCGGAAGAGGCTTGGCGGGAAGTTTCATCCGAACCGCCAGGAGGAAAAGGGAAAGCCAGGGAGAACTTCCGAGCGCGCGAAAGCCACCGAAGCCGCCATTCGATCGCCAACAGGCAGGATGCCTGTCGCTACTTGTTGCGGGTCTTTCGGCGGTTACGGATGCTCTTTCTCCGTGAACCACTCGCCCGGCACTTCCCTTCCTACGCCCTGCTCCCGGGCACGCTCATAGACGGCCATTCCGCAGGCAGCAAACTGCAAACTCAGTCCAATGTTGTTGACAAAACAGGTGACCTGCCGGGGGTTGCTGCGCGCGGCTACCTTGCCGACCAGCAGCTCTCCCAGATTCGGCAGCTCACCCCACTCCACGACGCCGCCTTTTGCTTTGGCTCCGCCGCCGGCAAGCTCCGGCACGGCGCTACGTTCTCCCCTGCTGACGTAGCTGAGCGGCTCAGACTCCCGGCTGTGAATCACCAGGATATCGACGCCCTGGAGCGTCCCCCGATCCAGCTCAAAGGCACGGATCGAGGTAAGAAACATTCCCGGCTCCATCCACTCCTGCTTAAACACCGGCTGGGCGGAGTTGGTGGCGCAGACGGCGATCTCCGCCCCCTGCACGGCCTCGCGGCCCGAGGCAACCGGCTCGACCGGCAGCCGCAGCCGCTGGGACCACTCCTGGGCGAATTTTTGGCGATGCTCTTCGTTGGGACTGTAAACCCGGACGCGCTGAATGGGTCGCGCCGCGCAGAGGGCCAGCAACTGCGCCCCGGCCTGCCAACCGGAGCCGAGCAGGCCGATCGTGGAGGCATCCTCTCTAGCCAGCCGCTTGGCGGCGATGCCGTTGGCCGCTCCCACGCGCAAGCGCTGGATCACCCCGTCGGGGAAGACCGAGATCAGCTCGCCGGTCTCCATGCTGAAGAGCAAGACCAGCCCCACGTGGCGATTCCCCGGCGCCCTGGGTACTTTCTCCCGGCGCACGGTTCCGGCCCGGTTGTGCCAGGTGAGAAAATCGGAGTTGACCCGCCACACGGCCACCTTCTTCCTGGGGTAAACGGACGGCATGGACTTGAACTCATAGACGCTCTTCTCCGCACCGGGCAACGGGATGAGCATGTCACGCCGGACGGGCGAGATCGCCTCGCCCGAGACCAAGTCGCGATAGGCCGGTTCTTGCACATCCATGGCCACCTCGATGGGCAGCAGTCGTTCGACTTCCTCGTTGTTCAGCACCAATGTCATTGCATCCACTCCTGTGTGATCCCGCCTCAGCCAACGCGGCGCGTGCCCGCGAACCGCTGTTTTGATTTGCTCCGATAGTCTCCGCCCGCAATCAGTTTACTCTCATCCACCGGTCCGTTATAGAAGTAAACCCAGGCTTCTTTTTCCCGTCCGTCATCCATGACCACAGACGTTACAGCGCGAACAAACGAACTTCTTTCCGGATGCAACGGGAAAAACCCTTCATATTTATCCAAGCCGGAATTAGTTTTTTGGCCCTCCGACTCGTGAGTATAAACCCGTTGGCCTTCAACTGAGCACTTCCAGCCCAATATTTTCTCCGAGATACTGCCAGCGGCTTCCAGCCGCTCTTTCCGAGTCCCCAAAAACCCATCGCCTCGGCTTCCAGAACCAGCTTTTTCAGACACCCCTCCATTCCCGGGGGATATCGGAATCATTTTATTGGGTGCCGCAGGCTAGGCTATCCCGACGGAAGCGACAGCCCATTTATCCGCCCCAGCATGCTGGCAAACAGCCGCCGAGTCAGATGGCTCTCTGCCAGCAATAGCCAATAGTAGCGGGCATGCTTAATCAGGCGTCCTCCGGTTTTCACCAACCGCTGCTGCAAGCTCGTCAAGGACCAGTTCCCGATTCTCTGTGGCAGCACCAGTCGCCGCCACAGATTTCCCAGATTATAGGCAATGATGGTCAGCCACAGCCGTACCTCGTTGGACCGGAACCGATGGCAACTGAGCCGCGTCATCTTCACCGCCTGCTTGCCTTCCTTAATCCACTGCTCTGCTGTCCCTCGCTTATTATAGAACCGCACCACCGCTCGACTCGGAAGCGTCAGGTTCGTCACAATGAACCCCACTCGCGGGAACAACTCCCCCGGATGATGTTCTACCTTGGCTACCACCCGTCGGGCCGTCTTCCAACTCTCGGCTTGGTACAGAAACCCCTTGTACTCCACCAACGGCTTCTGGCCCGGCCTTCCTACCGGACGTTTCAGCAACTCCTCGATGTCCCGCTGGAGGTTCTCGTTGGAAGGGATGCGGATGGCATACTTCACACCCCGCTTCTCCAACGCCTCGTAAATCTCCGGCTTCGCAAAGGCCGCGTCGGCACGAAATACCACCTCCTTGCCCCGCTTCTGCTGCCGCTCGATCTCCGGCAGGAGAAGTTCTTCCCATTCCTCGGCGCTGTGGACGTTGCCCGGTCGCAATTTGGCAGCCAGACAGTCGCCGTCTCGATTGAATAACAGCAGGGGGTGATAGCAGGTGGACTCGAAGTGCCCGTTGTAGGCGCTATTCTCCTGCTCCCCGTAGACCGGAATCTCGGTCGAATCCATGTCCAGCACAGTTCGGTAGTGCGAATGGATTGCTTCTGCTCTGCCGATCAGTTCCCGGTTCACCCGTGCCAGCCCTGCGAAGTTCCCTTCCTCAGCCAGCATCTCCGTCTCGAAGGTCTGCAACCGAGAAGTCAGAGCCGCCCCTCGATCCCAAATCTTCTCCGAACCGATCAGCCGCAACGCCGGGTCCTGAGATAGCCGCTCGGCATCGTTCACATCCTCGTATCCAGCCAGACGGCTGTAGACCGACTGTCGAAGTAGGTCCGCAAAAGACAACCGCGCATTGTTTGCCCGAGAGTCGGTCAAGTGCTGTTCGACGAGTTCATCGAATCCCAATCGCTCGTCCAGCTCTCGCACCAGAATCAGCCCACCGTTGGATGTCACTCGCGATCCTTGAAAGGCAACCCGCAAAAACCGGTTGAATGACAGTTGAAATGCCTGTTTTTGGCTCTCACCCATTAGGTATACACCTCCGGAATGCAATGTTGATGCTGGAACCCGCATCAATATTGATGTTGGAGGTTAGTCGAGGGTTGCTTCTACGATTTCAAACGGGAAATGCGGGTCAAGAAGTCATGAAGCTCCTCGAACGTTTCTGCCCGCTCAAAGAAAGGTTCGCTGGCATTGGGTTAGCTGCTATCCGCAGCTACCAGTTGTCCAATCCAGAATTGTGGATCGCTATTCCTCGCAATGACAACTCCTCGAGTAACCGGGCCACAGCACGGCTTACGTCTCCATCTCCTGGCACAACCACCGCCCATGTAAGGTTCTCTCGGAACTCCCGTGTACTGATGCGCCATTGCTCAAGAGCGGCCGGCGTAGTTGCTCCGATTTGAATGACAGACCAATGTCGAACTAGTGCCAGTGCCGTTGCTCGATCCGGCAGTGGCCCGCGGACGATAAAATGATTATCTCCGTGTACCAGAACGCCCAGCATAGAATTTAATGATCCAAGGGGTGAACCGAACCTCAAACCGTGTAGTCTACGGTCCGTCTCAAATCGCTCCCATTTCTGCTGAAATCAAACACACTACGGCATCGTCAGCAGCGGCTTCTGACCGGGCGGTAAATGCTGATCGAAAACCGTCAGAATCAGAGCATCTCCTGCTTGAACCGCCATCAGACCCGCCAGGTCAACTACATTCCTCTCGCCAAAAAGTTTCACCACATTCGCGTAGGTTTCCGGAGTCACTAAATGCTTCCCAAAAACCTCGCGACCCAACTGAATAATCGCCGCTTCTTTTTCACCCAAGCCTGTCAGAGGCTTGCGGTCCCTTACAACGTCTATTATGTAATGCTCCAGGCCTAGCTTGGCGGCTTCCAATTCGTGCATCGTCCACAAGTATTGTTGGTTCAATTCGCGGGCTGTTATGAGGATCGCTAGTTCCATCAGCCTTCGTCCAAGGTCTGCTTCGATAAGTTCAAGGAACTTGGCACCACCGCTGTGGAGGGATATTTGGTTCGGACCCGTACCCCAAGGGGCCAGCCTGGGACGATCAGGATTGGATGGCGGCTGCGGGACTTTGATCAAAGGCAGACGGCTCCTAGACTCCGGATGAATATCAGGAGGAGACGCGTCTTCCCATCTGTAAGGAAGCTGAAGAGGAACGATGTGCTTCCAGTCCAGAGGCAAATGTTGATTCACTACGGTGAGTCTCACTGAGGTCCCTGAGTATCGGGCCATTAATGTAACTATATCCACTAGGTTGGCCTTTCCCAAAGCTTTCAAGGCACGCGCATAGGTTTCCGGGGTCACTTTATGTCTTGTAACCGCTTCGCGGCCTAGTTGGATAATGGCAGCTTCCGTTTCGCCTAGTCCCTTGACCTGTCCTATAAGAGGCTCCTTGAATCTCAGGACGTCGACGATTTCCTTTTCCAGACCTTGCCGAAGCCCTTCCTCAGCATGGAGCGTCCACTCATACGGCTGATCCGTTTCTGCAGCATTTGTATTGATTGCTAACTCAGTCAAGCGATGGCCAAGAGGAGAATCGTACCGGACATCTGCCCCTGAGGCGTGAAGCCGTATTCCATCCACTCCCCGGATTCCATCGGGCGATTCAACGGCTTGGTCGTATGCTTTCCGATTGGCCTCGTCCAGTTCTTCCCTCTCGATCAACGGAAGGCGGTTGAGCGAATCCTGAAAGACATCTTGCGGAAGATCTTCGGTGCCCATTTCAGAAGCTGCGCGGTCTGATGAACCACTTCGCTGGCACCCGATGGCCACCATTGTTCCAATCACAAGCGACAGGCCAAACAGAATTCGATAGGATCTCATGTTCCTTCTCCTGTCTGAAGTCTTTAAAATCGGAATCATTTTATGGGGTGCCGCAGGCTAGGCTATCCCGACGGAAGCGACAGCCCATTTATCCGCCCCAGCATGCTGGCAAACAGCCGCCGAGTCAGATGGCTCTCTGCCAGCAATAGCCAATAGTAGCGGGCATGCTTAATTAGGCGTCCTCCGGTTTTCACCAACCGCTGCTGCAAGCTCGTCAAGGACCAGTTTCCGATTCTCTGTGGCAGAACCAGTCGCCGCCATAGGTTGCCGAGATTATAGGCAATGATGGTGAGCCACAGCCGGACCTCGTTCGACCGGAACCGGTGACAACTGAGCCGCGTCATCTTCACCGCCTGTTTGCCTTCCTTGATCCACTGCTCGGCCGTACCGCGCTTGTTGTAAAACCGCACCTCCGCCCGACTTGGCAGAGTCAAGTTCGTCACGATGAATCCCACTCGCGGGAACAGCTCTCCCTGGTGATGTTCCACCTTGGCAACGACCCGTCTCGCCTTACCCCAACTCGCTGCTTGATAGAGAAAGCCCTTGTACTCCACCAACGGCTTCACACTGGGTCTTCCCACCGGCCGAGTCAGCAACTCCTCAATGTCCCGCTGTAGGCTATCGTTGGCCGGGATGCGGATGGCGTACTTTACCTCCCGCTCCTCCAGAGCCTCGTAGATCTCCGGTTTGGCAAAGGCCGCGTCGGCACGAAACACTACTTCCTTGCCCAGCTTCTGCTGCCGCTCGATCTCCGGCAGGAGAAGTTCTTCCCAGTCATCGGCGCTGTGGACGTTACCGGGTCGCAGCTTGGCCGCCAAACAGTCACCCTCGCGATTGAACAGCAACAACGGGTGATAGCAGCTCGACTCGAAATGCCCGTTGTAGGCGCTATTCTCCTGTTCGCCGTAGACCGGAATCTCGGTCGAGTCCATGTCCAGCACTGTTCGGTGCGGCGAATCGATTGCTTCTGCCCTGCCGATCAGCTCTCGGTTCACCCGTGCCAGCCCCGCGAAGTTTTCCTCCTCAGCCAGAAGTTCCGTCTCGAAGGTTTGCAACCGGGACGGCAGTGCTGCCCCTCGATCCCAGATCTTCTCGGAACCGATTAGCCGGAAGGTCGGATCTCGTGAGAGTTGCTCGGCATCGTTCACGTCCTCGTACCCAGCCAGGCGACTGTACACGGACTGCCGTAGAAGGTCTGCAAAAGAAAACCGCGCATTGTTTGCTCTAGAGTCCGTCAGGTGTTGTTCGATGAGGTCTCCGAATCCCAATCGCTCGTCCAACTCGCGCACCAGAATCAGTCCACCGTTGGAAGTCACCCGCGATCCCTGAAAAGCGACCCGCAGAAACCGGTTGAACGACAGCTGAAATCCCTGTTTTTGGCTCTCACCCATTAGGTTTACACCTCCAG
Source organism: Terriglobia bacterium (assembly GCA_965222345.1). Taxonomy (GTDB): domain Bacteria; phylum Acidobacteriota; class Terriglobia; order 2-12-FULL-54-10; family 2-12-FULL-54-10; genus JADFGZ01. Next base: position 67,944 of record CBDCTS010000004.1, on the reverse strand, counting down.
AAGGCAATATTGACGCTGGAACCAGCATCAATATTGATGTTGGAGGTTAGTCGATGGTTGCTTCTACGATTTCAAACTGGAAATGCGGGCCAAGATGTCTAGAGCATTTGCCGGGTTCCTGAGTTTATAGACCTCGCCTCTTACGAGATGCTCGGAAGCAGCGCGGATGGCCCCCGGATACCGGCCTAAATCGTACAGTCTCCCCTGGATTTTGCCCCGACCGATGAACTCCGCCCGGACTCTGCTCTGCCAGTTCTCGAGCGAATCAAACACCTGCATGAGCGTTCCGTACACGAAAAGAAAGGGCGGAGTTACGACCGGATCGATTTTCCCCATCTGCCGACACCTCGCCGCGCAGTTTCCTCCATTTTCCGCGCCCATTTTGTGGAAGGCAGGCAGCGCACAGGCCTACCGGCCTGCGCGCGCAGTAGGACAGGCAAGAATGCCTGTTGCTACCTGTCGGCTGGGTGCCCAATAGAGCAGGTGTTTCCTCCTGTCCTTAGAGCACAGGTCGTTTGACCTGTACTCTCTCCAAGGCAGGCAGGAATGCCTACCCTACCTACAGGCCTACCGGCCTGCACGCGCAGTAGGACAGGTAGGAATGCCTGTCGCTACCTGTCGGCTGGGTGCCCAGCAGGACAGGTGTTTCCTCCTGTCCTCAGAGCACAGGTCGTTTGACCTGTACTCTCTCCAAGGCAGGCAGGAATGCCTACCCTACCTACAGGCCTACCGGCCTGCACGCGCAGTAGGACAGGTAGGAATGCCTGTCGCTGACTGCGAGAACCCGGCTAGGCGTAGATTCCCCGCAGGCGGATGGCGAAGGCAACCCGCTCGATGGCCAGCATATAGGCAGCGATGCGTGGCCGGACCTTGTGCCGTTCCGCATGAGTCATGACGTCGTAGAAGCCGCAGCACATGAGATGGTCCATGCGCTCTCGCACCTGCGGCAGGGTCCAGAAATAGCCCTGGCGGTCTTGCACCCACTCAACCCGCATTTCCCGTTTGAAATCGTAGAAGCAACCCTCGACTAACCTCCAACATCAATATTGATGCGGGTTCCAGCATCAACATTGCATTCCGGAGGTGTATACCTAATGGGTGAGAGCCAAAAACAGGCATTTCAACTGTCATTCAACCGGTTTTTGCGGGTTGCCTTTCAAGGATCGCGAGTGACATCCAACGGTGGGCTGATTCTGGTGCGAGAGCTGGACGAGCGATTGGGATTCGATGAACTCGTCGAACAGCACTTGACCGACTCTCGGGCAAACAATGCGCGGTTGTCTTTTGCGGACCTACTTCGACAGTCGGTCTACAGCCGTCTGGCTGGATACGAGGATGTGAACGATGCCGAGCGGCTATCTCAGGACCCGGCGTTGCGGCTGATCGGTTCGGAGAAGATTTGGGATCGAGGGGCGGCTCTGACTTCTCGGTTGCAGACCTTCGAGACGGAGATGCTGGCTGAGGAAGGGAACTTCGCAGGGCTGGCACGGGTGAACCGGGAACTGATCGGCAGAGCAGAAGCAATCCATTCGCACTACCGAACTGTGCTGGACATGGATTCGACCGAGATTCCGGTCTACGGGGAGCAGGAGAATAGCGCCTACAACGGGCACTTCGAGTCCACCTGCTATCACCCCCTGCTGTTATTCAATCGAGACGGCGACTGTCTGGCTGCCAAATTGCGACCGGGCAACGTCCACAGCGCCGAGGAATGGGAAGAACTTCTCCTGCCGGAGATCGAGCGGCAGCAGAAGCGGGGCAAGGAGGTGGTATTTCGTGCCGACGCGGCCTTTGCGAAGCCGGAGATTTACGAGGCGTTGGAGAAGCGGGGTGTGAAGTATGCCATCCGCATCCCTTCCAACGAGAACCTCCAGCGGGACATCGAGGAGTTGCTGAAACGTCCGGTAGGAAGGCCGGGCCAGAAGCCGTTGGTGGAGTACAAGGGGTTTCTGTACCAAGCCGAGAGTTGGAAGACGGCCCGACGGGTGGTAGCCAAGGTAGAACATCATCCGGGGGAGTTGTTCCCGCGAGTGGGGTTCATTGTGACGAACCTGACGCTTCCGAGTCGAGCGGTGGTGCGGTTCTATAATAAGCGAGGGACAGCAGAGCAGTGGATTAAGGAAGGCAAGCAGGCGGTGAAGATGACGCGGCTCAGTTGCCATCGGTTCCGGTCCAACGAGGTACGGCTGTGGCTGACCATCATTGCCTATAATCTGGGAAATCTGTGGCGGCGACTGGTGCTGCCACAGAGAATCGGGAACTGGTCCTTGACGAGCTTGCAGCAGCGGTTGGTGAAAACCGGAGGACGCCTGATTAAGCATGCCCGCTACTATTGGCTATTGCTGGCAGAGAGCCATCTGACTCGGCGGCTGTTTGCCAGCATGCTGGGGCGGATAAATGGGCTGTCGCTTCCGTCGGGATAGCCTAGCCTGCGGCACCCAATAAAATGATTCCGATATCCCCCGGGAATGGAGGGGTGTCTGAAAAAGCTGGTTCTGGAAGCCGAGGCGATGGGTTTTTGGGGACTCGGAAAGAGCGGCTGGAAGCCGCTGGCAGTATCTCGGAGAAAATATTGGGCTGGAAGTGCTCAGTTGAAGGCCAACGGGTTTATACTCACGAGTCGGAGGGCCAAAAAACTAATTCCGGCTCAAAGTAGGAAACCGTCACCCCGCCGGCGTTCGCCAAAATATCGGGGATTACAAAGACCCCCTTTTGCTGCAATATCTCGTCGGCAGCAAAGGTAGTAGGGCCGTTGGCGCCCTCGCAGAGGATTCGGGCCTTCACCCGGTCGGCGTTGCGGCTGGTGATCTGGTTCTCGGTGGCGGCAGGCAGCAAGATGTCGCAGTCGGCGAGCAGCAACTCCTGGGGGTCCGCCGGCTCGCCGCCGGGAAAGCCCACGATGGTTCCGTTCTCCTTGCGGTACTCCATCAGGGCAATAATATCCAGGCCACGAGAGTTGTAAACGCCGCCATCCCATTCGGCGATTCCCACCACGCAGTATTCCTCCTGATAGAGGTGCCGGGCCGCCTGCGACCCCACATTGCCGAATCCCTGGATGATGACCCGGGTGCGGTCGCGCGCCATCTTAAACTTCTTGAGCGCCTCATTGCATATCACCATGCAGCCGCGCCCGGTGGCTTCATGTCTTCCCCGCGAGCCGCCGATGTCCAGGGGTTTGCCGGTGACGACGGCGGTGGTGGTGTGCCGCACGTTCATGGAGTAGGTGTCCATAATCCATGCCATGACTTGTTCATCGGTGTTCACGTCCGGGGCGGGCACATCCCGCTCCGGGCCCAGGTAATCGATCAGTTCAGCCGTGTAGCGGCGGGTGAGCTTCTCCAGTTCCGACCGAGAGAGCTTGGCCGGATCGCAGATAACGCCGCCTTTGGCTCCCCCGAAGGGGATATTCACCACGGCACACTTCCAGGTCATCCAGGAAGCCAGGGCGCGCACCTCGTCCAGGGTGACGTCGGGGGAGTAGCGGATGCCTCCTTTGGCGGGACCGCGAGCGATGGAGTGCTGCACCCGGTAGCCGGTGAACACCTCCAGTTCACCTGAGTCCATCTGCACCGGAATGTGCACGATAATTTCGCGACTGGGAGAGCGGAGGATCTTTACCAGGCCTGCATCCAGCTTCAGACTGCGGACCGCTTGATCGAACAGCGCCGACTGCGACTCCCAGGGATTCAATTCTTGTTCCACTTCGACTCCTGCCATCAAGGGTCGCGGATCACTGCCAAGAGCTTGGCCTTTCGGTGGGAGTATAGGACAAGCAGCGGGGGAGGAGCACGCGCCGGATTACCAAAAAAGTCCGCTCAGTCCGAAAAGCAATATTCAAGGCAACTCACGCGCTTCGGTTACAACCTTGTAATCAACTCCCAGCGCATCCTGAAAGTGCCGCTTGCCGCAATGAATCTTGCGCCGTTCGTCCGGGCGAAGGTCGGTGTTCCAATTTTCTCCTTTGGTTTCACGAACCAGATAGAGCAAAGGGTTGCCCGTGGGCTCTCCGTGCGCGTCTCGATCTTCCATTACAACAGCCCAGTCCGGGTTGTACTTCCCAACGGGAGTATCCACGGTGAACCAGCTTGGAAGTTTCAGATACAATCTGACTGCTCTCATCTTTTCGAGCCCAGCCACGAAATTACGCTCGATCTCCGATTCGTAAACGACGTGGTCATATACCGAACGATTCGCCGGAACCAAATAATCCATCCAACTTTCGATCTCGGTTTCGAGCTGCGTCATTTCATACCATTCATTGAGCTTCTCATACTGGATACCCTCGACTAGGTGGTCGGCGAGTTTGTCCTTGATAACCCGAACAGCCACGGTTGCAAATTCGCTCGGATTGTACGTCGCGGCATTGCTGTTCTTGCTGCGCCTGAATACCTCCAAGAGCGTTGCGCGCGTCAGGCGGACTGGCGGCGAAGTATGTTCCATCAGATGCGCCATCATTTCGACCAGATTCGGCAAAGGGTAGCGCCCAGCGAGGTCCAAAACAGTTTTCGCCCCACTCATTGGCAGTGCTTCGAACGTATCCTTCCGGCTAACATCTAATTCCACCTTCATGATGGTGACTCGCGGGTGCCGGATTTCTTCCCGGTCGAGTTGTTCGGCAACGTCAGCCAGCAGCCTTTCGGTGTCGATTTTCACTGCATAGCGCGTCTTGTGCTTGATACGCTCCCACAATTGCTTGAACTCCGGCTTAAGGACATAATTCTTCCGCAGCTTAGCCACACCTCTTTTCCTGGCGTTCGCGGGTTTGGGAGGCAGGCCTTCCTGGCCGTAATCTTCCTCGATCTCTGCCTGCAACCGCTCAACGTATTGCTCGTAACTTTGATTCGCCACCACGGTAAGAACGTTGACCTTCTCCTCTCGGACACGCTCGCCTTGCTGGTCCACGGCGAGACGCACGCCTCGGCCAATCTCCTGCCTTTTTTTCATTTCGGAAGCGGTCTGATTGAGCGTGCAGATTTGAAAGACGTTTGGATTATCCCATCCCTCCCGCAAGGCCGAATGTGAAAAAATGAACGCCCTCGGCTCGTCGAACGATAGCAGGCGCTCTTTGTCTCTCATAATCAAGTCGTAGGCCTTCTCGTCCTCCGCAGATTTTCCAGAAAACGAATCCTTGACCTCCACGATGCCACCCTTGCGCCGCTTCTGGGCGAAGTAAGCCGCCTGAACCTGCTCGGGGTCTATGTCTTTCCAGTCGGCACTTTTGCTCTTGGCCGCGTTGAACACTTTCGCGAAAAGACTCCGGATAATTCCGTCCGCGCGACTGTAGTTGTCCACCCGGTCAATAAAAACGAGGGAAAGCACCTTGATGCCTCTGCTTTTCAATCGCTGTTGTTTCCGAAAGTGCTCTTCGACAGTGTACTGGAGCTGTGCCTCGAAGACGGCTTCCTTATCCGCCCCTAAGGATTCACCCACTTTCAACTCCACTCCGTTCGTGAAGCGGACATAACCGCTCCCGTAACTGATTTCTTCAACTTCAAATCCAGCATATTCTTTTCGTGCCGTCTTTTTTTCCAGCGAATCGGCCGGCCGGATCGTTACGATCCTCTCTTTGACCGTTCCGTCTTTCATTAGCTTATGAACTGCGAGCCGTGCGGTCAGGGTCTTCTTTTGGGATCGGATTGCCTCCAGCCTCAGAAACGCCTGATTGGCGTCGTCGGCCTGTACGACGGATGCGACTTCGATTCGCTTGACCAGCCCCTGCCGGTAGGCTTGGAAGGGGGTCAGCCGATACACCAGGTTGTATGGGTTGCGGTGGGTCGCACTGAAACGCAGAGCGAACAAGGGGTCGAGCGCGGAAAGCGCCTTCACGCGCAGCTCGCTTTCCATGTTTTGCGGCTCATCGAGGATGAGCACAGGCCGCGCCGCCTGGACAAGATGAATCGGGGTTTCGCCTTGCAACCGGTCCGTCGTCTGACGAATCACGTTCGATGCTTTATTGAAGGAATCAATCGTCATCACCATCATTTCGACGCTGTCGGAAAGGGCAAACTGCCGCACCTGCGAGAGATTTTCCGAGTCATAGACGTAGTAGCGATAGGGCATGTTGTCGTAAAGCTCACGCAGGTGGATTTCGGTTATCTTCAGAGTCTTGAGCACGCCTTCGCGGATCGCTACGGAAGGAACGACGATGATGAACTTGCGCAGCCCGTAGCGACGGTACAGTTCGAGCGCCGTCCGCAGATATACGTAAGTCTTTCCTGTCCCTGTCTCCATTTCGACGGAGAAGTTTGGAAAACGAGCGGTTTTAGTTCCCGATGCCGTTTCGATCCCTTCCTCAATGCAAGCCAGCGCGTTATCGGCGGGCGCGATTCGGTTCTGCGATTGAACGGCTTGGAGATTCTTGAGGAGATCGGCTTCTTTCAAATCCAGCCGATTGGCCACTGCTGCAAACCCCAACTCGAAGGTCAGGTCCGCCTCGATGCGCGGCTGTCCCTCAAACAGGTTTGCGACTGCTTCGATTGCGTGGATTTGGTATTCTTGCTTGCTGTCAAATCGGAATTGCATTGGCATCGCTCAGATCGTTTTCAGACGGCATTGCAGGGCCAAATTCACAGCAGCTTGATCGTCAAGGGCTTTGTCCCGACAAATGAAAAGCTCATCCTTCCCTAAATTGAGTGCTTTCAGTGTGGCAGCTTTAAGCCTATCGTCCAGGCAGATACGGAAACTCTGGCCCTTGTCCGGGTCGGTCACACGATAAACCGTATTGCCCTTAGTCTCTGCTATTCGCTTGATGCGCGAGTGGAGGCCGTAGCCTTCTTTGACGATTACTTCCCACATGACGTTCGTCGGCTTCCAGCCCGGCACAAGGGAGTCGGTGTAAAGCTCCATCGTCTTGGCGTATTCGTCCGAGTCCTTCTCTTCGACACCGGCCCACGGCTTGTAGTTTGATTCGGCAAGTTTAAACACCTTGAATCCCAAGTCTTCGGGGGTGTCACGGGTCTTGAGGTCAAGCTTGCTGGCACTATCTTTCTTCATCTTCTGAATCACTCGCCGGATTCGCTCTTTGCCGATGTCAGCAATCGTCTTGTAACCCTGCTTTCTTGCTTCGGAACCTTCTGGGGTCGGCTCAGGAAGCTGCACACAGATGAAGCGGCGATTCCCGCCATCCTCATGGTTAAGTGCTACTACCGCTTGCGCTGTCGTTCCGGAACCGCTGAAAAAGTCTAGAACGATGTCGTCCTTTTGTGGACTGCCGACATACGAAATCCAACGAGCCAGGACTTCATGGTCTTTTGGGTTCTCGAAGATTTTGCCCCCGAAGAGTTTGATTAACTCATTAGAGGCCTGAATAGCGCTTCGGTAGAAGTAGCTACCAGCTACTTGAATACCAATGTCATCGGCTTCTATCTCTTCTGCTTCTTCATCGTTGTTGCCGCGAACTAAATATGTTTTTCGTATGGGTGGTTGGGTGTGGTCCTCACGGAAGACGACTTTTCCATTGCCGATCATTTCATTCATCTTGTCCAGGGTTGAGTAGCGCCAGCCGCCTTCAGGCACAGCGCATGGTTTGCCGGTAACAGGGTGTATCACGTCGTACGTTGGTCCGCCACCGCCAGGCCAGGACATGTCGTGGTCTCGCCAGACGCCGTTGTCATCAACGCGCCCATACCGAGAGTGCTTCTTTGAAGGGTGCGTTTTGGGCAGCCTCGCATAGAACGCCCGGATACCCCGCTCGACGGCCTCATTGTCCTTACCGTGTTCTTGCCGAAGCCGGAGATACTCCGTGTGGATTTCATCGGCGCCCGGCTTCGCTTCGCGCCACATGATTCTGGTCTCCGTCATGCAGCTCTTATTTCTGAGATAGACAAAAATGTATTCGTGCCCGACAGACACCAGCTTGGCGTCGTTCTTGCGGCCCTTTTCCCAAACAAGTTGCGCGACAAAGTTGTCCTCCCCGAACACCTTATTCATAAGCAACCGGAGGTTGTACACCTCATGGTCATCAATGCTTACAAAGATTACGCCGTCCTCGCACAAAAGCTGGCGCGCAAGAAAGAGGCGCGGATACATCATCGAAAGCCACGCAGAATGGTAGCGTCCGCTGGTTTCAGGATTGCTCGTGAGCAGGTTACCGTCGTCGCCCTTCTGTCCCGTGAAGTGCAGGTAGGTGTCGAGCGGGTCGGCGAAGTTATCAGGATAAATAAAGTCGTTTCCGGTGTTGTAGGGCGGGTCAATATAAATCATCTTGACCCGGCCAAAGTAGGACTTGTAGAGGAGTTTCAGGACCTCCAGATTGTCGCCCTCGATAAAGAGATTATTGGTCTTGTCAAAATTGACGGATTCCTTGGGGCAAGGGATGAGCGTGGCCCGGCTGGGAGTTTGCAAGAGTCGAAGTGCATCGCGCTTTCCCGCCCACGAGAAGGAGTAACGCTCCGGGCGGGAGTCCACCTCTTCGCCTAGAGTTGCGCGCAGCTTGTCGAAGTCAACCCGGCCTTCGGTGAAACACTCTGGAAAGATTTCCCGCAAACGGGCCATGCTCTCGTCCATCAGATCGGCAGAAGTCCGCACCACGGGTTCGCACCGCCGCATTTTCTTGCTCATATCGTCCCTTTTCTGTAGGGTGCTCTCGCAATCCGCATCAGCGCGACTTTCTGCCTCCCTTGCGGCGCGTCTCGGCATTTTCCATCCCAGATCAACTCAACCATAGAAGCTCTTCTACCGAACCGTCCGCAGCATTATAACGCGCTTCGGTTCAAAAACTGATTGGCGGGGCAGCGGCGGTTGGGCGGAACCGTTCCGGGAACCGAAGCGGGAGTCGGCATACCGACAGCGGAGGAGCAAAGGGCAGCAAGTTCCGGCGCAATGGGATCGCGAGGCGGGCGGGTGGGTAGCGGAAGGCGAGGACGCGCCCGGCTTGGCCGCAGAGGCCGAATCACCGAATCTGCTCCGAGATAAACTGCGGGGGTTGATTCCAGAATTGCCGGAGCCAAGCCATTTTCAGGGTTGGCGCAGCGCAGCCGCCGAAGCTGGGACAGGCTGCGAGGCATGTCTTGAGAGGAACCGAAGGAATTGGAGCATAGACCTTTTGGTCTGTACTCTATGGGGACAGGCAGGAATGCCTGTCGCTACCTGATGCCGTGACGGGTGTTGTTAGCAAGTTAAAATGTCCGGTATATGTAGCAAGTGAAATGTCCGCTTTCATGATTCTACCGAAAGTGATTTGGCGCTGACCGAAGGAGCCCGTAGGGCGACGGAGGTGAGCGCCAAATGGTGTTGTCGGGAAGCCACAGGGCTCCGCCGCCGACCGCCGCACCGGATCGCCACCCCCTCGGAGGAGTAGCGGCCCACCGTGTGCGGCCCATAGCCAATGCTTAACGTCCCATCCAGGTGTTCATAGACGGTCACCCGGCAGCCCGCCAGAGTCCCGCGCCAAGGAGTTTTCTCGATCTGGAGGAGGCGGTTCTCCAGACTGACCGTATTGTCCCGATTCACTATCCGCTGGTGCTGGATCGAGAAGATTCGCTCTAACTCCCGCCTGGCTGACGGCAAAAAGGCGCTGCCTGGTTGGGTGGCCGGCACGGCAAAGCGCCGGTTGAACTCCCCGATATAGCCCTCCCGCAGGAACCGATTCGCTGCCTCTAGCGTGATGATTCCCCGCAGGCGCAGTTCCTGCGGCAGCCGCCCTTGCCAGGTCCCGAAGTTCCGCTCGCTGCGTCCCCGCGCCTGCGGCGAATAGGCCGGAATCATCTGAATGCCCAGCTCCCGCAGGGCGCGGCCCACCTGGGTCAGCCGTTGCCGATCCACCGGCTCGCCCGCCTTCCGGGTCAGGAAGAAATGACTGGCCCGGTCGCTATAAAGGGCGCAAAAGATCCCCTGCTGCTCGACCACCTCCCGCAGGGCAGCCAGCACCGTCCGCGTCGATTCCTGCTCTACCAGTTGCGCATAGTAAATCTCGCTGCTGGCATCATCCAGGACCACCAGCAGGTCATACCAGCGATCATCGACAAACCACCGATGCTGGCTCCCATCCAGATGCAGCAGCATTCCCGGCAACGGCCGCCGGGGCCGCCTCTGGCGGTGCAGGCCCCGCTTCCGCCTCCTGTTCACTAGCCCCGCCCCTTGCAATGCCAGCTTCACCCAGGTGTAGCTCAGCCGGAGGCCGTGCTCTTCCCGCAGCTTTTCGTGAAAGTGCCGCACGTTGAAGTCAAAGTACTTCTCCTGATACAGCCCCAACACCTTCTCCACCGTCCCCAGGGGTACCCGCCGCGGACTCGGCTTTCCCCGCCGCCGGTCAAACAGCCCGTCGTAGCCGTACTGCTCGTACCGGCTGCGCCACCGCCTCATCTGCCGGTCGCTGATCCCGATGATCTCGGCTGCCTGCCACCAGTTGATCCGCTTCCCTATCGCTCGCAAAATTACTTCTTGTATCTTCATCGCCCGCTGACCTGCCCCCCCAAAAACGGTCCAGTTGATAAGTTAGAGTAAAGGGTTTCAACTGGACTTGAAAAAGGGGGAAGGATGGCTAAGAAGCGGTATACGGTCGAACAGATCATCCGACATCTACGAGAGGCAGAAGTGGAACTGGCTAAGGGCCAGACAACGGGAGTGGTCTGTCGGAAGTTGGGAATCACGGAGCAGACATATTATCGATGGCGGAAGGAGTATGGGAGCTTGCGGGTTGATCAGGTGAGGCGTTTGAAGGAACTGGAACGGGAGAATGGCCGACTGAAGAAGTTGGTAGCGGATCAGGCGTTGGACCTTGCGATTCTGAAGGAGGCATCCTCGGGAAACTTCTAAGCCCGTGCCGACGGAGGCAGGCAGTGGAGCGTGTCTGTCAGACCTTGGGAGTGTCGGAGCGGCGGGCGTGTCGAGTGCTGAGGCAGTACCGATCCACCCAGCGGCATCGAACCTTGACACCACAGGATGAACCGCGACTGGTGACCCGGACGCTGCAGTTAGCCGGCGAGTACGGTCGATACGGCTACCGGCGAATCACGGCGCTGTTGCGACGGGAGGGGTGGAGGGTGAACCATAAGCGGGTGGAGAGAATCTGGAGGCAGGAGGGACTGAAAGTGCCGAAGAAACAACCCCGGAAAAGCCGCCTGTGGTTGAACGATGGGTCGTGTCTTCGGTTAAGACCGTGCTGGCGGGATCATGTCTGGGCGTACGATTTTGTGGCAGATCGAACCCAGGATGGTCGTCCCCTGAAGATGTTGACGGTGGTGGATGAGTACACGCGAGAATGTTTGGCAATCGACGTAGAACGGCGAGCTGATTCGATGAGTGTCTTGGAACGGCTGGCAGCCTTGTTTGTGGAGCGAGGAGTTCCCGATTACATTCGCTCGGATAACGGGTCCGAGTTCACAGCACGGTTGGTTCGGAACTGGCTGGAGCGGGTAGGGGTAAAGACCTTGTTCATCGAGCCGGGGAGCCCATGGGAAAACGGGTATGTAGAATCGTTGAACGGGAAGTTTCGAGACGAGTTTCTCAATGGGGAGATCTTCTACACCTTGCAGGAAGCGAAGGTGTTGATTGAGGGATGGCGGCGGGAGTATAACAAAGTTCGCCCGCACAGCGCGTTAGGCTACCGGCCGCCAGCCCCGGAAGCGATCCTGCCGTTACGGCCGGGTTCCGCTCCGCTCCACCCGGCTGCAACGGCTTATGGACTAACATAAAAAGTGGACCAACAACCGGGGGCAGGTCACCGCTCCATCGCAGCTTCCGAGTAGAACTTCATGCCACCTCCTGGCAAAAAGCCCTACCCTACGCCGCTCAAAGCGGACATTTCACATGTTAATTAGACCGGACATATCATGTGCTAACGACACCTGATGCCGTGACGGGTTGCGCCTTTACGAGAAATGCTCTAGAAGCCTTGGATCTTCTCCTTGAACTCTACGTATGTTGGATGGCAGAAACAGCGCACCGTTCTCTAGCGGATCGAGTACAATCTCTACCGTCGGCACGCTCAATCAACGAGTGAACTGGAACCAAAAACCACAGCTTAATTTTGCCTCACCAAACTCCAATAGTTTCTGAAGATGAACGCCGGCGGCGGAAGATCGTTACGATCAGTTTCCTCTGGTCGGCGATGGCGATGTCCTACATGATTCGCTTTGCCCTCGGCATCGTGGCACCCACGCTGATGAGCTTGTATGGCTTTTCGCCACAAACCATGGGCTACATCCTTTCGGGATGGAACTGGTCGTACACGGGCGCCCTCGTGTTTGTGGGACCGATTATTGACCGTTTTGGTCCCTGGATCGTGATGGGAACAGGGTCCGTGATCTGGGGACTGTCCACGGTTGCACTGCCGGTTGCCGGTGCCGCAGTCTCGCTCTTCCTGCTGCGCATGATCTTTGGATTCGGGCAGAGTGCGCTCATTCCGGCAAACGCGACTTCCATCTCGCGGGGCTTCGGTTCGAAAGAGCGTGCCCGAGCCATTTCCGTTGCGTTTTCGGGAAACCAGGTGGGTTTGGTGGTCGGCGCCATTGTCGCAGCCTTCCTCCTGGACCGGTGGGGCTGGCCATCGGTATTTTATTTCCTCGGCGGCGCCAGCTTACTGCTGACTGTCGCCTGGGTTGTTTTTTATCCGGACAAGCGGGTCGGAAGACTCCCGCCGGCGAAGCCCGACGGCGCGGACGGCCGCGACTCGCAACGCATTCCATGGATTTCCCTCTTCCGCTATCGCTCGACGTGGGGTATCGCATTCGGCCAGATGGGATATCTCTATGCGCTCTTCTTCTTTATTAGCTGGCTGCCGGGATACCTCGTCCTGGAACGCAAGATGACGGTGCTTACTTCCGGGTTCGTGGCCGGGCTTCCCTTCTGGGCGGGAATATTGGGCACATTAGGCGGCGGCTGGCTGGGGGATTACTTGATTCAACGTGGTGTCCGGCCGACGGTTTCGCGCAAGAGTATCATCGGCACGGGACTGACAGCAGCGACCATAACGGTGATCACCGCGGCATTCGTGGAGCAAACATGGCTGGCCGTTACGCTTCTGACACTCTGCGTTGGGTGCCTCCGCATGACCGCGGGTTCCGTGAATTCGGTTGCGATCGACTTAGCGCCTCTTTCGATGGTCGCCTCGCTCACCTCGATCCAGAACTTCTTCGGCAACATCGGGGGATTGCTGGCGCCGATCGTTACTGGTTATATCGTCAATGCCACGGGATCGTTTGTTGGTTCTTTGGTCGTTGCCGGCGGAATGGCACTTTTGGGCGCTATTTGCTATGTCTTCATCGTGGGGAACCTCGATAGCCACCAGATCGGGTTGCAATCCCCCGCAGCGGCAGGCCGCCTCGCGCATTCGAAGACGGTGTAAAGGCAGGAGGCAATCACTTCCTGCCTCGATAAACTTTTTCTCCCAGGGTTTCTCGCGGCAAATCGGAATCCCGATTCGATCGGCCAACTTCACCAACGGTTGGAATTGGCTGTGCCTGAACGTTGATCCCGCAGGACCTCGGATGAATTCGTCTATAATCAAGGATTCAATATTTTCCCGCCGGACGAGACCCTGGCAGCGGCGAGCAAAGACGCTCGGGACACTGGGCTCTGGAACAGAGCCGGAGTCGCCGTCTTCGGCATGGAGTGTGCGATGGGATTTGCCGATCTGAGGACGTGGCTGGATCGCTTCGAAGCGACCGCCGAATTGAAGCGAATCAAGGCCGAGGTGAACTGGGACCGGGAGATTGGCGCCATTGCCCGCCGCTCTTTTACGACCAAGGGACCGGCGCTGCTTTTTGAAAACATCAAAGGCCATCAGGACACGGCCTGTCGAAGGCTGGCCACAGCCTTGCTGCACAAGTGTGCCCGGATTGCCATGGTTTTGGGGTTTCCGCCGGACGCCTCGGTGCGCGATCTGGTGCAGTACGTGCGCCGGAAAAACCGGGAGACCATCCCGCCGGTGGAGGTGAAGACCGGCCCCGTCAAGGAAAACATCATCCGAGGCAAAGACGTGGACCTGCTTCAGTTTCCGGTTCCGAAGTGGCATTTCCGTGACGGTGGACGTTATATCCTCACCTTTGCTGGCATCGTCACCCGCGATCCGGACACAGGGTCCATTAATATGGGAGTGTACCGAGGCATGATCGGCCAACGCAATACGATCCCCCTTCTCATCGTAGCCAGCCAGCACGGCGGGCAGACGTTTAGCAAGTACTGGCAGAGGAAAAAGCCGATGCCGGTGGCCGCCGTAATCGGATACGATCCGATCATGGATTTCCTCAGCGGCAGTCCGGTTCCCGCCGGCGTCTGCGAGTACGACCTGATGGGCGGCTACCGGGAAGAGCCGCTTCAGGTGGTGCGCTGCGAAACGAACGACTTGCTGGTTCCTGCAAGCGCCGAGATCGTGATTGAGGGCTACGTGGACCCTGACCCGAAGACCTTCGAGCCGGAAGGGTGCTTCGGCGAGTACACCGGGCACACCGGCGATGTCTCAACGCCCCGTCCAGTCATCAAGGTCGAGTGCATCACTCATCGTAATGAACCGATCCTGCGCGGCACACAGGAAGGGACGCTTCCCGGCTCCTACACCGAGAACAGCATGATGTCCTCAATCCAGCGCGCGGCCATCGCCTGGAACATCCTCGACCAGCAGGGCGTCCCGGGAATCACCAACGTGCATGTGCATCCCGTTACCAACGGCACCAACATCTGCGTCGCCATTAATAAGCGATACCAAGGGCACGCCAAACAGGTCGCTGCCGCTCTTTGGGGATCGGGCGCCGCCAGTTGGCGCTACAAGAACGTCATTGTGACCGACGACGACATTGACATCAGCAACTACGAGCACCTCGATTGGGCCATCGCCTACCGCGTCAACGCCGGCAAGGACGACATCGTGGTCTTCCCCGGTTCGTTCGGGTCGCCCGCCGATCCCTCCTCGCCCTTGGAGGAGCGGAACGTCGGCAAGCTAGGCTCCGGCATCTGGAATCGCGTTTTAATTGACGCTACCCGCACGTGGATGTACGACCCCAAGCCCGAATGGGGAGGCCGCTTTCCACCCACTGTCCACCCAGCTCCCGAGGACGAGGCCCTGGTGGACCAGCGTTGGTCCGAATACGGATGGAAGTAAATAAGCAGACGTGGAAGTGCGGAATTTCGATTATCCGTCACGAGTGTAGTGAGCACGTTTCCAATGGCATCGTTGTAAGGTCTTCCCCATGCTGCTAAGCAAAAAGCTGATGCTGCAACTCGATGGCGCGCCTGTGGAGTTTCCGGTGCGCCAAGTCCTGGTTGCCGGATATACCGGGCGGGATGCGGCGCAAGTCCAGGCGCACATCGCGGAACTCGAAAAGCAAGGAATTCCCGCGCCCGACCGCGTCCCGACTCTCTACCCCCTCGACGCTTCCTGGGCCACTACCGACACGGAACTCGTGATTGCCTCCCGCCTGGTGTCTGGCGAAGTCGAGCCTGCATTGCTGTTCCGCAGCGACAGCTTGGATGACGCGCTGGTATCGGTTATTGTAGATTTTACTGATCGCGAAGAAGAGCGCCGCTCAATCGAGCGTTCCAAGAAACTGCCGAAGCCCCTGAGCGCACACGCCTGGCGGTATCGCGATGCGGCGGGCATCTGGAATGAGATCGCCATGCGCAGCTGGGCCCGGCCGGGACCTGAACGCGAATTGTATCAGTCGGGCACGCTAGCGCAATTGCTTTCTCCGCCGGAGTTGTTGGCAAGTCTGAACCTTACGAGTGGCCTGGAAGGCGCCGTGCTGCTGATGGGAACGCTCCCGCTACGCTCCAAGGAGTTCGCGTTCACCGATTACTTTGGATGCGAGTTAGAAACCCCGGATCACCGGAAACTTTCCTACGAATGCAGGATCCGCCGTAAATCCGAACCGCGCCTGCCCTGAGCGTAATCGAAGGAACCGTGAGGAAGCGGGCACGATCCTGAAATTCAAGCCGCGACCGTACCCGAGCGGCTGCAAACCTTCCGAGGTGATACCCATGAGGACCGGCGCCCAATACTTGCAATCGCTTGCGGATGACAGGGCCATTTTCCTTGACGGCGCCCGCGTCGGGGATGTTGCCCAAGACCGTGCCTTCGAAGGAATTGCTCGCACGTTCGCGACGATGTACGACAAGGCAGCTGATCCAGTCAAAGGGATGACATACATTTCCCCGGAAACCGGCAAGGAAGCGAACAAAGTCTTCCTGATCCCGCGCTCGCTCGATGACTTGGTGGAGCGACGCCGCGCCATTTCCGCCTGGGCGGAAATTTCCAAAGGTTTCGTAGGACGCAGCCCGGACCACGTCGGCGGTTTCCTGGCTGGTTTCGCGAGTTCTCCGCAGACGTTCGACAAGGATGGCCGCTCTTTTGGGAAGAACGTGTCGCGGTTTTATCGCAAAGTTGTCGAAGAAAATCTCTTCGTCAGCTACGTCATCATCCCGCCGCAGATTGACCGCAGCGTGACGGCGCACGGCTGGAGCGAGGAGCTGCTGCAAGTCGGCGCTCTCAAAGAGCAAGACGGCGGGATAGTCGTCCGCGGTTCCCAGATGCTGGGCACGGCAACGGCACTCTCGGACTGGTTGTTTGTCAGTTGCATCAAGCCGCTGACTCCGCAGGACGAGAGGTACGCTCTTTCCTTTGTGCTGCCGTTGAATACACGGGGCCTGAAGGTTTATTGCCGTAGACCCTATGCCTCCTACCAGCCCAGCCGCTTCGACTATCCGCTCTCCACCCGGTTCGACGAGACCGACGCGCTCATTGTATTCGACGATGTCTTCGTCCCCTGGGAGAACGTCTTCGTGTACCGTGACGTGGACCAAGTCCGGCGGCAGTTTTTCGAGACGGCGGCGCACGTCCTCGGGAACACCCAGGCGCAAATTCGCCTGATCGCCAAAATGAAATTCATTCTCGGCGTGGCGCGCAGGATCACACAAGTGAACGGAATCGACAAAATCCCTTCGGTTCAGGAAAAACTCGGCGACCTCGCCTCGCTGGCTGCCATCGTGGAAGGAATGGTCCTGGCCTCGGAGTCCACATACGCGATGGACCGCAACGGCGTAGCCAAGCCGAACCCCAGGTTCCTGTACGGTTCCATGGGCCTCCAAGCGGAGTTGTATCCGCGCGCCATTCTTCTGCTGCGCGAGCTGGCCGGCAGTGGGGTCATTCAGCTGCCCGCATCATACCGCGACCTCACGGCCGATCTGACAAGGGCGGACATGGAACGCTATTTGCGATCGCCCAATACGTCTCCGGAAGATCGGGTGAAACTCTTCAAGCTGGCATGGGATATTGTCGGTTCCGAGTTCGCGGGTCGCCACCTTCAATATGAGATGTTCTACGCGGGCGCGCCGTTTGTCGCCAAAGGCTACGCCTTTCGCAATTACGGCTACGACGAAGCGCTCCGCAGCGCAGAACAGTTCCTGAGCAGCTACGAATTGCCGACCATTCTCAGCACGAAGCGATCCGAACGATCCGAAGGAATTGAATCGACCGACTGAACCGAGGAGGTGCGCAGGTGAGCAAACCCGAATTCGAATTCTTCCCCGCGACGAATGTGGACTGGACTCCGGCACCCGGCAAAGTTTCCGGACTGCACGAGCGCATCCTCGCCCATGACCCGGAGACCGGGGTGGCAACTCGCATGCTGCGGTTCAGCCCCGGCACCGACACGTCGGCGAACGGGACCCTGACGCATGACTTTTGGGAAGAGGTGTACATTCTGGAAGGCTCCATCTACGACATTTGCCTGGGAAAGAATTTCTCCGCCGGGATGTATGCCTGCCGCCCGCCGGGTATGAAGCATGGACCCTGGAAATCGCAGGAAGGCTGCACCACCTTCGAAGTTCGGTACCACATCCGACCAAAGTAGGTCTGCCCCGGCACGGTCTGGCAGGCGGTCTGCCGGTCGCGTTCTGGAACCGCTTCCGTGAAGCCGATGGTCTGCGTGCAGCCCGGAAATCCAGACCAGGAATCCTGGGCACTTGGTGCCGAGCGTATGCCCGACAGGCCGTTAGAAACGATATCCGATACCCACTTCGAGAGATCGGGAGGCAGGCGTATCGATGTAACCAAGAACGTGCGAGTACCCCCCTCGCAAGACAACACGTGGAGCAAGGCTCATCAGTATACCCGCGCGAAAGATTAAGGGCGTGATCGATACCACATCCCTGGACTCCACAAATTCTTCAGCGCGAACAAGGGTGCTGCTTCCATCAGGATTCTCCTGTGGATGAGCCGGCTGATACCTTATCAGTTGACGCTGATGCTCCAATCCAAGACCGGCTCCGATATAGATCGAGAATCGATCCCTTCTCCACAGCCTGACGACGGATGGCAGAATGGCAACCAGTCTTTGCGTCGTAACATCATTATTCTGAATCCCAGGATTCACTTTGTAGAACTCTGAAAAAGGATGTTCAGTATATGGACCATGTGGCCCCTCATTGACCTCCAGATGGCTCGTGACTCCATCTATCATCAACGCCCACCTCGATCCCAGAGGAAACAGACCACCCACCCCAACCTGCGGCTTCCATTCCCCGCTCTTCAACACGTTCGAACTATTCCCAAAATAGTAAGCCCCGGTCAGTCCGTAGATCTCTACCGCAGGATCACGCTGCTGCGCACAAAGCGGCTGCCAATTGCATAGTTGCAATGTTATTGCCGCAAGGATGAAAAAGCATAGACTGGCGTACGAACGCCGGGGGTTAACCGGCCTAGTTGGGTTGCTTATTTGGTTCATCCTTCATCGATCTCCTAAGTGTCAATATTGCGCGACATCTCTCCATACGAGTCTAATGTACGCTTAGAGGGCAAGAGAAGAGCACGAAGAGAAGATGGGTAGTACGGGCAATAGCAGGGAGCGACACGGACATTGGAAAATTCAGACCTCCTGACATAGGTCTGTTTCATTTGTTACACTCGGCCCCTCATAGACCATGCGCGGGGTCGGTTGGGCAGTTCATTCCATACTAGAAATTCGGAGACCGAAAGACGATCTTCCCTCCCAGGCCGGTCATCAGGTTCTTGATGTCAAAAAGCTCTCTCGGAGGAATGGTGAAGTAGTCCCGATCAATGACGGCAAAGTCGGCCAGCTTACCTGGCTCGAGCGTGCCGATCTCCTTGTCGCGGAGAACATACTCAGCCGCCCAGTTGGTCCAACCCCTCAGGGCGGAGATACGGTCGATTCGCTCCTCCGGCGTCCAGACCTTGCCCTTCAGTTCCCGCGTCACATAGAAGGCGACCCACGGCCAGACCGAGTCGCGGTAAGGCCAGTCCCGGATCAGAGCCTCATGGATCATCTTTTCCGCATTGTCGCTCAGTCTCCCAATGTGGGCGTCGGAGGAAATGATCATACGCGCGCCAGAGTCCAGCCAGCTTTTGGCCGGCTCAATCCAGGGGATGTATTGCTCCCCGTAGTCTCTTTGGGTGAGTAGCCGCGCCCGCGAATACTGCGTAGCCTGGAAGCTCATGAAAAAGCCGAACCGGGCCGCGATGGCAGGTTGCTCCGGCCGGATCATTTGGCCATGTTCAAAACCCCAGCGCATGTTCCGAATTTCCTCCAGCGTCAGGGCGTCCCGGCCCTTCATGGCCTCACCAGCCAATTGGAAGGCTCCGTCGAGCATCCCGTCGCTGGTAGCATGCAGAATGGCTACCCGTAAACGGGATTTCACCGCGGACAGCAGAGCGTCAAAGAAGGGCTGCCCCGGCACGGTCTGGCAGGCGGTCTGCCGGTCGCGCTCTCGAACCGCTTCCGTAAGGCCGATGGCCTGCGTGCACCCCTGGCCCCAGGTCTCTCCTCCCACACCCATGTTCCACAAAAAATCGGTCCCATGCCCCACAATGTCTCCCATCAGCCGGTAAAACTCCACCGGGTCTTTGGCCAAGGAAAAGCCGGCACGATGGACCCAGGCAAATCGCATGGGCATCCTTCCTTGCTGGTCCAACAACTTCAGAGCCCGCAAGACATTCTGCGGTTCGATGTGACTCCCAAAGGTAGTGAGCCCATAGGCTGAGTTCTCCGCCATCTCTTCTTCCAGGAAGTCGGCGACGACGGGCAACCGGTCTCGCAGAATGATGTCGTGAGGGACAAGATAGCGGGCGCGCAACCCGTATACCACTGTTCCCAGGTTTTCCCGCATGAGCTGTCTGGCTTTGCTGTTGGAAAAGCCGCCCATGTAGCCGGACTCGATCAGGACCGGGTTGTCCGGAGCCAAACGGTCCAACTCCTCCAGGGTAATCACTTTCTCTTCGATGGCCTGATCCCCGTCGGCCAACTGCCAAGGGATGTTGACGCTGACCCATTGCCCCTTCCCTAGTTCCCGAATGCGGTTTTGGATGGTGGGGGCCAGCTTCGAGCGGAGTTCATCCAGGTTGTTGGCCGGCAGAAAGACGGGCTCCAGTTGTTTGTCGTATTTTCCTCCGAGGTGCCAGAGACCCCACAGGTGCGGATGCGTGTGGGCATCAATGAGACCCGGAACCACGGTCCGCCCCTTCAAGTCAATCATTTCGGTCTGCGGCCCGGCCAGCGGCGTGATCTGCGCGTCTGTCCCCAGCCTCCATATCCGGTCCTCGCGCACCGCCATTGCAGGGTAGAAGGTCAGGCTCGGGTCCATGCTGGCAATCTTGCCGTTGTGCAGGATCAGGGTCGGGTAGACGGCCAGCTCCCGCAGAGTGCCCAGGTCCTGAGCCTGGGAGCTTTTGAACGGAAAACAAACGACCACCAGAATCAGGAAAGCCAAGCTGAAAACGGAGATAAACAATTTTTTCATCATTTTCCCTCCGGCAGATCCCCAAGTAGGAGATTGCCCACGCAGTTTAGAGTCCGTTGCAGGTCCAAGCTCGATCCAGACTAAAAATTAGGAGAGCGGTAGCCGGCCTTCCCTCCCAGGCCGATCATCAGGTTCCTGATATTAACCGGATTTAATTTCTTGGCTCTCCGGCAGTTGCGAGTATACACCCATCAGCCTCTAACTGAGCCCTTCCAGCGCAGGTTTGCTGCCAGTGGCTCCCAGACTCCCTTTCAGTGTCCCCTAAAACCGTCAAATCAGCATACAGAATCAGCTTTTTCAGACACCTTTCCATTCCAAGGGGATAAAGGAACTACCAAGCGGACCCCCTACACCACTGTATCAACAACCCGCTAGATGAAGTTCTCAAGATCTGTCATAGGTGTGTCCGGAATGGATGGAAGAATGCCTTGTTGGGCGGCGACCCTGAGATAATTGAGCTGAGTCTGCTTCATTGCCTGGTCCCAACGTGCAGTAAACAGCGGCAACTTGATATTGCGCTCTATCAGGCGATTGATGGCGCTGTTTTCCCGGATGCCCGTTAGCTGCTTGAAGCGGTCTTCTCGAAAGAACTCGTACCCGTTACTGGAGGCCCACTCGACCGTCTCAATCCAGGCCTCTCGGAAGCGCTTCATCAAGTCTAGGTTCTTCCGAAGGAAATCAACCTGGACAGTGATACCCGCCAGAATCTTCGGCGCTCCCCATATTGCCTCGAACTCCTGCGCATACGGACCGAAGACGATCCGGGCATTCGCATCGAGTTCAGCCCGTAAGACCAGGGGGTCAAACAACGTCGCGGCATCAATGTCCCCGCGGCTTAGCAAGGGAATAAGCCCTGGAGGAGAGGCCTCCACAAGATCGAAGGTTTGTTCCATTCGAGGACGATTCACTCCAAACTTTACAGCCAATAACACCGTAAGTTCATTGAAGTTAGAAGAGTCCCGGCCGAAAATCCCCAGTCTTGGTTTTCGTCCGTGCCTTTGCTCGAAGTTGAGGAGATCCTCCATCTTCTCAATCCCCGAATCGGTCCGGGCAATCACCGCATTCTGGCTGCACTGAACGCTATTGATGACTGCCGTGGGAAACCTCGACCAGGCAAGGGCTACCTGGCTGGGACCGAAGTCGAAGGAAACCTCTGCCAGACCTTGCAGGAAGTTCTGGACGGAAACATCGGATCCGAAGGGCCGCAATTCCACGTTCAGTCCCCGCTTTTGCGTGGCTCCGGAGCGGACCAAAAGGTTGGCCGCTACGGCGCTCATCCCACCGGAGAGGCTGCATACACGCACCGTCGACGGGTTTTGTCCAAAGAGAGCGACTGACCTTCCCCCGCTGCAAATGGTTGTTCCTATGCTCAAGCCGCTATATCGGAGAAACTGTCTGCGATTGATACCGTTCATAGATTTTCCTTTCCAGCCTTCATGCCTTTTTCCTTCAGTAGAGTGGCATGGTTACCTAGTATGCTAGCCACGGCAGAGATGCTCTTTGCCGCACTACCTCGGCAACTCAGTCCGCATTTCTCTCCTGGTTACAAACATCCAGTGCGATGAGCGCATAGAGTTTAGCGGCTGTGACCAAATCCTCGATGCGCATGGCGAAGTTGCCACCTCCCACGCTGGCTCCGGGTCCGTAGGTGATGGCGGGAATCCCCATCTCGTTGAAGACATTGATGTCCCGCCACATGCTGGAATAGGGGGCCGGGGCAAGCTGGGGAAGCTCACCGAAGATCTGCCGGTGAGATTGCCGGATGGACTCAGCCAGAGGCTCTACCTGCTGGCCCTCGTACCCTCGCCGGTAGACATACAGCTCGACCTCGCCGTTCAGTCCCGCGCTGGAAAGCAGACCGCGCAGCTCCTCTCTAATGTCCAGAGGATTCTGAGTCGGTGTAATACGGACATCCACGTAGATCGCGCATTGCTGGACGGTCTTGGTGATTTTGTAAGGCACGCCTCCCCTGATCGCGCCGATATTGACTTTGGGGACTACTACGCCGCCGGGGCATTCGTAGCGATACCGCCGCTCATAATCGTACGCCCAGCTCTCCAGATGTTCGATTAAGCGGGCCATGCGAACGATGGCATTCGGGCTCTTTTCGGTTGGCGCCGGCCGCTGTATGTAGGGCGTATAGATGGGCACGTCTTCCCCAAAGACGGTGATCTTAAAGAAAGCTTTTCCCGCCTCCACCCAGACCAAGCCGAAATCGGTCCCCTCGGCCACCAGCGCGTAATCGCCGACTGCCCCGTGCGTTACGGCATATCGCGTCCCGGCCTCTTTGGCCAGATATTCCGGGGGCTCGAATTCGTCCACCGGTTCAAGACCGATTTCCCCGACGACAGCCGTCAGAACAAGGTCGCCCTTCATGCTAACGCCGCTCTCGCGGATCGCCTTTGCCGCGATCAGCCAAGCGGCCATCGGCCCTTTATCGTTGCAGATGCCGTTGCCGATGAGCAGGTCGCCTTCCTGCCATGCCGAGTGGAAAATCGGGTCTGCCGCTCTTCGCGTGGTCCAAATCTCCTCCTTGGCGATGGTAGTATCCATGTGGCTGTTGAAAACCAGGCTCCTGCCACGGGAGTTCCCCGGTAACGTGGCTGCGACGTTGAAGCGATTCCGGAACAACCCCAGCTTGCGCGGAGCAAAGCCCTGTTGCCCCAACCAGCCGTAGACGAACTCGGCTATCTCTCCCTCTTGGCCGGTTGGGCTGTCGATGTTGCCCAAATCCAGCGCGACCTTCACCAACTCGTCGGGATTGATTCGGTCCAGGATGTCCTGCATGACTCTTTCTCTCTTCATCTTAGCGGAATTTCCGATTTGCGCTTTACTCTCCGCCCAAAACCAAACGTCAGCTGCCTGCGAGGCCGGCCTGTCTCAAACGTTCTGAAGACGCACAGTGCGAAGAAGGCTTGCAAGAAATAGAGTTAGATATCCATGACGGCCTTGCGCTGGCCGCCGTCAATATTGATCATCGTGCCATTGATAAAATGGGCTCGATCGGAAGCCAAATATGTAGCAAGATCAGCCACCTCCTCCGGCGTACAGATGCGCCCCAGAGGGATGCTCGCCACCGCACGCCGGTCTGCCTCCTCCTCGCTGGTGCCTCTGTCACGCGCTAATGCCTGAACCAACCCATCCCAACGCTCGGTGCGCACCGGGCCTGGATTAACTGCCACGAAGGTTATGTTCTCTTTACCATACTGCTCCGCCAAGGAGAGCGTCAGGTTGAGGTCGGCCGCATTGGCAGCGCCGGGGGTAATCTCCCAGAAAGAGTGCTTGACGCCATCGTTCCCTACAATGTTAATAACCCGTCCCCGCCCCTGCGCTCGCATATGCGGCAGGACGGCCTTGCAGCAGCGCACATAGCCCATGAACTTGAGCTGCAAAGCCTGCGCCCAATCCTCTTCCGTAAGATTTTCCAGTAGGCCGCCCGGCGCGCTGCCCGCATTGTTTACCAAAATATCAATACGTCCAAAATGGCGGATTACCTCGTCCACCATGCGGGTAACGTCTTCCATGCGGGTCAGGTCTGCAATGAATGGCACTGCCTCGCTGCCAGTTGTGCGCTGAATCTCTTCACTGGTTTGTTTGAGGAATGCTTCCCCGCGCGCACAAATCGCGATGCGGCATCCCTCCTGTGCCAAGGCAAGCGCAATCGCTTTACCGATGCCTTTGCTTCCCCCCGTCACCAGCGCAATCTTACCTTTCAGCCCTAGATCCATCGGTCTCCGTTTCGCCGGTCTTAATCCGGCACAGAAATTCTCTCGGCCAATCCTATGTTATATAAGTCAACGCGCCTGTCAGCCAATACATCGTTCTCTTCGCCCACGTGTTTGTCGTCCGCTTGCTTTGGGTCAACGTCGGCGATCAGTATCGTTGTTTCCTCAGGACCCGCCGGTCCTGCGAATGTCTCTCCTGTCGGCCCAGCGACAAGGCTGTTACCCAGGTACACCACGCCTTTCTCTCTGCCGACACGATTCGCACAGAGGACAAACAAGCGGTTGGCATAAGCATAGCCCAGTGACATGTGCGCTGCCGCGCAGAGACCATATCGATCCAAAGGCTGAGGTTTGCCTATGTCTGTCCAGGCAGTAGGAACGCACAACAACTGGACCTTCTCCAATGCCAGCAGGCGCACGGCTTCCATAAAGCGTAAGTCGTAGCAGATCAGAACTCCCAGCCGCGTTCCCTGTATCTCTAACGAAAGAAATCCGCGATTACCCGCAGCCAGGCGGTGTCGCTCCCAGCCGAAAAGGTGTGCTTTGCGATAGCACGATAGAAACCCCTGAGGACCCAGCACTGCCGCCGTGTTGTAGTAATCGCCTCCCGCCCGTTCCAGCAGGCCTGCCACCACATAGATTCCAAGCACTTTGCTCTCACGGAGCCAGCGCTGCACGGATATCCCCCCAGGAATCTCCTGCGCCCAGCGTTCAAGCGGTTCGCCTTCAAGCTGATACGGACTAAGACACATCTCAGGCAGTACGACCAGTTGAGCGCCCCGCCGTGCCGCTTCACGCATTGCATCGAGGGTCTTTTCAACGTTCCGCGTTGGATCGTACTCAGGAGCGAGTTGCGCTACCGCTACCTTCATCTTTGCCAGCTCCAAAAAGCTAAACCCAAACGCCAGGGAAACTGCACGGATGGGTGGATATCAGCACTGGGAACTACTCTTCCCCATCGTTGGGAATCGCATTCGGTCGCTGCGCCAATCGTGCCATCGTTTTATAGAGAAAGCGCTGTTCATTTTCCGAGAAGCAAACGGCCCTCATCGACTATGAGCTTTCCGTCAAGTTCTACGGTTGGGTTGAGCAGCAAACCATCCAGATGGATGTTGCTCTTGACTGTCCCACCAATGACGTGACTATCCCCAATCGCAATGTGCACAGACCCTTCCAGCTTTTTGTCTTCGGCCATGTTACCAATAACCCGTGCCTTCGGGTTCGTTCCGACAGCAAATTCAGCAATATTGGTGGCATTGTCATCGGCTGTCTCGATTATGTGCTGCAACCGGCGAGCAGCCTCACCCCCCTCAATCGAGATGACCTTTCCCTGATCCACACGCATTCGCATAGGCTGATCAAGCGAGCCGACGCCATCCATGGTCTTGTCTACGACAAGCATGCCCTCCGAGGAACCTTCCACGGGCACAATGGCCGCCTCGCCGTCAGGCATTGCTGCAAACGTGCCGGGTCCTTTCACTATCCCATCCAACACCAGGGGCAAGCGGCCCGTCAGATCCATAACCAGATCCGTCCCTTGTGGCGTGCGTACGCGCGCCCGTTTGGCCTCTTTCAGTTCCTTGGCCAGTTGGGCGCAACTGGCAGCTATCTGTTTATAATCTGCGTTAATTGCACCGTTGAGCATAAGATCTTCGGTGACTCCCCGCAACACCAGGATGCGCGCGCCTGCCGCCATTGCCCGTTTGGTGGCATCGGTGTGCGTCATTGCATGAGTCACCACTTGAAAGACCGCATCAGCCCCTGCCATTGCGGAAGCGATCACCTCGGGAACTTCTTGGCCGTGCTGACTGCGCGGCGCCATGAGAACCATCACAGGATCTGTATCGCGGCTGCGCGCTGCATCCATAAAGATCTCAGCCAACGGCTGCTTTTCTGTATCCGTGACGACGCATACCCTTTCACCGGAGTGAAGTTGAACGCTCTCCTGTACTACTCGCTGTGCGATCGCAAACAATTTTGGGTTTTTCATCATGCTTTCTCCCGTGCCTCAAGAGTTCTAGGATACGCTATTGCCAGCCGACTCAGAACACTCAGGAAGGATCGCTACTCCAGCGATCCGTCCCGATCAGGTTGCCAGGGAGGCGGAGGCAATGCCCGCGGCGCGTTTTGCCCAATTGCCTGCCTCGACCGCCTTTAAAAAACCCAGCACCGTCTGGTTGAAGAACTGAGGATCCTCCAGGTTGATGGTGTGGCCGGTCCGGGGAAATACTGCCAGACCGGACCGGGGGATGCAACGCTTCATGAAGACGCTCGGCTCGAGACAGGGGTCGTCCTCGTCGCCTACCAGGATCAGCACAGGAACATCGAGCGTGCGCAATTTCGCCCCGAGTTCAAATATCGATGGGCGGCGACCCTGGATACCGCGCAACGTCAATTCTAGGCCTTTGTTGGAATGCTCTGAGAAATGCCGGGAGAGTTCCCGCCAAGCCTCGGGGTTTTTGTGGAGGAGCTGTATTCGGTGTGGCCCGTGCAGATAATCGGCCATGCTCGGCATTCCTTCGGCCTCCAGGCGGTGCGCAATCTCCTCCAGCCGCCGACGGAACAGTTCCGGATCGGCGGAACCCGTCCCGGCGCCTGCCACAATCAAGGACTTCGCCATCTGAGGATAGGCCAGGCCAAAGTTCAGAGCGACGCTCCCGCCCATAGAAAAGCCACCGACATGCGCCTGCGCAATGCCCAGGTGATCGAGCAGCCCACGAAGGTCTTCCACCGCCTTCTCCTGCGTGTACAGGGACAAGTCCGTTGGTACATCGGAAGGAGTGTAGCCCCTGGCGTTGTAAGTAATCACACGGTAGCGGTGCTGGAAGAACTCGACCTGGGTTTTCCACGAGCGATAGTCGCCAGCGAATTCGTGACTCCACACTAATGGAAATCCCTGGCCGTGAACTTCGTAGTAGAGGTTCACCCCGTTAATCAGCGCCTTTGGCATTGTCTGCCTCTTCCTTCCATAAAGCGGCCTGATCGCACAAAAGCGATGATCAATTCTTCGGCTCCATAAAGGTCGTGGAGAGCAACGGCCCCGCCTCATCATACACAGTTCTTTCAAGAAAGCGCCACTGACCTGACTTCCTCCTCAAGTGGATTCTCTCTCTTTCCACTTGGCACAAAAAGCGCCGGTCAGGCCAACTGCCTCTCCGCAGCAATCTAAGCTGGAAAAGACTGGATGGCTGGCGTATGATTTCGCACAGCAAAGTTAAAATCGGAATCTCGGCTTGGAGCATGCAAGAACGGGACATAGGCCCGAAGGAAACTCTGCCGGAGCGAAAGCGAATC
This sequence comes from Terriglobia bacterium, assembly GCA_965222345.1. Classification (GTDB taxonomy): domain Bacteria; phylum Acidobacteriota; class Terriglobia; order 2-12-FULL-54-10; family 2-12-FULL-54-10; genus JADFGZ01. The sequence goes on along the minus strand of CBDCTS010000004.1, from coordinate 40,240 downwards.
TTGGGGGGGACATGCAATGGCGGCTACACTGCGCGGATATCTGGCGGAGTTAGGAGATCGGCTGGTCAACATCGAGGAAGAGATCGACCCGGTCCACGAAGTCGGAATTCTTTCCTCGGAGAGCAATCATCCCTTCCTGCTCCACAAACTGAAGGGCTTCGAGGGATGGCGACTTTGCGACCGGTTGGTGAGCACACGGGAATTGCAAGCTCTTGCTTTGGGGGCACCGGTTGAAAAGCTGGTTCCGTACGTAGCCGATCGCATGTTCAACCACGGGCCGGGCCGAACCGCCATTGTCTCCAATGGACCCTGCAAGGAAGTGAAGTTACTCGGAGATCAGGCGGATGTGACGAAACTACCGATTCCGATTCACTCAATGGGAGACGCCGGACGGTATATCGGCTCCGGAATAACCATCACCAAGGATCCCGACACCGGGATGCGAAACGAGGCAATGGTGCGGGCCCTGGTTCGGCATCCGCGCCGCGTGCCCTTCTGGATGGCGGCCCGCCATAACTGGAACCACTTCTTAAAGTACCAGGAGCGGAGAAAACCGATGCCTATGGCTTATGCCATCGGCGTGCATCCCGCCTACGAAATTTTTTCAAATTTCAGCGGACCCCACGAGGGATGGGATGAGCTGGAATTGGGCGCCGGCGTCCTGAACGAGACACTGCAGTTGGTGAAGTGCGAGACCATCGATCTGGAAGTTCCCGCCCAAGCCGAGATCATCATCGAAGGGCTGGTCCATCCCACCGAACGGGAGATGGAAGGCCCTTTCGGGGAGTTCACCAACTACGGTGCCGGGGCCGAAGGTCCAACTCCGATCTGGCAGATCACGGCTATCACGCACCGCCATGAGCCCATCTTCCGGCATGTCCAATCCACGCGGTTCACCGATCATCAGATGCTCGTTTCCCTGCCCATGGAAGCCAGCCTGTATCGACGGATGCGGGAAGTCCACGGGCACAGTACGGTCCATGAGGTCTTCATCCCACCCTGGGTCACAATGTTTGTCGTCTTCGTCCAGATGACACCCCAGTGGGATGGCCAAGCCCGGGACGTTTTACTCTCGGCGCTGGCCGGCACGCACCTGCATCCGAAAATCGCCATCGCCGTTGACGAAGATGTGGACGTCCACGATCCCCGGGAAGTTTTCTGGGCAATCTCAACACGCGTGAATCCGGAGAAAGACGTAATCATCCTTCCTCATGAGCGCATCCATCCTCTGGACATCTCCGTCCCGAAGGTCTCCGATGAGGTCACCGTGATGCGGGTCGGAGGGAAAATGGCCATCGACGCCACCAAGCCGCCTCGATGGCGGGAAAAAGAGCGGAAGCGGTTTGAACGGGTGACGCCGCAGGGCGGCTGTGATATTAGTCCCTTATTGGAGCAGGCACTGAAAAAACTGACCCGCAACAGCATTTAATGGGTGAATCTGAAAAGGGGGCGTTTTAGGAAGGGCATGAATCGCAGACGGTTTTTCAAATACAGCGGGTTGAGCTTAGGAGCGGTGGCTTTCAGTAAAGCCGGAGCGGGACCGCTGTTCGGACAAACCATGCCCACCGTGCGGGTCAGCGGCCTGTCGGGCGGCATGACGGCCGTGGCAGCCAACCTTTTGGTCCGCTCCGGAGCGGCACGAAGGCAGGGACTCAACGTGGAAGTAAAACCCTTTGGAGCCGATCTCTCCGTTCAAAACTTCCTGCAGGGGCTGTCGGACGTTTCCTTCGACTTCGGTCCGAGCCAGTTGGCCATTTCTTCCCCCAGATTCGCCGTAACCATGTTGAACAGTGTTCTGTGCAGCCCCAACGTCGTGATCACCCGGACCGATTCGGGGATAGACAGCATGGACGATCTGCTGAATTACCAGCAAAGGCGGGGACGCAAACCGAAGCTAGGCATCTTTGGCCGCGATTCCTCCAACTTTAACGAACTCTCAGTCCTACTGGCCGTGAAGTTCGGAGTGGACCGTCCCCGACTGGAACAAATCTTCGACTTGGCCGAAGCCTCCCCGCCGGGACTCATTCCTCTGCTGCAGCGCGGGGATGTCGACGCCGCAACGTTGTTTGATCCTCTGGCCCTGCGGGCCGAAATCGCAGCAGATGCCAAGATTATCTTCGGCCCATACTCACAAGAGTTCGAGAAAATGTGGGGAACACCAAAGATCCTCTCTGGAATCGCCGTCACGGTCGACTACGTCCGGAACAACCTGGACATCATGAGGCGGTTCCAAGACGCCTGGATCGACACGGTGGAATGGGCGTCCCGCAACGGGTACGAGTTCTTTCGGGAAAATCAGTTTCAGGAGCTAACGGGCATCCGGGAAGACGCGGCCATCACTCGGCTCATTGAGCGCACCATCCAGTTGCCGCTGCTGGTCGCACGGTGGGATCAGGCCATGAAAGAGACACAGAGGAAATACCTCAGGGCCGCCGCCCAACAGGGGATACTCCCTTCCGCTCCGGATACGGTTTTGGCGGATATTGAGGACTTCGCCTAACGGCTTGTTGAAAAACCCCGGAAAACCGCTCCCTGACGGTCGCGGCTCGGAACGGATGAATTGATATTAAAGCACTTACCGAACCACACGCGCCTGTTCCGAGCGAAGACCAGGGACTAACAAGCGGTTCCTTAGACCGCTTTTTCAACAAGCTGCTAGAGATCGAATCCGGCCCCAAAGTGTACTACTACTCCCAATCGAGGAACCAGAATGGAAATGGAAGCGGCGCGGCAACCTGGCAGTTTATGGTTCTTGCTCCGCACAAAGGCATTCTATCAGATCATTTCAGTGACGAGCCTCATCGGGATTTGGCAGCTCGCGTCGCTCACCAGTGACCTGCCATTCCTGCCAACACCCGTAGAGGTCGCCTCGGCTACCCTCTCCCTCCTGCAGAGCAAAAGCACCTATGAGATTCTCTGGGTGACGTTCTCTCGAGTGATCGTCAGCGCCATTCTGGGTCTGGCCTTCAGCCTCTTAGGCGGCATCCTGCTGGGAAGCAGACAGTGGACGGAGGACCTGTTCGGCTTCTGGATAGTTTTCGGACTCAGCATCCCTGCGCCAGCTATGGGTATGATGGGGTTGATCTGGTTTGGGCTGGGAGAGTGGACTCTGATCTTCGCCGTGACTGTAACGATTATCCCTTTCATGATCAATCAGTTCTGGCAAGGAGTTAAAGCTTTGGATATGAGCCTGGTGGAGACGGGACAGGTCTTCCAGCTTCGCCGCTCCAGGATCATCGTCGACATCGTTCTCCCCCAGCTTTATCCTTATTTCTTTGCCACCCTGCGGTATGGGTTCGGCATGGCGTGGAAAGTCGTCGTGATCGTGGAGGTCATTGCGGCATCGCAGGGAGTTGGCGTCGAAATGCAGAGCTCCTACCGGCTGATTCAGCCAGCCTCGACGGTGGCCTGGACGGCCATCTTCATTGCCGTGATGATGGCACTGGAGAGCGGCGGCTTCAGCCGACTGGAGAACCACCTGATCCGCTACAGGGGGGCATCAGAATAGGACACAAACCCTATGGCCTATATTCGAATCAGTGGTGTCAGCAAACGATACGGTGAGAAGGTAGCCCTGGACCAGACGGACCTGGAGGTTCGCCAGGGAGAGTTCCTCTCCATCCTGGGGCCTTCCGGCTGTGGCAAGACCACTCTGCTGAACATCCTAAGCGGCGTTCTCTCTCCTACCACCGGACGAGTGGAGGTGGGTGGTAAAGATCTCTTCCAGGCCCTTCCCACGGTCAAGGTCGGCTACGTGTTTCAGGAACCGCGAATTCTTCCCTGGCGGACGGTGGAGGAAAACGTGCGTCTGGGGTTGCTCGGTAAGAATCTTCGGGAGAACCAGTCCCGACACCAGCAGAACGAAGTGGTCCGGCACTATTTGAATATGGTGGGGCTGGAAGAGTGCAACAAAGCCTGGCCGTTGACCCTATCCGGCGGCCAGAGGCATCGGATAGGGATTGCTCGGGCGCTGGCCGTCGATCCGGATTACGTCCTGATGGACGAGCCGTTCAGCACCCTGGATGAGATGACTTCCCGGCGGATGCGGGCGGAACTGCTGGCTATCTGGGAGAAGACAGGAAAGACCGTCATCTTTGTCACCCATGACATCAGCGAAGCCGTCTTTCTCTCGGAGCGAATTCTGTTGATGACATCCTCCCCGGGACGGGTCTTTGACGTAGTGCAAGTCGATATCCCAAGGCCCCGCGATTACAGGGCTGAAAGCATCTATAAGCTTGAGCACCACGTCATGACGCTGGCTCTGTCACAGTGGGAGAACCTTCCTGATTAAGAAACCTGGAACCATGAACGGCTTGCAGCAGAAAGATCCACGATGAAACAGCTGCGGTTTTCCCCGCTGCAAATTGCCTCGCTCGGGCTAATCTTTCTGGTCTGGTACGTAGCTTCCCTGTTTTTTCCTCCAGCCTTTTTCCCGCGGCCTGTCGAGGTGCTTCAGCTTACTTACCAGAACTTTTCTACCGGCAACGCGCTTTACCATCTGCTGTTCTCGCTGCAACGAACTTTTGTGGGGTTTTTCCTGGCCTTCCTGATCAGTGTTCCCATCGGACTCGGAATGGGCTTCGTAAAAGAGATCGAGGACTCGTTTGGCGTGTGGGTCCTTGTGGGGTTGACCATCCCTGGAATGTCCTGGGCATTCCTGGGGGTCATGTTCTTCCGTCTATCGGAGATGGCCGTCTATGTCCCTGTGGCCTTGGTCGTGATTCCCTTTTTGACCCTGGACATTTGGAAAGGAACACAGGCCCTGGATCGGGACCTGTTGCGAATGGCCAACGCCTTCCGGATTCCCCGGCACGAAGTCGTGCGCCAGGTCGTCCTTCCGCATCTGACCCCTCACTTCCTGGCAGGATCACGTTACGGGCTCGGTCTGGCATGGAAGATCACAGCCACAGCCGAGTTCCTGACGCGCGAAACCGGCGTCGGCTTTCAAATCAAGCACGCCGGCAGCTTATTCGACTTGGCAGCGGTCTTCTCCTGGACCCTGATTTTTGCCATCGTCCTGATCTTCATTGAGATCGGGATCTTCGGAGCTATCGATTCTTGGGTCACGCGATGGAGACGGCAGGTTACATTCTAAGGTCCGAATCTCCTCGCGAGTCGGTTGCAGACTCCTATTCGGTAGGGCCGCACGCTCCCCAGAACAGCCGTGCCGGTTTCAGGCAGTTCACTTCCCTGCCCAAAGGCTTAATGCCGCCTTCCTACTGAGGCTTGAGCACAGTCTTTTCCAAGCATTGGAAGAACTGCTTTGCCATCTGTTTGGCCACGCCGCCCATGATGCGCTGGCCTACTCCAGCAATCAGTCCCCCCACTTGAACCTGTCCGGAGTATTCAATCAGGGTCTCCTCTCCCAGTGCTTCCAGTCGAATGACGCCCTCAGCATTCAGGAACCCGACACTCCCTGTGCCCGTCACCGCCAGCTTGTACTGGGTGCCCGGAATTCGGTCGGTAATCCGGATCGTTCCGGTATAGCGCCCCTTGACGGCGGCAATGCCCACCTCCATCAAGACATCGTAGGAATCATTAGAACCATCCGCCGCCGGGGTCATCTGCTGGCAACCGGGAGTACACTGCCTGAGAACCTCCGGGTCATTTAAGGACTCCCAGACCCGTTCCTGCTTGGCCTTGAAGCGATACGTTCCTTTGAGATTCATCCTGATCCCTCCGTGTTCTTCCCCACCCGAGCTTGGGAATTCTCCCGCACAGCGTCCAAGATGTCCTGGGGGGTGATCGGTAATTTAGTGAAGAATATGCCGAAAGGAGTCAACGCATCGGCAATGGCATTATTAATGGCGGCGGGAGAGGCAATCGTTCCGCTTTCTCCAACGCCTTTGCTGCCGTTCGGGGTCAGCGGAGAAAGGGTCTCATTGTGACGAATCTCCACCGGGGGCACTTCAGTGGAACCGGGAATCAGGTAGTCCATCAGCGTGGCGGTCAGAAGCTGACCTTGGTCGTCATACACGAGATCTTCGTACAGCGCGGAGCCGACCCCTTGGGCTATCCCCCCCCGGATCTGACCATCGACGATGGTTGGATTGATGACCTTGCCGCAATCCTCCACCACCACATATCGCAATATATTGACGACCCCCGTCTCGATATCAACTTCCACGACCGCCACGTGGGTGCCGCCGGAAACCGCCGCTCCCGCCAAGGAAAATGAATGTGTAGCTTCCAGGCCCGGGCTTAGTTCTTCAGGAAATTCATGCAAAGGAGAATGGAACTCCTGAGCCAACTCCCGGACGGAGAGGCCCTCATCGGGGCAGGCCTTCAGGAAAATCCGCCCCTCCTGGATCTGCAGTTTGCCGGACGGAACCTGCAGCAGGTGGGCTGCTCCGGCCAGCAGCTTTTGCCGAACCTGCCTCGCCGCCAGCACCAGCGCGCTCCCTGCACTGACAATACTGCGGCTGGCAAAGGTGCCGTTTCCGGAAGGACATGTCTCCGTATCCCCGAGGATAACGGTAATGTCCTCCATCCGGAACCCCAATTCTTCTGCGAGCAACTGGGCAAAGCTTGTCTCCTGGCCTTGACCCTGAGATGGGGTGCTCAAGTAAGCCCGCACCGTCCCGGATGGATCCACCCTGATGGTGGCGGAGTCGAAAGCAGGCACCTGCACCATTCCTCTGCGACGGTACACCTTCTGTCCCATTCCGGTCGGTTCAATGAAACTGGATAGGCCGACTCCTACGTAGCGATTTTGTCCCCGCAGCTGTTGCTGGCTTCTTCTCACTCCTTCATAATCGGCCAATTTCAGAGCCCGCTCCAAGCTGGGACGGTAATTTCCGCTGTCATAAACGGTGCCGCTAGCGGCTGTGAACGGAAACTCGTCCGGTGAGATGAAATTTCGGCGCCGGATTTCCGCAGGGTCTATCCGGGCTTCCCGGGCGACCAAATCCATCAGCGCTTCGGTGACGAAAGGATTCAGCGCAAATCCAACACCCCGGTAGGCCCCTACCGGACATTTATTCGTGGCCACCGCCATGCTCCGGAAATAGTAATTGGCAATCTTGTAGGGTCCGGGCAGACCGCTGGCACAACTGAGCGGCTCCAGAGCAGCCGTTACCGGGTAGGCTGAGTAGGCCCCGACATCACAAAAATCCTGCACTTTGAGAGCGAGTATCGTGCCATCTTTGCGGGCGGCAATTTCCGCATGCAAAACGTGGTCCCGGGCGTGTATGCTGGCCATGAGATTCTCACGCCGATCTTCGATCCACTTGACCGGCTGCCGAAGCTCGCGAGCCAGGTGAGACACGATCAATTCTTCGGGAAACACGTGCATTTTTATTCCGAAGCCGCCCCCGACGTCGGGGGCTATGACACGCACCCTGTGCTCGGGATGTTCCAGGCATTCGGCCACCGCCTTTCGCAGCAGATCGGGCGCCTGGGTGGAGGACCAGACGGTCAGGAACTTCTTGGAAGCGTCGTATTGCGCCAAGACGCCCCGGTTTTCGATCGCCAGTCCGGTGCACCGAGGGTGTTTGAAGGACCTGCTAATTTTGACGCCGGCCCTTTCAAACGCTTTGTCCACATCGCCGCACGCGTGCTCGAACTCGAAAAGTATATTGCTCTCCAATTCCTCATGGATCGCGTTGCCCTTGGCATTCAAGCTGGTATCGACATCCGGCACCGGGTCCAAAGGGACGTATTCCACGGAGAGAGATTCGGCGGCGTCCTCCGCCCGATAACGATCCGTGGCAACGACGACAGCGACGGCCTCTCCCACGTAGCGCACCTTACCTTTAGCCAAAGGATGCCAGTCAGAGGCCCGATAACCCTTGGATTGCATGAGAGGCCGCATCGGCTTCACTTTCGAACCGATTTCCAGGGCCGTCCATACGCCCAGCACTCCAGGGGCCTTCAGAGCTTGTTTGGAGTCGATCCTCAGGATGCGAGCGTGGGCGTGCGGGCTTCGGAGAAAATGCGCGCACACCATGCCCGGAATTCGAAGATCGTCGATAAACTGGCCCTGTCCCAACAGATACCTCGTATCCTCAAGCCTTCTGATGGGACATCCAACATAGCGCTCAGCCATGGGCCTATTTTCTCCGGAGGATCTTGAGGCAGAATACCCGTTGTCCTGTTGGGGTTGAGCAGCTTCTGTTTGCGAGAATTTTACGCGTGAGGTACCAGCGAGCTTGAGATTCGTTGAGGACCGTCAGCACATTCGACACACAGCTTTTCGAGGGACGGCAAGCCATTGGGACAAGATAACGTCACGGTCAGAGAAAGTAAAGATTGATTTGTGCGTCGCATCCGGGTTGTTATCCGGTTCCTGGAAGCAATCGCGGCAGAGTGCCTCGACGGACTTGCATCGCGGAGTAGACTTAAGCGTTGACAACCGGGCTAGGCAAATTCATAATCTGCCTCGCGGCGAAGCTATGCACCACAAAAACCAGCGCGGTGTCGAAGGTTCAGCACGTTCTCAGGATTTCTTGTTGCGCCACGACGGTGACACCCATAACCGAGACGGCCATTCAGGTCAGAAAATTGTTCTGCATCGTCCAGGAAACATGCCACGATGGAGGGTCGATACCCGCCAGATCCCGGCGGAAGTTCGCATTCCCGGCGGTGATGCCAGTCCCCTTGTGCAAGTCCACATCTTCCTTGCCTCCAATGCCGCCAAAATCGGAGCTTCAATCCAAACTGGATTTGGTGTGAACGGGTGGTGGCGGCCCACCTCGCAGGCAATATCCTAAGTACTACCGTCTGCAAAGGCATGTACCGGAGTGGCCCACTAAGAGGAAAGTAGAATATATGAAGGCACGAAAACTATGCAATCTGATCAACGGTGAGTGGGTCGAGTCGAAGACGACGGATTGGAGCGAGGTAAGGAACCCGAGTCTGGACGAGGTGACCGCCTTGTGCCCCATGTCGAAGATGGAGGAGGTAGACGCCGCTGTCGCTGCGGCCCAGGAAGCCTTCTGGGGTTGGCGAACTACGCCTACCACGAGGCGTGCGGACGTTCTGTTCCGGCTTCGCCACAAGTTGGATCAGTCGCGGGAAGAGTTGACAAGGATTATCATTGACGAGAACGGAAAGAACTATCCAGACGCCCAAGGAGAGATGGCTCGCGCACTGGAGTATGTGGAACATGCCTGTGCGGCTCCGGAACTTCTAAAGGGTTCCATTTCCGAGGACGTGGGTACGGGGGTGGACACTTGTTATATCCACGAGCCGCTGGGTCCATTCGCCATTGTCGCCCCCTTTAACTTTCCGGCTATGATCCCGCTCTATTTTTCCTGGGCGGTGGCCTGCGGAAATCCGGTGATCGTCAAGCCCAGCGAGATATGCCCGCTGACGATGATACGGATTGCGGAGCTGGCTCAGGAGTGCGGCTTTCCCCGTGGGGTTTTGAACGTCGTGTTGGGCGGGGCAGAAGCGGTGCAGCGCTTGGCGACCCACCCCGACGTGATCGGCATCAGCTTTGTCGGCTCATCCCGCGTGGCCGAAGAGGTCTTCAAAGCTGCCTCACTCCAGGGCAAGAGGGCCCAGTGCCAGGGAGGGGCCAAAAACCATCTGGTGGTCACCGAAAGCGCCCGGCTAGACGAGTGCTTACCGAATCTCGTCAACTCCTGCTTTGGCGCCAGCTCGCAGCGTTGTTTTGCCGGGTCGAACCTCCTCATGGTTGCCGGCATCTATGAACAATTCAAGCAGCGGATCGTGGCCGCAACTCAGGAGTTTGTACTCGGTTACGGCGTGGACAGGGAAGTCAATATAGGTCCGGTGATCTCTCGCGCTTCCCTGGATAGGTTTCATGCAGAGATCGACGACGCGCTCAAGGAAGGCGCGAAGATGGTTCTGGATGGCCGGAACCCGAAAGTGCCAAAGTACCCCAAGGGATACTTCTTGGGCCCTACCCTCCTTGAGGCCGAGCCCGGGATGAAAGTGTTCGATCAGGAGCTGTTCGGGCCGGTTCGGTGCCTGAAGAAGGTGAGAGATCTGACGGAAGCTATTTCCATCATCAACCGAAGCTCTTACGGCCATACCGCGGTGATCTATACGGAGAATGGCTCTCTGGCCCGGGAATTCGCACGCAGGGTTAATACAGGGCAGGTCGGGGTGAACGTGGGGACCCCTGCGCCGATCGCTTTCTACCCGGTGGGTGGCCGGAAACTCTCGTTTTTCGGCTCCCTTCGCGGGCGCGCCAATGATGCGGTGTCATTCTATACAGATAAGAAGGTCATCGTCAGCACCTGGCACACTCGACTGGAACGCTGAACCCTCTTTATCTCTGGGTCGATTGCGATGAATTTTCCGAAACCTTCTGAATGCTTTCTAGAATGAGAAATCTATGAAATCCATTATCCTGCGAAACATTGGAGCCCTCGTATCGGGCGATCTCGCCAAGCCCCTATTGGATGCAGATGCTATTCTGATTGAGGAGGGAAAGATTGCCACCATCGGAGCCGAAAGCAAGTTTTCTCCTCACAGCGAGCCGCTAATCATCGACGCCGTTGGGTCCACGGTCACCCCCGGCTTGATCGATTCTCATGTGCATCCCGTGGCGGGAGATTTCACGCCGCGACAGCGAATGCTCGACTTCATTGACAGCTCGCTCCAGGGCGGCGTCACCACTATGATCTCAGCCGGAGAAGTGCATTACCCGGGGCGCCCTCGGGACCCTTCCGGCGCTAAAGCCCTGGCCCTGGTGGCACACAAATCCTTTTCCAATTTGAGGCCCGCAGGAGTGAAGGTCCACGCAGGAGCGTTGATGTTGGAGAAAGGCCTTCAGGAGGGTGATTTTCAGCAGGTCGCCGCCGAGGGAGTCCACTTGGTGGGAGAGGTGGGTTTGGGCACTGTGAAGGACCCGGAAGAGGCGGCGGAAATGGTGCAATGGGCCAAAAAATACAATATGCGAGTGACCATCCACACCGGGGGACCCTCGATTCCCGGCAGCACACGATACGGCGCCGACGAAGTGTTCCGTATCCGTCCCGATATTGTCGGGCACATCAATGGGGGACCGACCGCGATTCCAAAGGAGGACGTCGAGCGGCTGGTTCAAGAAAGCGATTTTATCCTGGAGATCGTCCAGTGCGGCAACTTTCACCGTGCTCTGGACGCCATTCGTGCAGCCAGAGAGCACGGGGCGCTGTCTCGTGTGATTGTAGGCAATGACGCGCCGTCGGGCTCCGGCGTAATTCCCCTTGGCATCCTACGCACTTTGAATTTTCTAGCTTGCTTTGGAGGAATTCCCGCCGAGCAGTGCATCGCATTTGCCACGGGCAACACGAAACGCGTTCATGGGCTTTCGTGCGGGATCCTTCAAGAGGGGTGCGATGCGGACCTGATCGTGATGGATGCACCGCAAGGTTCGATGGCCGAAACCGCTTTGCAGGCAATCGAAGTGGGGGATATTCCCGGAATTTCACTGGTTATGATCGACGGGGCCGTTCGCGCGCAGCGAAGCCGAAATACTCCGCCGGCACGGCGGATGGCTAAAGTGGCAGGCCAGTAAACCTGGGAGGCGTCCCGGCACGAGCACCCTGTCGATTCTTTGCTGCTTCTTACCCGCGAGAATCGTTTTCAGGCTTCCTGAAAATGGAAACATCTCTTACTTTTCCATACCCGCCTGGAGTAGGGTATGCTGCTGTGCGAGGCTCCTCCCTGGTTGCGGTCCCGAGAACGTAGATCGAAAGACTGGCCGGACTAGGCGACCGGCACCAGACCGGCCTCCAATGAGCGCCGTCCGCGGAGGGTACAACCATGAAGTCGAAGATTCGAAAAAAGGTCATCGTCGTGGAAGAGATTCTCATTGACGGGGGTCGCGAAGTCGAGGGCAAATCCGTCAAGAAAGTCGCGGCAGTGGCCGTGATCGCCAACCCTTTTGCGAATCGGTTTAGCGACGACTTGTCTGCTCTCGCGGAGATCGGGGAGGAGCTGGGTGGTCTGCTGGGGGAGGAGGCCGTACGTGCCCTCAAAAACACTTCCGGCGGAGGTGAAGCGGAAAGCTACGGCAAGGCGGCGATTGTGGGAGTGGACGGGGAATACGAGCACGCGGCGGCCATCCTGCATCCCAAGCTGGGCGCTCCCTTTCGTGCAGCCTTGGGCGGCGGCAAATCACTGATTCCATCCAGCAAAAAACTGGGAGGACCGGGAACCTCCATCGACATCCCTCTCCACTACAAGGATGCGGCCTATGTTCGGTCTCACTTTGATGCCATGGAAGTGCGGCTCAACGACGCTCCCAAGGCCGACGAGATACTGGTAGCGCTGGCCGTCACCAACTCGGGACGGCCGCATCCCCGGGTCGGGGGCCTGAAGAAGGAAGGGGCAAAAAAAGAAGACGGCTTGAAATGATTCCCGCCAGAAGCCAAAACCTCACAGCAAGATGTCTTTCCTGTCCGGGATTGGGAAGATCGTGGCTGAAGTTCCTACAAACTGAGCGCGGAAGAGATTCCGAATGAAGGAGGAAGGATCGATGGCGAAAGCAGAAGGTCCCAGTTTCGGGCTGAGGCTTCCCACATTCGTACTAGGAGATGAGACCGACGGGCTAGACACAATCGTAAACTACTTGGAACGCGCCGAACAACTCGGCTTTGAGTCGGCCTTTACCATTGACCACTTTGTCGTCACTCCCCCGGCCTATGCGTGCACGTGGCTGGAACCGATGGTGCTGCTGACGGCAATCGCCAGCAGGACCCGGAAGATGCGCGTTGGGCCTCTTGTGATGGTGGCGCCAATCCGTAACCCCATGTATCTGGCAAAACAAACTGCGACACTCGATTTCCTCTCCGGGGGGAGATTCATCATGGGCATTGGGGTGGGATGGAACAAAGAAGAATTTGAGCTGATGGGGGTTCCCTGGTCGGAGCGCGGAAGGCGGACAACGGAGTGTCTCCAGATTCTAAAGGAACTCTGGACCGCGAAAAGCGTAACCTATCAAGGAAAATTTTATCGTTTCGAGAATCTTTCCATCGAACCCAAGCCGATACAGAAACCCCACCCGCCGATCTGGATCGGGGGAGGTAGCCAGCCCTTCGAGCTCATCTACGGTCAGAAAGCACCCAATCTAGGACCAGTGTTCCGCCGTATCGCGCGCTTTGCTGATGTCTGGGTGCCCCACTCTTCCGTTACCGCCGAAGATGCACGGAAAGACTGGGACAGGATCTGCACATACGCCACAGAGTATGGCCGCGACGCCCCCAGGGATATCCAACTCGCTTACTCGAATTTCATCTACGTGCTTCAGAAAGGAGAGAATCCAGAAAAGGCGGCACCGTACTTTTCACGGTTCTCCGGAATGAATTTGGAATACTGGCAGAAGCACTACCTGCTAGGAACAGCAGAAGAAATCAGCAACCATATCCGGGACCGCATCTCCGCAGTGGGTGGAATGGATCATATCATCCTGAATCCTCTTAGCTTCGATAGGGACCAATTGGAGCTATTGGCCGGAGAAATCATGCCCCGGTTGCGGTCCTAGCAAGGGGCAATCCGGGCCCGTCGCTCTGTGGAACGGGTCGGTTGGGAGGTATGCCTGGTTCGCTGCTTCCGCAATCCACTGTTGGTGGAATCAGCATAATCCTGTAACTTTCATCCGGAATTAGTTTTTTGGCCCTCCGACTCGTGAGTATAAACCCGTTGGCCTTCAACTGAGCACTTCCAGCCCAATATTTTCTCCGAGATACTGCCAGCGGCTTCCAGCCGCTCTTTCCGAGTCCCCAAAAACCCATCGCCTCGGCTTCCAGAACCAGCTTTTTCAGACACCCCTCCATTCCCGGGGGATATCGGAATCATTTTATTGGGTGCCGCAGGCTAGGCTATCCCGACGGAAGCGACAGCCCATTTATCCGCCCCAGCATGCTGGCAAACAGCCGCCGAGTCAGATGGCTCTCTGCCAGCAATAGCCAATAGTAGCGGGCATGCTTAATCAGGCGTCCTCCGGTTTTCACCAACCGCTGCTGCAAGCTCGTCAAGGACCAGTTCCCGATTCTCTGTGGCAGCACCAGTCGCCGCCACAGATTTCCCAGATTATAGGCAATGATGGTCAGCCACAGCCGTACCTCGTTGGACCGGAACCGATGGCAACTGAGCCGCGTCATCTTCACCGCCTGCTTGCCTTCCTTAATCCACTGCTCTGCTGTCCCTCGCTTATTATAGAACCGCACCACCGCTCGACTCGGAAGCGTCAGGTTCGTCACAATGAACCCCACTCGCGGGAACAACTCCCCCGGATGATGTTCTACCTTGGCTACCACCCGTCGGGCCGTCTTCCAACTCTCGGCTTGGTACAGAAACCCCTTGTACTCCACCAACGGCTTCTGGCCCGGCCTTCCTACCGGACGTTTCAGCAACTCCTCGATGTCCCGCTGGAGGTTCTCGTTGGAAGGGATGCGGATGGCATACTTCACACCCCGCTTCTCCAACGCCTCGTAAATCTCCGGCTTCGCAAAGGCCGCGTCGGCACGAAATACCACCTCCTTGCCCCGCTTCTGCTGCCGCTCGATCTCCGGCAGGAGAAGTTCTTCCCATTCCTCGGCGCTGTGGACGTTGCCCGGTCGCAATTTGGCAGCCAGACAGTCGCCGTCTCGATTGAATAACAGCAGGGGGTGATAGCAGGTGGACTCGAAGTGCCCGTTGTAGGCGCTATTCTCCTGCTCCCCGTAGACCGGAATCTCGGTCGAATCCATGTCCAGCACAGTTCGGTAGTGCGAATGGATTGCTTCTGCTCTGCCGATCAGTTCCCGGTTCACCCGTGCCAGCCCTGCGAAGTTCCCTTCCTCAGCCAGCATCTCCGTCTCGAAGGTCTGCAACCGAGAAGTCAGAGCCGCCCCTCGATCCCAAATCTTCTCCGAACCGATCAGCCGCAACGCCGGGTCCTGAGATAGCCGCTCGGCATCGTTCACATCCTCGTATCCAGCCAGACGGCTGTAGACCGACTGTCGAAGTAGGTCCGCAAAAGACAACCGCGCATTGTTTGCCCGAGAGTCGGTCAAGTGCTGTTCGACGAGTTCATCGAATCCCAATCGCTCGTCCAGCTCTCGCACCAGAATCAGCCCACCGTTGGATGTCACTCGCGATCCTTGAAAGGCAACCCGCAAAAACCGGTTGAATGACAGTTGAAATGCCTGTTTTTGGCTCTCACCCATTAGGTATACACCTCCGGAATGCAATGTTGATGCTGGAACCCGCATCAATATTGATGTTGGAGGTTAGTCGAGGGTTGCTTCTACGATTTCAAACGGGAAATGCGGGTCAAGAAGTCATGAAGCTCCTCGAACGTTTCTGCCCGCTCAAAGAAAGGTTCGCTGGCATTGGGTTAGCTGCTATCCGCAGCTACCAGTTGTCCAATCCAGAATTGTGGATCGCTATTCCTCGCAATGACAACTCCTCGAGTAACCGGGCCACAGCACGGCTTACGTCTCCATCTCCTGGCACAACCACCGCCCATGTAAGGTTCTCTCGGAACTCCCGTGTACTGATGCGCCATTGCTCAAGAGCGGCCGGCGTAGTTGCTCCGATTTGAATGACAGACCAATGTCGAACTAGTGCCAGTGCCGTTGCTCGATCCGGCAGTGGCCCGCGGACGATAAAATGATTATCTCCGTGTACCAGAACGCCCAGCATAGAATTTAATGATCCAAGGGGTGAACCGAACCTCAAACCGTGTAGTCTACGGTCCGTCTCAAATCGCTCCCATTTCTGCTGAAATCAAACACACTACGGCATCGTCAGCAGCGGCTTCTGACCGGGCGGTAAATGCTGATCGAAAACCGTCAGAATCAGAGCATCTCCTGCTTGAACCGCCATCAGACCCGCCAGGTCAACTACATTCCTCTCGCCAAAAAGTTTCACCACATTCGCGTAGGTTTCCGGAGTCACTAAATGCTTCCCAAAAACCTCGCGACCCAACTGAATAATCGCCGCTTCTTTTTCACCCAAGCCTGTCAGAGGCTTGCGGTCCCTTACAACGTCTATTATGTAATGCTCCAGGCCTAGCTTGGCGGCTTCCAATTCGTGCATCGTCCACAAGTATTGTTGGTTCAATTCGCGGGCTGTTATGAGGATCGCTAGTTCCATCAGCCTTCGTCCAAGGTCTGCTTCGATAAGTTCAAGGAACTTGGCACCACCGCTGTGGAGGGATATTTGGTTCGGACCCGTACCCCAAGGGGCCAGCCTGGGACGATCAGGATTGGATGGCGGCTGCGGGACTTTGATCAAAGGCAGACGGCTCCTAGACTCCGGATGAATATCAGGAGGAGACGCGTCTTCCCATCTGTAAGGAAGCTGAAGAGGAACGATGTGCTTCCAGTCCAGAGGCAAATGTTGATTCACTACGGTGAGTCTCACTGAGGTCCCTGAGTATCGGGCCATTAATGTAACTATATCCACTAGGTTGGCCTTTCCCAAAGCTTTCAAGGCACGCGCATAGGTTTCCGGGGTCACTTTATGTCTTGTAACCGCTTCGCGGCCTAGTTGGATAATGGCAGCTTCCGTTTCGCCTAGTCCCTTGACCTGTCCTATAAGAGGCTCCTTGAATCTCAGGACGTCGACGATTTCCTTTTCCAGACCTTGCCGAAGCCCTTCCTCAGCATGGAGCGTCCACTCATACGGCTGATCCGTTTCTGCAGCATTTGTATTGATTGCTAACTCAGTCAAGCGATGGCCAAGAGGAGAATCGTACCGGACATCTGCCCCTGAGGCGTGAAGCCGTATTCCATCCACTCCCCGGATTCCATCGGGCGATTCAACGGCTTGGTCGTATGCTTTCCGATTGGCCTCGTCCAGTTCTTCCCTCTCGATCAACGGAAGGCGGTTGAGCGAATCCTGAAAGACATCTTGCGGAAGATCTTCGGTGCCCATTTCAGAAGCTGCGCGGTCTGATGAACCACTTCGCTGGCACCCGATGGCCACCATTGTTCCAATCACAAGCGACAGGCCAAACAGAATTCGATAGGATCTCATGTTCCTTCTCCTGTCTGAAGTCTTTAAAATCGGAATCATTTTATGGGGTGCCGCAGGCTAGGCTATCCCGACGGAAGCGACAGCCCATTTATCCGCCCCAGCATGCTGGCAAACAGCCGCCGAGTCAGATGGCTCTCTGCCAGCAATAGCCAATAGTAGCGGGCATGCTTAATTAGGCGTCCTCCGGTTTTCACCAACCGCTGCTGCAAGCTCGTCAAGGACCAGTTTCCGATTCTCTGTGGCAGAACCAGTCGCCGCCATAGGTTGCCGAGATTATAGGCAATGATGGTGAGCCACAGCCGGACCTCGTTCGACCGGAACCGGTGACAACTGAGCCGCGTCATCTTCACCGCCTGTTTGCCTTCCTTGATCCACTGCTCGGCCGTACCGCGCTTGTTGTAAAACCGCACCTCCGCCCGACTTGGCAGAGTCAAGTTCGTCACGATGAATCCCACTCGCGGGAACAGCTCTCCCTGGTGATGTTCCACCTTGGCAACGACCCGTCTCGCCTTACCCCAACTCGCTGCTTGATAGAGAAAGCCCTTGTACTCCACCAACGGCTTCACACTGGGTCTTCCCACCGGCCGAGTCAGCAACTCCTCAATGTCCCGCTGTAGGCTATCGTTGGCCGGGATGCGGATGGCGTACTTTACCTCCCGCTCCTCCAGAGCCTCGTAGATCTCCGGTTTGGCAAAGGCCGCGTCGGCACGAAACACTACTTCCTTGCCCAGCTTCTGCTGCCGCTCGATCTCCGGCAGGAGAAGTTCTTCCCAGTCATCGGCGCTGTGGACGTTACCGGGTCGCAGCTTGGCCGCCAAACAGTCACCCTCGCGATTGAACAGCAACAACGGGTGATAGCAGCTCGACTCGAAATGCCCGTTGTAGGCGCTATTCTCCTGTTCGCCGTAGACCGGAATCTCGGTCGAGTCCATGTCCAGCACTGTTCGGTGCGGCGAATCGATTGCTTCTGCCCTGCCGATCAGCTCTCGGTTCACCCGTGCCAGCCCCGCGAAGTTTTCCTCCTCAGCCAGAAGTTCCGTCTCGAAGGTTTGCAACCGGGACGGCAGTGCTGCCCCTCGATCCCAGATCTTCTCGGAACCGATTAGCCGGAAGGTCGGATCTCGTGAGAGTTGCTCGGCATCGTTCACGTCCTCGTACCCAGCCAGGCGACTGTACACGGACTGCCGTAGAAGGTCTGCAAAAGAAAACCGCGCATTGTTTGCTCTAGAGTCCGTCAGGTGTTGTTCGATGAGGTCTCCGAATCCCAATCGCTCGTCCAACTCGCGCACCAGAATCAGTCCACCGTTGGAAGTCACCCGCGATCCCTGAAAAGCGACCCGCAGAAACCGGTTGAACGACAGCTGAAATCCCTGTTTTTGGCTCTCACCCATTAGGTTTACACCTCCAGAAGGCAATATTGACGCTGGAACCAGCATCAATATTGATGTTGGAGGTTAGTCGATGGTTGCTTCTACGATTTCAAACTGGAAATGCGGGTTCAATATAGTGCTGGAAGAAATGGCCTGAACCGTTCTGAAGTGCGGCAAATGTAGAATAACCCGCTTTTTGTTGGAGATAGGGAGGCGCTAACAACGCTAGATCGCGGTAATATCACTTGTTCCCATCTGTTCCTATCGGGAGGACATGTTGCAATTCCAGCGCATGCTTCTTCCCAGGGGGCTGAATTGGCTATTCCAGCATGAGCGAATCCAAGGAGAATCACAAATGAAACAGCGTGTTGCGGTTTGTGTCCTAGTTTTGGGATTGGTTGCGGCATGGGGAAGCGCCCCACTCAGCGCTGAAAATAACATAGTCGGACCGCTTCGCACACAGTGGGGATTGACCCGGGACATGGTTGTTAATTTGGCGGAATCCATACCCGAATCATTGTACAATTACAAACCAACCCCAGAGGTCCGGACGTTTCGGGAACAGCTTACGCACATTGTGAGCGAGAACATGTATTACATGAGCATGGTAGCGGGAGACCCATCGCCTGATCGGGCGAAATTGGAAGCCATACACCCGCCTGAGGAAATCCTGAAGGCGCTGCGGGAGAGCTATGCATACGGAGAAAGAACCTTAAGCGCTCTCACGGATGCGAAGGCCGTGGAGACAATTACACTGCGAGGACAAACAGTCTTGCGTTGGTTTCCAGTGCTGCACAATATCCAGGACAACATGAACCACTACGGGAATCTGGTGGTTTATGTCCGGTTGAACGGAATGGTTCCTCCCAAAACCGCTGCCCGTCAGGCGCAGCAACAACAGCGATAGCTCTTGAAGTCGCCGGCCCTCGCCCAGGCGCATGTCGGGGTCGCGATGGGTATCGGGACGGACGTGGCCATGGAGAACGCCGGGGTACGATGCGCAACATCCGGCAAAACCTTTCTTCGCGTTTATCTATAACTCCCTCGGTGTTCCCCTGGCGGCCGGGGCACTCTACCCTGCCTTCGGGCTGCTGCTCAGCCCCGTCTTCGCCAGCGCCGCCATGACGTTCAGCTCGGTCTCGGTCATCACGAATGCCTTGCGCCTCCGCAAACTGGCCCTCTAGTTTAGAGAGGAAAACTTTTGCTCAGTCTATAGAGCTTTCACGGTTCCTGTATAGTCAGAGCCGCGCGCCCTTCGGCAGACTCAAGGCAGGTTATAAGCAAGCGAACCTCGAACGCCATGCGAGCAGGCAAAGCTTGGTTAACCGCTCCCTTACACCCGCTGTCAGCGTGATGGGGTGTCTTACGGCCGCGGCTTGGATACGCTATACAACAACTGGAGAACCGCTCTAGATTTCCCGATTGCAATAGATTGTGAGTGCAAAGGATATGCTACCTCCTTTGGTATATTAACGGCCATGCGCTTATTGCGTAATGAGTTACAACTCAAGATTGCCAAGGCTTAGGGGGTCCTACGAACCAGAACACTGAAAGACCCAAAAAAATTCTTGCCATCGGCCTTCTGTGGAATGCCATGGTGTTCTCCTTCATGATCCGGTATGCCCTGGGCATCGTGGCTCCCACTCTCATGACGCTGTACGGCTTTTCGCCGAGCACCATGGGTTTCATTCTCTCCGGATACAACTGGACGTACGCGGGCGCACAGTTATTGGTGGGGCCTCTGGTCGACCGATTCGGCGTATGGATCGTTATGGGTGTGGGGTCGGGAATCTGGGGACTCTCTACCGTTGCTCTACCGATCGCCACGACGGCTGTTGCTTTCTTCGTAATGCGGGCGATATTCGGCTTGGGACAAAGCGTGCTCATTCCCGGAAACGCGGCCGCGATCTCTCGGTGTTTTGATCTCAAAGAGCGTGCCAGGGCTATTGCCGTTTCCTTCTCCGGAACCCCGATGGGGCCGGCCATCGGCGCCCCGATCGCCGCCTTTATCCTGGCCGGGTGGGGCTGGCAAGCCGTGTTCTACTGTCTGGGAGGAGGCAGTTTGCTGCTGACTGTGGCCTGGCTTTGTTTCTATCCGGACAAGCAGGTTGGAAGACAATCGGCGCCGCAGCAGGATCGCAGCGAGCAACGCATTCCGTGGATTGCACTGTTCCGGTATCGCTCTACCTGGGGCATGGCTCTGGGCCAGATGGGGTATCTGTACGCCTATTTCTTCTTCGTGAGCTGGCTTCCGGGATATTTGGTTCTAGAGCGAGGGATGACCGTGCTGAGGACCGGAATCGTTGCTTCCCTGCCGTTTTGGGCCGGGATCGTGGGCACCCTGGGGGGCGGCTGGCTGGGAGACTATCTGATCCGGCGGGGCTTCAGTGTCACGGCCTCCCGAAAGACCATGATCGGCGGTGGAATGGCGGCGGCGACGGTTCTGGTGATCACGGCGGCGTTCATTGAACAGACCTGGCTGGCCGTTACGCTGCTGACTCTCTCGGTAGGCTGCCTGCGGTTGACGACCGGTTCGCTGAATTCGATTGCGATTGACCTGGCGCCCCGACCGGTGGTTGGCTCGCTTACATCCATCCAAAATTTCTTTGGGCATACCGGGGGTCTTCTGGCGCCCATCGTCACAGGTTTCATAGTGGAGGCGACCGGGTCGTTCGTGGGAGCCCTGGTTGCTGCCGGTGGAATGGCATTGTTCAGCGGCATCTGCTACGTCTTTGTCCTGGGGAAGGTAGAGACTTTGCAGGGGAAATTCACGCCCCCTGATCCGGAGGTCCAATCCGCACAGTCTCCGTAGGAAGGTGCTTCCGCCATCAAGCGTTGTTAAGCCGCTAGAGAGATTCACTGATTGCCGGCAGCACCTGAGATGGTGGCTTGTGGGAACCAGAAACAGAGACCCTGTATGAGCAGCGATTCATCCGGAGGCTGGCCAGGAAAAAGCAATTGGGCAGGATTCAACGCATGAGGAGGACAAGCATGGTTAGGACTTTATTCTTCATTATTGCCATTATTTTAGGTGTGGTCCCGCCGGCAGCCTTAACGCAGCTCAGCGATTTTACGCCCGTAACGCAAGAGATGCTTTTGAATCCCAGTCCAAACGACTGGTTGATGTACAGTCGAACCTACGACAACCAGCGCTTCAGCCCACTCGATCAGATCAATCGGCAGAATGTGAGGCAGCTTCGCATGGCCTGGGCACGCGGACTCTCGCCCGGCATTCACGAGCATATTCCTCTCGTCTACCGGGGTGTCCTGTACGTAGCCAACCCTGGCGGCATGCAGGCTCTCGATGCCACCAATGGCGATCTAATCTGGGAGTACCTGCGCAAGTTACCGGAGGACAGCCGCAACAGAGCGGGCCGGACTATCGCCATCTATGAGGACCTCATCGTCTACGCTGCACCCGATGAATACCTGGTTGCCCTGGACGCTCGCACGGGCGAGCTCCGGTGGGAAACGAGAAGCTCTTTCTCCAGTTCGGGTCCCAAGGTAATCGAAGGCAAGCTCATAGCGGGAATGGGGAACTGCGGGGATGGGCGCGACTGCATCTTGGCGTTCGACGCGCTGACGGGAAAGGAATTGTGGAAGTTTTACACCGCCCCTGCTCCGGGCGAGCCAGGGGGGGACACTTGGGCGAACGTGCCCTTAGACAAAAGGTCGGCGACGCCCTGGGGACTGCCGGGATCGTACGATCCGGTGAGCAGGCTGGTTTACTGGGGAATCGCCAATCCCACACCGTACACTCGGATACAACGCCACGGCGGCAACCCGGACGCCATCCCTCGATTCGCGCCCGCCGAGCTGTACAGCAATTCGACCGTGGCACTCGATCCCGACACCGGCAAACTTGCCTGGTATTACCAGCATCTGCCAGGGGATGACTGGGATCAAGATTTTGCTCATGATCGAATCCTTCTGCGAACGCCCGTGAATCCTGATCCCAGGGCGGTGAAATGGATCAACCCCCGGATTCCTCGCGGCCAGGAGCGTGACATCGTGGTCACGGTAGGAGAACCTGGGGGGCTATTCGTACTTGACCGCGCCAATGGGGAGTTTCTCTGGGCGGCACCCTTCCCCTATGATGTCCCTGAATTCGTTATTTCCAAAGTGGACGTGGAAACAGGCAAAACATACATCAATTGGGACCAAGTCTTTAAAATGAACGGTGATAAGCGCATGGTGTGCTTTCAAAATTCCAGAGGTTACTGGCCTCTGGCTTACCATCCTGGCACAAACTCCCTTTACATCCCCTACCACGACGAGTGCATTGAAAGAACCGTGAATATGGAGAACGAACGTTGGGACTCCGGGGAGGTTATCCGCCGTCCCGGATCTGATCCCAATGCTTTCGGCGGGATCGCCAAGGTGAACATGGCTACCGGCCAGATCCAGCGATTTTACAGCGCGCCGATCGCCGGAAACGGCGCCATGCTAGCCACAGCCGGAGACCTGATTTTTTGGGGAGATTTGAACCGGCGGTTTCGCGCTTTCGATCCCGATACAGGAGGAATCCTTTGGGAAACGATTCTGGGGGGTATTATTCAAAATAGCACCATCACCTACGCGGTCAATGGAAAGCAGTACGTCGCGGTGCTGACGGGAGACGGTGTTGGGCATACTCGTACGCCCCTGCGGCTGGTCCCCGAAATCAAGCCACTGCGCGGCCACAATGCGATTTATGTTTTTGCTTTGCAGGAAAAACAATAAACGATTGAAATCCGACTAGCCGTGCCGGATTATTGAGCAGCCTGGACAAAGGCAATCCCCTAAGAAGAAATTAGAACCTGTCGCGAGAGCAGCAGAGCATGATTTTCATCCTCGAAAATGCCGTTGCCTATCAACGTCGACTTGACACCTCTTGGAGGCCGGAGAGCACCTTGTCAGGAGAGATCGGCAAGCTCTTGATGCGCACCCCTGTGGCATTGTAAACAGCGTTGGCAATGGCGGCAATGACCCCATCTCCGGGGCCCTGCCCGGCTTCCTTAGCCCCGAACGGACCTTTGGGGTCCTCGGTAACGATATCGATGAGTTTCACGTTCTCCAGCTTGGGCAGGTCCACGATCAGGGGAATCTTGTAGTCTCGGAAGGAAGGGTTCATCACCTTGCCATTGAGTCGGATCAGGTTTTCATACAGCGCCTGCCCCATGCTCATGGTAAAGGCGCCCATAGCCTGTCCAGCCACCAGCATTGGGTTCAGGGGGAAGCCGCAGTCACTGGCGTTCCATATCCCTTGCAAGCTAATCAAGCCGGATTCCTCATCTACTTCCACCTCCACCACCACCGCCGTTGCGCTATAGGCCGGGGAGACGTTGCCATAGCCGCCTCGAACGGCAATTGGGTCATCTCCGCTGCTATAAGAGCCTTTGCCCATCACAGGACACCCCAAGCGGTTCTGCGCCAAGCGCACCACTGCGGCGAGGGCCAAGCCCCGCTGGAGGTCGCCCCGAACATACACCCGCCGATCCCGGAAGACCAACTCCTTGGGATCAACCTGGAGTTTTTGCGCAGCCACCTCTTCCAACTGCTTGCGGGCATCCTCTGCCGCTTGCTTCACGGCATTGCCTGTCCATAAGGTGACCCGAGAGCTGAAGGTCCCCGGGTCCAGAGGGGTCACAGCGGAGTCGACCAAGGCATAATGAACGTCTTCCACCCTGACTCCCAGCACCTCAGCCGCTATCATCGATAGTACCGTGTCGGCCCCCTGACCAGCATCGGCGGAGCCGGTCATTAGCGACACTGCCCCATCCTCTCGGACCTTGATCTCAGCAGAGGACGCTGAGTGGGACATGAGGCGAGCGCCGCTGATCATGCCACTGGCGGCGATGCCGATCCCGCGACATCGGGGTAGCTTTCCATATTTCTTGCGCCATCCCGAAGCCTCTACCACCTTCTCGATGCCCTCGACAATCCCGAAGGTTTCCAAACGAAAGCCGCTTGGGGTCACCTCTCCACCGTGACGGGCGTTCTTGAGCCGGATATCAACGGAGTCCAACCCCAGTTCCTCGGCGATGATTTCCAGCTGGGATTCCCGAGAGTAGCAGATCTGAGGTTGGGTATGGCTCCGCAACGCCCCGGCAAAGCCGGTGTTAGTGTAAGTGCGATAGGAGTCGAACTTTACGTTGGGAACCCGATAGGGAAGATTGAGCCCTAGTCCGGGGAGGAAAATGCTGAGCTGACCGATACTGGCGTGGGAGCCGCCGTTGGCGATGATTTTGCAGTGCTGAGCGATCAGGGTCCCGTCCCGCTTCACCCCGGTCTTAAGCCAGATATTCATAGGATGACGCATGTGACCAATGGTCAACACTTCATCCATGGTGTGCACGAACTTCACGGGTCGCCCTGTCTTTTTGGAGAGCATTACGGCGCAAAAATCCATGGGCATGGCTTCCTGCTTGCCTCCTGAGAAACTTCCTCCAATATAGGTCTGGACAATGCGAACTTTGCCTTGTTCGATCCCCAACCCCATCGCCAAATGTCGCCAAACCACATAAGGGCTTGACTTGCAAGACCATAGGGTAACGTCTCCGGTAGCATCCCAGAGGCCCACACAGGCATGGGGCTCCAGCATGGCGTGTTTCATGGCCTGGGTCTCAAAGACGTCCTCTCGGAGATAGTCGGACTCGGCGAAGCCTTTCTCCACGTCTCCAAACTGAAAATGGCTTTCGGCGGCGACGTTGTTGGGCGCATGGTCGTAGAGCTGAGGGGCACCGGGCTGCATCGCTTCTTCCGGGTCGAAGACTGCCGGCAAGGGTTCGTACTCCACCTGGATCAGGTCTAAGGCCTCCTCCGCCGTGTCCAGGTCCACGGCCGCTACTGCTGCCACCTCCTCCCCGATGTAACGGACTCTGTCTATGGCCAAGGGAAGATAGTCTCGAGTATGGGAGAAGTTGCCATACAGGACGCCGGGGAATTCTTTTCCGGTAACGATCCCCCGAACGCCCCTGAGTTTTTCGGCTCGACTGCTATCAATATGAATGATCTTGGCATGAGGATGGGGACTGTGGAGGAGCTTGCCATGGAGCATCCCCGGAAAATACAAGTCGTCGGCGAATTTGGCCTCTCCAGTGACCTTAACCCAACCGTCCTTCTTGGGGACAGAATGGCCTATGACGCTATATCCCCTCTCTTTGAAGACCTCCTCAAAGGTCGGCATACGATTACCTCCTTCTCCTTACTGAGCCTTTTTAGTCATCTCCTGAGCGGCTGCCAGGATGGCCTCCGTGATCTGCCCGTAGCATCCACAGCGACACAGGTGTCCTGACAAGGCGATCCGCACATCGTCCTCGCTGGGGTTGGGACTTATGTCCAGAAGGGCCTTAGCCGCGATCACCAAGCCTGGCGTGCAAAAGCCGCACTGAACAGCTCCACGCTCGACAAACGCCGTTTGGACAGGATCAAATTCTCCATCCTTGGCAAGGCCTTCTATCGTCAAGATATCCTTGCCTTGGGCCTCGATTGCCAGATAGAGGCACGAGTTGATAGGCTTGCCGTCCAGCAACACAGTACAAGCGCCGCACTGCCCCTCGATACAGCACCGCTTTGCCCCTGTCAGGCCCAAGTCGTCCCGCAGGGCATCCAGGAGCATCTGCCAGGGAGGGATGAAAAGCTCGTAAATCTCTCCGTTTACCTTCAGGGTAACTGGAACCCGGTTTTTCAATACGTGCCTCCGATCTGTGGATGAAGTGAATGAAAAAGCCAGGGAGGGGAAACAACTGGAGGGGTTGTTCCCTTTGCCTTCTTCCAGGCTTTTGTGAGGGCCCGCTTGACCAGAGCCCGGATCAGTTCCAGACGGAATTCTTTAGTGGAGCGCCAGGAAGTTCGGGGGGTAGCTTCCTTAGAGACCAGGTCAATCGCCTCCTTTAGAACTTCCTCCGTCAGCACTTGACTCCGGAGGGCAGCCTCCGCCTCTCTTACACGCAGGGGAACAGGGGCGCTGGTGGTCAGCGCGATCTTCACGGCCTCGATGGTTTGTCCATCCGGGTCCAGGGTCATGAAGGCCCCCGCTCCGGTAGTCGTTATATCAACCATATGGCGGTCGTGAAACTTGACGTAAGCCCCACCGCTTCTGGACGCTTGAGGTGGGATATGGATCTCTGTCAGTACCTCGTCCGGCTCCAAGGCTGTTTTCTCAAACTCCAAGAAAAAGACATCCAGAGGGACGACTCTTTCCCCCCGTGGGCTCACTAGCTTTACCTTTGCCTCTAAGGTTAACAGGGGGGCGGGAAAGTCCACGCAGGGGAGCCCACCGCAGAGGTTGCCACCGATGGTGCTGACGTGGAGGTTCTCAACACTCCCGATATCGGCGGCGGTCTGAGCAAGGAAATCATAGTGCTGACGAACGATGGGAGAAATTTGGATCGCCCAACAAGTAGACATGGCGCCGATGGCTAGGCTGCCGTCCTGATCGAGCCGGATAAAGTCAAGAGCGGGGATATTCTTGAGCCCGATGACGTACCGAGGTACGACCTCACGCCGGCGCATCATGATGATGAGGTCGGTTCCCCCAGCCAGAAGCTTGGCCTCACGCCCATACTTGGCCAGGAACTCGCAAGCCTCCGGGACACTTCGCGGCGCCAAGTACTCAAACCTGGGCAGTCTTCTAAGATAACTCATCCATTCCTCCGGTTTTACCTGTTCAGTTGCCTAACTGTATTGCTCTCTATATCCTGAGGCATCCATTACCGGGCAGGAAAAATTACGCGACCCCATTCACTGTCAGCATTTCCATATTCTGATCTCAGGATAATACACTTCTCATTCTTTGCGCAAAGAAAGGAGAAATAAACCTGCTCATCCCCCTAGAGCGTCCTGAGTGGAGATCACCACTGAGGCTTTCTACAACTCGAGGACCCCGGGCTGCTTTTCGAGGGGCCGTGCCGGTCAGGGAGCAGCAAACCTAGCACAGAATACGACCTCATACCGGAAGGCCTGCGAATTCTGATGCTCAAGGCATGAATGCTGCGCGTTGAACCAATGTCTTGAAATTGGAGTTATAACCGAATCTAGTGTTCGAGGGATTGAAGAAGAGCAGCGTATCTGGCTGATTTGTTGTTTGGCAAACTTCAAAGCAACCAAGGGAGATACGCAGCCTTTTTCATTGTAATTCCTGAATGCTTTGAAGCCGACTCGTCAGTTCTTTCGGAATGTTCGAAAGAATTGCCTGGACTGGCTTCCGGCAGGCAATTATACTGAGAGAAGGGCAACGGCGGCGGGCCACAGTCCAGGCAGCTAGGTGGGGCAGTAGGTAAATATTACGAAACGAAGCCAACAAGTCTTTTGTTTTCAACATAACTTGCCCGATAGACCCTCCGGATCGTTCCGCCCAAAGCAGGGATTGGAGTCGTTTTCCGGAGAAGTTCTTGGGTATTCCACAGCTACTGGAAAACTGCTCCAGCCACGTGGATCGGACAAAACCCTGTAGAGGGTCAGCCAGAATCAAGCCCGGATGTTGATTCTTATTTTCACTGGCACAAATCCTCGGTGCGCCCGCCGTTTTGTTTGCGAGTTCCTTGATTCGTGGTGCTAGAATAGTTGCATAGTACTCCCCTTGGGTGGGGATGCGCGCCTGAGGGTTGTACGGCACGTGATCGAACTCAATAGCATCGGATGGGGAACTGTTCCCCGAGAGCGATGAAATAGCATCTGCGATGCCGGCTTCTGCCGCATCATTCACACACAGCATCGTGAACTAAAAGTGAAGGAGACGCTCCCATGGAACGAAAAAAGGCGACCGATTTCCCGCAGGAGTTGCTAAACCTATTTGACAAATACGTTCACGGCGATATCAACCGCCGTGAGTTCCTGAATGGCGCGAAAAAGTTTGCGATCGGTGGCTTAACGGCCGCGGCAATATTGGAGAGCCTCCGCCCAAATTTCGCTTGGGCGCAACAAGTCGCTCCGGACGACAGCCGTATCACGACCGAGTACGCAACCGTATCCTCGCCGCAAGGCCACGGAAGCATACGTGGATACCTGGTTCGTCCCGCGAACGCCGCCGGAAGGCTGCCCGGATTCCTGGTCGTGCACGAGAACCGGGGCCTGAATCCTTATATCGAGGACGTGGCGCGGCGTTTAGGCACCGAGAACTTTATAGCCTTTGCGCCGGATGGTCTCAGTTCGGTGGGCGGCTACCCGGGCGATGAAGACGAAGGAAGAGCGCTGTTCCAAGATGTCGACAGGGGAAAAATGACCGAAGACTTCCTGGCGTCGGCGCGCTGGCTGAAAGCGCGCCCCGATTGCACCGGCAAGCTCGGCGTCGTTGGATTCTGTTTTGGCGGCGGCATAGCCAACACGCTGGCCGTGCGGATGGGCTCAGACCTTGATGCAGCGATTCCCTTCTACGGCGGACAGCCCTCAGCCGAGGACGCCGCCAAGATCAAGGCGCCTCTCCTGCTTCAATATGCGTCTCTGGACACGCGCATTAACGCGGGATGGCCCGATTACGAAGCAGCGCTGAAAGCAAACGGCGTGACCTACACAGCGCATATGTATGAGGGTGCGAATCACGGTTTCCATAACGATACGACGCCCCGTTATGATGAAGCCAATGCCAAGCTGGCCTGGCAGCGCACGCTGGAATTCTCCAACAGGCACCTGAGAGGCTGATTCATACCGTTCCTTCCTGCGCAGGTTCGCTCCATCTGGTTCCACGGACGGACGCCGGATTCGCGACGACAGCAATCCGGTGTCCCTCCGAGTCCTTCTCCTGCCCTCCAAGGCCCCGTCCGCCATGCCGGGACAGTTTGATCCCAATCCGGCTTGCAGCGGTTCGGATGTGCAATGAGAGAGTGAATCCCATGCAGGCTCACCTCCCCAGAATATTTCGTTCCCGAAGCCACTCCAGCAGCAAAGGAGCATAGCCGGGCACAAAACGCTTCAGCGTCGGGTATTCTTCCATCGAGCCCGTCCGTGCTTCCAGAAGCATGTGATTGCCGCCGGGGAAAATCTGGATCGTGTAGTCCTTGACATTGCCTTCCTGCAGGGCCGCTCTCCATCTGCCGGCGTTCTTGTCGGGGAGAACGGCATGGTCCAAGCCTCCGAATAACGCCAGCACGGGCACCTGGAGTTTTGCAATCACCGGTCCGGGGTCGTAGTCGAAAGGAAGACGCCGCCAATGCTCGAACAACCGGTTATCGGCTGAAGGCGGCACAGGGACGTATTGAAACCAGTTTGTCTTCCTGGATTTTTCTACAGATGCCTGGATGTCCTCCCAGCCCAGCTTGCCGCGAGCCACCTCACCAAGAAGTTTTCTCAAAGCCAGCGCTTCCTGGACCTCATGATCGGGAAACCCTTTGGCTTGCAGGGAGCGGGCTAACCGTTCCAATGCCACCTCTGCCGGACTCATTCCGGCGCCGGAAACGCTAATTACAAAGCCGATGTCGCCGGACTGGGAAGCCGCGAGCGGAGCAACCCATCCTCCCTGGCTAGCACCGAGTACGCCGATCCTTTCTAGATCAATCTCCTTTCGGCTCTGGAGAAATTTGACGGCGGCCAGCGCGTCCCCGGCCAGCTCTTCCAGACTCACAGTACGCCAGTCCCCGGTGGAACCTCCCACACCGCGTTTATCGTAGCCCAGGAGGGCTATTCCGTGGCGCACCAGAAAATGGACGAGAGGAAGCACTGTGTTGCGGTCCCCGGGGCCAGTACCGTGAATGAGCACAATGGCGGGATGGACCCCTTTGCCGGAAGGAGCAAATAAGACGCCCTCCAGGCTGATCCTCCCGTTGCGGAAGCTCACCTCTTCCCGCTTGTAAGATTCAAGTATCCTGGCGGTCCTGTCCGGAAACCCGTTTTGCCGCCGAACCAAGCCGGTAACGGTGCCTTCCGGATTCTGGGCGAAGGTGATTTCCAGTTCGGCGGGAGTGGGAACAAGCAGGCCGGGTCCCGCCACAAAGGTGTTCTCCGAGATAGAAAAAAGCGCCCTGATCTGTCCCAAATCGTCGGAATACGCCAGTTTGCCGCCACCGCCCGGCCACGGTTGGATGTAAACAAAACGTTCGGGAGATAGTTCGTAAACCCCGGAAAACTTCTCCAAATCCGCTAAGCGGACACTTTTCTGGGCCTTTGCAGGCATAGCCAAAGTTGCTGCCACAATTAGCAAGATTGATGCGATACGCCACATTTTGACAAGCCTCGAACCGCTTACAGACATTGGATGCGACAGCGCATTGACGTGACGGCTTTTTCCGCCAATAAGGAGAGTCTACATCACAGTCTGGGGCTATGAAAATGGATTTGGAGCTTCGAGTGGGCCAGAAATAGAACGAGACAGGGATTGATAACCGGATTCTTTTTGTCTTCAATCCGCAAGATCGACCCGCCTAGTGCTTTATACTGGAACTAAAGGGTGGCCACCGAGCATCTCGGTTCGGGTTCTTATTGCGCTTGATCCAGCTTTGCTATGCTGGCGAGGAACCTTTGGATCAGCTTCATCGCACGACCAGAAGGAGATTGACACATGGCACGGAATACACAGGTCCGGCCCATTGGCAGTTCCCCGGATGGCTCGGGCCGGGGGCTTGCAAGGGTTCTGATCCTTGCCTGCTCGGTATCGGGCGCGCTGATGCCGTTGCTGGTCCAAGCCCAGGCACCGCGCTCGCCGACACCGCCGCCGGTGAACGCAGCCATCCACGTCGAGACTGTCGCGCGCGGCCTGGAACATCCGTGGGGGCTTGCTTTCCTGCCCGGCGGTCGCATGCTGGTCACCGAACGCCCTGGGCGGCTGCGCATCGCCGAACAGAACGGTCAGTTGTCACCGCCGCTCGCAGGCGTGCCGCAGGTGCAGGCAGGCGGACAGGGCGGTCTGCTCGATGTCGCGCTCGACCCCCGCTTTGCCGATAACCGTCTCGTCTACTTTTCCTACGCGGAGCCCGGAGAGCGCGGCACTGCGGGGACCTCCGTTGCCCGCGCCCGGCTCGGCCAGGGACGACTCGATGACGTTCAGGTAATCTATCGCCAGGAACCGAAGGTCAGGGGCGGAAACCATTTTGGGTCCCGGCTGGTTTTTGCCCGCGACGGCACGCTGTTTATTACCCAAGGCGACCGCGCTAACCATCGGCAGGGAGCACAGGACCTGTCGGTTGGTTTCGGCAAGATAATGCGGATTACCTCGGACGGCTCAGTGCCGCGCGACAATCCTTTTGTCGGCCGTGACGGAGCACAGCCCCAGATCTGGTCCTACGGGCATCGCAACGTCCAGGGCGCAGCACTGCATCCGCAGACCGGACAACTCTGGACCGTGGAGCACGGCGCGCGCGGCGGGGACGAGTTGAACCATCCCGAAGCCGGCAAGAACTACGGCTGGCCTGTAATCACGTATGGCGTGGATTATTCCGGCGCTAAGATCGGAGAGGGCAGGGTGAAGCCCGGCATGGAGCAGCCAATCTATTATTGGGACCCCGTGATTGCTCCTTCCGACATGACGTTTTATACAGGCGACGCTTTTCCCGAGTGGAAAGGAAGCATCTTGATTGGCTCGATGCAGCCGGGGTTACTGGTGAGACTCACGCTGCAAGGAGGCGGGGTGACGAGCGAAGAGCGGTATCTGGGCGATTTGAATGAGCGAATTCGCGACGTGCAGCAGGGACCGGACGGCTTACTGTACCTCCTGACAGATGACCGCAACGGGCGCATCCTGCGGATTGTGCCGTCGAACCGCCGCTGAACGCCTCCTGCGGCTTTTGGCGCAATGAGCATCGGCCCAAGCATTATGAGCGGTTTCCACAATAATTCTTCCCACCCCTAATCCAAGCTCCCGCAGCACGGCTACGCCTGCCCCCAAATGAATGCCCTAGCTTAAAATGGCGCGTACTCCTGTTGCACGCGCAAGGCGTTCTTTTGCACCTTGCCCATCGAATTGCGAGGCAGTTCGTCCAGAAAGAAAACCCGTTTGGGAACTTTATAATTGGCGAGAACTTCTTTCAACTCCGCCACGATCCTGCTTTCGGTCAGATCCTCTCTACCTGTTGCCCGTACCACCAACGCAACCACCGCTTCCCCGAAGTCCGGGTGGGGCACTCCAATGACCGCCGACTCTACAATGCCCTCCAACTGGTCGATTGCGGATTCGATTTCTTTCGGGTAGACATTCAGTCCGCCGGTGATCACCAAGTCTTTGGCGCGGCCCACGACGGAGAAATATCCGTTCTGGCCGAGCTTGCCGAGATCGCCGGTCTTCAAAAATCCGTCAGCGGTGAATGCCTCGGCAGTCTCGTCAGGCTTTCGCCAGTATCCGGCTACCACATGATCGCCTTTCACCTGCAGTTCCCCCACCTCGCCGGTAGGCACCGGCTTGCCGGCCCCATCCACGAGACGAACCCCAACACCCGGAAGCGGCTGTCCCACCGTGCCTGCGATGCGCGGACCGTTCACTGGGTTGGAAGTATTGACCCCCGTCTCCGTCATGCCGTAGCGCTCAAGAATCTCATGCCCCGTGCGTTCCCGGAATGCGGCGTAGGTTTGCTCCAACAGCGGAGCCGAGCCGGAGATGAACAACCGGATGTTGCTACAGATATCCCTGCCAAAACCTGGCTCGTCAAGCAAGCGCGTGTAGTAGGTAGGCACACCCATGAAAATGGTGGACCGGGGCATGCAGCCGATGACGGTCCGGGCATCGAACTTGTTCAGGAAAACCATCCTGGCGCCGCTCAGCAGGGCGCAGTGGCAAGCGATAAAAAGGCCGTGGACATGATAGAGCGGTAGCGCGTGCAGCAATACGTCCGTGGCGGTCCACTGCCAGCATTCCTGCAGCGCCAGATCATTCGCCGCCAAGTTGCGATGGCTGATCATGGCTCCTTTCGAGCGGCCCGTGGTGCCCGAAGTATAAAGGATGGCGGCCAAGTCGTTCCCCTGACAGGGCACCACTTCAAAGTTTGGTTCGGTCTGCCTGCTCTTTTCCACCAAGCTTCCGCCGCCATCTCTATCCAGTGTCTCGACTTGCTCGACGCCCAGCTCCCGCATCATGGTCTTAGACTGAAGTAGCGACTGCACCGAAGTCTCGGGCCCACAAACCACTGCTTTCGGCTCTGCGTCGGACAGGACATACTGCACTTCGTTTTTGTGGTAGGCCGGATTGAGCGGCAAAAAGATCAATCCCGCCCGAAAACAGGCGAGGCACAGAAACAACGCTTGCGGTGACTTCTCCACCTGGACCAGGACGCGATCCCCCTTGGCAAGACCCAGACCCGCAAGAAACGTGGCGTATCGGGCGGTTTCCCGTTCGAGGTCTCCGTAGGAATAAACGCTTCCCTGCCCGGTCTCCAGAAAAACCTGGGCAAGATCGTCGGGAAAGCGACTACGGAACAATGCATACAGGTTTTCGGCGTACAGGCTTTCTTTTCCGCTTTCGGCTTTTGTGCCGCTGTGGCTTGACATTGCTCGGAGGTCCGTCTATATATTGCAGAAGTTTGCGGATTTTTGATTATAGGCGATCACCCTGTTTTCAGACTATCGAAAGATCAATCCTGCTTCCCGGAAAGATCTCAAACTGATGACGCAACGGTTGTGTGCCAAAGCGAGTCATCTGTATCTCATCCGGCGGCAGCAGACAAAAGTTTCCCTGAGAGCAGGCAAGTGTCAGGCTATTGATCTATGAGAGCACCATTCGCAGTAATGTCCCAAATGTCGCTGTGGGCAATCTTGCTCGCCGTATTGTGCGGCCTTGGCGCAGGATGCTCCAAAGAAGTTCTGCGAGCCTCGCACCAATGGCCAGGAGGAACGGGCGATCTGCGCGACGAGATGGTTGAGATCATCGCCAGCGACTTTAACGCGGCGAACCTTGGTCTTACCATCCGTGTTTATCCGGGAGCCTCTCTGTTCAAGGCGGAAGAACAGTGGCGGGCGATGGTGACGGGCGCGCTCGACATCTCTGCCTTTCCGCTGAGCTACGCGGGGGGCAGGCACCCGGAGTTCAATCTGACGTTGATGCCGGGGCTGATCAAGAATCACGAGCACGCCCGGCGCTTCAATCAATCTCCGGCAATGAACAGGATCAAACAGATCATGAACGATGCCGGCGTGATTGTGCTGGCCGACACCTGGCTGGCCGGGGGATTTGCGTCGAAAAACGGGTGCATCCTGGAGCCGGAAAACGTCCAGAGAGCCACGCTGCGCGCAGCCGGAAAATCTTTTGAACAGATGCTGGCTGCCGCAGGAGCCTCGATCACTTCCATGGCCAGCTCGGAGGTTTACACGGCGCTGCAGACCGGCGTCCTGGATGGAGTCAACACCAGTTCCGAGAGTTTTGTCTCCTATCGCATCTATGAGCAAGTCCAGTGTCTGACCGCGCCGGGCGACTATACTCTGTGGTTTATGTACGAGCCGATTCTGATGTCCAAGCAACGTTTCGACGGGCTGAATGAACAGCAGCAGGCCGTCCTGCTGGCCGCCGGGAAAAAAGCAGAGGAGTATGCCTACCAAGCAGCCAAGAAATCAGACCAGCGGCTGATCGAAGTATTCCGCAATAATGACGTCGAAGTGGTAACCTTGACTTCCGGACAGATGGCCCGGTGGCTGGATACCGCCAAGGAAAGTTCTTATCGGGCATTTGCCGCGGATGTGCCGGGCGGCAGCGAGCTGGTTGAAGCGGCGCTTGCCGTGGAGTAAACGCTTCGGCAAGGACGTGCTCGTTTCCTTCTCTTTTCATTTGTGACTGCTTTTATTCGCGGGGTTGATTTCCTCTCCAGGTTCTTCGGCGGGATGGCGGCAGGAATGATCGTCACCGCTGCGCTGGTGGTTTGTCACATGGTGTTTTTGCGGTATGCCTTGGGCGAATCCACCATTTGGCAAACCGAGTTTGTCAGCTACATCCTGATCGCCGCCGTTTTCCTCGGCAGCCCTTATGTACTGATCCTTCGGGGCCATGTCTCGATTGGCCTCCTGCCCTTGCACCTTCCCCACAAATACCGATTGGCGCTGGCCTGGTTCTCCATGCTTGTGTCGTTTGCCTTTTGTTTGTTGATAGCCTGGCTGGGCGGACAGCTTGCCCGGGAAGCTTACGCCGAGGGCTGGCGCTCGGAGTCGGTCTGGGAACCCCGGCTCTGGCTCCCCTATCTTTCCATACCCCTGGGAATGGGCCTGCTCGCCCTGCAATACATGGCTGAGATGGTCAGGCTCTGGACCCGGCAGGCTGATCCGTTCGACCTGAAGCCGGATGTGAAGCCATGAGCGAGTTGAGCCTGGGCATTCTGGTCGTCCTGGTAACCATCTTAGTCCTGGCGTCCGGAATCCCCATCGCTTTCGGGTTGGGAGCGGTGACGATCGTGTTCCTGTTGGTTTTTGAAGGTCCCAGCAGCCTCAATATCATTGCAGAGACCTTTTTCGCGGGCTTGGACGACTTCACGCTGTCTTCGATTCCAATGTTTATTCTGATGGGGGCCGTGGTGGCAAGCTCCCGTGCCGCAGGGGATCTCTATGAGGCGATGGAACGGTGGCTATACAAGATTCCAGCCGGGCTGGTTGTATCGAACCTGGCAGCCTGTGCCGTCTTTGCAGCGCTGAGCGGCTCCTCGCCCGCCACCTGCGCGGCGATCGGAAAGATGGGAATCCCCGAGATGCGCCGCCGGGGCTACCCCGCCGGGCTGGCTTCCGGAGCAATCGGAGCGGGCGGAACACTAGGCATCCTCATCCCGCCGAGCCTGACGATGATTCTCTATGGAATCCAAACGGAAACTTCCATTGGACGCTTATTTCTGGCCGGTGTTTTACCCGGCCTGCTGCTGACCAGCCTGTTCATGATCTGGTCCGTGTTTTACTGCTGGCACAGGGGCTATCAATTTGCCTCCAAGGACCGGTACACGTGGCGGGAAAAATTCGCCTGCCTTCCAAAAGCCCTGCCTTTTTTAGGAATTGTCATCGCCGTTCTGTATCTGCTGTACGGCGGCGTTGCCACTCCCTCGGAGGCGGCCGGCGCCGGGGCCTTCCTGTGCCTCATCGTGGCAGCGATGGTTTACCGAATTTGGCGTGCCTCCGATCTGTGGCCGATCCTGCGCGACAGCACCCGCGACTCGGTGATGATTCTGATGATTATCGCCACCTCCATTCTTTTCAGCTACATGCTCTCCCGGCTTTACGTCACCCAGGCCCTAGCGGGCTGGATCGCCGCTGAGCAGCTCAATCGGTGGGTTCTGATGCTCTGGGTCAACCTGCTGCTGCTGGTCTCCGGTTTCTTTCTGCCCCCGGCAGCCGTCATCCTGATGACCACCCCGATCCTGTTGC
Source organism: Terriglobia bacterium (assembly GCA_965222345.1). Lineage (GTDB taxonomy): Bacteria > Acidobacteriota > Terriglobia > 2-12-FULL-54-10 > 2-12-FULL-54-10 > JADFGZ01. The sequence continues at coordinate 3,719 of CBDCTS010000004.1, read as the reverse complement.
CAATCATCACGAACGCCGGCTTCGACCCAATCTGGTTCGCCGTGATCCTGACGATTAACATGGAGATCGGGCTAATCACGCCTCCGGTCGGCCTGAACCTGTATGTGATTCATGGAATCGCGCCGGATGTCCGGCTTTCGACGATCCTTTGGGGTGCGCTGCCCTTCATGCTCTCGATGGTCGCGGGGATCATTATCCTGTGCATCTTCCCCAGCCTTGCCACTTGGCTGCCGGACGCCGTCATGGGAGTGCAACGATAAGGGCGATAAGAAAGATGCGGGGGCAGAAGGAGCGGCTAGGTGCGTTTTGCCGTTACGTCTCCTGTGGCGCAGCATCGTCCGCTTGATCAGTTTCTCAACCGTGAGTCCTTGCACCCGGATCGAGAAGACCACAACTGCGTAGGTGATGGCCAGAATCACGTCGCGCTCCGGGCCGGGCGAGATGGACCTTGAACTGGCTCGCCGCCTTCGGAAGCCATCTCGCTAAAGATGCGCTCGCATCCAGCATCTTTTTCGGGACACTCCAGCGTGAGGTGATGACTTTCCTTGGTGCGGCTTGCAAAATTGCGCTGTGACTGTCTGCTAACTAAGCTAGGGTCTGTAAACACTAATGAGCATAATCATATTACCATGCGCAGATGGAACTCACGCAAGCTCAATACGAACGGATCGCGCCACACCTGCCGGTGCAGCGCGGCAACGTCAGCCTTTCGAACCAGCAGGTGCTCAACGCCATCTTGTATGTCGCCGAACATGGCTGCAAATGGCGCCGGTTACCCGCACGGTTTGGCAACTGGCACACCCTCTACACCCGCATGAATCGTTGGTCGAAGAACGGGGTGCTCGACCGGGTCTTCGAGCACTTGCAGCGAGAACAGATGGTGCGTGTCAAGCTCGAAGCGGTGTCGCTGGACAGCACCATCGTCCAGGTCCATCCCGACGGGACGGGGGCGCTAAAAAAAACGCTCCCCAAGCCATCGGCCGATCCCGCGGCGGTGGGACCACCAAGATTCATATGGTTGCCGCGGATGCTCGAACGGCCGTCACCTTCTCGCTCTCCCCGGGACAAGCCCACGACGCTCCAGAAGGGCGTCAGCTGCTGAATCGCCTGGGTCAGCAACACGACCATCCCTGGCTGATCATGGATCGCGCCTATGAAGGCAACGAGACACGCCAACTGGCTTTGGCACTGGGGTTTATACCCGTCGTGCCACCATCCGCTGCGCGGCTCGACCCCTGGGAATACGACCGCGAGATGTACCAGCGGCGCAACCAAATCGAACGCTTGTTTCGTCGTTTGAAGGGATTCCGACGAATCTTCTCACGCTTCGAGAAGCTCGACGTGATCTTCCTCGGTTTCATCCTCTTCGCACTCATCGTCGAGGCATTGCGTTAGTGTTAACAGGCCCTAGTTCCCGAGGTTGGGGATTGCGAAGTGGACGTTCTCATCCTCAAGAGTTAGTCCCTCTACCTGGACAGATTGCGACGACTTCAGGTGGTCAACGACGCGCAGAACAATTTCCTCCGGAGCCGATGCTCCGGAGGTCACGCCCACTACCTCGGCTTGGCTCAGCCATTCAGGCTTGATCTCAGTTTCATCATTAATGAGATAGGCGGGGACGGCAGCCTCTTGAGTTACTTCCGTCAGTCGTTGCGAGTTGGAGCTGTTGGATGATCCGACAACCAAGATCAGGTCTACCCGGCTTGCCAACTGCTTTACGGCGTTCTGGCGGTTTTGAGTTGCGTAGCAGATATCGTCTTTGGGGGACGACGCCATCTGAGGGAAACGCGCGCGTAAGACCTCAACGATTTGAGCCGTGTCATCCATACTGAGGGTGGTTTGGGTCAGACAGACCACCTTGTCAGGATTGTGGACTTTAAGGTTCTCGACATCCTGGACGGAACTGACTAACTGCATGGGTGCTTCGCCCATTGTGCCTGCTACTTCCTCGTGGCCCGGGTGGCCAATCAAAACCAATGAGTAGCCAGCCTTGGCGAATCGAATGGCTTCCAGATGGACCTTGGTCACAAGGGGACAGGTGGCGTCAATCACGTACAAACGCTTCTTTCGAGCCAGATCACGAATTGCAGGTGAGACCCCATGGGCGCTGAAAATACAGACCGCGTCTTCGGGTACTTCCTCCAGGCGATTCACGAAGACAGCCCCACGACTGCTGAGACGCTCGACGACATTCTGATTATGAACAATCTCGTGAAAAACATAGGTGGGGGGGGGTAGAAGTTCCATCGCTTGCTCCACGATTTCTATGGCTCGAACCACCCCAGCACAAAAGCCCCGAGGGTTGTGACCTGCCCCCCCAAAAACGGTCCAGTTGATAAGTTAGAGTAAAGGGTTTCAACTGGACTTGAAAAAGGGGGAAGGATGGCTAAGAAGCGGTATACGGTCGAACAGATCATCCGACATCTACGAGAGGCAGAAGTGGAACTGGCTAAGGGCCAGACAACGGGAGTGGTCTGTCGGAAGTTGGGAATCACGGAGCAGACATATTATCGATGGCGGAAGGAGTATGGGAGCTTGCGGGTTGATCAGGTGAGGCGTTTGAAGGAACTGGAACGGGAGAATGGCCGACTGAAGAAGTTGGTAGCGGATCAGGCGTTGGACCTTGCGATTCTGAAGGAGGCATCCTCGGGAAACTTCTAAGCCCGTGCCGACGGAGGCAGGCAGTGGAGCGTGTCTGTCAGACCTTGGGAGTGTCGGAGCGGCGGGCGTGTCGAGTGCTGAGGCAGTACCGATCCACCCAGCGGCATCGAACCTTGACACCACAGGATGAACCGCGACTGGTGACCCGGACGCTGCAGTTAGCCGGCGAGTACGGTCGATACGGCTACCGGCGAATCACGGCGCTGTTGCGACGGGAGGGGTGGAGGGTGAACCATAAGCGGGTGGAGAGAATCTGGAGGCAGGAGGGACTGAAAGTGCCGAAGAAACAACCCCGGAAAAGCCGCCTGTGGTTGAACGATGGGTCGTGTCTTCGGTTAAGACCGTGCTGGCGGGATCATGTCTGGGCGTACGATTTTGTGGCAGATCGAACCCAGGATGGTCGTCCCCTGAAGATGTTGACGGTGGTGGATGAGTACACGCGAGAATGTTTGGCAATCGACGTAGAACGGCGAGCTGATTCGATGAGTGTCTTGGAACGGCTGGCAGCCTTGTTTGTGGAGCGAGGAGTTCCCGATTACATTCGCTCGGATAACGGGTCCGAGTTCACAGCACGGTTGGTTCGGAACTGGCTGGAGCGGGTAGGGGTAAAGACCTTGTTCATCGAGCCGGGGAGCCCATGGGAAAACGGGTATGTAGAATCGTTGAACGGGAAGTTTCGAGACGAGTTTCTCAATGGGGAGATCTTCTACACCTTGCAGGAAGCGAAGGTGTTGATTGAGGGATGGCGGCGGGAGTATAACAAAGTTCGCCCGCACAGCGCGTTAGGCTACCGGCCGCCAGCCCCGGAAGCGATCCTGCCGTTACGGCCGGGTTCCGCTCCGCTCCACCCGGCTGCAACGGCTTATGGACTAACATAAAAAGTGGACCAACAACCGGGGGCAGGTCAGTTGGCCAGGATAATTTTCTTAATCGCCATGCGACTTCTCCTTTTGCTCAGCATGACAGCGTTTCTGGTTGCTTGCCATTACTGATTTACACCTACCAGCAAACCGCCCTAGAAATTGTAAACCAATTGTAGCTCGACGTAGCTGTCGCGT
>CBDCTS010000003.1:0-4366 GCA_965222345.1 Terriglobia bacterium | reverse complement strand
CACGATCGAATTTCAGTCGTCCGAACGCGGTATAGAGGTAGATGTTATCGCTGTCCGAAGCCGCGTTGATGTTGCTGTCCGGTGCAACGGCAAGCCCGAAATACGCCGACCAGCGCTTGCGTGCGCGCATGAGCGCGATGAAGCGGTTGATGTTGGCGACCACAGCCTGGGGAGGGTTGCCGGCGAGCACCCACTCGAAATGCCGGCGGGCGAGCGCATCCTCGCCCTTGAGGAAGAAGGCGCGGGCCAGCTCGAGGCGAACCCGCACCAGGCCGGGCCTGTCGATCAGGATGGTGCGGAAGTTCGCGATGGCCCCATCAAGCAGGGCATCGCGGGTGTCTTCGGGGAGGCCTGGCCTTCCGGACGCGGCGATGGCGGCAAGGCCCGTCTGGAACAGGATGTCGGTGCGGTCACTGTAGCCATCGGGTAGAGCAGCCACGCCGACGGATGGCGGGGCAACATTTCCCACGGATGTGGCAGGCGCCGGCGGTGCGGCGAGGAGGAGTGCGGCCAGCGCAAGCGCGGCGCAAAGCGGTTGGATCGGCATCGGTGTTCTCGCGTGGAGCGTGGGATGAGTGATGAAGAAGAAGGGGCGTCCCGATCCCGGGCCGCCCCTCCTGTCCGTCTTGTCCGAATGGACGAACCTTGCTTATGGGGCCGGTGGTGGCATCACCTTCTTCGCGCCGAACGCGCCGACGATGCCCAGAAAGCCCTTATCTTTCGGCTTTTCCATTTTGAGCGTGCCGGTCTTGGCGTTGAACGTGCCGGCAGCGGACGAAGGCGCATTCTCACCGTAGAACTTGACTTCCCAATCGCCGCTCTGCTTCTCTTGGACATCGTTCACCGTGAAGCTCGTATCGCCCTTGAAGGGGCCACTACTGGTTTCGATATCATAAACTGTATCGTCCAAATCGACCACCCACTTAAGATGCATGCCGTTTCGCATGTCCTGAAAATTGGTGACCTCTCCGCTCACTTTGACTTCGCTCTCGAAATCAGCCCACAGGTATACGTCCGCGGTGTAGGAGCCGGCGCTGGCGTCGGCGTCGGTGCCCACCTTCCGCTTCGCATAGAAGCCGGTCGCCCCGCCCGTGTACGTCGCAGTTTCCGGATTTTTATTAGTTTGGTCCGAGAAGTCGAACGCCGGGCCGCCCATCGCAAAGACGCCGACCACGGGACTTGACGGTTGATCGCCTTCCGCGTTCGGTTTGCTCATCCACGCGCCGAAGCTCAGATAGTCGACCTTGGGCGTGAACTTGATAACGCCGAATCTCGTTGCATCTCCGCCTCCACTACAGTACTCGGCTTGCTTCTCCGGCTCGCACGTGTAAACGCCCGGCACGCCATCATAGATTCCCACTACCTGTGTGCCTTGCTTGACAACGTACTGCGATTCGCCTTCGCCTGGCTCTCTCTTCAGATTCTGGTCGACCTTTATCCAATTCCACAAGCCAGCTGTCGCCATAGCTCCGCCGCTGTACATAGGCGCATCGCCCAGTTTGCTCAGTGTTTTGACATCCGACCAGGCCACGGCGCGTATTTTCGTTGTCCCGCCATCATCGTCGGCCTTGAGCTCACGCTCGAACTCAGTGCCGACGAAGCCGTCGATCCCGGGCAAATGGAGTTCGGTCTCGTCAAGGTCCTTCCCGAAGGCCCCAAGCTTCAGTTGGCCCTTCTCGCCCACCTTCTTGAGAGTTATCGGGACCGTGGCTCCGCTGCCGCTCGGGACTATCGCATCCAACACCTCCCCGGGATCCGCCGTGATGGAGCCGAACCTGACCATCTTCGCGGCGTTCTGGGCCGCCGTCAACGCCTTCGTGGCAGCGTCAAGGGCGAGTTTCAGCCGCTCCACTTCGGCAGTCAGCTTGCCGACATTTTCGGCACCCGTCTCCGCCAAGTCCAAAGCATCGAACAGATCATTAACTTGGGCTTTCAGATTGTTGATCGTTTTCAGCGTGGCCGCCGCTGCATTATCGGCCGCCGGCTTTTCTTCCAACGCCTTCGTGGCAGCGTCAAGGGCGAGTTTCAGCCGCTCCACTTCGGCAGTCAGCTTGCCGACATTTTCGGCACCCGTCTCCGCCAAGTCCAAAGCATCGAACAGATCATTAACTTGGGCTTTCAGATTGTTGATCGTTTTCAGCGTGGCCGCCGCTGCATTATCGGCCGCCGGCTTTTCTTCCAACGCCTTCGTGGCAGCGTCAAGGGCGAGTTTCAGCCGCTCCACTTCGGCAGTCAGCTTGCCGACATTTTCGGCACCCGTCTCCGCCAAGTCCAAAGCATCGAACAGATCATTAACTTGGGCTTTCAGATTGTTGATCGTTTTCAGCGTGGCCGCCGCTGCATTATCGGCCGTCGGCTTTTCTTCCAACGCCTTCGTGGCAGCGTCAAGGGCGAGTTTCAGCCGCTCCACTTCGGCAGTCAGCTTGCCGACATTTTCGGCACCCGTCTCCGCCAAGTCCAAAGCATCGAACAGATCATTAACTTGGGCTTTCAGATTGTTGATCGTTTTCAGCGTGGCCGCCGCTGCATTATCGGCCGTCGGCTTTTCTTCCAACGCCTTCGTGGCAGCGTCAAGGGCGAGTTTCAGCCGCTCCACTTCGGCAGTCAGCTTGCCGACATTTTCGGCACCCGTCTCCGCAGAGTCCAAAGCATCGAACAGATCATTCTCGGCCTTGATCAAGTCGTTCCTCAACCGAGCCACGTCATCCTTCGCTTTTTGTGCTTCTTCTTGAGCAGCGCCCAGTTTATTCTCGGCATCATCCGCACGAGTCTTCTCTTCCGAGGCTTTCGTATTCGCACTGTTTAAAGTATTTTGAGAAATTCCGCTGTCGTCACATCCGGCAAGCGCTAACGCCCCCCCCGTGAACATTGCGGCCAAAAACCATTTCCGTTTGCAGAGCATAGTCGGTATCTCCTAATTCCCTGTATAAATATACCTTAGCCTAACAGTTCGAAAGGCTTGGCGCACCTGTAAATTGATAAAACATCCAAGCAAAGCATGCAACTCCCAGGCCCAAGGTAATCGTAATTGATTGTATTTGATGTCATATACATCATATACGCCCCCAAGTTTAGGACAATCGCTTTCATAAATTCGTTTTCAATTGTGGCGTTCCAGATGCATTGTTTCCGCAACAACAACCCAATAAGGGAGGAAGGATACAGGACATTTGCAATCTCCTTTAAGGGGTTGAAGACCTCAAAAATGAACAATGAATTGCAAGTTGCTCCAAGATATGGTCTATTCATCAAGATCTCAACACCAAAGATGGAGATTTATCAATCCCTTGAGATAAAGCTGCACAGGGGCATTATACGTGCCCAGCGGGTCAATAAGAGTCGGATGTTACGGATGTGGAATAGGCGCTTGTGATGCCTTTTCTGCCGGTGGCAAGCGCACGTGGACGGCCACTTGCGAGAGATATTTGCTCCTTTGTGTAGCGTTAATCAGAGTAAGATTCTAGTGCATGGTTCCAGATAAATATATCCATGAAGGGGATTCCATTTTCGGATCAAATGTGCGAATCGGCAGGGCACGGAGCCGATTGGCAAGCAAAGGAAATGGTATCATGCGAAAGGGTGTCTTTTACACGGCAAGCGGCGAAGACCGCCGCCGTCTGGATGCGATTGCCAATGATCCGAGTGCGCAACACAAGCATGTTTGGCGGGCGTGGATCATCCTTGAGGGGGCCAACGGGTGTGGCACAATGGAGATTACAAGCCGGACGGGTAAGGCGAAGAACACGGTGTATCGCTGGCAGCGGCGTTTTATGGAGGAAGGGGTTGATGGTTTTCTGTATGCAGCGACACGGCCGCCGGGGACGCCGCCGGTTGCGGACTGGAAGGTGCGTGAGGTTGTGGAATTGACCCTGTCCCCACCGGACGGGGAGGCAACGCACTGGACGTTGCGAGCGATGGCGAAGCGTGTAGGTCTGGGGTTTTCGACGGTGCGTCGGATTGGGCAGCGGTATGGGCTGAGGCCCCACCGGTTCCGGAAGTTCAAGGTTTCGAACGATCCGGCGTATGTGGACAAGGTGCGCGCTATTCACGGGCTTTACGTGAACCCGCCGGTGCCAAGCGGTGGTGTTATCGGTGGATGAGAAGTCACAGATCCAGGCACTGGGGCGTACCCAGGCCCCATTGCCGATGAAAAAGGGCCATCCCGAGACCCGCACCCACGACACTGAACGTAACGGTACCACCACCCTGTTTGCCGCCCTGAACGTTCTTGATGGCTTGGGTGTAGGGCAGAGCAAGGACCGCCACCGGAGCCAGGAGTTCATCGACTTCACAGGCACCGTTGCCGGGCAGATCCCCGAAGATCTCGATGTGCATGTCATTCTCGACAACGCCTCGACGCACAGTA
>CBDCTS010000002.1:0-444412 GCA_965222345.1 Terriglobia bacterium | reverse complement strand
GAGGATGGTTTCCGTGTTTGGCCCTCGGGAGTAATGCTTTTGCAGAGATGTGGTGAACTCTTTCATTTATGCTTTACTATAGCTTATAGGTGCATTAACCATTCCAGGAGCATGATTGGAGCATGATTCAAGATAAGGCAGATTTGCAACTATCCCTTGAATAAAGTATGATATATTGCTGAAGGTGCAGAGGATTCGGAGAATTCAATCGACGGTAGCTCACAAGAAAAGCCTGTAAAAAGAGGAAGCACATGAGGGCCAAAATTGCTATCGAGGAGCAACACAAAGGCGAAGGCTGGGAATGCCGGGTGACGGTGGCCGAAGGCGCCAGCAAAACGGTCCATACGGTGACGGTCCAGAAGTCCTGCCGCGACAAGCTGGCGGGGGCGGAGATTTCCGCTGAGCAGCTCGTGCGCAAGTCGTTTGAATTTCTTTTGGAAAGAGAACCGAAGGAATCGATCCTGCGCTCTTTCAACCTGAACGTGATCAGCCGCTATTTCCCCGAATACGAGCAGGAAATTCGCCGGGCTTTTTAAAGGCCGCCCAGCAGGACCACGGCTTGTGCCGCTGCCATCGGGGAAGCGGAGGAAGTTCCGGAAGCCCCTTCCGTGGTCTTTGCCTTTATGTTTACAAGCGAGCTTTCAGTCCCAAGCGCCCCGGCCAGGGTTTCTCTCATCTGAGGAATGTAGGGCGCCAGCTTCGGTTCATCGATTACAACAACGCTGTCGATGTTGAGAATTCGGAATCCGTTTTCGGAAAGGAGCCCATTGATAGTTTTCAAAAACGTCAGGCTGGCGGCTCCCTTCCAGCGGGGATCGGTGTCAGGGAAGTAATGGCCGATGTCCCCCAGTCCGGCAGCGCCGAGCAGGGCATCGGCAATGGCATGGGACAGAACATCACCGTCGGAGTGGCCGAGAAGGCCCAGCGGGGAAGGAATCTCGACGCCTCCCAGCAGGAGCTTGTGCCCGTCCACCAGACGGTGCGTGTCGTAGCCGATGCCGCAGCGAAAGCCTGACTGTTGTTTAGTCACGAAAAAAGGGACTTAGCCGGTGCCAGGAGGACTGTCTTGCAACTGTCCGGCTGGTTCGTTCGGACGGAGAGGAGGCGCGCCCAAGGAGTGGCGCTCTTCCTCCAGGAAGAAGCGAGCCAGTTCCAAATCGGCCGGCTGGGTGATTTTAATGTTGCGATCGGAACCCTTGACGACGGTCACCTCCATGCCGAGATGTTCCACCAACCCCGCTTCATCGGTGGCCTGAAATCCGTCCTCGCGTGCCTTCTCAAAGGCTCGTTTCAAGACCTCATATCGAAACACCTGGGGAGTTTGCGCAAGAACAATCCGCTCTCGGGGGATGGTGCTCACAATGCGGGTGCGTTCCACCTGTTTGACGGTGTCAACACTGAGGACGCCCAGGATGCTGGCTCCGGCCTGAAAGGCCTCCTGGATGACGGCGGAGACCAGCGCCGGGGAAACGAAAGGCCGCACGGCGTCATGTACGAGCACCATGTCCGTGTCAGGCGACAAGGCGCGCAGGCAATTTTCCACCGAATCCTGCCGGCGGTTGCCCCCCGTCGCCACCTCCACGCGCTTGCTGAGTTCTTCGCTTCTCAAAATTTGTTGCAATTGGGCCAGATCTTCCGGACCTGTCGCGATGAAGATGTCGGTGATCTCCGGACAGGCCACCAGCTTGCGCAGCGTATGGATGAGGATGGGAGTTCCGTCCAGCTTCAGGAACTGTTTTTTGGAGGATCCCATGCGCACGCCGTGTCCGGCCGCGGGAATGATGGCCGTCACTTTTTTTCGGCTCACCGAAATTGCCCTCCTGATTCTTGCCCGCAACGATTGTGGGGCAAAAGTATCTGCGGCGTCAACGGGGTTTCTGGCTGTGGACGGTGCACCCCATTGCACCCGGCTTTACGGTTTGCTAGAGTAATTTTAATATTAACGAACGGAGTGCACCGATGGCTATCAGCCAGGAACTATTAGATATCTTAGTTTGCCCGGAGGACAAGGGGCCGTTAAAAATCAAAAGCGATCAGTCGGGATTGAAATGTGAAAAGTGCCGCAGGGTCTATCCCATCAAAGATGACATTCCGGTCATGCTGATTGAAGAGGCGACGATTGAGCCGGAATGAGCAAAGCTGCTGAACCCTTTTTGCAGCGCTCGCAGGTTTCGCAACCATCGCAGCAGTCGCAAATGAAAGAGTTCGCCCAATTGCTGCCCGGAGCCCGTGTGTTGATCATTCGACTGCGGTCTCTCGGCGATACCGTGCTCATGACGCCTGCGTTGCGCCTGCTGCACGGCTGGCGTCCGGACCTCCGCGTTTCCGTCCTGCTGGAAAGTCCTTGGGACGAGTTGCTGGAGGGGAATCCGGCTGTCCATTCCGTGATGGTCTTGCGCGGGAAGATGGGAACCGCGTGGCGAGTGCGCCGGTCGCGGTTTGCGGCGGTCATCAATCTGCATGGAGGCCCCACCAGCGCTTTCTTGACGAGGCTGAGCGGAGCCAGGTGGCGGGCCGGCTTCGATCATTTCCGGGATGCCACCGCCTACAACCTGCTCGTCCCCTCTGCCCAACGGATTTTGAGCCGTGAAGGGCCGGTGCATACCACCGAACACATAGCCTCCTGCTTGTTCTGGCTGGGCGTGCCCCCAGGCGAGATACCTCCGGCGGAAGTTTACCCGTCGCCTGAATCCATCGCGGGCGTGCAGGAGAAACTACAGTCTATCGGATTGGAACGAGGAGCGGGATATGCCGTGATTCACCCGGTTGCTCTGTACGCCAGCAAGCAATGGACACCGCAGGGTTTTGCGGAGATTGGCGAGCTGCTGGAGCGTGAATTCGGGCTGCCTCCTGTGTATATCTGCGGTCAGGGTGAGTCTGCGCTGCTTGACCGGATTGAGCTTTTTGCGCGGCATCCGATTCTGCGCGCCTCTGGCTGGCCGCTGCGGGACCTGGTGGCGTTGCTCGCGGGCGCGCGTGTCTTTGCAGGAAACGATTCCGGGCCAGCCCACATTGCTGCGGCTGCGCGCATACCAGTGCTTGTGATCTTCGGCTCCTCCCATGCCGCCGTGTGGAAGCCTTGGAAGGCCGTGAACGCTGCGGTGGTGCAAAATGACTTTGATTGCAATCCCTGCCCGGGCGACCGCTGTGCCGTCTATGACGAGCCCCGCTGCATCCTCTCCATCAGCACGGAACAGGTCCGGGTGAGCCTGGAAGCCTTGCTCCGTTCTCGGGTTTCCACCCGAGCCTGACCGGGTACGATTTCCTGCGGATGGCACGGCCTGGGTAATGCGCCGGGACAGAAAGCATTCGGAAGCAGCCCGTGGGCTCCTATCCTGCGTTCTCCGCCGATATTCTGGATTCGTAATAGAGGTATCCGGCAAGCAGGAGAAAGAACATAATGCCTGCGATCAGCAGTCGCCTTCCGCGCGGGACGGGTGGAAGACCAGCCTGGATGGGAGGGAAGCTGAAGCTTTTATCACTTTTTTCCACCCACAGCGCGATGGTTTCCGTGTCGTTAATTCTTACGTTTACGATCACGCCGCTTCCCCGTGCGCGGGAGTCCGCAACGCGAAACTGGTGGACGGGTCCTTGCAGGCCGTTACGGCCCCAGTCTTGCAGGAAGTCGTCGAAGTGGTAGGAGGTGGTGGGTTGCCAAAGGCGGTAGGCTTGCTGGCAGTCCTCCTGTTGCAATGCTTGAAAAAACCGGCTGGCTTGGCGTTCCTCCGGGAAGTTTTTCAACTCAAAATAGAGATAGCCGGCAAGCATCAGCGACAATGCGATGCCGGCGATGAGTCGGCGCTTGCGGCGATCAGCGCGCAGATCAATCGGCTGGATGTGCTCAAACACTCAATACCCCTTTGTCTGGCGGGCCTGCCCGGAAGTTTTTCTCCCAACCCAGGCGCAGAATATATCATAACCGACCTGACTGTAAAAAACGGAGCAGGATGGAAGGCGCCCGAGACGTGGGCAGCTTCGGCTCGCCGCTTCTTGGACCGAGGAGGGTTGCTCTGTTCTTACTGATCGTGCTTTTGTCATGTGGGTTGGCAGGTTGGCTCTTTTTGTTCCTGTGGCACGCGCTGCAGACCCGGGGCACCGTCAAGCTGTCCGGGACCATGGATTTCCCGCTTCAGTCGCGGCCTCTGGTCTCGATATTGATTCCCGCCCGGAACGAAGCAGAAATTCTCACGGCGACCCTTCCGCGCTTTCTGGCGCAGGATTACGGCAACTTCGAGGTCATCCTGGTGGACGACGCTTCGACGGACGCGACCGCAAGGGTGGCCGCACGGCTGGCGTCGTCCGGTTCGGAACGCTTCCGGCTGCTTCGGGTGGATAAGTTGCCGCCGGGTTGGATCGGTAAGCCTCATGCGCTGGACGTGGCGTTTCGGGCGGCGCAGGGCGAGTGGGTGCTGGCTGCGGATGCGGATGTCCTGCTGCATCCCAAGGCGCTGCGAGCCGGCTTGTGGGTGGCGGAACAGCAAGGAGCGGACCTGGTCAGCATCTTTGCTTTTATGGAATGCGTTTCCTTTTGGGAAAAGGTGCTCTTGCCGGGCTTCAGCCTGCTGCTCGCCACCTTTTTTCCCTTGCGGAAGGTGAACGATTCCGGTTCCACTGTAGCTCTGGCATCCGGCGGCTATATCCTGATGCGGCGCCGCGTGTGGGAAAATCTGGGAGGATACAAAAATGTTCGCGCGGAGATAATCGAGGACCTCCATACGGCCCGGATTGTCAAGCACTCCGGCCGCCGTATTTTCGTCGCCTTGACCCGCGATCTGGTGCGGACTCGCATGTACAGAAATTTCGGCGAAGTCTGGGAAGGATTGCGCAAAAATGCATTCGCTGGACATCATTTTTCCATCCGGCGAATGCTGTTTTGGGTGGGTGGAGCCTGTCTGGCAACCTTACTCCCGGTGCTTGGTCTTCTTTATTCTGCGGCGTTGTTGCTGGGCAATGCCGGAGGAATCGGGGAGCAAGCGTGGCAAACCCAGGCTGTTTTTACGCTCTGCCTCGCCCAGTATTTTTTGTCCGGATTGCTGCATCTGCCCGTGCTGGCTTACTATGGCATCAGTCCAGGCTATGCGTTGCTGGCTTCGGTCGGCGGCATATTGTATATCTGTATTTCTTTGGACTCCATGATCCGAACCTTGATGGGGCAGGGAGTTTCCTGGAAGTTGCGGCAATATGGCAAGCCTCCGCTGTAGTCGGAGGACTGAACCACCGGGGATTTCGATCTGCCGCACGGCTGACCGACCAGAGCCGTTGAACGATACCGGACTGTTATTTCGGATTTGTTGCAGCCGGTGCCTGATGAGCGGCGGTAATTTCGCGCAGATGGCGTTCAGAGGATTCTTGCTTCCAGGATTCCGGAACAACGCCTATGCCGTCGGCAATCCGGTTCATGAAGTTGAAGTACGCCACAATAACCACCACATCATAGATATTCTGATCCGTAAAGCCGGCGGCCCGCAGACGGCTGATGTCTTCCGGCCGCACGTTGCCGGGGACATCGTTCAGTTTGCGAGCAAAGTCCAGCACAGCGCGGTCCTGGTCGTCCAGGCTGGCCAGCGACCAGTCATCCTTCTGCAGGGCGGCAACCAGGGCGTGGTCTCCCGTGGCGGCTCGGAGAAACTCTCCGTGCGAGACCACTCAATAGTGACAATGGTTCCAGCGGGAGACGGCAGTGGATAGCATTTCCTCCCGGCGGCGGCCGAGCGTGCTGCCCCCGAAGGTAACTTGATCGGTCAGCGGAACGATCGCCTGTAAAACTCCTGGTTTCATGCTGAAAGCCTGCAGAATCCGGGGAGGCCGTTTCAATTTCCGCTTCTTCTTGAGGTCTTCGTAGATTTCCTTTAATTTCCCCGTGGCTTGGCCGTCATCGATGGTTGGCAGGTAGCCCATGATCCCTCCAAGTTTAACGCCCTACCTGGCTTTCGCAGGCCAACTATATCAGAGTGTAGTGCTTGCCTCGAACGAGAGTTGCCTTCTAATACTTCCAACTGATCTTCTTACTTTATTTGAGGCTGTATGACGAACGGTGCAGCAGCGGGGGGTGTTTGAAATGCTTTCTCTGCTGCCGCTACCCCAGCGCCTTGTTCCAGAGAAAAGCCGCTCCCGGCCAGAACCGACTCCAGCGCGCTGAGCAGCAGCAGGACGCAGGAGGCGTTCGCAGTGAGGCCCATGAGGCCTACTCGCCAGATGCGGCCTTTCAATTCACCCAAGCCGCCGGCAATATCGATGCCGAATCGCTCCAAAAGGGTCGCCCGGACGCGGGCGTCATCGACTCCGGCCGGAATACAAATGGTGTTGACCGTCCAGGCGCGGGCCGCCGGGTCCTCGACGAACATCTTCAGCCCCAAAGCCTCCACCCCGCGAACCAGCGCCAGGTGACTCTGTTGATGCCTGGTCCAGGAGGTCTCCAACCCTTCTTCCCGCAGCAGCCGCAGGGCCTCGTGCAATCCAAACAGCATATTGACTGGAGGGGTGTGATGATAACGCCGTTCTTTTCCCCAGTAATTTTGGATCATGCTGAGATCCAGATACCAGCTTTGCACGGGACTTTTACGGTGAGACATCTCCTCTGCGGCTCGTTCACTGAGCGTGATGGGAGCCAACCCGGGAGGGCAGCCGATGCATTTTTGGGAGCCGCTGTAGCAAACATCCAGCCCCCACCGATCTACTTCCAATGGAAGTCCCCCCAGGGAAGATACCGTGTCCACCACCAAAAGCGCGCCACACTCCTCAGCGATTTCGCGCAACGGCTCAAGCGGCTGGCAGACTCCGGTTGAGGTTTCGCTGTGAACTGCTGCAAGAACCTTCAGCTTCTTTCCCCGGACGGCGTTGCGAATCAGGTCTGGATCGGGGGCCGCGTTCCATGGAACGTCAATGCGGAGTAGCTTGCCTCCGCATCGCTCAACCATTTCGCACATGCGCGCGGCGAAAATTCCGCCTACCACTACCGCTGCTTCATCACCGGGCTCGATAAAATTGACAAACGATGCTTCCATGCCGGCACTGCCCGTCCCGGGAAGCGAAAAGGCGATGGAATTCCGAGTCCGAAAGGCATACCGCAACAATTCGTGCAGTTGGTCCAGGATCGGCAGAAAGGCAGGGTCCAAGACGCTAACCACAGGCTGAATCATGGCGCGATAGACGCGCTGGTCCACTTCGCTGGGACCCGGCCCCATCAACAGGCGCTTAGGAATATTAACAGGGGGGAAACTACTATCCATTTATTGCTCCTCTGAATCGTTTAATTGGTTTTCCAGTGCCGAGACCCCGCCGCTTTTGGAAAGGGGATTACATAAGGGGATTACATACATGATTAGACGTGTTCGACGCGGCCTTGAGTGCTCCTCGTGCGGGGCATGCGTTTTCGACTTCGCGCTTAAGATTCGCGAAGCGGCACGGAGAGACGATTGCTTTGAGTCCTGTCAACCGGAATTAGTTTTTTGGCCCTCCGACTCGTGAGTATAAACCCGTTGGCCTTCAACTGAGCACTTCCAGCCCAATATTTTCTCCGAGATACTGCCAGCGGCTTCCAGCCGCTCTTTCCGAGTCCCCAAAAACCCATCGCCTCGGCTTCCAGAACCAGCTTTTTCAGACACCCCTCCATTCCCGGGGGATATCGGAATCATTTTATTGGGTGCCGCAGGCTAGGCTATCCCGACGGAAGCGACAGCCCATTTATCCGCCCCAGCATGCTGGCAAACAGCCGCCGAGTCAGATGGCTCTCTGCCAGCAATAGCCAATAGTAGCGGGCATGCTTAATCAGGCGTCCTCCGGTTTTCACCAACCGCTGCTGCAAGCTCGTCAAGGACCAGTTCCCGATTCTCTGTGGCAGCACCAGTCGCCGCCACAGATTTCCCAGATTATAGGCAATGATGGTCAGCCACAGCCGTACCTCGTTGGACCGGAACCGATGGCAACTGAGCCGCGTCATCTTCACCGCCTGCTTGCCTTCCTTAATCCACTGCTCTGCTGTCCCTCGCTTATTATAGAACCGCACCACCGCTCGACTCGGAAGCGTCAGGTTCGTCACAATGAACCCCACTCGCGGGAACAACTCCCCCGGATGATGTTCTACCTTGGCTACCACCCGTCGGGCCGTCTTCCAACTCTCGGCTTGGTACAGAAACCCCTTGTACTCCACCAACGGCTTCTGGCCCGGCCTTCCTACCGGACGTTTCAGCAACTCCTCGATGTCCCGCTGGAGGTTCTCGTTGGAAGGGATGCGGATGGCATACTTCACACCCCGCTTCTCCAACGCCTCGTAAATCTCCGGCTTCGCAAAGGCCGCGTCGGCACGAAATACCACCTCCTTGCCCCGCTTCTGCTGCCGCTCGATCTCCGGCAGGAGAAGTTCTTCCCATTCCTCGGCGCTGTGGACGTTGCCCGGTCGCAATTTGGCAGCCAGACAGTCGCCGTCTCGATTGAATAACAGCAGGGGGTGATAGCAGGTGGACTCGAAGTGCCCGTTGTAGGCGCTATTCTCCTGCTCCCCGTAGACCGGAATCTCGGTCGAATCCATGTCCAGCACAGTTCGGTAGTGCGAATGGATTGCTTCTGCTCTGCCGATCAGTTCCCGGTTCACCCGTGCCAGCCCTGCGAAGTTCCCTTCCTCAGCCAGCATCTCCGTCTCGAAGGTCTGCAACCGAGAAGTCAGAGCCGCCCCTCGATCCCAAATCTTCTCCGAACCGATCAGCCGCAACGCCGGGTCCTGAGATAGCCGCTCGGCATCGTTCACATCCTCGTATCCAGCCAGACGGCTGTAGACCGACTGTCGAAGTAGGTCCGCAAAAGACAACCGCGCATTGTTTGCCCGAGAGTCGGTCAAGTGCTGTTCGACGAGTTCATCGAATCCCAATCGCTCGTCCAGCTCTCGCACCAGAATCAGCCCACCGTTGGATGTCACTCGCGATCCTTGAAAGGCAACCCGCAAAAACCGGTTGAATGACAGTTGAAATGCCTGTTTTTGGCTCTCACCCATTAGGTATACACCTCCGGAATGCAATGTTGATGCTGGAACCCGCATCAATATTGATGTTGGAGGTTAGTCGAGGGTTGCTTCTACGATTTCAAACGGGAAATGCGGGATAATATGTTGGCGGCTGGCGGACTTCACTTTCGGAATGTGCCGTTTGAGCGGTGCCGGGCATGGTTCGAGCCGTTTCGCGCAAATGGCCGGGACTCTGAATTTTCTGTCGCTTCGAAAAAGATAAGGGCTTGCGATTTGATCGTCCCGGATTATAATTGGGGGGAGAATTTTCGGCTGACATGGAATGGAATTTGTTTTGCCGAGCAAACCAGGACAGTCGC
Source organism: Terriglobia bacterium (assembly GCA_965222345.1). Classification (GTDB taxonomy): domain Bacteria; phylum Acidobacteriota; class Terriglobia; order 2-12-FULL-54-10; family 2-12-FULL-54-10; genus JADFGZ01. Next base: position 435,097 of record CBDCTS010000002.1, on the reverse strand, counting down.
CTGGCAAACTTAGGAAAAAGGCGGAATCTGCTATGAAGAGGGGAAACGTTCTTTGTGCGTTGATAATGACAACTTTATTCTGCGGCTGGATGACGGTCCTGCCCCGTGCTGTTGCGGCACAGGAACAGGCTCAGGAAGAGTCGCCTTGGAAGGACCGCGCCGAGTACGACGCCTTCAATGCAATGGCACAGGCAACGGACCCCAATCAGCAAGTCGAGCTCGCGGATAAATATCTGGCAGACTACCCGGAGACGAACTTTGCTGACAAAGTGCAAGAATTCAAACTGCAAGCCTACCAGAAGCTCAACGACAGCGCACAGATACAGGCAGCCGCTACCAAACTTCTGGAAGTCAAGCCGGATCATTTCCATGCGCTCTATCTGCTCAGCTATTTGATGCCCCGGACCATTGATGCGCAGGATCCGAACATGGGCCAGAAGCTGGACAGGGCGGCAGGATATGCCCGCCGGGGTCTTCAGGGAGTGGGTTCTCTTCCCAAGCCGGAAGGGCTTTCCGATCCAGATTTTCAGAAGCAGAAGGATCAAGCCACAGCGGTGTTCCACCAAACAGCGGGATTCGTGTCATTGCAGAAGAAAAATTATTCGCAGGCCGAACGGGAGTTGCGCCAAAGCGCAGAAATGAATCCCACCGATTCTCTCGGCTTCTACTGGCTAGGTCTTGCCTATCTTTCCCCCCAGCCGGCTAAACATGATCTGGGCATGTGGGCGCTAGCCCGGGCCGTTTCCATCACGGGCCCCAATGCTCTGCCGCCCGCCACCAAGTCTCAGGTTAGCGAATATCTGGGCCAGGTGTACGATGCGCGGCACGGCTCGACCGAGGGCTTGGACGAGGTCCTGGCACAAGCCGCATCCTCCCCCTCCCCGCCGCCGGACTTTCACGTTATGACGGTGGAGGAGTCGCCGGAGTATATAGCCCAGCAGGAAGCGATAAGGCAGGAGGAGTTGCGGCAGGAAGAGTTGCGGCAGGAGGCGGCGAGGAAGGAGGCATTGATAGCCGAACTCACTTCCTTTGACGTCATCGTGGAATATCTGGCGGGGGGAGGGGAAAAAGCGGATGCCACTTGGGAAGTTTTGCAAGGGCAGGTCCTGCCATTGCCGGGAAGAGTAATTGACCTCACCCCCGTGGACACCAGGACCCTTGAACTGGCGGTTTCACCGGCGGTCATGCAGCAGGAAGGAGAACACGACGTGGAACTGCGCCTCACCTCGCCGTTGTCAGAACCGCTACAGCGAAGCCAAGATATTGAGTTCGAGGGCAAACTCGATTCCTATACCTCCAACCCGTTTGTGTTGCGCATCGTCGAAGGGAGGATCACTTCCCGTTAGAAAACACTGCAAGGCTCTTGTCCAGGGCGGATCGAACCGCCCTGGAACGTCCTAATGATCGTGGAGCTTTGGGGCTTTGCTTTTCTCGCTCTGCGATACCCTTCCAAATTTATTTATAGCAATTTCATAATGGTGCAGACCAGATCGCGGTGGGAAGAACTACGCAAGGTTGTCATTCTGAGCGCATCGAGGGCTCTGCTTGTCCATCACAGATCTACAGAATCCATGCAACTGATGTAATCTAAGCCTATAAAAAGCCGTGCTGGGGGAGGCAAAGCGCCGCCAGGGATCGTGGAGAATGTTTGCCGTCTGGTTTCGAAATGGCGCTCACGCTTGAAACTGGGGAGATGCGGGGTGCGGATCACATTTTGGTGGATTTAGGCTTTCTCGCCCTTGCCGGGCGATGGCCGTTCTTGCTGTTGAGCTTATACTCCTCCATTTTTCTGCCCAAGGTATTCCTGTGGATGCCTAAGGCTTTGGCCGCTTGGGATTGATTGCCGCGATTGATTTCCAGAACCTTGCGGATATATCTCTTTTCGAACTCCGACACAGCATCAGGGAAAAAGACTCCATTTTCCACCATCTGGCTGATCAGTCTTTCGATTTGATTTTTCACGTTCACTCCTTCAGGAGAGCTGTGCCAAGCCTTCTCTTCTTAGCCAAAGCCGGCAAGGCCTAAACTGCTAAATTAATTCGCGTCCCGTCAAGAGTCGGTAAATCTCCAGGTATTTGAATGTTGTTTGCTCCACCACCTCCGGAGGAAGGGTGGGTACAGGAGGCTGCTTATTCCAGCCAATGGATTCAACATAATCACGCACATATTGCTTGTCGAAGGAAGGCTGCGGGCCTCCCGGCTGGTAACCTTCGCGCGGCCAGAAGCGGGAAGAGTCCGGCGTAAGGACCTCGTCGATCAGCAAAACACCCGTTTCGTCGACTCCAAACTCAAATTTGGTGTCTGCCAAAAGGATGCCGCAATTTTCGGCATGCCTGGCCGCGCGCTGGTACAGGGCCAGACTCACGTCCCTCAACTGTTCCGCCATATCTCGTCCAATTTGATCCGCCATCTGCCCAAACGAGATATTCTCATCGTGGCCGGATTGTGCTTTGCTGGAAGGAGTGAAAATCGGCTCGCTGAGCCTGTCCGACTCCCGCAACCCACCGGGTAAACGCACTCCACTGGTAGAACCGCTCGCCCGATATTCCTTCCAGCCGGACCCCGAAAGATAACCCCGCACCACGCATTCAATGAGCACCGGATCGGCTGCTTTGACCAGCATAGAGCGGCTTGACAACTGGTCGCGATATTGACCGAAGGGTTCCGGATAGTCGTCGGGGTCTGCCGACAGGAAATGGTGGGGAACAATGTCGTGCAACAGTTCAAACCAAAAAATAGAGAGCCGAGTGAGGACCTCTCCCTTCCCAGGGATTCCAGTCCCCAACACGCTGTCATAGGCCGAAATACGGTCCGTCGCCACCAATATGAGGCGGTTCCCGGCTTCATAGATATCCCGGACCTTACCCCTGGAGAAAAGTTTCGCTCCGGGGAAATCCGTGCTTAGTATTACTGGGCTCGAAAGTATCCTGTTCACGGGAATTAAGCTCTTAAATGCGGTGTGCCAATTCTATGCAAGAAGAAATGTTTGTCAATAGAATTTTTTGGCCCGCATTTTGGTCTTGACTCGAGCCAAGGAGGAGATTCCAAGCTGCGTGGCCGCGCTAGGACAGAAAATTTGCAGGCTTGAGATGCCAATGCGGTTCGCTTGCCGGTCATCGGTTGTTTTTCGAACAACTGGAGATAAATCACTAGCAGAACTGCTTTATAGCCTCCACGACGACCCGTTTCAACTTTTCTCTCGAAGCGGTTATTCCTCCGGGCTTTGGGCAATCGCTGAAGAGGCTTGGCGGGATGATTCCGCATGAATCTCGCTCGAATCTTCAAATTCAATCTGCGGCTCATCAGAAATCAGCCCGTTCGCATAACCCAAATGCAAAAGTTTCTGAATCGCTTGGCGTCCCGGCTGGCCATAGTCCAGGGTATAGTCATTGACATACATCCCTACAAAACGGTCGGCCAGCGAAGTGTCCATGCCGCGCGCAAACTGCAAGGCATAGGCAAGCGCCTCCTGCCGAAAGTCTAGCGCATGCTGGATGCTGGCGCGCAGGATTTTGGCAATCTCCCGGCGAACCGGGCCCGGCAAAGCCTTGCGAATTGCGTTGCCGCCGAGCGGAAGAGGGAGCCCGAATTGCTCCTTCCACCATACGCCCAAATCCAGCACGCGGTGCAAGCCGTCGCGGTCGAACGTAAGCTGGCCCTCGTGGATCAACAGGCCCGCATCGACGCTGCCTTCCTTCACGGCGTCTATAATCCGGTCGAAGGGTACCACGACGGGCTGGAAGTCCGGCTGATACAGCTTCAACACCAGGAAGGCTGTGGTCAGCGTGCCGGGAATGGCGATCTTTTTTCCCCGCAACTGATCCGGCGTATCGTGGCGGCTGCTTACCAGGAGAGGGCCGTATCCGTCTCCCATACTGCTGCCGCAGGGCAGCAAAGAGTACAGTTTCGATATATAAGGGATTGCGTGGAAGGAGACAGCGGTAACATCCCACACACCTTCCATGGCCTGCCGGTTGAGGGTTTCGATGTCCTGCAAATGATGGCGAAAGATAAGGGTCTCCGACTCCACTTTGCGGGTAGCCAGAGCGTAGAACATAAAGGCATCATCCGAATCCGGACTGTGCGCAAGAGTAATTTCTTGTTTTGGCATTGTGGACCTTAGAGTATATATCGTCACTTGCTGAGAGAAAAGTTTCCAATCATTAAGTGATCTATCCCGGAGCAATAAAAACTGCGGACTGCATCCCGGGGGGAACAAACCAGCGGCTCCCCGAACAGGTTGAATGAAGTGTTGAACAGAACGGGCACTCCTGTAGCTTTTCCGAACGTATCCAAGAGTTCCCAGAAAAGCAGATTGATTTTACGCTTCACGATATGCACCCGAATCCGCTCGGAGGGAGATTCAGCGTCCTCGCGTTTGGCTGGCTGGCCGCCCAGCAGGTTGCCGGCAAAGGCTTGCCGGTGAGCAGGTTTCACGCGGCCCACGGTAGCCAGAAATCCGGCCATCGGCCCGTACTCGAAGAACTCCCCTGCCTGTTCCTCCGTCACCGAAGCGGCAAAGGGACGAAATTTTTCGCGGTGCTTCACATACTGGTTAAGATTTTCGCTGACATAAGGACCCAGCGGAGAAGCCAGAATACTGCGGGAACCCAAGGCTCTCGGACCGAACTCCGTCCGTCCTTGAAACCATCCCAGGATGCGGTTCGCGCGGAGCTCCTCCACGGTAGCCGATACCAGCTCCTGGCGGGTCCGCAGATAGCGGAAGCTCAGCTTGCAGTTTTCCAACACGTCCTTGATCTCGGAGCTGGAGTACTCCGGGCCGTAGAAGAGATGCTCCATCCGGGAGCGCGTGGAAATCCCCAGCAGAGAGTGGGCGCAGTAGAACGCGGCGCCTAGCGCGTTGCCGGCGTTTCCGGCCGCCGGCTGCACAAAGATGCCATCAAATAAGCCGGAAGATTCCAGTTTCTCCACCAGCAACGAGTTCAGTACCACCCCGCCGGCTAGACACAAATTCTTTACTTTGTGGCGGGAGACCAACTGGCCGCAGAGGTCCGTCACGGTTTCTTCCAGCACCTGCTGCACGCTGGCGGCCAAGTCAGTGCGGCAAGACTTCTCCAGAGGCTTTTCCGGATCTAAGCCCGCCACTTGGAAAAACTTCTCTGCAAAACCTCCCCGGTCGCGGCGCCCGGCTTCAAAGTAGCTTTGATCCAAACTCAGCAAGGAATCTTCTTCCCGGCGGAGCATGTTGCGAAAAACAGGAGCGAAGACGGGTTTGCCGCAAGTGCTGAGCCACTGGAGCTTGTGCTCGTCTCCGCTGGCGCTGAAACCAGCCAGCTCAGCAGTCCGGCTGAACAGGTTGCCCAGTGAATCCGGAAAATAAGAGTCTTCGAGCGGCTCCAGAACTGTCCCCCGTGCCAGCGAGAGGCTGCCGGTCTTCATATCTCCGCTTCCGTCCAGCGTCAGGACGGCGGCCTGCTCGAAGGGTGAGGGGTAGTAAGCGGCAGCGGCATGGCAGAGATGATGATCCAGAACCACAATTTTGCTGGACGGAAACTCTTGCTTGAGCCGTTTGGGAATCCAGAACTCCCCGACGCCGCGGTCGCCGGACTCCTCATAGACAGGCCGTGCCAGGACTACGTAGTCAATCTGCTCCGGGCGCAAACGGGTTGCCTCCAGGCAATACCGTATGGCGTGAACTGGAAGGCCGGGCACCCGCCGGACCCGAACCAATTTCTCCTCTTCCAGCGCGGCCACCAGCTCGGCGCCGCGCAGCAGCGCAGCCGCCGCATCGTGGGCGCTGCCTGAGATTCCCAGAATGTTAGGTGCTCGATTTACTTCCGCCATATTCTAGCCGCTCATTTTCTCCTGCCGTCCGGCCCCGTCGTCTCCGCACAACTGCCTCCGCAGCTTCTGCCGCTGCGTGCTGGCAGATTTGCCCGCGCTGAATGCAACCGAAATCGCTTCGCGGGTTGTTTTTCAATGGAATTCAACGGAACCTACAGGCCGGCAGGAGGTTACTTCCGTTGCGTCTCCCAATCGTAGTTTATGTCCGAGTCATTCCAGGGTAGCCGTCCCTCGTCTAAAGGGTCATAGAACCGGTCAGTCGCATAAATCAGCAACGCCGCCTCCGTGCCCAGTACCTTATAGCCATGTCCCACGCCGGGTGGAATGCGGATTTGCAGAGGACGCATAATCCCTGCATATAAGGTGTTCAAGCAGCCAAAGGTAGGAGAATCCGTTCGCAAGTCGTACAGCATGACTTGCAACATGCCCATAACCGGCGTCCATAAATCCGTCTGGTTCAGGTGATAATGGATTGCTTTGACAGTGCCCGGGAAAGAAAGCGCTGCCGAGACCTGCAAAGTCCCCTGAGAAGCGAAGCCCTCGGCCAAACCTTGTTGTGAGCGGAATATCTCTTGAAAATTGCCCCGGTCATCCGGCCAGAGCGTTCCGCGAGCCACCCGGACTCCCTCAATCAGTTCCGGGGAATCCGGGGAATGAACTACCGTTCCGAGCCCACCCACTCCGTTGCGAACTACAGCCAGTTGCAAGGCCACTGTTTCTGCCACAGGCCTCAGTTCTTTCCGAGACATCGCCTTCAAGATAACGCGCTCCTCCTTTGCAAAAGGCAGACTCCATCCTATCATAGTTGGTCCTGCCACACTCCACGCGGCGACTCTCTAACGGCTGCGGAACTCCCTCATCAAAGCCCGGAAAAGTAAAACTCCCAGCAGCATGGAAAGGCCACAACAGTACTCAACGGCCACCCGGCAAAGCTTCAAAATATCGCCTAACGGCTTGCAAGTCTTCTTCGGTATCTACTCCGATGGTGTCGATCGGCGTTTCCACCAACTGAATCGGGATTCCATTCTCCAGGAATCTTAATTGCTCCAGCCGCTCAGTTTGCTCCAGCAGAGAGGGCGGAAGCTCGATGTAGCGCCCCAAGGCCCGGCTGCTGTAGGCATACAGCCCCAGATGCTTGTAAAACGCCGGAGGAGAGGAGGAGTCGCGCGGATAAGGAATCGGAGCGCGGGAAAAATAAAGCGCCTGCCCTGCTGAGTTCGTAACCGCCTTTACGATGTTGGGATTGGACGCTTCGGCTGCGTCGAGTGGCGTCTTCAAGCTGGTCACCTGGGTCAGCGGATTACTGAAAAAAGGCTCGACCAGCAACTGTAAGTGGGAGGTGTCGATCATGGGTTCATCTCCCTGGATATTCAAGTAAACGTCGGCAGGGATTGTTTGCATTACCTCATGAATCCGCTCCGTGCCGTTTTGATGACTGCTTGCGGTCATCCACACCGGCATCTGATGCTGTTCGCAATAATCGAAAATCTGCCGGGAATCGGTGGCCACCCCTAACGTGGCTAGCAGAGAGCAACCGCGAGCCTGCTCGAAAACACGGTGCACCATCGCCCGCCCGCATATCTGTCGCAATGCCTTGCCCGGCAACCGAGTGGACTCCATCCGGGCCGTAATGACCCCGACGATCCTGGGTGTTTGTGGGGGTGGGTTTGAAGAAGACATTTCTGGAGTTCCTCTACACCGATTCAGCTCGTCGCTTGGTCGCCGGTGGATATCCGGTCCACTCTGGTTCCGGCGCGTTTCAGTATATTCCATCCGTCCGGTCGAGCCAGGCGAAATCGGTGCGGTATAATTCTCCACCATGCTTGCATACAGAAATCGTCTGGCCTTGGAGATCTCTGCCGGCGTCACCCTGCTGTTTTTTCTGAATCTATGTCACCTGCTTTTTCAATGCGGTTGCCGGTCCCTGTGGAATGGAGCAGCCATATTTTGCAATATTCATTCACCGGGAGTGCCTCATTGCCCGTGGTGTAGCTATGGCTGGAGGGGCTTTCTGCTCACCGTCGCCATAATCCTGGCGGTCCAGGCCGGCATTCTGTATGCGCCGTCAAAGATTTCCCAAAAAACACGATGGCTATTGAGCCTTGTTGCCTTTCCGGTTGCAGGAACAATTATTGGATTCCTTTTCGCCGTGTTTTCCGGCTATCCTGTCTTCCTGTGGTTCCGCCTGCCCTGAATTTGGTTCTAATGTCCTGAACTGGCTGCGCCTGTTCTGAACGGTTCACGCCAGTCCTGGAAGATTTGCCTGGCAGACCGCAGGCGTTCCAACGATAACCGAAGGTCCGCATATGGCTGAATTTAGCGATCTGGTGTTCTGGGAAAGAGCATTCATGAAGGCCTATCCTTACCGGCAGGCTCGCCTTCCGCAACCGGCCCCAATTCGACCGTTGCGGGAATCCAAAATCGCCCTGGTCACCACGGCTGGCCTGCACATGCCGGATCAGCCGCCGTTTGACTCCTCCATCAAAGGAGGCGATTGTTCCTACCGCTGGATTCCGGACGACGTTTCCGTGGGGGAGCTTCTGATTGCCCATCGCAGCAAATCGTTTGACCAGGAAGGGATCGCCCGGGACCGAAACCTTTGCTTCCCCCTGGACCGGTTTCGGGAAATGGTCTCCGAGGGAGTTGCCGGCAGCTTAAACCGTCGGCATATCAGTTTTATGGGGTCCATCACCGCTCCCGGCAGGTTGCAGCAACTGACGGCTCCCGAGGCTGCCCGGGAGCTGAAACAGGATGGAGTGGACATTGCCTTTCTGTTACCCATCTGACCCATGTGCAACCAAGCCGTGGGCTTGATCCAAGGCTTATTAGAAGAGGCGTGTATCGCGACCGTGTCAGTCAGCCTGCTCGCAGAAGTCACCAGAAAAGTAAAGCCGCCGCGAGCCTTGTTTGTCCCTTTCCCTCTCGGCTATCCTCTGGGAAAACCGCAGGACGCCGCCTTGCAGCGGAACATTATCGGGGAAGCTCTGAAACTGTTGGAGAGAACCGATCTTCCGGTTCTCGAAGAATTTCAGGAAGGGTCTCCGCAGGCCCATTTTCGCTCTGCCTGAAAGGCTCCCATTCACGGCTGGGCCGGAGCGGGAACCTGTACGGATTAGTTTTGGGAGGCACATATGTCGCGTTATTTTGAGGAGTACAGGGAAGGCGAGACCTTTCTCTCGCCGGGGCGCACCATCACGGAAACTGACGTGGTGAATTTCTCTTCGCTCAGCGGCGACTGGAATGAGCTGCACGCAAACGAAGAGTTCGCCCGGCGGGAATATTTCGGCAAACGCATCGCCCACGGCGCCCTGATTTTCTCCGTCTCCACCGGACTGGCGGCACAGACTGCCCCTTCCCAGAAACCCCGCTTAATCGCCTTCTACGGCGTGGACCGCCTGCGCTTTGTAAAACCGGTCTTCCTGGGAGACACGGTCCGTTTAAAGCAGACGGTGCAATCGCTGAAACCCAGGGACGAAAAATCCGGGATTGTGAACCTTGCGCGGGAAGTGCTAAACCAAAACGAAGCCGTTACTCTCAGCTATACGGCAAAGTTGCTGGTCCGCCGCCAGCCCGACGTCCCATCCAGCAAAACGAAGCCAGGCCAATAAACAGGGAACTTGACGGTATCCTGGTTTTTTGACACAACCTTCAGGAGGGCAATCCGAACCGAGGGCCCTTATGAGGAACGGGTTTGCAAGTTTTCGTTTGCGCTGTTTGCTCTCTCCTTTCTGGCGGCTCCACGGCGTGCTACAATAAAAAGGGCGGTTGCCGCAGACTCTTTAGGTCAAGCGATAGTTGAAATCGAAAATACCCGTCATAAAATCCGTGGGTGAATACCTACGCTAACGATATAGGTCTGCAAGGCAGATGCGATTTAAGATTAAATCCTGCAACTTCCTGCGCTGGGCCGCTAAACTGGCCAAAATCTGCTTCCCATCTCTCTGCTGGCTTCTCGGCTTGCTTCTGAGCGGGGTTTCCCTGCAGGCGCAACAGGCAGGTTTAGAAGGAAATGGCCGGCGAGTTCTGACGGCCCTCCGTCTGGGCGAAGTGGAATTCATCCGGTTGGACGGCAATCTCGACGAGCCCGCGTGGGACCGTGCCGTCCCGGCCACCGACTTCCTGCAGAGCGACCCGCTGAACGGGGAGCTGGCGACGGAGCGCACCGAGGTGCGCGCGCTGTTTGACCAGCACCGTCTGTATTTGGGCGTCATCTGTTACGATTCCGAGCCCGATAAACTACTGGGAAAACAGATGCAGCGCGACCAGCCCCTTTCCGGCGATGACCGCTTCATGTGGACGATTGACCCTTATATGGACGGCCGCTCGGGCTATTTCTTCGAGGTTAATCCATCCGGACTGATGGGAGATGGTCTGCTCAATTCCGGCGGAGGGGGCAGAGGGGGTGGAGGGCCCAGAGGGGGCGGAGGCCCTCCAGGAGGCGGGGGCTTTGGCATTAACAAATCCTGGGATGGAATCTGGAACGTCCGTGTGCAGCGAAACGAGATCGGCTGGACCATCGAAATCGAGATTCCCTTTCGGACGTTAAACTTCGACGCGAATGCCCCGGCCTGGGGAATCAACTTCCAGCGGACCGTGCGCCGGAAAAACGAAGAGAGTTTGTGGATGGGCTATCCGCGCAACCAGGGCTTGTTCCGGATGTCCAACGCAGGTCTGTTGGAAGGGCTTTCCGAAATCAATCAAGGATTCGGACTCGACTTCAAACCATACGTCGTTGGAAGCATCCGGCAAGCTCCTGGTGATGGGGTGCCTTCCGCTGTGAAATCTGGAGATGTGGGTGCGGACTTTTTCTACAACTTAACACCGGGTTTGCGTGCCAATTTTACGCTGAATACAGACTTTGCAGAGACGGAGGTAGACGACCGATTCGTCAATTTGACCCGCTTCCCCCTGCGGTTCCCCGAGAAGCGGGCCTTTTTCCTGGAGGGAAGCAACTTCTTTGATTTTGCGCCCAATCAAGTAGAGCCTTTCTTCAGTCGGCGAATCGGCCTGAATGAAGAATCCGACTTGCCGCAAGCGATCGATTTCGGCGGAAAGCTGACCGGACAACTGGGCGCTTTCGATCTCGGCTTCCTGCAAATTCGTACGGCCAACGAAGGAGAATTTACAGGCGAGGATTTCACGGTTCTCCGAACGAGACGCCGGTTCTTGCAGAAATCTTACCTCGGAATGCTGTACACGCGCCGGGCGGCCCGCCTGGGCCCGGAGCCGGAACGCCATACCTTGGGAATGGACTTCGTCCTGGCGACTTCGCAGTTCCGCGGCTCCCAAAATCTGGAGCTCACAGGCTTTTACGTTTGGAATAACAACCCGCTGGGAACCGGGAAAAGCAAGGCTTACGGGATGAGGATCAACTATCCCAATGATGTGTGGCGCGCGCGGGCCTCCTACCGGGAATTGCAGGAGAATTACGATCCGGCGCTGGGATTCACGCGGCGGGATAATATCCGGCGCTTCAATCCGGCCCTCTTTTATTCCCCCCGCCCGGAGGGTCATCCCTGGATTCGCCGCTTCAATTTCGGAACGAATATGGAGCTGGTGACCGATTTGTCAAATCGCACGATCACCCGGAGGCTTGATGTTTCGGTTTTCCATATGTTCCTTCACTCCGGCGACAACGTTGCATTCCGTATCCATCCTACCCATGAACGTTTGGAGAAAGATTTTGAAATCCTTGAGGATGAAATCACACTGCCCGAAGGGAATCAGTACCGGTTTACCCGCTACGAGTTCGAAGCCAGAACGGCGCAGCGGAGGTGGATGGCCCTGGGGATGGAATATACTCGGGGCAGCTTCTTGTCTGGAACCCGCCGGGAAGTTTCACTCGATCTGAACTTCCGGCCTCGCAAGGGCGTTCTCGTAAATCTGGAAGGGGAATGGAATCGCATCGAGTTAGCGGAAGGAAACTTTTCCACCAGCCTGATCCGGACGGTTGTGAGGAACCAGTTCAATCCCTGGATCTCGCTTGTGAACAATATCCAGTTCGATTCGGTAAGCCGGGAACTTGGCTGGCAGTCACGATTGCGCTGGATTATCCGTCCCGGCAATGACCTCTTCTTCGTTTATACTCACAACTGGGTCGACGAGCGATTTCAATTCGTCACGCACCACCGGATCGCTGCTGCGAAGCTTTCCTACACGCATCGCTTTTGATTTGAACAAGTTAGCCGCCCTTCGCAGGATAGCGAAAGCCCTACCTGCATAGTCAAGGCATCCTCATCGACTAGTAAGGATGTTTGTAAGCCCCGTCTCTTCTGGGACCTGTTGTTGGGCAGGCAACACAGTTTGAGGATATCAGCGCTTGAGGCGAAGGCCCTTCGGCACCAGGATACGCTCCACCAGCTCAAACAGCCCCTGCACCGCAAGCGCCATCACCGCAGCGGGGATGGCGCCCTGCAGGATCAGCCCGGTATCGTCCAGTCGGATGCCGGTCAGAATCGGCTGACCATAACCGCCCGCCCCAATCAGCGCGCCGAGGGTGGCGGTGCCCACATTGATCACCGCCGAGATTTTGATCCCTGCCAGTATGGACCGGGAAGCCATCGGCAGGCCCACCAACCGAAGGGTCGCCCCTGGCGGCAGCCCCAACGCCGCTGCCGATTCCCGGATTCCTATCGGGATGTCATGCAGCCCGGTGTATGTATTCCGAACAATCGGGAGCAGGCTGTAGAGGAACACTGCCATAATAGCCGGCGGCTCGCCGATGCCGAGCAGTGGGATCATAAACACCAACAGCGCCAGCGAGGGAATCGTCTGGATGACCCCTGCCGTTCCCAGGATCACCTGTCCGAGCTGGGGCCGACGCGCCGCCAGGATTCCCAGCGGCAGCGCGATCAGAATCGCCGCCATCAATGAGATTGATACGAGAAACAGATGCCCTCGGGTGTTCCGCAGAAGGCGCCTCGCGGTGCTCTCCACCGCAACCTGGGGGGCTTCGATGATTCCCTTTTCGACCAGAAAATCGGCCGCGATGATGCTTTCCTCGACCCCACCCAGCTTGGCGCGCGAGTTCATCGCCACCATCTCCGCCTCGGAAATGAGCCCTTGCAGTTTCAATAACACTGCTACGACTGCCGGCGCCCGCTCCGGCAGGTCCGCACGGTAGAGCAGCACCGCATTGTAGGCGGGGAACACGCCCAGGTCGTCCTCAAGCGTCCGCAGATTGTAGTACTTGATATCCGCATCGGTGGAGTAGAGTTCCATCGCATGAAGCGACCCTTCGTCGAGGCCCCTGTAGGCCAAGTCGTGGTTCAGGCCGCGCACGTCCTGTTGCGGCAGGTTGTAGTGGGCTTGTACGGTTGGCCAGCCGTCGCCTCGGGCCATGAACTCGTTGGTGAAACCGAGTCTCAGGTCAGGGTACCGCCGCAGGTCGGAGATGGTACGGATACCCAACTGCTCTGCGACTTCTTCTTTCATGCCGATGACGTAGGTATTGTTGAAGCCCAGGATTTGGCTCATTCGGATACCGCGTTCCGCTATCACCTGCCGAATGGCTTCCTCCCCGCTCACGCCGCTGCCTGCCAGTATCTCCTGGCTGATGGTGCCGGTGTATTCCGGATAGGCGTCGATATCGCCTCGCAGCAACGCGCTCCAGAGCACCTGGGTGCCGCCGAGTTCTCGCCGGTGCAGCGCCTGGGCACCTGCGCTCCGCGCAAGATGCGTCGCCATCTCTCCCAGGATTACCGATTCAGTAAATATCTTCGAGCCGAACCTTACCGCAATTTTTTCCGGAACCTCCTGGGCAAACCCGGCAGCAGGCGAAAGCATCGCGCAAATCGCCGCAGTTATAGCCAGGAGTGTTCGAAGTGTCTTCATGCGGAATCGCCCCCCAACGACTCCAAAGGGCTGCGCTGGGCGTTGATGAACTGCTGGACGAATGGCGTGGCAGGTGATCGGACCATTTCCTTCAGGGTACCCTGCTGCACAATTGCTCCGTCGCGCAGCAGCACGATCAAGTCGCCAAAAAATCCGGCCTCGCCCATGTCGTGGGTCACCATCACCACCGTCTTACCCAGCTTCTGGAAGATTTTCCGTAGGTCGGCCTGCATCTCGGAGCGAATCATGGGATCGAGCGCGCCCAGCGGCTCGTCCAGCAGCAGCACGTCCGGATTGAGCATCAGAGCGCGCATTAGGGCGACGCGCTGTCGCTGGCCGCCGGAGAGCTGCACGGGATAGCGATTCAGGCCTTCGTGAGGGAACTGCGTCAGCGCGGCAAGCTCCCCCAGTCGCGCCTCGATTTGTTGTTGGCTCCAGCCCAGGTAGCCGGCCATGAGGGCGGCGTTGCCACGGGCGGTGAGGTGAGGGAACAGGCCGCCGTCCTGGATCACATATCCCATCCGGCGACGAAGAAAAGGGGCATTGGCAGGCGCGACCTCGGTACCCTCGAAACGGACCGTCCCGCTATCAGGCCAAATCAGGCCTAGCATCGTCCGGATCAGAGTGGACTTCCCGCAGCCGCTGGGGCCGATAAGCACCGTGGTCCGGCCCTGTTGGACATTCAGGTCAATGGGCTGCAAGACCTGCGTTCCGTCGAAGGTCTTGGAAATGCCGGTTAATTCGAGCATCTTAATTCCACTATCTGGCACGCTCTAAAATTTCCAGCGTGGAAGCTGATTGCCACTTGGAGGTGACAGGTTTCGGACGGTCTATTCTAACCGGGATTGCGACTTGGGTAATTCGTTCAAACGCTTAAATTTGTTTCCGGATGGGCATCATTACAGAAGGCAAGCAAGTCTTAATTTGCGCTGGCGTATTTATGGAAAATTACACGGAGAGTTGCCCTTCGGAAGGGATTGCAAACGTTCTAGTCGATGTGATAGATTTCAAATAAGTTGGCAGGGAAGCGTTTCTATGCCGGAATTTCCCGTTTTTTTGACCCCGCAAGACAACGGCGACCAAGCCGAAGACACTGTCGTTCGCTGGCGCACTGTGAGTAATCGTGCCCTCGGAATCTGGTCTGGGGGGCGTTGATTTTGCCGGCTGGGGTTTAGCTGACTGTCTTTCCTCAGCGGAGAGCCTCGCTAGCCGGGTTCATTTCTTGGGACGATAAAGGATGGCAGCACGGCTGGTGAAACCCTTGAAACGATTACAATCCAATAAGATCGCGATGCATATTGCTGTCGAAAGATCCAGCTTGTAGAAGCAGGAAAGCGCTTGGGCGACTATAAATATGAATTCGTTTTTAAGCTTATTCTCCAATGATTTAGCGATCGATCTCGGAACGGCCAACACGCTTGTGTTTGCCCTCAATAAAGGAATTGTGGTCAATGAACCCTCCATCGTCGCCATCAACCGAGTGACCAACGAGGTGCAGGCCGTGGGCAAAGAAGCCAAGGAGATGCTCGGACGCACGCCGGGCAACATCGTGGCTATCCGGCCCATGAAGGATGGAGTCATTGCGGACTTCAAAGTAACCGAGAAAATGCTAAATTACTTCATCCATAAGGCACATAACCGTAAGATGCTGGTGCGCCCGCGCATTCTCATTGGAGTGCCTTCCGAGATTACGCCGGTGGAAAAACGGGCGGTGCAGGACTCGGCGTACCGGGCCAAGGCGAGCGAAGTGCATCTGGTGGAACAGGCCATGGTGGCCGCCATCGGCTCTGGCCTGCCCATTACCGAGCCTTTCGGAAATATGGTTGTGGATATCGGTGGCGGCACCACCGATGTTGCGGTTATCTCGCTCTCAGGTATTGTTTACTCCCGTTCGGTACGTGTGGCGGGCAACGAGATGGACGATGCCATCATGCATTATCTGAAGCGGAAATACAGCCTGTTGATTGGGGAGCGGACCGCGGAACAGATCAAAATCGAACTGGGTTCGGCATACACGCTGGACAAGCCGCTCACCATGGAGATCAAGGGCCGCAATTTGATTGAAGGCGTGCCCAAAACGATAGTTGTGGGGAACGAAGAGATTCAGCAAGCGCTCTCCGAGTGTGTGAAAACCATCATAAATGCCATCCGGGTGGCCTTGGAACAGACTCCGCCGGAGCTGTCGGCAGACATTAGCGACAGAGGAATCGTTCTGACGGGCGGCGGCGCTCTGCTCAAGAACCTGGACAAACGTATTCGGGAAGAAACCGGCCTACCTGTTTCCATTGCTGATGAACCCTTGCTGTCGGTAGTGCGGGGCACGGGCAAGATGCTGAGCGACTTCAAGCTACTCCGCAAGGTGTCGCTGGAATAGGAGCAGCTTTGTGCGAGGAAGGGCAAATCGGAATTTTCCTCAAGGGGTATAGGACTAAGCTTCCGGCCGCAGTATAATGACTATGGAGGTGTGGGACCTTGTTTTCCCGCCATCGTAACCAGATCATTTTGGCTGCGATCCTTTTTCTCCAACTCTTGCTGGTGGCACACCAGGTGCGCCAGGATCAAGACGTTCCGTTGATCCGCTGGTGGACCATCTTTATGGTTACCCCGGTTCAAAAGACCTTCAACTTTGTTTCCGATGGGATCTCCGGGCTTTGGTACGGCTACGTGGACCTGCGAGGCGCGCACCGGGAAAATCAGGAGTTAAGCCGCGAACTGGATAGTCTCCGGATCGAACACTTCAGGCTCCAGAGCGAAGCCGAACAAGGCAAGCGCCTCCAGGTTCTGCTGGAATTGAAGGGCGAGATGCCTGCGGAATCCATTGCTGCCCAGGTAATTAGCTCCGGAGCCAGCGAAAACGCCCACTTGCTGATCCTCGACCGGGGGCGGGACGCAGGGCTGCGTCCCGATATGTCGGTGATTGTTCCGGAAGGGATTGTGGGCAAGGTTCTGCACGTCTTTCCTTCTGCATCCCAGGTTTTGCTGCTTTCCGACACTGAGAGCGGAGTTGCCGCGCTGCTGGAAAATTCTCGCGTCCACGGAGTGCTCAAGGGCAAGAACGCGGAACTTGCTACGCTGCAGTATGTTTCCAATGACGAGAAAGTAGCAGTAGGGGAGAGACTGTTTACCTCCGGCGAGGACCGTGTCTACCCGAAGGGCTTGCCGGTGGGCGTGGTGGTAGAGACTCGCCCGGGCGAGACCTTCCAGGAAATTAAGGTGCGGCCGTTTGCCAAATTGAATCGTCTGGAAGAGGTTCTGGTACTGATCGAGAAGGTTGATGTTGAACTGTCGGCGGCAGACAAGGTCGCGGAGTTGCAGAACGAAGCTCCGGAAACAAATCACGTCTCTTCTCCTTAACAGGTTGTTGAAAAACGCTATTTGTCCGCTCCCTCACGGTCGCGGCTCGAAATGAGTGTGCTGATTGGGCTGTACTTGCCGAGCCTCGTGCGCCTGTCCCGAGGGGGTTTTTAAATAACCTTACTGACGCAACGGTTGGAGTATTCTTTGTGGGCTTGCAGTTTCAGGGGCGCTGCGGCTGCAGCTCTGCAAAAGGGCGGTGCAAGCTGGCGCCAGCGACATCATTATCGGCACGGATTATCCCGATGACTGAACTTCTGGTGGACCGCGTCCTAAACCAGCCCGGCCTGAGCGACACCGATCGGGAGGCTATCCTCGACGGTAGCAAAGTCCAGTTGTTACGAATTGTTGCGTAAGGCCATTAGGTGCTGGTACATGAGGAAGGTAATCCGAAGGAGGAGGAAGCAGGGAGTCAGGAGATCAACTCTTTCGCTGCCATGCCATCCAAAGAATCTGGCTGGTGGGGACAGACGACTCTAAGGAAGGCTATTCTGGCTTCTTTTATTGTGCCGAAGGGAACTGAATGGCATTGCTGACTGCACAATCAAGAGAGGCGGAGGTTTACCGTCTGAAACTTTCAGCAATAATACTGATCCCGTTTTTTGCGTTGATTCTGCAAACTTTTCTCCCCTTGTATCTCGGTTTTGTTTCCCTTCTCGATCTACCCCTAATGGTAATTATCTACTTTGCGCTGACGCGCCGGAGTCAGGTCTTTGGAATGCTGCTGGGAGCCGTGGTCGGAATGGCGCAGGACAGTCTGTCGAGGGGGCCGATTGGGCTGTTAGGGACCGCCAAGACTGTTGTGGGCTATCTCGCATCCTTGGTCAGCAGTCGAGTAGATACGGAAAGCTTGGGTGTGCGGTTTCTCACGATCTTTGCTTTCTATTGCATCCATTTCACGCATGTGTTGCTATTTGAATCGCTTTTACTCCAGCGGTCTGTGGAACTTGCCATGGGAAGCACACTGCTGAAGGCGCTTGTGAATGCCATTGCGGGTGTGTTACTCTTTAGATTACTGGATCGGTTCCGTGCGTCGGCATGATATCAATGGCCCGGCTGGCCTTTTAATTTCTATAAGTTGCATGATAGGGAGCATCCTCCCCCATGCGGTTCGCTCAGAGGGATAATCGCTTAACCGAGAGTAGGCTCACTTTTTTGGAGTGGGGCATTGCAGCGTTATTCCTGGTCCTGATCAGCGGATTCTGGCAACTTCAGATCTTCGAGCCGGCTTATTACACCAGCCTGGCGGAACGCAATCACATCAAAAGCCTTTCGATTCCCAGCCCTCGTGGCCGCATTCTGGACAGGTACAACCGGGTGCTAGTGGACAACCATCCCTCCTTCAGTATTGTGTCGCAATGGGAGGTTGGGCAAAGTTTACAGGCGCACCTACCGGCGATTGCTAAAGGTCTAGATCAAGACCCGGAACAGTTGACCGAACGAGTGAAAATGGCACGGGCGAAGGTTCCTCGTCAGGCCATTGTGGTCCAGAAAAATGCCACCCTCCGGGATATTGCGTTCGTGGAGTCCCACCGCGTCGAGTTTCCCGAATTGGATTTGGTCAGTGAACAACAGCGATTGTATCCACGTGCAGGATTCGCCGCCCACTTGTTTGGCTATATCAGCGAAGTTTCCGAAAGACAGCTAGCGGCCCCCGAGATGGCTTTGTTGAAGCCTGACGATATGATCGGCAAATCCGGAATCGAGCGGCAATACGACAGCGTATTGCGAGGTCAGGACGGAGTGCGCCGGGTCATTGTAAACAACCGGGGCGTGGAAATGGAACTTTTGGATGAAGAGTTTTCCACAGCAGGACGTGATTTGCGCCTGACGATTGACTACGACTTGCAAGAAGTTGCCGAACAAAATTTCCAGGGGAAAAAGGGTGCGTTAGTGGCCCTGGACCCGCGAACAGGCGAGATACTGGCTCTGATGAGCAGGCCTGCCTTTGATCTCAATTTATTCGCCAGAGGCATTCCCATAGAAGAATGGCAAGGATTGGTTGCGGACTCAAATAATCCTTTTTTGAACCGCGCCATTCAAGCGCAGCTGGCTCCAGGCTCCATTTACAAGATACTGCTAGCCACAGCTGGCTTGGAAGTGGGTGCGGTCGATGAAACCACCACGCACTATTGTCGGGGGGGTGGCACCTTTTACGGGCGTTACTTCCGGTGTTGGAAAAGTGGTGGCCACGGCCGAGTTGCAATCCACCAAGCCATTGCTCATTCGTGCGATGTTTTTTTCTACAATCTGGGAAAAGACATGGGTATCGACCTCATGCATGAATATTCCACCCGGTTGGGGCTGGGCCAGAGGACCGGCATAGATTTGCCGAATGAACAGCCGGGCAACATGCCCTCAGTACAGTGGAAACAGAGAGTTTTCCGCGAAAGGTGGTATCCGGGGGAGACCATTTCCCTGGCGATCGGGCAGGGTGCGTTAACAACAACGCCTCTGCAACTAGCATACAGCATCGGAGGGATTGCTTTCGGCGGCCACTTTGCCCGGCCACATTTGGTTTCCTGGCCTGATATGGAAGCACATGGCTTGGAAATCCCTTCACCGACCCATTTCCAGGTCCCTCTGCGCGAGGAGACTGTCAAGCTGGTTACAGACGGCTTGTATGGAGTAGTCAATGAAGGAGGTACAGGCGTGCGGGCGCGGATTAAAGGCCTGGACGTGGGCGGAAAAACTGGCACGGCACAGGTGGCGAGCCTTGAGATGGTGGCGGCCTCCGAGAATGCCGATGCTCTGAAAGATAACGCCTGGTTTGTGGGTTTGGCTCCGAGGCGGAATCCTGAGATTGTAGTAGTTGCGCTCTACGAGGGCGGTGAGCACGGCTACTTGGCAGCGCCGGTTGTGCGGGAGGTTATCAAAACCTATTTTGACAAGAAGGAGGACTCCGGGTTCCAATATGCGCAAACGCCTGATGCCAGCAAGGACTTGGCATCAGGCCAGTTTGCTCCGGAGCCGGGAGGCTAGCTCTGTTTTCAGAGTTTGTGTATCCCGTCAGATACCGTCTTGGGAAAGCAGGAGGTGTTGACACGCGTAAGAGAGATCAAAAGGTTTATGGACTTGAGGACGCAGTAAGCGGGGTAGAGGAGCTTGCGCAGGGCAGCGATGCACTACTGAGAGCTTAGATGCCCTGACGGACAGGCTGCGAGAGAAAGCTGACTTGCGACATTCGATATTATGGGTAAGTTTATATCATTAAAAGATTTCGACTGGCTATTGCTGGTTCTCCTACTTTTCATATCCATGCTGGGAGTAGTCGAAATCTACAGTACCACAGCGCATACCAAGTTCGCCGGAGCCCACGTCAGACAAATTTACTGGATTCTGCTGGGCGTGGTCTTGATGTTTTTGGCCTGTCGCTATGACTACCATAATCTACTGAATCACATACCCCTGATTTACATTCTGATGCTGGCGGCTTTGGCAGCCCTGCTTTTCCTGGGCAGTGACATTTCCGGTGTACGCCGCTGGATTCGAGTTGGCGGCTTCAGTTTTCAAGTGTCGGAAGTCGTAAAGTTGGCTATAATTTTGCTGTTGGCGCGTTTTTTTAGCGAATCGCAAGAAGAGCAAGTTTCCTTGCCTGAGATGGCAAGGGTGTTTCTGGCTGTGGGGATTGCTGGGGTGCTGGTCGCCATGCAGCCTGATTTGGGCACCGCTTTAACCCTGGTGCCCATTGCGATGATTACGCTGTTTCTCGCGGGCATGAAATGGCGCTACTTCGGGCTGCTGCTACTGGCCGGGCTGATGATCTTGCCGGTAGGCTTGCATTATCTGAAGCCTTATCAGAAAGCTAGAATCTCCACTTTTTTGCATCCGGAAAAAGATCCGCAAAACGCCGGGTATCAGCTTCTCCAATCCAAAATCGCAGTCGGTTCCGGACAACTGTGGGGCAAGGGAACTGCCCAAGGGACGCAAACACAACTATGGTTTTTGCCTGAGCCGCACACCGATTTCATCTTCGCGGCTTACGCGGAGGAGCAAGGATTTTTTGGTGTGTTATTCGTTTTGCTCCTTTATCTACTTGCGCTGATGCGATTGCTTCACAACGCAAAAAATGCGCCCGATGCAGGCGGAATGTATATCATCGGTGGAGTTGTCGCTGTTTTGAGCTTCCAGATTCTGGTGAACATTGGAATGGTGATCGGCTATGCTCCGGTTACCGGCCTTCCTCTGCCTCTTATGAGTTATGGCGGATCGTCCGTCTTGTTTACCTTCCTGTCGATCGGGCTGGTGAATAGCGTGCGAGTCCGCAGATTCGTCAACTGAAGAAAGGATTCGTTTCGGGAGTGGGGAAACTGGAAGATAGATTTCTGCTCCACTCCGTCAATGAAAAAGCCCGTCCGGCAGCTATGGGCCTCAACTGGGGTCTTCAAGTGGAACGCGAAAAACTTTTGCCGGAGGATGGCCGGTTATTGTGCCGGCAGCGTAACATCAGCCCGCTGGCCGGGCTATCAGCCGCCGCTGGAGTTTTTGAACCGAAGGCGGCAAACGACATAACGGAATGAGGAGATGCCAATCCCAGGGGATAGAGCATCCCTCGATACAATCTAAAGAAGTTAAAGATTTGCAGAATGCTGACCGAGATGGCGGCAGAGCCAGGGATGGCTCGCAACAAGTTTGCTAGAAACATGGATGGGTTCCGGCAGAAGCCGGATACGAAGGAAATCCTGCTCCTTCCGGGAAAATGCCTGGGAAGATGGATTGCCCCTTTTGGACAGGGAAGTGGATTTCACTGGATTGCGTCCTTCGCACCGGCGAGTTCAACCGGACCTCAGCATGTTTCGATTGGATAATCGAAAGCTCCGTAGCTCCAACGGCCCGGCCCGGCCGGAACAGCGGTCCATAACCGATTTTGGCAAACCCTAAGGGAACCTGCAGCGTGAGCCAGGTTCCGCAATTTGCTTCCCCGTCATCCCACCCAAGCATCCTGCCCGAGGAGTTTTCATGTCAAAAGAGATGATCGTGGTTTCTTCCAGCCACGAGACCAAGATTGCGATGCTGGAAGACGAGCAGGTCGCCGAGGTGTACTTTGAAAGAAATAAAGAGTACAGCCTGGCCGGCAGCATTTACAAAGGCAGGGTCACGCGTGTGTTGCCGGGCATGCAGTCTGCCTTTGTCGACATTGGCCTGGAACGGGACGCCTTCCTGTATGTCTCCGACTTTTTCGAAGACTCGGAGGAATATGACACCGTGGCGACCACCATAGCAGAGAAGGTGGAACAGAAGGTCGTACGGGCGGAGGAAGAGCTTGGAGAAACATCCGGCGAAGTCACTCCTGCGATTCCGGTAGCGGCGCCGAGCGGAGAAACCGAATCCAAACCAGAGGGGGAACCTTCTACCCGGGCTATGCCGTCCGAAGACGCGGCCCCTGCGACGTCTCACGCTTCCGGCGGACGGTCCCGCAACTTCTCGCGCCGTCCCCGGAGACGCCGTTCCCGGGGCAAAGGATTTCCTGAATCCAAGTATGCCCGCCGTTCTGATTCTGCTCCTTCGGCTGCCGATACACCGGTGCCTTTGCCTCCGGCTCCGACTATATTGCCAGGAGAGTCTCTGGCTAAATATAAAGCAATAGCGGATGTGTCGGCAGAATCTTCCTTAGAGCAGCATAACGTGGTGTCGGAAGAACCCCCTGCGCCGCCGGAGGAAAGGGAGGAGATTTCAGCCGCTGTGACCGAGCCTCCCCCAAGCGAGAGCCTGGAGAAACAACATGCCGAGCCGGAAGTTCAGGAACCGGAAGTTCCGGAGAAGGCGTCTCCTCCCCCTGCTCCTGTAGAGATTCAACCTGTGGAGGAAGCCCTTGACAAAGAACGGATAGCGGAGGAGACGCCCGCTCCGGAAGCCAGCTTGCCCGAAGGAACGCAAGCGGAAACCGCGGAACCGTCCCTGGAAGAACCCGAGGCACCCGTTGAGGGCGAACAACTGGCTGAACATAGCCCTGCCTCTGAAACCGGCTTGGTGGAGGAACCGCCAGCAGAAGTCCCTTCTGCAGAACTCACTCCCGTTGAACCCATTTCTCCGGAGACTGCAGAAGATGGCGGGCAATTGCAGGCTGCTCGGGAAAATGGGGAAGTGGAAGGAAGCGAAGAAGAAAACCGGGCGCCGCAGCAGGCTACCGTCCGTGAAGGTCACCGAAATCCCCGCTACCAGCGAAGGACGCGCTGGGGAGGGCGCAGAGAGGGCCGGCCCGGGCCGGGCAGTCGGGGGGGAGGGCACTCGAAAGATCGGGAGACCCCCAAGCCTTTAATCGCCGATCTGCTCAAGGAAGGACAGGAGCTTATCGTGCAGATTGCGAAGGAACCTCTCGGCAAAAAGGGCGCACGGATTACTTCCCATATCGCTCTGCCCGGCCGTTACCTGGTTTTCATGCCGACGGTGAATCACGTGGGAATCTCCCGCAGAATTGCTTCCGAGCAGGAGCGGCAACGGTTAAAGCGCATCATCCTGTCAAATAACCGGAACATTGCAGGCGGTTTTATTGCCCGCACAGCGGCGGAAGGCCGCAGCGAGGAGGACTTGCGGCAAGACATTCTTTTTCTCTCCAACCTTTGGTCGGAGATCAAACAGCAAGCAGAGAAAGCTCCCCCCCCGGCCCTTCTCCATCACGATTGGAACCTTGTGCTGCGAACGTTGCGGGATCAACTCTCCGAAGAATTTTCCTCAATCTGGGTGGACAGCGAGCAGGAATACGAGCGGATCATCAGTTTGGTCAGCAAATTCCAGCCTTCGCTGGTCAATCGCATCAAACTCTACACGAGAGATGTTCCGTTATTCGAGGAGCTCGGCATCCAGGAAGAGATTAACAAAGCTCTCAAGCCGAAGGTCTGGCTGAAGTCCGGCGGCTACATTGTCATCAATCAAACCGAAGCACTCGTGGCCATTGATGTGAACACGGGGAAATTTGTGGGCAAGTCAAATCGCCTGGAGGACACGATCGTTAAAACCAACGTGGAGGCCATCCAGGAGATTGTGCGGCAGATTCGTTTGCGGGACCTTGGTGGCATCATCGTGATCGACTTTATCGACATGGATGAGCGGAAAAACCGGCAAAAGGTGATGGCAGCCCTGGAGGATGCTTTGAAAGCGGACAAGGCTCCCTCGAAGGTATTGTCCTTCAACGAATTTGGTCTGATTGCCATCACTCGAAAAAGAGTCCGGCAGTCGCTCGAGCGTACGCTTTGCCAGCCCTGCCCGTATTGCAACAATTCCGGGCTCGTCAAATCGCCTGCGACGGTATGCAACGAAATTCTCGCCGAGGCCAAGAAGTTGTCTTCTCAGTTGGAACGCGAACAGGTCACTCTGCGGGTGAATCCGGATGTTGCCAGGGTCCTAAAGTCACGTGACAACACCTTCTTGCAGGAGATCGAGGAGTTTACCCAAAAAGATGTCATCGTTCGGAACGATCCGTCACTCCACATGGAGAGTTTCGATTTCCACTAGGGCATTTCTTCCGTAGGTATAGAGTTCCGACAGCCAGGTAGCGCCAGCGTCCTCGCTGCCCATTGGGTCGCCAGGATGGCGGTGCTACATTCCCCCTATACACTACCGGGAAAAATGCACCAGGGTTGTTATTGTTCGTGGCAGTGGAAGAGGTTTTCTCTCTATCGTCCCGGCGGACCCATGCGAAGGCGGGCGGTTACGCTGGCTGGAAGCAGTTCATTCTTATTATGATTTCCGGGAAGCACTTTTACGGTTCTGTTTCGCTGGCCTTTTTGGCGCTGGGGCTTCTGCCGAATCCTCAAGCTGTGCTTGCAGGCGCGGTTTTATTTCCGGCGGAAATGCAAGCGGCGGAGGAAGCCTCCGGCAAGCGAATCTCCGAATCGAAACTAGAACTGGGGAAAGCCGGTCATGCCGCTGGCCGGGAGAATTCCTTCCCGCTGCACTTCACCGCAGCGGAAGGGGAAACGGTTGGAGTCATTCGCGCTGAGATTGTTGTGCAGGAAGGAGACTTTGAATTTGACCGATTATCCCTTCCAAAAGATTCCCGCTTGAAGATCTCAACTAAGAAAAGAAATGAAGAAAACAAAAACCTCGAAGGGCAGCGCGCTCGGCAGACGGTGATCGAAACGACCTTTTCAGCCGGGAGTCGTGCAATCCGAAACGGTTTGATTGGTTATCTGCAACTCGGTGTTTCGAGGCAGGGAAGAGCGAAATCTGCCCGGGAGATTCCTGACATAAATATTAGGAAACTCGAAACGTCGCCGCCCGAGCCGGAGCTTCTGATGGGAACCCCTTCCAGCCAGCCTTCCTCGCTTTCCGCAGACCCGCCCAGCAACCCTGCTGTGGGCTGCTTCTTCTTCACGCACTAAGACGCATTACGAGTTGTGCGACTTAAGAAGAAAGACCCTTCTTATTCCTGACAGCTTGCGGAGACTCAAAGAACACAAAGCTGTAATCGCCAATGACGCGGAAACCGAGAGCGAGATATGCCCGGCGTACCGCGGCATCGTCCGTGAACAGAATGGCCCGTTCCGCACCTTTTCCCCGGGCTTCTAACAACGAACCGGCAACCGCACAGCGAGCGTACCCGCGGTCGCGTAGTTCCGGCGGGGTCCATACTCCGCCAACCTGCACGCAATCGGGCAGGCGGGCATTGAAAGCCGTCATCGACACTAGCCGATCACCGTCAAGGAGAACCCACAGAATCCCTTCCGAATGATTCCTTTCAATACTCTGCCGACACGAGCTCCAGAGTTCTGGGGTCTCCTTTTCATGCAGAGCTTCCATCATGTAAGCAACACTCCATGGGATAAGCAAATCCAGGTCCGCGTTGCGGGAATGCCGGCACTGGACCCGGCCTGCCCGCAACGCCTCCGGGACGGCGAGCTGGGAAAGTTGTAGGGAAAACAAATCCTGGCGGCTTTCCCATGTGGTGGGAGCGTCCGACAAGCCGAGCGCCTTCCTCGCACTGATCACTTGGGACATGGGGCCAATGATCCCCTTTACTGGCCGTTTGATGTGTTGCGCGAAGGCATGCATCAACTCCATGATCTCTTCAGGAACCTGCAAGAGAAGGTTTCCATTCCATGCATGGGCCGCCACGCCCAGCACTTGATTCCCGCTCACCTTTGCCATGTACTCTGCTTGGTAAGGCTTGCCTCGGCACACGAGTCCCCCGGCGCGCAGATTTGACCGCAGGAACATGGAGCTGTCCGCGTGCATCAGCAAGAAAGCCTCCAACGCTTCCTCGTCCCCCGGCCCCAGTATTCTGTAAACCGCCATTCTCTTCTCCGCGCCAGACCTTTCCAATGGAAGCATTGTTATTAGCTATAGGTACTCCGCAGCAGAATTCCAAATCGCGAGAGTTGCCTGGAGTAATTCGGGCGGCGGAGCTAGCGGTGGCCGGCAAACATCAGCCACGCCATTCCGAAGCTGACCACGGCAAAGATTCCAAAGACCCAAAGGCCGTAAAGAACTCTTTCTCGATTGGTTTCCTTGCTCGTGATGGCAAATACGACGGAAGTCAAAAGGGCGAAAAGGAAGGCGGCGGTGAAGTGAGAAATGGTCATTTTGCAGTTCAGTTTGTCATGGCCCCGGAGGGCGCAAAACAGCGGTGGTTGCTAGCTCTTTTTGCCTGCGGCGATGTCGTAGGCATCCAGCATGCACAGGATGTTCAACAATCCAGCCACCAGCAGAAATTTAGTCCCGTAATCAGTCATAGGAGAGGCCATCACTTCCTGATGATATCCAAAAAACCGGGCACCCAGGAAGAACAGGCCCGAACCCAGATCGCCCAGGAATCCGAGCGTTTCGACGAGATTCGATGGCGTCAGAGCAAAGAAACGGCCATCCATCGCCAAGCCCAGCATGAACATGGAGCCTACCGAAAAAAGCAGCAGGCCTCCGCGGCCCCAGTGCCGCTGCCACAGGTGTCCGCCGCCGGGGATCAGCCAGGCAGCCAGGACAGGCGCAATCAGAACGCCGGGCGCGCTGGAACTACCGGCAGTTGCTTGCTTAGACGGCATTTTTCACTCCGGAGACACGGGGATGGGATGGGATGCAAACCACCTCATGCTGTACGGCGCCCGTGACGCGGGCTTCCCGCTCGTTGACAAAGACGTTCACCTCACTCCGCACGCCGAACTCGGGAAGGTAGATGCCTGGCTCGATGGAAAAAGCGGTCAGCGGGATAATCTCCCTTTCATCCCGCGTCTCCAGGTCGTCGATATTCGCGCCGTTGCCGTGAACCGTTTCGCCAATGGAATGGCCGGTGCGGTGAAGGAAGCAATCACCATACCCGTTTTGCGCAATAAAGTCTCGCGCCACGCGGTCAATCTCCCAGCCGCAAAGTTTTCGGCCCTCGCGAACGGCAGCCTGCACCATCTCAACCGCCCGGTCCCTGGCCGTTCGCACGATCTCGAAAACCTGCTGAATCTTCTCCGGCGGATTATCGCCGATAAAGCCGGTCCAGGTCACATCATAATAGACGGCTCCGGGCTTGTTTTGTTTGGCCCAAACGTCGAGCAGTACGAAATCGCCCGCTCGGATCGGCGAAGGCCGTTCCCGGCTCACTGCATAATGCGGATTGCCGGAGTTGCCGTTGACGGCTACGATGGGCGGGTCGCTGGTAACCAAGCCGGTTTTTTTGAACTTCTCCAGGATAAAGTCCTGGACCGCCGCTTCGCTCGTCTCGCCGTCCGTGCTCACCTGCGTGCCCATCAGAACAAAAGCCTCTGAGATAATGCTGTCAATCTGTCTTCCCGCCGCCAGATGGGATTCGAGCGCCTCCGGTGTCCAGCGCGCCTCGAACAGTTGCACAAGATCGGCTGAGCTGACGATTTTTTTCCCAAAGCTCCGGATCATCTCCACCGTTCCTGCGTCCACCTTGGAGATGTAAGGAATCTGGTTGCCGGGCGAGTATTGCATGGCTAGGCTGCCGAATGGTTCAAGCATGGCTTGCAAGCACTGGCGCTGCTCCTGCCACGCTGCATAGACCCGCTTTTCTCCCGGAAGCGAGTCCAGTTGACCGCTCTCGATTCGGTGGACCAGTTTTACTGGGGAACCCTGCGAAGGGACAAGGTAATACCACCGCCTGGTTGAGATCGCCTCTGTGGAGAGACCCAGTACGCGATAGGCAATCGGGTCGCTGTGCTCGAAATCATAAAACAGCCACGCCTCGATGCCGCGTTCCCGCAGAGTTTGTTGGAGAAGTTCCAAATTCATCAATCTGCTTCCGGGCAAGCAGTCGCCGCTCTAAAGCGTGGTGATCTCAACGGGTCGATGCAACACTAGTATACACCAGCCCGTAAGGTGGCAGGATAGGACGGAACTGGAAGGTGGCGGGTCAGTTGCTGTCAGGCGTGGTTTTAGAGTTTGGGGATATCGCCTGGCATGGTGCAACAATCAGAGCCGCGCGTGAGCAGGCGGTTCCACAAGTTCGAGGATTCAATGTGCCCTTGCACCCGCTTCATTACTGTCGCGGCTCGGATACACTCTGACGTTCCCCCGCGAAGCACAGGAATTCCGCTTCGCTGACTCCCTCCAGCGCCAACAGCTTGTGCCGAGATTTTTCTCCGGCCAGCAACCGCACACGGGAGCGGGGAATGCTGAGACCTTTAGCAAAGAATTCAACACATGCCTGATTGGCCTTGCCATCGACGGGCGGCGCGGTCAGTTGCAGCTTCCACTGGTCCTGAAGCTGTCCGGCTTGCCGGTTCATCTTCA
This sequence comes from Terriglobia bacterium, assembly GCA_965222345.1. Lineage (GTDB taxonomy): Bacteria > Acidobacteriota > Terriglobia > 2-12-FULL-54-10 > 2-12-FULL-54-10 > JADFGZ01. The sequence continues at coordinate 406,429 of CBDCTS010000002.1, read as the reverse complement.
TTAGCCGATTCCGTTTGGCCCGAGGCTGGACACGGATTCGTATATTCATCGAATAGTCACCGGCGCTCGGTCGCCGCGCGCGCTGGGTTCTTGCGCTCTCCGAATATCGCCGTGCCGACGCGGACGATGGTAGCTCCCTCATCTATGGCGATCTCAAAATCATGAGACATACCCATGGAGAGTTCCCGCACCTGATGAAAGCCCGCCTCTTGCAAGCGGTCGCGCAACCGGCACAGGCGGCGGAAATAGGGACGCGCCTTTTCCGGGTCTTCGGTTAAGGGCGGCATCGTCATCAATCCCCGCAACTCCAGCCTGTTATATGATTGGATACGGGCGGCCAGCCGCTCCGTGTCCTGCTCCGTCACCCCTGTTTTAGCCTCCTCTTCGCCTAGCTTCACCTCGATCAGCACGGAAAGCGTCTTGTTCGCCGCCGCCGCTGCGTCATTCAACCGGCGCGCCAGCCGTTCACTATCCATCGTCTGCACCCAGTCAAAGGCCATTGCCGGACGGACCTTATTGGATTGCAGATGGCCGATCAGATGAAAGGTGGCTTCCGGCAAGTTCAACTGAGGAAGCTTCTGCTGGAATTCCTGCACGCGGTTTTCGCCGAAGTCGCGCAGCCCGCAGCGGTATGCTTCGATGATGCTTTCTGCCGGAAAGGTTTTTGTTACCGCCACCAGGCAAACCGTTTCAGGGTCTCTCCCCGCTTGAGAGGCGGCGCGCGCAATCCGTTCCTTCACCCGTGCGATGTTTGCAGCGATGTCCACGACCGAGATCATAGAAGGGCCTTTCCACAAAGATTCTAACATGCTGGCCTGGAAGGGACGGGCGGTGGGGTGCGAAGACCTGGTGCGTGTGAGACAGCCAGCCGGAGAGGTGCTATGATGTTCTCCACTCCACTACATCCAGGGATTTTTTGAAGCATTCAGGGAAATTCATCACGTTTGAAGGACTGGACGGTTGCGGCAAAAGCACGCAACTGGAACGGGAGGCCTCGCGTCTCCGCCGGCAAGGTCACACAGTGACGACAACACAGGAACCGGGCGGGACGGCCACGGGGCGGCGCATCCGCGACATTGTGCTCCGTGCCACATCAGACCCGCTTTCTGTACCCGCAGAGCTGGCATTGATGTTTGCCGCGCGCTCCCAGAACATCGAAGAAGTCATCCTACCTGCGCTCCAGGGGAAAAATATCGTTCTCTGTGACCGTTTCACGGACTCTTCGATTGCATATCAGGGTTACGGGCGGGGCATATCCCCGGATGCGATCCGGGCTCTGGAGGATTTGTTCTGCCGTGGCCTCCGCCCGGATTTGACCGTCATCTTGGATATTGACCCGGAAACAGGGATGAACCGTGCGCGAGAGCGCAATCGCGTGGCGCAGGAAAAAGAAAGCCGCTTCGAAAAGGAAGGATTGGAGTTTTTCAGGCGCGTGCGGCAAGGTTATGAAGCGATTGGCAAGCTGGAGCCGGGCAGGGTGCGGCTCCTGGACGGAAGGGGCAGCATGGACGAGGTTCACAACCGGGTCCGTGAACTTGTCGATGGATTTTTGAAGGCAGGCGGCGGGGGCACAGGTGGGGTTTGAGGATTTCTGTGGAAATCGGGATGCGCTAGAGCTGATTCAGGGCATGATGGCCAGGGACAGGATGCCCCATGCGCTGATCATTTCCGGTCCTCCCGGAGTGGGTAAGTATACGCTTGCGCAGATGCTGGCCAAGACCCTCCACTGCGGGGAGAGGGAAAATGATTTTTGCGGCGTTTGTAAAAGTTGCCAGGCGATTGGCTTGACCGATGACCGGCGCGCGGCGGTGGAGCAGGCCGAGCAGGAAAGGGAAAAGCTCACCAAGCGCCCGCGAGAAATTCCGCTTCTAATCCAGTACCATCCGGACGTTTTACTGCTGCCTCCCAATGGGCCGCTGCGTCTGTTCCAGATTGAGCAGGCCAGGCACCTGAAGCATGCGCTCACTTTCTTGCCGATCGGCGGCAGGAAGAAGATTTTCCTGTTGCCGGAGGCAGACCGCATGGACCGGGCGGCGGCCAATTCGCTGCTGAAATCGCTCGAAGAGCCTCCGCCCTACGCCCTGCTGCTGCTCACCACGCCGAATGAGATGGCTCTTCTACCCACCATCCGCTCCCGTTGTGTCACCATCTCGCTGTGCGCCCTGCCCAAAGAGCAGGTCGAGGCCTTTCTGGACAAGGTCGGCGTGGGTCAGGACGGGCAGGAACGCGGCTTGCGGGCCGCCGTTTCCAGGGGTTGCCCCGGCCTGGCCCGGCGTATTGACCTGGAGCGGTATTGCCGTCTCCGGGACAGCCTGCTCACGATCCTGCAATCGGGCCTGGAGGGGAGCAACTTTGCAGAATTGTTCCGGCAGGCACAGAAGCTCGCCAGCGAGAAAGAAAGACTTGAAAATTTGCTGGATGTCCTATATAGTCTCTTCCAAGATATCCTCCATATAGAGGCAAGGGCCAGCAGAGAGCCACTCCGAAATGTGGATCGGGCAGCGGTTTTGAAGCAGATGACCCGTTCTGTAGGTATAAGAGAGGTAATACGCGCCTCTCAGGCTCTCGACAATCTGGAAGCAAACCTGCGGCGCAATGTTCCAACGCAGATAGCCCTGGAAGCCTTTGCCGTCAGTATGGTTCCGGCTCGCCGGATTTCTGATTGAGGATCTGGGAAATTCGGCCCCATTGCCCCGGCCTGAGGATAATCGGTTAGCCTGTTACCCACCAGCAGTGTTGCTCCACAAAACGACGGTGGAAGCGCGGCAGGCGGGAACGGATATAAACCATTAAAGAATTGCTGTTTCCAAGCGAAAAGTAAGGAAATCGCCGTAGTTGCAGCCTAAAAGATCGGATTGCATTGGGAAAACGCTTCAAACTCCCTTCCGCCATATTGCAAATGAAGACTGCTGCCCTTGATGACCGCACTTGATTAGGAGAAGAAAGTGAACCGTAAATTGATTCGCCCGTCCTTGACCGATGTAAGAGATCAGATGAGTCCGCGGCCACAACGGAAGAAACCTGCCCCGCCGGACCAGACGAATGCCGAAAACTTCTATTACGTGAAACAAATGCAGGCGAAGACCCCTATGGTGGTGGTCTTGCAGGACGGCGAGCAGATTCGCGGAGTGATCGAATGGTACGACAAGCATTGTATCAAGGTGAACCGGGAAACCGCACCGAATTTGCTGATCTACAAACCCGGCATCAAGTATCTTTACAAAGCCAACTCAAGAGAAAGCTAACCCTGTCTACATCTATATCGAGTGTGCTGTTTTAAAACGGCAGAGATAGATGTCGCCGAATGCGGTTCAGAGAGCTCCAAGTAAGCAGGAAGGATATTTTCAGCAACCCCCGGCGGGTTTTCCTCGCAGTTGCCGAATACGCTGGCGACGCCTAATCCCCGCTTCGCGATAACGCCTTTTTTCTTCACGGGTTTCTGGGATTATTTGAGGCGATAGTTTCGGTTTTCTGCTCTCGTCGATAGCCACAAACGTCAGATAGGCCGAACTGCTGTGCTGTCGCTTGCTCGTGAACTGCTCCTCACGGAACACCTTCACTCCTACCTCCATCGAAGAGCCGAAAACACGGTTTACCGAGGACTTCATTACCACTACCTCCCCCACGCGGATAGGGAAGCGGAAGTCCATGTGGTCGACCGCTGCGGTGACCACGAAGCAACTGGAATGCCGGTGCGCGGCAATCGCAGCCACAATGTCCACTAGATGCATGACCTTGCCGCCCAGGATGGTGCCCAGTGGGTTGGCGTCGTTAGGCAGAACCACCTGGGTATTTCAGACTACGAATGGCGGACGGGCTTGGGGGGAGGAAGCTTCTTTTTGGGCATGCGGACCTCCGTAAACTGACGCGACCAAGCTAGCCGCCGGGGCTCGCTTTTGCTTCTGTGAACTCACTGTGCCGAGCGCCCGGAACCAAACCGCGACCTGAACGATGAGAGGAACTCCGATTCGCGGCTTCGAAAAGACTTTTCTTCCCCCGAGGTGAGAAAGTCTGTCCACCGCGAGCGCAGATTGCCCGAGAGGTATTTCAGGATGAGGGCGAGGCTGTTCGCCTCCGGGTCGAGTACGGCGCACAGGTCCTCGTCGGGTACCCGGGCCAGGGGCCTATCAGATCTTTGAGTCTGCTCGACTCGCCGATGGTCCCGTTAATCATGTGCCCGGTGCTGTGGTCTCCTGCCGGCAAAGGGAAACGAAACTAGCGCTCCGCGTGGAACTCAGACAACGACGCCTCCGGTGAGGTGAAATAGCGGTCTTCCACCTCCGTGTAGATGCCGATGTTTCGGATCAGTAATTTTCGGCCCGGATCATCCGAAGAAAGTCTGTCCGAGGCGAGCGTAACGCCGGCATAACTTTGCCATCCGGACCATTTTCTATATGTTCGGGGTACTTGGGCTCCCTTAAGTACATAAGCCCATTGGTCCATCATGCGAGTCTCCTTGTTGACGTAACCCCAAAAAATATCATTGGGTGTTAAGCCAACGTTGTCATAGCTTAGCTGGACCACGTCGTAGGTTTTCCCGTCAATTTCTTCCTCGCCTTCATATTTCAGGCGGACTCCAGGGTCTTTCCACTTGAAAGGCATATAAAACCAGTAACCGTCATTGATGTAGCGCTGGTAGCCGGAGGCAAGCAATGCGGTTGCCTCCTCGCCAGTGGCCATCTGGCCGTCCACGTAGGCGGTGCCTTCCCTGGTGTTCACGTTGAACAGCACGGTGTGCAGCTTTCCATCGTTCATGGTCTCCACGCGATATCGCCCGGTGTGCTTGTCCCAAAGGTGTTGAGCAATACGGCCGACATTTCCGTCCCGTTCCGTTACCCAGTCATAGCGCAGAAATCGGGCGTTACTCCAGGAGTCCATGCCGCCCATGGCCTGCACCATTTCGTCCGCGACCTCAATGGCGCGGGCGTCCGAGCCGGAAGGATCAAATTCTTTTGGCGGCGATTGCTGCCCGTTCGCTCCTGCGACTCCCGCCAAGCCGCACAGAACCACTAGCAGGGCCCGTTTCACTTGCATGCGGAACCTCCTTCTTTTTCTGGGGTACAAAGTTTTCGAGAACGTTTGCTATCATACCGGAGGCAGGAAGGGGAGGCAAGCTGTCCTCAGTTTCCTGTACGGAACCGAAAGCCACGCCAACCGGCAAACAAAGGAGAAGGACTGGTGGAAAATAATCGATATGAGATTCTGACGCAGATGCTGGAGAAAAATCCAAGCAATTCCTTTGCCCGCTACGGCTTGGCGATGGAGTACGCCAGGCAGGAAGAGTACGGTAAGGCAATGGATCATTTCCGCAAGCTCTGGGAGCTGCATCCGGATTATGCGGCGGCCTATTTTCAGGCTGCGCAGGTTCTGGCTAAGACGGGAGAGACGGAAGAGGCCCGCCAAGCGCTCACAAAAGGGATCGAAGCTGCCAGCCGGAGCGGCGACCTCCATACCAAGAGCGAAATGGAGGCGGCACTGGATGAGCTGTGAGGGGATCCTGTGGTTGTCACAAGGGAATCTCCCAAACAGGCCGCAAGCCGCTGCTATTTCTTCCACTTTTCTTCTTCTCTTCGGGCAGATCGTCCAGAAGGGCTTAGCAATCCGGGCGTTCTGGCGATTCCGAGCGCCGGAAAAGTCGGAAGGAAACGCCTGCTGCGGCATATCTGCCGACCATGCCCGGTGGGCGCAATTCCGGGCGAATAGCCCATTCGACGAACCGCGTGCCGGAGGAGAGATGCTATGCCAATTTCCGAACATATTGTGCAGAGGCGAGTGGAATTTCATGAAACCGACCGAGTTGGACTGATTCATTTTTCCAATTACTTCAAGTACATGGATACGGCAGTAGCCGAATTCTTTCGCTCCCTGGACCTGCCGGGACCACTGACGAATTTCTGGGGAGGGACGGAGGATGAGGAATTTGACTGGCCTTACGTCAGTGTCTCTTGCGATTTCAAAAAGCCGGTCGGGTTTGACGACCTCTTGCAGATTCATATCTGGGTCGAGCGGATCGGCGACAAGAGTATGACGTTTGAAGTTTCGTTCGGGAAGGACGGCGTGGAAGTCGCCCGTGGCCACCTGGTTGTTGTTTGCGCCAGGGGGGTCAAAGGCCAGCCCAAAGCAGAACCGATTCCGCAAGAAATTCGGAAGAGAGTTGCGGTCGCTTCGGGAAACCTGCCAAGCCATAGCGGTCCATCGTAGCGCAAGCTCTGTTCCCTCCCACGGGTAGCACGGTAAATTAGCAGTTCCAAACCTGTTGCCGCCAAGAGACCTCGATTCTCGGAAAGGCATCCCGGAAGATTTTGCCGCAAATCTCTGGGCCAAGCCTGCTGGGGAAATGCCATAGAGAACCCCGCTGAGCTGGGATAGCGCTTCAGGCTTCTTTCCAGCAGGTTGGCCCGTTGACCGCTGTTTTATGGTCGCGGCTCGGATTGAATATCGTTCTGACTTCTGATCAAAATTCCTCACACGCATTTTTCCACTAACAACAATCATACTGTCGCCAGTATTCTGTATTGCATGATTGTTGAGGCCTGCTCCATTTCCAAGCGCTTTGGGAACCGTCTGGCGGTGGACCAGTTAAACCTGCAGGTCCCGGCCGGAACCTGCTTCGGCCTCCTGGGTCCGAATGGGGCGGGGAAGACAACGGCGCTGCGGATGATCTACGGCGTCACCAAGCCGAGCAGCGGCACGGTTCTGGTTTTTGGGTCAGACATCGCCCGCGATCTTCGTGCCGTGCGCTCCCGGCTGGGGGTGACACTCCAGCATAATGTTCTCATAGAAGAACTCTCGCCCGTAGAGAACCTGCGGGTGTTCGGGCGATTCCACTTGTTGAAGCATGCGGACCTCGTGCGCCGCATCGACGAACTGATCGGCTTTTTAGAGCTGCGATCCCATGCTCAGGTTCCCGTTAAAAACTTGTCGGGCGGATTCAAGCGGCGGCTGGCCATTGCGCTTTCTCTCATCAACCGGCCCGAGCTGGTGATTCTCGACGAGCCGACGACCGGCCTCGATCCCGCCGTGCGTCTTGCTTTATGGTCTCGCATACGAGCCCTGCAGGACGGGGGCACAACCGTGCTGCTCACGACGCATTACATGGACGAAGCCCAGCGGCTGTGCGACCGGGTCGCCATCGTCTGCGAGGGAAAGATTATCGAGGAGGGCGTTCCTGCCGCGCTGATCACGCGTCACTTGGCACGGGAGACTGTGGAATTCGATTGCGATCCGGCGGAAGAATCGGCGCTGCTCGGCGGCACGGGGACGGTTCTGCGGCACCTGCGCGTTGGCAAGCGCATCATGCTCTACCTAAACAACGTAACCGCCCACATCGACCTGATCCGGCAATGGGACCAGGGAGATCGCCGCGCGCTTGTGGTCCGGCCTACCAACCTCGAAGACGTCTTCCTGGCATTGACGGGGACCAGCCTGGAGGACGCCCTGTGAGTGTATCGTTTCCGCACGCTTTCTCCGTCTGGCGGCGCAATGCAGCAATATACAAGCGCACGTGGCTTTGGAATATCCTGCCCAACTTCTTCGAGCCGGTCTTTTACTTGGTGGCAATCGGCGTCGGTGTAGGTTCCTACATCACCCAGATGGGCGGCACCTCCTACATCACCTTCCTGGCGCCTGCCTTGGTCTGCGTCGCCGCAATGCACGGCGCCAGCTACGAGGTGACCTACAACGTCTATGTGCGGCTCATTTTCGAGAAAACATACGACGCCATGCTGACAACGCCGATCGAGCCCGACGACATTCTGGCCGGCGAGACGCTCTGGGCGGTGACGCGCGCATCCATCTATGGCGGGGCCTTTTTTGTGATCGTCCTGCTGGCCGGGCTTGCCCCGCTGCCTTACGCGCTGCTGGTTTTGCCGCTGGTTCCTCTGACCGGACTGCTGTTTGCCCTCATCGGGATGGTTTTCTCTCTGCGGATTCCAAGCATCGATCTGTTCAGCTACTATTTCACGATGTTTCTAACACCCCTTTTCCTGTTTTCCGGAGTCTTCTTTCCGCTGGAGGAGCGCCTGCCGGAAAGCTGGCTGTGGATTGCGGAAATCCTGCCGCTGCTCCATCCGGTCCGTTTGGCTCGGGCCGCCTTTCGGGGCGAGGCCTCTCTGGTCGTCCTGTGGGACCTGGCATACCTGCTGGGCATGTCAATGCTGCTGGCGGTGTGGGCGCGTCGCGGCGTCCATCGGCGGTTGACGAACTAGGGCGCATTTCTCGCCAGCCCCGGCAGGAGCTGCACTCTATCGCCCCCTCCGGGGCTCGGAATCGCTCACAACGCCCAGATCGCCAAGTCCTTCTGGACGATCCGTCAGGAGGGCTGGTGAGAAATTCGGGCTAGAAGTCAAAGGAGTAGGTGAACTTGGCCTGGAGGATACGGTCCTTCTGGCCACGCTGACTCCCCCCTCGGCGGCCTTCGTTGTAAATCAGGAAAAAATCGTCGCCGGACCGGAAGATATAATTCAGGCGGAAATGGAGTCCTGCAAAAGATTTACTTTTGTCATACTGGAGGATAGTGCTGGTGAGCCATTGCTTGTTGAACACATAATTGATGCGTGCATCCACGGTGTGGCTGGGGGAAGTCCCCCCGGGAAGCGTAAGATAACTGATCTTGTAGCTGACGTTTACCGAGAGGCTTTTGTTCAACTTCAGCACTGGCGAAACAGACCATTTATACAAATCCCCCTCATAGTAACCATAACTGTGAGTGAAGGACACGCTGCCCGCGAGCTTGCGTTTGCGAAACCCCTGGAATCGGACACTATAACTGTTCCAAGCGTAGTCTCCTGCGGGAATCCGGATGCCCTTAATCCTGGACCGTTTATCCACTTTGTCAAAAAAGTGCTGGAGCGGGACAATACGGAGAACGTCACCGCTCTGGAATGTTATTTGGAATTGGTAGTTGTCGATCCGTTCCGCCAGACGGTTCTTCTGGTTCACGAGGTAATCCCAACGCCCGGAGAATTCTATCTGGCGGATCCACCGGATGTCAGGCCGAGGGCGGAATTCTAAAGAGGGAGTGAATCGGCGGATGTCTTTGCGACGGATATAGCCCAGGTCGTCCCGGAAATTCGGATCGATCGACAGATATTCCATCCCCACTAGCAGAAAATCGCTATCCCATTTCGCATTGGCGCTGGCTACCCAGTTCTCTTCTACTTCGCCGGGCTCAGCGGACTGTGCCAAGAAGCCGTCGATCGTGAAATGTTTACGGAAGACAAATTTGCCGTCCATCCCGTAAACGCGGTTGAAGTCGCTGCTTCCCGCTTTCTCACGGCTAACCAGAAAGGCCCCCACCGTGGATCGCGAAAACACATCCCGTTTCACTCGCAGCACTCCGTAGTTACTGGGTGGAATGCTTTCCGACGGCAGGGCCCCGGTCTGGACGTTCAACATCCCCAGCGTGAATCCCTGGAGCTTCCCGGTGATTCGCCCTCCAGCCGTAATCGGCACCGTGGCTCTTCTGCTGGGAGACAAACCGATCCGTCGGCTGTGGAACAGCAGCAATTCGCGAGTTTTTACCCGCTTCGTATTTCCGAACTGGAAGGCCCCGGCTCCTTCCTGGAAGAACTCTCTTATTTCGGGAAAAAAATTCGGGAAACGGGTCAGGTTCACCTGCAAGCGATCGATTTCGCCCTGTTGTTAGCAAGTTAAAATGTCCGGTATATGTAGCAAGTGAAATGTCCGCTTTCATGATTCTACCGAAAGTGATTTGGCGCTGACCGAAGGAGCCCGTAGGGCGACGGAGGTGAGCGCCAAATGGTGTTGTCGGGAAGCCACAGGGCTCCGCCGCCGACCGCCGCACCGGATCGCCACCCCCTCGGAGGAGTAGCGGCCCACCGTGTGCGGCCCATAGCCAATGCTTAACGTCCCATCCAGGTGTTCATAGACGGTCACCCGGCAGCCCGCCAGAGTCCCGCGCCAAGGAGTTTTCTCGATCTGGAGGAGGCGGTTCTCCAGACTGACCGTATTGTCCCGATTCACTATCCGCTGGTGCTGGATCGAGAAGATTCGCTCTAACTCCCGCCTGGCTGACGGCAAAAAGGCGCTGCCTGGTTGGGTGGCCGGCACGGCAAAGCGCCGGTTGAACTCCCCGATATAGCCCTCCCGCAGGAACCGATTCGCTGCCTCTAGCGTGATGATTCCCCGCAGGCGCAGTTCCTGCGGCAGCCGCCCTTGCCAGGTCCCGAAGTTCCGCTCGCTGCGTCCCCGCGCCTGCGGCGAATAGGCCGGAATCATCTGAATGCCCAGCTCCCGCAGGGCGCGGCCCACCTGGGTCAGCCGTTGCCGATCCACCGGCTCGCCCGCCTTCCGGGTCAGGAAGAAATGACTGGCCCGGTCGCTATAAAGGGCGCAAAAGATCCCCTGCTGCTCGACCACCTCCCGCAGGGCAGCCAGCACCGTCCGCGTCGATTCCTGCTCTACCAGTTGCGCATAGTAAATCTCGCTGCTGGCATCATCCAGGACCACCAGCAGGTCATACCAGCGATCATCGACAAACCACCGATGCTGGCTCCCATCCAGATGCAGCAGCATTCCCGGTAACGGCCGCCGGGGCCGCCTCTGGCGGTGCAGGCCCCGCTTCCGCCTCCTGTTCACTAGCCCCGCCCCTTGCAATGCCAGCTTCACCCAGGTGTAGCTCAGCCGGAGGCCGTGCTCTTCCCGCAGCTTTTCGTGAAAGTGCCGCACGTTGAAGTCAAAGTACTTCTCCTGATACAGCCCCAACACCTTCTCCACCGTCCCCAGGGGTACCCGCCGCGGACTCGGCTTTCCCCGCCGCCGGTCAAACAGCCCGTCGTAGCCGTACTGCTCGTACCGGCTGCGCCACCGCCTCATCTGCCGGTCGCTGATCCCGATGATCTCGGCTGCCTGCCACCAGTTGATCCGCTTCCCTATCGCTCGCAAAATTACTTCTTGTATCTTCATCGCCCGCTCCATCGCAGCTTCCGAGTAGAACTTCATGCCACCTCCTGGCAAAAAGCCCTACCCTACGCCGCTCAAAGCGGACATTTCACATGTTAATTAGACCGGACATATCATGTGCTAACGACAGCGATCGATTTCGCCCTCGATAAAATCGGTATTCCATGTTATGTCGGCGGTCAGGCTGGGCGTGATCCGGTATTTCATTACTTCCATCCCGAAATCGGAGGCGTTGCGAAACTTGCTCCCGGACCGATCAGATGATTGTGAAAATCCCCCCACCACAAAGGGCTTCACCCGCATCCGCATCCCCATTTCGGTGTCTTCCAGCCCCTCCAGATGCCCCGCCTGGGAGACATGTTCCAGATTGAAACCGCGCTCGAAACCGTTCCAATACGTCAGTTCATTCTTTCGCCGGATAACTCGTTCCAGGTCTACCCCCCACACTTGCTTGTCATTTCCACCCATCCGAAGGCTCTTGAACGGGATGGCAAACTCCGCCGTCCAGCCGTCCGGGCTCACCTGAGACGCCACCTCCCACTTCTCGTCCCAGCTTTCGTTTACATTGTTTCCTTCGTCATTGTTCCCATCGTCGTTCGTTTCATCGGTGCTCAGAGCGTCAATGTTCCCTTCATCGGTGCTCAGAGCCTCATTAGTCCCTTCGTCGGTGATCAGGGCGTCATATTGAGTACTCAGGGGATTGGTCCGAAAGAGAAACGCATTGCGATGGTCGTGAAAGGTATCGAGCACGATGGTGACGGTGTCGTCGCTTTCCAGCCTGTCGTCCCGCCGTTGCTCGGTGGCCAGTATCCGATCGGCACGGCGGTCGGAGGAGACGACTCCAATGTATAAGGTGGTCGCGTTGTAGAGGACGCGAAACTCGGTCTTTTCCGTCGCGGGTTCACCCTCGTTTGGGTCTTTTTGGACAAACCCCTGGGATACCGGGGCCTTTTGCCAACTCGGTTCGTCGAGGGTTCCGTCTATGACCACCGGCGATTCGGTCCGCGTCGCTGTAATGGTTTTTCCCCCGTGTGTTTCTGTTACGGTTCGCTCAGTAAACTGGGCGTGTCCGGACGAGGAAACCAGTGCACAAAGCAGCGGAAGGGCCAACGGAAGAAGCCTTTTTTGCCGACGGAAGTTTTGCGCCAACACAACCTCACTCCCATCAAACAAACATCACCTGCAAGGTGTCTTTCTAACAGGAATTTCCGGTTTCAACTTTCCCTTTGCGCATACGCCCGTGATCAGTTCCTTCTTTGAGTGGATGAAAACCGCCTGAGGCACAGTTGCGTCGGACTTTCGTCGCTGGAACTTGCGCTTGAACGAGGCGGCATGGCAGATTCTGCTCCCGGCGGATGAGGGGAGTCAAGGGCAATACCAGATTAAGCAGGGAATCGCACCTCTTGTAAAGAATCAACGTTCAACTTTTTTGCATGCGCTGACGCAGAACGCGGGCCATCATCCAGTCCAGCAGACCGGGAAACAGGCTGTGCATCCACCAAAGCCCTCGGCTGGATGCGGGGACAACAATTTCCCGGGAGCCGCGCAGGGAAGCCCGCAGAACGGCTTTCGCCACCCGCTCCGGGGGAATACCGCCCGGATGGAAACTTTGGGCCGATGGGTTCTTAAATGCGTTGTCGGGGAAGGGCGTGCGGATTCGTCCCGGACAGACGTTGATGACCTCAATCCGATCCTGCTTCAGTTCCATACGGAGGCCGTCGGAGAGCGCGTTGAGAGCAAACTTGGTGCCGGCATAGGCCGTCATCCAGGGAATTACCACTTTCCCTGCAATGGAGGAAACATTAATGATCTGGCCGCCGCCCTGCTGGCGCATGTGGGGAACGACGGTTTGAATTGCATGGACGGGCCCCAGCCAGTTTGTGGCGATCAACTGCTGAAGCCGTGCCAGCGGTATTTCTGCGATGCCGCCGTACATTCCGACTCCGGCATTGTTGACGAGGATGTCGATTCTGCCGAACCGCTCGACACATCGCCGGGTCATCTCTTGGATCTGAGCCGGGTCAGTGACATCGGTTTCAATCGCCACGGCCCGTGGACCCAACGCGCTTGCCAGGGATTCGAGTTTATCGATGGCGCGGGACGCCAGTGCCAGGCTGGCGCCTTCGGCGGCAAAGAGCCGGGCGATGGCGGCCCCGATGCCGCTGGAGGCGCCGGTAACGATGACGACTTTGTTTTCTAGCTTTTTCAAGACTTGTCTCCCTGCAATGCGGATTTGCTGGCGCACAAAGTGCTCTGAGTTCAGGCAGGCGAGTATAATAGCTCCATGAAGGAACTGTTGCTCCCGCTTTTTCCTTTGCAAGTGGTCCTGTTTCCGCGCGTCATCCTTCCCTTGCACATCTTTGAGGACCGCTACAAGCAGATGATCGGGGAGTGTCTGGAAAATCGATGGGAGTTTGGAGTCGTGCTGGCCCGCGACAATTCCCTGGAAAACACAGGCTGTACCGCTTCCATCTCGGAGGTGGTCCGCAAGTATGAGGATGGGCGGATGGACATCCGTGTTTGTGGCGGCCGCCGTTTTGAGATTACTCTCCTGAACCAGGAGAAACCGTATCTTCGGGCGACCTGCCAGTTTGTGCCGGATGAGGAGGCCGCGGCGCCGGGGTCGGCAGTCGAGGAGACGCGGCTAGAAGCTCAAAGGCGGGAGGCTATCCGTTTCTATAAGCAGGCAATGGAAACCCTCAAACCACAGCCCCCCCATTCCGCTGACCAGAAGCCGGATTTTAACGCCCCGGAACTTTCCTTTCAGCTCATGGCCCGGTTACCGGCAGACCTGGAGCAGAAGCAAGCTCTGCTGCAGATGCGCACGGAAAATCAGCGCCTGGCGGATACCATTTCCTACCTGAAGAAGTTTCTGGCATATCTGAAACTGGTTGCCAGCGCGCGTGTCAAGGCGGGCAGCAACGGCAAGTGCCGTTAGCAGAGGTTGGGATTTCTTGACTGTTGCGCGGAAAGGCTATCGGGCCCATCTCCCTGCAGGCATTCTTGGGTAGTGTCTCAGTTCGACTTTTTCGTGCAAGTCTCTGGGTCCTTTTCGCACATACACAAGACTTCCAACGTTTCCTCATTCACCTCCGAAATATCGAAATCCTCAACGATCCTTTGCGGCAGACCATTCTCCTCTGACCATATCTCAATGCGTAGCCGGTCATGATGAGAAAGCCGCTTGGTCAGAGCATCGCCTTCATCGGTTGTGACTGTCTGTCCATATATGTTGTCAAATTTGTTATCAAAACCAAGCATAGGTAGGTAAAACATACCCTGAAAGTGGAATGTTTCCACTGGGCCATTGTCAAAACGAAATCGGCCAGAACCATTAGAAGAATCTAGATTTCCAGGCCGCAAGGATAGCGACAAGAATTTAAACGACAGGCCATAGCGATTTGGGTCTATTCCCTGACAAGATGCCCTCAACTCAAGTTTTTCGGCCTTCCCCATTCCACCCAACATCACCTTAACAGCATCCGTGAAGGGGTCGGAGCCCGTTGTCCAGAGATCAACTGGACCTTTCTGTGCAACCCCTGGCAAAGAAAACAAAGCGAATAAAGCGATCCCTGCGACCATCTTTATCATTGTGGCTCCTTTCATGTTTTGGCATCGAAAAGGGTAGCATAATCAAGTTGAATTCTTCCCATTCTTGGAAGAGGCGCAAAACGAGTTCTGATATACTAAAGCGCCGCTGACAGGCACACTCTTTTGGGATAAGCAAAACAACTATGAAAGCCAAGCCGAAAACTTTAGGAGAGCTTCGCCGGAGCGCCTTCTCGGAAGAGAAGTACAAGTTTCGTTCGGTCAAAGACGAGATGCGGCAGAACCTGATCCGTAACCTGGAACGAGCGGAAACGCTTTTTCCCGGGATCGTCGGATTCGGCGATACGGTGATTCCGCAGGTCGTCAACGCCATCCTCTCGCGTCACAACTTCATCTTGCTGGGGCTGCGGGGACAGGCTAAAAGCCGCATACTGCGGGCCCTCGCCGGTTTGCTCGATGCAGAACTGCCTGTGCTGGCGGGTTGTGAAATTAACGACAATCCTTATGCTCCCATCTGCCGGGCCTGCCACTTGCTGCTCCAGGAGAAAGGGGACGCAGCGCCGGTGGCTTTTCTGGCTCCGGAGTTTCGTTACGTAGAAAAGCTGGCTACTCCGGACGTGACCATTGCCGACATGATTGGGGACATTGATCCCATCAAGGCGGCGCGGGGCGGGCACCAGCTTTCCGATGAATTAAACATACACTTTGGCCTCCTGCCCAGGGCCAACCGAGGCATTTTTGCCATCAATGAGCTGCCGGACCTGGCCGGGAAAATCCAGGTGGGGCTGTTAAACATCATGCAGGAAGGGGACGTCCAGATTAAAGGCTTTCCGATCCGCCTGCCCCTGGATGTAGCGCTGGTTTTTACGGCCAATCCGGAGGACTATACGGCGCGCGGAAAAATTATCACTCCACTGAAGGACCGTCTAGGTTCGGAAATTCGCACGCATTACCCGGCGGTTTTGGACGAAGGGATTGCCATCACGCAGCAGGAGGCCTGGCTGGCTCGCGACGGGCGGCGGTTGATGGTGCCGGACTTTATCCGTGAGGTTGTGGAACAGGTTGCATTTCTGGCTCGTGCAGACAAGAAGATTGACAAACGGTCCGGGGTGAGCCAGCGAATGCCCATCACCTGCATCGAAAACGTGGTTTCCAACGCCGAGCAGCGGGCTATTCGCAACAAAGAGAACATCGGGGTCCCCAGGATCGCGGACCTGTACGGGGCTCTGCCGGCGATGACCGGAAAATTTGAACTGGAGTATGAGGGTGAGTTGAAAGGGGCCGACACGGTCGCGCGGGAGCTGATCCGCAGCGCCATCAGAAAGGTGTTCCAGAAGCATTATGACGGCGTGGACTTGCAGCAGGTTGTGCAATGGTTCGAGTTGGGAGGTTCCCTGAAAATCTCCGATTCAATGCGTTCCGCGGAAGTGCTGGCGGCCCTCAAGAAGATTCAGGGGCTCATGGAAAAAACAGGGGTTCTTGGGATTCGCGCGAAAGCCAAAAACAATGCTGCGCTGCTTGTCTCGGCAGCCGAATTTATCCTGGAGGGGCTTTACGCGCAACGGCGCATCAGCCGTTCCGAGGAAAGGGGGTTCGTCGCAAGTGAAAGAAAGCACACCCCCGCGCTCCAGGAGGAATTGCGGCCCCACAGGCGGCCCTATAACTAGAAATTGCGCTGGCTCGGCGGCGGATTCGCCGGCGGGATGAATCTCTCATGAAGTTTGTTACTTACAAAAAATTCGAAGGCGGTGATTGGGATTCCGTCGAGATGGAAGATTTGCTCAACCGGCTCGCCGATTTTCTCCTCCAAAGCGGTTATCAGTCGCAATTCGAAGATTTTTATGAGATGGATGGAGACCGTACCTTGGACCAGTTGCGTCAGGCCGTCCTGGACGCCCTGATGAAAGGCGACTTGTTCCCGGAGGATCAGTTGCAGGAGATGATGGAACGGTTGCAGAATATGTCCCCCGAACAGCGCGAACAAATAGCCAACCAGTTGATCGAGCGCATGGAGCAAGAGGGGTATGTCAGCATTACCGAGCCGCCGGAATCTTCCCAGCAACAACGCCAGTCCCAGCGAGGAGAGGGAGGCTTGGGGCCGGCGAGCCGCGCGAAATTCGAGTTGACCGACAAGAGTCTGGACTTTCTGGGGTTCAAAACTCTGAAAGACTTGCTTGGCTCCCTCGGCAAGAGCAGCTTTGGCCGCCACGACACCAGAGACTTGGCCACAGGCATCGAATCCTCCGGTGCTTCCAAAAAGTATGAGTTTGGAGACAATCTGAATCTGGACATCAGCGGAACTCTTTCGGAAGCGATCAAGCGGAAAGGGCTGAAGCTGCCCTTGGAGATCGACTATCGCGACCTGCTGGTGCACCAGTCCGAATACCAAAGTTCCTGCGCGACCGTCCTGATGCTCGATTGCAGCCACAGCATGATTCTCTACGGGGAGGACCGCTTTACCCCGGCTAAGCGGGTGGCGCTGGCCTTGTCGCACTTGATTCGCACCCAGTATCCCGGCGACACGCTGCACCTGCTGCTGTTCCACGATTCAGCCGAAGAGGTGCCGCTGAGCCATCTGGCCCGCGTGCAGGTCGGCCCCTATTACACCAACACCCGCGAGGGATTGCGTCTGGCGCAGCGCATCCTGTCCCGGCAGCAGAAGGACATGCGGCAGATCATTATGATTACCGACGGCAAGCCTTCGGCGCTGACCCTGGAGGATGGCCGCATCTATAAGAACGCCTTTGGGCTTGACCCCCTCGTAGTCAGCCAAACACTTGAGGAAGTGTCCAAATGCAAGAGGGCAGGGATTCTGATTAACACCTTCATGCTGGCCAGCGACTACGGTCTGGTGCATTTCATTCAAAAGGTGACGGAGTTGTGCCGTGGGAAGGCATACTTCACCACCCCCTACAACCTGGGACAATATCTGCTGATGGACTACATGCAGAAAAAGACCCGGACCATCCACTGAGTAGATGTAGGGGCCTCCAGGCCTGTACAACAACGACAGGCGTGGATGCATGTCGCTACATGATGCTGTGATGTATAATACACATCATGAAACGCACCCAGCTATATTTGGACGAGGACCTCTGGAAGGTGCTGCACATTCGGTCCCGGCAATCCGGCACATCCGTTTTCACTAAGGATGTGGTATTCCACTTTGTTCAACAATCGTAAAGCAGTCCGATTGGGCTCCCGCTGCTCTCAAAACTAGGTCTGCTTCCTGCAGTTCACGCAATCTTTCTCGTTGCCGCTTTCTCCAGCAGTTCGTGGATGAGGGTTTGGTAGGGTTTGTCTTGCTTGGCGGCGAGACGGCGGAGTTGCGCTAGCAGTCGTGGATCAATGCGAATGGCGATGAGCTGCTTGGCGCGCCCCGTCTTGGGCCGTCCGACACGACGGGCACGCTGTAGTTCCGCATCGGTCGATTCGGGAATGTCGGAGAAGTCAATTTGACTATCCGGGCGGCTATCAGGTATATGCTTTCCGCTCTTTGCGGCTCGCTTGCCGGGCGCTGATGATGCGAATTGTTTCCGCGCCATTTCTCAACCTCCGCAAGGTGTAAACAACAAGGAGAACACGGCCTTGGCTTGATCGTCCGAGCCTCTTCCAGCGGCGTTCGGTTTGCCCGTGCTGGATATCCTGCCAGTCCAAGCCATCCGGATCGCCGATAATAGTTGCTGCCTCCTCGAATGGGACGCCGTGCTTTTTGTAGTTCTTCAGGGCCTTACGGGCATCCCAGGAGAACATATTAGTGTATATACGCTAACTGAGCGCAAAGGTCAAGATCCCCGCTGCAAGGCGGAAGCAGCCGACCGGAACGGTTCCGCTTAGGAAAGCGCCTCTTCCTCTAATTTTTTCTTATGCCTGGGAGGCTTGCGGCGGCGGTCTTCCTCACGACGGGTGGGAGGCGGGACGCCAAGCGCGGCGCGGGAGCGGCGGCGGACTTCTTTCGTCGCGCTGAATTTCTTTGGTTTCTTGCGCGGCATGGGCAACCGGTCCGATGGCGGAAGCGTATGGGAATCGAACCCATCGCCCTCCTCGAAAGAGAAGGACCACTGGATTTGAAGTCCAGGCCAGTCACCAGACCAGATTCGCTTCCGCCAGCGATTTTATCACACGGAAACAAGTCGCACCAACGGCGGTGAAGCTAAGTGGAACGCCTGTGCGAAGCGGCTGCGGAGTCCGCCAATGTGGCGACCATATTTATCAGATCGTACTTTGTCAAAATCTCGAACTGGTTGTCTTCCATGTTCACAAGGACAGCGGGACTTTCGTTGGTCAGAAGGAACGTAACGCGGTCGATGGGAGCTTGGGGATCGAGCACCGGCAGGGGATCTTTCATGCACTCCCGCAGGACCAACCCGTCCAAGTGCACGCCTCGCAGCGCCAAGTTCAGAATATCGTCTTCCCGGACCGTCCCAATAGAGTCCTGATCTTCGAACACGGGCAGTTGCGAGATTTCGTTGTCCTGCATCTGGAGCAATGCCTGATGGGCCGTTTCTCCCGCCTTGGCGTAGATCAGGCGGCTGCCGGGGCGGTGCTGCCGTTTGAGCCGCACGACCTCCCCGGCCGTTATGCTCAACTGGGCTTCCCAATACTGATGACGGCGCATCCAGTCTTCGTTGTAGACCTTGCTCAAGTAACGATTTCCTGAGTCAGGAATGAAGGCAACCACCATTTCCTTCGCGGTCAGGTTGCGCGCCACCTGCAGGGCAACCGAGATCGGCCCGCCCGATGAGCCGCCCGCGAAAATCCCTTCCATGCGGGCCAGCTTGCGGGCCCACACAAAGCACTCCTGATCGGTGACCTGGAAGATGTCATCCAGAATGTCCATGTCCATCGTGGTGGGGAGAAAATCCTCTCCGATTCCTTCCACCACGTACGGCTGGGCTTTGCCCACCGTGCCTTTCTTGAGGTATTCGTAGTAAATAGAGCCAACCGGATCGACCCCGATCAGCTGGATGGCCGGGTTTTTCTGCTTCAAAAAACGGCCCACTCCGGTCATGGTGCCTCCGGTTCCCAAGGCTGCAACGAAGTGCGTTATCTTTCCCTCGGAATCCTCCCAGATTTCCGGCCCGGTGGACTCCACGTGCGCCTGGGGATTCTGCGGGTTGTCGTATTGGTTGGGGTAGTACGAATTGGGAATTTCCTGGAAAAGTTTTCTGGCCACGGAGTAGTAACTCCGCGGGTCCTCCGGCTCCACCGCCGTAGGGCACACGATCACTTCCGCCCCCAGCGCGCGGAGAGCGTCCATCTTTTCCTGCGATTGCTTGTCGTTGATGGTAAAGATGACTTTGTAGCCTTTGACCGCAGCCACCAGAGCCAGGCCCATGCCGGTATTGCCGGAGGTAGCCTCGATGATGGTCCCGCCCGGCTTCAACAAGCCTCGGCTTTCGGCGTCTGCGATCATCTGGACGGCGATCCGGTCCTTTACGCTTCCGCCGGGATTCAGGCTGTCGGCCTTCACGTAAACGGAAGCCGGGATGCCTTTCGTAATTTTATTCAGCCGGATGAGAGGCGTTCTGCCGATCGCTTGCAGAATATTGTCGTACTTCATAATTGCATGCTCCTATGGTGCTTCTTCTTTTCGGCAAACGAACAATTGTACTCCTGTTGGGCCAGACTGCGTCCAGCCACAATCCAATCCGCAAACTCAGGCCTCCGATTCAGACCCCGCGTAGGGTAGATCTCTCCTGGCAGCATATTCATGCCAAGCAGCAGGTGCGGAAGTTTTCCGAAAAGGGTCTCGCTATAAAGCCGGGTAAAGTTGCAAACCAGGGGAGAACTGCCGGGCTCATCCCGCCGGGGAAAGGTAGTGTTCGCGGAAGAAAGGCCGTCAGGGAAAAAGGGGAGGTTAGTCCGGGTTCAGCTTCTGCTTCAGTTGCGCGAAGACCGCTGCCCGCAAGGAGCTGTCGGGGTTGCTGACGAATGTGACCCAGTGGAATTTCAAAATAAGCGGACGCTCGTCAAGCTGTATCACCACGCCCAGGAATTGGCGGCTCGAATCCACGAAAACAGCGACGAATTGCAGTTCGGCGTTATACTCCCTCAGGATGGGTTCAAGACGTTGACGGATACGGGCCTTCCGTTCCCTGCTAAACAACATCTGACTACCTCATTCACGTCGGGCTTGTTTCCGGCAGCGGATATGTAAACGGTCTGGGAAGGTAACTAAGCCCTAAAGCGGCTGCCTCCCGCCGGCTCAGTGTGGTTGCCAGGCAAACCCTTCCAGCGCAGGCAGTTATTCTATCATGGACCATTATCAATATACCTTGATGTATCCATCGCGCTCCGGTTGAAAATGTGAGCATTGCATTTCCGGACACTCTCCGGCTACAGTAATGTCGACACCGAGGCTGCACGTCCCCGGCGAGTGTTTTCCGGGCAGAGGCTCCCGTTCATGATCCCGCTCCGTGATCGCAATCCACGCAACACCATGCCGGTGGTTACCATCGCGCTGATTGTCGCCAACTGCCTGGTCTTTTTTCGGGAATTGACCGCCGATGTGGCGGGCACAAACCTGATGATTGAAAACTTTGGCTTGATTCCCGCTCGCACGGTGGCTTTTTTTGCCGGGGAGTCGGTCACCATCTCGCAAGCGCTCGTGCCGTTTTTCACTTCCATGTTTCTGCATGGCGGATGGATGCACCTGATCGGCAATATGTGGTTCCTCTGGATTTTCGGAGACAACGTCGAAGACCGAATCGGCCATCTGCGGTTCATCTTTTTTTATCTGGCCTGCGGGCTGGCGGGGACCCTGGCCCACCTGGTTTCCAGCTACGCCTCCACCGTCCCGACCGTTGGCGCCAGCGGAGCCATTGCCGGAGTGCTGGGCGCTTATCTCATCACTTATCCCCGCGCCAAGGTACTCACGCTGATCCCTATTTTCTTTTTTATAACCACCGCGGAGATTCCCGCCTACTTGTTTCTTTTTGTCTGGTTCGGATTGCAGTTTTTGAACGGTCTGGCCTCGCTGGGGCCGGAGGGCCAGATGGGAGGCGGCGTAGCGTGGTTTGCGCATCTCGGCGGCTTTCTGGCGGGCATTCCCTTGATGCTATGGGCGCGCCACGGGCGCCGTGCCCGTGCGTCCGCAGGAGCATGATGGCCCCCACGGCTGAAGAGGTTTTGTTGTACACGCGGGATCGCTGCTGTCTCTGCGACCAAGTCAAACAGCAACTGCGAGAGCTGCAAAAACAGGCTCGCTTCCAGGTTGCTGAAGTCGATATCGACCGGCACGCGGAGTTGCGGCAGCGCTACAACCAAGAAGTGCCCGTCGTCTTCATCCACGGAAAAAAAGCCTTCAAGTACCGCATCGATCCCCGCCAGTTTCTCAAGCGCCTGCAGGCCGGACGGCGCTAGCGCCGGCATCCTGCCGGCCTGAACGGCGGCGGGAAGCGGAATGATTCACGTGAAACATCGGCAGATTCGGCAGACTCGGTTCTCTCGGCAGATTCGGGATCCTCGGCAGATTCGGTTCTCTCGGCAAAATCGGCCTATGTGGTTGCCTCGGTTTTCTCGGCAGATTCGGCAGGCTCGGCAGATTCGGTTTTCTCGGTATTTTCGGCAAACTCGGTTGTCTCGGCATCTTCGGTTCTCTCGGAATTTCGAAGATAACCAAAATCCTGCTTCCGGCATCGGCGGCGGAAGAACTATAATCGTGCCCGCCCCGCCAAGCCGGGATTGTGGAGCGGCGGGCAGGATTTGCCCTCGCCCCGAACTTAACCGCCAACCGCACTCCCGTTCTCTTCTCGGTTCCGCTGCTTCCAGTGCAACCAGACATAGGCGGCCACGCCCGCCGCCAGCAGGACCCCAATGAGGTAATCGAATCTGTGGAAGTACACCCGCAGCGTGGGCCAGTGCTCGCCCATCTTGTAACCGGCAAAGGCCAGCCCCAGGCACCAGGGAAAGGACCCCAGAAAGGTATAGATGTTGAACTTCCAGAAGTTCATGCGGACGATGCCGGCCGGCAGCGCGATAAAAGTACGGATCACTGGCAGCAGCCGGCTGAAAAAGACAGTCCACTCGCCGTATTTTTCAAACCAGCGGTCTGCCCACTCAACCTCCCGGCGGGAGACCAGGAAGTACTTCCCATAACGCAGGATCAGGGGACGCCCCCCGTACACTCCCGCATAGTAGGCCACAATGGAGCCCAAGTTGCATCCCAAAGCTCCCGCCGTGGCTACCCACCAAATGTTGAAGCGCCCGGTTGACACCAGGTAGCCGGAAAAGGGAAGAATCACCTCCGAGGGCAAGGGAATGCAGGCGCTCTCGATGGCCATCAGCAGCACAATTCCGGGATAACCCATGGCGGAAATGACTGCAATGATGAAAGAGCTGAGGATGGTGAGGATCGATGCAATCATGAAAGAGGGTAACTAGATCGGCTGCGCATCCTGCCTGTGGGTAAAGCCGGGCAGCGCCAGGGAGTCGCCTGCTTTTTGAACTCTATCCCGCAGCCGTTCCTCCCCGCCGATTTTCAACAGCAGGGCAGAAGTGGTACAAAATTCGCTATAAATCCTTGTAATATAAGAAGGTTTCATCGCTCCTTTCTTTTTTCCGTGTCTGCCCCGGCAAGATTTTCTGCTCAGTCAATTCGCTCTCCCAACAGCCTGGATGAAGCCCTCTCTCGCCTACTCTACTACAGCCGAGCGCCAAATACATCAGCACCAGGGTGCTCCTCCTCTGTTTCCTTCCAATGCACAAAATCGCTCTCAACGGGAATTGCAGGCATCCAACTCTCCCCGCATCGCTTCTAATGAGATATGAGCAAATGGGAAGCAGGCGGTGCGGAAGAAAAAAGCTTACTGGTTGCGATATTTTCTGCAACTTCCTGCGGTCCAGGTGAGTTTAATATAGAGGAGCGAAATAATGCTCGCTCCCAATGGCGGGTTTTGGGTTTATAATGGCTTCGATAGACGGGCGGAGCCGGGCGAGGAGACTCGTAATGAAAAAGCAAAGAGCGAAAAATCTTTTACTTGTGTTGTTGCTGATCGGAATAGGCCTTCAGCCGATGACGGGGGCCGACGACAAGGACAAGAAGGACCCTAAAGAAGACGTTGATGCGATCGGAAACCGGGACGTGGGCAAGGGGATGAATTTCTATTCGCTCGAGAAAGAGATCGCCCTCGGCAAATCCCTGGCGCAGCAGGTGGAGCAGCAGTCCCGGCTGATTCAGGACCCGATTGTGGCCGAGTACGTGAATCGCGTTGGCCAAAACCTGGTTCGCAACTCGGATGCCCGGGTGCCGTTCACGATCAAGGTCATCGACTCTGATGACATCAATGCCTTTGCGCTGCCGGGCGGGTTCTTCTTTGTCAATTCAGGGTTGATCCTGGCCTCGGAGTCCGAGGCCGAGTTAGCCGGTGTAATGGCCCATGAAATCGCCCACGTTGCCGCGCGGCACGGGACGAAAAATGCCAGTAAGGCGGAGTTAACCAACTGGTTGACCATTCCCTTGATCTTCCTGGGCGGTCCCATCGGGTTTGGAGTGCGCTCGGCGGCGGGTCTCCTGATCCCGATGAAGTTCCTGCAATTCAACCGGGGGTCGGAGCGCGAAGCCGATTTCCTCGGTTTGCAGTATCACTACAAGACTGGCTACGACCCGCAGGGTTTTGTGGAATTTTTCGAGAAAATTCAAGCCAGGGAAAAGACAAGGCCCGGCACGCTGGCCAAAGCCTTTTCCACTCATCCTTTAACGCCGGACCGCATTATCGCGGCGCAACAAGCGATCAGCGAAATTCTTCCGCCCCGGCCCGAATATGTGGTGACGACCTCCGAATATGACAAAGTCGTCGCGCGCCTCCAGGCCCTCCACGACCGGGGCCGCGTAGAAGACGCCGAGGATGACGGTCGGCCGACTTTGCGCAGGTCCAGGAGGGCGCCGCAGGCTGGTGAAGGTGCTGAGAGGCGGGAAGGCTCCGAAGACGCTGAAGACGAAGACGCCAGGCCGACTCTGCGAAGACGCTAGCCGCATGGGCTGGCGTCTCGTTCATTCGACAACGCTGCCTCAGATCAATCCGTGCTTTCGTATCTCTTCGGAATAGTACTTCCGAAAGAGGATGTCCCACTCAGCACTGCCTTCTAAAATTTCTCGTTTCTGCGAAAGAATCTTCTGGCGGGCTTTCTTGTCAACCAGGTCTTCTTCTTTGAGGAGTTTCTGGATCTGCCGGAAGATCTCCAGCCGCACCTCGTTTTTCTCCTCTAATAGCTCGATCTGAAGAGTCATGCTGGACAGGTTTTTTATGAGGGTGTGAGAGAGTTCGATGATCTTGTCCCGCGAGAGCTTGCTGCCGTCTTTTTCTCGCCCGCTGAGAGGCACGAACCGGTTTTTCTTCAGGAGTTCCCTTTTTACCAGCTTATACATCTCCTGAAAGGAAACTCCCGTTCGGCGCATTTCCGAGCTGTATTTTTCCAGGTGATCCCGAACTTCCTGGTTTAAGTTCTCTTCTTTGGCAAATTCATCCAGAATCAGCTGCTTGATCTTCGCGGACACCTGCTCTTTGTTGTGCAGCTTGACTTTGCCTGCCTTTTCTACCCGAACGGCCAACTCGGCAGCCAAATAAGCCACATACTCTTTAGGAAAGGCCATGATCCCTCGCAAGAATTCCGGTTCGAGTTTCAGTTTAGCCAGTTCAGCCCGGAAGTGTCAAACCGCTCCAGGTCCGGAGAATGGACAGACACCCTTCCCGTTCTGCATGAGTATCGGCGATCAGGGGGCGGAGGAGGCGGGTGATTCGGCGATGAAAATCCTGACCGGATTGCTCGCCACTCCGTTGCTGGTCAATACCAGATCGTGTTCTCCGGCGGGAACCCCGACCGGAACCTCGATGTTGACCTGATACAGCCCCACGAAGGCCGGGACCAGGAAGGAAAGTGTCACCGGGACGGAGATTTCTCCGATGGTTATCGAAGGTGTCGTTCGAGTATTAGAAAGAGGATTCGCGGATGCTGGCAACCCTGATTCGACAGCGGGCGAGGTGGAACCGAGGCCGGCGGCGAAAATTTCCAGCAATTCCCCTGGTCTGGCCGGGCGTTCGGGTGTGACCAGGGAAGAGTCGGAGGCGTGCAGGATCGCGCCTGTCCCGCTGCCGCTCTGGTCGAGGGTGAAGATGCCCGGCGCGGCGGGGGCGAGCAAGACGGTTTCGGGCGGGCTCGAAACGCCGTTGATTTGCACCACCAATTGCGCCGAAGTTCTGCCGGCCAGCTCGACCGGAACCTGCGCGTTGATCTGTGTGGGTGAAGCAAACAGCAATGGCGCCGGAAAGTCTCCCAGCGTGACGGTAACTCCTCCCAGGGATAGGGGCAAAGGGGTTCTGTAGGCGAATGCCGTGCCCTCAGTCAACTGTGTCCCAAAAATCGCGATGAGACTTCCGGCGGCCACCCATGGCGACCCGGAGCCGAAACTGGCAGCGTTGACCACCCCGCCGGAATTTACGCCGGGATGCAGAAAATTGGCCCAGTAAGGGACTGTAATAGCTGTTCCGGAAATCTCGCCGGATAGAGCCAGAAACCCTTGTGCTGTTCCGCTGACGGGCTCTGACGAGCTGGCCCTTACGGTCAGGGTAGTGGTTTCTCCGGCGGCCAGTGTAAAAGGTGTGGGAGAGGTTGATATCGTCAGGGTTTCGCTGTCTGTTGCGGGGTTCGCGCTGATGTGAAAAGTTTCCGCTGAGGCGCTTACGTTGGTGACCAGAAGGTTTGCGCTGGTGGCCGCAATAGTTCCCGAAGGCAGGGAGCCAAAGCTGAGTGAGACCGGTGAAACTGCGGCCACGGTATTTAGCGCCGCGTTGAGGTCCAGCAACCCATTCCCCCGGCTGAGCAGCCCGGCAATGCCTCCCTCTGGAGAACTGACCGACTTGACCGCCGTGTTGACCAGCGCCGATTTGATTTGAGACGGCGAAAAAGCGGGTCTTGCCTGTTTCACCACCGCCGCCGCGCCGGCCACTATGGGGGCGGCGAAACTGGTGCCGCCCGCAACGTCAAATCCGGCGGGATGATGCTGAGGCCCGTCAGGAAAGTTCCTCTGGGTTGCGCTGTATAAGTTCGTACCGGGTGCTACCAAGTCCGGCTTGATGCCGAAATCAGGGCTGGGTCCATTAGCGGAAAAATCCAACATCCGATTCGGGGTTGCAGGAATGGCTTCCGGCACGGCCCCCAAGGAAGCCGTCACGCCCGCACCGGCAGTGCTCAGTAACTGTTTCAGTCGCCGGCCGACTGTGTTGCCGATCATGACCGCAGGAATCTGTGTAGAGCCCTGAACGTCCATGCGGATCGCGGGCTGAAACAACTGGTTATTGTAAATAACGACACCGATGGCTCCGGCCACAAAAGCATTCAATATCTTTTCGGAGAAAGTGCAATCCCCTCTGGAAATCAATACCAGCGCGCCGGTCAGCGAATCTGAAGGCAGCGGGGAACAGGCTTTCTCGGAAGCAGTAACCGTTGCCGCGTCTCTCAGCGGTGCAGGTCCTGCGGTAGATTCAAGCGGCGGGCCGTTGCCCGGCAGAGCGGCAATCCGAGCAAGCTCAGCCGGCGCCTCTCCGGGAGCGATGATGCGGAGAAGGTTCGCAAAGGTGCGAGAATTTGTTGCCCCTCCTACGGTAATCGCTTCCGGCGAGATGCCGGGACTGATGATGGTTCCTGTTCCTGGCCCTTCGTTTCCCGCTGCGGTCACCACTGTCGCGCCGGCCTGAACGGCGGTCGCAACGACTTGGGAAAGCGTATCGTTGACCGGCAGGGAGTTGGTGGGGATTCCCAGGCTCAGGTTGATGATGTCCATGCCGTCCTGGACGGCGTCTTCCAATGCCTGAACGATGGCTGCCAGACTGGCCATGTCATTGGTCCCCGGGGTCCCAAAAACCTTGTAGTTTCCCAGGAAGGCCTTGGGAGCAACCCCGGCGATGCTGGCTAGCGGGCCCTGTGCTCGGTTGCCGCCCGCAATTGCCGCAACGAAGGTGCCGTGGCCGTCCCGATCCTCGGCGTCGCAGTTTGGGTCGGGGGCGCGCAAAAGTTCGGCGTAATTTCTAGCCACAATCACCTTGGAATTGGTGCGCATTTCATCCGAACCGGGACAATCCATGCTGGCCGCAGTAAAGCGGGGAAACCCGGCCGGTGGCGTCAACGATGGGTCCTGCAACATCGGGTGGCTCGTGTCGATTCCCGTATCGATCACGGCGATCTTTACACCGGCCCCGGCGTTGTCTTCTCCTCCGATTGCCGGGTTCATCCATGCTTCCGGGACCTCGGCAAGGGACAATGCCGTATCCAGCGCCTTGTGATATTGAATCGAAGGGATGACCTCTGCAACCTCGGCGTACCCCTCTACGGCAGCCACGTCTTGCGGCCGCAGGATGACCGCCATTCCGTTGAACACGGTGTCCATCTGTGCCTGCACCTGGGCTCCCGGCAAATTCTCAAGAAATCGTTTCAGCGATGCCTGTTTGGCAAGAAGCCGGGAGCGATATTGAGTGGCATCTGGGGCCTGTAAGTTGCGCTGCAGTTTCGAGGCGCTCGGCTGGCTGCTGAGATGTAGGATTACAGGTAGATCCCGCAACTTTACAAGATATTGCTCATGCCTCTCTTGCGCTTGCAGGCGGTTCTCAAGAAATCCGGCGGAGAAGAAGCCAAGCCAGAATAGGAAAAGAACTCGGAAGATCATATCGTCTATTCGCCGCGCCGCAGGTAAAACGCCCGCGAACAGGACCACGGCTATCCGGATGCCGGGTTCCCGGTTGACTTCCGGAATCAGGTTGCTGGCGGGTACACTGGAGGGTCACGCCGGCGGGAGTCCGTGAGCAGTTTCCCGATCATCCACTATGGCGGATGTGAACGATTTCCCCATCCTGCACGATGTAATTCTTTCCTTCCAGTCGGACCAGCCCCGCTTGCCGTGCCTCAGTGAAGCCGCCGTATTCCACCAGCTTGTCCCATGCGATCACTTCCGCCCGGATAAAGCGTTTCGCCATGTCCGTATGGATGACGCCCGCTGCTTGCTGTGCGGAAGTACCCCTCGTAATGCTCCAAGCGCGGCATTCCTTTTCACCCACGGTGAAGAAGGCAATCCGCCCCAGCAGCGCATAGATGGTGCGCATTAGGCGTTCCAGCCCGGACTCCCGCAGGCCGTAACTGTTCCGGAAATCAGCCGCCTCCAGGTCCGGCATCTCCGTCAGTTCCGCTTCCACTTTTGCCGAAACCACCATGGCCCTGCTGTTGGGATGCCGGTCCGGCTGGTCCAAACCGATTGAATGCAGCACCTCGTCCATCTTGTTCACCGCTTCTTCTCCCGCATTGATCACAAGGAGCATCGGTTTCTCTGACAAAAACAGGAAACCGCGCAACTGTTTTTTTTCTTCTTCGCTCCACTCCACTTCACGCAACGGTTTTTCTGTCTCCAGCCACTGCCGGGCTCTTTCGAGCAACTCCATTTCTTTTTCCATAGCTGCGTTTTTCATCTTCCGGCGTTCCTTCGCCAGCTTGTTCAAGCGGTTTTCCACAACTCCGAGATCGGCCAGGATCAAGTCTAGTTCCACGCTGGAAATATCGCGCTGCGGGTCGATGTTGCCTTTGATATGGGGGACCGACTCGTCTGGAAATATGCGGACGACGTGGGCCAGCGCGTCCATATTGCGCAGGTTGCCGAGGTAGCTGCTCTCCTTTAAAGTATCCTTTCCAATGGCGGCGACGTCGGCGCACTCCATCGTGGCGTAAGTCGTTTTCAGGGGGGAAAAAAGTTTGGAGAGGCGATCCAACCGTTCATCGCGCACGTGCACGATTCCCACGTGCTGCGGCCCCGAGTAGCTGTGGGATTCCCGCGCCGGAAGTCCTGTCAGCATTCGGAACAGAGTTGTTTTTCCTGCCTGCGGTAGGCCTATAATTCCACACTGCATCGGATCAGAAAAGCCGCTGGGGACCGGGCCTTAAAAGGCCCAACGCAGCAACGCTGCACCCACTGTGTAACCGGCGCCTGCTGCCGCGTATAGGACCAAGTCCCCTTTTTTTAGCCTTCCCTGCTGGATTGCATCCGCGGTAGCCAGGGGAATCGTAGCGGCCGTTGTGTTTCCGTAGCGGTCAATGTTGATGAGAACTTTATCCGGGTCTATTCCCAGCCGGTCGGAGGCGGCCTCGATAATGCGCCGATTGGCCTGGTGGGAAATAAAGATATCCAGGTCGGAGACGGACAGAGAGTTTCTCTCCAGGATCGATATGCACGTCTCCGACATCTTTCGTATGGCGTATTTGAAGACCTGCGACCCGTCCTGGTGGACGTAATGTAAGTTTTTCTTCACGGTCTCTACGGTGGATGGCATCCGGCTGCCTCCTGCCGGCATTTTTAAATATTGGCCTCCGAAACCGTTGATTTCATTGAGGTAATCGAGGATGCCGTCATCTTCTGATTCAGCCGGCTCCAAAAGAACTGCGCCGGCGCCGTCTCCAAAGATGACACAGGTGGCGCGGTCCTCGTAATTGATGATGCTGGACATCACGTCGGCTCCCACCACCAGCACGTTTTTCTGAGCGCCGCTCGCGATCAATTGCGAGCCGGTCGTCAAAGCATAGAGGAAACCGGAGCAGGCAGCCGAAAGATCAAAACCCCAAGCCCCACGGGCCCCGAGTTTTTCCTGCAGAATACAGGCTGTCGCAGGGAAAAACATATCCGGAGTGACGGTCGCCACGATGATCGTCTCAATTTCCGTAGGGCTGATTCCTCGCTGGGCCAGCACCTTTTTGCAGGCTTCCAACGCAAGGTCTGAAGTGGCTGTTCCATTGTCAACGATGTGCCGCTCCCGGATGCCGGTTCGCTCGCGAATCCAAGCGTCGGAGGTATCGACCATTTTTTCCAGGTCGGCGTTGGTGAGCGTCTTCGGAGGTGTGTAACAGCCCAGCGCGGAAATCTTTGCTCGTTTCAACAGGAATGCCTCAATCGGACAACTTCATTCAGCTCGAAAGCCTCACTACTCTATTTTTGTTTATGACAAAATGCAAGATTCTTGACTGAAGGCGTGGAAGCGAACCTCTTACCCCTCCGCTGCATCGACCACTCCCGAAAGCCCCAGCAGGATCATCAGAATCCTCTGCAAACCCATCTCGCGGCCCTGCGGGTTGTACCACTCGTTCGGGCTATGAGCGCCCCCGCCCGATCCTCCCCCGCCGATTGCGACGGCCTCGATGCCCAGCGACAGCGGAATGTTGGCGTCGGTTGAGGAGCATTCCAGCTTGCTCTGTATTCCCAGACGCCGGTCAACCTCCTGGATTACCTCCAGGATGCGGGCGGAAGCGGGCAGCTCCGCAGCGGGACGATTGCCAATCTGCGTGATCTTTGCCTCTAAACGGCCGCAGCTGCGCTGTCTCTCCGCCTCCACTCCCGCCTGGATGGCCGTTTCCAGGGCCAGCGATAGCCGGTCAATCATCTCTGCTTCTCTCGAACGGATGTCCACTTTCATCCACGCGGAGTGCGGGATGGAGTTTACGGCTGTGCCGCCGTGGATCAAGCCAATGTTTAAGGAAGTTCGCGGACCGGAAGTCAAACTGATTTCGTTCAGTTTAGTAACGGCTCGTGCCAGCGCATGGATGGGGTTTACGGTTCCAAAGTCACTCCAGCTGTGTCCTCCCGGACCGGTAACCTCGATTAAAAACCGTCGGCTACCCAGTCCGGCAACCGTCGTATGCCGGATGCTGGACCCGTCCAGCACCAGCACGCCCTCCACCCGCTCGGAAAGCTCCCGCTGCGCGAACAGGTGCCGCATTCCGCATAGGTCCCCTTCTCCTTCTTCGCCGACGTTGGCGACAAACAGGAGCGAAAGGTCCGTTTCCATCTGGCTTTTCTGAAGCGCCGCCGCGGTTCCCAGCAAAGCTGCCAGTCCAGCCCCGTTGTCGGAAATGCCCGGCGCGCAAAAGCGGCCATTGTCCCGCTTGACCACGATCGGCATGCCGGGCGGCACGACCGTATCCAGATGAGCGCTGAGAGTAATGACCCCCCTGCTTCTGCCGGGCCTTTGTCCCAACAAGTTTCCCGCCGAGTCGATGCGCACGCGCTCCAGCCCCAGTTCGCGGAAGCGTTCGGCCAGGTAGTCCGCCCGTGCCGACTCAAAAAAGGTCGGAGCCGGTATTTCTGTCAGTTCGATATGGACCCGGTCCAGCCACTCTCTCTGTTCGTGCAAGGACCGGACAATTCTTTGCAAGCCGGGAAGCTCCAGGATTTCCGGCAAGGCGGAAATCTTCTGTCGGTCGGATTGGCAGGGGAGGGCAGGGGAATCATGCATGCAGATAACCTTTTACTGTTGCCTGGGCAAACACCGTCGCGGGAAACCTCCGAAATGCTCCAAACATATCCGGCTGGAAACGGCAGGGGTGAAGTCGCGCGACAGGCCTCGGCCATGCCTCTCAGGCCGGACCGGGCTTGCCCGTCGCCGGGGATCAGAACTGCAGAGCAATCGTCCGTCTTTCCGGAACTGCAGCGGGCAGATACAGCGTGTGACAATGCTCGCACCGACAGATCTCCGCATCTGCTCCATACTGCTGCTTGATCTGTTCGCCGAAGCGGTACCATCGTTTCAGATGGCCCGCGCACAGCTTGCCCTTCGCGTTCTTCTCGTTGCAGGCACGCTGATAAGGCAGCCGGATCTTGACCTTGTCGGGTGTTGCCGGAGTGGGAGAAGTTTCGGCCATGGGATTTTGTTTACCTCCTGAAAGGGGACGCTCAACTTCCTATGATTCGATCACCTACTCTATTCTACCGGTATGCCGCATCTTGTCCAGGGGAAGCGGATCCGCAGAGCGTGTCGTCCGCATAGGCGACCCGAATCAAATGCAAGCCCCTCGCGGGAGCCGTCGGACCGGCCGCCGAGCGGCGGCAAGCGGAAAGAATGCCGAGGATTCGTTCCGGAGGAATCCTGCCTCTTCCCACTTCCAGCAGCGTTCCCATTATGTTCCGCACCATGTGATACAGAAACCCGCTTCCTTCCACAGTGTAGCTCAGCTCTTCCGCTTGCCGATGCAGCTCGGACCGGAAGATCTCGCGGATGGAGGATTTTTCTTCCTGACTCTTGTTTCCGTCCGCCGATGTAAAGGAGCGAAAGTCCTGTCTGCCCTCAAAATATTTGGCCGCTGCTTGCATGGCCTCCTCCTGGAGCGGATACGGGAAATGATGGACGTACCGGCAAAGCCGGGGAGGGCAGACAGCGCCGCGAAAAATGCGGTATCTGTAAGTTTTGGAAAGGGCGTCGCGCCGCGCATGGAAAGCTTCTCCTACTTCCTGTGCCGAAAAAACGCGAATGCTGCCCGGCAAATGGTCGTTCAGAGCTTTCACCAGGCTGGGGCAGGGAATTGGCGCTTCCAGCTTCACGTTCGCCGCCTGCTCTTCCGCGTGCACTCCTGCATCGGTTCGCCCGGCCCCGCATACTGTAATCGGCTCTCTGCAGATGTCCTTCAAAGCCGCCGTCAGCAAACCCTGTATGGTGGCTTGCCGGGGCTGGATCTGCCATCCACAAAAATCCGTCCCGTCATAAGC
This sequence comes from Terriglobia bacterium, assembly GCA_965222345.1. GTDB lineage: Bacteria > Acidobacteriota > Terriglobia > 2-12-FULL-54-10 > 2-12-FULL-54-10 > JADFGZ01. The sequence continues at coordinate 373,449 of CBDCTS010000002.1, read as the reverse complement.
CAGCTTGATTAAGATGTTGCGCCGTGTATCCGGGTGATCGCTTCTTTGCAAAGGTGTATTGCTCATCATGTTTCGCCCGTTCGCTATGAAACCGGGGCCGTTCCAGGCATTGCAGGGCGTCCGCCTGTCACGGCGCAAGAGGCTTGCCGTTGGAACGGCATCAGCCTAGCAACTCCGGCAAAAAAAGCCCAGCGCCTTTTTGAAACGCCCCGAAAGAGAAATTCTTGTTGCACAACACCACCACAGATGATGAAATGGTTTGGGACGCCCAGCGGACTTCCGGACAGAAAAATAGCGCAAGGTGTGGCTTGACGAGATATCCGGAAGCGGAGTTTTCAATGCAAATGCCGGATAAGCTGTTCGATTTAGAGCGGGCTGAAAAACTTCTGCCGCAGCTGGAGCGCTGGTTGGAAATTGCCGCCGGCGCGAAGAAAGAGCTTGTGGAGATCGAACAAGAGTACACGCGCTTGGTGGAAAGCATTTCGCTGGTGGGAGGAAAGATGATCGATGTGGCGCACTTCGCCCGGCGCAAAGAAGAAAAGAAACAATGGATTTCTCGTCTGCGAAATACTGCCCGCAAAATTGAAGATTCCGGGTGCCTGCTAAAGGATTTGGAAGAGGGTCTGATCGATTTTCCTTGTAAGGCCGGGGGCCGCGAGGTTTATCTCTGCTGGAAAGTAGGCGAGCCGAGCGTTCGGTTCTGGCACAATACAGATGAAGGATTCGCAGGACGCAAGCCAGTCGAAGGCGAAATGCTGGAGCAATTGAAACACAAACGCCCGAGTTAGGACCATTATCTGGAACCCTGGACCCCGCCCAGCCGGATTAGGATAGAATAGCCCGTCCGAACACGAAACCGAATCAATGCCGCCGATGGAAAATCAAGGAAAAGCCAATGCGCAGTGAATGGTTGAAGAAGCGCAAGGGTGAGGACTGCCCTACGCAGATGTACTACGCCCGTCGGGGAACGCTGACGGAGGAAATGCAATATGTCGCCCAGCGCGAGAGCTTGGAGGCGGATTGGGTGAGGGCGGAAGTGGCCCGGGGCCGCATGATTATCCCGGCCAATATCCACCACACGAAGCTTGAACCGATGTGTATCGGTGTGGCCTCTCGCTGCAAGGTCAACGCCAACATAGGCAACTCCGCCGTCAGTTCCCATGGCGAGGAAGAACTGGACAAGCTGCACACCGCTGTCCACTACGGAGCCGACACCGTCATGGACCTTTCCACCGGGGGAGACATCCCGGCGATTCGGAAAGCCATCATTGCAAATTCGCCGGTGCCCATTGGCACGGTGCCTATTTACGAGGCCCTGACGCGAGTTCGCAGCGTGCCCGACTTGACCGCCGACATCCTTCTGGAAGTGATCGAAGAACAGGCCGAACAGGGCGTGGATTACATGACGATCCACGCTGGAATTTTGATCCAGTTTCTGCCGCTCATCACCAAACGAATCACAGGCGTGGTCAGCCGGGGCGGTTCCATTTTGGCTCAGTGGATGGCCCACCACCACCGGCAGAATCCCCTCTATGACCGCTTTGATGACATCTGCAAGATTTTCCGCAAGCATGATGTTTCTTTCTCTCTGGGAGACAGCCTACGTCCGGGATGTTTGGCTGACGCCAGCGATGAGGCGCAATTTTCCGAGCTGCGCATCTTGGGAGAACTGACACGGAGAGCCTGGGAATACGACGTGCAGGTGATGGTGGAGGGTCCCGGACATGTTCCTATGGATCAGATACAGCTTCAGGTTGACAAGGAAGTGGAGCTGTGCCACGAGGCTCCTTTTTATACGCTAGGGCCCTTGGTGACGGATATCGCTCCTGGCTATGATCACATCACCTCCGCCATCGGAGCTGCCATGATCGGCTGGTACGGCGCTTCGATGCTCTGCTACGTCACGCCCAAGGAACATCTGGGCCTTCCCGATAAGGAGGACGTCCACCAGGGGATGATTGCATACAAGATTGCAGCGCACGCTGCCGACGTGGCCCGGCATCGTCCCGGAGCCCGAGACCGGGACGACGCTCTCTCCCGCGCTCGCTACCTGTTCGATTGGAACAAGCAGTTTGAGCTTTCGCTCGATCCGGAAACGGCCCGCTCCATGCATGATGAGACGCTTCCCGAGGAAGGCTACAAAGATGCGCATTTCTGCTCCATGTGCGGGCCGAAGTTCTGCTCCATGAACATGTCGCAGGCCGTCGACCGGTTTAACGAAGAAAGCGCGGCTTCCCCGAACCCCCTGGTGATGCTGGCGGGACAAGGCGGAGTCCCAAAGCGCTAACTCGACACTGGTCGATTGAGCCATCTTTGCCCCCCCTTCACGGTTACGGCTCGGACACGGTCGATACCAACTGGAGAACCGCTCTAAGTCCAGAGGTCCTTTCCAGAACGAATCTCCCAACTTCGCGAATCGCGTTATAATAGAAAAAGAGGCGGGGCAGACATGGCTGCTATTTGGAGGCAGGTCAGCGACGCGTTCCGTGGGTTGAACCCGGAAGAGCTTGCCCAAGACGCAAACCGCTCACTCTCGCTGGCGCTCGTCGCAGGCACTCCGGAGGAGTTGAGCCGGATGGAAGCCTTTTTCGCGCCCATCTCTCTTGGCCGGCGCAAAGCCGAACAAGTTCAGAAATGTTTGTTCCCCTTTCTCTATCCGTTTCGCCAGTTGCAAGAGCAGATACTGCACGAGTTTGATTTTGTGATCTGTTCTCCGGGCGTGACAGCCGGAGTTGGGCCTCTTGCTCCCTACGTCTATATTTTTGGCAAGGCGGATTCGCGGGATTTTGTGAAGGAAATTCTGCGGGACAGATGGGACCTGGCGCTGCCTTTGGCCAAGAACTTCCTGCCGTTCCGAGGTTACGCACAACAGCGCTGGATTCACTCGATAGCCTTCGAGAATGCCCTGTTCGCAATCATGACGGCAATCCCGAATGTTTTGCCGACTCCATTCTCGCTGCCCTGGACGGCTGCCGAATTCGCCTCCAGCACCGTTTTTCTGACGGCCAATCAAATGCGCCTTGCCTTTATCATGGCAGCCTCCAGCGATTCCGCCGTTGGCTTCCGCGAGCAGAAGGGGCAGCTCACGTCCATTGCTGCGGCTTCTGTTGGCTGGCGGTCGCTCGCCCGCGAACTGGCCGGCAAGATTCCGGCAGGTCGAGGGTTGTTGAGCAAGGGATTGATGGCTTACGCAGGGACTTATGTGACAGGTGTTACGCTGCAACAACTCCATGCCCTGGGCCGCTCCATGACGCGCGAAGAGAAGCGACAGGCTTTTGAGGAGGCTTATCGTGTCGGACGCGCTGTGCTGGACAAAGCCTTGGGTGCTATGGGTCGCCTCTCTCCGGCGGTGGCGTAAAAAACCAGCGGCAGGGCTCAGAATATGCCTGTGATTCGGCTCCGGAACAGTCCATTGAACGGCCAGACAGTTGCCCGGTCTCGCCGGCCCATACCCCTGCTATCCTCCTCTGCAACGCATTGCTGCCCGCCCCCTTCCTTCGATTTGACTGCAACTTGCTTGCTGCACTCTCTTACTAAACTCGCGGGAGGTCTGTTATGCATGTACACTTCAGCTATCACCACGTTTCAAGGAACACTCAGTTGGATCATGCGGTGAGTTCGCATGTTGAGAAGTTGAAAAAATTGCTGATTCGGTTTTCGCCGGACTTGGTCCACCTGCGCGGCATTCTGGAATTTAATTCACCGCGCCATGAGGCGGTTTGTTCGTTGAACCTCTGGCTGCCAACCGCCCGGATTCACGCTCGCGAGAGCGGCGGTTCCGTATTGGTGGTTCTGCAGGCTAGTTTCAATGAGGTGCTGGAACAGGTAAAGCGGCACAAGCGAGTCCTTCGACGAGAGGGAGTATGGAAGCGGCGGCGATTCAAATTTCTGCAAGAAGAGAAAAAAATTCAGGCCGGAGAACTGCACGTCACAGATCGCCAGGAGATGCGGGATTATTTGGACCAGGTGCGGCCCCAACTGGAGCATTTTATTGCCCGCGAGTTGCGTTACCTGCAGTTGGCTGGCGCGCTGATGCCGGGTCAGCTTCAGATTGCGGAAGTCGTCAATGAGGTTGTGGCGAGGTCTCTGGAAAACGTAAATGCCGATTATTCCGAATCAGTTCCCTTTCATCGTCTAGTGAGTGAATCTATCCGGGTCCTGGACGGCATGCTCGGCCAGCCGGCTTCAGCCAATTCCGCGCGCCCCCATGCCGCTTCTGCGGAGCCTGTCGTCTCGCCTGCCCCTGCGACGAACTGGCGGACGTCGAACAACTCCGGGGAAGGTCAGCCGATGAGGAATGATTCTGCGGAACTTTCTCTGGTGGAGACTATGCTGGCCTCGCTACCGGCGTCCGAGCGCCACGTTTATGTGCTTCATGCACTCGAAGGGTTCAGTTGGGAAGAGACGGCACAGGTGTTAGGCCGCCCGGCGGGTGAGCTGCAAGAGATGTTCCGGCAAGTAAGCCGCGAGGTATCGGAAACCCTCCGGCAAGGAGAAGGAAAAGTCACCACGCAGCTCCGCAATGTCCAGGCCTGAGTCTTTTCGGCAAGTGATTGCTCTCGGGAGTTTTTGTCTTATGAATCCCAAAATCACTCACTGGAACCCCGTCTGGGGGCCTCTCCGGGAAGAGACCATGCGGCAGCGGCTGACAGCGGAGGGGTATGCGGTCGCCAAATATCATTATCCGCCGGGAACCTGTTTCCCTCCGCATACCCATGCTGTGAACAAAAAAGACGCGGTCCTGAAGGGCCGTCTCCAGATTTGCTGGAAGGGGGGCGCAACCGTCCTCGCTCCTGGCGACATGATTGAGATTCCGGCGGGTTTCCAGCACAGCGCCGAGGCGGTGGGATCGGAAACTGTGATTAGCTTGGACGCGACCAAGTCTCCCTAAGTGAATGACTAATCCTTGGGATTGCACGGTTCTCCGGTTCCGGCGGGCGGCGTTTCTTTCCGCGTTTTCCAGAACGGAGACGCTTGTCGCATGGCCGCCTTGACTTTCCGAACTGGATTGGATAGGTTGAACAGAGATTCCGCATGGCGGTTGGTTTCGGCAAGGCTCAGCGGGTAAGGTTAATAAATAAGGAGAATGGATGCCGTACATCCAGAACAAGTTCGAAAAGAACTTCATTGTCAGCACCGTTGATTACGTCTTCAATTGGGCCCGGAAATCGGCAATTTGGCCGGTGACGTTCGGCCTCGCCTGCTGCGCGATTGAGATGATCGCCAGCACCACCTCGCGGTTCGACATCGCCCGGTTCGGAGCCGAGGTCTTCCGGCCCAGCCCGCGGCAGGCGGACTTAATGATTGTGGCGGGAACAGTGACGCTCAAGATGGCGCCTGTATTGAAACGCGTCTATGACCAGATGCCCGAACCGAAGTGGGTGATCTCCATGGGTGCCTGCTCGAGTGTCGGCGGACCCTTCAATACTTATGCCGTATTGCAAGGGGTCGACCGGATTGTTCCCACCGATGTATATGTGATCGGCTGTCCGCCCCGGCCGGAAAACTTGTTTTACGCTCTGCTGAAACTGCAGGACAAGATTGACCAGATGTCTCTGGCGAAGCGCCCGACCGAGGTCCGCCTGGATGAGTCGATGGTGGAGAACTTCCGCAAGCAGATCATGATCGCCCAGACCCCCCAACCTCGCTAGAGCTATTCACACCGCTGAGGAGAAAATAGGACATGCCCGCTTTCGTCAAAGTGGCGACGGTTTCTGAAGTCGAGCCCGGCAAGGTAAAGGAAATCCAGGTCAACGACAAAACCATCGCGCTGTGTAATCTAAAAGGAGAGTTTTACGCCTTGGACAATGTCTGCCTGCATCGCGGCGGCCCCCTTGGACAAGGGTATGTGGAAGGGGAGAAAATCGAGTGTCCCTGGCATGGCTGGCAGTTCCAGGTGAAGACCGGAGCGACCCCGATGAATCCCGACGTAAAGGTTCCCACCTATGAGGTGAAGGTGGAGGGCGCCGATGTGATGGTCGCTTTGTAAGTTGCAGGTGAGTAGACCCCGGGTTTCGGAACGGCTCCCGCCCTGTTGCCCTCCGCATTAACGCCAATTCTCTTGCCCGCAATACCGGCCTTTGCAAGCAGAGTTTTCGAGTTAAGAAGCCGGCCTGTGAGCGGAGATGTGTACGTCCAGGGAAAGGTTTGCAGGTATTGTATACTGGCGGCTGCCTGCAACCCGAAAATGGAGATCCCGGCTAGGAATTAAAGATTTTCATAAGGATAACTTTTGGTAACAACACAACTCCATGCGCCGGCCACCCAGCCCGTGCGCAATGAAACCATCCGCAACATTGCAATTATCGCGCACGTCGATCACGGCAAAACCACGCTGGTGGACGCCATGCTCTGGCAAAGCGGCATCTTCCGCGCAAATGAAACGGTGGCGGATCGCGTCATGGATTCCAACGAACTGGAGCGCGAGCGCGGTATCACTATTCTGGCAAAGATCACCGGCGTGCATTACCAGGGAGTGAAGATCAATATCGTGGATACGCCGGGTCACAGTGATTTCGGCGGCGAAGTGGAGCGCGCGCTGAAAATCGCCTCCGGCGTTATGCTGCTGGTGGACGCCAGCGAGGGGCCGCTACCGCAAACGCGCTATGTGTTGATGAAGGCCCTCGAGGCCCGCCTGCCGCCGATCGTAGTCATCAATAAGATTGACCGGCCGGATGCCCGCATTTCTGAAGTCCTCGACGAAATCTACGATCTGTTCATCGACTTGGATGCCGCAGAAGAGCAGCTTGATTTCCCGGTGATCTACACCGACGCGCGCGCGGGAATCGCCCATAAAGCGCTGGACGATGGCTCCAGAGACCTGCGGCCCCTGTTCGACGCCATCTTGAGCGACATACCCGGGCCAGCCGGCAATCCGCAAAGCATCCTTCAGGTGCTGGTATCCAATCTGGATTACAGCGACTATCTAGGACGCTTGGCCATCGGCCGCGTGTTTGAGGGAACCTTGCGGCTGGGTGATACGGTCGGGATCGTAAAACTGGACGGCTCCCTGAAAAAGACGAAAATCACGAAGCTCTATTCCTTCGAGGGTCTGAAGCAGGTGGAGGAAACCGAGGCTCGGCCCGGCGACATCCTGACCATCGCGGGCGCGGATGGGATTACCATCGGCGAAACACTCACCGACCCGGAAACGCCGCGTCCCCTGCCGCGCATCCAGATCGACGAGCCGACCATCAGCATGAACTTCACGGTGAACACCTCGCCGTTTGCCGGGCGCGCGGGCGCCTACGTGACTTCCCGCAACCTGCGTGATCGGCTCCACAAGGAACTGCTCACCAACGTCTCAATCAAGGTGGAAGAAGCCGGTGGATCGGACACCTTCAAGGTGATGGGCCGCGGTGAGTTGCAGCTTGCTATCCTCATCGAAATGATGCGGCGGGAAGGATTTGAACTGGCAGTGGGCAAGCCGGAGATTTTGACCAAGGAAATAAACGACACGCTCCACGAGCCGCTGGAACTGCTGGAGATCGACTGTCCCGAAATTTTCTTGGGCGTGGTGATGGAGAAGCTGGGGAACCGCAAGGGCAAGATTGCGAAGATGGTGAACCACGGCTCGGGGCGCGTGCGGATGGAGTTCCACGTGCCGTCACGCAGCTTGATCGGGCTCCGCAGCGAAATCCTTACCGACACTCGCGGCACGGCTATCATGAACTCGCTGTTTCATGGCTACATTGAGTGGCAGGGCGACATTCCTTCCCGCCCCACCGGATCGCTTGTGGCTGACCGGCCGGGCAAGGCGACCGGCTACGCTATTTTTAATATGCAGGAACGCGGAGAAATTTTTATTACACCGGGAACGGAAGTTTACCAGGGCATGTTGATCGGTGAAAACGCCCGCGACAAGGACATGGACGTTAACATCGTCAAGGAAAAGAAGCTGACCAACATGCGCGCCTCCACCGCCGACGAGGCGATCCGCCTGGTTCCTCCGCGTATTCTTAACCTGGAACAGGCCATTGATTTCATTCGGGAAGACGAACTGGTGGAGGTAACGCCGGACTCGATCCGGCTTCGGAAGAAAATCCTGAACGCCAGTTTTCGGTGAGTTGCTTCGTCACAACGAGGCCGAGGCAACAGCGCAAAAACAGGTTGTATTGTCGGGCTGTGGTTCCAGCATCCGCGCGGGGCGTACTAACTGCCGGCAGCTTGGATTAGCAGTCTCTTCCGGGGATCAGCAGCAACCTTCCGGGCCGCAGCAAGCTTCCGAAGTGGATTCGGTGGTTTTACGATACCGCTGCCCCTTGGTTTCCTTGGGATTTCGCAGGGATGTTTCTTTGCAGGCGAACGGTTTTGCTTTTTTCAAAGGAACTTCCTTCAATGGCTCAACTGGCAACACCTGTTCAGCGTAGGGCTCTGAGGTGAGGATATTGAAGGTCTTGTCGCAAACCGCCATCCGCTTGCCGCGCAACAGAACGTGGCCGTCGTCATCTTCCACCCGCTTCCAGGGACCTTTATAAATCACAGCCTGATTGCGCTCCCAGCAGGGGCCCTGCTTTCCTTTGCTGGCCGTCACGGTGACGGACCGAAACTCAATGCCCCGAATAGTCTGCCAGGGCTTCTGGCCGTACTTGTCGATCTGGATGGCGTGGAAGCCGGCGTTCTCAAAAGCCTCGATGAACCGGTCCTCCCGGAACGCACCCGCGATACACCCGGACCACAGTTTTGGGTCGTTCTGCATTGAAGCCGGAACATCCTCATCGGAGACGATGTCGGAGACGGCTACCCGGCCGCCACGCTTCAGCACGCGGAACATCTCCGCAAAAAGGCTCTTTTTTTCCTCCTGGCGGACCAGATTGAGAACGCAGTTGGAGACCAGGATGTCCACCGAATCGCTGGGGATTAAGGGAGCACCGTTCGCGAACCGGTTCTGATAAGCCTTAAACTTTTCCAAGTCCCGGCTGGAGCGTATTGGGTTGTTCTGCAAATATGCATCGATCTCTTCAAGCGGCGATGTCAGGTCCTGAATTTTCGCGCGATAGAAGGAAACGTTACTGTAGCCGAGACTCTGCGAGACTTGCGCCTGACAGCGGCGCGCCAGCGACAGCATCTCCTCGTTGAAATCCACGCCGACCACTTTTCCCTTAGGACCGGCGATTTGCGCCGCTATGTAGCAGATTTTCCCGGCGCCGCATCCCAGGTCCAGCACCGTGTCGCCCGGGCGGACATGCCGCGACGGGTCGCCGCAGCCGTAATCCCGCTCCAGGATTTCCTTTGGGATGATCTTCAGGAAGTTGGGGTTATAGTCTACCGGGCAACAGAGCTCGCTGATCCGTTCCTTCGCAGCCGCAGCGTAGCGGTTATAAACAGCCGTTTCTGTATTGCTGGTTGAAGTTTTTGCCATGATTTCCTCTTCACAAAATTGAACGGCCACTCCTTACCGAAACAAAAAGTAGAGCGCGGAGCCCAGCAGTCCTCCCATCGGCAGTGTAAAGAACCAAGCAAGCAGAATCTCGCGAACTTTCCTTCCGTTGGTGCGATCGGGTTGCGACAAGCCGACTCCGAAGATGCTGCCAACAGCAATGTGGGTTGTGGAGACTGCCAGACCTAAAGGAGAAGCAAGAGTGACCAGGAACGCCGTTACCAGATTCGCTCCGGTTCCCTCTACCGGCTGGATGTCGGTCACATCTTCCGACACAGTTTTTGCCACACGACGAACCATCAGCGTCCCTCCCAGCAACATGGTAACAGCCACCCCTGCAAACGCTGATCCGGTGGGAACACCCAAAGCAGGCAGCAGCAGGAGTGCGGCAATCTTTGGTGTATCATTCATGCCCCGGGAAAAACTGATCAGTCCTCCGGAAAACCAGTGTAACACCTCGTTCACATCGGCGCGGCATTTAGCTCCCGGCGAGTGTAGGGAGCAGGCCGCTGCGGTGTCGATTGTGATCGCTGGAAGAAAATCTCCAGGCGTTGGTTGAGCGGGCAGAGCCAGTGTTTCTGCACTGACTATGGTCGGGGACACTGGAGCGGGAGTCACACAGATACAGCTTCGAGTCACCGGAAAAATGCGGTGCAGCAGGGGGAACGTGGAGTACGTTAAGCCCATAGCCACCAGAGGGGTAAGAAGCAACGGCAGGAAGACCGTCATTCCCAGAACTCCCGGATGGAAATTGCTCCGCCCTCCGGCTAGCAGAGCCGTTCCTGTCAACGCGTCCGCTAAAGCGTGCGTGGTCGAGATAGGCATTCCAATTTTCACTGCGACAAATACGGTAAGGGCAGCTCCGCCGCCCACGGCCACAAGGAAGGCATTGGCGTCTATGCCTGGGTGGATCAACCCGGCGCCGGAAAAAGCAGGCAGCAGCCTGACGGCAAACCATATCCCCGCAACGGAACCCAGGGCTGTCCAGACTGCCGCCCAGGAGACGGCGCGCCGGAAGCTGTAGTAGCGGCTTTTCCGGAGCGTTGCCACTCCCTTAAAGTTATCGTTGGCGCCGTTGGAGAAGGCCAGAAAGAACACAGCTGCCAGTAAGATGAAGTACATCATCCGCGCGCCTTGCTTAATTCCGACTACTGTTCATAATCTAAAACAGGCAAATGCTTTGTCTTTGCCTTTTTCTCAAATTACGACGCTCGCTCGCAGAAAAAGTTGAATAGCCCGCCGCAGGATGAAGCGGAAATCGTGAAAAATACCGCTTTTCATACTCTCATAAGCGCTGTTTCGCCGCAACCGTACAGCCAGCCGGTCTGCGGAGATACACATTAGATAGCTTGGACGGCCTTCAGGATGCAAAATACTTTCTTTCTTCCAGTGCGCCCGGCACGAAATGCCGGTTCCCTTGTCCGTTTCGTCTGCTTAAAGGTTATGATAGGCTGAAAGGTTCCGGCGAAACAGGAATTCCCTCGCAACGGACACAAACGGATTGACTTATGCCAGAACTCCCGGAAGTGGAAACCGTCGTGCGTAGCGTGAAACCCCTGCTGGTGGGGCGGCAAATTACGGGCGCCGAGTGGCGCTGCTCCGGCTCGGGTGGCTCCGGCCAACTCACGGCGCCCCGAATTTTGTGCAATCCGGTTTCGGAGTTTAACAAGGCGCTCTGTGGTGCTTCCATCGCGGACGTTTCGCGCTACGGGAAAAACATCGTAATCCATCTGAGGCATGCCGCCCGGGAAAACGATCCGCTGTTTCTTTTGATTCATTTGGGAATGACCGGGCAGTTGACCTACGAAAGCACATCGGAATTTCAAAACAAGCACACCCATCTGATCCTGAGCCTGGATGAGCCGGGCTGCTGGCTCCATTACACCGACATTCGCCGCTTCAGCCGTTTGCGTGTCACCGACCGCCTCCATCGCGAGCTGGGCGGTCTGGGACCGGACCCTTTGGAGATCTCTTTTGAAGCATTTCATCAGCTTCTTCGCTCCCGGCGGGCCATGTTGAAGAGCCTTCTTTTGAACCAGCAATTTTTGCGGGGGATAGGAAACATCTATGCGGATGAGGCCCTATTTCGCGCGGGCATTCACCCTTCCGTTTGGGCGATGAGCTTGAACCGGAAGCGGGCCTTGAGACTCTACCGGGGAATCCGGGAAATTTTGCAGCTCGCCATAGAGGAGGGTGGCTCCTCCATCGCCAATTATATGGATGCACGGGGCCGTTGGGGAAAGTTTCAACTGCTGCATCAGGTTTACCGCCGTACGGGCCAGCCTTGTTTTCGCTGCGCCGCTCGAATTAGAAGAATTTTGATATCGAGCCGCAGCACGCACTTCTGTCCCCGCTGCCAGCGGAAACCACGCCGGGTCACTCTCCGAAAAAAATCCTTGGTTGCCAGGAAGAGAATTTTGTGAAACGGTTTGCTGTGGGTGCCGACCTGGGTGGAACCAACCTTCGCATTGCTGCGGTGGATGAAAAAGGAAAGGTGTTTGAAAAGATTTCCCTGGCCACGCGAGCGCGGCAAGGGCGCGAGACGGTGGTTCGCGAGCTGTGCCGAGCGATCCGGCAACTCACCCAAAAGCAGGGAGGGGGGAAATCCTTTGCAGGGATCGGCATCGGCATTCCCGGTATCATCTACCTCAAGACGGGAACTGTGCGCCAATCGCCGCACCTGCCGGGATGGGAGAACTATCCCGTGCGGGACGAGATCGAATCGCTGCTGGGGGTTCAGGTGTTCCTGGAAAACGACGCCAATGTCGCCGCTCTTGGGGAGAAGTGGCTCGGACTGGGACGCGATATCAACAGTCTCTGCATGTTGACTCTCGGCACGGGTGTCGGCGGCGGGGTGGTGCTCGACGGAAAAATCTGGCACGGTGTTCTGGGCATGGCGGGTGAGCTGGGACACATGGTTGTCGCCGAAAACGGAATCGCCTGTCCCTGCGGCGGCTATGGGTGCCTGGAGACGGAGGCTTCCGCAAGCGCAATTGTGCGGAAGGGTGAAGAGTTGTTGGCTGCGGAAGGCAGCCCGGCTCTGGCCGAGGCGCGGTCGAAGGTCTCCAAGCTGACGGCAAAGATGATTTACGAGACTGCCAGGGCAGGGGACGCCTCATCGAAAGCGATTTTCGAATCCGTAGGCCGATACCTGGGAATTGGAATTGCCGGCCTCACGAATGCCTTGAACCTGCCGTTGTATGTGATTGGCGGCGGCGCCTCTGCGTCATGGGACCTGTTTGCCCCTGCCATGTTCGCGGAAGCGCGCAGGCGCTCTTATGTCTTCCGGGAGGGTAGCACACGCATTGAGAAGGCTATCCTGAAGGAAGACGCCGGACTCTGCGGGGCAGCCTATCTGCCCCTTCAGGCCCAGGCTAGCCTTCTCAATGTATGATGAGCAATAGCAGAGTCAGAGCCGACCGCATCGCAACTTGTCCCGGCAAAGGGAATAGACGGCGAGAACAGAATTGTATTGACCGCCAAACCATGATTGTGCAGGTTCGAGTAACGCCGCCAAACGCTATGCCCGGATAGTAGTGCATTTGCGGCTGAACGGAATTGTTGCGCTAAGGACCGCCGCCCGGCAGCGGTAATTGCATGGAAAAGAAACTTATGAAATTCGGTCGCCTCAAGTTCCTGGAAGACGCCATGAGGCGTTTTGACAGCCTGCCCCCGGAGGTGTTTTTTAAAGAGGACCTGCTTCGTCTTGGCCTTTCCCTGGGTTCATCCGGTTCTGCGAAAGACTCGTATCAGAGGAAGTCCTATTTTATTTTTTCCTTTGACCGGGCGCCCATTCACGAGATGCAGCAAGCGGAAAACCTGCGCGCGCCGGAAGAGATCGCTTTGACGGGCGGGCCGTTCAAGTTGCGCCGGACGATTGTCTCGGTGCGCCTGAATCCGGACTCACCCTACCGGATTGAGCAACAGGACGACGGCTTGGTGCTCCTGCTCGAGGGGGAACTCCTCTGCCGTGTGGACTTTCCTCCCGAGCCTGCCCACTACCGCAGAACGTTGCGCAACGGAAAGCCGGCTTCCGAGATCGCTCCGACCATTGAGTGGGGTTATCTGATATATCTCACGGTGTTTCGCCGCTGCCAGTATGTGGGGTCGGAGCAGGAGTGCCGCTTCTGCGACATTAATCCAAACTTCGACCAGCAGCGTGCTGCCGGGCTTCCCTACACTCCGGTGAAGTCGGTGGAAGAAATTTTGGAGGCGCTGGAGATTCTGGCCTCGGCCGACACCCTCAGCCGGGCCTACACCCTGACCGGAGGCAGCGTTACCTCCGCGCTGCGGGGGAAGTCCGAGGCGGACTTTTACGTCCAGTATGCAGAGGCTATCGAAAAACGCTTTCCCGGCAAATGGATTGGCAAAGCAGTGGTGCAGGCGATGCCCGAAGGAGAACTCCGGAAATTCCGCGATGCTGGAATTCGCATCTACCATCCCAACTACGAAGTCTGGGACGAACGCCTGTTTGCGCTGCTCTGTCCCGGAAAGCAACAGTACATCGGGCGGCAGAATTGGATTGACCGCATCCTGGCCGCGCGAAAGGTCTTTGGGGCTTCCTGTGTGATTCCGAACTTCGTCGCCGGCGTGGAGATGGCGCAGCCTTACGGATTCAATTCCGTGGATGACGCCATTCGGTCCACTGGGAAAGGTTTGGAGTTCTTCATGTCGCAGGGAATCACGCCGCGCTTCACCACGTGGTGCCCGGAGCCTCTAAGCAATCTAGGATCGCAGGAACCTGCCCCGCTGGAATACCACCTCCGCCTGCTGGAAGTGTACCGGGATACCTTGGAAAAGCATCACCTGGACCATCCGCATGGCTACGGTCCTTCCGGGGCAGGGCAGGCGGTTTTTTCAGTTTCCTCCTTCATGGATGTTCTGCCTTCGCCGGCCGGGAATGGAACTGCGGTATGAACCCTCCCCCCTTGCGCGTTTCCGCCGTCTCCTACCTGAATACAGTGCCTTTGATCTGGGGGATGCTGCACGGGCCGCAGCAAAGTTGCTTCGACCTGGACTTTACGGTGCCCTCCAAATGCGCCGACGCCTTGCGCGATGGGCAGGCTCAGGCCGGCATCATTCCCTCTATTGAATACCAACGGATTGACAATCTGGTGGTGGTGCCCGGTCTCTCCATCGCATCGTCAGGCCCTGTCCGGAGCGTCCTGCTCATATCCCGCTGCCCCTTGGATCAGATTCGCACCCTGGCGCTCGACACCTCCTCGCGAACATCCGCCGCGCTGCTGCAGATTTTGCTGAAACACTACTATCGAATTTCGCCCCTGCTCAAGCCGAGAGAGCCGAACCTCTCCATGATGCTCCAGGAGTGCGATGGAGCCTTGATGATCGGCGACCCTGCGCTGGCCTCGGAGATTCCGGGTCTCCACGTCTATGACTTGGCTGAAGCATGGCACGCGATGACCGGGCTCCCTTTCGTCTTCGCGTTTTGGGCGGTGCGCAAAGAGGCGGCCTCCGCCGCTTTGATTGCTCCTTTTCAGCAGTCCGCTGCCTATGGCCTGGAGCACGTGGAAGAGATTGCAGAGTCGGAAAACAAGAGGACTGGCTTGCCAGTCTCCCTGATTCGCACGTATTTAACGGAGAATATTGATTTTTCTTTGGGCAGCGCCAACCTGGAGGGCTTGCAGCGTTTCTATTCCCTGGCTCAGGAACTTGGATTGACAAGCAACTCCAAGCCGCCGGAATTCATCCATTGATCTTACTTCTCCTGATACCAACGGCTGCGGAAGCGCTTTCTCGCAGGGGAAACCTTTAGTACCCCCGCCGGCCCCGGATGCGGCCCGCGCTCGGCACAAACCCCTCGTAGTGTCGCATCAACAGGTGAGACTCGATCTTGCTTACCAGGTCCATGGCCACGCCGACGATAATCAGCAAAGAAGTTCCTCCGAAATAGAAGGTCACTCCCAGGCCGTCCAGGATAATTCGCGGGAAATTCTCATCGATCCATCCGCCTATAAACGGGAGATGGTGCAGGTAGATTCCGGAGATCATCCACACCGGCACCAGCGAGACTAGCGCCAGATAACAGCCGCCCACCAGCGTCAAGCGCGTGAGAATGTCATTCAGATATTCCGCCGTGTTTTTGCCGGGCCGGATGCCCGGCACGAAGCCTCCGTACTTGCGGATGTTGTCGGCAATGTCATTTGGATTGAAAATGATGGAGACGTAAAAGTAGGCGAAAAAGATGATGGCGGCCACATAGAGCAGCGTATAGAGCGGCTCGCCCCAAGCCAGCGCCTGGAACAAACCTTGCAGCCAGGGAGTGTCCCTCCCCAACAAGGCCATCGTTTGTGGGAAGGTGAGAATCGAGGACGCAAAGATTACCGGCATCACCCCGCCCGCATTCACGCGAATCGGGAGATGGGTGGACTGACCGCCAAAGGTCTTGCGGCCCACCATGCGGGTGGCATATTGCACGTTCACCCGCCGTTCTCCCCGTTCCACCAAAACAATGAAGCCGACCGACACCACCATCAGAACCAGAAGCAGCAGCAACTGGAAGAAACTCCATTCATTGGTGACAAAAACTTTCATGTAAAGCTCCGCCACGGCTCCCGGAAGGCCCACCACAATTCCGGCAAAGATCAGCAGAGACATGCCTTCTCCGATGCCGCGCTGCGTGATCTGTTCTCCCAGCCACATGACGAAGGTGCAACCGGCGGTGAGCGTCACAACGGTGGTGAACATAAAAAGAGGGCCGGGGTCGGTGACGAAGCTCGCGCCCTGAAACGACTGCCGTTGGAGCGTCAGCGCGATTCCGAAGGATTGGAAAGCGCTGAGCACAACGGTCAGGTAGCGGGTGTACATGGTGATCTTCTGGCGGCCCATCTCGCCTTCTTTGCGCAGCCGGTCCAGGTAAGGCCAGACGGGGCTCAGCAATTGCAGGATAATCGAGGCCGTGATGTAGGGCATGATGCCCAGCGCAAAGATGGTCAGACGCCGGAGATTGCCCCCGGAAAAGATGTCCACGAACCCTAACACGGTGCCCTGCTGCTGCTCGAAGAACTCCTGCAGCAGGTCCGCGTTGATTCCGGGGGTCGGGACGTGCCCTCCTAGTCGAAAGACCGCCAGGACGCCCAGAGTGAATAAAATGCGGTTGCGCAGCTCAGGAATGCTGATGATGTTGCGTATCGTGTTCACATGTTCTCCCGCGTATTAGAACCATCCAGTATATGCGAGGCTGCTCCG
Organism: Terriglobia bacterium; assembly: GCA_965222345.1. Taxonomy (GTDB): domain Bacteria; phylum Acidobacteriota; class Terriglobia; order 2-12-FULL-54-10; family 2-12-FULL-54-10; genus JADFGZ01. The sequence goes on along the minus strand of CBDCTS010000002.1, from coordinate 356,864 downwards.
CTTGCCAAGCCTCTGTACCAAAAGGAACTCCAACCAGGAGTCAGCAGTCGGATGATTCCAATGGAGGGTTGTGTTTTACCCCGCATTTCCCGTTTGAAATCGTAGAAGCAACCCTCGACTAACCTCCAACATCAATATTGATGCGGGTTCCAGCATCAACATTGCATTCCGGAGGTGTATACCTAATGGGTGAGAGCCAAAAACAGGCATTTCAACTGTCATTCAACCGGTTTTTGCGGGTTGCCTTTCAAGGATCGCGAGTGACATCCAACGGTGGGCTGATTCTGGTGCGAGAGCTGGACGAGCGATTGGGATTCGATGAACTCGTCGAACAGCACTTGACCGACTCTCGGGCAAACAATGCGCGGTTGTCTTTTGCGGACCTACTTCGACAGTCGGTCTACAGCCGTCTGGCTGGATACGAGGATGTGAACGATGCCGAGCGGCTATCTCAGGACCCGGCGTTGCGGCTGATCGGTTCGGAGAAGATTTGGGATCGAGGGGCGGCTCTGACTTCTCGGTTGCAGACCTTCGAGACGGAGATGCTGGCTGAGGAAGGGAACTTCGCAGGGCTGGCACGGGTGAACCGGGAACTGATCGGCAGAGCAGAAGCAATCCATTCGCACTACCGAACTGTGCTGGACATGGATTCGACCGAGATTCCGGTCTACGGGGAGCAGGAGAATAGCGCCTACAACGGGCACTTCGAGTCCACCTGCTATCACCCCCTGCTGTTATTCAATCGAGACGGCGACTGTCTGGCTGCCAAATTGCGACCGGGCAACGTCCACAGCGCCGAGGAATGGGAAGAACTTCTCCTGCCGGAGATCGAGCGGCAGCAGAAGCGGGGCAAGGAGGTGGTATTTCGTGCCGACGCGGCCTTTGCGAAGCCGGAGATTTACGAGGCGTTGGAGAAGCGGGGTGTGAAGTATGCCATCCGCATCCCTTCCAACGAGAACCTCCAGCGGGACATCGAGGAGTTGCTGAAACGTCCGGTAGGAAGGCCGGGCCAGAAGCCGTTGGTGGAGTACAAGGGGTTTCTGTACCAAGCCGAGAGTTGGAAGACGGCCCGACGGGTGGTAGCCAAGGTAGAACATCATCCGGGGGAGTTGTTCCCGCGAGTGGGGTTCATTGTGACGAACCTGACGCTTCCGAGTCGAGCGGTGGTGCGGTTCTATAATAATCGAGGGACAGCAGAGCAGTGGATTAAGGAAGGCAAGCAGGCGGTGAAGATGACGCGGCTCAGTTGCCATCGGTTCCGGTCCAACGAGGTACGGCTGTGGCTGACCATCATTGCCTATAATCTGGGAAATCTGTGGCGGCGACTGGTGCTGCCACAGAGAATCGGGAACTGGTCCTTGACGAGCTTGCAGCAGCGGTTGGTGAAAACCGGAGGACGCCTGATTAAGCATGCCCGCTACTATTGGCTATTGCTGGCAGAGAGCCATCTGACTCGGCGGCTGTTTGCCAGCATGCTGGGGCGGATAAATGGGCTGTCGCTTCCGTCGGGATAGCCTAGCCTGCGGCACCCAATAAAATGATTCCGATATCCCCCGGGAATGGAGGGGTGTCTGAAAAAGCTGGTTCTGGAAGCCGAGGCGATGGGTTTTTGGGGACTCGGAAAGAGCGGCTGGAAGCCGCTGGCAGTATCTCGGAGAAAATATTGGGCTGGAAGTGCTCAGTTGAAGGCCAACGGGTTTATACTCACGAGTCGGAGGGCCAAAAAACTAATTCCGGTTTACTCCGCCGAACTGCTCTGCTGTTGGTTTCAGAGACAATCCTGGCCGTGCGCGCCTGTCTTGAGCGAAACTGAGGGTTCGGCAAGCGGACACTTGGCCAACTTGATTGCCAGAAGCCGCGGTTGTTATCTCAACCCATCCGGGTTCTCGAACACGACTCTTACCGACCATAGGCAGGGCAGACATCCAAGTAGCGACAGGCATTCCTGCCTGTCTTGTAGGGAGCACAGGCCGGCAGGCCTGTGCTTTTGCTTTGCTCAGCATCGCTGCGTCTCTGACAGTAAAGGTGACGAGGGCCGCTGTGGCGGAAGGATCGCCATTCCTGGCACCATGTTCTCCTCGTCGGGAGTAAAATCGGGAGGACTGCCAATGTCCAACTTCGAGACTGTAATCCGCCGTCACGCCGAAATCAAGTTTGGCAAGGATAACAACACGGCCATCGCCGATTGGGTGGACTACTGGCGCGAAACCGCCTCTCGAAATATCGAGTTGGTGGACATCCTCTCCGCGCAGACGGAGGTGGACTATCAGAACAAGACCTTCTTGGACATCGGCTGCGGGCCTGGCGGTCTCGCCCGTGTCGTCGCCGGGCAAGGCGGTTTCTACATTGGACTCGATTATTATCCGGCCATTCTCGAAATGGCCCAGGCGTTTCTCCACGATCTTGCCGCATCCTTCACGGCATCGCTTCTCAGGGGCAGCGGCACAAGTCTGCCGTTAGCGGACGAATCGGTGGATGTCGTGACTGCCTTCGACGTGATCGAGCACCTGGTCGGCGGCGAGCCCTGGCAGCAGGCGTTCTTGCAGGAAATCCGCCGCGTGCTCCGGCCCAACGGGATTTTGCTCCTCGCCACCCCGAACCGACTCCATCCCTTTGAGCCGCACACCGGTCTCTACGGCCCGCACTGGCTCCCGGTCTCGCTCGCCGACCGCTACATCCGGTGGTGCAACCCGAACTTCCTGCAGGAGTATCCGACCTACGGGGAGATTCACCTGCTCACGCCCTGGAAGATGAAATGGCTTCTGGGAGCCGCCGGCCTCCGCCTGATTCCGGATTTTCCTGGTGGTTTGCCGCTCGAACGCTATTCCCTTCTCAAGCGGGCTTGCCTGCGACTGCTCTGCGCTGCTGGCCTCGGTTGGTTCGCTCCCAGTCAGTTCTGGATTTCTGCCTGCCGGGTCGAGGATTGGAAGCGCCGCCGAACGGGAAGAAGTTGATATAGGTAATCGTGGTTTGCCAACTCGCTCCCACGGCAAGATGGGGGGAAGTAATAGGTAGTCGATCCCTGTGCGGCAGCATTCAGTTCCCCCGGAGGCAAGCAAGATGTAATCGGCCCTCTGGGTCTTTCCTCGGCTGACCAGCTTGCCGCGCACGATGATGCGGCTCTTGGTGAATATTTACAAAGGTGAAGAAGAAAGTAGAGAGCGGTCACTACAGCTTCGCCGAGGACTCCGAAGAAGAGGGTAGTAGTTAGGGAAAGTAAATCCCCCGGCGCTACAAAGCACGTCTTTACGACGAGCCGGGCGATTGCAGTTCGAAAACCATTACTACAACAACGTGCTGCGCAGCCCGTAGAGTATGGATGTGGCAGCAACCACCGTCAAGAAACCGTCGGAAAACTCGCCCATCAAGCGGGCTAGGCCGTAGGCGTTGCGAGCGAAAGCAGACGCTCAAAACCGTGTAAGCGCAACGAAAGGAAGGAATTAGGCAAAAACCGTGAAAGAGGCCTGCCTGCTTCCGAGAACTCCGAAATGGCAGCGTTTCTGGTTGCTTGCCAGGTAGCGGCAGGCATTCCTGCCTGCCTTCTTAGCGTACAGGCCGCTAAGGCCTGTATGCCTTTCGCAACATCTGGCGCCAACTTGACAGCGTTTGGGCAATCGGTCATTCTTTTGTTGTACCCTTGGTCGCATGGTTACTTCTGGATCGGACAAATAACTACAGTTCATTTTTTACGGATTCAGGAAGCTTGCCGGGAGGGATTCTGTGGATGTTTTGGCTTTCGGCACTCATCCTGACGATTTGGAAATTTCCTGCGGGGGCACGCTGATTCTTTTGGCCGACCGGGGCTATCAAGTTGGGGCGGTGGACCTGACAAAAGGGGAGCTTGGCACGCGGGGGACGGCGGAAATCCGCGCCCGGGAGACCGCTGCCGCAAACCGCCACCTCAAGCTTTGTATGCGAAGCAATCTCGGCATCCCGGACGGACGGGTCGAAAAAAACCAAGAGAACTTGTTGCGGGTCATCCGCGCCATTCGCCGGCACCGGCCTCGGCTCGTTCTGGCGCCCTATTGGGAAGGGCGGCATTATGATCATATCCATGCTAGTCATTTGGTGGCCGAGGCGGCCTTCTATGCGGGTTTGTCCAAACTCGATACCGGCCAGGAAAGTTTTCGTCCGTTCCGGGTGTTGTTCTATGTAAGTCGGGTCGCCTTCAAACCCTCTTTCGTAGTGGACGTCTCGGAGACCTTTGACGACAAGATGCAGGCCGTTCGGAGCTATCGCTCCCAATTCTACAATGACCAGCCGGCTGACGGCCCGGACGATCCGGAAACCGAACCGGAAACCATGATCAGCACTCCGCTTGCGCTCGAGGTGCTGGAGACGATGGCGCGCTACTATGGCGCCATGATCGGGGCGCGGTACGGAGAACCGTACTTGATGAGGGAGACTCTGGAGATTCCGGACATGGTGAGCTTTTTTAGGACCTTCCCGGACTCCAGGCAGGCCCACCTGTTTCCGTCTCCCTGAGCTTCCTCTTTCTAGGGTTCGCGTCTTTAGTTGTGGGATGATTCACGGAGAGGGTATCTACCGGGATGAAGATCGGCATTACCTGTTATCCCACGTATGGTGGAAGCGGAGTGGTAGGGACGGAGTTGGGCATCGAACTGGCCGCTCGCGGGCATGAGGTGCACTTTATCAGCTCCTCCTTGCCGATACGTCTTCGCCAGCCCAATCATCGCATCACTTTCCATGAAGTTGAGGTGATGACGTATCCGCTGTTTGAATATCCCCCTTATGCGCTAGCCCTGGCTACCAAGATGGCGGAAGTTGCCGAGTCAGCCTCTCTCGACTTGTTGCACCTGCACTACGCCATTCCCCATTCGGTGAGCGCCTTTCTGGCACGGGCCATGCACGCCCCTAAAAGGTTGCCGTTCATCACCACCTTGCACGGCACCGACATTACCCTGGTAGGAGTGAACAGCTCCTACCTGGGCATCACCCGTTTTGCCATTGAGCAAAGCGACGCGGTGACGGCCGTCTCCAGTTATTTACAAGATAAAACTATAAAAGAGTTTGAGATAAAGAATAAAATTGAAGTAATACATAACTTTGTAAACTGCGATCAATATCGCAAAAATCCCAGCAGAAAACTGCGCCGGAGTTTTGCGCCCGATGAGGAAAAGATCCTGGTGCACCTTTCCAACTTCCGGCCTGTGAAGCGGGTTACCGACGTGTTGGAGATTTTCGCCTGCGTGCGAGAGAAGGTGCCTGCCAAGCTGCTTCTGATCGGCGACGGTCCGGACCGAACTGCGGCGGAGATGTTGGCCCATAAGAGGGGGATTCATCAGCATACTTTTTTCTTGGGCAAGCAGGAAAATGTAGAGCAGACACTGGGCATTGCAGATGTACTGCTGATGCCGAGCGAGATGGAATCGTTCGGGCTAGCGGCACTGGAGGCTATGGCCTGCGAAGTGCCTCCGGTAGCCAGCCGCGTTGGGGGAGTGCCCGAACTGATTACGCATGGGATAGATGGTTTCCTCGCCGATCCCGGGGATCTCCAGACCATGGTCGGCCACACAATCGACCTGATCGGTAACTCTTCGCTGCATGCCGAACTTTCCCGGGCAGCGAGACAGACGGCTCTGAAGAGATTTTGCGCCTCGCTGATCATTCCCCGCTACGAGGAACTCTACCGGCGGGTAATGGAACAAGCTGGTTGAAAAAGTAGGACCTATCCCTTAGTCTTTAGGTATCCATCGCGATAAATCGCTCTAATTAAGGAGTCAGCCTTTGCGAAAACGTCTGGCGATTCAAGCACTCGTTGCTGTCTTGGCGGTTTTGTTACTTGGGACCCTGTGGCTTTACAGAGATCAGCCGCCGGCGCTTGCCTCCGAAACTGCCGATGCGGCGGCGGTAGCCAAAGCGATCGACAGGCTGCCGGTGGTCGGGTCGGTTCTTCTGATTGCCGCCCACCCGGACGATGAAAACAGCCAACTGTTGCCTTACTTGGCGCGGGGCCTTCATCTTCGCACCGCCTACCTTTCCGCTACTCGGGGAGATGGCGGGCAAAATCTGCTGGGAAACGAGCAGTATGAGGCGCTGGGATTGTTGCGGACCGAGGAACTGCTGGCGGCGCGGCGGCTCGATGGAGCGGAACAATTCTTTGCCCAGGCGTATGACTTCGGCTTTTCCAAAAGCGCTGACGAAACTCTGGAAAAATGGGGCCGGGAACAAGTTTTGGGAGATTTCGTGCGTGTGATCCGTAAATTCCGCCCTGATGTCATTATTTCTCGTTTTAGTGGTACCAGCAGGGACGGTCATGGAAATCACCAGGCGGCCGGCATCCTGACACGGGAAGCGTTTCGGGCCGCTGGCGACCCGCAGCGCTTTCCGGAACAACTTCAAGATGGTTTGCGTCCCTGGCAAGCTGACAAATTGTTTCTGAACCTGCGAGGCGCCGGGCCGGATTCGGTTGCGGTGAGTCTGGACGGGTTTGATCCTCTTTATGGAAGAAGTTATGCGGAGATCGGAACCGAAGCCCGCAGCATGCATCGCAGCCAGGGCATGGGAAGGTCCCGTGGCGGGGGACCCAACGTTACGACCTTCGATTTGCTGGATTCGGTTTCCCCCGCCGCAGAGCCGCTGGAGAGTTTGTTTGAGGGGATAGACCTTACCCTGAACCGATTCACGCAGCTTGCGGGAGGCGACGGGGCGGTTGCCCGCCGGGTTCGTGCCATCGAACAGGATATTGAGTCGGCCAAAAATATACTCTCTCCCACCAATCCGAGTGCAGCCCTGCCGTCCCTGGCGCAAGGGCTGAATCGGTTGCGGGAGCTTCGCACCGATATTCAACAAGCTCAGCCCCCAGCCCACCTGAAGAACCAAGCCCTGTTTCTGCTGGACTTGAAGGAAGCGGATTTTGTCCGCGCCATCGGCATCGCTGCCGGAGTGCAGGTCGATGCATTGGCCGACAGATCGGAGACCGTGCCGTCGGAGCCCTTTACCGTTACGGTCAGCGGTATTGTGCGCGGACCGGAGCCCCTGCAAATAGGAGAGGTCACGCTGCAGGGGCCGGACAGTTGGCAGATTGAGAAGCTGGCTTCCGAGGCTGCTCCAGGCGGGAGCGCTGGCCGCGCTGAAGCGAAGTTCAGGGTTACCATGCCGCGTGATACCTCTGTTTCGCAGCCTTACTGGATGGTCAAGCCGCGTACAGGCGACTATTTTCCTGCGCCGGATGTTCCCTGGGTCGGGGCGGCGCAGAATCCTGCCTTGCTCCAGGGGAGCGTTCGCTATACGGTCACCGGCGCGGGAAAGGCGGTTGCGGTGGAGCAGCGGTCGGACGTCCTCTATCGCTTTTATGACCGCATCTATGGGAAGCAGGAGCAGCCGCTGAGTGTGGTGCCGGACTTGGGCATTTGGATGGAGCCGGGTGTCGCTATTTTTCCGGCGGATTCAGGGGCCTCACAAGGATTGCTGGTGACGGTCCGCAACAATACTTCTGCGGAGCAGCAGGGAGTCGTTCGGCTGGACCTCCCGCCGGGCTGGCGGTCCGATCCTCCGAGAATATCATTCACTCTGGCAAAACTCGGAGAAGAGGTTTCTGCCCGCTTTGATGTTTCCGCGCCGGGTGACGAACTTCCTAGTGGAGCGGATGCGCAATCCGCCGAAGTCAAAGCGATAGCTGAAGCCGGCAGCGAGTCCTATTCCACCAGCTATGAAATCGTAAACTATCCGCACGTCCAGGCACGGCATTGGTTCCGGCCGGCTGCCTCCAAGCTGTTGCGGTTCGACGTGAAGATCGCTGCGGGGCTGCGGGTCGGCTACATTATGGGTTCCGGTGATAACGTGCCGCAGGCATTGGAGCGCCTTGGAGTTTCCGTTGAGCAGCTGGGTCCGGAGGATCTGGCGTTCGGGGATTTGGAACAATTCAACGCCATTGTCACTGGCATCCGTGCTTTTGAGGTGCGCAATGACCTGGTCACCCATCACGGCCGTTTGATGGATTACGTCCGCACTGGCGGGTCGATGATCGTGCAGTATAGCAGGCCGACAGGGATCAGCCCGCCGCTAGGGCCCTATCCAATGAACCAGGGCGGAAGAGCCGCGCCCCGAGTCACAGTGGAGGAAGCGTCCGTCGAAATCCTGGAACCCTCCCATCCCGTCTTCCAGTCGCCGAACCGGATCACGGAAAAAGATTTTGCAGGCTGGGTCCAGGAACGGGGCCTTTACTTTATGGTTTCCTGGGACCCGCAGTACCGCGCCTTGCTTTCCAGCCACGACCCGGACGAGCCGGACCTAAAGGGGGGAATGCTGGTAGCCTCCTACGGGGAGGGCCTGTACGTTTACTCTGCCTACTCCTGGTTCCGCCAGTTGCCCGCCGGCGTGCCGGGAGCCTACCGCATTTTTGCCAATCTGCTGAGCTTGGGCAAACCACCCGGTCGGTAGTTCTTAGGCTGGATCATTTTCATAATCGGCGTCGGCGCCATCCGAGCCGCAACCGCTCTGAGTCCAGAATCCTTCGGGGCCGTGGCTGCCAGTGGCCGGCGGCCAGAGGTGCGCAGCTCGAAAAAAGATCGGAGAGCGAACAAAAGATATGCACAGCAAACGGGAATGCCGGGTACTATAATGCACTTCCGGCTATGCTGGATATATGCCGTGGCGACAGAGGCAGCAAACAATACCTTAAGGAGATGTTTTTTATGGCGGGAAAACAGCCGGAACGGGCACGAGCCGTCGATCTGGCGATGACACAAATCGAAAAGCAGTTCGGCAAGGGCTCGATCATCCGTTTGGGAGCGAAGGATGTAGTTCCCGTTTCCGTTATCTCCACGGGCTCTCTCGCCTTTGACAACGCGCTGGGCGTGGGCGGCATGCCGCGAGGACGCGTGGTGGAGATTTTTGGCCCGGAATCCAGCGGCAAAACGACAGTCACCTTACAGGTGATTGCGGAAGCGCAGAAGCAAAATGGGTTGGCCGCCTTCATCGACGCCGAACACGCGCTCGACCCCGCCTATGCACGCAAGCTGGGAGTTGACATAGACAACCTGCTGGTTTCGCAACCCGACTACGGAGAGCAGGCCTTGGAGATCGCTGAGGCCCTGGTCCGCTCCAGTGCGATCGACATTGTGGTGGTGGACTCGGTGGCGGCGCTGGTCCCCAAAGCGGAATTGGACGGGGAGATGGGCGACTCCCACATGGGATTGCAGGCCCGTCTGATGTCCCAGGCATTGCGGAAGCTTTCGGGGATTGTCGCCAGGTCGAATACCTGCCTCCTGTTCATCAATCAGATTCGGGAGAAGATCGGAGTCATGTTCGGGAATCCGGAAACCACCACCGGAGGCCGTGCGTTGAAGTTCTACTCCTCCGTTCGGGTTGACATCCGGCGAATCGCCGCCATCAAGGAAGGCGACCGCGTAGTGGGCAACCGCACTCGGGTCAAGGTGGTAAAGAACAAAGTGGCCGCCCCGTTTCGCAATGCCGAGTTCGACATTCTCTATGGCGAGGGGATATCCAAAGAGGGAGACCTGCTGGACATGGCGGTGGAAAATCGCGTCATCGAGAAGAGCGGCTCCTGGTTTTCCTACGGCAGCGAGCGGATTGGGCAAGGCCGCGAAAACGCCCGCACTTTTCTGCGAGACAACCAGGACCTGCACCACAAGCTGCGCACCGAGCTGAGAAAGAGCCTCGGTTTGCACGCAATCGATTCGCAAATGCCCCCCGCTGTTGAGAAAAGCGCGGCACGAGGCCGCGCCGCCCCCAACTAGATTTCGCACGGCTCACGGAATGGCGGCGACCTGTCGTGACATCGCTGTGTCCTGATTAACTTGTGCCGAACTTTCTCCCTGCGGCGCACTTCTGTATAATCTTCTGTTTGCGGGAATTTCCTGCGCGTGGAAAGGAGTTTTGAATGCTCTGGCATCAGTTGTCGGAACGAGTTCTGCAAGGCAAGCAGATCACGAGGGACGAAGCCCTGCAGGTTCTCTCTGTCCCGGAAGAAGAACTGCTGGAGATGATCTCTGCCTGTTACCGGGTGCGCCGCCATTACCACGGCCAAAAGGTCAAACTGAACATGCTCATCAACGCCAAAAGCGGCTTGTGCGCGGAGGATTGCTCCTATTGTTCGCAGTCGATCGTTTCCAAGGCCGGCGTGGACCGTTATCCTCTCCAAAGCCGTGAGGTATTGCTGGAAGGCGCGCGCCATGCGCTGGAGGCGAAGGCGCACACCTACTGCATGGTCATCAGCGGCCGAAGCCCGTCCGAATACGAGTTGGAGGCGGTCGTCGCAGCCACACGCGAGATCAAGAAAAAGTTCCCGCTGCGCATCTGTTGCTGCCTGGGCTTGCTCAACGACGGCGAAGTGAAGCGATTGCGGGACGCTGGCGTGGACCGCGTCAACCATAACCTGAACACCTCCGAAGACAACTACGGCGAAATCTGCAGCACGCACACCTATCAGGACCGCACCGAGACGCTCCAAGCCGTCAAGCGAGGAGGTATCTCTTCCTGCTCGGGAGGTATCGTGGGCATGGGAGAGAGCGATGAGCAGATCGTGGATCTGGCCTTCTCTCTGCACGAGTTGGATATCGATTCCATCCCGATAAACTTCCTGATTCCCATTCCCGGCACCCCTTTGGCGGGCATCGAGTATCTGACCCCGCAGAAGTGTCTGGCCATTCTTTGCCTGTTTCGCTTGGTGAATCCCAGCAAAGAGATTCGCATCGCGGGCGGACGGGAGTTCCATCTGCGTTCCTTGCAGCCATTGGGACTCTATTTGGCCGACTCGATTTTCATCGGCGATTATCTGACCACCCGCGGCGAAGTGCCCGAAGCGGACCTTCAAATGCTCCGGGACGCGGGATTTGTCCCCTCCCTGCCGCCCGGCTGGGAGACTGCCTCCCGCGAACAAGCGCCGCCGGAACAGGCCGTGCCGGTGACAACCGCCGCCGAATCGCTGGACCGCTAGTCAATATAGCGAGGGGATATCGTCCAATAGCTACGTCCGGCGAGATAGTTCGACAACTACAGCATCGCGAGACAATTCATGACGGCTTGCAGAACCGAGCTTGATTTGACTTCCGATGCCACGGGATTTCTCCGCGAGCGACTCTTTTCCCTCAAGAAAGCAGGTCGGACTCGAAAGCTGCGCCAGCTGAAAGGCGCGCCCGGACCACAGGTGTGCTGGAATGGACGCCAGGTTCTGCTACTCTGTTCCAATAACTACCTCGGACTGGCTGCCCATGAGCGTTTGAAGCAAGCCTCGCTCCAAGCAGTGGAAAACTACGGCTGCGGTGCGACCGGGTCGCGGCTGATCAGCGGCAACCTGGAGCTTTATGAAAATCTTGAGCGCGAACTGGCCCGCTTTAAGGGTGCAGAAGCAGCACTGGTTTTTTCTTCTGGATATCAGGCCAATCTGGGGACGGTCTCCGCGCTGGCAGGCCCCGGCGACGCAATTTTCAGTGACGCGTTGAATCACGCTAGCCTGATCGACGGCAGCCGCCTGTCGCGAGCTGAGGTTCTCATTTACGATCACTGTAACGCCGAAGACCTGGAGCGAAAGCTCGCCAGTCGCGCGGCAGCGCGGCGCAAGCTGATCCTGACCGAGTCGGTTTTTTCGATGGACGGTGATCTGGCGCCGCTGGATGATATTGTGTATCTGTCGAAAAAATATGCAGCCATGCTGATGGTCGATGAGGCTCATGCAACCGGCGTCTTCGGGCCCACCGGCGCCGGGCTAATCGAGGCGCTGGGTTTGCAACAAAAAGTGGACGTTCAGATGGGGACCTTCAGCAAAGCTCTGGGAAGTCTCGGCGGTTATATTGCGGGTAGCAAGGATCTGATCCTCTATCTGGTCAACCATGCCCGCAGCTTCATCTTCACCACGGGTCTGCCGCCTGCGGTTCTAGCCGCTTCAGCGGCGGCTCTGCGCGTTGTCGAGAAGGAACCGGAACGGCGTGCGGCATTGTGGCGCAATGTTGGGCAGCTGCGGCAGGGCTTGCAGGAGCTGGGTTTTGATCCCGGCCCCGAACAGAGCCAGATATTGCCGTTGCGCCTGGGCGAGGAGCGGCGAACGATGGCGGCATGCCGCTTATTGCTCCGGGAGGGAGTTTTCGTGCAAGGCATTCGCCCTCCGACCGTCCCCCGCGGGACGGCGCGGCTGCGCGTCTGTCCGACGGCGATTCACACGGACGAAGACATTCGGAAAGCGTTAAAAGGTTTTCGCAAGCTGCGGTTCTCTTTATTCTCACCGAAGCGGCAAGTTGCTCCGGCTGCTGCGGCTCCTACGGTCTCGGCAGCCGTGCCGCCATTGCCGATATCCAAATCATGACCTCCGGCCACGACCCCAACTGCCTGAAGCAGTGGGACCATTCCTTCCTCTGGCATCCCTTCACGCAGATGCGTGAATGGATGGCCGAGGACCCTCTGTTCATCGTTCGCGCCGAAGGGAACTATTTGTTTGACCAGCAAGGCAAACGGTATTTTGACGGCGTCTCTTCGCTTTGGGCCAATGTCCACGGCCACGGACGCCCGGAAATTGTGGACGCCATCCGCAAGCAGTTGGACGCTGTGGCTCACACCACCATGCTGGGGCTTTCGAATGTCCCGGCGACGGCATTTGCCAGGAAACTGATCGATGTGGCCCCATCCGGTCTGCGCCGTGTTTTTTATTCTGACGCCGGGGCTACCGCAACCGAGATAGCCCTGAAGATGGCCTTTGAGTTTTGGCCCTTGCAAGGCGATGCCGGCCGGGACCGCTATGTCAGCCTTTCCGAGTCTTATCACGGCGACACGGTTGGCGCAATGAGCATAGGTTACTCGGAGGGATTTCATTCCCGCTATCGCCCCCTGTTGTTTCCCTGCCTGCGGATATCTCCGCCTCACACCTTCCAATACTACCGTCGCGAGAGCCCCGGGCAGGCGCTGGCACATGCGCTTGAGGAAGCCGAGCGGACTTTACGTGAAAACCGCCGCCGCATCGCTGCCTTGTTTGTGGAGCCGCTGATGCAGGGCGCTGCGGGAATGTGGGCTCATCCGGTCGAATACTTGACCGGGCTTCACAAGCTCTGCCACCAAAACCAAATCTTGTTTATCGCCGATGAGGTTGCCGTTGGATTCGGTCGGACCGGGCGGATGTTTGCCTGCGAGCATGCGGGAATCTCTCCCGACTTGATGTGTCTGGGAAAGGGAATCTCCGGCGGCCTGCTGCCGCTGGCGGCCACGCTGGCCACGGAGGAAATCTTCGAAGCTTTCCTGGGAGAGTATGAGGAGCGGAAGACTTTCTTTCACGGCCACACTTATACGGGCAACCCGCTGGCTTGCGCCGCTGCCATTGCTTCTCTGGATTTGTTTGCAAAAGAAAGAACACTGGAGCGGTTGACTCCCCTGATATCTCAACTTGAACGCCTGTTGCAGCCGCTTCGGGAACTGGAGCACGTTTCGGATGTCCGCCAGTGGGGCTTTATGGTGGGTATTGAGCTGGCAGAGGACACCGCTGCCCGCAAGCCTTTCCCAGCCGCAAAACGAATCGGCAAACGGGTGATCCTGAAAGCTCGCAAGCAGGGCGTGATAATCCGGCCCCTTGGCGATGTAATTGTTCTGAACCCGCCGCTCTCCAGCACGGCGCAGGAACTTGAACGCCTGGTCCAGGTAACCGCCGAGTCCATCCGGGCGGTTATGAAATCCTGCTGAAGGGTATGAATGGAACGCCGCGGGCGGAAAATTCGATTGCTGATTACCGGGACCGACACCGGAGCAGGGAAGACCTTCGTAGCCTGCGGCCTGGTGGCCGCGCTACGACGTCGGGGGCTCCGGGTCGCTCCTTTCAAACCCGCCGAGACCGGATGCGAAACCGAGCCGGGATCGAGCACTTTGCTTCCTGCCGATGCGCAGCTCTTGCAGGAGGCTTCCGGGACGGATGCTCCGATGGAAACGATCTGTCCTTACCGCTTCCGCACCCCGGTTGCTCCCTGGGTAGCGGCGGAGATGGAAGGGAAGCCGATTGACCCGCAACATCTCGAACGCTGCTACCGCGAACTGGCCTGTTCTCACGATGCCGTTTTGGTCGAAACCGCCGGGGGAATACTGGTGCCGATAGCGGAGCATTTCCACTATGCCGACCTCGCACGCAAACTGGACTTGCCCGTTGTGGTAGTGGCCGGGTCGAAACTGGGCGTGATTAACCACACCCTGCTTACACTCGGATCGCTGGCGAGCGCGGACTTGACCGTGGCAGGCTGCGTCTTGAACCATTGCACCCCGGAAACAGGGCCGGCCGTCGAAACCAACCAGCAAGCGTTGCGTCGCCTGCTGCAAATACCGCTTTGTGTAATACCTTACCTGCCGGATTCTCAGCAGCCGTTGTGGGCGAAAGCTTTCGATGAGTTGTCGGCCCAGCTTCTGAAAGGATTTTAGATGGGCTTCATGCAGAGAAAGGAGCCTGGAGATGAAAAAACGCATATACGAAATCCTGGAACAAGCACGTCCAACTGACAAAGCCAGCCGTCTTGTGCACACTTTCATTCTGATCCTGATCCTGTGCAATGTTCTGGCAGTAATTCTCGGTTCTGTACAGCCATTACAGGCTCAATATGAACGATTGTTTGTCCAGTTCGAGATAATCTCGGTGATGGTATTCACGATCGAATACCTGTTGCGTATCTGGTCATGCACTGTTGATCTCCGGTACAAGTCTCCTTTCGTCGGTCGCGCGAAATTTGCCCTGACACCGCTCGCATTGATTGATCTGTTGGCTGTCGTGCCGTTTTATTTATCGCTTGGCATCCTCGATCTTCGAGTTATGCGTGTCATGCGGTTTATCAGGATTTTTCGTATATTGAAGATTGGTCGATATTCAGAGGCATTCCGAACGCTTGGCGCAGTCATCCGAGAGAAACGTCAAGAGCTGACTGCCACCTGCACGGTATTAGCCGTCCTGCTGATTGTCGCATCCACTCTCATGTATGAGACTGAGCATGTAGTTCAGCCGGACAAGTTCCAAAGCATCCCGGCAGCGATGTGGTGGGCAATTGTAACCCTTACCACAGTCGGGTATGGAGATGTCTTTCCTATAACGGACCTGGGAAGGATTTTTGGGTCGATGATCGCATTGCTTGGCATAGGGATGGTTGCGTTGCCTACAGCCATCATCGGTGCCGGGTTTGTAGAATTGATGAAAACACGAAAAGGGGCGAATATGTTCTGCCCTCACTGTGGCAAGAGCATCACGGAAACTGAGTGAGCCTGTTTCGAATCATTGCGGGGAGCGGCCTGCCTGTTGTAGCATTTCTTATCGAGGTCAGCTTCCAGCGGAAAAGAGAAAGAGGAGGCAGGATTGCGGATTGATCGTGAACAAGCACGGCGTCTTTACCAGCAAGATATTCCTGCGCTTTCCGAGGCTGCCTCCGAGGTCCGCTACCGCAAGCATCCCGAGAAGGTTGTTACTTTCTCGATTCAGCGCACCGTCAACTACACCAACGTCTGCAACGCTTACTGTTCCTTCTGCTCGTTTTACCGCCCTCCGGGAAGTTCGGAAGGATATTTGCTTTCCGACGATGAGATTTTCCGGAAGATCGAAGCGAGCATTGCTCAGGGCGTGAGCGGAATTATCATCCAGGGAGGCGACCACCCGGAGCTGAAGATTGACTACTATGAGGCGCTGCTGCGCAAGGTGAAGCAGCGATTCCGGGTTGATTGCCACTGTTTTTCCGCGCCGGAAATTTGGAACCTCGCCGAGGTTTCCGGACTGACGCTCGAAGAAGCCATCGGACGCCTGAAAGCGGCTGGCCTGGATTCGGTTCCCGGAGCCGGGGCGGAAATATTGGATGACGAGGTGAGAGACCTCATCAGCCCCATGAAGCTTAAAACGGACCAGTGGCTTGAAGTACACCGCACAGCCCACCGTCTGGGATTGCCGACGACGGCCACCATGGTTTTCGGGTTCGGAGAAACTTTGGAACATCGTCTGAATCATCTGGAGCGGCTGCGCCGATTGCAAGATGAGACGGGGGGATTCGCAGCAATCATTGTTTGGCCGTACCAGACGGGGCGGCAGCGGCCCTCGATCCTGCCGCGCCAGAAACCGCGCGACGAGGAATATTTGTCGATGCAAGCTCTCGCGCGCGTCTATCTCGACAATTTTGAAAATCTCCAGGCCTCCTGGCTCACCGTGGGACTCGAGACGGGCCGCAAGGCACTAGAATTCGGCGCCAATGACGCCGGAAGCGTGATCCTCGAAGAGAACGTCATCGACGGCGCGCCCGACAGCCTGTCGGCTCGCGAGGAACAGTTGCGGCGGAACATCGAACTCGCCGGATTCACACCGATGGAGCGCAACTCTGCATATACCCGACGGGCGCCTTCCCTTCGCGGCAGCTCGGCAGTTCTGGTTTAAAATCAGGGTGCGATTCCTGGAAAGCAGGGTCGTGAAATAACTTCCTTCGTATGCAGATATGGCCCATATACGCTCCCGGCACGCAAAGGCCCCCCGGGAGCCGTGTAGCTGCAATTTTAACTCTGCTGAGTTTCATGCCAGGGACTTGGCTGATGGCGCAAGCCCCCGGTTCTGGATCGATACCTGGGCCTATGGCTCTGCTGCACGGCACGGTGAAGGATCACTCAGGAGTTCCCATCCCGGAAGCAATAGTCACTGCAACTAATCTTTCAACCGGGCAAGAAAATTCGGCTCGCAGCAATTCCATAGGAGAATTTGAGATCGCGGACTTGGCTTCCGGTGTCTACCAACTCCAGGTTTCCCGGACCGGATTTCAAACGCGTGCACGCCAACGGTTGACGCTAACCGCCGGTCAACCGGCAACCGTTGCGCTTCTGCTGGAACAAAGTTCCGGCACTCAATCCCAGACGTCGCCGGGCAGGGAAGCGGGAGCAGCGGAATCCTCTTCTGCAAACGTCTCGAATGCAATCAGCGAAAGCCAGCTGGCTGGGCTTCCTCTAAACGGCCGCAGCTACAGCCAACTGGCAACCTTGCAGGGCGCGGTGAGCAGTCCGTTTGCCGCTTCGGCCTCCAGAGGCGTTGGCGGAGGCGGCCTGAGCGTGGCGGGAGGGCGTTCAACTTCCAACACTTTTCTGCTGGATGGGACAAACATCATGGATGCCAGTAACCGGGTTCCCCGCAGCGCCGCAGGCGTACAACTGGGCTCGGATACGATATTTCGCGTTCGCGTATACAGCACCACATACAGTGCTGAATACGGACGCGGCAGCGGAGGGGTGCTGAATTCGATCACTCGCTCCGGCACGCCGGAGTGGCATGGAAGCTTCTTTGAGTATTTTCGCAACAGCAAGCTGGACGCGCGAAATTTTTTTGACCCCGGTGCTGAGCCGACTCCCTTCAAGCGGAACCAATTCGGATTCGCGTTGACGGGCCCGGTGCGGAAGGACACAACGTTTTTCATGGCCAGTTTCGAGGGAATGCGCGACCGGCTGACGGAAACTTCAGTTGATTTCTTCCCGAATGCTCTGGCTAGGCAGGGGATCATTACGGACGCAACCGGAAAAGAAATTCGCAGAGTTTCCGTGAGCCCGAGAGTGAAACCCTTCCTGGACCTTTACCCTATGCCTAACTTGGGTCCCACGGGCAACGGAGTCAACGAAAACCGGACTTCCGTATTCTTGCCGACCAGCGAAAATTTTCTTACGATCCGCCTGGATCATAAGATTTCCGGTCGGGATAGCCTTTTCGTCCGCTATACGTTTGATGACGCCGCCAGTCACTCCACCCAGCCTATGTTTCTGTTTCGGAGATTGTCGGAAAGCCGGCAGCAATACTTTACCCTGGTCGCGTCGCATGTCGCCAGTCCGCAAGTTGTGCATTCGTTCCGCTTTGGGTTGACCCGCCCGGTGGCAAACGATCGGGGCATCACATCAATTGATCTTCCCGAGTCAGCGTTTTTTGTCCAGGACGCCCCTGAGTTCGGCATGCTCTCCGTTGCCGGCGTATCACCGTTCGGCTTGACTGGCGGCACGCCGCTCGGAAAGACGATGGACTCTTTTCAATTTGCCTATGACATCCTGGTACAGAAGGCATCGCACGCACTGAAGTTGGGAGTGCAGGCTCATCTCTATCGCTGGAGCACATTCACTCATTTCAACAGGGGGGCCAGGTGGTCTTTTAGCAATCTGGAGAGTTTTCTGAATGCAGGAGCGGACGGAACCACCAAACTGGATGTGTCTTTGCCGGGTTCGGATAACAAAAAGCATTTTCGCCAGACCTTGCTGGGATTTTATGTTCAGGATGATTACCAAGTCGCTTCCCGTCTCCAGCTCAATCTGGGCCTGCGCTATGAATTTACCTCGTTGATTCGTGAGAAATCGGAGCGTACTTCCGCTCTTTTGGACGTAGTCCGGGGTTCGGATGTGCAAATTGGCCCCTTGATAGCGAACAACCCTTCCTTGCTCAACTTTGCGCCCCGGATTGGTTTCACTTGGTCTCCCGGTGCCGGCGGGAATACGGTTTTGAGCGGTGGTTTTGGAATTTACTACGATCAATTATTGGAATACCTCGTGGATCAGGTAAAGAACACGCTGCCGTTTTTTAAGCAAGCTGTGCGGACCAACTTCGACTCCTCTACAACCTTTCCCGACGCGGTGGCTGCGGCCCAGGGAGTCTCCCTCATGGCCCGCACATTGGATTATCGGAACACCTCCACCACAATGGTGTTCCGCTATAACCTCGCGCTTCAACACCGCCTCGCCAATGGCTGGAATTTCCGGTCCTCCTACGTGGGAGCGAGAGGCAATCACTTGTTTCGCACTTATGAAACCAACCTGTTTCCGGTTCCCGTCACCCGACCCGACGGATCACTCTTCTTGCCGCCCAACGAGGGTCCGGTCAATCCCGCATTCGGAAGCATTGTTTTAATCAACAGCGACGCGCAGTCCTTTTATAATTCCCTGCAGCTGTCCGCCCAAAAGAGTTTCAGCCGGGGTAGTTCCTTGCGGGCAAACTATACTTGGAGCAAGTCTGTAGACGACACTTCCCGGCACACTTTCGGCAGCGTGGAACAATATGGACCGGAGCGGACGCTGGACCGGGCCCTTTCCGACTTTGACGTCCGGCACCGTTTGGTCACCAGCTATTTTTTCGTCCCGCCGCTTGGAAGCGGAATGCGTTTCTGGAGTTCCGGCATCTTGAAGCATCTGTTTGGAGGCTGGCGGATTGGCGGCATTGTGTCGCTTCGCGCCGGTGCTCCGTTCAGTCCGGGGAACAACGTAAGAACTCCGGAGTTCCTGTTCACCGCCAGCCGTCCCAACCTGCTTCCCGGCCAGAGTTCAAATCTCACAAAAGGTGTCACGGCTGGCTGTACGGGAATTCCGGCCGGCCAGCAGCTCGGAACTCGTGAGCGGTATTTTGACCCTTGCGTGTACGCGATACCGGAACCCGGCACGCTCGGCAACGCCGGGCGAAACACAATCATTTCGCCGAGTGTGTTCAATATGGACATCTCCCTGCAGAAAGCATTCCCTTTGGACTCCCGAATACGTCTGCAATTCCGCACTGAATTTTTCAACCTGCTGAACCATACTAATTTGGATCCTCGCAATGGACCGCCGCCGTTCGTCTTCACGGGGAGAACAGGACGCCGGAACCCGATTGCAGGAAGAATTGTAGGGACTACCACCACCTCCCGGCAGATTCAGTTTGCCCTGCGATTGTCCTTCTAGATTTGGAGAACGTTGCTCCACGAGTCTTTGCAACCGTTCGTTGGAGAGCAGACATGAAACGGTGCCAGCTCAACGGGTCGATGCAACACATGCATTGAATCGTTCGGCTGGAGTTTCAAACTCCAGCGTCTTGCGGGGCCGTTCGTTGAGCTGGCGCGCAATCTGATCCAGATACTCCTGGGAGTGTACCGACAAGTCCGTCCGTTTGGGGAAATAATATCGGAGCAGTCCATTGGTGTTCTCGTTCGATCCGCGCTGCCATGGACTTTTCGGATCGCAGAAGTAGACGTCAATGTCGGTCGCCAATGTGAACCGCTTGTGATCCGCCATTTCCAGACCCCGATCCCAGGTCAGCGATTTGTAAAGTTCCGTCGGTAGTTGCCTGGCCTGTTGGATCAGCGTGGACACAACGGTTTCTGTTTCCTTGCTGGCCACTTTCGCCAACATCACGTAACGCGAATGACGTTCCACCAGAGTCGCAATGTAGCTGTTTGTCGATCCGGCGATTAGATCGCCTTCCCAGTGACCCGGCACCGCACGATCTTCCACTGCAACCGGGCGCTCCCGGATCGATACGATGTCGGCGATCTGTCCCTTCCCATGGCCTTTCCGGCTGGCATGCCGGGACCGGCGAATCGTTCGCCTGGACCGCAGATACTGAGCCAGCTCTTTCTTCAGAGCCCCGCGGGCCTGAATAAAAAGGCTACGATAGATCGTTTCGTGAGATACCTGAACCGACTTATCCTCTGGATACGTGCGCTTCATCCAGCCGGCGATCTGCTCGGGCGACCAGACCTCTCGCAGCTTCTCTTCCACAAGCTGACGCAACCGCGGACAACGGACCAGTCGACATGATTTCGGGCGGCGAGCCCGATCCCAGGCCCGCTGATCGGCCTCCGACGCCCGATAGCTGGCATAGCCTCCATTGCGACCCACCTCCCGGCTGAGGGTCGACGGGGAACGACCCAACAACACGGCAATCGATCGGATCGATCGCTTCGCCGCAATGCCTCTGGAAATCTCCTCCCGCTCGGCCAAAGTCAGCACCCGGCGTGAGCGGCATCGGGAGCGGGGACGGATACCCCCGTGGCGCAAAAGCACGGCGTACACAGATGACGGTTCTCTCCCAAGCACACGTCCGATCGCTTTGGAAGACTCACCCTGCTGCCACCGATCCCAGACCTCCACCAGCTCCGTTACTGTCAAACTTCGCCGCTGCCTCTTTTGTTTCTTCCGCATACACTTCACCTTCTCCTTTAGGGTAAAGTGTTGCATCGACCCGTTGAGATCACCGGGTTTATCGATCAAAAACGAATAAAGCGATTGCCGGCATTTTCGGAGGGATCGCAGAAACTTATTCGATCGATCCCAGCCTGCTGCGGCTTCTTCTTGTCTTTTTGGGTCTCGCGACAGGCATCTTGCCGTTGCTTGTAACTTACCTCGTCGGCTGGATCATCGTGCCGCAGGGGCCAGCCGAAGATGCGGCCTCAACGAATGAGTGATTTCGTGTGGAGGCGTGGACTCAGCACAGCGGGTGGATTAGCTGCTATCTCTGGAAAGCCTCGGGGATTTTAGAAAGATAAATAAAGTGGGTGCCGCTGCCCATCTGGAAGGCTTCGTGCTGCGCCGACATAATTTCAGATGTTCCGGGACACAGGTTTTTTCGAGCATCTGGCCAGTTTTTCATTGGCCCCCGGCAACGGGTAATCCGCTGCAACGGTCGCATTCGTTACCTCTCTTGGATCGCCCGAACGATTAATCATCTCCGGAAACAGCCACCTCCTGGTCTTTATACTGCAACTGGTAGAGTTTCCAGTATATCCCGCGCTGGGCGAGCAGTTGTTGATGCGGCCCGACCTCTCGGATAGCGCCCTTGTGCAACACCACAATGCGGTCGGCCCTTTGAATGGTGGAAAGCCTGTGAGCAATAATCACGGACGTCCGCCCGCTGACCATGTGATTCAAGGCCTCCCGGAGGCGGAATTCCGTATCCGTGTCAACGCTCGAAGTCGCCTCGTCCAGGATCAGAATCTGTGGGTTATGAGCCAGGGCGCGGGCAAAGCTGATGAGCTGCTTCTGTCCCACCGAAAGGGTGCTGCCGCGCTCAAGAACCTCCTCCTGGAATCCCTGCGGGAGGGAGCGGATGAATTCTCCGAGGTTCACCTCCTCGATCGCGTCTTCCACGTCCTCGCGGCCCACACTGTCGGAGCCCAGCCGGATGTTGCTTTCAATCGTTCCCGAGAATAAAAAGGGGTCCTGGAGCACCACTCCGAAACGCCGCCGCAGGCTGGTCAAGTCCCGTTCCCGGACGTCCACGCCGTCCACCAGAACCTGGCCCCGCTGCACGTCGTAGAATCGCAACAGCACGTTCGTCAACGTGGTCTTGCCGGCCCCGGTGTGGCCCACTACTGCGATCGTCTCTCCCGGCTCGATCTTCAATCGGATGTCCCGGAGCACCCAATCCTGCCCGGCGTCCTGCCCGGAATCCGGCCCGTTGTAGGCGAACCAGACATTCCGGAACTCAATGCTTCCGCTCGATGGGGAAACCAGGCTGGGCGTGGAAGCCTCCCGGGGCGAAGAGATCTCGACCGGAGTATCCAGCAACTTGAAGATGCGCTCGGAACTGGCCATCGCTCCCTGCAAAATGTTGTATTTTTCACTGAGGTCCTGGATGGGCCGGAAAAACCGCTGCGCATATTGAATGAAGGCAACCAGGATGCCGATTGTCAGCGTCTCTCCCAGAACCTGCTGCCCCCCGTACCAGATGATCAGGGCGATGGCAGTGGAGCTGAACACCTCGACGGCGGGGTAAAACAACCCGTGAGCGAATACGGAGTCGAGAAAAGCGCGCTTGTGGACGCGATTGATCTTCTCAAACTCGGCGAAGCTTTTTGCCTCGCGGTTGAACAGTTGCACCACGCTCATCCCCGTTAGGTGCTCCTGGAGGTGAGCGTTCATCCGGGCCAGCGCCACCCGGATGCGGCGGTAACATCCGCGAACGATCCGGCGGAAAAGGAAGGTAGCCACGAAGATCAGCGGCAGCACGGAAAAAGTAACCAGTGCCAGGCCGGCGTTCATCTTCAGCATCACGGCAATGATGAAGACCAGCGTCAGGAAATCGCCGAAGATAGCCACTACGCCGGAGGTGAACATTTCGTTCAGAACCTCCACGTCCGTGGTGGCGCGCGTCAGCAGGCGCCCGACTGGATTGCGGTCAAAAAACTGGACGTGGAGCCGCTGCAAGTGGCGAAAGATTTCCATGCGGAGGTCGTACATGGCGCGCTGGCCGACCATGTGCATGTAGCAGGTCTGTGCATACTCCAGCGCAAAGACCGCCACCAGGGTTAGCAAATAGAGCCCGGCGATCTGGGTTAATCCTGTCAAGTAATCGTTGCTGAGCCAGGAGTCCAGAAACGTGGGTTGGCGTTCGGTGGCCACCAGGTATCGGTCCACGGCAACTTTCGTCAGGAAGGGACCTACCACCTGGAGCAGGGAATACAAAATCATTGCAGCCGAAGCCGCCATGACGACAGCCCGGTAGGGAAGCAGGTAACGCAAGAGGCGCTTCATCAACCTGCTATCGTAAGCCTTGCCCAGAATTTCTTCTTCGTGATGGTCGTCCTTAGCCAATGCAGCCTTCCTTCAACCTGGAAACTTTCTGTCAGTGAATCACGCCTGCTCCAGCTCTTCCTCCAATAGCTGCTTCTGATAGAGTTCCTGATAGTAGGAGCCGCTCTGGAGAAGCTGCTGATGCGTTCCGCGCTCCACGACGGAGCCTTCACGAAGCACTACGATCTGATCGGCCCCGCGCACGGTGGAGATTCGATGGGAAATCAGAATGGTGGTCCGGCCCCGCATGATGGCTGCCAAGCGGTTGAGGATCATCTCCTCGGTATGGGTATCGACGCTTGAAAGAGCGTCATCGAGGACCAGAATTTTAGGATTGCGCAGAACCGCCCTGGCAATGGCGGTTCGCTGCTTCTGACCGCCCGAAAGGGTAATGCCTCGCTCGCCCACAATGGTTCCAAACTTCATGGGAAAATCTTCTAGATCTGAAAGCAATCCCCCGATTTCGGCAGCATGCTGAATCTGCTCGTCTGCGGCTTGATCCACCCCAAATGCGATGTTTTCCCGGATGGTCTCGCTAAAAAGGAACGTCTCCTGCTGCACGAAGCCAATCATCCGCCGCAGCTCTTCCAGCCGGTAGTCTCGGATGTCCTTCCCGTCCAGATACAAAGTGCCCGGAGGGGCCTCATAGAGACGAGGGATTAAATGCACCAGCGTGGATTTACCGCTGCCGGTGGGGCCAACAATAGCCAATGTTTTTCCGGCTGGAATGCTCAAGTCAACCCGGTGCAGCACCGGCTGGCCGTTGTAGGAGAAGGAAAGGTTTCGGAACTCGATGTCTACGCCACGGGCTGGTTCCCCTTCTCCTTCCTCGTCGACATGAGGTTTGGCAGTTTGCGCGATGGCGTGTGGGGAAGCCGCCGGGGAGTGACCCGGACGGTCTGCAATCTCCGGCTGCTCCGAAAAAATTTGATTCAAACGGCTCAGGGAAGCCGTGCCCCGCTGAAACAGATTCACAACCCAACCCATGGCGATCATGGGCCAGGTCAGTTGTCCCATGTAGGCGTTGAAGGCCACAAAGGAACCGATTGTAATGTTTCCGTTGACCACCTCGCGGCCGCCCATCCAAAGGACCATCACATAGGTGAGCCCCAGCAAAATTTCGAGTGACGGATAAAACACTCCCCACAGACGGATGAGTTTCATATTGCGGGCGACATACTCTTCGTTGGCTTCCCGGAAACGCGCAATCTCCGCCTCTTCCTGCGCGTAGGCACGAACAACGCGAATGCCGGCCAAGCTTTCTTGCACCTTCGCGCTCAAGTTAGAGAGCATGGCTTGAATAGTTTCAAATCGCTCATGTATCCGCCTTCCGAAAAATATCACCACCCCCACGACGACCGGCATCAGCAGGAAACAATAGAACGTCAGCTTAGGGCTGATGCTGATCATGATTGCCAGCGCCGCTGCCAGTGTAATGCAGGTGTTGATCGAATACATGATGCCGGGCCCCAGCAGCATCCGCACGGCATTCATGTCATTGGTGGCGCGGGACATGATGTCGCCGGTGCGGTTTCGTTGAAAGTAGCTGAGGGAAAGCCGGTTCAGATGGCGGTACAGGTCGTTGCGCAGATCGTACTCCGCCTCCCGCGAGATGCCGATCAGGATGATCCTCTTCCAAAAAAGGAAAAATGCCTTACCCAGCGCGGCGAATATCAGCCAGCGGATGTAAAGGACCAGTTTGTCAGCCGTAACCCCTTGTTGGAGATCATCAATGGCATACTTGATGATCATGGGGATGGCTAGCCAGAAGGCCACGTCGCAGAGCAATGCTGCAAAACCGATCAGGTATCGGCGCCGGTATCGCCACAAGTAGGGATAAAGTGGCCGGAGCCGCTTTGCAATCTGGATCATATGGAGAGCGTGCCATTCCTTGCACAGACTGTAAACAAACGATTATAAGAGAGGCTGCGAAGGTGGTGTTAGATAATTTACATCCGGTTCCGCCAAGCGCACAATTGCTGTCCCCGCTGAGGATTTGAGAGTCCTCGGCTATAATCGCTATTGGATTCCTGGCCGAACGCATGCTGACTCTTCGCGAACAATTAGGGCAGCTCCTCATTATAGGTTTCGAAGGAAACTGCTGGAACCGCGATCTGGAAGATTTGCTGCTCCGCGTCAAGCCCGGCGGGGTGATCTTTTTTTCGCGCAATATCAAGACCGCTCCAGAGTTTCACGGCTTGGCAAGGCAAGTCCGTGAGCATATTCAAACACCACCTTTTCTGGCTATCGATGCGGAAGGCGGCCAAGTGGACCGCTTGCGAGCGGCACTGGCTCCATTGCCGGCGGTTCGAGACGTTGCAAGGGCCGGTCTCGCAACCGGCTTGGGCAAAACGGTGGGAAGGGAATTGGCGGCCTTCTCTTTGAACGTTGACTTTGCGCCCGTGCTTGATCTGGCAAGCACGGAATACAAGAACGTGCTGGGTAGCCGCACGGCAGGGAACTCGCCCGAGGAGATAATCCGTTTCGCAGAGGAATTTCTCGCCGGGCTTGCCGAAATGGGAGTCATGGGTTGCGGAAAACATTTTCCCGGCTTGGGTGGCGGGCAAAAAGATACTCACCGGGAACTGCCTTGCATCCGCAAGACGGAAGCCGACTTGTGGCGGCAAGACTTGCTTCCGTTTCGCGCCCTGGCTGCAACCCTGCCTATGATGATGGTGCCGCACGCCTGCTACCCTGAACTGAAGAGCGTATCCGAGGATCCCGCTGCAAAGGCAGGCCGCCAGCTTCCCGCCAGCCTTTCTGCTGAAATTATTTCTGGACTGCTGAAAGACCGTATTGGATTTAAGGGATTGGTTCTGTCAGACGACTTGGAGATGGGCGCTATACTACGGCATCGGACGATAGAAGACGCGGCAGTCGCAGCCGTGCGCGCGGGTTGCGACATGATCCTGGTCTGCCGCTATGCGCGCAACGTTCTGAAGACTGTTGACGCGCTTTATCAGGAAGCCCGCCGTGATCCAAAGTTCCGATCCGTTGTAGAACAAGCGGCGGAAAAGGTGTTGTCAGCCAAGCAAAACCGACTAGCCCTGCCGCCCCAGGCTGCCTCTGCGCCGGATTGGGATGGTCTGCGCCGGGAGATCCAGGAGTTTGCCGCCAATGTCAAGCGGCGGCTTTCTTCCGATTACTCTGAGCTGCAACAAGGAAACTGATTCTTGTAGTTGGGCCTGCCGACGGTAGTTTTACGCGTTCCGCTGTCAGCGATGACTAACGGTCGTATCAGGTGAAGAAAGCTATAGAGGGATACATGTTGGTAGCTGGCTTGATGAGCGGGACCTCAGCCGACGGTATTGACGTGGCGCTGGTCGAGATCACTGGCCTAGAGTGGCAAACACGCATTCGTGTCCGAGCTATTCATTTTGTGCCCTATCCGCCTGCTGTCCGTCGCCGAACTCTGAAAATTGCCGGAGGCAGCTCCCTTCCAGCATCCGAGATATCGCAGATGAACTGCCTGCTGGGGGAACTTTTTGCGCGCGCTTGCCTGAAAGCGTGCCGCCAAGCCGGAATCCCGAAGAAACATCTGGGGCTCATCGGTTCCCATGGGCAGACCGTCTATCACCAGAACGAGGTTTCCCGATATTGCGAAATGCCTGTTCGATCCACATTCCAAATCGGCGAGCCCGCTGTTATCGCAGAGCGCACCGGCGTCACCACAATCGGCGACTTTCGTACGGCAGATGTGGCAGCCGGAGGGCGTGGCGCGCCGCTGGTTCCCTATCTCGACTATCGCCTCTACCGGCACCCCCGGCGGGGTAGGGTGGTCATAAACATCGGAGGCATCGCCAACCTCACCGCCATTCCAGCCGGAGGAACACCGGAAGAGGTGATCGCCTTCGATACCGGTCCCGGCAACATGCTGCTCGACGCCCTGGCTGAGCTCGCCACCAAAGGGAAGCAGCATTACGACGCGGCTGGAAAGCTGGCGGCCCAGGGAACCATCTCTGAAACCTTGGTGTGCCGCCTGCTGCGGCGAGCCTACTTTCGCCTCCCGCCGCCAAAGACTACCGGCCGGGAGCAGTTCGGGCGGGACTATCTGAAACGGTTCCTGGCAACGGGCAAATTCAATTCTTCCCGAAACCGAAGAAAAGACGCGCTGGCCACCGCCACGGCCCTGACGGCGGAATCGATCGCGCGCAGCGTCAAAAAATTCGTTCTGCCAAAGTTTCCGCTTCACGATTGCATTGTTTCCGGCGGAGGAGTGAAAAATCTATTTCTGATGAAGGAGCTGCGGCGGCGGTTAAGCGCAGGCCAGGAAAAGGGAAGCGCGGAACTTCGGGTTTTCACATCGGATTCCACCGGCATCCCCTCCGGAGGCAAGGAGGCGATTGCCTTTGCCGTACTGGCCTATCACACGCTGAACAGGAGGCCTTCCAGCCTCCGTGCCGCAACAGGCGCGCGGCATCCGGCTATTTTGGGAAAGGTGGCTTATGCAAATGAATAAGGGAGTGAATGCCGCGCTACTGCTGTTTGGCATTGTAATCGGGCTGGTCGGCTTGGCGGGGGTTAGTTGCGCTCCGCAGAGGGACCTGCAAACCGTCGTCATGCTGATCGAATCCTCTCCGCTGAACCTGGACCCGCGCATCGGCACCGACGCCCAATCGCAGTGGATTGGAGCGCTGATCTTCGACAGTCTCTTGCGTAGCGACCGCAACTTCCGCTTGCAACCCTGGCTGGCGGAAAGCTGGGAGGTGCCCGATCCTCTGACTTATATCTTCCATCTGCGCGAAGATGTCCGCTTCCACGATGGGCGACCCCTGACGGCGCACGATGTCCGCTATACGTTTTCGAGCCTTCTCTCGGGAGAAATTCCTAGCCTCAAGGCAGCTAGCTTCGCGCAGGTCGCTTCCATAGAGGCGCCCGATGATGCAACCGTAGTCATTCGCCTGAAAGAACCCTACGCTTCTTTTCCTTGGAACCTGACGCAAGGAGCCATTGGCATCGTCCCCGAAGGCGCAGCGCAGGAACTGGCCCTTGCGCCCATCGGCTCCGGCCCGTTCCGCTTCGTCAGCGCGACCCAGGACGCGGAGGTGCTCCTGGAGCGCAACCCGGACTACTGGGCTGCGTCTCCGTACATCGAAGGGGTGCGCTTCAAGATCGTTCCCGACGCTACCGTGCGTGCGCTCGAAATGAGGAAGGGAAGCGCCGATTTGTTGCTGAATTCGCTCAGTGCCGATATGGTTGAGGTCTTGCGCAAGGAAGAAAGCCTGGAGGTCACCCAGCAGCCCGGCACAAACTACCAGTATCTGGCCTTCAATATGGAAAATGAAGACTTGACTCTTCCGGTCCGTCAAGCCATCGCCCACGGAATCGACCGTCAGGCGCTGATTACCCACCTGTGGAGGGACTCTGTACGCCCTGCGAACAGTATCCTGCCGCCGCAGCATTGGGCCTATGAAAAGGATGTTCCGGCATACCCTTACAACCCTGAAAGAGCCCAAGAGTTGCTGGACTTAGCGGGCCTCAAACCCGGCCCGGACGGCATCCGCCTCCACTTACAGATGAAGACCTCCACTGACCAGACCACGAGGGTGCTGGCCGCCGTTTTGCAGGAACAGTTGCGGCAGATTGGCATAGCTCTCGAAATCCGCTCCTTCGAGTGGGCCACCTTTTACGGCGATGTTCTAAGAGGCCGCTTCGATTTCTACTCGCTTCGTTGGGTCGGAGCCAACACCGACCCGGACATCTTTGAGTACTGCTTCCACTCCAGTAAGCAGCCACCTGCTGGGGCCAACCGAGGTCGCTACGCCAACCCGGAAGCGGACCGGCTCATTGAGCAAGGGCGCTCCGCATCCGATCTCGCAGAGCGTAGCCGGCACTATTCTGAACTACAGAAAATTCTCAACCACGATCTGCCTTATATTCATCTGTGGTACATGGAAAACGTCAGCCTCTATAACCGGCGGCTCACCAACCTGGAGCTGTCTCCGACAGGGACCTACGATTTTCTCACCACGATTCGGATCGATCCGACTTTTCAATAGGGTATCAGGGCGCTCTCGTAGTTTGTGTAGAGTCAGAGCCGTGAGCGTCAGCAAGCGGTTTCCGAACGCCGGGTGAGCAAACAAAGTTGGATCGACACGGCTTTGTTGGTCTATTATCCTCAATCCAATCATCCGAGTCGATATTCAATCTACCAGATTCTTGCGGCGCGAGAACTTTTACGAAGAATCCAAACAGGGAACCCTGCCTGGTTCGTATGTGCAACGCCAGCCTGGCTGACCAACAACGTCCGATAATATATATTATGTCAAGTATGGGAAATAACTTCGGAGAATTGGGCCTCCTGAGGGACTATCACCACTTCCTTGCCCAGAAATCTTATTTCACGGTTGAAGCCGTGCTATGAGGGATTACACAATCCACAAAAACGTTCTAGGATTTACTTGTGGCAGGGGTGAGTGATTTGGCCAGCTCAACTGCTCCCTGGCGGGCCAAGTCTTCGATCTCGGCTTTGGAAAGCCCCAGAAGTTTCTCCAGAACCATCTCGGTGTGTTCACAGAGGCAAGGTTCTGGCCACGGTTCCGTGCAAGGCGTGGCCGAGAGTTCGTAGGCGGGCTGCATTACGTGATGCCGTCCGACTTCCTTGTGGACAACAGGACGCCAATAGCGTCGATGGGCTAGTTGCGGGTCGGCAAAAAGGTCTGGGATGGAATTGACCTTCCCCGCATGGACTCCCGCTTTTTGCAGAGTTTCCATCACTTCCTGGGCATTGCGGTTGGCGGTCCACTGCGAGATGTGCTTGTCCAACTCCGTTTCGTTTTCCTTGCGCGCAAGCTGGGTCGCAAACCGCAGGCTTGTGGCCCACTCCGGGCTGCCCATAGCTTCGACTAAGCGTTTCCATTCTTCCTCGTCCATGGCGCTGATTGTGCACCAGCTATCCTCGCCCTCGCAGCGATAGACTCCGTGAGGAGCCGCCTCCGAGTGACGGTTTCCCTGCCGCTTGGGCGTTGTTCCCAGCAGTTGGTGCTCCAGCAACGCAGGGGCCAGAAAATGTGTCCCTCCTTCATACTGGGCAAGGTCGATATACTGACCCTTGCCCGTCTTGCGGCGTTGCTCGAGCGCCGCCAGAATGGCGATATAACCATAGCCAACAGCGATGTAGTCGATATATGGACCGTAAATGAGCAGCGGCGGCCCGCCAGCCTCTCCGGCCAAGTGGCTGAATCCGCTGAGCGAGGTAAGCTGCGAGCCAAAACCCGGATGCCGTGCACGAGGTCCAGTCTGCCCCAGATTGCAAGTGCTCAGCATGACGAGCCGCGGGTTGATGGGTTCCAGCACATCGTAGCTTAATCCCAGCTTTTGCATTGTTCCGGGTGTGAAGTTTTCAATGACGACATCGGCTTTTGCGACCAGCTTACGAGCCGTCTCCACTCCGGCAGTTTCCTTTAGGTTTAAACCGACGCTATAGACGCAGTCGTTGTTCATGGCAAAGACGCCAGACCGGTTCCAGCCCTTGATGTTGTTCTTGAAGGGAGGATAATGTGTCCGGAAACCCTCCGGACGACTAGCCGATTCCACTTTAACAACAAAGGCTCCATGATTGGCCATGTATTTAGCAATGCAGGGCCCTGCCGCAAAAGCGGTAAATTCAACTACGACAATGCCTTCCAGAGCTTGGCTGTTCATATTTCCTTTTGTAGGAAAAGCTAAATCACCCCTGCCGCTTGCAAGCGCGAGAGCTGCTGGGAAGAATACCCCATTTCATCTCCAAAAACGGCTTGGTTGTGTTCCCCTAGCTGCGGAGCACGGCAGCGGATACTACACTCCATATCAGAAAACCTGGCAAAAGCACCTGGGAATCTTATGGGTTGGTCGCGTCCCGGCAGTTCCAGTGGTTGCCAAAAGTTTCGATCTGCAAGATGGTCGTCGGCCAAAATGTCATCGGCGGAAGAGACCGGGTAGCCTAGCATCCCACGTTCTACTGCTCCTTTCATAAATTCCTGTTTAGTTATGTTAACAAAGAACTTCTCGAACGCCGTTTCCATCTGGTCCACCTCCGCCTGGGTGATGGTGGCGACATCGAATTGCTTCCAATCTCCTTTTTGCTTCATACAATCTGGGGCCATGCCATAGCTGTCCATCCACTTTGTCAGTTCGTAGTTGGTTTTCTGGCCGGCAGGGCCACCGTATATGATGAAGGTCAAGTAGCCGTCCTTGCAGGGCCAGATCGTGCGGAACTTAGCGCCGGTAATGGTGCGTCCCGTCATGAATTCACCCTGCCGGGTGGGAGTATCCCGGTTGTAGTCCCAAAACCAGGGAGCATGGGCGCACAGGATGACACAGGCGGCTTGCGCCGAGACGTCCACAAGCTGGCCGGGTCCTCCGTTTGCCTGCCTGTGAGAGAGTGCGGTAAGGGCTCCCATGGCTGCGTAGAGCGAGGTCCAGGCCTCGGACTGAGAAAGGGAAATTCGCAACGGCTCCCGCCCGGGGTAACCGGTGAGCAACATGACGCCGGAAAGTGCCATGATCTCCAGGTCCCCGCCCTGGAACTCCCGGTACGGACCCGTCTGGCCAAACGGAGTGATCGCCGTGTAAATCAGTTTGTGGTTTTCTGCGGACAACTTCTCGAATCCCAAACCCAACGAATCCATGTACCCAGGGGGATAGGACTCCAGAAGGAAATCCGCTTTCTTCGCCATTTTCGCCAGTATGGAGCGGCCCTCGTCCGTTTCCAAGTTAAGGGTAACACCGCGCTTGTTGTTATTGTATGAAAGCCAGAACAGGCTGTGGTCATTGCCGGCATCGTCCCGGTAAAACGGGCTTCGAGAGCGCCCGGCATCTCCCGCTGGCGGCTCGACCTTGATTACGTCCGCACCCATGTCACCCAGGATTTTTCCACAGAGATGCCCAAGAGGAGTGGTCAAATCCAGCACGCGGCAGCCTGCCAAGGCTGCCTTACTTTCAGCAGGATTTGCTGTTGGAGATTTTCCCATCGATCTCAGTTCCCAGTACAGGAAGGGCCGTCTTACGTCAGGCCAGAACAGCAGAAGCCAGAACCGCTCCAATCGGAACGGCCTGGCTTCATGCAAGCATCGACTTTTCGCGGCCCCCCTAGAAGCCAGTTCGTGCCATGAACCGCCCGTAATCGGTCATCGACTTCTGGGCTTTGGCAATCTCTTCCTTGCTGAACCACTTAGACGGGTCTACCTGATTTACGGGATACGGAGGACGCTCAAAGGCATCATTGAAAATGAAGGGTTTGGTGGCATCGTAGGCCACTCCTCCGCCGAACCGGATATTGGTTCGCGTCCAATCGCGGTCCCCGGCAGAGCTTCTTTCGGCAGGCTGGAAAGCCTGACCGGCTCCACCTCGGGCAACAACCTGGATTCCGTTGGTGGGTTCGATACGAGTGACAATCGCCCACATGATGTCCTCCAGACTGTAGATATCGATGTCGTCATCAACCGCTAGCGCCATGCGCATTCCGAGCGACGTGGAAAGCGCAGCCGCCAAGATATTTTTCTGATAGCCCTCATCGCGGGCGCGCCGCTTCTTGATCTGGAAGATTACCCCGCCCCAATCCGTGCAGGATATGGGAATGTTGGTGTCTACGCAAAGGCCGGGGCAGACGCGGTCCGCCAACTCTAGAAACATTGCTTCGCGCATCATGGTGTCCACGTAATGTGTGTCAAAAGCATGCACGATGAGCGCATAATAAATGGGTTTCACCTTGCGGTGGGTAATCCCGGTGACCTGAAACTTGTAGGTGCGGTAGGCTTTGCCCATATATCCAGCCCACTCCGGGTGGAATGGATGAACTCCTTGCTGGCCAGTCCTTTCCGCCTCCTCGCTCTCCCAGACCTTCTGCGTGGTATCGAGATACCCTTCAATCACATATTCGGCCTGGGCGATGCTCATGGCATCCACGGTCTTCGCTTTGACCAGTTCGACAGGGTAACCTTGCATGGCTCCCGCCACGCCGAGCTCACTACATCCCTTGGACAAGACCATGTAAACAAAACCGGCGCCCGCCATCAACGTGCAGGCCGGTGGTACGCCCATGTTGATCGTCATGGGAATGGGGCCTTTCTTGTACCACTCGGTGGCGACCATGTCGGTGTGAGAGCCGGGAGAAATTTGGAAACTGGAATAGTCCGGACCGCGGAAATTCATCCGGTTGTAACTAATGTGGTCGCCGCCCCAGAAATATTTTCCGGTAACCAGAGTATTGCCGCCGCCCAGGGTGCGTCCGGGATCCTTGGTAGTGTGCTGGATCATTGGGATGACATCCCAGACATTGATGTTCCTATCGATGACGACTTCCTGGCAGGGCGCGTCCTGAACCACGGTGGGCAGGATTGGGTTGTGGATGGCATCCACGCATTGGAACTTAAATTTTTTAGGGTCTTCCACGCCAAACAGACGAGTAACACGCTGTTCGGTAGCAAACAGATTGGTCAGCAAACGACCGTTAGGATAGCCCTTGACATTCTCAAAGAGCATCGCCGCCCCGCCGTCGAACTTCTTGGCAAGGCCGGCTAGTTCCAGAGCAGGATTGATTTCCTGATTGGAAACCAGCAGATCATCTGTGTCGCGCAATGAATCCAGCGTGCTTCGGAGGCTGGAAATATCAATTTTGCTCGGGACTGCAACTTTTGCGGTGGCCATAAACTCACAACCCTCCTGTTGATTATCCGGTTATTGATTTAACGGGAAATTCTACCCGCCTGGATTGCCGATTGCAATCGCCAAGCGCGGCATTGGTTTAACATCATACCTTAACAAGGTTCCAACCATAACAACCTCACGCTGGGAAGTCAACAAGAAACTACCCTGTTTCGATTTTCTGACCCTCCTTCTAACACCCAGAACGATCACTGCTCTGGACAACCCTCACTGGAAGCTCAATGCTTTGTGGAGGATAGAGTTCCCGGTTGCAAGCCGTGCCCTAGACCTTGGCCCAAGGCGGAACCGGGGAGTACATTCAGGTTGGTTGGCGGCAGCCTCACCAGCTCACCCGAAGGCCTGTGTTCCATGCGACCCCCGAGTAGGCCCCTCCGTCGTTTGCGCTATCGTTCATGTCCCCAAACTGCACGCCGCTCTGCAGCTTGAGCTTGTGGCCGTAGAAGTAGTAGTTGGCGCCGAAATACAGCTCGTTGTACCGTTCGCCCCGCCCTGAGACCGCGCGGTTTTCATACCTTGCGAGCCGGACTCCATTCCGATCATCACTTTGGATAAAGGTGTAACGGCTGATGAATTGGAGCTTGTCGGTGACACGAAAGAACGGCATGGCCACCATCCCCCAAAGGTCACTCTGACCCAGGTAACCCGACGCCGCCGAAACATCCGTTCGCACGCCCCACTTTTCCGCGTCAAACTTGAAATTGACGGAAACCATGTGCTCAAGCTGCCGCGTGAAGGTGTTCTTTGGGTTCGGATTCTGGTATATGTAGTTGGCGGCTAGCAGCGCTTCGCTCACTCCGAGCGATTCCGCAAAATCATATCCGACGACGGCAAGGCTGAAGACGCTTCCGTTGAACTTGCCGAATTCTCGATTCGCTTCGCCTGCCGAATACACGCCCGCGCGATACACCCAGTCGGAAACCTTGCCTGCAATGCTTACGCCGGGAATGTACTCCTGCGGAAACCACATATTGTTGCTCAAGTTATTGCGGTCGATCGTGAGCAGCTCCTTGGACGAGGTGGAACCGTCCACCGTGAACGGGACGCCGTGCTTGCCAAACGTCAGCGCTAATCGCCCGCTCCTGCTCCATTGCAAGTACAGGTCTGTGAAGCGCATGTAAAGCGGGTCGGCCTCCTGCGGGTTGAGCTCCACCTCGCCGTGAAGGGTGAACGTGCGGAACAGTTTCGATTTCGCGCCCAGCCGCAGACGGCGGACGTTCCACTCGACATGCGAGCCTCGGTCGGCATCGACCGTTGCATACTCGTACTGGAATCGTCCGCTGAACAGCAGATTCTGGAGCACGGGGTTCTGCTCGTTATTGTGCCACTCGGCGAACTTCCAGATTTTTGGGTAGATGGATGGCTGCTTCTCGCTGGCCGGAACCTGTGCATCTGATTGTCCCCAACAGATGCTCGACCAAAACAAGACTGCCACAACTGCACTCGCAAATTTCATTCTTCAAACCTCTTCTTTTTTTCTGGCCTTATGAGTAGGCTCGGTGGATAGCTTAGAGTCTGCATCCACTTCTGTAATAAGCATTGTTCTCACGAATATATGTTAGAGAATGATGAAGGCACTCGATGTGCGAACTTACAAGCGCAGCAGGCATGGAAAAGTGGTCAGCGGGCAGGTTTAGCGGGGAGGGATGAATTGCAGCAGCATGGACGTATTCATCGGCCTGCGCGGACAGTGACTACGACGGCTCCGACTGGCGGGAATAATCTTCTACGCGATGCCGGATAATTTTCCCCTCGACCATATAAACCACATCCTCGGCGATATTGGTGGCATGGTCGGCAATTCGTTCCAGGTGCCGGGAGACGGAGAACAGATGAGTGGCGCGCTCTATGGTTGCCGGGTCCTCATGCATCATTTTGCGAAGTGCATTAATGACCTCGCGGTTGTATTGGTCCACCACGTCATCTTCTTTGCAGATTTTGCGGGCGGCCTTGGTGTCGCGGTTCACAAAGGCCTCCAGGCTCTTCTGAAGCATGCGCATGGCTGCCTCGGCCATGACTTTGAGGTTCGGCGGCACCGGGATAGAATCCGTGGCCGCCAGATAGTCGGCGTGCTCCGCAATGTTGACCGCTTCGTCTCCCATTCTTTCCAGATCGTTGTTGATTTTCAGCACCGCGGCAATGGAACGGAGATCCTTGGCCACGGGCTGGTGCAGCGCAAGGATTTTGAGGCACTCTTCTTCGATGCCTACCTCCCAGCGGTCGATCTTGTGGTCCCCTTCGACAATTTTAGGAAGCATGTCGCCCCGGCGTTCCTCCAACGCTACCAAAGACCGCTGCACTGCTTTCTCTACCATGGACCCCATAGTCAGCAGACGTTTCAGGAGATGCTTCATCGCATCCTGTAAATGTTTGGCCATAAGCTATCCTACCCGAATTTTCCAGTTATGTAATCTTCGGTCTCGCGTATCTTCGGACGGGTAAAAATGTTCTGCGTCAGGCCGAACTCGACCAGCCGCCCTTGGGAAAGAAACGCCGTAAAGTTCGACACCCGGGCAGCCTGCTGCATGTTATGCGTCACAATGACGATGGTATAGCGCTCTTTCAGCTCGAACAGAAGGTCTTCAATCCGCGCAGTCGATGCCGGGTCCAACGCTGAGGCAGGTTCGTCCATCAGAATCACTTCCGGCTCCAGTGCAATAGCGCGGGCGATACAGAGCCGCTGCTGCTGCCCCCCGGAAAGGGCCAAGCCGCTCTGCTTCAGCTTGTCCTTGACCTCGTCCCACAGCGCGGCCTTACGGAGAGAGCTTTCCACCAACTCGGCCAAGTTACCGCGAAAACCATTGATCTGGGCCCCCCAGGCCACGTTTTTGAAGATCGATCCAGGAAAAGGATTCGGTTTCTGAAAAACCATTCCGATTCGGCGGCGTACCTCCACCGGGTCCACCTCGTTTCCATACAGATTCTCCCCACGATACAGAACCTGTCCCTCCGTGACGGCGTTGGTAATGAACTCATTCATCCTGTTGAAAGCCCGCACAAGGGTGCTCTTGCCGCAGCCGGAGGGCCCGATGAGCGCCGTGATCTCTTGCTCGGAAATAGACAGATTTATTTTGCGCACGGCTGGCGTGGTGCCGTAGCGGACCGTGAGGCCCCGTGTCTCCAGAATAGTTTTCCCGCCGGAAGGTTCCCGGGCTGAATGGTTGTTGCGAACTTGCGTTACTACCATCGCAGTTTCCTCTGGGAACGATGACGAATCCAGATAGCGGCCGCGTTCATGGTTAGCAGGACGGCTAGCAGAACAAGGATTCCGGCGGCAGCCACGTCATGGAACTCCGTTTGCGGCCTGGATGCCCAGTTGAAGATTTGGATGGGAAGCGTTGTGAAGGAATCCATTGGTCCTTCCGGAACGAATGCCACATAAGTGAGCGCCCCGATCATGATGAGCGGTGCCGTTTCTCCCATGGCCCGGGAAAGCGCCAGGATCACCCCCGTCAAGATACCAGGGAGGGCTGCCGGAAGAACATGGGAGCGGACCGTTTGCCAGCGGGTGGCACCCAAGGCAAAGGAGGCTTCCCGGATTGATCCCGGAACCGCACGCAAGGCCTCCCGGGAGGCGATGATCGCCACCGGCAGAATCAGCAGGCTCATCGTCAAAGCACCGGCCAGAACACTTCGGCCCAGGGAGAGCCACCGGACAAAGATGGCAAGCCCCAGGATGCCGTAAACGATAGAGGGTGTGCCGGCCAAGTTAGCGATATTAATTTCAATCACCGTGTTGATCCAGCTCCGGCGGGCATATTCCTCAAGATAAATCGCTGCTCCGATCCCAACGGGAATCGCGAAGGCTGCCGTAAGCCCAATGAGCCATACAGTTCCCCACAAGGCGGACTGAATTCCTGCTCGTTCGGGAAAGCGTGATGGGAAACTTGTCAGGAACTGGACATCCAGCCACCCGATTCCCTGGCGGACAACATCCCACAGCAAAAGGGCGAGCAAGACCACTCCGGCTAGGGTGGCCCCCAGCAACAAGACATGGTACACCTTGCCGACTGCCTGTCGCCGCGGCAGGTTGCGGGAATAGGTCCCTTCTCCATGTCTCATTCGTAAATCTCCCTAAACCGGTGCAGAATCCGGTTAGCCAACAGGTTCATAATAAGAGTGATCCCGAAAAGCAACATGGCGACGGCAAAGATCGTTTGGTACTCCAGGCTTCCCGCCGGGGTGTCCCCCAGGCTGACCTGAACGATGTAGGCGGTCATGGTCTGAATGCTCTCCAGTGGATTGGCGGTCAACTTCGGTGTGGCGCCGGCGGCCAGCGTAACGGCCATGGTCTCACCAATCGCCCTGGAGATGGCAAGCACAAAAGAAGCAAACACTCCCGAGAGGGCTCCCGGCAGAACAATTTCTTTGGCCACCTCGAACCGGGTCGCGCCCATCGCATAACCCGCCTGCCGCAGTGTCTGCGGAACTGCGCGAAGGGCATCGTCACACAGCGAGGCAATCATCGGCAGCACCATGATCCCGACCACGACGGAGGCGCTGGCGGCGTTGAATACCTGGGTGGAAGGAAAAATCCGGCTTAATTGCGGCGTGATGAATGTCAGAGCGAAGTATCCATAGACCACCGTCGGAATGCCTGCCAGAATCTCCAGCACTGGCTTCAGCAGCCCGTGAACGCGGTCGGAGGCATACTCGCTCAAAAAAATTCCGCTGCCGAGCCCGAGAGGTATTGCAACCGCTCCGGCTCCTAGCACAACCAGCAAGGTCCCGCAAACCAGGGGAAGAACCCCGAAGGAGCTGGGCTCAAAAAGCGGGGTCCAGCGTGTTCCAAAAAAGAAATCCCCCAGAGGAACTTCACGAAAGAAAGCCACCGTTTCTCGGGCCAGAACCCAAATAATGCCAGCAGTAGTCGCGATGGAGAGCAATGCACACAGGCGAAGGACGGTTTGGATGCCCTCTTCTTGCCAACTTCGTCTCCGGCTCTTCCTTAAGCCTGAGAGCGAAACCGTCCCAAACGGCTCTGTTCCCAAAAAAACCTCCGATTCCCTACTCCTGCTCCCCTTGAAGCAGCGCCTCCAGGCTGACATTCACCTGCGAGGACTGCTCACCGAAAACCGAGCCGACTTTCCGCTGCTTAAAACGCTCCCGAACCAGTTCATATACCTGTTCCGGCAAGGGAACGTATCCCACCTGCCCAACCAGAAAACTCGCGTTGGACAAGTAGAAGCGGACAAAAGCTTCCACCTCGGGACGCGCGGCTGCCGCAGTGCTGACGTAGAGAAAAATCGGACGAGAGAGAGGCTGGTAGGTTCCGTCGCTAATCGTCTCCATCGAAGGAATCACCGGGCCATCGCCGCCGTCAATCGGCACCAGCTTCAGTCTCTCACGGTTTTCCAGATAGTAGCCATAGCCGAAAAAGCTGAGCGCATCCCGGTCCCCTGCGGTTCCCTGCACCAGCACGTTATCGTCTTCGCTGGCGCTGAAGTCCGGCCGGATCGCGCCCTCCCGGCCAACAATCGCCAGTGTGAAATAATCAAAGGTTCCAGAATCGGTGCCGGGTCCGTAGAGATGGATTTCGCGTTCCGGCCACCCGCTCCGCACGTCGCTCCAGTGGCGCACTTCGCTGCCTGGTTCCCAGATTCGCTTCAGCTCTTCTACGGTGAGCGAGTCCACAAAATCGTTCGCCGGGTTGACTATTACGGAAAGCCCGTCAAACGCCACGGGAAGTTCAATGTACTCGATGCCGTTTTCAGCAGCCAACGCAGCCTCGGACGCTGCGATGGGGCGGGAAGCGTCATTGATATCCGTCTCGCCGGTGGAAAATTTTTGAAAGCCGCCTCCCGTTCCGGAAATGCCTGCAGTGACACGGACCCGCGGCTCGACATTCCGGAATTCCTCAGCCACCGCCTCCGTGATGGGAAAAACGGTGCTTGATCCGTCCACACGAACTGCGCCTTCCAATCCTGTTTGGCCGTTTTCTCCGGTGGGGGCGCAGCCTGTAGCCCATAAGAGCAAGGCTACGAGGGCCAAGCTTCCTTTCCTCACGCTGATCTTTTTCAAGCTCCTATTCCGGTATCGGTTCACCTTGCGCTCCTTGATTGCCTCCTGGCATAGCAAATAGCCCAGCAGAAAGCAGAAACAAATTTTCCGACAGTATGTTTTGTACCATGACAATTTGCCCTGTGATAATAATCAATCCAAGCTCACCCATCATGCAAAATAAATGCATAATTAGGGCAACCTTGCCGCGGCTCAATTTTGTAGCAAAGGAATTCCAATCTGGATCGATGTCCCCTCTCCGGGCGAACTGTCGATCTGGAAGGTGAATTCGGTGCCATAAAGCACCCGCAAGCGTTCGTGGACATTGCTGATGCCGATTCCCTGCTGGTAGATATGCTGGAGCGTTTTCTGCGGGATTCCCACGCCGTTATCGCGGACTTCCAGCAGCAGGCGTCCGTTGCGGCGAGAGCTGCGAATGTGGATGATTCCGCCCTCCAGCCGAGGGCTTAAACCGTGTCGGATGGCATTCTCGATGATGGGCTGCAAGAGCATGCTGGGAACCATCAGGGGCAGAGTTTGCTCTTCAATCTCCTTGACGATCTTGAGCTTCTCTTCCCCGAAGCGCACCACCTCAACCGACAGATAGTCCGCAATAAAGGTCATTTCATCTCGCAACGGGGTGAAATTTTCATGCTTTTGCAGCAGCCTGCGCAAGATGTTGGAAAGTTTCATAATTACCTGGCGGGCTGTGTCCGGGCTGGAGCGCACCAGCGAGGTGATGGAATTGAGGGTATTAAAAAGGAAATGCGGATTGATCTGTGCCGTCAGGGCGTCCAGCCGGGCCTGCATCAACAGCCGCTTTTGCTCCTCCAGCAGACGCTCCGTGCGTGTGGTTTTCCAAATCGTCATCGGAATCGCAACCGAAGCAATAGTGGCCAGGCAGATGGCGATCAGCACCGGAGGGTACGCGTCGTGTAGGTAGAATAGCCTCCCCGGAAAAGCCCGCCCCAGATGGATCCGGCCTGCCTCCATTACAATCAGCAGCAGGAAGAAGAACATTTGCCAGTCGCCGCGCGGATAGCCGAAGCGCTTGCGGAACCAACGGTAGATGTTCAAATCAATAAAGGGAGAGAAATGCCAGATATCGTCTTTATTCAGGGCCAGGTGCCGTGCGAATCCTCCCAGCGCTCCTGCCGTGATCAGCACCGGTGGAGCCAAAATTTCCTGATTCAGCAGGAGCGGCAGCGCCGCCAGCCCACCCACCAGCATGCCCACGCCATGTCCGCAGAGGACCCCAGCCAGCACCGCTCCTTCCAGGCTCAGATCCAGCGCCTGATACTGCAGGATGACGCGCAAACTGCCCCCAATGACTAAAGGAAACCCCAGCAAAAAACCGAAAATCAGATGATCCCGAAAGCTCTTTTGCGGCTTGAATAGCAAATCCTTGAAATATGAAGATCGTGCAAGAATACTGGCGATGGAGGCCGCTACCAGTATCTTGATCAGAAGGATGAGGAGGAGAAACTCTCTTGTGTTGGTGCCGTCCAAAGTAAAGCTCCCGGACCGGGAAGAAGCTCTCTCGGCCGAAATCCCGCCCGAGAAGCTACCTGGCTTGTCCACAACTGAGTTGTCCATTATAATAACAAATCAGGTTGATAGAAACTGTGAAGCC
Organism: Terriglobia bacterium; assembly: GCA_965222345.1. Lineage (GTDB taxonomy): Bacteria > Acidobacteriota > Terriglobia > 2-12-FULL-54-10 > 2-12-FULL-54-10 > JADFGZ01. The sequence continues at coordinate 315,346 of CBDCTS010000002.1, read as the reverse complement.
AGATAACAAAACTCCTTCCGTGAACATTGAGGTGGAGAAAGTTGCCGAAGCGGACTTCCCTTCCCTTTTCGGCCAGTTCCGTCTTTGTGGTTTTCGTTTAGTGGGTGGCAAGGCGCCGGAGACCGCCGTAGTACTGGTGAAGGGAGAGCCCCGGCAGGGCGAAATCCCCCTGGTCCGCATTCATTCGCAATGCCTAACCGGAGATGTGTTTGGGTCTCTTCGTTGCGACTGTCGGGACCAGCTGGAGACGGCCCTGAAACTGGTGGGAGCCAGCCCATACGGCTTTGTCATATACGAAGCACAGGAAGGACGCGGCATCGGCTTGATGAGCAAGCTGCAGGCTTACGAACTGCAAGACCAAGGCGTGGATACGGTCGAGGCCAATCGCCAGCTTGGTTTCGCCGCCGACCTCCGCCACTACACACTAGCCGCCGGCATCTTGCAATACTTCCAGGTGCAGTCCGTCCGTTTACTCTCCAACAACCCTGCCAAGCTGCAAGCGCTGGAGAACGCCGGGGTCCGGATTCACGAACGCGTGCCGCTTGAGGTGGCCCCTCAACAATCCAGCGCGCGTTACCTGAAAACCAAACAAGAAAAACTGGGCCACCTGCTAAACCAGCTCAACCCGTAACTGCCCTGGTATCCGGCAGGCGGAAGTTCACATTCGCTTCCCAAATTAAGCTGTTGTACCGGGGCCTTGCAGGAGTGACGACACGCCTGTTTCGGAGAGCTAACCTCCACCCACAAAGTGGACAATCTCCAGACGATCGTTATGGCAGAGGCGGACCTGTTCCCAGTCTTCACGTCTCACCAGTTTTCGGTTCAACTCCACCGCTACGCGGTCTCCTTTGAGCTCTAAAGAGCGCAAGAGTTCTTGCAAGCTGGTTTGTTGTGAAACTTGACGGGACTTGCCGTTGATCACAATTTCAATCATTTTCCGGCTCCTCCAGCGCAACAGCAGAGGGGTGCTTTCTGCGGAACATAGGGTGTTCACACCCGGTCAACAACATTAGCCTTCGACTTCAACGATGGAGTTGATGACGGAATTTGCCCGTCCCCGGCCTTCCGTCTGGACGTGATAGATTGCGACTTTTCCGGGAACGGCGTTGTTGAATCTGAAAATCATCTTTTCCTATCATCTTCCAAATATCCGGCGGGAAGCAGCGGCATAAACACTTCGGGTGAAAACGTTTGACATCTCCCGCCCCCGATCCAGATATTCACGACCGCCTCACCGCCTCGCCCTTGTGCGATTATAGCATTCTGATTCATTCCGAAACTACTGCATCCAAAGCTACATTCCGATCCTGATGCTGCTGGCAGCCAGCCTGACCGTATTTCTGCTATCCTTTATTAGAATCCCACTGACCGGCGTATTTTGAGGGAATTTTTACCTATTTCGGGCTGCGCTTCGTGCCGGATTAGTGTGGCTGACCTTATTGGGATTGCTCAACAGCGCCATCGTGGCCTACTATTGCTTGCGGGTTATTGTCTTCATGTAGCTGCATGACCCTGCAGGGCAGGTCCGCATGAAAGCGGTGTGTCCGGTCGTGAGGCTGGTTCTGACACTCGGCACGGCAGCAACTTTCCTTCTGGGGCTGTTCCCGGACCCTGTGATGAATTTTGCATTCCTGGCGCCTGCCCTGGTTCAGAAAGGCTTGGGAAGCGGCACCCTGTAATCTTGGAATCGAGCAAATTTTCCCGCTCTCCGGAGAAAGGCTGACGATGCACGCACAGCGCATGACGGAAGAAAAACAAACTTCTTTTTATAACCAACGGCTCGAAACCATGCCGCGTGAGCAACTGCGCAAATTGCAACAACGCCGGTTCCGAAAAATGCTGCAGCAGGTGCTGGACAGTAACCCTTTCTATCGCCAGAAACTGCAAGCCGCCGGAATTCACAAACCGCTGCCCCTGAGCCGGCTTTCCAAAATTCCCTTCACGACCAAGGCCGAGATGGTTGCCGATCAGGCGGCTCATCCGCCTTTCGGCACCAACCTGACCTTTCCGCTTGAAGCCTACACCCGGCTGCACCAAACCTCCGGGACTACCGGCGTGCCCATGCGCTGGCTGGACACGCCGGAGGGTTATCAATCATTTGTCAACCAATGGAAGTTCGTGCTCTGTGGCGCGGGAGTTCAGAGCGGCGACCGCATCTTTGTGGCCTTTTCTTTTGGCCCCTTTCTCGGATTCTGGGGAGGCTTTGAGGCCGCCCAGCAACTGGGCTGCCTCGCCATCACCGGCGGCGGGCAGACTACCGAGCAGCGGGTCGCCGCCATCCGCGACAACCACCCCACGGTTCTTCTCTCGACGCCGACCTATGCGCTGCGGTTGGCGGAGGTGGCGCGCAATATGGGGATCGACAGCTCCAACCTGGGAATTCGCATAACCATCCATGCCGGAGAGCCAGGAGCCGGAATCCCCTCAACCCGCCGCCGGATCGAACAACTGTGGGGCGCCAAAGCCTACGACCACTGCGGACTGACCGAAATCGGCGGCACCGGGTATGAATGCCAGCATCAACTCGGGCCGCACATTAATGAGAGCGAGTTTATTTTGGAGGTGATCGACCCGGAGACCGGCGAACCCGTCGCAGATGGCCAGCGGGGTGAAGTCGTCCTGACGAACCTGGGACGTGTCGGTTCCCCGCTGATTCGTTATCGGACGGGCGACTTGGTGGACGTAACACGCCAGCGATGCGTCTGCGGTCGTACCTTTGCTCTCTTCCAGGGCGGAATCCTGGGCCGTTCCGATGACATGATTACCGTTCGCGGCATCAATATATTCCCTTCCGCGATTGAAAACATCCTGCGGATCTTTCCCGAGGTGGTTGAATTTCAAGGCGAGGTGCTGAGAGACCGGGAAATGGATGAGCTGTTGCTGCGTCTGGAAACAGACAACCTGCAGGAAGACCAGCAGCAATCGCTGGGGAACCGGATCGTTTCCGAAATGCAAATGCGGCTGAATTTGCGTCCGAGATTACAATTCATGCCGCCGGGTTCCCTGCCCCGTGCGGAGATGAAGTCGCGTCGCTTCCGGCCACTCGTTGCCAAACCCTAGCGTTCTTTCGACGGAAGCCTGAGCATCTCATTGGAAAGGATATCCTGCATGCAGGCAAGCGCCGCATGGGATTCAACCACGCCTCTGCCGTGCTATATCTTGCAAGCGGCCACAACTCTATCTTGCGATTATGGGGTTGTTGAAAGATACGGTAAAATCGCCCCAGGAACATATAGTATGGAACTGTTGGGAGTTGAAAAAGAAATTCCGGCTAGACAATGAAAATTTCTCAGATGCTGGCCACCGGACGGCCGCTTTTCTCCTTCGAATTCTTTCCGCCTAAAGACGAAGCGGCATCTACTAAACTTTTTGAGACCGTCATCCACCTGAAGGGCCTCGAACCTGATTTTGTCTCTGTCACGTACGGCGCCGGAGGCAGCACGCGGGCTAAAACGCTTGAGCTGGTCGCACGGATCAAACATGATGTCGGCATTGAAACTATGGCCCATCTCACGTGCGTGGGCCACTCCAAAAATGAGGTCCGGGAGGTCCTGAGCAAGCTGGCTGACTGCGGGATTGAAAATGTCATCGCTCTGCGTGGCGACCCGCCGAAAGGTCAGAGCACGTTTCAGGCGGAAGCGGACGGCTTTCAGCATGCTAACGAACTGGTTGAAGAAGCGGCGAAGATGGGGTTCTGCATTGCCGTGGCCGGATACCCGGAAAAACACATCGAAGCGAAGACTTTTGAAGAAGACCTCCGTTACCTGAAGCGCAAGGTGAATGCTGGGGCGTCGTTCGTCATCACGCAGCTTTTCTTCGAAAATGCCTATTACGCCGACTTTGTCGCCAAGGCACGCGCCTTAGGAATCAAAGTCCCTATCACCCCAGGCATCATGCCCATCACAAATTATGCTCAGATCCAGCGATTCTCCACACTTTGCGGCGCCACGATCCCCGGGGCGCTGAAGAAGGAGCTTGAAGAAGTCCGGACGGATTTGGAAGCCGTGACGCGCATCGGCATCCGGCACGCCGAGCAACAGTGCGAGGATTTGCTCCGTAAAGGCGCCCCCGGCATCCACTTTTATACGCTCAATAAATCCCGCGCGACACAAGAAATCTTGGAGCACCTGCGGGTGCTTAGGACTAACCAGGCCGATTATTTGTACCACTTGCAGTGAGGTTACATCACAGCCTGTGGCCGTGAAACTAGGTTTATTGGCTTAAGATGCCATGTAGCACACTTCGATGAAAAAACGCTCCAGTCAATTTTTGGAAGAGTTACAAGAGAGGGTGTTCGTGTGTGATGGCGCCATGGGCACCATGCTTTATTCCAAAGGAGTCTTCAGCAACCGCTGCTTGGAGGAACTGAATCTCTCCATGCCTTCTCTTGTAAAGGAAGTGCACGAGGCTTACGTGGAGGCTGGCGCAGAGATATTGGAGACCAACACCTTTGGCGCCAATGCCTTTCGTCTGGGACCCTACGGTCTGGGCGATCATTGCCGGGAGATTAATCAGGCGGGCGTGCGGCTTGCCCGGCAGAGCAGCGGCAATGCAGCCCTGATTGCCGGCGCCGTTGGTCCCCTGGGAGTTCGTCTGGAACCGCTGGGACCCTGCAGTGCAGAAAAAGCTGCGGAAACTTTTCAGGAACAAATCCATGTCCTGGCGGAAGCAGGCGCGGACCTCATCCTTTTGGAAACCTTCTACGACTTGAACGAAGTCCGCGAGGCGATCGCGGCAGCCAAGCGCGTCTGTGACTTGCCGGTGATTGCGCAGGTCACCATTGATAATGACGGGAATATGCTCTCCGGAACAAGCCCGGAGAAGTTCACCGAAAAGCTGATCGAGTGGGGAGCCGACGGAATCGGCTGCAATTGTAGCCTCGGCCCCAAGATTATGCTTGATACGATTCAGCGAATGCCCCTGTCCGACAACCTCCCCTGCGCCGCGCAACCGAATGCCGGCCTGCCGGTCAACGTGGGAGGACGCAACATTTATCACTGTTCCCCTGAGTACATGGCCAGCTATGCCAGACGCTTCATCCAGAGCGGCGTCAAGTTGCTGGGCGGATGCTGCGGGACCACGCCGGACCATATTCGGGCGATTCGGGACGCTGTGAGCGCCCTAGAGATTTCCCGGCCAAAAATTACAGTGCCGCTACGGCACGATTGTGAAGGTGCTGAACGTGCTGGGCAAACCGGATGAACAGGCCACCCACGCTCCCGGCCCTGTCAGCGTTGACTTCTAAGCTAGCCACAACCCGTAGGCGGCAATGGAAACGGGAAAGCGAACCGAGATGACTCAACAAAAACATACTGCAGCGACCTTCGAGGAAAGCCTGGAACGGCTTGAGAAAATCGTTCAGGAACTGGAACAAGGCGATCTGACCCTGGATCACACCCTGAAGCTTTTTGAAGAGGGAATGAAACTTTCGGGAGTCTGTCGCCGTCAACTGGAAGAAGCCGAGACCAAAGTAGAGCTTCTGTTGAAGAAAGGGGACGGCAAGATGGCGGCAGAACCTTTTCAACTGGATGACGACAAGCAACCACCTGAATAAATCCGTGCTCTTAGATTCTTACCTGGAACAACAGCGAAACCGGATTGAGGCGCAGCTTCAGCGTCTGGTGCCGGAAGAATCGGAAAAACCACCGACTGTGCACCGTGCGATGCGCTACAGTCTGTTTGCCGGTGGCAAACGGATTCGCCCAATTTTCTGCCTGCAAGCCGCCCGGCTCCTCACAACCGAAACAAATCCGGACATCGAATCCATTGGCTGTTCCCTGGAGATGATCCACACCTATTCCCTCATTCATGATGATCTCCCGACACTGGATAATGACGATTACCGGCGGGGCAAGCTCACCTGCCACAAAGTATTTGGCGAGGCCAATGCAATCCTTGCCGGGGATGCCTTGCTGACCCTGGCTTTCCAAGTTCTGGCGACTTTGCCGCATACCCCGGCCGAGGTGAGGGCCGCCCTCGTAGCCGAGCTGGCCCGCGCGGCAGGTACCGTGGATGGTATGATTGGCGGCCAAGTAGTGGACCTGGAGGCACCGAACGGCCCGGTGACGCCGGAAACGCTGGAATATATTCACCGTTCCAAGACCGGTGCTCTGTTCCGGGCGGCGGTCTTGCTGGGCGCGATTGACGCCAGAGCGAACGCGGAACAATTGGAATCTATCGCCTGCTTTGGCGCAAATGCGGGGCTGGCTTTTCAAATCATGGACGATGTGCTGGATGTGGAGAGTTCCTACGAATCTTTGGGCAAAACCGCCGGAAAAGACGCCGTGCAGAATAAAGTCACCTACCCGGCGTTTTATGGAGTGGAGCGATCCAAGCAAATGGCGGAGGAATGTATTGCCAGGGCGTGGGATGCTTTGGAACCTTTCGGGGAGAGGAATAGCATCCTGAAACAACTAGCTCAATTACTGATATCCCGGAAAGCCTGAAGACAAAAGAAATGGATACGCTGAACCGGCAGTTTGCTAAGCCAGCCATTGGCAAGAAACGATTGGATTGCTTGATGGTGGAGCGGGGGATGTTTGAGACGCGGACGAAAGCTCAGGCCGTCATCATGGCGGGCCGTGTGCTGGTTGGAGGAAAGAAGATCGAGAAAGCAGGCACTCTGGTAAAACCGGAATCGAGCGTGGAGGTCTTGGGCAAAACTCGCCCATTTGTAGGTCGGGGCGGCTTGAAGCTGGATGCTGCCCTGAAACATTTTCGCTGGGACCTCAGAGGCAAAGTCGCGCTCGACATCGGCTCCTCCACGGGCGGATTTGTGGATTGCCTTTTGCAACACGGGGCCGTCCGGGTCTTTGCCGTGGACGTCGGGACCAACCAAATGGACTGGCGTTTAAGGCAGGATCAGCGGGTCACACTGCTTGAGCGCACCAACGCCCGTTATCTCCAAATGGAGCAGATCGGGCGGAAGACGGACTGCATCACAATGGATGTCTCCTTTATTTCCGCCGTCCGGATACTCCCGTCTCTGGTACAGTTTTCGGAGCCGGAAACGCAATTGCTGATCCTGGTGAAACCGCAGTTTGAAGTCGGAAAGGGACGGGTTGGCAAAGGCGGCATTGTCCGGGATGAAAAACTGCACGAGGAATCGGTTAGCCATGTTCAAACTGCCGCCGCCCGGCTCGGGTTCACCGATTTCCAAAAAATGCTCTGTCCGGTCCGGGGCGCTTCCGGCAATCAGGAGTTCTTTTTGGCTGCCATTTTCGCAGGTCCCAATGAATCTCCCGGGACGCCAACAATAGCCGGCAACACGGCAAGAGAGTAGAGTCTTCCATGGCGATACGCACCGCAGGTATCATCTCCAAACCACGAAAAGCCGAGCTGCAGGAGATTATTCCCAGCTTGCTGAAATGGCTGGAGGAAAAGGGCATCCGGGCTTATCTTGATCGCGAGACGGCCGCCAGCCTGGATTCCCCTAACCGAGCTTCCCTTCCCGCTGAGGTAATCGCCCGGAACGAGCTGTCCGGCAAGTGTGATTTGGTGATCGTCTTGGGGGGTGACGGCACCTTGCTGGCCGCCGCGCGCAATGTCCACTCCAGCAACATTCCGATCCTTGCCGTAAACCTGGGCACTCTTGGATTCCTCACCGCCATTACCACACGGGAACTCTACTCCAGCCTGGAATTAATTCTTAATGAAAAACATCAAATTGACAGGCGTAAGCTATTGCGAGTACAGATGATCCGATCTGGAGTCGTTGGCAATACCCATCATGCCTTGAATGACGTAGTTCTCAACAAGGCAGCTATCTCGCGGATTTCAGACTTTGAAGCTTATGTGGATGGCGTATTGGTTAGCGTCTTCAAAGCCGACGGCCTGATCGTCTCCACGCCGACGGGTTCGACGGCCTACTCCATGGCGGCTGGGGGACCTATTGTTTATCCCACCGTGGAAGCCTTTATTGTCACTCCCATCTGTCCCCACACTCTCACCAACCGGCCGCTGGTTGTGCCGGACAGCGCCAAGATCGAGATTATCGTAAAAACGGAAAGCGAATCGGTCTTTTTAACCGTAGACGGCCAGGTAGGGCTGGCCCTGCATAACGAAGACCGGATTGTCTGCGACCTCTCTACAAGTTGGGTCAGCTTAGTGCGCCCTCCCCAGAAAGAATTCTTTGAGGTTCTCCGCAACAAATTGAAATGGGGGGAGCGGTAATCGAAGAACCGACTTCCGTTTGCTGCCGCAAACGACGCAGGTCGTTCAATGGATACCTCCATCCCCCATTCGCAACTGGTTATTTGTTAAAGGCTTGTTCCCTCACGAACGGGCTGCATTTGCCCGCCGGGAATGAAGCAGTTGAAGGATGAACCGTTCCAGAACGATCTTCTCCCGGGGAGGGCTGGACCGGAGCGCCACGTCCGCTTCAAAAGCAAGTTGGAGGCCGTGCAGCAACTGAGCGCCGGTAAAGTTGCGTGCCTGCCCCAACAAAGCCGGCAGAACATTCGGAGGGGCGGGAAGCTTGGCTGACCAAAGAACCTTTCCAGCCTGCCGGGGGTCGCGAACGCGATTCTCCTTTAATAAAATCAGTTGGCGAAGATAACGGGCCACCTCGGAGACTACCAAAGGAGGATATTTCCCGCTGCGTTCCAATTCCCCCAGTATCTCGAGCGCCTTTTGTCTGTCACCTGAGCCGATGGCTTCGGCTAAGCTCGTGCTGGCCTTGCCTGCCAAAGAGGGAACCATCGGTTCCAAATCTTCCATCCCGATGCTTTCCTTTTCTGGGTTGTAGAGGCAAATTTTCTCTAACTCCATGCGAATCCGGCTCATATCGCGATCAAAGGCCGCGAGCAGTTGCTCAGCCGCCACGAGAGAAATCTTGCGCTTCATCGCTGCCGTCTCCTGCCGCAGCAGTTCCAAGGCCTCTCTGAAATTTGGAGAAACCAAAAGGATCACGTCACAGAGGTCGCCGAAGGCCGCCAAGCGGTTTTTTGCTTTTTCTCTTTCCCTCCAGTCGTCCGATTCCAAATCCACATCCATCATCTCGAATACAAGGGTGGTGGACGGGTTGGGTCGAAGGAAATAGGCGGAAAGGTCATCCGTTGCCTTGTTTTGAGAGTCGCCTCCGGCAGCGACCTTGCCGGCCTTCCGCCGCCGCTGCGAGCCCAGCGCCTGCGCGTTCCTGACAAACAGCAGTTGCCGTGGCGCCAGCAGATTCAGAGCACGCGCTTCCTCCAGCACCCTGCCGAGAGAGTCCTGGCGCAGATCAAACTCGGCGATGCCCATGCCCTCGCCGTTCTGCCCGAAAACTTTCCGCAGTGCCTCATGAATCCGGTCTCGCCAATAGAGTTGCTTGCCGAACAGTAAATAACCGGACGAGAGGGTTCCTTTCTGGATGTTTTCGAGTGCGCGCGTAGCGGAGACCTGCATTAAAAGTTCTCTATGATGGTCGAAACCAGGCTGGCGGCGACTTCTCGGGACAGCCGCTCCAGGGCTGGCTGGCTTTCCTCGATGTAGCTCGCAGCGTCTGTGCTCACCTCATAGGGCTCGCGAAATACGAAATCGCTTGTCTCATAGATGGTTTCCTGGGTTCTGGCATCCAGCAAGACCACGCGCAGGCTGACGGTCAGCAACACTTCAGTTGTTCGTCCGCTGTTGGGGTCGAAAACAATCGGACTGGAATAAATAGCGGTAATCGTTCCCTTGAGAACGGCATCGCTGCCAGCCTCCTGGGATTGGATACGGTAGGAGGCACGGGTCAAGAACTCATGAAAGACAGCCTGGGTTAAAGTTTGCTCAATCTTAAAACGGAAGGTTTCATTTTGGAAGGGCGGGATGGCAATGGTTTGAATGGAAGGTGGCAGTCCCGGAGTGCCGTTGCCCGCCACGCGATATCCGCAGGCGGCAGCAAAAAGCAGGCTGAGAGCCACCGCGCCCAGAAGAAGCTGTGAAAAGGTTCCTATGGGATACCTCCCTGCACTCTGATCATAGGGTGGTTGCCGTCCCGGCAATCAGGTTTCCCGCTCTTGTGCGTGGGCTTCTGTCCGATCCTGGCGCACGAGATGTCTCAGCTTCCCCAGCACGCCCGTGAGCAGATAGGCTACTGCAATCAGCAAGAGAACTACGTTGGAGTAAAACCAGATCAGGGCCACGATCCCGCCCACTCCCACCACCACGACGAACTTCCTCTTTTGCCGCAGATCGATATTCTTGAAACTGTAATAGCGCCATCGGCTGACCATCAACAGAGCGGTGCCCAGCAACACCACAAGCCAAAACGGAACCCACAGCATCTCATTTATGGGATTTCCCGAATAGACGTGGACAATCGCGGCCACCAAGCCGGCTGCCGCAGGAGTCGGAAAACCCACGAAGTACTTGTGACCGGGACGGCCTGGATTGGAAGGCGTCGGATTGCTCTGAATGTTAAAACGTGCCAGCCGGGCTGCGCTGCACAGGATAAACAAAAAACTAATCAGCCACCCGGCGGTCGCCAGGTGCCGGATCAGCGGAGTTTCCGCAACTGGCAGGACCGCTTGAATGCCCCAGGAAAAAGCCAAAAAGGCGGGTGCAATGCCGAAGGTGATCGTGTCCGCCATCGAGTCCAGCTCCTTGCCGAAGGCGCTGCTGGTGCCCGTTTGGCGCGCGATCCAACCGTCCATTCCGTCAAACACCACTGCCACTCCGATCGCCTTGGCCGCCATATCAAAGTGCATTGCCGCCGCGGCCAGGTCTTCGGCAACCAACAGGCCCGCCTTGAAGGACTCGATCAGCGCAAAATAACCGCAAAAGATGTTGGCCACCGTAAACAGGCTGGGCAGCAAGTAAGCGCCTCGGCGGGGGGAGCCAGTATGGGATCGGACCCTGACCATGGTGACCTCGCAACGAACCTACGGAAGCTTAGCCTCCTGACACACCGCTTGTTCCAGAAGATGGCGGCAAGACCTTCGCAAACCGTTCCCCGGGCCGCGCCAGGATGCTGGCCCCGCCCTTTACTCGATCTCCAACGGCAACAGCCGGCTTAAGCTCAATGGGCAGAAACAAATCCACCCGCGAACCGAATTTGATGAGGCCGACTCGTTCGCCGCGCGCCACCTGCTCCCCCGGCTTTTTCCAGAAAACGATCCGCCGCGCCAGGATGCCTGCGATTTGCTTGAACGTGACGGTATAGTGCGTTCCCTCCACTGTTACCGTGTTCTGCTCGTTCTCCTCGGACGCCACCGGCCGGCTGGCAATGCAAAACCGGCCCGGCGTGTAGTGAACCCTGCGAATCAAACCCTCGATAGGTGAACGGTTTACATGCACGTTGAAAATGGAAAGAAAGATGCTGATTCGCCAAACCTTCCGGCCTTCCAATTCCATCTGGCGCAAATCGACCACGCGGCCGTCCGCCGGAGAAACCACCGCTTCTTCGTCCGGAACCCTTCTTTCCGGGTCCCTGAAAAAGTAAAGGACAAATGCGGCCAGGAGCAACTCGGGAATCGCCCAAGCTGGCCCCGCCACGATAGCGGCAAAAACGCCCAATAAACCGAGGGCAATAGCGTATAGGAATCCATCCCTGATCATGACGTTATCAGGTCAAAAAGAAAAAACATTCTTTCCATCCGGCGGAAATCTCTTGCTGTGCCTGGAAACCGCATCCACCTCTCAGTCTCTGGATTTCCGCTTACCTTTATTATAAAGCACTCCAACGAGAGTTACACTCGCAGTTGCAGGCCTCAACCCGCTTCTCCCGAAGGGGATGCCCAAAAAATACGCCTTCTCTTGCGAACAGACGGGGAAGCCTTGCAGAAAGGGTCCCGGTGGAGAAGCTTGCCCGATGGCTTGCACCGTGTCCGCAGGTTCCGCGAATCCGATCTGCGGGAAAGCAGTTTGGGTCGGCATTGGGAGAGGTCAAACTGCCGTTTTGATGTACTGCTGAAGGATCCTTTCCATCTGGTCCTTCAAGGACAGCTTCCGCTTTTTCAGCGTTACTTCTTCGAGTCTCTCGTTTTCGGTGAGGTGGGGTAGACTGGAAAGCGCATCGAGCTGTTGCTCATATTGCGAGTGTTCCTTTGCCAGTCTGGAATACTCTTCGTTGGTGGCCCTCAAACGATTCTTCACTTCCTGAAGGTCCATCTCCATGAAACAGAACACCTCCTTGTGTGATGGAACGGCTTACGCTAGCACCGAAAGGCAGGAATTTCAACCCCCTGCGGTCGGCCGGTGTCGTTAGCACATGATATGTCCGGTCTAATTAACATGTGAAATGTCCGCTTTGAGCGGCGTAGGGTAGGGCTTTTTGCCAGGAGGTGGCATGAAGTTCTACTCGGAAGCTGCGATGGAGCGGGCGATGAAGATACAAGAAGTAATTTTGCGAGCGATAGGGAAGCGGATCAACTGGTGGCAGGCAGCCGAGATCATCGGGATCAGCGACCGGCAGATGAGGCGGTGGCGCAGCCGGTACGAGCAGTACGGCTACGACGGGCTGTTTGACCGGCGGCGGGGAAAGCCGAGTCCGCGGCGGGTACCCCTGGGGACGGTGGAGAAGGTGTTGGGGCTGTATCAGGAGAAGTACTTTGACTTCAACGTGCGGCACTTTCACGAAAAGCTGCGGGAAGAGCACGGCCTCCGGCTGAGCTACACCTGGGTGAAGCTGGCATTGCAAGGGGCGGGGCTAGTGAACAGGAGGCGGAAGCGGGGCCTGCACCGCCAGAGGCGGCCCCGGCGGCCGTTGCCGGGAATGCTGCTGCATCTGGATGGGAGCCAGCATCGGTGGTTTGTCGATGATCGCTGGTATGACCTGCTGGTGGTCCTGGATGATGCCAGCAGCGAGATTTACTATGCGCAACTGGTAGAGCAGGAATCGACGCGGACGGTGCTGGCTGCCCTGCGGGAGGTGGTCGAGCAGCAGGGGATCTTTTGCGCCCTTTATCCCGCATTTCCCGTTTGAAATCGTAGAAGCAACCCTCGACTAACCTCCAACATCAATATTGATGCGGGTTCCAGCATCAACATTGCATTCCGGAGGTGTATACCTAATGGGTGAGAGCCAAAAACAGGCATTTCAACTGTCATTCAACCGGTTTTTGCGGGTTGCCTTTCAAGGATCGCGAGTGACATCCAACGGTGGGCTGATTCTGGTGCGAGAGCTGGACGAGCGATTGGGATTCGATGAACTCGTCGAACAGCACTTGACCGACTCTCGGGCAAACAATGCGCGGTTGTCTTTTGCGGACCTACTTCGACAGTCGGTCTACAGCCGTCTGGCTGGATACGAGGATGTGAACGATGCCGAGCGGCTATCTCAGGACCCGGCGTTGCGGCTGATCGGTTCGGAGAAGATTTGGGATCGAGGGGCGGCTCTGACTTCTCGGTTGCAGACCTTCGAGACGGAGATGCTGGCTGAGGAAGGGAACTTCGCAGGGCTGGCACGGGTGAACCGGGAACTGATCGGCAGAGCAGAAGCAATCCATTCGCACTACCGAACTGTGCTGGACATGGATTCGACCGAGATTCCGGTCTACGGGGAGCAGGAGAATAGCGCCTACAACGGGCACTTCGAGTCCACCTGCTATCACCCCCTGCTGTTATTCAATCGAGACGGCGACTGTCTGGCTGCCAAATTGCGACCGGGCAACGTCCACAGCGCCGAGGAATGGGAAGAACTTCTCCTGCCGGAGATCGAGCGGCAGCAGAAGCGGGGCAAGGAGGTGGTATTTCGTGCCGACGCGGCCTTTGCGAAGCCGGAGATTTACGAGGCGTTGGAGAAGCGGGGTGTGAAGTATGCCATCCGCATCCCTTCCAACGAGAACCTCCAGCGGGACATCGAGGAGTTGCTGAAACGTCCGGTAGGAAGGCCGGGCCAGAAGCCGTTGGTGGAGTACAAGGGGTTTCTGTACCAAGCCGAGAGTTGGAAGACGGCCCGACGGGTGGTAGCCAAGGTAGAACATCATCCGGGGGAGTTGTTCCCGCGAGTGGGGTTCATTGTGACGAACCTGACGCTTCCGAGTCGAGCGGTGGTGCGGTTCTATAATAAGCGAGGGACAGCAGAGCAGTGGATTAAGGAAGGCAAGCAGGCGGTGAAGATGACGCGGCTCAGTTGCCATCGGTTCCGGTCCAACGAGGTACGGCTGTGGCTGACCATCATTGCCTATAATCTGGGAAATCTGTGGCGGCGACTGGTGCTGCCACAGAGAATCGGGAACTGGTCCTTGACGAGCTTGCAGCAGCGGTTGGTGAAAACCGGAGGACGCCTGATTAAGCATGCCCGCTACTATTGGCTATTGCTGGCAGAGAGCCATCTGACTCGGCGGCTGTTTGCCAGCATGCTGGGGCGGATAAATGGGCTGTCGCTTCCGTCGGGATAGCCTAGCCTGCGGCACCCAATAAAATGATTCCGATATCCCCCGGGAATGGAGGGGTGTCTGAAAAAGCTGGTTCTGGAAGCCGAGGCGATGGGTTTTTGGGGACTCGGAAAGAGCGGCTGGAAGCCGCTGGCAGTATCTCGGAGAAAATATTGGGCTGGAAGTGCTCAGTTGAAGGCCAACGGGTTTATACTCACGAGTCGGAGGGCCAAAAAACTAATTCCGGTTTATAGCGACCGGGCCAGTCATTTCTTCCTGACCCGGAAGGCGGGCGAGCCGGTGGATCGGCAACGGCTGACCCAGGCGGGCCGCGCCCTGCGGGAGCTGGGCATTCAGATGATTCCGGCCTATTCGCCGCAGGCGCGGGGACGCAGCGAGCGGAACTTCGGGACCTGGCAAGGGCGGCTGCCGCAGGAACTGCGCCTGCGGGGAATCATCACGCTAGAGGCAGCGAATCGGTTCCTGCGGGAGGGCTATATCGGGGAGTTCAACCGGCGCTTTGCCGTGCCGGCCACCCAACCAGGCAGCGCCTTTTTGCCGTCAGCCAGGCGGGAGTTAGAGCGAATCTTCTCGATCCAGCACCAGCGGATAGTGAATCGGGACAATACGGTCAGTCTGGAGAACCGCCTCCTCCAGATCGAGAAAACTCCTTGGCGCGGGACTCTGGCGGGCTGCCGGGTGACCGTCTATGAACACCTGGATGGGACGTTAAGCATTGGCTATGGGCCGCACACGGTGGGCCGCTACTCCTCCGAGGGGGTGGCGATCCGGTGCGGCGGTCGGCGGCGGAGCCCTGTGGCTTCCCGACAACACCATTTGGCGCTCACCTCCGTCGCCCTACGGGCTCCTTCGGTCAGCGCCAAATCACTTTCGGTAGAATCATGAAAGCGGACATTTCACTTGCTACATATACCGGACATTTTAACTTGCTAACAACACCCCCTGCGGTCGGCCTGGAACATTTCTCTTCAAGGCGCATACCGCCACGGTGTCAGGTAGTGACAGACATTCCTGCCTGTCCCTCAGTGTGCAGGCCGCAAGGCCTGTACAGCTAGCAACAGGCGTTTCCGTTTACTTGTCATTCCTCATTTACACCTGCCGGCAAACCGCCCTAAAAGCCATTGAATAACCCCCTATTAGGGGCTTCTTGTAGGGATTTCGTTACTCTTTTTGGTGGCTTTTTGCACCTCTTCCCAAGAACTTATGTTGATTCCAAAGGACTTGTTGGCTTTGTTTCGTAATTTATACTTTTTTTACCTCGCCCGCCTCCCCCCTGCATGGGTTTTCACAGTCGCTCTATAGCTTCCCACAACGCCTGGGAAGCCCCAGCGGGGGCGCAAGAGTCTAGCCCCCGGCGCCAGCCGTGGGGGTGAAAGGCCGCGCTGCATCAGCCCCGGAAGGGGCCAAAGAAGGAGGCCTTGAACCTCGCAAACGCCCTCCGGCCCGATTGTCCCTCGCGGCAAATTCCGGGAGCAACAAAATTCTTCCGAGAATTCCGAATCTACCGAATGAACCGAATCTGCCGAAGATCCCGAACATCCCGAGAATTTCGAAGATTCCGAGTAAACCGAAGCGCCCCTGCCCGAGCCAAGTAACGACAGTCATTCTTGCCTGTGCTTTAAAAACAGGCAGTTGCCGCCTGACCTCTTGGGGACACGCCGCGCCCCACCCGTATAGGCACAGGGGGTTGGACACCGCCACATCAGCGTGCAGTGGGTAGAGTTACGGCATTTTTCTCGGTGGTCTATATCGGGCAGGGGGAGCCACGAAAAACGCCCTACTCGTCGCGGGTCATTGCTGGCAAGAAAAAAGCCCACGGCGAAAAAACAATTTGCCACGGCTGCCAAAGATCAGTTTGCACCAACAGGTGAACTGCTCTAGTTTCTTGCATCCGCCATTCGGATATCGCCTCCGCAGGCAGAGGTTTGCACGTCGCAGCGAAGCAGGACGGCATCCGAGACAGGATGGTCGTAGTATCTCCTCCGGCGCCCGGCGGGTTTGAATCCAAGGCGCTCGTAAAAGCGCCGGGCAGCGATGTTAGAATCCCGCACCTCCAGAAAGATGCATACGATTCCCCTTTCAGCAACCTCCCGGAGAACTTGTTCCATCAACCGAGAGCCTGCGCCCTGCCGGCAGGCTAATGGCAGAACGGCTAAATTGAGCAATTCCGCCTCCGGCTCCATTACCCGGAAGCAGGCGAAACCGATCACAATGCCATCCTGTTCCGCACCAGTCCGCAGTCTCGCGCCGGATTTGCCAGCACCTCCTCGCACGCCTGTCGATTCCAGCCAGCGGCTTCAGGCGACGCGGCAAGGAGGGCCAGCACTTGGTCCATTTCCGAGGGACGCATTGGGCGAATCCGAATTATCCTTTAAGAAACAACTCCGCGTCGGAAGAACGCACATAGTTTGCGTCGATCTTCCAGGCCGCCGACCCCAAGCCTTTCCGCAGCCTTTCGACGGCAATCTGCGCCAGTGAGCCTGCCAGGTAAGGGGAAACCGGCTCTCGGGGTACCCCTCCCCATCCCGCCTTTTCGATCTCCGGGCCGTAGCGTTCGAAGTCTGTTCCGCAAAACACCGGTTCGCTGACTCCCGCCTCTCGCACGTGCTCCAGAAATGATTCCAGTGAACATACCGTTTCCTTGAGCAAAGGCTGAAACCATTCTCCTTTGGAGCGGTAAGCAGCCGCAAAGACTTGCCCCCGGCGGGCGTCGAGAACAGGCAAGAGCGTGGCGCCAGCCGCCACCGACGATTCGCTGCGCGCAACAAGCTGCGTGGTAGCTGCTGATGCCAGGATTTCCAGAGTAGAAACAGCAACCACAGGCTTCCCGCTCACCTCGGCCAGCCCCTTTACTGCCGTCAGGCCTACCCGGACCCCTGTAAATGAGCCAGGGCCTGCCGTCACCCCGTATCCCTGGATATCGCTGCTTGTCAGCCCCTGCCGCTCCAGCAGAGCAACAATCTCCCCATGTAGCGCAGCGCTGTGACGGCGTGCCGGGAGAGCGGTTGTCTCCATCAGTTCGTTATCCCGCGCCAGAGCCAAGCTGCCCTGCGCGGAGCTAGTGTCAATCGCAAGCAAGATCATAGGCAGGCACGATCCGACGAGGAAATTCCACTATACTTCGCCCTGCTCTGCTGTGCTAACATTTCTTTTCGCACAAGGTGGATGCAGTCGCCAGCAGCTTTACACTTCAGGACGTTGGTTGCTGTAGCGGAGTAGATTTGAGCCTGTCATCTGTTGAGATTCTTTTTCAGATCATCGCATTCCTTTTTGCAATCAGTTTCCATGAATCCGCCCACGCCTGGTCGGCGAACCGTTTTGGAGATCCCACGGCCCGGCTTCTGGGCCGTATCTCCATGAATCCCTTGCGGCACATCGACCCTGTGGGAACAGTGCTGTTTCCGCTGCTCGGCGCCATTTCGCACGCCCCCATCTTCGGCTGGGCCAAGCCGACGCCGGTGGATACGGCCCGTTTGCGAAATCCTGTCCGCGACCACGTTTATATAGCCGCTGCAGGCCCGGCGAGCAACTTCCTGGCTGCCACGGCGGCTCTTGTTCTGCTGCTGGCGCTCCGCTTCATTTCCCCGGCGGCGAACCAGATGCTGACCGGCTATGGCGGGCTCGGAAACATGGAACCGGGCGGCTCTTTGCTGATGCCGGTGGTCTTGATGCTCTACTCCCTGATGGTGGTCAACGTGATTCTGGGAGTGTTCAATCTGATTCCCATCCCGCCGCTTGACGGCGGCCACATTCTGGAAGGATTGCTTCCAGCCGGCGCGCAAGCGATTTTTGCTCCCGTTAAGGAATATGGTTTCTTTTTGCTCTTCGCTCTTCTTTGGTTCGGCGGAATCTCGACTATACTTTCGCCGTTTTTGAGATTTTTTAACTCTCTATTAAGGATCTGAACCGTCATGTCCTCTCCATCTAACTCTCCACGGCGCCAGCGGGTTCTGAGTGGATTACGCCCCACCGGAGGAGTTCACGTCGGACATCTGGTCGGCGCGCTCGGAAACTGGGTCGAGATGCAGGAAAAATTCGACTGCTACTTTTTTGTTGCGGACTGGCACGCTCTCACGACCCATTATGCCGACACCAGCGAGATACGGAAGCATTCCGTGGACAATCTGACCGACTGGCTGGCAGCGGGCCTGGACCCGGAGCGGGCCGTGCTCTTTCTGCAATCGCACGTCCTCGAGCACGCCGAGTTGCATTTATTGCTGTCGCAAGTCACCCCGCTCGGCTGGCTGGAACGCGTGCCCACCTACAAGGAACAGCGCCAGAATATCCGGGACAAGGACCTGGGCACTTATGGCTTTCTGGGATACCCGGTGTTGCAGGCGGCCGACATCCTCATCTACAAGGCCGACTTCGTGCCGGTCGGGGAGGACCAGGTGGCTCACGTGGAACTGACCCGGGAGATCTGCCGCCGGTTTAACAGTTTCTACGGTCCGATCTTTCCCGAGCCTCGCCCGATGCTGACCAATTTTCCGCGCCTGCCCGGCACCGACGGCCGCAAGATGAGCAAAAGCTACGGCAACGCCATATTCTTAAACGACTCGGAGAAGGAAATCCGGAAGAAGGTCTCCTCGATGCTCACCGACCCGGCACGGGCGCGCAGGACCGACCCAGGCAATCCGGACGTTTGTCCCCTGTTCAGCTATCATAAGATTTTCTCGCCCTCCGCCACCGTCGAGATGGTCGACCGGGAATGCAGGCGAGCGGGAATCGGTTGCGTCGAAGATAAAAAACTGATGGCAGACAGCCTGGTTCAGGCGCTGACTCCGATTAAAGAACGCCACATTGAGTATGAGAAGAATCCAAAGCAGGTTTGGGAAATCCTGGAGGATGGCTCCCGGAAAGCCAGCCGGACGGCGCAGGAGACCATGGAGGAGGTGCGCGCCGGCATGAACCTTTCCCGAAATTATCAGTCCACGGCTGCAACGACCAAAGCAGACCAGAAACAAAAAAAGACGGTCCCGGCAGATAAAGGAAGTTTGGACGCAGATCAAAATCCTCCGCCGGAGCGCGGCAGTGAGTGAATCAATGAACGAGCCGTATCGTGTCCAACTGGAAAGCTACGAAGGCCCCCTGGACCTGCTGCTCGACTTGATTCGCAAGCAAGAGATTGACATCTACGACATCCCCATCGCGCAGATCACCGGGCAGTATCTGGAGTATCTTCAGCAACACCTGGAGCAACTGGACACCGAAGCAGCCGGAGAGTTTATCCTGATGGCGGCCACTGTGATCCACATCAAATCCAAGATGCTTCTGCCGCCGGACCCATCCAATGACTCTGCCGACCAGGAGGACCCGCGCGCCGACCTGGTGCATCAACTGCTGGAACACGAAAAGTTCAAGAACGCCGCCCAGATGCTCGATCAAAAGCATGTCGTGCAGAACGCTCTGTGGTCGGCGCCGACGCTAAAGCCTTTCCTGGACCCGCAGGAAGAGCCGGGGCTGGCCGTGACGCTTTTCGACCTGGTGAAGGCTTTCCAGCAGATTCTGGAGCGCGCCAAGGACAAACCAGAGATCGCTTTTCCCGAGGAACAGGTCAGCGTCGCCGAGATGATGCGGCAAATATGCGACATGCTCGCCGCCCGCTCGGAACCGGTCGTGCTGGGGGAAGTCTTCAGCCGTCTTCGTTCGCGTGAGGCTCTGGTGGTTTCGTTTCTGGCGCTGCTGGAGTTGGTGCGCCTGCAAGCTGTCCGGGCGCGTCAGAAAGAATTGTTCGGGGAGATTGCGCTCGTCCGACACACGATGTTCGCTGCGGTGTACTCGGAATCACAGACGGAGGTAGATCAGAGCTACCAATAGCTTGCTTCCCTGCCGGGCGGACTATGCCCTGCCGCCGCTGCCGACAAGGGAAAAATCGCAGCAAAGCGAGTCAGTATGGAAACTGAGGGTACAACACAACAGAAAGAATCAGCCCTGCGAGTTGCCGTGGAAGCCATCGTCTATGTCGCCGACGAACCGGTCACTGTAGAGCAAATTTGCGGGGCTCTGGACGGGGTCCAAGCCGCCGAAGTGCGCCAGGTGCTCAAGTCGCTGCAACTGGAATACGGCCGGGAGGAACGCGGCATTGAAATCTGCGAGATCGCCGGCGGTTACAAGATGTTTACCAAGGCGGAGCATCACGAGACGATCCGAAAATTCGTGAAGGATATGAAGCCTCCCGTGAAACTCTCCATGGCGGCACTCGAGACGCTGGCCACCATTGCTTACCGGCAGCCGATCACGATCCCGGAGATCCAGCAAATTCGGGGAGTCCACGCAGCCAGCGTCCTCAAGACGCTTCTAGAAAAGAAACTGATTGCCACCGCCGGACGGAAGAACGTCCTTGGCCGCCCCATTTTGTATAAAACCACCCGAGAGTTTCTGGTGCAGTTTGGTCTAAGCAGTCTCCAAGAGTTGCCCAGCCTTCAAGAATTTGAGGAGATTACCCGGGCGGCGATGGGAGAGCTGGCCCAGGAGCCGCCGGATACCGGAAACCCTTCCGATATCTCTCCGCCCTCTTCCTCTTCTGTCACCGATTCCACCCCCGAACAGCCCGGCCCGGCTGAACTCCACTCCAAAGCCGCCCAATCTGCCGCCACGGCAAGCTCGGACTCCCGTGTTTCGAGCGCTGCTCCTGAAAAAGTCCCGAACCCTGCCCCTGGGGAACCCGATGGCGCTTGAGCGGCTGCAGAAGATTATTTCCCGCTCCGGCCGGGGTTCGCGTCGTCAAGCTGAAGAGTGGATCGTTGCTGGGCGCGTCACGGTAAACGGCCACGTGGTGCGCGAATTGGGCAGCAAAGCAGACCCGGACAGCGCCCACGTTAAAGTGGACGGGAAATCATTGAGGCTTTCCAGCCGCAAGGTCTATCTCGCTCTTCACAAACCCCGGAATTACATGACGACGCGGATGGACCCGCAGGGACGTCCGACGGTGATGGACCTGCTCAAGGGAGTCAAAGAACGCGTCTATCCGGTGGGCAGGCTCGATTACCACAGCGAGGGCTTGCTCCTGTTGACCAACGACGGGGATTTCGCGAATCACCTCACGTCAACCACTCACGGTGTTCCCAAGACCTACTGGGCGAAGGTCAGCGGAATACCAGCCGCAAAAGACCTCGACAAGTTGCGCCAGGGTATCCTGCTCGCGGGACGCCGCACCCTCCCGGCCACCATCCGATCCCTCCGGTCCCCAGGCGGCAAAACTTCCGCTTCTCGAACCAGCCGCGCGGAGCCTCCCAATCCGTGGTACGAAATTATCCTCCGCGAAGGCAAACAAAACCAGATCAGAAATATGTTTGCAAGGATCGGACATCCGGTCAGCAAATTGAAGCGCGTGAAGATCGGGACGCTTGCTTTGGGCACGCTGGCTCGTGGACGGTACCGTCATTTATCCCCTGCCGAGGTGCAGCAAGTCGTGAAGAAAAGGACTCCCCGTGAGTGAATTCTCAAATATTCTGGAAAGCACCAAAACGATCGCGGTCGTGGGACTTTCCAGCCACCAGTCTCGCCCTAGCTACGGCGTCTCGCAATATATGCAGAGTTGCGGTTACCGCATCATTCCCGTCAACCCGAACGAGCGCGAGGTACTGGGAGAAAAGTCCTACGCAAGGCTGGAGGATGTGCCGGAAAAAGTGGACTTGGTGAATGTATTCCGGCGTTCCGAATTGGTCTGGCCCGTCGTGGAATCAGCTATCCGCATGGGGGCGAAGACAGTATGGATGCAAGAAGGCGTCTTTCACCAGGCAGCGGCTGACCACGCTCGCGCAGCCGGCCTGCAAGTGGTTATGGACCGCTGCATCCTCAAAGAACATGAGCAGTGGTTGGCGGAAAAAAGATAACCGGCCCGCTCCCTTGCAATTCCCTTCCCTGCTTTCCGAAAAAATTGCCTGGAGCCTTACCCGCCGTGGCTGGAAAACTCTTCTGCCGGAATCGCGCTCAGCTTTCCCGGTGACTTCTCTACAATACGTGCTGCCGCCAGATGCGGGTCATGATCCAAGATGCAAACCCATTTTTCCCGGACGGCGCGCGGCAAGATTTTTCGTTTGGTGGCCAGCGTCCCGGCGGCATGAAGGTCAAAGGCCATAATCCAGGCATAGGGGATATGTTGCGCGGTTGGAATCAGGTCCCCCAAAAATGCCACTTTCCGTTCCCCGGCGGTCAGCAAGACCCCCTGCAGATGCGGCGTATGGCCGGGCAGAAGCAATATCTCCATTCCTGAAAGGACTGCATGGTCGCCTTCTACCAGCTCCCATCTATCCTTTTCCAGAGGCAGAAAATCGTCAGGGAAAAAGCTGGCCCGGTCTCGCTGCTCCGCATAGAGCTGAGCACGTTCCCACTCGCCGCGCTGGGACCAGTACCGGGCATTGGGAAAAGTGGGGACGATCCGCCCATCCTTCCGGATTGTGTTCCATCCGGCGTGATCGAAATGCAGGTGGCAATTGATAACGTCGGTTACATCCTCCGGGCGGACGCCTGATTCCCGCAGACTATCGATCAGCGTTACTGGCTGCTCCACCGCGTATCGGTCGCGAAATTCATCGGAATACTTGTTGCCCAGGCCGCTGTCAATCAGGACGGTCCGCCGACCGTTCCGCACCAGCAGGCATCGCACCGCGAGGCGAATGCGATGCTGCTCATCCGGCGTGACCTTGCTTTCCCACAGCACGCGCGGAACAATCCCGAACATCGACCCACCGTCGAGACGGAAGTAGCCGTCCGTCACAGGCGTAACCTCAAAATCGCCTAGTTGTATGCTGGTTTGACCCAAGCGGGAAATCCTCTGCAAAGCGGCCGGACAATTATTTTGCGAACTCTATCTCACCCGGCTGCCCGCCTCAACAGGTCGTATGCGATACGAAAGACTCCCAGGTGAATAGCAGGCAACAATCCGATTTTCTTCATGACTTCGATTGATCCGGCGTCCAGTTCCAGCCAGTCCGAGCAGGCGCCATTTTCCTTCAGGCAGAAACTCCAGCTCCGGCGGGACTTGTTTTGCCGGACGTCAACGCGAAGATCGGGCAGATTGAGGGAGTTCCGCACCGCCTGCGACAGCTTTTGCTCGAGCTTCGCCATCTCTGCCGTCTGCTTGCCTTGCGACTGCAGCGCCGTACTTTCCTGCTGCTCACATCGCGTGAGATTTTGAGAATAACTTGGAAAGCAAGCCTTTCCTTTCTTCCTCTGTGCTGATCCCGACAGCGGCGAGGATCCTGGACACATCTGCTTCCGCAGCGGCAGGCAATTTGCGGAGACAGTAAACCACCTCTTGGTAAGAGGTGAACCGGTCAATACAGTAAAAACACGAGCGCACGTGCCGCTCCGCCTTCTCCCGGTCCCGCCAGGAAATCTGTCCGTCTACAATCTTCCCGTAGGTGTCGTTGTCCAGGCACTCTTGCCCGCCCCAATCCCGCACGGCGCGTAAAAGACTTTGGCCGCTCCCGGCCAGAGTGTTCTCGCTCCAGCGGTCCATCAACCCCCGCAGATTGGCATTAGCCTTTTGGAAGACTTCCGTGACCGTCGATTCATCAACCCGCAAGATGGCATGAGCTAAGGAAATATCGATGCCTTTGAGGCTCGCCCACAAGATTTCCCGCTGGATCAGGCTAAACCCATCGGTGATCTTTGCGATCATTTCCCGGTCAATGAGCGTTTCCGGAATCTTGGTCAGGCTCCAGCCGTAGTCACAGACCAGCTCCCGGAAGTGCAGGAGAAACTCGCGCTCGCGCCGTCCTTGAAAAGCCTGGAAAAAATCCCCCTCACGGGTTTTCGCAAAGATGCGGTCCACGTGTCCGGCGACATCCTGTTTCAACTCCGGGAAGGAATGCTCCAAAACGAAAGTGGCGTAGGGACTGTAGCCTCGCGCAAATTCCTTCCAGCATTCCGGCTCGCCCTTCGGGCAACCGGATAGGATCGTGTGGTAGGTAATCACTGCCATGAAACAATTCTCCGTCCGGGCAGTTTTCGCTGCCGGGTTTGCTCTCCAGTTCGTCTGCCTGGCTTGCTTCCGCGCGGGTACAGAGCGGCGAATTGCCCCTATTTCCCCGCGCGATTGCGCAAACCGCTGTCGGCTGTGATGCGCTCGGCGCCACCCAGATAATCCCGGAGAACGTCAGGGATCACGACACTGCCATCCTCCTGCTGATAGTTCTCGACAATCGCCAGCCACGTGCGGCCGATCGCCAGCCCGCTGCCGTTCAAGGTATGCACAAACTGCGACTTTCCTTTTCCGCCTGTGCGAAACCGGATGTTGGCCCGTCTGGCCTGGAAATTTTCAAAGTTGCTGCAAGAGGAGATTTCCCGATATTCTCCCTGGCTCGGCACCCACACCTCCAGGTCAAAGGTTTTCGCCGCGCTGAACCCCAGGTCGCCCGTGCACAGCGCCATCACACGGTAAGGCAGCTTTAACTTTTGCAGGATGGCTTCGGCGTGTCCGGTCAGGTGTTCCAGCTCCTCATAGGAGGCGCTGGGGTGGACGAACTTCACCAGTTCTACTTTCTGAAACTGGTGGTGTCGGATGATTCCCCGGGTGTCCTTGCCGTAAGAACCCGCCTCTCTGCGGAAACAAGGAGTGTATGCCGTCAGGTTGACGGGCAAGGAGTCGCCATCCAAAACCTCGTCGCGATAAAGATTTGTAACCGACACCTCCGACGTGGGGCTGAGCCAAAAATCAGTGTTCTCCAGGCGAAACAAATCTGCGGCAAACTTCGGCAGATTGCCCGTGCCAAACAGGCTCGATGAGTTCACAATGGCCGGCGGCAGCACCTCCCGGTAACCGTGTTCGCGCGTGTGCACGTCTAGCATGAAGTTGGCCAACGCCCTTTCGAGCTTCGCCCCCAGGTCCCAGTAAACCGCAAAGCGGGCTCCGGCAATTTTGGTTGCCCGGTCCAGGTCCAGGATGCCGAGCGACTTGCCCAGCTCCCAGTGCGGGCGAGGCGGAAACGCAAAGCCCCGCGGCTCTCCCCAGCGGCGCATTTCTTGGTTCCATTCCGCGTTCGCGCCGACCGGGACGGTGGAATGCGGCAGGTTGGGTAGATTTTCCAGAAACTTTTTCAACAGCGTGTCGTGCTCGCGTACCTGCTCGTCCAGCGACTTGATCTGTCCCGCGACCGCTTTCATCTCCAGCAGCAACTCTTGGGTGTCCTGTTTGTCGCGTTTGCGGCGTGCAATCTCATCTCCGGCACGGTTTCTGCGGTTCTTTAACGTCTCGACTTCGGTCAGCGTCTGGCGGCGTTTCTGGTCCAGTTCGCGGAACCCGTCCAGTATCGTGGGGCCGCCCCGCTCGGAGAGCTTCTGCTCTACTAACTCCAGGTTGTTCCGCACGAATGCCAAGTCCAGCACAGTTATTCCACAAGCTCCAAACGGGAAAGTTAAAAATTACACAAAGCCGCAGGCGGCGGTCCGCCACCGCTTACGGCAGAACGACGCGGGTGAACCGCCGATATCGAATCCGTTAGGAGTACTATACTTTATAACATCTGCGGCCCCTGAATCCAAAACCCTTGCCTGCGACAAGGAGTGAACCGAGCGCGCTCCGACCGGCCCCCGGTTACGCTTCACGGAAAGGACCCCGATACAACTTTGATTGCGTTTAAACGGAAAGGAATTTGTTGCTGGGAAAGCGTGCTATCGGCTATACAGGGGTTCCTGTTTTTCTTTGGGAGAAGGCTTGTCTTTGGCCGGGAATTGGATAAGGTAAGAGCATTCCAAGTCGCCTTTCAGGATATGGGCGTCCCGCTTGACGTCCGCCTGGAGCAATTGCCTCAGAAAACAAAGCTCCTCCTCACATGCCCGCGGGTATTGCCGGGCAATGTGCGCAATGGCGCAGTTGTGCTCGACGACAAGAAACGTCGTTTCGTTCACCTTGTGCAACTCCGCCATGTAGCCTTGCTCGCAAAGGATCGCAACGGCTTCCTGGACGCGGTCTTCCCGGCTTTTTCCCTCCATGCGCCCGGCAAAGCGCGCCACCATGCGGTTTTTATATTCCTCAAAAAGCCGGCTGACTTTTTCCTCCCCGTCCAAACTGGCCAAGCATTGGATCAGTTCCCTGGAAAAATTGTCATAGTTTTTGGGAAACAGGCTGTCTCCTAAATCGGTTAGAAGACAAAGGGCTGCCGGACGACCCTTGGGGCGCCGCTCCATCTCCATGCGAACCAGTCCGGAACTCTGTAGCCCCAGCACATGCCGGCGAACGGCCACCTGGGTGATGCCCAAAGCATGGCTGATTTCCGCGATCGCAGGCCGGCCCTTGATCTTGATGAAACGCAGAATTTTCTTCCGCGTGCTATCTTGACCCACTTCCTCTGTCATAGTGCTCTCTTTTACCGCCAATAGGCAGTATAAGTCTTCATTCGGGGATTTCACAATAAAATAAACATATTTGTTAAATAACTATGTTGACAAACTTGACTTGCCTAGTATAATGTTTGTTCCACGATGATGAAGGCTTCCGGATAGGGGATGCAGTTGAAGTTGATTCCGACTCCTTGCGGACCAACTCTAATGATTAGAATCAGTTCCAAACGGTCAGAAGCAAGTCTGCGGGAGAAGCGGTGATGCCCATGATCCTGAGCAGCAGAAAAAACCGGGGTCCCAAGCGGCCTCGGAGCGGAACGAAAGGAAAGGTTCCCCGCAGTTCGCTTCATGGCCAGGGGGTTCAAGTCTCCGTGGACGAACGGGTCGCGGACTTGGCGCGGAGATTTCCTGCGCTCCGCAGCACCCTGGGTTCGCTGCTGTCTGCAAGCAAAAAACGTATCCGAGACTTACCGGGCCCGGATCGGGCTAGGCTCCTGCGCATCGTCTTTGCCTTGAAAAAGGCTTCCGGCGGCTAAATGCAAACAAACAGCTCCTGGAGTGCCCCCTGCCTCCGGGTGGAAGAGGTAAACCATGGCATATATCATTGCAGAACCGTGCATCGGCACCAAAGACACCGCTTGCGTTGACTCTTGCCCCGTGGACTGCATCCACCCCAAGCAAGATGAGGAAGGCTTCGAGGCCGCGACACAGCTCTATATTGACCCGGTCGAGTGCATCGACTGTGGGGCTTGCGTTCCGGTATGTCCCGTGACGGCCATCTTTGTGCTGGACGAGTTGCCGGAAAAATGGAAAGACTACGAGCGGATCAACACCGAGCATTTCCAAAAATAACCCTCATTTATTTTTTGCCGACTCTTTCCTGACCGCTTCAGCTTCCCCGCTGACTCCTACCGAAAGCGGGTTGGCGTCCATCAATACCCAAAGGAGCACTGCGATGGATATCAAACGAATTGGGCCGGAGGAAGCAAAAGCCCTCCTGGATTCCGATAAGAGCTACGCCTACTTGGATGTGCGAACGGTCAGAGAATTTGATGCGGGACACGTGCAGGGGGGGAAGAACGTTCCCTTCCTGGAAATCGACCCGCTCCGGGGATCGATGGCAGTAAACCCCCACTTTGCCGAGATCGTCCAAAAGGAATTTGGCAAGGACGCCAAGCTGATCGTAGGCTGTCAGAAAGGTGGCCGGTCGTTAAAAGCGGTCGAGACGCTGCTCGCCGCCGGATTCACAAACGTCGTTGACATGCGCGGCGGCTACGGTGGAGAACTGGACCCATTCGGCCAGATGACCTTTCCCGGATGGGCGCCCCGCGGGCTTCCTACTTCTACGGAGAGCGATCCCGAGGACCGTTATGAGCACATCAAAGCCCGCACGAACGACGGTGACGCATAAGACAGTCTTCTGCTTTGCATCGTAATTAAGCCACTGAGACTCAGAAGAAAATCTTCATCTCGCATGTTTCTATCCCCCCTGTGCTTCTGCGGCTAGCGTTCTAACGGCTAGCTCCCAAAATCCGGCCAATTGCCAGAAGTGACACAGCCCCCTGCAATTGCGTCGGGATGAACTCCATGCCAATCCAACCAGCCGCTTTCGAGCATCTGCCCCCGTCTGTAATTTGAAACATGGAACCATTCTTTGTTCTTCCCTGTTTTCTGCCCGCAACAACAAGTGGACAACCGCCAGACGGACAGGGATAATGTGTGGCTATTGTAAATCTTGGAGGATGTCTATGGCAGAAAGGGAACGAGAAAGAATTCGAGAACGGGGACCCAGAGAGGAGTCTCCATACGAACAGTTGTATGAGTCGCGAGAAGCATTTCAAGAACGGCAGCAAACCGGCAAGGTAGTGATCCGAAGAGAGGATCGGGAATTCGAGGTCAACCGACAGGCGCTCAACCTGTGGTTCCTGAATCCTCTGGCATACAAAGACACCTGCCTCAACGATTGGCTATTATTTCTGAATGATATCCGAACGCCACCGGCATCAGGGCGGCTTGGCCATATTTGTTTTGGAAGGCGAGGGTTATACGGTCGTCGACGGGGTGCGCTGCGACTGGGAATCGGGCGACCTGGTTTTGCTGCCCGTCAAAGAAAACGGAGTGGAACACCAGCATTTCAACAGTGAGCCGGGCAAGCCCTGCATGTGGCTCGCGTTCATCAATCTTCCCATCTGGGAGTGGGGCGCGTCGGAAATGACCCAGACCGAATTGTCCCCCGAGTGGATGGCTCAGCAGCAAAATCTTTAAGCGGAACACAGATCATCTAAAGGAGAAAGATGGTGACAGACAAACAGAAACCCAAGGAAAAGGACCTCTTCGAAGAGCTCGTCAAGCTGCGGGACAGCCATCGCAAGCGGGTAGAGAACTCTGTGGTCGTGGTCAAAGCCAAGGACCGCCCGCTGGAAAAAAATCGTCTCGGCCACATTCGTTGGTACTTGCATCCGTCGCTCGAAGACACCGCCATTCGCACGTTGATTACCTTTGTGCAGGAGATCCCCCCGGGCGGCCGCAGCGGGCGTCTGCACTTCCAGGGCGGGCAGGTCCTCTACGTATGGGAGGGCAAAGGCCACACGATTCTGGACGGTGTGCGATATGACTGGAAACAGGGAGACGCAATGAACCTGCCGCTCCGGCGCGACGGAATTACGGTGCAGCATTTTAATGACAACCCGGACCAGCGCGTCCGATTGGTCGCCTCCGAAGTGAACTTGGTCGATCAGTTCGGGGTGGACCGGGGAACCCGGTTCGAGGTGCTGGAAGAAGCGCCTTGAACACTACACAGCCGTTTCCGAAACCATATCCAAAAAAGAACGAAGCAGCGATCATCTGAGCCGCAAAGAATGACTGCAGGCGGTAGCCTGCCGCAGACTACGGTTTCTCTGCTCCCGAGGCTCCAATCTGGGGATGATGCTTTGGGCGTCAGATGACACATCGACTTTGTGCTTGATTTTTGGGACCTTTTTGACCTTGGCGCAATCTATAATGGTAGATGGTGCGCGTAGAATTCCGCGAGGCTTGTCCCCGATAGCGGATGGTCCCGTCGAGTGTCAAGCTGCCGGGCGCGGAAGTATTGAGTAATCTGGAAGTGAGGTATCATTAATTTATGGAAGGCGTTCCCTTGCTGGCAGCTTTTGCCGCCGGCCTGATTTCTTTTCTCTCGCCCTGTGTTCTGCCCTTGGTTCCCGGCTACATCTCCATGATTTCCGGCGCCAGCGTGGACGAGCTGAAATCAGGGGACAGCGCCAAAATCTTCGACAGGATATTGCTCCATTCCCTGCTCTTCATCCTGGGATTTTCCATTGTCTTCATCAGCCTGGGAGCCTCTGCGACCTGGTTGGGGCAAATACTGCTGTCGCGCATGTCGATCCTCTATAAAATTGCCGGCGTGCTGATCATTGTTTTTGGACTCCACCTTACCGGCATCTTGAAGATTGGCTTGTTCAACCGGGACAAGCGGTTCCACTCGGCAGGGAAACCGGCCTCCGCCTGGGGGTCGCTGGTCATCGGCTTGGCATTCGCTTTTGGATGGACTCCCTGCATAGGTCCGATACTCGCAACCATTCTGGGGGTGGCGGCCAGCCGGGAGACGATTATGGAAGGCATCTTTTTGTTGTCGCTCTACTCGCTGGGCCTGGCAGTTCCCTTTTTGGTCACCAGCCTGGGTGTCAACCACTTCCTGAAGTTTTATAATCGTTTTCGCATACATCTGCACCAAGTGGAGATATTTTCCGGTATCGTGCTGATCGTGCTGGGAGCTATGATTTTCACCAATCAATTCACGCGGCTGGCAGGCTATCTCGCCTTTCTGAACCGTTTCGTGCTGTAGCATAGGAGTGTGGTTGCGGGGGCAAGGTAACGAAAGAGCACAAAGAAATTTTGCCGGACTCGCAGCGCAAAACCGAGGAGAAAAAATTGAGTCAAAAGTTAATAACGGTAGGGCTGCTTTTGGCGGCATTAGCCTTGGGGCTTTTTCTGCTACAGCAGGGCTCCGCGCCAGAGATAACTGGCGGCGCCGTTCGGCCTTTCGTCCCAGAAATACGCGGCAAGCAGGCGGCGGATTTCGAATTGCCCGACGTGGAAGGCGCCATGGTTCGCATGGCTGACTTTCAAGACAAGGTCCTGTTGGTCAACTTCTGGGCTACTTGGTGCCAGCCCTGCCTGATCGAAATTCCCTGGTTCCTGGAGTTCCAGGAGCAGTATGGACCGCAAGGGTTCGAGGTGATCGGCATCTCCTTGGACGACGAAGGCGCAGAGGTGGTAAAACCCTTCATGGAAAAGCACGGGATGACCTATACGGTGCTGATTGGAAATGAAGAGACCACCGAACTGTTCGGCGGGATACTGGGGCTTCCAACCTCCTATATGGTGGACCGGGACGGGAAGTACTATTCCATGCACAGGGGACTGGTGAGCAAGGAGATCATCGAGGAGGAATTGCTGGCCCTTCTCAACGGGGCGCCAAGCGAGTAAGCTCCTCTGCGGCTTTTACTGGGGCCGCCTCCGGCAAGATGAACTCACGCCTGCGTTGCCGGAAAGACGCAGCCCCCCAAACAGCATCATTTATTCCGACTGTGCCGGGAGATGATCGATAGCGGCCCGAAGACGTGCAACCGTCTTCTCCCGGCCCAACAGATTCATCACCGCAAAGAGGCTCGGGGCCACGGCCTCCCCGGTCAGGGCCACCCGGGAAGCGTTGATCAGCAATCCAGCTTTAACACCCTTGTTGGCTGCAAGAGCCCGCAGCGTTTTCTCCGCCTGTTCGGCGTCAAACTGTGGCAGTTGAGCCAACTCCTCCACCAAGACAGGCAACAGCTCTGCCAAAAGCGAATTCTTCCAAAATTTTTGAATCGCAGCCGGATCCAACAGAAAATCGTCACGGAAGTAGGCTCTCTTCGAGCCGGAGAAGTCCTTCAGCGTCCGTAGACGCGGCTTCAGCAATTCCAGAGCACCCAAGAACCATTCCCTGTCTTCTCTTCCCCATGACGGGTTCCAGCATCCGGCGGCCAGCAGATCTTCTTCCGCCCAGGGCGCCAGCTCCTCGGCAGTGAGGGCTCGGATATATTCCGCATTGAGCCACTCCAGTTTCGCCGGATTGAAGACGGCGTCACTCTTGCTGATGGCTTCCAGCGAAAACGCCTGGATCAACTCAGCGGTTCGCATTAGCTCTCGGTTGTCACCTGGAGACCATCCGAGCAGCGCAAGGAAATTGCGGAATGCCTCGGGCAGCAGGCCCCGCTCGCGATAAGCGCTGACGGCCGTGGCTCCATGGCGCTTGCTGAGGCGCGAACGGTCCTCTCCTAAAATGAGCGGTACGTGAGCAAAAACAGGAAGCGGTTGATCCAGGGCTCGGTACAGCAAGATATGCTTGGGAGTGTTGGAAAGATGATCGGCTCCGCGAATCACGTGAGTGATGCGCATGTCACAATCGTCGGCCACCACGCTGAGGTGGTACGTAGGTAGCCCGTCGGAGCGTAGCAGCACGAAATCCTCAATCTCTTCATTGGAGAACTCAATGTTCCCGAACACCGCGTCGCGAAATTTGGTGTGACCCGCCTGCGGAACATGGAAACGGATGGCAAAAGAACGCCTCTCGGCTTCCATACGCTGTTTCTGGGCCGGCGACAGCAAGCGGCAGCGTCCATCGTACTTCCACTCCTGAGAGGCGGCATCAGCACGGCGCCGGATCAAATCCTCCGGCGTGCAATAGCAGCGGTAGGCGTGGCCCGCATCCATCAGCTTCTGCAATGTGGCACGGTGCAACTCCAGCCTTTGCGATTGGTAAAAAGGACCTTCGTCCCACTCCAAGCCCAGCCATCGCATGCTTGCAAGGATACCTTTCACCATCTCCGGGCTGGAGCGCCCGGCATCGGTATCCTCAATCCGCAGAATGAAGGTGGCTCCGGTGCGCCGGGCAAAGAGCCAGTTGAACAGCGCCGTGCGGGCTCCTCCCACATGCAAATATCCTGTCGGCGAGGGAGCAAAACGAACCCGGAAAGTGGAAGTCAAGGCAGACCCGAAGAGATAATTTTGTGCAGCTTGATTATAGCGCACCCCAATATCAGCTTGTGCGGGCACAGCGGGAGGCTGAACTCAGGCCGGGTACAGGTTAATCACCCAGGATGTAGCGCCGCTTGAGCGACACCGGCGGAAGCGCGTCTCCGGAAATGCTAGGCGGCGTGCTCGTAATCGCAGTTTGCGCTGGGACACTCCAGGACGGTGCCAGACTTGTTTGTTTTTTCCAGCAGGAAAGCCGATCCGCACTGAGGGCATTGCTGCGGAATGGGTTTATCGCGGACGCTGTGCTTGCAATCCGGGTAACGCTCGCAGCTGTAATAAGTCTTTCCCCACCGCGAACGTTTCTCCACCAACTGCCCCTGGTTGCACTCCGGGCACTGGACTCCAATCGTCTTCTGCTTGACGTATTTGCATTTGGGGTAGTTGCTGCAGGCAGTGAACTCGCCAAACCGCCCTTGCCGGATGACTAACTTATTGTTGCACTGCGGGCAGTTTTCATCCGTGGGAGTTGCAGGTTTCTTCTCGCCCTGGCCGAGTTGGCGCGTAGTCTTGCAATCCGGATAGCCGCTGCAAGCCAGGAATTGTCCGAACCGCCCCCGTTTCAAAACCATCGGACGACCACAATTTTCACAGTGTTTATCCGGCTCCCGGTCTCGAATCTCGGAGACGTTCAAGTCCGGCAAGGCAGCAGTTACTTCACGCGTATTGGTGCACTCCGGGTAGGCCAGGCAGGCCAGAAAGCTTCCATGGCGGCCCCACTTCACAACCATCGAGTTACCGCACTTCTCGCAAACCAAGTCGGTCGGCTTGCCCATGGTTTTCAGATTGGCCATGTGTTTTTTGGCATGTTGCAGATCTTTTGCAAACTTCTTATAGAAGTCGCCGAGAGCCGCTACCCACTCCTGCTTGCCGTCTTCGATCTCATCCAAAGCGTTTTCCATCTTGGCTGTGTAAGCGACATCGAAAATGTCGCTGAAGTTTTCCACCAGCAGGTCCGTCACGACCGTACCCAGCTCTGTGGGGAAATAGCGGCCCTGCTGTTTCTGAACGTATTCACGATCCTGGATGGTGCTGAGAATGGAGACATAAGTGGAGGGCCGACCGATTCCCTTCTCTTCCAGTTCCTTCACCAGCGCGGCTTCGTTGTAACGCGGCGGCGGCTCCGTAAAGTGCTGTTCCGGTTTGACTTGGTGCATTTGCAGGCGTTCTCCCGCCGTCACCGAAGGCAGGGTGTGCTGCATCTGCTCGTCTACCTGGTTTAGCTGGTCGGTGGCTTCCTCGTAAACCTTCAGGAAGCCGTCGAACTTGCGGACCGACCCGCTGGCGCGCAGGCCGAATTCGCCTGCCCGAATTTCAATTGTGGTCTGATCGAACAGAGCCGGAAGCATCTGGGAAGCAACAAAACGCTGCCAGATCAGCCGGTACAGCTTGGCTTCGTCTTCCGATAAATACGGGATCATTTGATCCGGCGTACGCAGCACAGAGGTCGGACGGATGGCCTCGTGGGCGTCTTGCGCTCCCTTTTTGCTCCGGAAGAAATTCGGCTTTCCCGGCAGGTAGGCATCGCCATAGCTGCTACGGATATGATTGCGAGCCTCAGCCAGAGCATCTTGCGAAACGCGCGTCGAGTCCGAACGCATGTAGGTAATCAGACCCACAACACCCTCTGCGCCGCATTCCACGCCTTCATACAGCCGCTGGGCCAGCACCATGGTCCGCTTGACGCTGAAGCGTAATCTTCGGGCCGCTTCCTGCTGCAGCTTGCTGGTGATGAAAGGCGGCACCGGGTTGCGGCGCCTCTCCTTGGTAGTGGTCGAATCGACGACAAACTTTTCGCTCGCCAGCGCGTCGCGGATACTCTGCGCTGCCCCCTCGCTGCCGATTAAAAACTTTCCTTTATCCGACTGAGCCTGGATGGTCCGATTTCCGCTCTCGCCGCCGGTGATCACGTCTTTCCCTTGCCGCTTAACCAGCCTGGCGTCGAACGATGGCGGGCTCTGCGCGCCCAGACGGGCCGTTATGGTCCAATACTCTTCTCGCTGAAAGTCCCGAATTTCTCGGTCCCTCTCCACGATGAGCCGCAGAGCCACGGTTTGCACCCGGCCTGCTGAGATGCCCCTGCGCACCTTGTCCCATAGCAAGGGACTGACCTGATAGCCCACCAAACGATCCAGAATACGCCGGGCTTGCTGGGCCGCCACCAGCCTTCCGTCTATTTCCCCTGGATTCTCAAAGGCCTTGCGGATGGAGTTGCGGGTAATCTCATTGAATGTGACCCGGTGAATTTTCTTGCCGTTTTGCAGCTCTTCAGCCAAGTGCTGGCAAATCGCCTCACCTTCCCTGTCCGGGTCAGCAGCCAGATAAATCACGCTGGCATTCTTGACCGTTTTCTTGAGTTCGCGAATGACCTTCGCTCTGGAAGGTATCTCCTGGTAGGTCGGGCGGAAGCCATCTTCCACGTCCACCCCTAGCTTGTTGCGGGGCAGGTCCTTGATATGTCCGAGCGATGCCATTACCAAATAGTTTCCACCCAGGTAGCGATGGATGGTTTTAGCTTTGGCCGGAGATTCCACAATGACCAAGGATTTGCCAGCCGGCTTTCGCCCAGTTGTCTTCTTGCCAGCCGGGCCGGCAGTTGCATCCTTTGCTTTTGCGGATGTCTTTTTTTTGGTTTTTATGACCCTTGCCATAGACACCTGACTTTTCTATTATTCCCTAACTTAGATCGGCATTTCCTCTAAAAAGTTTTCACAAAGTTTTTCCCGGGCAGTTGCCGCACCAAGTTTTTGAACTCCAGGTCAAGCAAGTTCGACAAAACCAAGGAAGGAGAAAACTGCGACAGAGCATCCAGAACCTCATCAATATGAACGGGTTGATCGACTTTCAGAAAGTCATAAATTGCTTTCCCCGGCGCCGTAAGAGATTCGGCAAACAAAGATGCCTCGCTCTCCGTTTCCGTTGCATGAGGCTGAGAAGAAAGGTTCTGGCGCACCTTGGCAGGCAGTTCTTCCACGACATCCTGCCAATCCTGCACCAGCTTGGCCCCCTGTTTGATGAGAACGTGCGGCCCCCAACTGAACCGATTGCTGAGAGAACCGGGCACGCCAAAGACTTCCCGGTTTTGTTCCATTGCCAGCCGCGCCGTGATCAGCGACCCGCTATATTGGGCGGCCTCCACAACGACCACGCCCAGCGAGAGACCGCTGATGATCCGGTTGCGAATCGGAAAATTTTGCGGCGCGGGAAACGAGCCGACCGGAAACTCCGACAGCAGCAGTCCCTTTTCAGCGATCTCGGCAAACAACTTTTTGCCCTCCGCCGGGTAGACCACGTCGATGCCGGAACCCAGCACCGCAATCGTTTTGCCGTTCTGCTCCAAAGCGCCGCGATGCGCACAGGAATCAATACCCCGTGCCAGTCCGCTGACAATGGCAAGGCCTCGAATCGCCAGATCGGAAGACAGCCTCTCGGCTATGGCCTTCCCGTAGGCAGTGGGTTTGCGAGCTCCCACGATCGCGATGCTCGGTGCTTCCAACAAAGCGGCATTGCCCCGCGCATACAGAAGCAGCGGAGGATCAAAAATCTCCCGTAGCAGTGGCGGATAATCCGAACTCTTGTAAGTCAGGAAGGACACGCCGAGTTGCCTGGCTCGTTCGGCTTCCCGAATTGCCTCTTCATACACCGTGCCCGCTGCGATATTCCGAACGACGTGGGATGCCACGCCCAGAGCTTCCAGTTCGCTGGAAGACGCCCGGAAAACATCTGCGGCAGACCCCAGAGTTTTCACAAGGCGCAAAGCAACCCTGGCGCCCAGTCCTGAAACCAATCTCAAGGCCAGCCAATGCAGTTCCTCTTCTGTATTTTCGCTAGTTTCCGCCAGCGCTTTTCCTTGTTTCAAAGTGCAGAATCTATACAGGTGCGAATCGGTTTGTCAAGCGGTACTCTGTTTCTGGGGTAATTCCGATTGCGTGGTTGGCAGTTAAAAGCCCGTCATGCTAAAGTTGCCCCGCCTGGAGGAAAGCAATGGTCCTTTTGATTCGTCCCGACGAAATGAGTCGGTTGATCAGCATGAAAGATGCGATTGATGCCGTGGAGGAGGGTTTCCGTCAATGGGCGGAATTGCCGGGAATCAATGCCCCCCGGCGGCGGGTTCACGTTCCTTCCGGAGTACGGGTCAGCGTGCATCAGGGTGGCGTCCCCGGACTGGGAGCGACGGGCCTGATGACTCATTGCGAGCATGTAAAGATTCAGAGTGACGGCACGCAACGGTATCGCCGGCGGGGCCGGCCCGTCCAGGTGTTGTATAGCGCCCAGACAGGAGAACTCACGGCAATACTGGTGGGAGAACCGCTGCCGAAGGAGCTTCCACTGAACGGCGTGACGGCCCTGCGAACGGCGGCGACCAGCGCGGTCGGCACCAAGCACCTCGCCCGCCCTGATTCCCAACGGGTAGGCATGCTAGGCGCGGGCGCCCAGGCAAAATACCACCTGCTGGCCCTTCAACAGCTTTATTCGCTCACAACCGTGAAGGTGTATAGCCGCAACCCGGAAAATCGCCGCGGCTTTGCCAGCACGATGGCTTCCGCGGATATCAAAATCGAGGCGGTGAACAGTGCACGGGAAGCCGTTGAGGGGGCCGACATAGTGGTGGCGGCCACCAATTCCAACGTGCCGGTGATGGACGGCGCCTGGTTGCAGCCGGGTGCTCATGTGGTTTCGATCGTGGCCAGTAACGTGGGACTGCTGCGCGGCGGCTTCGTCAGCAAGAAGCGCCAGGAGTTGGACGATGAAACAGTGCGGCGTTCCGACTGCATTGTGCTCTGCTCCCGGGAACAAGCGCAGCAGGATCAACAAGCCGATATTTACGACCGGGTGGAGAGGGGCATCCTGAACTGGGATCAGGTTTGGGAACTTCCGGAAATTTTCTCCGGCAAGGCGCCCGGCCGAACCGCTCCGAACGAGATTACCCTGTTCAAAAATAACGCCGGTCAAGGCGTGGGCGACGTAGCCTTGGGGGCTCGCATCTATCAACTCGCTCGGGAAAAAGGGGCCGGGGTGGAACTGGGTCTGGATGGGCTCGAATACCAGGAAGAGGCGTAAGATGTCGCCGGAGGAAAAGCCCCTGGAAAAGAGTGATACGGCCTTTCCAAAGGGCATTACATACATGACTAGGCATGAAGATGAAGTGGATAATAACCCAAGGAACGCAGACTTGCATCAGCGCATTCAGCTCATGCTTATGCGACGGTACGATACGTCCGTCATGAACAACGTTTATCGCGCCGATTATGTCGAATGTTTGGTCGTGTTTACGCTCGGGACTGACTGGTGGCTTACCTGGACGCACGGCTGGGACTGGGCTGCATGGGATATTCAACACACGTCCGGGGCCCGGCTCGAGGTCAAGCAAGCCGCGGCGAGGCAATCATGGGACCATAAGACACCCGCACGGCGTCGCGTTCCCCGCTTCGACATCGCGCCCCGCACCGGCTACTGGACACAGGACGGGAGCCGATGGGTGGACTCTCCGGGACGTATGGCGGATCTTTATGTTTTCGCATGGCACGGCGAGAGCCGAGACGGATACGCCGATCACCGTGATATCAACCAATGGGAATTCTTCGTCGTGGCAGAGCAAGATTTACCCAAGAACCAAAAGCACATTGGGTTGACCCCGCATTTCCCGTTTGAAATCGTAGAAGCAACCCTCGACTAACCTCCAACATCAATATTGATGCGGGTTCCAGCATCAACATTGCATTCCGGAGGTGTATACCTAATGGGTGAGAGCCAAAAACAGGCATTTCAACTGTCATTCAACCGGTTTTTGCGGGTTGCCTTTCAAGGATCGCGAGTGACATCCAACGGTGGGCTGATTCTGGTGCGAGAGCTGGACGAGCGATTGGGATTCGATGAACTCGTCGAACAGCACTTGACCGACTCTCGGGCAAACAATGCGCGGTTGTCTTTTGCGGACCTACTTCGACAGTCGGTCTACAGCCGTCTGGCTGGATACGAGGATGTGAACGATGCCGAGCGGCTATCTCAGGACCCGGCGTTGCGGCTGATCGGTTCGGAGAAGATTTGGGATCGAGGGGCGGCTCTGACTTCTCGGTTGCAGACCTTCGAGACGGAGATGCTGGCTGAGGAAGGGAACTTCGCAGGGCTGGCACGGGTGAACCGGGAACTGATCGGCAGAGCAGAAGCAATCCATTCGCACTACCGAACTGTGCTGGACATGGATTCGACCGAGATTCCGGTCTACGGGGAGCAGGAGAATAGCGCCTACAACGGGCACTTCGAGTCCACCTGCTATCACCCCCTGCTGTTATTCAATCGAGACGGCGACTGTCTGGCTGCCAAATTGCGACCGGGCAACGTCCACAGCGCCGAGGAATGGGAAGAACTTCTCCTGCCGGAGATCGAGCGGCAGCAGAAGCGGGGCAAGGAGGTGGTATTTCGTGCCGACGCGGCCTTTGCGAAGCCGGAGATTTACGAGGCGTTGGAGAAGCGGGGTGTGAAGTATGCCATCCGCATCCCTTCCAACGAGAACCTCCAGCGGGACATCGAGGAGTTGCTGAAACGTCCGGTAGGAAGGCCGGGCCAGAAGCCGTTGGTGGAGTACAAGGGGTTTCTGTACCAAGCCGAGAGTTGGAAGACGGCCCGACGGGTGGTAGCCAAGGTAGAACATCATCCGGGGGAGTTGTTCCCGCGAGTGGGGTTCATTGTGACGAACCTGACGCTTCCGAGTCGAGCGGTGGTGCGGTTCTATAATAAGCGAGGGACAGCAGAGCAGTGGATTAAGGAAGGCAAGCAGGCGGTGAAGATGACGCGGCTCAGTTGCCATCGGTTCCGGTCCAACGAGGTACGGCTGTGGCTGACCATCATTGCCTATAATCTGGGAAATCTGTGGCGGCGACTGGTGCTGCCACAGAGAATCGGGAACTGGTCCTTGACGAGCTTGCAGCAGCGGTTGGTGAAAACCGGAGGACGCCTGATTAAGCATGCCCGCTACTATTGGCTATTGCTGGCAGAGAGCCATCTGACTCGGCGGCTGTTTGCCAGCATGCTGGGGCGGATAAATGGGCTGTCGCTTCCGTCGGGATAGCCTAGCCTGCGGCACCCAATAAAATGATTCCGATATCCCCCGGGAATGGAGGGGTGTCTGAAAAAGCTGGTTCTGGAAGCCGAGGCGATGGGTTTTTGGGGACTCGGAAAGAGCGGCTGGAAGCCGCTGGCAGTATCTCGGAGAAAATATTGGGCTGGAAGTGCTCAGTTGAAGGCCAACGGGTTTATACTCACGAGTCGGAGGGCCAAAAAACTAATTCCGGTTGACAGGACTCAAAGCAATCGTCTCTCCGTGCCGCTTCGCGAATCTTAAGCGCGAAGTCGAAAACGCATGCCCCGCACGAGGAGCACTCAAGGCCGCGTCGAACACGTCTAATCATGTATGTAATCCCCTTATGTAATCCCCTTTCCAAAAGCGGCGGGGTCTCGGCACTGGAAAACCAATTAAACGATTCAGAGGAGCAATAAATGGATAGTAGTTTCCCCCCTGTTAATATTCCTAAGCGCCTGTTGATGGGGCCGGGTCCCAGCGAAGTGGACCAGCGCGTCTATCGCGCCATGATTCAGCCTGTGGTTAGCGTCTTGGACCCTGCCTTTCTGCCGATCCTGGACCAACTGCACGAATTGTTGCGGTATGCCTTTCGGACTCGGAATTCCATCGCCTTTTCGCTTCCCGGGACGGGCAGTGCCGGCATGGAAGCATCGTTTGTCAATTTTATCGAGCCCGGTGATGAAGCAGCGGTAGTGGTAGGCGGAATTTTCGCCGCGCGCATGTGCGAAATGGTTGAGCGATGCGGAGGCAAGCTACTCCGCATTGACGTTCCATGGAACGCGGCCCCCGATCCAGACCTGATTCGCAACGCCGTCCGGGGAAAGAAGCTGAAGGTTCTTGCAGCAGTTCACAGCGAAACCTCAACCGGAGTCTGCCAGCCGCTTGAGCCGTTGCGCGAAATCGCTGAGGAGTGTGGCGCGCTTTTGGTGGTGGACACGGTATCTTCCCTGGGGGGACTTCCATTGGAAGTAGATCGGTGGGGGCTGGATGTTTGCTACAGCGGCTCCCAAAAATGCATCGGCTGCCCTCCCGGGTTGGCTCCCATCACGCTCAGTGAACGAGCCGCAGAGGAGATGTCTCACCGTAAAAGTCCCGTGCAAAGCTGGTATCTGGATCTCAGCATGATCCAAAATTACTGGGGAAAAGAACGGCGTTATCATCACACCCCTCCAGTCAATATGCTGTTTGGATTGCACGAGGCCCTGCGGCTGCTGCGGGAAGAAGGGTTGGAGACCTCCTGGACCAGGCATCAACAGAGTCACCTGGCGCTGGTTCGCGGGGTGGAGGCTTTGGGGCTGAAGATGTTCGTCGAGGACCCGGCGGCCCGCGCCTGGACGGTCAACACCATTTGTATTCCGGCCGGAGTCGATGACGCCCGCGTCCGGGCGACCCTTTTGGAGCGATTCGGCATCGATATTGCCGGCGGCTTGGGTGAATTGAAAGGCCGCATCTGGCGAGTAGGCCTCATGGGCCTCACTGCGAACGCCTCCTGCGTCCTGCTGCTGCTCAGCGCGCTGGAGTCGGTTCTGGCCGGGAGCGGCTTTTCTCTGGAACAAGGCGCTGGGGTAGCGGCAGCAGAGAAAGCATTTCAAACACCCCCCGCTGCTGCACCGTTCGTCATACAGCCTCAAATAAAGTAAGAAGATCAGTTGGAAGTATTAGAAGGCAACTCTCGTTCGAGGCAAGCACTACACTCTGATATAGTTGGCCTGCGAAAGCCAGGTAGGGCGTTAAACTTGGAGGGATCATGGGCTACCTGCCAACCATCGATGACGGCCAAGCCACGGGGAAATTAAAGGAAATCTACGAAGACCTCAAGAAGAAGCGGAAATTGAAACGGCCTCCCCGGATTCTGCAGGCTTTCAGCATGAAACCAGGAGTTTTACAGGCGATCGTTCCGCTGACCGATCAAGTTACCTTCGGGGGCAGCACGCTCGGCCGCCGCCGGGAGGAAATGCTATCCACTGCCGTCTCCCGCTGGAACCATTGTCACTATTGAGTGGTCTCGCACGGAGAGTTTCTCCGAGCCGCCACGGGAGACCACGCCCTGGTTGCCGCCCTGCAGAAGGATGACTGGTCGCTGGCCAGCCTGGACGACCAGGACCGCGCTGTGCTGGACTTTGCTCGCAAACTGAACGATGTCCCCGGCAACGTGCGGCCGGAAGACATCAGCCGTCTGCGGGCCGCCGGCTTTACGGATCAGAATATCTATGATGTGGTGGTTATTGTGGCGTACTTCAACTTCATGAACCGGATTGCCGACGGCATAGGCGTTGTTCCGGAATCCTGGAAGCAAGAATCCTCTGAACGCCATCTGCGCGAAATTACCGCCGCTCATCAGGCACCGGCTGCAACAAATCCGAAATAACAGTCCGGTATCGTTCAACGGCTCTGGTCGGTCAGCCGTGCGGCAGATCGAAATCCCCGGTGGTTCAGTCCTCCGACTACAGCGGAGGCTTGCCATATTGCCGCAACTTCCAGGAAACTCCCTGCCCCATCAAGGTTCGGATCATGGAGTCCAAAGAAATACAGATATACAATATGCCGCCGACCGAAGCCAGCAACGCATAGCCTGGACTGATGCCATAGTAAGCCAGCACGGGCAGATGCAGCAATCCGGACAAAAAATACTGGGCGAGGCAGAGCGTAAAAACAGCCTGGGTTTGCCACGCTTGCTCCCCGATTCCTCCGGCATTGCCCAGCAACAACGCCGCAGAATAAAGAAGACCAAGCACCGGGAGTAAGGTTGCCAGACAGGCTCCACCCACCCAAAACAGCATTCGCCGGATGGAAAAATGATGTCCAGCGAATGCATTTTTGCGCAATCCTTCCCAGACTTCGCCGAAATTTCTGTACATGCGAGTCCGCACCAGATCGCGGGTCAAGGCGACGAAAATACGGCGGCCGGAGTGCTTGACAATCCGGGCCGTATGGAGGTCCTCGATTATCTCCGCGCGAACATTTTTGTATCCTCCCAGATTTTCCCACACGCGGCGCCGCATCAGGATATAGCCGCCGGATGCCAGAGCTACAGTGGAACCGGAATCGTTCACCTTCCGCAAGGGAAAAAAGGTGGCGAGCAGCAGGCTGAAGCCCGGCAAGAGCACCTTTTCCCAAAAGGAAACGCATTCCATAAAAGCAAAGATGCTGACCAGGTCCGCTCCTTGCTGTTCCGCCACCCACAAGCCGGCTCGCAGCGCCTTGGGATGCAGCAGGACATCCGCATCCGCAGCCAGCACCCACTCGCCCTGCGCCGCCCGAAACGCCACGTCCAGCGCATGAGGCTTACCGATCCAACCCGGCGGCAACTTATCCACCCGAAGCAGCCGGAAGCGTTCCGAACCGGACGACGCCAGCCGTGCGGCCACCCTTGCGGTCGCGTCCGTCGAAGCGTCGTCCACCAGGATGACCTCGAAGTTGCCGTAATCCTGCGCCAGAAAGCGCGGAAGGGTCGCCGTGAGAATTTCTGCTTCGTTCCGGGCGGGAATCAATATCGAGACCAGAGGCCGCGACTGAAGCGGGAAATCCATGGTCCCGGACAGCTTGACGGTGCCCCGGGTCTGCAGCGCGTGCCACAGGAACAA
Organism: Terriglobia bacterium; assembly: GCA_965222345.1. Lineage (GTDB taxonomy): Bacteria > Acidobacteriota > Terriglobia > 2-12-FULL-54-10 > 2-12-FULL-54-10 > JADFGZ01. The sequence goes on along the minus strand of CBDCTS010000002.1, from coordinate 272,024 downwards.
AAAGAGCCAACCTGCCAACCCACATGACAAAAGCACGATCAGTAAGAACAGAGCAACCCTCCTCGGTCCAAGAAGCGGCGAGCCGAAGCTGCCCACGTCTCGGGCGCCTTCCATCCTGCTCCGTTTTTTACAGTCAGGTCGGTTATGATATATTCTGCGCCTGGGTTGGGAGAAAAACTTCCGGGCAGGCCCGCCAGACAAAGGGGTATTGAGTGTTTGAGCACATCCAGCCGATTGATCTGCGCGCTGATCGCCGCAAGCGCCGACTCATCGCCGGCATCGCATTGTCGCTGATGCTTGCCGGCTATCTCTATTTTGAGTTGAAAAACTTCCCGGAGGAACGCCAAGCCAGCCGGTTTTTTCAAGCATTGCAACAGGAGGACTGCCAGCAAGCCTACCGCCTTTGGCAACCCACCACCTCCTACCACTTCGACGACTTCCTGCAAGACTGGGGCCGTAACGGCCTGCAAGGACCCGTCCACCAGTTTCGCGTTGCGGACTCCCGCGCACGGGGAAGCGGCGTGATCGTAAACGTAAGAATTAACGACACGGAAACCATCGCGCTGTGGGTGGAAAAAAGTGATAAAAGCTTCAGCTTCCCTCCCATCCAGGCTGGTCTTCCACCCGTCCCGCGCGGAAGGCGACTGCTGATCGCAGGCATTATGTTCTTTCTCCTGCTTGCCGGATACCTCTATTACGAATCCAGAATATCGGCGGAGAACGCAGGATAGGAGCCCACGGGCTGCTTCCGAATGCTTTCTGTCCCGGCGCATTACCCAGGCCGTGCCATCCGCAGGAAATCGTACCCGGTCAGGCTCGGGTGGAAACCCGAGAACGGAGCAAGGCTTCCAGGCTCACCCGGACCTGTTCCGTGCTGATGGAGAGGATGCAGCGGGGCTCGTCATAGACGGCACAGCGGTCGCCCGGGCAGGGATTGCAATCAAAGTCATTTTGCACCACCGCAGCGTTCACGGCCTTCCAAGGCTTCCACACGGCGGCATGGGAGGAGCCGAAGATCACAAGCACTGGTATGCGCGCAGCCGCAGCAATGTGGGCTGGCCCGGAATCGTTTCCTGCAAAGACACGCGCGCCCGCGAGCAACGCCACCAGGTCCCGCAGCGGCCAGCCAGAGGCGCGCAGAATCGGATGCCGCGCAAAAAGCTCAATCCGGTCAAGCAGCGCAGACTCACCCTGACCGCAGATATACACAGGAGGCAGCCCGAATTCACGCTCCAGCAGCTCGCCAATCTCCGCAAAACCCTGCGGTGTCCATTGCTTGCTGGCGTACAGAGCAACCGGGTGAATCACGGCATATCCCGCTCCTCGTTCCAATCCGATAGACTGTAGTTTCTCCTGCACGCCCGCGATGGATTCAGGCGACGGGTAAACTTCCGCCGGAGGTATCTCGCCTGGGGGCACGCCCAGCCAGAACAAGCAGGAGGCTATGTGTTCGGTGGTATGCACCGGCCCTTCACGGCTCAAAATCCGTTGGGCAGAGGGGACGAGCAGGTTGTAGGCGGTGGCATCCCGGAAATGATCGAAGCCGGCCCGCCACCTGGCTCCGCTCAGCCTCGTCAAGAAAGCGCTGGTGGGGCCTCCATGCAGATTGATGACCGCCGCAAACCGCGACCGGCGCACTCGCCACGCGGTTCCCATCTTCCCGCGCAAGACCATCACGGAATGGACAGCCGGATTCCCCTCCAGCAACTCGTCCCAAGGACTTTCCAGCAGGACGGAAACGCGGAGGTCCGGACGCCAGCCGTGCAGCAGGCGCAACGCAGGCGTCATGAGCACGGTATCGCCGAGAGACCGCAGTCGAATGATCAACACACGGGCTCCGGGCAGCAATTGGGCGAACTCTTTCATTTGCGACTGCTGCGATGGTTGCGAAACCTGCGAGCGCTGCAAAAAGGGTTCAGCAGCTTTGCTCATTCCGGCTCAATCGTCGCCTCTTCAATCAGCATGACCGGAATGTCATCTTTGATGGGATAGACCCTGCGGCACTTTTCACATTTCAATCCCGACTGATCGCTTTTGATTTTTAACGGCCCCTTGTCCTCCGGGCAAACTAAGATATCTAATAGTTCCTGGCTGATAGCCATCGGTGCACTCCGTTCGTTAATATTAAAATTACTCTAGCAAACCGTAAAGCCGGGTGCAATGGGGTGCACCGTCCACAGCCAGAAACCCCGTTGACGCCGCAGATACTTTTGCCCCACAATCGTTGCGGGCAAGAATCAGGAGGGCAATTTCGGTGAGCCGAAAAAAAGTGACGGCCATCATTCCCGCGGCCGGACACGGCGTGCGCATGGGATCCTCCAAAAAACAGTTCCTGAAGCTGGACGGAACTCCCATCCTCATCCATACGCTGCGCAAGCTGGTGGCCTGTCCGGAGATCACCGACATCTTCATCGCGACAGGTCCGGAAGATCTGGCCCAATTGCAACAAATTTTGAGAAGCGAAGAACTCAGCAAGCGCGTGGAGGTGGCGACGGGGGGCAACCGCCGGCAGGATTCGGTGGAAAATTGCCTGCGCGCCTTGTCGCCTGACACGGACATGGTGCTCGTACATGACGCCGTGCGGCCTTTCGTTTCCCCGGCGCTGGTCTCCGCCGTCATCCAGGAGGCCTTTCAGGCCGGAGCCAGCATCCTGGGCGTCCTCAGTGTTGACACCGTCAAACAGGTGGAACGCACCCGCATTGTGAGCACCATCCCCCGAGAGCGGATTGTTCTTGCGCAAACTCCCCAGGTGTTTCGATATGAGGTCTTGAAACGAGCCTTTGAGAAGGCACGCGAGGACGGATTTCAGGCCACCGATGAAGCGGGGTTGGTGGAACATCTCGGCATGGAGGTGACCGTCGTCAAGGGTTCCGATCGCAACATTAAAATCACCCAGCCGGCCGATTTGGAACTGGCTCGCTTCTTCCTGGAGGAAGAGCGCCACTCCTTGGGCGCGCCTCCTCTCCGTCCGAACGAACCAGCCGGACAGTTGCAAGACAGTCCTCCTGGCACCGGCTAAGTCCCTTTTTTCGTGACTAAACAACAGTCAGGCTTTCGCTGCGGCATCGGCTACGACACGCACCGTCTGGTGGACGGGCACAAGCTCCTGCTGGGAGGCGTCGAGATTCCTTCCCCGCTGGGCCTTCTCGGCCACTCCGACGGTGATGTTCTGTCCCATGCCATTGCCGATGCCCTGCTCGGCGCTGCCGGACTGGGGGACATCGGCCATTACTTCCCTGACACCGATCCCCGCTGGAAGGGAGCCGCCAGCCTGACGTTTTTGAAAACTATCAATGGGCTCCTTTCCGAAAACGGATTCCGAATTCTCAACATCGACAGCGTTGTTGTAATCGATGAACCGAAGCTGGCGCCCTACATTCCTCAGATGAGAGAAACCCTGGCCGGGGCGCTTGGGACTGAAAGCTCGCTTGTAAACATAAAGGCAAAGACCACGGAAGGGGCTTCCGGAACTTCCTCCGCTTCCCCGATGGCAGCGGCACAAGCCGTGGTCCTGCTGGGCGGCCTTTAAAAAGCCCGGCGAATTTCCTGCTCGTATTCGGGGAAATAGCGGCTGATCACGTTCAGGTTGAAAGAGCGCAGGATCGATTCCTTCGGTTCTCTTTCCAAAAGAAATTCAAACGACTTGCGCACGAGCTGCTCAGCGGAAATCTCCGCCCCCGCCAGCTTGTCGCGGCAGGACTTCTGGACCGTCACCGTATGGACCGTTTTGCTGGCGCCTTCGGCCACCGTCACCCGGCATTCCCAGCCTTCGCCTTTGTGTTGCTCCTCGATAGCAATTTTGGCCCTCATGTGCTTCCTCTTTTTACAGGCTTTTCTTGTGAGCTACCGTCGATTGAATTCTCCGAATCCTCTGCACCTTCAGCAATATATCATACTTTATTCAAGGGATAGTTGCAAATCTGCCTTATCTTGAATCATGCTCCAATCATGCTCCTGGAATGGTTAATGCACCTATAAGCTATAGTAAAGCATAAATGAAAGAGTTCACCACATCTCTGCAAAAGCATTACTCCCGAGGGCCAAACACGGAAACCATCCTCGACAACCTGCGCCGTAGAGGAGTGGACTTAAAGCGGGTCCGCCCGCAAGACCTCTATCCTTACGACCAATCTCATGCCGGCGGTATCAACTCTACCCGCATGCTGGCCAGCCGCGCCGGAATTAAGCCTCATTCCTGCGTCGTTGACATCGGCTGCGGCATCGGCGGAGCGGCTCGCTTCCTGCAGGCGGAATTTTCCTGCCGAGTCATCGGCTTCGATCTTTCCCTGACTCGGCTCCAGACGGCGATTCATCTCACCTGCCTCGTGAGTGGAAAGCAAGAGAAAGCGAAGCGGATTCACTTTCTGGCGTCCCAAGCCGATTCCCTGCCCCTGCCTTCCCATTTTGCCGATTTCGTCTGGACACAGCATCTCATCATGAATCTCCCCAACTTGCCCGGTTTCTTGCGGGAATCCGCCCGCCTCCTGAAGCCATCCGGGAGGCTTGCCTGTCATGAATGGTTTCTGAATCGCCCCGTCGAGTCCTTCGTCCCCCTGCCCTGGGCTTCGAACTCTTCGTTGAACTATGCAGTTTCACTGGACGAATTTCTGCAAATGCTCCGGGAGCACGATTTTGTTCCCGAGGCGGAAGACGTAACGGCTGCTATGAAAGATGCCCTGCGTAAGGATGTGCAAGCACTGGCCATCCGCGGCTCCGCCGGCGAGCGCGCTGCAGCAATTCAGAACCTGCTCCAGGCAGCGAATGATGAGACCTTTTCCTGCCTGATGATTACGGCGCACAAGAAAACGAGTCGGGAGTAAGGAGTCAAAAGAACGGGAATTGCTTTCCATTCTAACCTCGGATTTTCAATTTGAACTCGCTATGCAGACTTAGCGACGGCCTTCAGCGTCCTTATTTATAGGGGTTGCAGCCCAATGAGGACGCGCCGGAGGCCAACATCTGATGGGTGAAAAAGAAAAGCAGGCATTTCAGCTAACTTTCAACGGATTTCTGAAGGTCGATTTCCAGGGCTCACGAGTTACCTCCGACGGATCGCCGTTCAGCCCGCTCAATCAACGTCTGTGAGCGAACGGACGAGCCCTGGCGCCTAGCGGCGAAGGTAACGTGCAGGGTTCAGCGCAAAAAGGCGTGGTCTTCGGGGCATCGCGAGTGTATCCTGTGACCGTGCCAGGGCCAATATGGAAATCCTGGTTTAGGTGAGAGCAATCTCAAGATGGATATTGCCTGATATACTTTCGACCACCGGGAAGCGATTTCCAAGTAATCTCATTTGCGAAGGAGAGCCTCATGGATTCGAAACAGCCTGATCGTAGAAAATTTCTAAAAGGTAGCGTCGCGTTGGCTGGATTGGCCACGGTACGCTCCGCGAGCGGCCAGTCACCAGCATCTGGAGCGTTCATCAAGGGCACTGAGGAACAGATTGCCTATGGCCAGCGCTCCCGTTTCGAGACAGCGGTACGCACATCGCACGGCAGAAGGCATTCGCCCGATGCCTTTGGGCTCGTTATGCACGTGGCGACTCCGCTTCAGGATTCGGTGGGGGTGATCACGCCATCCGCGCTCCACTATGTGGGTACCACCCGTGGCTCCTACATTCCGGACATCGATCCCAAGGAGCATCGGCTCATGATCCACGGCATGGTGGACCGTCCGCTGACCTTCACCATGGAGGATCTGAAGCGCCTTCCCTCCGTCACCCGCCTTAATTTCATCGAGTGCGCGGCGAACCGTCCGAGTGCCACGGCTAAGTCAATTCAGGAATCGCACGGGATGACCAGTTGCGCCGAATGGACCGGGGTTCTCCTTTCTACGCTGCTCAAGGAAGCCGGCGTGAAAAGTGGAGCGTCCTGGATCGTTGCTGAAGGTGCGGAAGAAGTGAAGGGAGCGTCGAGCATTCCGCTGGCGAAAGCCATGGACGACTGTATCGCGTGTTACGGCATGAACGGCGAGGCGGTGCGTCCCCAGCAAGGTTATCCGCTACGGTTGATGGTTCCCGGCTTCGAGGGAATCTTTAACGTAAAGTGGCTGCGGCGAATCAAGGTGGTGGACCAGTACTACATGACCTACAACGACTACGGGCATCTTCGACAGAAGCGTGAAGACGCTGCGTTGGGTTACCAGGTCGGACCGAAATCTGTCATCACTTATCCTTGCTCGGGGCAGCAACTGCCCGGCAAGGGATTCTACGAGATCAAGGGCTTGGCCTGGTCCGGCGGGGGTTCCATACACAGGGTGGAGGTATCCACCGACGGCGGCCGAAGCTGGACAGACGCCGAGATTCGGGGAACGGCATATCGCATGGCCCATACCAGCTTTAGCCTCAACTGGAATTGGGACGGAACAGAGACTGCGATCCTTTCGCGCTGCACGGACGAACTGGACCAGATTCAACCGACGCGAGCCCAGATCGCCAAGTTCTTTAACGTGCCCCTGGATCCGTCATTCAGGGTCCCGGGACGGGACAATAGCATTCAGACATGGAGGGTCGCGAGCGATGGGAGCGTTCACAATGCGTTTTCTTAAGCTTTTCCTGCTTGGGATGATCCTGGGGGTCTGCCACATTGGGTGGGCACAGTCACCCACGTACGGTGTGGGAAGCACCCCGAGCGAAGAGGAAATCCGTGCCTGGGATATCTCCATCAGTCCTACGGGACAGGAGCTCCCGCCGGGACGTGGAACCGCCAAGGAAGGCGCGCAGCTTTTTGTGCAGAAAGGGTGCGCGGCATGCCACGGGGCAACATTGAAAGACGGCCAGGCTCCCGTTTTGATCAGAGACGAACCTAAGCCCGGTGTCGACCCCTGGGACTTGGGGCGTGTCCTGCCGTTCCGCTCGCCGTACGCGACCACGGTATGGGACTACATCAATCGCGGCATGCCTCTCGGCAGAGAGGGAACCCTCACTGCCAATGAGGTCTACTCTCTGGTTGCTTTTCTGCTCTTCAAGAACGGCGTGATCCAGGAAAACGAAGTAATGGACGCCGAGACGCTGCCGAAGGTGAAGATGCCAAACCGCGAGGCATGGGCTCCCCTGCCGGATTGGAAGCGCGGAATGCAAAGGCTGGAAGGTTACCCCTACTAGACCTTCGTCAGGCACTGTCAAGTTAACCGTCCTGTCGTAAAATGCCGGCGACTTCGTCAATATGCAAGAAATTCAATATGATCAACGCCGCCGTCCGTCAGCAAGGATCCCAGTATCGAAGCGAGTTCGCCAACGCCAGTCCCTTCCCCCACCTCGTCATTGACAACTTTTTCGACGCTGACAAGGCGGAGCAGCTCCTGGCTGACTTTCCGGCCTTCGATCCCGAGAATGCAAAGAATGAGTTCGGGAAGGTGGGCCGGAAAGCCACCATCGCCGACATCCGGAAGATCAGCCCCTTCTACGCTCAGGTCTATGATTACATTGCATCGCAGGAGTTTCTGGACTTCGTCGCCGAGGCGACGGGGATTCGTGACTTGGTGCATGACGAGCAGATGTTCGGCGGAGGAACCCACGAGAACCTCGAGAGGCAGGACCTCGACCCGCACGTGGACTTCAATTACATCGAAGACAGCAAGCTGCACCGGCGGCTGAACCTGCTGCTATATCTCAACCAGGAATGGGACGTGAGTTGGGGCGGATGCCTCGAGATCCACTCCAACCCGCGGCGGCCAAAGGAGAATCAGATCAAGGTCATTCCGCCGCTGTTCAACCGTTGCGTGATTTTCGAGACCAGTGAGCACTCCTGGCACGGGTTCGAGCGGATCCAGCTCCCGGAAGGCAAGAAACACCTTTCCCGCAAGATGCTGTCCATTTACCTCTATACGCGGGATCGCCCGGCGGAGGAAATCGCGCCGCCGCATGGAACCTTTTACGTGCAAAGACCGATTCCCTCGCGACTGGTTCCCGGTCATGCCCTGACGGCCGAAGACTTGAAACAATTGGAAGATCTCATTGCGCGGCGTGACGACTGGATCGAGGCCTATCAGCGCAAGGAACTGGCGGACTCCCAGAGAATTCAGCATCTGATCGGCTACACGCGCACCCTGGCAGAGTTCCGAGGGCCGCTCCACTGGGTGCGTGCCCTGCTGTCGAAGCGAAAACAGGAAGAGGCCGGTCCCGCGCTCGCCGCAGGTGCCGCTGTCGGGTTACGGAGTCCAGGAGGGTCCGGCGCGGGGGATCTGGCCGGACGGATGGATCGGGAGCCCATTTGAAGTGGCGATCCGGCTCCAGATGCCCGCCGACTCTATTCTCCTCAAAGGGTCCCTGCCCAAGCAGACTCTTCCCGAGATGGAACTGCAAGTATCGCTGAACGACACCGTGGTCTCGAAGAGAGTGTTCCGGCCTGGGGATATCTCCTTGAACATTCCTGCAGAAGCTGGGGCGGGGGAACTGATCAAACTAAAAATCATCTCCGACCGGCTGTTTTGTCCGCTGCACGCCGGAGTGGGCGTGGACGGCCGCGAACTGGTGATGGTGCTCCGGGAACTTAGCGTACTGCGCGGAGCGCTGGCCCGGGCCTGACCCGTCCTTGAGAACCAAACCTGCCCGCAGCGTGTTTCGACCGCTTGGAACACAACCAAGGCGAAAAACGATGTATCGAAATTTATTATGGAAGTTTATTGATGCAGCGAGGCGGTCTGTTCATTACTTCAAAGCTGCCAAGAAAACTCAAAGAGGAAAATTTTGTAGATTTTCCGAAGAGAACCGAGCCTATCTTCCGTGTGAAGCTACCTGCAGCCGGCTCAGGGCTTTCTGTAGCGCGATGGCGGCGCGGTCTATGTCGATGTCCGGGTCGGGGTGGTTCAAGCGCCGCTCCGCCCGCTCCTTGGCGGCCTGGGCGCGGGAGGCATCGATGTCGGCGGATTGTTCCGCCGTCTCGGCCAGAACCGTCACCTGATCCGGCAGGACTTCCAAGAATCCCCAGCTCACCGCCAGATAGCGCAGTTCCCCGCCCTGGCGGTAAGTAAGCTCTCCAATCTTCAGTTCAGAGAGCAACGGCGCATGACCGGCCAGAATGCCAAGATACCCTTCCTTGCCGGGCACCTGAAGTTCTTCGATTTCCTCCCGGACAATCTGGCGGGTTGGGGTAACGATCCGTAAGTGGAATGTCGAAGCCATAGTGGCAACAGGCAGTTGCGCCGTCAGGCGGTCGCCGCGAGTTTCTTCCCCTTTTCCTGAGCTTCTTCGATGGTCCCGACCAGGTAAAACGCCTGTTCGGGAAGATCATCGTGCTTACCCTGGACGATCTCATCAAAGCCCTTGATGCTGTCGGCCAGCTTCACATATTTGCCTTCCAGCCCCGTAAACTGTTCGGCGACGAAGAAAGGCTGCGAGAGGAACCGCTGGACCCTGCGCGCCCGCGCCACCGTCAGCTTGTCCTCTTCGGAGAGTTCATCGATTCCGAGAATGGCGATGATGTCTTGCAGGTCTTTGTAACGCTGGAGGACCAGCTTGACCTCTTGGGCAACGCGGTAATGCTCCTCGCCTACGATGTGCGGGTCCAGGATGCGGGAAGTGGAGGCCAGCGGGTCCACCGCAGGATAAATGCCCAGTTCAGCAATCGCCCTGGAAAGGTTAGTTGTGGCATCCAGATGAGCGAAGGTGGTGGCGGGCGCGGGGTCGGTGTAATCATCCGCCGGGACGTAGATTGCCTGGACGGATGTGATCGAACCCTTTTTGGTGGACGTAATGCGCTCCTGCAGCTCGCCCATCTCCGTGGCCAGGTTGGGCTGATATCCCACGGCGGAGGGCATGCGGCCCAGCAAGGCCGAGACCTCGGAACCGGCCTGCGTAAACCGGAAAATATTATCGATGAACAGCAGCACGTCCTGCCCGGCTTCGTCCCGGAAGTACTCCGCCACGGTCAGCCCCGTCAGGCCGACCCGCAGGCGCGCGCCGGGGGGTTCGGTCATCTGCCCGTAGATCAGCGCAGTTTTCGATTTCTTCCAGTCTTTCGGGTCGATCACGCCGGATTCCTGCATCTCCAGCCACAGGTCGTTTCCCTCGCGGGTGCGCTCTCCGACGCCGGAAAATACGGAAACTCCGCCGTGCTTGCGCGCGATGTTGTTGATGAGCTCCATGATGATGACGGTTTTTCCAACACCGGCCCCGCCGAATAGACCCGTCTTGCCGCCTCGCAGATAGGGCTCCAGCAGGTCGATCACCTTGATTCCCGTTTCGAACATTTCGAGGTTGACGTTTTGCTCGTCAAATGCAGGGGCGGGACGGTGGATCGGGTACATCATCTCCGTTTCGATTGGTCCCATGTTATCCACAGGCTGGCCGATCACGTTCATCACTCGGCCCAGCGTTTGGTTGCCCACCGGAATGCGGATCGGCTGGCCCGTATCCAGCGCCTTCATGCCTCGCACCATGCCGTCGGTAGCCTTCATGGCGACGCATCGGAGGCGGCCTTCGCCCAGATGCTGCTGGACCTCCAAGATGACATCAATAGGGGTCGGTACGTCAAAGCCGTCACTGATGACGCGGATCGCGTTGTAGATTTGCGGCAGCCTTTCCTCGCTGAATTGAACGTCCACTGCCGGTCCGGCTACCTGGATCACTTTTCCAACATTATCTTCACTGCTGGTTGGCAATTTATCTATACCCTTCCGCGAGCGAATCGCCTCTTGTGAATTGCCTGGTCCGGAGGCGTCCGTCCGCTTGTTGCTGCCGGTGGGATGGAGCTGGCGCACCGGCGCTTCATCGTGAATTATGCAGCCGATAAGGATATATGGGGTGCCTTCTGTTGTAAAGTGCTACGGTGTAAATGTGGCAGGCCAGGGCGTGTTAACACACCCTAGAAACAGAATAGAGAGGCCCCATTAGGCTGCCTTGTTTTTAGGAAGGCCTTCGGTTCCAGAGAGCGGTTTTCCGTGGGTCCGCCCCCGAATAGACGGTAAAATTCTTCCAGCGGCGGTTCGAGTGCCAGGGCTCCTCAAAAAAGAAGCGCTTGCTGAAAGCCGGCTCGAGGTCATCAATCCAGGAAGCCGTTTCATCGTAGTGCGCAAAAAAGATGCGATTGGTCCAGTTCGGATTCCGGCCCTGCAGAAATTTCAAGATAAAGACCTTCTGACCGTCAACATCCGCGATCCCGTCAACGAGAACCTTCCCCGGAGTGCATGACATGGACGGGCCGCGCACTGTGCGGCCCAACCCGGAAACTTGGCGAATCCCCCGCGTGAATACTTCCAGGGCGCGGGATAACGGCACGTCGAAATAGTTCCTCGGACCCGTGTCCCGCTCGATGAACATGTAATACGGAATGATCCCGAGGTCGACCTGTTTTTGCCACATCGTTGCCCACACATCGGCACAATCGTTGACGTTGCGGATCAAGGGAGCCTGACTCCGGATGGTAGCGCCCGTTTGCCGGATTCTCTGGATGGCGATATCCGAAATGTGGGTCGAGATCTCGCGGGGATGGCTGTAGTGCGCCATCAACGCCAAATGTTTGCCTGAATCGACAACATCTTCGAAGAGCCTCATGAGATCGTCGGCATCGGTGTCGCTAACGAAGCGATACGGCCACCACGCCAGGGCCTTAGTACCGATCCGTATGCTGTGAATCGATTCGACTTCCAGCAGCGGCTTGATATAGCCTTCCAGTACTTTCGTCCGCATGATCATCGGATCGCCTCCCGTAAACAAAACGTCGCGGACTTCCGGATGCCGTTTCAGATAGCGAACCAGGGAAGCAGTCGCTTTATTCTCGAACTTCAGCTCCTCCATTCCGACGAACTGCGCCCAACGGAAACAGTAGGTGCAGTATACGTGGCAGGTCTGACCCTGGGAGGGGAAAAAAAGGACGGTTTCGCGGTACTTGTGCTGCATCCCGGGCTGACGGAGGCCATCGAGGAGCGGAACATTCAACTCCATCTGGCCGGCGGGGTGGGGATTGAGTCCAAGGCGGATTCGCTCGACAACTTTTGCACTGCGGTCTCGGTCGGCGCCCTCCCTCAGCAAACGCGTAACCGCGGCGAAATCTTCCGGCGCGAGCATTCCTTCCTGTGGGAATACCAGCTGGAACATAGGATCCTGCGGGACGTCCTCCCAATCGATGAGATTCTCGACGACATAGTTGTTTGCTCGGAATGGCAGTACCTGCGAGACGGCCAGGATCGCGTTGCGCTGTTCCGTCGAGAGAGCCTGGAACTGAGGAATGGCAGCGATATTCTTGTTAGTGTAAGCAAGGTATCGAGTCGGCTCAGTCGCTGGTTTTCTCATTTATACTCCTCTGGTTGGAAAAAGAACTCCGTGAAGATGGCGGACCGGACCGCCATGCTTTCAAGATTTTATTTTATCGGCTCTTTTTGGCTCAGCCGCAATTCCGGGCCGGTATAGATCGACCGGGTGCCGTCCGCACACTAGCTAAAACGGGGCCACAGAGCTTGGGAGCAGCCTATGAGGGCGACGATTCCGTACGAGGCGTTCATACTACGGACGTCTTGGCTGTCCCGAAGTTGGCGCGCTTATTTTAACACACGCTGAAGGCGTTCCCCTTCGACCCCCGGCAGGTTCCATTCAGCTAGAGAGTGTAAACACACTCTAGTTGAAAACATTTGCGACTCGTCCTATCTTCACCCCGCGCGATTTCCAACGAAGGGATATTTTTCCACGCCAGCAACTCCGGGCGAGGCGCCCTTTCCTGGCTCCGGGAGCTAAGGAGTGGCCTCCGGCGCTGTGCCGCCCGCAACGATCTTGGCGTCGGATACTGAACCGGACTTCATCAGGGCGTAGAGATGGTTGCGCGTCGCATTAAAGGAATCTTGCTGCTCCGCGTTGATGCGCGACTGCCGCGGCAGCTTGAGATTTCTAAAGTTCACGTATCTGCCATTTTTCCTCACACGGAGATCCAGATGCGGGCCGGTAGCGAGCCCGGTTGCCCCGACCAAACCAATGCGCTGGCCTTGCTTCACCCGCTCCCCCTTCCGCACTAGCTTTCTCGAAAGGTGCAGATATTGAGTTTCGTAGGCATTGCCATGCCGGATCGTAATCAGATTGCCGGAATCTCCGGAACGTCCGGAAAAGACCACGCTGCCAGCAGCCACAGCCCGGACGGGCGTGCCAGACGGCGCTGCGTAGTCGGTTCCCAAGTGTGGGCGATAAACCTTCAGGATCGGATGGAAACGGCGGCGCGAGAACTGAGAACTGATTCGCGCGTCGAACGCGAGGGGAGACCGCAGGAAGACGGACTGGAGTGCTTGGCCGTCACTGGAATAATAATGCGGCTCCCCATTCTCATCCGGGAACAGATAGGCGTCGTAGATCGAGCCTGCGTTGTTGTACTCAGCCGCGAACACTCGCAGGTAAGTCGTCGGGGTCCCGTTGGCATACTCTTTCTTCTCGACAAGAACGCAAAAGGAGTCTCCCTCGCGGGGGTCCCGGTAAAAATCCAAGTCCCAGGCGAAAATTTCGGCAAACCGGACGACAAGCTCCGGGCGTTCGCCAGCCTTCTTTATGCTTTCAAAAAGTGATCCTTTTATTGTGCCGCAAACGGAATCCGTGCGAATTGCGCCTGGAACCTCAGCAATGCGCGACACAAAGGCTCCATTGATCTTTGCGAGCTGAAGCTTGTTGTCCGGGTTGATGACATATTCCAACGAATCCAGAACCCCGTCTTCGGAACGGATCAGCGACAATTGCGAACCGGCGCGCAGTTTTCGGACGTCAAATTCTTTCTCCACTGCGGCAACTAATTCCACGCTAGCTTCCGGATCGATACCGGCACGCTCGAGCAATTCCGCGAGCGTGTCGCCGCTACGGATCGGAACGTTTTGCTTGATCAGCACCCGGCTGGGAGCGTCAGTTGAGACCTCGGTTGGGGCTTCGGTGGGGGCTTGGCGCAGGCCAGGGCTTTCGGCAGGGCGAGTGTGCTGCCATGTCAAAGCCGCTGTAGCAGAGCAGATTGTAACAATCGCCAGGAATCGAATTACCGGTAGCATGGGCCGTTTCACCGTAGTATGAAAACATTTCCTCTAAAATGGGTCAACAGTGTTTTTGCAGACAGTTGCATATTTACATGACTCGACCGGGTCTTTTTCTTCGGGGAAAATGAGGGGAATTCATCTGACGCGGGCGGTGGAATCGCTCGGAACCGGCAAAGGAGGGAGCTTAGCGAAGAACACAAGAAGCGGCCTTGCCCGTGTCACATAACTTTTGGCGTCTTAACTGATCGACACACCTAACTGGCCGGATGTGGCCGGATCATGTATGATGCGCCTATTGAACAGACGCCGAAAAAGAAATGAGGAGAACATGAACGCCCAACAATTCATCCCTTTGTTTGTCATCGTGCTTGTCATCTTGGCAGTTTTCGCGGTGACGCGCGGGCGCGCCCAAAATGATAACTCCAGCCCCACGAAAGTGGAGGGGGAGCCAACCACGACAGATTCAGGCCTGCAATACTGGGTAATCCAGGCCGGGACCGGCGACACGGCGACGGCGGGAAACCGGGTGAGAGTCCATTACACCGGCTGGCTGACAAACGGCAAGAAATTCGACAGCTCGGTGGATCGTGGACGGCCGTTCGTGTTTTCGCTGGGAGCCGGAGAGGTGATTCGGGGCTGGGATGAAGGCGTGGCCGGCATGAAGGTGGAAGGCAAGCGTCAATTGCGAATTCCTCCCGAACTGGGCTATGGAGCTCAGGGAGCCGGGGGCGGCTTGATCCCCCCCAATGCGACATTGATTTTTGATGTGGAGTTGCTCGGCATCAACGACTAGTACTCGCGGAAAGTTTCGGAAATAAATGGCGTCATCGCCGGTGCCGGTTGTCTCCTGTCCCCGGCATTGTGCCGACTGAAAGATTTCATTGCTTGCTTCCGGTATTGATTGTTTTCCATAATTCCAGAAAATTTTCTCCCGAAGAGTTCATCAGCCGGGCTGCGCGCGTGCTGCACGGCGTTCCAGTTCTCTATTGCCATCCAGCACTGTGATAATATTCACTTCGTTCAAGACCTGGAAAGGAAGAGTTGGCTGAACCGGCGTACTGGAAATACGCAATAAGAAAAAGCCAAGCTTGCCAACGAAACCGGGGCGAGCTTTTAACCGCGCCTCTAACTTTTGACCACCAGAAATCCTTGAGGTGAATATGGCAACTCCCCTGCAATCTCTCATCGATTCGGGAACCAAATTGTGGCTGGACTCGGTGGACCCCGAGTTGGTTCGGATCAACCGCGCTCTGGGAGCGACGGGCGCCACCTCGAACCCGATCATTGTCTCCGACCTGATTCAAAGCGGCCGTTTCGACCGCCAACTCAGCGAGTTCATTGAAGACGGGTCAAGCGACGAACAGATTGCCTGGCGGCTGACCGACCTGTTGATTCGACAAGCGCAGGAGGTTTTCCGTCCTGTCCATGAGTCCACCCGAGGCGATGACGGCTACGTCAGCTTTGAACTCGATCCGTTGTTGGAAGACCCCACAAACGACATGCCCCACGCCGAGCGGGTCAGACGGTACGTGGCTTTGGGAAAGCAATGGAGCCAGGGGCACCGCAATCGCATGATTAAGGTACCGGCCACTCCGGCAGGGCTCGATTCGCTGGAAGAGCTGGCCGCTGCCGGGGTAACACTGAACGTGACCCTGATCTTCACTCCCCGCCAGTGTCGCCAGGCGCGGGAGGCGGTGTGGAAGGGAGCGCAGAGGCGCGCAACGCTGGATGGATTCAAATCGGTTTACAGCATCTTTGTCAGCCGCATGGACGTGTATACGGCTAAGCACGTTCCGGAACTTTCGGCGCAGGCTCAGGGAACAGTTGGAATCGCCATCGCCAAGCGGGCATGGAAAGAAAATGCAGAGTTCTGGGCAAGCCCGAATCTTCCCCTGAAACAGGAGATGATCTTCGCCAGCACGGGCACCAAGAACCCGAATGACGACCCCGGCAAATATGTGATGGCTTTTGCCGGTTCCGGCATCGAAACAAACCCGCCGGCCACCAACGAAGCGGTCCAGGCCAGCGGCAAGTCCATCGTCCGCGCGGTGGATATTCTACCGCCCGCTGAGGTTCTGGCGGAGATCGACCGTCTGGTTGACATGAGGCATCTCGAAGATACTCTGATGCGCGAGGGAGTTAAGAAATTTGCCGAACCGCAAAAGGCACTCTTAACCCTGATTGCCGGGAAGCGGGCGTCACTCAAACCCGCTGCAGCGGGCCGGTAAGAGACGCCCCCAGCCCATCTTTCATCCAGCATAGAGCATTCCCGGCATCGCATTTAGCAACTTGCTCAAGCGGCGCGTTTCTTTATACTGCAACTGTTACTTTCCGAGATTGCGAACCTGCAAAGGAGCGTTTGCTTGAGTTATTGGGGAGCCACGGTCGCCATCTTCAAAAAAGACCTTGTCTCCGAGATGCGGACCAAGGAAGTCTTCAACGCCTCGGTTGTTTTTTCGCTGCTGGTCATCGTGATCTTCAGCATAGCTTTCGATCCCAGCGGCCAGCAGGCTCAGGAGTTTTCCGGCGGCCTGCTGTGGATTGCCTTCACCTTTTCCGCCATATTGGCCCTTGGCCGGACATTTGCGCGGGAAGTGCCCAACGATTGCTTGTTGGGGCTTCAAATGGCTCCCATATCGCCTGCGGCAATCTACACGGGGAAGCTCCTCAGCAACATGGTTTTTCTCGGATTGCTGGAACTGATCTTGCTGCCGCTGTTTGCCCTTTTCTATAATTTAAGTTCCCCGATGCGGGAAGCGGGCCCCTCCATCCTGTGGATTGTATTCCTGGGAAGCTGGGGTCTGGCGGCGGTCGGAACCACTTTTGCCGCCATTGCAAGCAGCGTGCGCCTGCGCGAGATGATGCTGCCCGTCCTTCTATTTCCGATTGAAATTCCGCTGGTGCTCGCTCTGGTGGAATCGACTACAGCCGTAATCACCGGGGATTCGATTGTGGAGCCCCGGCTTTGGTTGAGAATCTGCCTTGGATTCGATGTGATCTTCACCATCCTCTCCTTGTATTTGTTCGAGTATGTTCTGGAAGACTGAAGATTGGAACGGTTGCGGTCGCGCGGTCAAAAAAAGTATTTTCGGTAAAATTAGCTGCAGAAGGTGTAAACTAGACATAGTATACTGGCCGTCGGGAGATGCAAGTCGCCATTAGAACGGCTAATAGAAAGGCAGGTCGTTATGCAGCTTAAGCAGAAGAAGAACCTCAAGTTTGGAGCCGGGATGGTAATCATCCTGATGACGCTGGCCTGGCTGGGCTACAGCGGAATTCAGGAAAGCAAGACCTACTACGTAACGGTGGATGAGTTGCAACAGATGCCGGATGCATATGAGCGGCGGTACCGCGTGGCAGGAAATGTGGCCGTTGGGTCGATCCGGCGAGCGGAACGACGCGTCGAATTCCAACTGGAGCAAAACGACAAGTTGCTGACGGTGGTCTACACGGGATCGGAGCCTTTGCCGGACACTCTGCAAGACCGGGCCGAAGCGATCGCTCACGGGCGGTATCAGCGCGACGGAAGTTTTCACGCGGAGACGATCCAAGCGAAATGCGCCTCGAAGTACGAGGCCGCGCCAATGGCCGCTGCCAGCGAAGATGAAAACGGCCCTGCCTAGAGGCTGTTACATAACCTTTTTTGAAGGATTGTCAGAGCACGGCTTCCGCCCACTAGAATGATTGCCTTCCCCAAGCGGCTAACGCCCCCTTCTCCCGCTTTTTCATCGGAACGACTGAAGTCGTGCCCTGAGATGCTCTCGGGAGGTTTGGCAACCGCTGCCAGCTATTTCGGAATTAAAGAAAATGGAGCACAGGCCCTACTGGCCTACGCTCTAAGGGGACAGGCCTGGAGGCCTGTCGCTACTTATCGGAAGAAATTTGTTGCCTCGGGAATTTGCCGCGCGGGAATAGTGAGCCGGAGGGCGTTTGTGAAGCTTAGGGGAAGACTCGTGGGGGCAAGAACAGGTGAATTTTACGAAACAAAGCCAACAACCCTTTTAGAATCAATAGTTATGATTCAGGAGAGGTTAAAAAAGGGCCACCAGAGGGCGAAATGAAGCCCCTAATCGATGCGTTATGCATAGTTTTTAACTAAAAATCCCTTGTTTTCGGGACAATCCTTGACATGGAAAACGTAGCCAGCTTTGCGCTGTTGTTAGCTTTAGTCCTGGCCGCTTATGCGTTTGCGGCCTCGGTGGGCGGAGCGCTGCGGAAAAATGAGCGGTTGCAGTACAGCGCCTACCGGGCTACCGGAGCTATCTGGGTGCTGGTGACTTTGGCGACCGGGTGCCTAGTTTACGCTTTGCTAACGGACGATTTTCGCCTTGCTGCCGTATCCAGCCACAGCAACCGGGCATTGCCGTGGTACTACAAGATCACGGCGTTGTGGTCGGGCCAGGGAGGGTCCCTTCTGTTCTGGAGCTGGTTGCTGGCGTGCTACAGCATGGTGGCCGTTTGGTTGAACCGGGAAAAGCACCGGAGCATGATGCCCTACGCGGTGGCAACCCTGACGGTGGTGCAAGGATTTTTCCTGGTGCTCAATGTTTTTGTGGCCCCTCCCTTTGAACTGCTGGCGATGAACCGGGGAGGGGAGATGATTGTCCAGGGCCCGGTGGACGGCAACGGGCTGAATCCGCTGTTGCAGTACCCGGCCATGGCCATCCATCCTCCCATGCTGTACCTGGGATACGTGGGCTTTGCCGTGCCGTTTGCGTTTGCGATGGCAACCTTAATCACCAAGCAGGCGGGAGAGAAGTGGCTGGAGACGACACGGCGCTGGACGATGGTCACTTGGCTGTTCCTGTCGGTGGGGGTGATGCTGGGAGCGCGGTGGGCCTACGCGGTGCTGGGCTGGGGCGGCTACTGGGGATGGGACCCGGTGGAAAACGCCTCCTTGCTGCCCTGGCTGACCGGCACGGCTTTTTTGCACTCCGTAATGATGCAGGAAAAACGCGGCATGATGAAGGTCTGGAACATGGTTTTAATCTTTTCGACCTTTTTCCTGTGCATCTTCGGCACCTTCCTGACGCGCAGCGGGGTGGTCTCCTCGGTCCATGCCTTTGCCCAGTCGCCAATCGGGCCTTTTTTTGTGGGCTTTCTGGCGGTGACAATTTTATTTTCCGGCTGGCTGCTGCTGGAGCGTCTGGACTACCTGAAAAGCGATCACCAGTTGGATTCGCTCGTTTCGCGCGAGAGCAGTTTCCTCTTCAATAACCTGCTGCTGCTGGCAGCTTGCTTCTCGGTGTTGTGGGGAACGCTGTTCCCGGTGATTTCCGAGGCGGTGCAGGGAGTCAAGATCAGCGTGGGCGCTCCGTTCTTCAATAAAGTCAATATCCCGATCGCGCTGTTTTTGCTTCTTCTGACGGGAGTGGGACCCTTGTTTGCATGGCGGAAAACCTCGCTGGCCAGCTTGCGAAGAAACTTCCTGAAACCGGGATTAGCCGCCCTTGCGGTGGGAGCGGCGCTGTTTGCTTTAGGGGTCCGGGAGTTTTATCCCCAAGTCTCGTTTATGCTGTGCGCTTTTGTTTCAATCACGATCTGGTCGGAGTTTCACCGGGGAGCGCGCGTGATCCGTCAAAAGACGGGCGGTTCCCTGCTGGGGGCAGCCGTAACGCTGACCCAGCGCAACACCCGGCGCTATGGCGGCTATATCGTACACTTTGGAATGGTGTTGATTTTTGTGGGAATCACCGGTGCGGCGTTCAACACCGAGCACGAGCAGGAGATGGTGGTGGGAGACCGGATGGAGTTAGGGCCGTACACGTTCGTGATGGCGGAACTTCGGGAAACTGACAACCCGAACTACAGCGCCCAACACGCATCGATGGAACTCTACCGGGGCGAGCGACTGCTCGGCGTGATGAGACCGGAACGCCGGTTCTACAAGGCCAGCCGGCAGTCGACGACTGAAGTGGATATCCGGATGCGGCTCAATGAGGACTTGTATGTAGTGTATTCGGGGATGACAGAACAGGAACGAGCAGTGATCAGCGCGCATCGCAACCCGCTGGTGAACTGGATATGGATCGGAGGGCTGGTGTTGGTGCTGGGAACGCTGGTTTGCCTGGCCCCGTCGCAGCCAAAAGCTGGAATAGCCCGGCAGAAACCCAGAGCATCCCAGACAGCCAAGCAAAAGTCGGAAATATTGAAAGAAGCAGATGAAGTATTGGCCCGAACTGTCACATAAATTATGGGGTAAGCTCGTATTTTTTCTACTGCTGCTCCCGATCAGCTTGGCCAGCGTGAGCTTGGCGCAAAACGTTCCCAGCGAAAGGGAAACGGAAGCCGCTTTCCGGCGCGTCTCGAATCGCCTGTTGTGCCAATGCGGTTGCAATTACATGGTGCTGTCCTGCAACCACCTGGATTGTCCCTCGGCCACCTACATTAGGAAAACTATCAAGACTTCACTGGCTGATGACACGAGCGAAGACGCGATCGTTGCAAATTTTGTTGAGCAGTACGGCGCGCAGATTCTGCCGGAGCCTCCCCTCAAAGGCTTCGGGTGGATGGCATGGGTCATGCCGTTCCTGGCGTTGCTCCTGGGAGGAGGGGGAGTTTCCTACGTGTTGTGGCAATGGAAATGGAAACCGCAAGCGGCTCAAGCTACGGAAATGCCGGACGAAAACCAGCAAACGACAGTCTCGCCGGGCCAAAACATTGAGCCTGCGCTGGTGGAAAAATACCGCGCCCAGATCGAAGGAGAACTGGAAAAGTAATCAGCCGATCGAAATTGCGATTCAGTTCCAACTGTGAAATAATTAAAGGATGGAAATGACGGAGCAAACAACCCTCATCAAAATGGAGCCGAAATCGGCAGGGATTCAGACTCCGCGCAAGAAGAAGCCGAAAATCTTGGCGCTGATTAACGAGAGCTGCACGGGGTGCGCGGGCTCGCCGGTATGCGTAGGCTACTGCCCCGTGGCGGATTGCATGTATTGGGTTCCCGACGAGGACCATCCGCCGTTTGGCCGGATTGAGGTGGACTCACAGCTCTGTATCGGCTGCAAGCTCTGCATTGCCAAGGGTCCGAATGGGACCCTGTTCGACGGCTGCCCCTGGGACGCCATTGACATGGTTCCTATCGGCGAGATAGAAGAACAACTGGGTGTCGTTTTTTCCTACTGAGTTTTTTAGCACAGAAGCACAGAGATCAGCAGTTTGCGTTTCCCCTCCCTATTCGGTTGCAGGCGCCGATTCTTTCTTCCCGAACAATTGTCTACGACTGACCCGGCGACCACTCCTGGTCGTCCGGTCACCATTACCAAAAACTGGGGTGTTGAGATGAATTGTGCACGGACAATTGGGTTCGTCGTTCTGTTTGTATCGGCCTGGCCGGTTATGAGTGAAAGTCCGCTGAACCGCCACAGAGAAAAAGCAACAAAACATATTGGGTCACTTCTGATCGTCTGAATCGGCGCACCTGCCCATCTACAGATTGCGGGATCGTGGGACAGAACTTCTTTCGACAAGGCGTGGAAGTTTTTGAAGAGCAAGATGGCTGGGTGCGCATTTCCAAATACTATGATGCGTCATGCTTTGGCGGTGTGAGTGAATATGTCGATAGAGGGAATAATCGGTGCGATCAAAAGAATGGTGTCGTCAATGGCAAATTGGCAGAATGGGTCTCCACCGAATTTCTCTCCAAAATCGACCGCCGGACCCGGTAGCTAATGCAAGGGGTATGGAATCGCTTATTTCGGGGTCGGATGACTTTCGGATACACCGGACTACATTTGCGAAGGCGGCACAGGATCTTATTTCCGCCGGTCGGTGTTCAGCATCAGACTTCCGTGAGGCTGGGGGTTGGATTAAATCTACAAGCCACCAGAGGCAACCGATTTACTTCACCTATTGTGGAGGATTTACGCGCTCTAACAGGATTTATCTGAATGCAAAAACGGGTAAAGTATTCCGCTAACCTGTAAGGGCAATACGGGCACTTGAGGTCCCGCCCCTGATCCTGCTGTTTTGAATTGCTGTGTTCCCGTGTCTTCCGTGCCTCTGCGGCTATTGGTTCTCAGCCCGGCGGCGAATTTCCGCGACGGTCAAAGCTGCCTGCTGTCCGACGCGCTGGGACATCTCGCCTGCCGCTCCCCGCGCAAAGCGCTCGATATCGGGAATGTCCTCGCTCCGGCCCACCAGATACAAGGCCCGCAGGGCTTCCCAGGCGTGCTCCTCGCCAGGCGAGAGCAGAAGAATCTGATCCTGCGCTTTTACCAGGGCTCCTTCCTCAGCGAGTTTGCGTTGGAATTTGCCGGGTAAAGGGGAACGAATCTCCAGGGGTTCTTCCCCACCGACCTCCATCCACGCTACATCCATCCGAGCCAGGAGAGTTCCCCGGTCCACGGAATCAGCCTCTTGGAGGCGAAAGAGAAGCTTCCCGTCCCGGGGGGCAAGCAACGTATAAGGGCGGAGCATGCTCAGAAGTTCCTGCCGCGCGCCGGCGTCCCCGAAACGCACCAGCGAGAGCGCCGCATTGCGGCGCACCAACGGCTCCGGGTCCTGCAGAAGATCGCGCAACGCCCGGTGGAACTCGTCGGACTGGTTGTCTGCGCCTAACAACCAGGCTACGTTGATCCGGAGTTCAGGATGGGGACTATCCGCCAAACGGAGGATCTGGGGATACCAGCGCTTGACCGTGGAATCCTCGTTCGCGATGCGCTCGGCGATCTGGGCGAGCGCGTGCTGACTGTGCCGGGGGGTTTCGTCATCCGCGAGATATTCGCCGATTTTTTCTTCCGTCAACTGCCTCCCGAACCATGTGCCGCGCCAAAACAAGAATGGGACGATCACAAACAGCGCCGTCACAACAATCAGGATCAGAGTGCCTCGTTTTCGGTGCGGCTCCGCCAAGGGGGGTTGTTCGTGTGTGGGAGGAGGGTTTGTTTCCATTGGTTGTATTTTATTATAAACCGTCCCGGCAACAAGCGATAGCAGCCAGCGGTGCGTTTTTTATAGTCGCGGGGCGGACTCTTTACCTCTTGCAGAATAGCCTCTTTTTTCCGAAACCCGCCAGACAGGAGCCAGAATCGAACGTGGTTCCGAACCGCGACTCCTCTGAAAAGCCTTCTGAGCGATGCTCCGCTGGCCAAAGGCTCAGAGCCGGCTGGTCGGCGAAGGGTTGCTCCATGACGGTCGCGGCTCGGATTTGATTACAGCCGGTAAAGCATCCAGTAGATGACGACTCCCGTCACGGAGACGTACAGCCAGAGGGGAAGGGTCCAGCGCGCAATTCTCTTGTGGCGGTCGAACTGTTCGTTCCAGGCGCGATAGATAGTGATCAGCGCCAAAGGAACGATACAGGAGGCCAGGATAATGTGGGAGATCAGGAAGGTAAAATAGACCGGGCGAATGAAGCCCCTGCCTTCAAACGCAATCGAGCCGAACTGGTAGTGGTAGATTACGTAGGAGATCAAAAAAAAGGAGGATACTCCCAATGCCGCCAGCATACAGGCCTTGTGAGCCGTTGCCTTCTTCAGCCGGATAAAAACATAGCCGACAGTGAGAAGTACCGCGCTGGTTCCGTTGAGGAAAGCATTGAGAGCGGGCAAAGCCGAAACGTCATAGCCGCTCTGAATCGCGGTCTGCCGTCCCAGTAACAAGTACCCCAAGCTTAAGACCAGCAGGGCCGAGACCAGCCCAATCACCGGAAGAGCCAATCGTTCTCTCATGAATATTTTTAACCACAGAGCCGCAGAGAAGATCGCAGAGAATAAATCCCTTGACGCCGTTCCTCAAGAGTCGCGAATTAAAAGGGACACAGAAAACTGCATTTCCTGATTTCGTTAGAGTTGTCTATTTTTTCTGCGCCACTGGGGCTGCTTTTTTCAACCCAGGTTTTCGGCAGTGGGACGGCCAGCCCAAATCATCGCCGCAGCAACAGCCAAGACGGCAAACAGCACAGTCAGTTCGAGCGAAAGCGCCAGCGGCGGGACGTCAGGCGCAACCGCAGCGGCCTGTCCATGGAGAATTCGTCGGAGGGCCGCCACTCCATAGGTGAGAGGATTGAGACGCATCACCCACTGAATCCACGTCGAGGCGCCGGAAGCCGGAAACAGGGCTCCGGAAAGCAGCCACATGGGGATCAGAAAGAGGTTCACGATGGCGTGGAATCCTTGCGCGGAATCCATTCGCCAAGCGACGCAAAAGCCGAGGCTCGTCAGGGAAAAAGCAATCAGAAACAGAATTCCAGCCAGCCGGAGCATTTGGAAGGGTTGCAAGGCGAATCCGACTGCCGGAGCGAGAAGAAGAAAAAGAAACCCTGGCAGCAGGGCTTGCGTCGTGCCTCCCAATACCTTTCCCAGAACCAGGCTGGAGCGCGGAATGGGCGCCACCAACACCGAAAGCAAAAATCCTTCGCGGCGGTCTTCAATCACGGACATGGTCGAGAAAATTGAAGTGAACAACACGACCATAACGACCGTGCCGGGAAAGAAGTATTGCAGATAGTGGCTGCCGGAGGCGGCTGAAGCCGGCTGGAAGGAAGTGCCCAGGCCCGAACCAATAAAGAGCCAAAAGACCAGCGGCGCGGCCAGAACGCCAACGATCCGGCTTCGTTGCCGGAAGAAGCGGATCAACTCACGCCACCAAAGTGTGTAAACCGGAAGCAGAAAACCGCTTCTGACGGCTGATTTGCTCAAAGTACTCCTCGCTACTACATTCGTCCGGATCGGGTTCCCTCTCCTCCGTTGGGAGCAGAGACAGCTTCCCAGAAGCGGTGTCCGGTCCGGTGGATAAATACGTCTTCCAGAGTGGGTTTTGACACCATCACGGATTGAATTTCTCCCGGAAACGCCTCCACCAGTTGGGGGATGAATTCGTGCCCCCGGGGGTGCTCGAAACGTACTTTTCCATCGAGTACCACAGCGGCTACCCGAAACTTCCGGTGAAGTTGCTCCCGCAGGCTTTCCGGCTCACGGGCCTCCATGAGGATCACCTGCGCTGCTCCGATATCCTTTTTCAGTGAATCCGGCGAACCGGAAGCCACCAGCGCCCCTCGGTGGAGAATAGCGAGATGGTCGCACTTGTCGGCTTCTTCCAGCATGTGCGTAGTCAGCAAAACTGTCACTCCGTCACTTTTGCGCAATCGGTTCAAATAATCCCACAGGTCGCGGCGGGCTCCGGGATCGAGACCCGTGCTGGGTTCGTCCAGAAGCAACAGCTCCGGTTGATGCAGCAGCCCTTTGGCTAATTCAACCCGCCGCCGAAGACCTCCGGAGAGGGTTTCCACCAGGTCGTCCCGCCTGTCTGCCAGGCCAAGCTGATCTAAGGCTTGCTGGATTCGTTCCCGAAGCTTCTTCCCGCGCAAGCCATACAGATGACCTTGGTGGCGAAGGTTTTCAGCGGGCGTCAGCTTGCCGTCCAGGTGTTGAGCTTGAAAAACGACCCCGATCCTGCTGCGCACCTCTTGCGGATTCTCGGCTACATTCAAGCCGAGGATGCTGGCCCTCCCGGAAGTCGGCAGCAAGAGCGTGGATAAAATGCGGAAAAGGGTGGTTTTGCCCCCTCCGTTCGGGCCCAAAAGCCCAAAAATCTTTCCCTCGGGCACTTCGAAAGACACTTCTTCCAACGCTTTCCGCATACCGTAATAGTGCGTCAAGCCTGCGACTTCGATGGCGAGGTTTGTGTCCATGCTGATTCTTTAGCGTACTGAATTAGTGTACTGAATTCGGATTTGGAATGCGATGAACCGATGAACCGGCATCCCGGATAGAAGAAGGGTGTCCGTTTTGCCGAATGCTTCCGGCGCGGTTTCCGATTGATTCCCTTCAGCGCAGGCGACACATGACGCTTACAGCGCTATCTTGTCAACCAGCAACAGGACGTATACCAGCGGCAAGTAAACTACGGAAGCCTGCAATAGCCGCCTGGCCTGCAATGTGGATTTCACCTTGGCAACAGACACACTGAAGTGCAGGTATGCCAGCCCAAGAATCAGCGCCCCGCAAAGGTAGAGAGCGCCTGAGAAGCCGACCAGCGAGGGAATCAAGCTGATGGGGATCAAAGCTGCCGAGTATATGACAATTTGCCGACCCGTCGTTTTCCCGTCCGGTTCAATTACCGGCCACATCGCGATCCCGCCCCGGGCGTAGTCTTCCCGATACATCCAGGCTATGGCCAGAAAGTGGGGAAACTGCCAGAGAAAAAGCATCAAGTACAGTATGCACGCCACCACTGAGATATCTCCCCGCGCGGCCGCCCATCCGATCAGCGGAGGTATGGCTCCCGGAAATGCACCGACCAAAGTGCAGTGCGGAGTTCTGGTTTTCAGGGGAGTATACAGGAACAGATAGCTGCCCAAGGTCAGCGCGGCCAGCAGACCCGCTAGAAAATTAGTCAGCCAGGCCAGCAACACAATGCCGAGAAGAGACAGCGCGATCCCAAACCATAACGCCTTCCACGGGAGCATTCGGCCCGCCGGCAACGGCCGGTCCTTTGTTCGCAGCATTTTTCCGTCGGCGTCCCGTTCCCAGAATTGATTCAGCGCGGCGGTCCCACTGGCTGCAAGCGCCGTGCCAAGCAAGGTGAACGCCAGCAACGGAAGGCTCAGATTTCCAGCGGAACCGAGGCAGAAACCGACGCAGGTGGACATGAGAATCAACAGGGTCACCCGGGGTTTGGTGAGCTCCAGGTAATCTGACGGCCATGACCGGCTTACGGTCAAGGCAAGAGGCTGCTGAGCGGATTTGAATGTCGCCGCGTCCGAATTCACGCCAGTGTCTCCTCCGGAGTCTCTGCCAGTAAAAGAGGTCTAGGTAAAACCGTCAGCCTTCGATACGACTGCAGGGTCAATAGCAAGCTGGCGCCGAGCAGCAGCGCGCCGACCGCCACGTGGGCCGTCGTGATCCAAACCGTGGCAGGCTGAGGCTGGACCGCATCTTGAGTTACCAGCCGGACCCAGTAGGAGCCTACTCCCAAAGTCAGTTGCAGAACTACAAGCACCCCTGCCGTCCAGGCCAAGCGCACAAGCATTTTTTGCCCCAGCAATTTTTTGTGAGCTCGGTGAACCAGCCAGATTGTCAAACAGGTAACTGCTGCTGCGCCGATCAGGTGCGGCGTCAGGCCCAGTGCTTTGTGCCGCAAGGCCGCTCCCAAAACCAGTTGAATGAAGGTTGCCCCTGTCGCCGCAACAGCCAGATGCCGGAACTGAGGCGATTCCCTGTCTTGTTCCGGCTCTACCGGCACATTCCATTCACGGCTGGTAAACAATGCCAAGCTCAAAGTCATGCAGAAGAAAAGTTGCGCCAGGCTAGCATGACTTACCGAGACGGGCGCAGGCAACAGGTAGAGGACCGTGATTCCTCCCAGGATGCCTTGGGCAATCACCGCAATCAGCGCCACAAAGCCCAGCCGCCGGACCCACCTTCGCGGTTCCCTCCGCCATAACCAGACGGCCAGCACTGTCATCAGAAAACCGACTGCGGTGGCGACCATGCGGTGGCCGTGCTCGTAAAAAACCCCCCCCTCCATCCGGGGCATCCAGGTGCCGAACGACAGCGGCCAGTCGGGAACCGCCAGCCCGGCTTCATTTCCCACCACCAAGCCTCCGGCGATGATCAATAGAAACGTTCCGCCCGCCGTCAACACGGCAAAACGGTGAAGCCTGACGGAATCTCCGGGGACATTCATACTGCGTCTCTCGCAACCCAAAGCGCGCGCAATACATTTCGCCTCGGGTGGTCCAATATCTAGACTGAGAAAAGCATGGAGAAGTTGTTGGGGGGGATCCGCGGATTAGCCAACAAGCGGTTCCCCCCTGCCCCGCCGTTTTGCAAGACAATCAAACTTTGATACAAGCCCGTCCTAGCCTGTAAAAGTGAACTCAATTTCCATTGTTTCTTTCTCGCCGATCGTCACCGTCTGCTCGGCAGTGCCGTACTTCTCATGCCACGCCTCGATGGTGTACTCGCCCGGCGGCAAGCCCGGCAGGCTGAAGGATCCATCGTCGCCAGTGACGGCGAAGAAGGGGTGACGCAGAACACCAATGTAGGCTTTCATCCATGGGTGAACGTTGCACTTGACCGGCACCATGACTTCCTGTCTGGGAAACTGCTCCGTCAGGGCCTGAGAAGATGGAGGCTGAGATTTGTTCCACTCACGGTTGCTTGCGGGCATCGGATGGATATTATGGTTGGTCGGGTCACTGTTCATGATATGCAACGTCTGACCAGCCATCACACCTAACACGTGGGGACTATAGACGCAACCCTCCTGGTTCAAGTGGACCAGTTGCTCGGAAGCCGGGAAGGTCCGGTTGCCCAGGCCGTCTTTGACGTAAACGAAGACATTTTGGAGCGTCCCGTTGTCATTTACGACCACCTCTTCGCTATAGACGGGGTCAGGGTTAGTTTCCGTGCAGGCCGGCACGGCGTCCATACGAATGCGGGCCATTCGGGGTGTCTCGCCGTCAAAAGCCACGGAGCCAGTGATCTCGCCCACGGTCTCCGGATCGATGGGGGCGGCCGGCGGACCTGCCGGAGCCTCATCCATGGCGGCTTCCTCCTCCATCGGCGGCGCCTCACCTCCTCCGCAGCCAGCCAAGGACACTACCACCATCAGTGATACGAACCAAATCCATTTAAATCGAAACATGTCGTTGTACCTTCTCTCCCTATTCCTAAAAATACGCACGAATATTTCCCACCTGCCGTTCAGAATACTTGCTTGCGCTCGTATTCGTTCCGCCAGCGAACGCCCGAGCGACGCCCGACGAATGCTTGTATATGGGAACGACATTTTATCCGCTTTAGTGAGTAAATTCAAGGCCATAAGACCACCAGTATCCGTTCGGAACGGCTGAAAAGGAAATGCTTTTTTCTTTCCAGGTTTTGAGCCCAGCTCTCCGGAATTGCCAGCCATGAACCTGCCGGGTTTGGAGGAAAATCAGCGGGCTCCCGTGCTGTGGTTACGGCCAGGTTGCCGGATTGGGCTTTGGAAATCAGAATGCCCCACGCCAACCACAACAAAATGAGCAGCCAGCAAGAACAAAATGCCACTGTTAAATCCGCATGCCAACTACTGTCCTTTGGGCGAGCAGGCCAAGGAGTTGATATCTTGTGCACTTGCGCAGAGCACGGGGAAAAGATGCAGAGAAAGTGAAAGACCGCGGCATGGGTGCCGCGGTCTCATCGAAGTGAAGATTTCAGGCTGGGATGCTCACCGCAGGGCAGACGTTGAGGTCAAACTCCCTATGATGCGGCTGAGCTCCTGGGGCGAAAATTCAAACATGTAGCGCACCAGAAGTTCAGCGTGATCCTTGTCGTATTGCCGGAAACCGGGAGGCGTCGGACCGGCAAAGACCCAGCGGTTTCCTTGGCGCTCAAACAATCCGGAAGGCATGGCTGTTCCTGGACTCATCATCGAAGGATCGAGCATCCATCGGCGCGTCCAATCAGGCTTCAAACGGTCTTTCGACAACAGAAAATTCGGCGCGGTAGCTCTTTGGTCGCGGACCGGGTCTCCAATGGCGTGACACTCCAGACATGGCGCTCCCTGGCTGGTAAAAAGCTGTCTTGCCAGAAGCCGCTCTTGATTGCTCAAAGGCTCCAATTTAGTCGGGACGTAGGGCCGGACCTGAGAGGAGAGAGCCTCAAAGAATCTTACAATCCGGAGAATCTCTCCCTGCGAAAAAGAGAATGTAGGCATTCTGGCGTGCAAGTAGGGCCTGACCCCGTTGCGATTTGGATCGGTTTCGCTCATCGCCGGATTATCCAAAAAGCGAGCCAGCCATATCGGGTCCACGCGCCCCCCTTCTCCAATCAAGCTGGGAGGAAGCTGCTCTCTCCAGTCCGGGTCCTGGTAGAGAGGAAGATCCATCAGCACGGACCGCTGCCCAATGCGGACCATATGGCAGCCCATGCAGTTGTACTTCATGACCACCCTCCAGCCCTCCTGGATATCGCTGCGCTGGTCTTCCGGCAGATAAAAATACCGTGCGGGCAGAACCGAATCCGTGCTGCCGAGCAGGAAAGTCGTGAGAGCCGTGATCTCTTCCGGTTTGAGATTGAAGTTCGGCATGCGCAGTTGTTCGAGGGTCGGCTTCACCTTGCCCTCGTCGAAAACAGCCGGATTCTCTAATTTACGCTCAAAGAAGCCTTTGTGGTTGTACCAGCCTTCTCTCTCGGCATCGTGCGTCAGCAAAGCAAAGTCCAGGCGCTCAATCGGCTTGCTGCCTTCCTTGGTAAGTTCCGTTCCGATACGCCCTTCATCTTCCAGGCCGCTGATTTCATGGCATCCAGCACAACCGTAGTGCCTCACCAGGGCGAAACCCTCTTCCCGAAGCGCAGGATCGTCCAAATAAGTGGCCGCCGGGTAATCTTCCGGCTCTGTTTGCTTCAGGGTCATCAAATACGTTGCAATGTCCCGGGACTCCTGCACTGTCAGCCGCAAACTGGGCATCACCGTCATCTGCTGCACCTGCAGTTCGGCGCCGTCATTGGGACAGGTGGAATGGTCCAGATCGAAAACAAACGGTAGGCCGTGACGCTCGTAATCCTCCGGCCCCAGGTCGCGCTTTTCCAGCGGGCAGTAAGGGCGCGTGCGCTCGCGTGGATTGTGCACCCAGCGCACCAGGTAGTCATAGTTGGCTTTTTCGCCCACCCGGGTCAGGTTGGCGGCAAAAGTTCCGCCTACGGCTTCTTCCTCTTCTCCAACCGAGTGGCAGGCCATACAACCGCGAATCTCAAATAGTTCTTTGCCCTGAGTGGCGTTTCCTTGCGGATGGGATGGTAGGGTTCCTTCAACACCAGACTGCCAAATAAAAGCAGCGATGGCTTGCCGCTGTTGTTCTTCCAGACGGAACGCGGGCATTCGGGTGCCGGGTCGGAAGGCGTGCGGATTCTCCAGCCAGACCGGTAGCCATTCCTTGCGCAACTTTACCCGGACTTCCTTCAAGCTGGGGGCTACTTTTTTTCGCTCCATGAGCAGATTGCGGACCCGTATATTCAGTTGTTCGAGCTCGGTATCCATGCCGCTCATTTCGACGCGGAGGTTGTCAGCCAGGGTGTAGAGCCGGTCGGCCTCATCATCGTCCAGGGTCTGATCGGCGCGGGCGATGCTCCTCTCGACTTCGAGTTCATTCTCGTAGCGTTGCTGCTCTTTCGCACGGACCATCTGTTGCACTTCCAGAAACTCTTCACCCTCGGTGTCATAGCCTTCATAGCGATGGCAACCGATGCATCCGCGATGGTCGAACAACTCCTTCCCCATATTTAGCGTTTGGGCATGTTCCAGATAGAGGTCCTGGGTATGGCATTGCTGGCAGCCGGCCTCAATATTTTCTCTGTGATACAGAGGCCAGAGCCAGAACTTGTGCCGGCCGTGCCCTTTCACAATGCTGCTGGTCGCTCTCCCGTTGCCGTTATGGCAGGGGGTACAACCAAACTGTTCGGGATCGTGGATCTCCAGCAGTTCCATCCGGGGGTGGCTGGTAAAGACCGCTTCGCCTCCCATGTCCACTTGAGTCAGCGTCACGGGCTCCCGTGTGCCCAGGTGACAGGATTCGCAGCGGTCGACCATATCCACATCGGCCACGTGAATCTGTTTGATGCCGGGCCGGAACGCCTCCATACTCCGCACCAAGCCCTCCATTTGAGCTTCAGTCAGACCCACCAGGTGGTCTCGCAAATAGGCGTTGCGCGCCTCCCGCAACTCACCGGCCGGCTGCTGCAACTGGATCCGTTCTGTTTGCAGGTCTGCCTTCCTGATCTTCAGCCGATTCAACTCTCCCTCTAAGGATTCATAGTTGAAACTAGTCTCTTCGAAATTGCTGTCGCCATTCGAGGCCGGCAGATCGACTGTTATGACTCTTTGCCGCTCCTCTTCAATGCTGCTTGCAAGCGATGCTTTCGTCCCATCGCTGGAGGAAGTCTCCATCTGATAGGTAAGCGCCTGCACCTGGCCCCGCGCCTCCGCGAACACTTTATTCAGAACGGAGATTTTGGGATTGATGTCACCGTTGATCTCCCGGCCAATCTCCCCGATGCGGTCTCTGATCGCTTCTTCCGCCTCCGCCAGCTCTTGCTCCAGCCTTAGAAATTCCTCCGACTGCCGCACCTCTCTTTCGAGCTGAGCCTTCGCAGGTATGGCGTTAACCTGAAGGAAGCTGATGTATTGCCGGACGAAACGTGCCTGGTATCCCTTCCACGGGCGCGTGGCGTAGATCTCGTCATAGAGCGCCCAGACCAAGGTGCCCATCAGAATAAGGGAAAAAATCACTAAGAGCCCGCTCAGCGATTGGCTGAGAATCGGGTCCTTCTCTGTGGAAGGAGTATCAGGCATTCTCTTTCTCCGTGGCTGGCGAAAAGATTTCGTTGATTCGATGTGGAAGCATTCGGCAAATCGGAAATCTCAAAATATTAAATATTGAACCAGGGCGTCACCCACACGTACTTGATGCGGAACAACAGCCGCAGCAGAATCTTTGTGGGCAAAAGCAGCATGGTGGTCAGCAGCATTTGCATCGTCAGATACTGCAACAGAGTCATCCGGGCGTAAATTTTGCGATTGAACTCTGTCAAGATAAAGAGCTTGTGGACCACCCAGCCTGCCACCGCAAAATACAAACCCACAACGACGGCGCCGAAGATGCCCTGCCCCCAGGCGCTGGTAATGCCCACAAATTCGTGAAGGTCGCGGTTGGTCTCAAAGATCAACCGATTGTGGTCCCAGGTCTCTCCCGGCCAAAACCACATCCAGCCGGGGCCGCGAATAAAGGTGCCAATAATCACCATTGCCACCCACAACCCCGCAAAACCGAACAGGAACGTCAGGATGGCATATTTTCTTTGCTTGAAGGTGTAATAGCCGGCACCCAGGGGGTTTTTGTCCACGTAAGGAATTGCCATGAGCCCGATGATGATTAACGTGGGCAGGACGACCCCCGCCATCCAGGGATCGAAGTAAACCAGCATTTCCTGCAACCCCAGAAAGTACCAGGGAGCTTTGGCAGGGTTCATGGTCAGCGAGGGATTGGCGGGCTCTTCGAGCGGCGCATCCAACGTGATCGACCACACCATCAGGATGACCGTCACAATGAGGGTGGCCAGAAACTCGATTCGCAGCAGGAAAGGCCACACATGCAGTTCCTTGGCCCATCCCGGCTTGTAGGGCTGGGTCTTGCGGTGGTGCGACTTCGCCATCTGGGGATCGGCTTCCAATTGGCTGATCAGACGGTCATTGGCAACGGCTTGCCGGAGTCCGTACCACATATAGAACGGCACCAAAAACACCAGCGCCGCGATGGGGACGTTGTCCGGAGTCGTTGTAATTTCCCAAAGCTGATGCCAATCCATTATCTTCCCTCCGCTCTACAGGAACGCTTATGCGTCACCGCCTTTGAGGTTTAATTTCCTTTTCGAGCATCATCGGAGCCGGTCCGGAAATGCCTCCATCCTTCCGCACCCGCCAGAAATGCACGATCATGAAGGTGGCGGCAATGATGGGGATTCCAATGCAGTGCCAGATGTAGGCACGCAGCAGAGCATTGGAATCGACAATGGACCCCCCTAACAGGGCGAAGCGTACGTCATTATAGGCC
This sequence comes from Terriglobia bacterium, assembly GCA_965222345.1. Lineage (GTDB taxonomy): Bacteria > Acidobacteriota > Terriglobia > 2-12-FULL-54-10 > 2-12-FULL-54-10 > JADFGZ01. The sequence continues at coordinate 238,555 of CBDCTS010000002.1, read as the reverse complement.
GTCATCCCCAGTTCCGCGCCTAAAGGACCTTCATGTCCCAACAGAGGAGTTGCGCGAGCCATATTAGTGCCCACCGTCACCGCCCAGAAACCCAGTTGATCATCGGGCAACAGGTATCCAGTAAAGGAGAGCAGCAAGGTCAACACCAGCAAAATCACTCCCACACTCCAATTGAATTCCCTCGGCGTCTTATAAGAACCCGTTAAAAAAACGCGCAACATGTGGAGCCATACCGTGATGATCATCAGGTGAGCCGCCCAGCGGTGCATATTGCGCAGGAGCTTGCCGAAGGGAACATCGTGTTCCAGGTAGAGAATGTCCCGGAACGCCACAATCTTGCTCGGATGGTAATAAAACATCAGAAGGACTCCCGTGAGAGTCAGTACCACGAACAGATAAAAAGTAATGCCGCCCATTCCCCAGGTATAGCTGTAGCGAACGGCGTCGCGGTTAATGCGGGCGGGGTGCAGATGCAAAAAAACGTTGCTCAGCACTCCCAGCGAACGGCTGCGGGGCGTTTGATCGTGCTTGACGCGAAGAATCGACTTCCATAACTGAGTTTTCGCCGGTTTCTTCAAAGCCTCCAGGTCCTGGTTCAACTTGTCCTGAAAAGGTTTGACCCCCTCCTTGACCTTGTCTAAAAGGCCCGTTGCCGCTTTGTCCTGGGGCTTTTGTTGCTTCTCCTCTGCCATCAACGTCTCCTCTTTCTAAGCAAACGAAACCACGTGTCGTTGGTCACCTTGGGGTTGGCCTGCCTTCTTGTGCAATCCTCATAAGGATTCGGGAATAGGCAGCATTACATGCACCGGTTTCCCTACATCGGAATTGCTCTAGCCCGGCAAGATAGAGTCCGGATTATCAAAGGGGTACTGGTCCAGGACGCTGGTATCGACCTCGATTTGACCCGTCGGGGTCAGCACGATGCGAGCCCTGTCCAGCGGACGGGGTGCAGGACCCTCAAAGTTGATTCCCTCGCTGTCGTAGCCACTCCCGTGGCAAGGACATTTAAATTTGTTTTCGCTCTCTTTCCAGTCTGGAGTGCAGCCGAGGTGGGTGCAACGGGCGAAGATCGCAAAAAGTCCCTCGGCGTTCCGGACAATCCAGATGCGGTGGTCTTTTTGAAATTTTGTGTCCACGCCAAAAGCGAAGTCCGCCGGGTAGCCGGCTCGAAAAACCGTCTTGGGCTCGAAAAGCGTACGGGGGAAAAAGAACCGGAGAAACATGAGCAAATTAACGCCGAGGAATCCCAATATAGATGCTCCAACGAGCCTCCGCCGGACATTCACGATTTCAGGCGGCACAGTCCCATCGTTCCCTTTCCCCCCAAGTCCCAGCGCCTGAGACAACTTGCTCAAAAAACCTTTTGTCTCACTCATCGACGAATCACTCCTCCTCCCTTTTCCGGAAAGATCCCAGCGATCACAATCTGATTTGCTGATTTCTGCAAACGCACATTTTTGTACGGGCGTTGGGGTGATGTCAAGGGGGTCTTTGGAATAGAACACGGAGAGGGCAATCTGCATGGTGTCCAATCCGGCTCCAAAACAGGTCCAGAACTGCGATGCCGACTGATTCGGAAGCCCTGTCGTTCCTTGCTTTCCGGCACTACCCGGAAGCCGCCTGGGTTGACGGAGATTGCCAAAGCCGATAAACTGAGCTCAATTCAGAATGGCGAATGAGTTGAGCGCCCGTAGCTCAGCTGGATAGAGCGACTGACTACGGATCAGTAGGTCGGGAGTTCGAATCTCTCCGGGCGCGCCATTTTCAAAAGTTTTTAGCGGGCACCGATCTAAAACGTGGGTGTGGCGGCTTCCCGGGGATGGGGGGAAATCGGAGCGCTCACCGGTCCAGGCGAGAGCAATTCTGTGCTCTTTCATGATTGGTTATAACACCTTACCAATGTTGGAGTGGACGGTCGAGGTGGGGAGATGGAGTTTTCCGATTATTAATTCCCCGGACGAGTGATCCGTTTCTGGAGAAGCTGAACTGCGGGAAACCGCTGGCAGATAACTGCCTGACGTCCCCGAATAGCGGGACTGGATCGCCTGTCACCTCCAGCCGTTCCAAATCAAACGGTACCGCCATCAACGTTCCCGGCGTTCCGACCTGGGCATAGACCACGTGACCCGTGGGCACGTAACGGGGATAGGTCCCCCCTTCAACCAGCAATTGCCGCTCACCCGTTTCAAGCTGCTGCACCACAATACTGCCGCTCGCTGCGAACAGCAAAGCCTTGCCGCCCGGCAATAGCTCCGGCCAGCGATGGCTGCTTTCGCCCCCCTCCAGCCCGGTCAGGGGCTGCGGCGTGCCGCCCGCGGCGGAGATCTGCGAGAGGCCTCCGGTCACTTGCGGCGCGAAGATAATAGTGTCATCGGGGGCCCAGGTCGCGCCCCGCGGATTAGTTGCATCACAAAGAATCAGCGGCGCTCCGCTAGTAATGGAAACTTTCTTCAGCTTGCCGCCCGCGAAAAACCCCACCCATTGCCCGTCGGGCGAGAAGAAAGGGTTGAAGCCGCCCCCAGTGCCGGGTATAGGCACGGCTTCCCGTCTATCCATCGAGCGGAGGTAAAGCCGCTGATTGGCAGCGTAGACCAGACGCGTGCCATCGGGCGAGAGGGCCACGTCAGGCAAACTGGGATTGGTCAGCCGCTCGGTCGCGGACATTGTGAGGGCAAAGCGCGTAATGGGCGGAAGTTGAGGCAGGGGCTTTAGATTCCAAACGGCAATGCCGCTGATCACAGCTCCCACGACCAAGGCCAGGGTCAAAGGCAGCGACCGCCGTCTGCCTGCGTGAGCAACAACTGTAGCGGCCTCCAGTGGCCGGCCCGGTTCGGAGACACCTTCGGCGATCCACTTCAAGTCGTGCCAGAGGTCGTAAGCGGTCTGCCAGCGTTCTTCTTTGTCTTTCGCCAGACACCGTTTCACCACACGGTCCAGGGCAGGAGGTGTCATCGGCCGAAGTGTGGATATAGGCGGCGGGTCGCCTCGCATGACCGCACCGATGACACTGGCGGCACTGTTGCCTTCAAACGCCTTCTTTCCAGTCACCATCTCGTAGATTACTGCCCCGAACGCGAAGATATCCGTCCGGGCGTCTGCTTCTTCGATTTTGCCTTCCACCTGCTCCGGGGCCATGTACTGCAATGTCCCCAGAACTGCCTCTTCGACACTCAGCGAGTCCGTAGCGTTGGGTAGCTGTGAAAACGGAACTGCCGGCGCCGACTCTTGCGTCAGCTTCGCCAGCCCAAAGTCCAACAGCTTCACGCCCGCCTCGGTCAGCATGATGTTGCCCGGTTTCAAGCCTTGGTGCGTCGCATCTTGCCGGTGAGCCTTGTCCAGAGCGTCAGCTATCTCGATGGCATAACGCAAAACCTGGTCCAACGGAAGGGGACCTTTGGTGAGGCGCTCAGCCAGCGTTTCCCCCTCCAGGTACTCCATCACCAAGAAGTAAATGCCGCCCTGTTGGCCGATGTCGTGAAAGGTGCAGATGTGCGAATGGTTCAAGCTGGCTATGGTCCACGCCTCACGCTCAAACCGCTCTCGCAGTTGGGGTTTGTCGGCTATGTGAGAAGGGAAGACCTTGATGGCTACTGTGCGGTCCAGGCGGGTATCTCTGGCTTTGTGCACCTCTCCCATACCACTCGCACCTAACGGGCTGAGAAGCTCGTATGTGCCAAGACGGGCACCTGGGTATATGTACACGTTATATTCCCGCCAGATTGAATAGATTGGGAAAAGACTACACGAGGTGGAATGGTAAATCAATTATTGAGGGCGAACCTGCGCGGCCTATAACCGAGCCCCGTGAACGATTGCAGGCGGGGACGTGAGGTGTTGGCGAGATCGCTGAGGAAAAGGGTAGTTCCAGGGTTTCTCGGACCTGGAAGAGACAGGACTGGCTATCATTGGGGGAATGATGAAATCCGAATGAAATCGTGGCCCTACGAAAGCAGTGGGTTGTATAATTCTCTTGGGCAGAGATCAGAATGAAAATCGGAACGTAGGCAGGCAAAACCCTATAACCAAGAAACCCGGACAAGATAGGAAGGAGTGAAGTATGTTGAAACAAGCGTTTCATCTCATGACCCTTTGCACCTTTGGGGCCCTGACGGTCCATCTTTTACCGAATGCTCCGAGTTTCAGCCTGATCCTGGGACAAACGCTCCAGCAGGAACGGGCCGATCTAAGCCCTCCCGCCACCTCCGGAAAGCCGAGGCAGACAATCAATATCGAGCGCACTCCTTTGCGGGTGATCCGGGATCCCAGGTCGTCCTTCAGCGCGGTGGCGGTGGATGTGGTCAGAGATGAAATCGTCCTGCAGGACGAACTCCAGGAACAAATTACGGTGTACAACCGGCTGGACAATACCCCGCCCCGGGCGGCCATGACCGAGCCCAAGCGAGTCATCGGCGGGGTGCGCACGAATATTAGGTCGAATTGCGGCGTTTATGTGGACCAATCCATTGGCGACATCTATTCGGTGAACGGTGACGTCACGAATTGGATGAGCGTATTTCCCCGTGAAGCTAGGGGAAACGTGACTGCCGACCGCTCGCTGCATACCCCGCATCGCACCTTCGGCATAGCGGTGGATGAAGAAGCCCAGGAGCTGTTCCTCACGATTAACCATGCACCGGCAGTCGTGGTCTACCGCAAGATGGCCTCGGGGGAGGAGGCGCCTCTCCGCATCCTGGAAGGGGACAAGACCCAATTGATGGATGTGCAGGGGATTGCCCTCGACACCGAGAATCAGTTGATGTTTGTGGCGAATCGAGGCGCTCGATCCCGCAACAAGAACAACTTGGGATGGGCTCGGGCCCTGAAAAAAGGCGAACGCACCTGGGAAATTCCGCAGCAGATTGAGGCGTGGAGGAACTTTATTCCCGGCTCCGGGGAATTTTCACTTCCTTCGATAACGGTGTACCCGCTAAAGGCGAGCGGTAATACTCCGCCCTTGCGCGTCATCCAGGGTCCGGCAACTAAGCTCAACTGGCCGGCACACCTTTCCTTGGACTTAGAGCGTCACGAACTGTTTGTCGCCAACACGGTGACGGACGAAATCCTAGTATTCCGCACCAATGCCAAGGGAAACGTGGCTCCCGCGCGCACCCTGAAGGGTCCACGGACGGGCCTGAAATCTCCCCATGGCATTTATGTGGACGTAAAGAACGAGGAGATCGTGGTGGCCAATTTCGGAAACCATGCGGCCACAGTGTACCGGCGTACCGCCTCGGGCAATACCCCACCGATCCGAACCATCCGAGCTGCTCCTCCCAACACGCCCGCTCCCTCACTGGGGAACGTGGGGGCGCTGAACTACGATACCAAGCGGGACCAGATTCTGGCGCCGAATTGAGTGGCCTTCTCGCGGATAGCGGCGTTCGCCAGGCTGGCGAACGGCGGAGATGCACCCGAGAGGCAGATTGCAGGACAGAAAACGTTGTTGAACCGGGCGATGCACGATATTGAGTATGATGAAGTCAATGATGAGATCGTCATTGCCAATCCCTTTGCCCAGGCTATCCTGACGTACCGGGGAGGGGCCGACGGAGAAGAGGCGCCGATCCGTGTGCTCCAGGGACCAAGCACGCAGATGGCACATCCCGATTACGGCGTCCACGTGGACTCAGTCCACAACGAACTGTTCGTAGTCGAAAAGGAGTACCTGTTGGTGTTTCCCCGGACTGCTAACGGCGACGTGGCTCCGATTCGGACCATCCGGGGGCCGGACACCGGGCTGGTAAACACGAGGGGGCTGGCTGTAGACCCGATTCGTAACCTGCTTGTCGTCGCCACCGAAGGAGGGTTGAAAATCTTCAATCGGACCGACAACGGCAATGTGAAACCCCGAGCAGTCATCGCGGGACCAAAGACGGGCATCGAAGAATCTCTCCGGACCCTCCGAATCCTCCCGGAGAAGGGCTGGGTCATAGGAATCCTTCGGAATGCCAGGGGAAAGGGAGTGCCGCAGCAAGTGGATGAGCAGGTTCCTCGCAGACTGCGCCCAGAAGGCGGAATCGTTGTTTGGAGCATTAACGATCACGGCGACGTACCTCCTATTTGGTTGCTGACCAATCCCGAAGCGAATATTGGGGGATTGCGCGTCGCGCTAAACCCTAAGTGGAAGGAGGTAATCGTCGGAGGCGGGCTAAATGTGAAAACCTATTCGTTTCCAGAAATTTTCTAGGCTTTCCTATTTCAGGTGGAAGGAGAGCACTTCAACTCTTCAAAGCAGTTGAGAACGACGTTCAACACAGGCTTGGGGCAGAACGAGATGTTTCTGTTCCGATCTCCTAACTCTAGAAGCCCTACCGGGATGCTGACGTCCGCCGGGCTTTCAGTTCTTCATAGGTTGCCACCACCGCACCGCTTGGCCTTATATCGTATTCCTCGGCAAACTGGGGATGAACATGGATAATTTTTCCGCCCAACACTGTAATCTGAGGCTGAATCTCTCCAATTTCTTCCTCGGGTATTGTCATGTAATCCTGATCCAGCACCACTAAATCCGCCAGCTTGCCCGGTTCGATGGAACCCAGTTTGTGTCCCTTCAACATGTAGTCGGCAGCCCATGTCGTGATCATTTTCAGGGCTGTGACGCGGTCCACTCGCTCCTCCAGACCCCATTGCCTCCCGTCCGGATCCTTCCTCGTCATCAAGATCTCCAGGTCGTGCCATACGAACACATCCCTATCCGACTCGAAAGAGACCCTGATCCCAGCCTCCAGCATGCTCTTGACCGGATCAAGAAAAGTGTGTGCCACCTCTTCTCCGTATGCGTCCGCGACCAGAGAGCTTCTCTCAATGTATTTTGGAGCGCAACTGAAGGCGATATCCAACCTCGCTGCCCGTTGAAAATCGGCTGGGTTTACTAAAAAGCAGTGATCTAAGGCCCAGCCCTTGGTCGCAGAGGGTCCTGCCTGTCTTTGCACCTCCTCCACCATGTCGAGCAAAAGCGCCACGGAGCGGTCTCCGGCCACGTGAGTGTTGGCATACCTGACTCCCAGGAGGCCGCTGTTGATGGTCCATTCTCTGAAGTAATTTCCGCTGATCGGGGCTGCTTTCCCGGCAGCTCCCCGGAATTCGATGTCATTATGGCACTGACCCGAGGGCCACCAAGAGTCGATGGGTCCATAGGCACCCAAGCGTTTTTGATTGGTGCAGGCTCGGGTGGTGGCGCCATCGACTGCCGTCGGCGCCACAGAAGTCACCCACATCGTATCGGAACCAGTACCTGTAATATTTCTATAGGCACTCAAATCACTTTTCAGGTCCTCGAGGGTGCCAAAAACTTCTTCCCTACCGTAACCCAACCGCAGCGTCATCTCTCCTCTCGATTCCAGCAACTGGAAGGCTCGTACACTTTCCGGCGGCATCCTCGTCGAAGCAGTGGTTACACCCGCAGAGGCCATTTCCTCCAAATACCTTTTGTACACGGGAGCGAAGACCTCCGGCGCGCGAGTCATCACAAATTCCCAAACGAGCCTGCTGGCGGGAGGCTCCAAATGACCGGTCGGTCTGCCCGATTCATCTATCCAGTAACGCCCATATTTTTCAATGAAGCCCGCCTTCTGCCGCTCATCCCAGATGATCTCTATGGCCTTGCTATTCAGCAAGAAGCCGTTATTGTCCGGAACTCCGATCGATAGGACCACTGGATTATTAGGCGTAATCGTATCCAATTCCCATCGGTTCAGTTCATCGTAGAGAATCTTAGCGCTATCAATGGAACCGCCACCGCCGGCAAATGACAATCGGTTTTCAAAGTAAACCCACTGATCCGGCCTAAACTGATACTTGTCCATCAAGCCTTCGATTTGATTAAGCACGTCCTCTTTACTGGTCACACCTCGCCAGTCCACCGGATAGCGTTGCAGTTGCTCAGGAGTTAGTTTCCCGCCATAGGCGCTCTGAGCATAGTTGTGAAAGTGTGTGTGGGTGTCGATCAGGCCAGGGATTACGGTTTTTCCCTTTAGGTCGATCACCTGCGTAGCAGGCCCAGCCAGCCGCAGGACATCCTGGCTTGTCCCCACTGCGGCAATTTGCTCGCTGCTGACGGCGACCGCTTCGGCAGTGGAAAAGTCACTGTCGACGGTAAGGATTTTTCCGTTGTGCAAAATAATATCGGCCTGCCCTTGCCCCATCAGAAAGGAGGCGGAACAGGTGACCCAAAAGATCAGTTGAAGCGTAGGAACGGATATTCTCCTGGAAAGTAACTGCATACAAACACCTCCAGCCGCAACGTGTGCTTGGGGTAGTCCACCCCTTTTAGAACTTCTTAGAGGGTTTGCTCCACTAGCCCGCAATTCCCGATATGGAGCTTTCCCTTCAGGCAAAAGCATACGCCAGCCTCCCTGGGAACTCAACCTCCGATCACGATGGCCTCTTTGGTGCGCCATGGCAGATCACTATTGAAAATGGGTATTGATAAGAAACAGCCACTGCGATGCCTCCAAGCGCCTGGAACTATTTGGATAAGATCACACGACGGGAGAGGGCAAAGCAATTGTTGTGAGGATTTGCGCAGCCGACAATCGGAGTCCTGTGCTGTCGAGGCAAAATTCCCGGATTACTCCTCAAAAACCGCCCGTTGTTGAGAGATGATCAAGAACACCTCAGCATGATTTTCCTGCAGCCGAGACGGACCATTCCCAAGAAATTTTCGATGGGGCACTCGCAGCGCGCGACCCATCGGTGAAACACTTGCAGCCATGTCAACAGGTTCTCGCCGCTCCAGCGTCAGCAGGGGCAGGCAGAAATGCCAGTTGCTAGCTGGATTTCGTGTCCCGTCAAATTGCCAGAGTTGCTTTCGTTTGCCTTGTCCCTGCTGCTCTGCAACCCTGTTTACTTTTTCCCGGTTGCCAAAGAACCATTTTGAAACCCGCTCTAGTTCCGGTACAATTCTCCCGACCAGCAGGGCAAAAGGGAACTCCAGATTCGTTCTACGGATCGAGCCCCGGCAAATGGTTCGTGGAAAGCGTTCCCGGTTTCCGCCCCCCATCGTGCAGCTTTCCGAAAGGAGAAACCATGCGTAGTCTTGTTACAATCCTTGCCATGCTTTTTCTGGTGGTCCCCTTCGGGACCACCCAGGAGAGAGCAACTGTCCCGGTGGCGATCGTCGCCTATCCGGACTTAATCCTTCACAACGGCAATATTGTCTCCATGGATGACACTTCGACCGGACCTTCTCCGGGTAGTATCTACCAGGCAATTGCCGTCCACAACAAAAGGATTCAGGCTCTCGGCACCAACGCGGAGATTCTTTCCTACGCCGGGCCGGATACTGAAACAATCGACCTCCGAGGCAAAACGGTAGTCCCAGGTTTTGTAGACGCCCATACACACATCCACAACAATGAAGTGAACTGGTGGGTCACCCAGAATCCAGCGGCGTTTGACACTATGGGCAGGCGATTTTCGGTAGGGGGCATGAACTACGAAGAGCTGAAAAAGGGAATCGAGCTGGTGCTGAAGGAGCAGATGAGCAGCTCCGAGGAGGACAAGTGGGCCTTTATCACGTTGCCCACCAATGACCCCGATGACCCCGGCTCGGGTACAGGAGTGGGAGTCCAGTTCCTTCAAGAACGCCAGATACTCCTCAACGAATTGGATGAGTTCGCTCCGAATCGCCCTGTGCTCGTTTTTTCTCACCCGGCCTACCTGATCAATTCAAAGGGTGTCGAGGCCATTGAAAATATCTACGGTGCGGTTCCGGAGGTAGTCATGGACACCTCGGACGACGCCGGCTTCGGCGATTTGGTGCAATATCGCCGGAGCTTGCTGGTGGATGGCTACTTCCGGCTGCGACCCAGAGATCTGGCCGATATCGTGGAGCAGAGTCTGCGGAAGAATGCGGCAGTCGGAATTACTGCCTTCTCCTCCCACATGATGGGGCTGCAATTTCTGAATGCGTATCAGATCCTCATTCGGGAAAACCGCATGCCCATTCGGTATGCCTACACACATTACTTTGGTTTCCAGGGCAACAGCGACCCGGCTTCTTTTTATATGCGGCTGGGGGACATGGAAGGGCTCGGAAATGATTACTTCTGGGCAGCCGGCGTGGGGTTGGGAAACGTGGACTCCGGACCTCCGAAGATTTGCACCACAATGGAGGCCCCCCCGGAAGTGAAAAACAGAGAGTGGTGTCGAGACGAGCCGGGCAACGCCAGTTCCAAAGCCGTTCTGACCGCTGTGCTGTCGAAGGAGCGAGTGGCCGTGGGCCACGTCTATGGCGACAAGGCCGTCGATTATTTCATGGACACCCTGGAAGAGGCCATGCAGCTCGATCCTACCATCACCCTGGACTACATCCGGTCCCGCCGCTTTACCGCCGACCATTGCGGTTTCTATCCGCGTCCGGACCAGATTCCGCGGATTGCCCGGCTGGGCATGATCATCAGTTGTGGCGGCAATAGCCTCAGCCGAAGCTACCCCTGGCTGGAACGTTATGGCTTGCAGTACGCCAAATGGATTTCGCCGGTCAAAAGCTTGATTGATGGCGGCGTCAGGACAGTTTACGAAAACGAAGCGGGGGTTCAGGGATTGGTTAGTGAAACCTACTTTTATCAAGGATATGCCCTAATCACCCGGGAAAATGAGTACGGGAAACTGGTGGCGCCGGAGGAAGCCATTGACCGCATGACCCTGATGAAGATGATGACCTCCTGGCCAGCCGAGTTTGTTGTGCGCGAGAAACATCTGGGGACCCTCGAAAAGGGCAAACTCGCCGATTTGCAGGTGTTGAACAAAGATTATTTCACAGTTCCCGAAGAAGAGATTCCCAGTATTTTCCCCCTGATGACCGTGGTGGGCGGGAAAATCGAGGTCCTGCGAAGCGAATTTGCCCGTGAGCTGGGGAAGGACTCCGCCGGGCCGCAGCTGGAGTTCCACAATGAACTTCGGTATGCCGGCATGCCGGAAATGTAACCAAAGCTTTGCGGCCTTCGCTGGTAGCACAAAAACTGCCGGATGATTTGCCGCGATTGCCCGGTGTAGCAAATTTTTGAATTTGAGGCGAACCCGCCGGATGAACTTGCTCAGGTTTTTCGGTGTGGGTTTGGTCCGCGTTTTCTGTTCCCGGAGGGAGAAAAGCAGAATCGAGCAGATTACCCGCAACCGTGTCGTCCTTTGTATCTGGTCAACCCCAATACAGACGACTTTGTGAGCGCCACGTGCTTTGCGGCCGCCATACCGACCTGAGTGCTCCATAGGAATTTATTGCCGCCATTTTCAGCCGCTTCGCCGCCTGTGGATTGTGGCTCCGGAAGTGGTTCTCAACCGGGCGTCACCCAGGATTTCCTCTCGCATCCTTAAATCCGTGATCCTTACGTCTCCGTCCAGCTTTCCGATCAGCCAGGGCATCAAATGAGAATTCAAGCCTTTCCCATCGACAACCTCTCGTTGTTGTTGTGGCAGACAGCAAGACAGAAAGTCCTGCAGCGAGAGAGATGCTTCGGCGCGACTGCCTGCGCGGCCCGGACAACACGGCACGAAAAGCGCCGGAGCATGTTCTAATAGGGGAAGCATGGACAATGAGAAAAGCGGATTAAAGAAAAGCCCGCGGGAGATGATCGCGGCGCTTCCGGAAATTTGGAAGTTGCTGCGGCCACGCCGACGCCTGCTGGCAGCGGGCTTCCTGCTGGTGGCTATCAACCGCCTCTCCGGCCTGGTGCTTCCTGCCTCTACGAAGTTTCTGGTCGACGACATCATCGGCGAGCGGCAAACACAGCTTCTTCTGCCGCTGGTGGCCGCCGTGCTGCTGGCCACGCTGGTGCAGGGCGCAACATCCTTTGCTTTGACACAAACTCTCTCGAAGGCGGGGCAAAAGCTGATCGCCGAGCTCCGCTGCAAGGTGCAGGAGCACGTTGGACGGCTGTCGGTGGCGTATTACGACGCAAACAAGTCAGGCGCGTTGGTGTCGCGCATCATGAACGACGTGGAAGGCGTACGCAACCTGATCGGCACGGGCTTGGTCCAGTTCGCAGGCGGCTTGCTGACTGCGACGATCGCCCTTGTGGTTCTGGTGCGCATCAGCCCTTTGATGACGGGCATGGCTTTTGCGTTCCTGTTCATTTTTGGGGTTGTGCTGCGCAAGGCGTTCCGCACCATTCGGCCTATTTTTCGCGAGCGCTCCAAAATCAATGCGGAGGTCACCGGACGGCTCACCGAGTCACTCGGGGGCGTGCGCGTGGTGAAGGGCTATCATGCGGAAGCGCGGGAACACTCGGTGTTTGCGGGCGGAGTCGAGCGGCTGCTCAACAATGTTTTCCGCTCGTTGACTGCGATGTCGCTGCTCTCTTTCGCATCGACGGCGCTAATGGGCGTCGTGGGAGCACTGGTGATGTTTCTGGGCGTGCGCCAAGTGTTGAGCGGCGCGCTCACGCTCGGCGAGTTTTTCACATACACAGTATTTCTCGGCTTCCTGGTGGCGCCGCTGTTCCAAGTCGTAGGCATCGGCACGCAGTTGACCGAAGCGATTGCCGGACTCGAACGGACCCGCGAAGTGCTGCGGGAGCTTCCCGAGGACGACGACCCACGCCGCACCACAGTGCTGGACGATATCGAGGGCGAGGTGGAATTCGACCGGGTCCGCTTTGCGTACGAAGCGGACAGGACCGTGCTGCATGACGTGTCTTTTAGCGCAGGGGCAGGCACGGTGACGGCGCTGGTGGGCTCCTCGGGTTCGGGCAAATCCACAGTGATCGGCCTGATTGCGGCGTTTCACGTGCCGCAGGAGGGATATGTGCTGGTGGACGGCGTGGACTTGGCGACGGTCCGACTGGATTCTTTCCGCGCGCATTTGGGGGTGGTGTTACAGGATTCGTTCCTGTTTGACGGCACGATTCGCGAGAATGTGGCCTTTTCTCTTCCCCGGGCAAGCGAGGAGCAGATTCTCGCCGCGTGCCGCATCGCGCGGGTGGATGAGTTTGCAGACCGCTTCGAGAATAAATACGGCACGGTGATTGGAGAGCGCGGCATCAAGCTGAGCGGCGGGCAACGCCAGCGCGTTTCCATTGCGCGAGCCGTGCTGGCCAATCCACGCATTTTGATTCTGGATGAGGCGACCTCAAGCCTCGATTCGGAATCCGAGGCGCTCATTCAAGAAGGCCTCGCCTACCTCATGCGCGGACGCACGACTTTCGTCATCGCCCATCGATTGTCCACGATCCGGCGCGCCGACCAGATACTTGTCCTGGAGAACGGCAGCATCCTCGAGCGCGGCACGCATGAGTCACTCTATGCAGCGCGCGGCCGATACCACGAACTCTATACCCGGCAGCACGACGTCGAGACGAACCTGTTCCTGGCGCCCGGGGAAGGGGACACTCTGGAAGCGTCCGTCGGTGATCGCGCTACCGAGAAGACAACTAACACCACTGAGCCCGATGCGTTGCGATTGTTGCGGGGGCAGTCAGTATAGGTACGGTCTTGCCCGCTTGGAAAACTGACATTGCCGCTGCATGCGAACCCATCTGCGCCTGCTGATGTCACCCCTTCCAGCCGCTTTCCGGCAGAGATTGGATGTGACTGGAGCAACTGCAACAGAAAAAATTAAAGATATATGAAAGAGCAACCACAACTGTTCCGCGGACTTGGAATCATTGGCGCCAGCAGTATTGTTGCCGGGACCGTAATTGGCACTGGGATCTTTTTGGTGCCCTCCTCGACCGCGCGCGCGGTGGATTCAGTCGGTTTAGTGTTTCTGGCGTGGCTTGTTGGGGGATTGCTTTCGCTGGCTGGCGCGCTTTGCTACGCGGAGCTTGGGGCTGCCCTGCCGGAAGCCGGAGGCGAGTATGTCTTCTTGCGCAGGGCCTATGGTCCCTTATGGGGATTCGTCTATGGATGGGAGCAGTTTGTCGTCGGCAAGGCTGGTTCGATCGCCACAATCGCCATCGCCTTTGCCGTCTTTCTGGGGTACTTCTACGGTGACCTGAACGCTACCATGCTTCATGCGCCGCTTGGTTTCACCGCCTGGTCGCTATCCGGCACGCAGGTGATCGCCATAGCAGCCATCGCCATCCTAACTCTGGTCAATTATTTCGGCATCGTTCTGGGCGGCGCTGTCCAGACCGTGTTCACCGTCCTGAAGGTGGCCATTATCATGACACTGACGGGACTGGCCTTCCTGAGCGGGCAAGGCGAGACGGCCCACTTCTCCCCTTTTCTTACTATCCCCCAAGGGGCCGGGACTCTGAGCGCATTCGGGGCGGCTCTGGCAGGAGTATTGTGGGCGTATGACGGCTGGAACAACTTGACCATGGTTGGAGCTGAGGTTAAAAACCCGGGGCGCAACATCCCCCACGCGCTCATTTTTGGGACTGGCGGAGTGATGCTTGTGTACTTGTTCGTCAATGCGGCGTACTTCTACATTTTGCCGCTGGAGGCGGTGAAGTCTTCCGAGCATGTGGCGCAGGATATGGCGCACAGCTACCTGGGCGGATGGGGAGCGATTGCAATCACGGCCGGCGCTTTGATTTCGACGTTTGCGACGCTCAATGCGTCAATCTTAAGCGGCGCGCGGGTTGCCTACGCCATGGCTCGGGACCGGCTATTCTTCCGCCACGTGGCCGAGGTCCATCCCGTTCACCGAAGCCCGGCAAAAGCCCTCCTCCTGCAGGGAGGCATGGCTTGCTTCCTGGTTGCCCTGTTCGGCTCGTTCGAGCAGTCCTTCACCTACACCATCTTCGGCTTATGGCTGTTCTATGCGCTCACCGCCATTTCAGTTTTCGTTCTGAGACATAAGGAGCCCAACTTGCCCCGCCCCTACCGAACTCTGGGCTATCCCTGGATTCCTGCGATCTTCGTAGCGCTTGCTGCCGCCTTTTGCATTAATATCGCCATCAATAATCCCAAAGAAACTGGATTGGGCTTGCTCTTGATCGCAGCGGGTCTGCCGTGCTACTGGATGTGGTCGCGCAAAGCAAACAAGCTTTCGCAGAACCTATAACTATGGGACAGGAAAGTAGAAGGTCACTCGTTCCAAACCGGCAAAACCGAACAGGTATTGTGATGAACCGATTCTCTGGAGAGTTTCTCGGCGAGTATCCCAGCACGGCAACCGACAGAAGTCACCAACAGCGACTTGGCCCTAAGTAACCGGGTTCTCGGAGGGTGCAATGGGGTTCTAATTTTTCGACAGCGCTTCGGCTTCTGCAATTTGCGCCGGTGTCATTCTCTGCGCAATTAATCCCATCAACTTCCTTGCGTCCTGGTGGCCTTGTTGCGCTGCCAGGGTAAACCACCTGTAGGCCTGAACATAATCCTGCAGAACTCCGTGGCCATTGGCACAAATACTGCCGAAGATAAACTGTGCGTCTGCTAATCCCTGCTCGGCGGCCATTTTGAACCACTTTGCCATTTCCTGGTCGTCCTGCGGGACTCCCCGGCCTTGGGCATACATGCCGCCTAAAAGGAATTGTGCTCCAGCACTACCCTGCACAGCCGCCATTCGATACCACTTTGCCGCTTCCTGATCGTCCTGCGGAACTCCCCGGCCTTGATCGTACAAGCCACCCAAAAAGAATTGCGCTCTGGTATAGCCCTGCTCGGCGGCCATCCGGTACCATTTCGCTGCTTCCTGGTCGTCCTGCGGAACGCCTTGCCCCCTGGCATGCCTGGAACCCAAGGTGAACTGGGCTTGGGCATGTCCCTGCTCAGCCGCCATACGGTACAACTTCAGCGCTTCCTCGTTGTTCTGGGGAACTCCCTGCCCTTGGGCGTACATGACGGCCAGGTTGAATTGAGCGGCGGCAGATCCCTGTACAGCCGCAAGCCAATACCACCTTTCCGCTTCCAGGTAACTCTGGGGAACCCCCAGGCCTTCAAAGTACATCAGTCCCAGGGTGAACCGGGCCTGGGCATGTCCCTGCTCGGCTGCCATCCGGTACCACTTCACCGCTTCCTGGTCGCTCTCGGCAACTCCCCGGCCCTGGTCGTACATGAGGCCCACGTTGAACTGGGCTTGGGCATGTCCGTTTTCAGCCAATGGACGCCACTCCTTCATGGCTGTCGCGTAGTCATGCCTGATGTAGGCGCCCTGGCCTGCCTGGAAATCAGCCGCGGCCGGCACTGCCGAAACGCACAGTACAAGCCAGAGCCAACTCAGGGTTCGCTTGCTCATGGCCCGTCCCTCCATCTTTGAACCCTAAATCTGCGGCAACTCACCCCGCCCACATAATTAGTGACAAACACATCCGGCAAGATGAAAAACAACCTGTGAAATTGTTCAACTTTAAATTACCCTTCGCCAAAAAGCCTACGCCAGCTGTCCAATCATTTTCAAACCAAATATACAATGGATGACGTCAAGCTGCCTGTGCAAAAAGTCGGAGGGTGCGGTTTTTCCATTGTGGGTTCAGCAGGTTAAAGGTTGAGAACACGATTCACTCTACACTCTGAAAGTTAACGAAGCAAACTATCGGACACGGGCGGCTTCGAGCGGGGGGGGGCAGGCGAACTGTGCGTTGCAAAGATTGATTGTGTACACATTATGTAGCACAATATTCTGCGTACTTTGAGTGGGACGAGAACAAGCGGCAGAGGAATCTCCGGGACCACGGCATTGACTTCGAGCGTGCCAAGGAAATTTGGCAAGGCCCGGTTCTTGAAGCCCCGTCCTCGCAGAGACACCAGAGCGAGGAACGATTTCTCGCCATAGGCCAGAGCAAAGGCAGGTTTATTACGGTAGTATTCACTTGGCGCGGGAAAAACAGGCGAATCATCTCCGCAAGAATAGCGAGGCGAAGTGAGCGAGAAAATTACCAGAAGGAAATTGAGTGAGATTCAGGAAGACCGCACGGACTTTGTGCGCGTCGATGCGATAACCGAGGAAGCGCTGGAAAGAGCTATTACTGCCGACCCGGACGCGGATATTCCCAACATTGACTGGACGAAAGCCCGCCTCGTCATTCCGCAGCGAAAGGAATCGATTCACCTGCGCGTGGACCCGGAAGTTCTGAATTGGTTCCGGCAGCAGGGCCGAGGCTATCTCACGCGCATGAATGCCGTGCTGAAGACCTACTACGAAGCCCACCGCAAGGACCGGGCCCGTGACCTGCCCCCCCAAAAACGGTCCAGTTGATAAGTTAGAGTAAAGGGTTTCAACTGGACTTGAAAAAGGGGGAAGGATGGCTAAGAAGCGGTATACGGTCGAACAGATCATCCGACATCTACGAGAGGCAGAAGTGGAACTGGCTAAGGGCCAGACAACGGGAGTGGTCTGTCGGAAGTTGGGAATCACGGAGCAGACATATTATCGATGGCGGAAGGAGTATGGGAGCTTGCGGGTTGATCAGGTGAGGCGTTTGAAGGAACTGGAACGGGAGAATGGCCGACTGAAGAAGTTGGTAGCGGATCAGGCGTTGGACCTTGCGATTCTGAAGGAGGCATCCTCGGGAAACTTCTAAGCCCGTGCCGACGGAGGCAGGCAGTGGAGCGTGTCTGTCAGACCTTGGGAGTGTCGGAGCGGCGGGCGTGTCGAGTGCTGAGGCAGTACCGATCCACCCAGCGGCATCGAACCTTGACACCACAGGATGAACCGCGACTGGTGACCCGGACGCTGCAGTTAGCCGGCGAGTACGGTCGATACGGCTACCGGCGAATCACGGCGCTGTTGCGACGGGAGGGGTGGAGGGTGAACCATAAGCGGGTGGAGAGAATCTGGAGGCAGGAGGGACTGAAAGTGCCGAAGAAACAACCCCGGAAAAGCCGCCTGTGGTTGAACGATGGGTCGTGTCTTCGGTTAAGACCGTGCTGGCGGGATCATGTCTGGGCGTACGATTTTGTGGCAGATCGAACCCAGGATGGTCGTCCCCTGAAGATGTTGACGGTGGTGGATGAGTACACGCGAGAATGTTTGGCAATCGACGTAGAACGGCGAGCTGATTCGATGAGTGTCTTGGAACGGCTGGCAGCCTTGTTTGTGGAGCGAGGAGTTCCCGATTACATTCGCTCGGATAACGGGTCCGAGTTCACAGCACGGTTGGTTCGGAACTGGCTGGAGCGGGTAGGGGTAAAGACCTTGTTCATCGAGCCGGGGAGCCCATGGGAAAACGGGTATGTAGAATCGTTGAACGGGAAGTTTCGAGACGAGTTTCTCAATGGGGAGATCTTCTACACCTTGCAGGAAGCGAAGGTGTTGATTGAGGGATGGCGGCGGGAGTATAACAAAGTTCGCCCGCACAGCGCGTTAGGCTACCGGCCGCCAGCCCCGGAAGCGATCCTGCCGTTACGGCCGGGTTCCGCTCCGCTCCACCCGGCTGCAACGGCTTATGGACTAACATAAAAAGTGGACCAACAACCGGGGGCAGGTCAGAGGTCAATACCGTCGTGGCCGCAAGGCGTGATATGATGAATACATATATTCACAGGGCGACCCTGGAGGACTGGCAACATGGCGACTTCGATTCGACTTGCTCCTGAGACCGAGAAACGGCTTGATTTTCTGGCCTCCCAAACCGGGCGCAGCAAGGCTTTCTACCTGCGGGAGGTGATCGAGCGTGGCCTTGAGGATATGGAGGACTACTACCTTGCCGCGGACGTACTGGAGCGCCTTCGTCAAGGCAAAGAGAAAGTGTATTCCTCCGTCGACGTGAGGAGTGCCCTTGACTTGGACGATTGAGTACACCGCATCCGCCCGGACTCAGCTTCGCAAGCTCGACAAGCAGAGGGCTCGACGCATTGTCGATTACATGAACGAGCGGGTAGCGGGACTGGAGGACCCACGGAACTTGGGCAAGGCGCTGACCGGCCCACTGGGTGAGTTGTGGCGGTATCGGGTAGGGGATTGCCGCGTGATCTGCGACATTCAGGACGATGTTTTGCGTGTTCTGGTGGTGAGGGTCGGCAGCCGCGACAAGGTATAGCGGTGAAAGGATCACGTGGTGGTGGGAGAATTGAGCCATGAGAAAATGGGCTGACTGATTGGGAGAAACGATGAAACGGACAAAAAGGAGACAGCCGGCGGTTCTGTCCCCTTTCCCTGCCGGCGTTGAAGCCAATCGCGCCTTGGGGGTTCGGGCAGGACCCGCAGGCTCTCCCGGAAATCCGCCGCCAAGCAAGGGAACGCTGATTCCCAATTCAACCTCGGTTTCATGTACAACAACGGAGAGGGTGTGACCCAGAACTACCGAAAAGTCCCGAAGTGGGTTCGCAGGGCTGCCGAGCAGGGGAACGCTGATGCCCAATACAGCCTCGGTCGCATGTACGCCAACGGAGAGGGCGTGCCCCAGGACTACCAAAAAGCCCTGAAGTGGTACCGCTTGGCAGCGGAACGGGGACACGCTGGTGCCCAAAACAACCTCGGTGTCATGTACTGCCACGGAGAGGGCCTGCCCCAGGACTACCAAGAAGCCCTGAAGTGGTACCGCTTGGCAGCGGAGCAGGGACACGCTGGTGCCCAAAACAACCTCGGTCTCATGTACACCGACGGAGAGGGCGTGACCCAGGACCACCAAGAAGCCCTGAAGTGGTACCGCAAGGCCGCCGAGCAGGGGTATGCTGATGCCCAAAACAACCTCGGTCTCATGTACACCGACGGAGAGGGCGTGACCCAGGATCACCAAGAAGCCTTGAAGTGGTACCGCAAGGCCGCCGAGCAGGGGCATGCTGAGGCACAATACGGCCTCGGTTGCATGTACAACCACGGAGAGGGCTTGCCCCAAGACCACCAAGAGGCCGCGAGTTGCTATCGCAAGGCCGCCGAGCAGGGGCATGCTGAGGCCCAATTCACCCTCGGTCTCATGTACTACCACGGAGATGGTGTGCCCCAAGACAACCAGGAGGCCGCGAGTTGGGCTCGCAAGGCCGCCGAGCAGGGGCAAGTTGAGGCCCAATACAACCTCGCTCTCAGCTACGCCAACGGAGAGGGACTGCCCCAGGACTACATCCAAGCCCATAAGTGGCTTAACTTGGCAGCCCCACTATCTCCAGGTGAGGTAATGGACAATGACCGTTTATTGAGAGACAAACTGGCAGAGAAAATGACTGCTTCACAAGTCGCCGAAGCCCAACGGTTGGCGAGGGAGTGGCAACCGAAGACCTGGGAACAACTGAAAGACGAGTAAGTCTCGCCGTGGCTCAGCGCGTCCCGAGCAAGTATAGGCGATCCGGACGGTCAGGCGTGAGACTGACCCGGAAAGCGGGCATTCTGAGCTATTCCAGGAGACGGCGCTGTGCCGGTAAGATCGAGGGCGCCTTTCCGTATGACCGGCCGCCAATCGTCCGCAGTTGAATTGGAGCGATTGCTGTTGGATGAGTTTTAGCACTCAGACTACGTGTATTAGGTAAATATCTACTGTGCGATCAGCTCGCGCCACCCGGTCCGTCAAGACGCCATAGACAAGGTCAATTCAATCGATGTCGGGCAACGAAAACTCTTGACTGGGCGTACCGATACGCATTACGCTTGCTCGTGATTAAGAGTTTCGCCAACAAACGTAGTGCGGCCATCTTTGCGGGCCATGCCGTTCGCGGCCTGCCAATACAGATCCAGGAGCGGGCGAGAGCAAAACTCCTGGCTCTTGAGGCCGCAGGCCAACTCGACGATCTGAGAGTGCCGCCCGGCAACCGACTTGAGGCGTTGCGGGGCGACCGCCGAGGGCAATACAGCATTCGCGTCAACGAACAATGGCGTATCTGTTTCATCTGGCGCGATGGCGAAGCATGGGAGGTCGAAATCGTCGACTACCATTAAGGAGGTAGAATGAACACGATCATCAAACGTGAGGACATGGACCGAGGGGAAGTTGACTTCTCGGATGTGGCTTCGGGGCGGCAGCTATCGTTGGTGCATCCAGGCGAGATACTGCGCGATGAATTCCTAACGCCAATGGAACTCAGCGTGTACCGGCTTGCCCAGGCAATCAAAGTTTCTCGCCCACGGATGAACGATATCGTGCTGGGACGCCGCAGTGTCACGACCGACACTGCACTGCGCCTGGGACGCTATTTTGGGACGACGCCTGAATTCTGGATCAATCTCCAGACCCGTTACGATCTCGACGTCGCCGAACGCACCGTGCGCGCCAAGATCGAACAGGAGGTCGAGCCGCGCGTCGCCTGACGTTTCCATTACAGCCGAGAAGTAATCGGCAGGGATGCAGAAGCGCCGGTGATGCTTTGTGAGGATGATGAAGCCTCGCCGGGCATCTCGTATCTCATCGCGATCAAGGAGGGAATCGAGTTTGACGGCAAGGGGGCGTGCTCCTACACTGACCGACCGAACCAGATAGGGGGCATCGATGCGACGCCCACGGTGACGATCGACGACGGCCGGTCAGCGTGTTCGCGGCCGTCGACAACTGTACGGCCCAGTACCCGCTTCGGGACCTCGAGATGACTGACGAGGGCGGACCCTCCGTTAGTCGATCAAGACCGCCTCTTCGACCAACCGGCGCTGCTCGCGATTGTGACTTCCTGGCGATCCTGTCGCCGGACTGGCCGACTCTGGGCGGCAGACGACGCGGGAGAACAATCCGGGAAACCGCATTTGGAGGTGCCTCCAAGAGCCCATGTTCCCCGGCTCCTCCTGCGCCCACCAGACCTCCGCGTTTCCGAACGGCGCCAAGGCATCGTTAATGGCTTCGAGGCTGAGGGGATAAAGTTGCTCGAAGCGGATGATGGCCAAGTCCTGTCGTTCGGCCTCGTCCCGAGCTGCCTTTAGGTCGTAGTAGAGCTTGCCGCTACAGGCCAACACGCGCCTAACGCCGCTTGGCTCGACCTGCGGATCGCACAGAATCCTTTGAAAGCACCCTTCCGACAGCTCGTCCAGGCTGGACACAACCTGACGATGACGCAACAGGCTCTTTGGTGACATCACAATCAGCGGCTTGCGCCACGGACGAATCATCTGGCGGCGCAAGAGGTGGAAGTATTGGGCCGGTGTGGTTGGATTGACGATTTGGATGTTGTCCTCGGCCGCCAGTTGCAGGAACCGTTCAAGCCTGGCGCTCGAATGCTCCGGGCCCTGGCCCTCGAATCCATGGGGTAGCAGCATCACCAATCCGCTCCACAATCTCCACTTGTCCTCACCGCTGGAAATGAATTGGTCGATGATTACCTGGGCGGCATTGACGAAGTCCCCGAACTGAGCCTCCCAAATGATCAGGCCGTCCGGGAATTCCAGGCTGTATCCGTACTCGAAGCCGAGCGGGCCGGCTTCCGAAAGCGGGCTGTTGTGAATCTCGAAAGTACCCTGGCGTGGGGAGAGGTGCTGGAGCGAAACGTAGGGGAATCCCGTTTCGGCATCGCGCACTACAGCGTGCCTGTGGGCGAACGTTCCGCGCTCACAGTCCTGGCCCGTCAGGCGCACGCGAAACCCTTCGAGCAGCAGGCTTCCGAGCGCAAGCGCCTCGGCAACCGCCCAGTTGACCGGTCGCTTGCCGTCGGCTATTTCGGTGCGCTGCTGGAGCAAGCGGACGATACGTCGATCGGGAACGATCTCCTCCGGCGTCCTGCCTAACTTCTGCAAGATTGCCCTGAGGCGATCCGCGGGCACGCCGGTATCGACTTCGGGAACCTGTGTGTCCGAGCCGAGGTTATAGCCTGACCAATCGCCCGTCACCTGAGCGTCGACGTAGATGTAGTCCTCGCTTCTCGCCGAAGCCAATTCCTTCTCAAGGTGCTCGCGCCGCTCGATAGTGATCCGCTCGGCTTGCTCCTCAACAATACCGCCTTGGCTCAGGAGGTGGTGCAGGTAGGCTTCTCGAACCGGTTTGCGCCGCTCGATAGCTTGATACAGCAGCGGCTGCGTGAAGCGGGGATTGTCAGTTTCATTATGACCCCGGCGCCGGTAGCCGTACATATCGATCACGACGTCGCGCTGATATTCGTTTCGAAAGTCAAGCGCAAGTCGGACAACCTGGGCCGTTGCTTCAGGGTCTTCTCCGTTAACGTGCAGGATGGGCACCTGCAGCATCTTCGCTATGCCACTGGCGTAGACTGTTGAGCGCGCTTGCCACTGGGTCGTCGTGAATCCGATTTGGTTGTTGATGATTATGTGAACCGTGCCGCCGACAGAGTAGCCCGACAAATGGCTCATGTTGAGTGTTTCCTGCACGACGCCTTCTCCTGCAAAGGCGGCGTCGCCGTGGAGCAGGATGCAAAGGCCATGCCTTCGCTCCGTGTCGCCTTTCCGGTCCTGCCGGGCTCGCAGGCGGCCGATGGCGACGGGATTGACAAATTCGAGGTGGCTCGGATTGAAACACAGGGAAAGCCGGAGGCTCTCGCCTTGGGAACTCGTCCATCTCGCCTGGTAGCCGAGATGGTATTTCACGTCCCCCCGTCCTTCGTAATGCACGTGATCCGCATCGGCGAACTCACGGAAGATCTCCTGGGCGTTCTTGCCGATGACATTGGTGAGGATGTTGAGGCGGCCGCGGTGCGCCATGCCCATGACGATATCGTTGACTCCCTGCTCGCAAGCTCGTTCGAACAGCAAGTCGAGTAGCGGGATCAAGGTCTCGCAGCCTTCCAGCGAAAAGCTTTTTGAGCCGAGGAATCTCTTTTGGACGAATTCCTCAAAGAGAGTGGCGTCGGTCAGCTTGGTCAGGATTCGCAACTTGCGTGCTAATGAGAGGTTGACACGATTGCCGACGGGTTCCATCCGCTGCTGGAGCCACTCGCGTACTTCCACGTCTTCGATGTGCATGAACTGCACGCCGATCGAACGCGTGTAGGTTTCACGGAGCCGTTCGATGACTTCGCCAGGGCTGTCCAGCCCGCAGCCCGAGAGCGTCTTCGGCGAGATCTTCCTGTCCATGTCTCGCGGACGGAGGCCAAAGTAGGCCGGATCCAATTCGTGGCTCTTGCCGGGGTCGAGCTCCAACGGATCAATGCGGGCGTCCCTGTGACCTTGGACCCGGTAGGCCCTAACGAGGTTGTCGAGGCGGTGCTGGAGGTCCACGTCGACGGCGAGCTCTTCTCTTGGATGCTGCTGGTCAAATGTTTCGTTCACCGGTCCTCCGGTAGATACGCCACCCAGTCCGGCACTCCGACCTGGCAAAGGGCTCCCTGCAAGGCATCCGGGTCGGTTGTGAAGCCGGCGAACAGCTCTTCAACGACTGCGACGCGAATGGGTGCGGAAGCTGAACGGGGTCAGGCATGGTTGATCAATGGCTGCAAGCTCGTCCGCTCGCACCAGCGAGGATAGCCTGTGCAGTGCGATCGGGTTCGACGAGTGCCGCCCGCTTCCAGAAGGTTTCGTCCAACTCGGGAATATCGCTGAAGTCAATATCCTCGTCTTGCATCGCCGCGATCCGTCCGGGTGTGAGTGGGTTATCGTATCTGCTCATGATAAGCCTACCTTTCTTTGCGGGACGCCGGACGGGCGGAGATCAACCGAATGCGATCGTCCCGACCGGTATGGGCGACCCACTTTCCCCAGGTCCGCCGCGCAACGAGGTCGATTCCGATGTTGCGGCCGTCGAATCCGGTCAACCATCCTCCAGAAGCAAGTCGATCTCGCGGGCGAGGGTTGGAAGACTGGTCTCAAGCACATCCCACACTAGGCGGTCATCCACATCGGCATATCCGTGAATCAGGACATTGCGGAAGGCGATAATGCGTTGATATCCCTGGATACTGGTAGCCACCCCTTCGTCGACCCTGGCAAGTTGTGTCATGGCTTCGCCGATGACTTCGAACTCTCGCTCCACTGCAGCCCTCAACATGGCGTCGCGTTCGTAATCCGCAAAGGTCTTGTTGCTTGTGAACTCTCTCAGTAAGGCGGCGGCGTGCTGCATGTCATACAGATATTTTCTGGTCTCAAGCCTCATAGATCGGGATCCTCGTATCCTCGACGGACTGCAAGAAAAAAGGATTCCTGATGGCCGACCCAACCACCAAGTCTACAGGTTTTCCGAAAAGCTGCTCCAAGGACTCCAGCAGGCCAAAGTAGGCGTCCGCATAGGAATCGAAAGCCGTCGGCTGAAACTCGACCACAAAGTCCAGGTCACTCTCCTCCGGATGGTACTCGCCGGTTGCAGCCGAGCCGAACAGGTCAAGCCGCTGGACGTTGTAACGGAGGCAGATAGGCTTCAGTTCATCGGAATGCTCTGCGACGGTAGGAATCATCGTACGCCCTCCTGATCCGCAACAAACCCCAGGCTCTTGAGATTAGCCTCGATAGCCGCGTCCAGCTTCGCGGCGCTGACCTGTTGCTCACGCAGTTCAGCAACCAGCCGCTTCACTATCATGTAAGTATGATTTGTGGTCAAGTAATTTCAGTAAGAACAGTCGGCTTTTTCTCGCGTTTACTCGATGCTTCTTCCACTCAAGTCTATGTCGTCCAGGTAGCAGACGGCAATCAAACGGTCGTACTGCTCCCTCGTGTCACCCTTGCACGTGATGGATGCTTTGCGATCTTCACACGCAGTGCCGAAGTCGCCTCCTTTCCGCAATCGTAGCGTTTCCCGTCACGCTTGCACGTCTGCCTTGATTCCGGCGCGTCAATCCCCTCCAGGCACAACTTTTCACCGGCAATCTCCACGGTGTCGGCGTCGATGATGTGAGTGAAGACGGAATGGTTGCCGAAGAACAGAATTCGGCTAAGACGACAATGGAGACCTGCCGCCGATTAGATGCCCTTCCCGCTGACTAGCTGCAACCCATGTTTATCGTGGGAGTTCTGAATCCGTCGCCGTCCCTTGGGCCAAGTAACGCGACCAGTCGTCCATCAGGATACGCCGACGCTCGAACAGGTCCGAGCGCGCGTAGGCCGCCTCGACCCTGTTCTGGACCACATGCGCCAAGGCCGCCTCGATCACCTCTCGGGGATGATCCGTTTCCTCGGCCGCCCAGTCCCGGAAGCTGGACCTGAAACCGTGCGGCACGGCCGCGATCTTCTGCTTCAAGAGCAGGCGGCGCAACTCTATATCGACAAGCGGCTTCCCGCGCCGTTTGGTGAACACGAGTGGACTGACTCCCTCCCCGAGCGTCCGAGCCGCATCGAGAATCTCCATCGCACGGTCACACAGCGGCACCCGGTGCTCGCGCTTCACCTTCATCCGCGTGGCGGGAATCGTCCACACACAATCATCCCAACCGATCTCGGTCCACTCGGCCCACCGTACCTCGCCCCACCGCGCCGCCGTCAGCACCAGGAACTCCAACGCCAACTTCACGACTGGCCTTGCATTCGACGCCCGGACCGTCTCGATGACAGCCGGCACGTCGCGATGGGGCAAGGCCTGCATGTGCTGCACGACGCCACGTTGGGGACCCAGGACCGGCACGATCCGGTCACACGGGTTATCTAACCGGAACTCCATCGCCATCGCCCATTCCAACACCGCGCGGATGCGGTGGTGCACCCGTCGGGCTGTCTCCGCCTTCACGTGCCAGATCGGCGTGAGGATCTTCAAAATATCGGCGCTGGTTACCGCTGAGACCGGCATCTTCCCGATGCGTCGGAAAGCGAACCGCCTCAGGCTCGCAATCCACTCATGACCGTGAGCCGTACTTCGCCAGCCGGCTTGCTTCTGTTCCAGCACGCGCTCGGCGGCTTCGGCAAAGCTGGGCACGCCCTCGGTACGGCGCTTCTCCGCCAGCGGGTCCCCGTCTTCACGAGCCAGCTTACGGTTGGCCAGCGCCTTCTCCCGGGCCTCGGCCAGCGAAACCAGGGCGACGCTACCGAGTCCGAGCTCGCGCTTGCGGCCGCGAACGACGAGCCGTTGAATCCAGCTTCGGGTTCCGGTCGGCTGGACGAACAGATGCAACCCATTGCCGTCGCCGTGTCTTCCCGGCGGGGCCGAGCGGACGAAGGAGGCCGACAGGGCCTTGTGTGGATGGCGGCCCTTGGGTTTGGTTTTTCGCGGTAATTTGGGTGTGATTATTACACTATTCATTACCATATTATATAGGGGATACCCATGGATTGCAAGGGATGTTGTGAGCAAGTCAAGTCACTGCACAACTCATATAACTAATTGATTACTAAGTTCTTAGTAGACATTTGTGGAAGATAATAGACGCTGCTGGATTTTAGATGACTGTAGAGTTTGTTGCAACACTCGATCATGCGTTGGTGGCCGATGAACCGAGTGTCTGCCTGATTGTGATCGGGGGACGCTCAGAGTAACAAGTCTCGATGAGTCTACCGGTCAGCGATGTGAGAACGCCGGGTCCGGCGCATCAGGTGTGTTGCGGAATAAAAATCCCGCTGGAATCAGGGGCGTAACGATAGGGCTTATTCTTCTCCTCCCGCTCCAGCATCGAGAGCAGATCAACGGCGATGGGCGCGGCGTGAGGATTTATTACATGTCGGAGGCTTTTTAGAGCGCATTTCCAGCTTGAAAACGCAGTGGTAACCATCTGCCAACCCTCAACATAAATGTTGACGCAGGTTTCAGCATCCATATGGCCTTCTGGAGGAGTAAACCCCATTGGCGAGGCTCAAACACAGGCATTTCAACTGTCGTTCAAACGGTATTTAGGGGTTGGGTTCCAGGGATCGAAGGTGACTTCCAACGGCGGACTGATTCTGGTACGGTAGTTGGAAGACGGCTGGGCGGGACGCAAATGGGTGTATGTTTTCAATCGCTGGAAGGACAAAAAAGGAAATTCCCGTTAAATGTGATTCAGGAGGTTCTGGAGGTGATGGACTCTGCTCAGCGACAAAATCATGGACTTGGCCGCAGAAAATTTCTGCGCTCCTGCGCCTTGGCGGTCACGGGAGGCGCACTGTTCGCCCACCACAAGACTTGGGCGCAGCAGGCTCCGGCTTCCGCGGGTCCGGCATCGCCGCAACTCATTGAGGACCTGGTGGCCGCGAACCGCATCATCGCCGACCAGGGCGTCGTAGACGGTTACGGGCACGTCAGCGTACGCCATGACAAGGACCCGAACCGCTACCTGATTTCCCGCTCCCTGGCCCCGGCGCTGGTCACCGCCGAGGACATCGTGGAATACGACCTGGACAGCAGGCCGGTCGATCCCCGAGGGCGGTCATTGTATTCCGAGGTCTTCATCCACGGCGAGATTTACAAGGCCCGGCCCGACGTGAACGCCGTGGTCCACAGCCACGCTCCGTCGGTCATTGCCTTGGGCATTGCCGGTATTACTCCCCGGCCCGTTTATCACATGAGCTCGTTCATCGCCCGGGGCGTGCCCGTCTTTGACATTCGGGAAGAGATGGGCGAGGAGACGGACATGCTGGTCCGCACGGCGGACCGTGGACGCGCCCTAGCCAGAATTCTGGGGAATCATCCTGCGGCCTTGATGCGAGGCCACGGGGCTGTCATCGCCGCCAATGCTCTGCCGCTGGTCGTTTTCCGGAGCGTTTATCTGCAGATCAACTCCACGCTTCAGTTGCAGGCTTTGACATTGAATCCCAATTCCACTTTCCTGACCGAGAACGAGGGTGGCCTTGTGGACGCGCAACTCTGGGACCGGAACCGTCATTTCCGTGCCTGGGAGCTATGGAAGCAGAAAGCTATGGGGAGATAGCCAGCACGGATACATCATCCATGAAAACGGTCTAATAGCCGCCGGAACTGCCTCCCGCCTTGGTTCCCCGGACCCATTCGGCCAGGGTTTTGCAGTCGGGATCGTCCTGCGTTTCGAACTGTCTGCCGCCGTGGTGCATCCCGGTGGGACGCGGATTGCCCTCCGCCTCGGGCGCCAGCGCATGCATCAGAAACAGGCTCGTAGTCGGTCTGCCGGGGGCGACGATTGGCGAGATCGTCCGGAAATTCTGGCGGGACTGCTACTCGGTCCAGGAGGTGCTCCCGGGCGAGAGACTTTGCAAGCTCAAGCCATTGTTCGCTCCCTCATGGCAACTGTAGCAGCGGGCACGGTCGCCTCGTTTCTTGAGCAGGATGGGCTCGACGCGGGTCCGGAAAAACTCAAAATCAAGCGCCTGCGCCGCGGCGAACGGAGGATTCACGTTTAGAGCGCTTTCAGAGTTCGTGTACAATCAGAGCCGCATGAACAAGATCGAAGTGAAGGCAGAGAGTCGCGATTACGGAAAGACGATCCTAGCGGCGATCACGGATTCCTTAGAATTCGAGGAGCGTCGGCTTAAATCACGATCGGTGGGACAGCTTTGGCCTTGGACCGTGCGGGGGTACCCCAACGAGGAATGGATTCGCTATCTTCTGGTCAAAGAACTCGCTGGCCGGTTTCGTGAATTGGAGTTTGAGTTGGAAGCCAAATCCGGTGGTGAACCTCGCTTGGATCTGTTGATTTGCGGTAACGCCACTGTAGAAATAAAAGGACCACACTTAATTAAAGAAAATTTCGATAAAGGCCTCTACAGTAAAATTCGAATAGACTTTCAGAAGCAGCGACGCCGAGCGACACAAGAACCTAACCTCCAACACTTCGTACTTCTAATCGTCCACGCGCCCAAGTCTAATTTCGACTCCATTCAACGATGGCTCTCCCGACTGGAATCGGACGTTCAGCAAGAAGTTGCCGGTATCAGTATCAGGTTGCAGCCGTCCGAACCGCTCGTCCTCAACGGTAACGACTGGCTGATGCAGTGCTGCCTCTATAACGTTCTCTGATAACCCGTACTTCGCCGCATAATCTGTAGGCTTTTTAGAGCGCTTTCAGAGTTCGTGTATAGTCAGAGTCGCGCGCCTTCGGTAGCTTCCTTCAACTTTCCCTTCGTTTTCCTCGGCTGCGCTCGGACATGGTCGGGGCGGGCAAGCAGGCACAGGCCTGAAGGCCTGGACTCTAAGCCGGAATTAGTTTTTTGGCCCTCCGACTCGTGAGTATAAACCCGTTGGCCTTCAACTGAGCACTTCCAGCCCAATATTTTCTCCGAGATACTGCCAGCGGCTTCCAGCCGCTCTTTCCGAGTCCCCAAAAACCCATCGCCTCGGCTTCCAGAACCAGCTTTTTCAGACACCCCTCCATTCCCGGGGGATATCGGAATCATTTTATTGGGTGCCGCAGGCTAGGCTATCCCGACGGAAGCGACAGCCCATTTATCCGCCCCAGCATGCTGGCAAACAGCCGCCGAGTCAGATGGCTCTCTGCCAGCAATAGCCAATAGTAGCGGGCATGCTTAATCAGGCGTCCTCCGGTTTTCACCAACCGCTGCTGCAAGCTCGTCAAGGACCAGTTCCCGATTCTCTGTGGCAGCACCAGTCGCCGCCACAGATTTCCCAGATTATAGGCAATGATGGTCAGCCACAGCCGTACCTCGTTGGACCGGAACCGATGGCAACTGAGCCGCGTCATCTTCACCGCCTGCTTGCCTTCCTTAATCCACTGCTCTGCTGTCCCTCGCTTATTATAGAACCGCACCACCGCTCGACTCGGAAGCGTCAGGTTCGTCACAATGAACCCCACTCGCGGGAACAACTCCCCCGGATGATGTTCTACCTTGGCTACCACCCGTCGGGCCGTCTTCCAACTCTCGGCTTGGTACAGAAACCCCTTGTACTCCACCAACGGCTTCTGGCCCGGCCTTCCTACCGGACGTTTCAGCAACTCCTCGATGTCCCGCTGGAGGTTCTCGTTGGAAGGGATGCGGATGGCATACTTCACACCCCGCTTCTCCAACGCCTCGTAAATCTCCGGCTTCGCAAAGGCCGCGTCGGCACGAAATACCACCTCCTTGCCCCGCTTCTGCTGCCGCTCGATCTCCGGCAGGAGAAGTTCTTCCCATTCCTCGGCGCTGTGGACGTTGCCCGGTCGCAATTTGGCAGCCAGACAGTCGCCGTCTCGATTGAATAACAGCAGGGGGTGATAGCAGGTGGACTCGAAGTGCCCGTTGTAGGCGCTATTCTCCTGCTCCCCGTAGACCGGAATCTCGGTCGAATCCATGTCCAGCACAGTTCGGTAGTGCGAATGGATTGCTTCTGCTCTGCCGATCAGTTCCCGGTTCACCCGTGCCAGCCCTGCGAAGTTCCCTTCCTCAGCCAGCATCTCCGTCTCGAAGGTCTGCAACCGAGAAGTCAGAGCCGCCCCTCGATCCCAAATCTTCTCCGAACCGATCAGCCGCAACGCCGGGTCCTGAGATAGCCGCTCGGCATCGTTCACATCCTCGTATCCAGCCAGACGGCTGTAGACCGACTGTCGAAGTAGGTCCGCAAAAGACAACCGCGCATTGTTTGCCCGAGAGTCGGTCAAGTGCTGTTCGACGAGTTCATCGAATCCCAATCGCTCGTCCAGCTCTCGCACCAGAATCAGCCCACCGTTGGATGTCACTCGCGATCCTTGAAAGGCAACCCGCAAAAACCGGTTGAATGACAGTTGAAATGCCTGTTTTTGGCTCTCACCCATTAGGTATACACCTCCGGAATGCAATGTTGATGCTGGAACCCGCATCAATATTGATGTTGGAGGTTAGTCGAGGGTTGCTTCTACGATTTCAAACGGGAAATGCGGGAGAAGAGGACAGGCAAGTATGCCTGTCGCTACCTGGCTCGGATGCGGGCGCTTCGGTTCTTTCGGCAAATTCGGTTTCCTCAGAATCTTCGGATTAATTTTGTTGCCTCGCCTCTCTACCTTCAGGAAAATATAAGGTATGTGCGTGCGCGAAAACCGAGAACCGGAGGGCTATCGCTGGCTGCTGTGCAGAGGCTGCCGGCGGCAGCCCCGGAATCGCTGGGTCCCGTGACGAATGGTGGTGAAAGTGAACTCAATGGGATGGGTCGTTTGGATGCTCAGCCAGTACCTGGCGGGAAAGTCGTAATAGGTCATCTCGATTAGTGAAATGCTGGGCTGGGTTATTGTGGTTTCTCCTTTGGTCTAGGTTTATGGTTTCGTCACCACAACCTTAACTGAGAACTACAAGGGCCACTTCCTCTTGGCCGGGCACGATGAGCATTGGTTCCGGAGATGATCGGTGACATCAATGAGCGATAACGACCGAGACACCCTGATGCGAATGGCGGCTTTCAAGCATGTTCGCAGGCTGGACGAAGTGCATGACCACCTGACCGCAAGGGAATTAAATCCAGGCTTTATTTTCGAAGGCAAGCGTATCCCGCTCGTCAATCCGCGAAGGGGGATTTTCAAGCCACAGCAGATGCGCTTCCTGCTGTCTATCAAAACCGTATTTCCGAAATCGGGCGGCAAAATCTGGTACGACGACCAACGCGAGGTGCACCGCCAGATCTATGAGGGCGTCGAGACAGTAGATTACGCCTTTATGGGGAAGAATTCGGAGGCGGCGGACAATCGCTGGCTGCGCGAGGCGTTCGAGAACCGGATACCGGTGATCTATTTCCTCGGCATCGCGCCCGGCCTTCATCACAGGATGGGACGCCAGGGCTTTAAAGGCGCATGTCGCGTTCGGCGTGCCCGATCAGGATGCGTTGGTGCCGCCGGAGAACACCCTGGAACAGCGTTATGCTCTGCGAGCCGTCAAGCAACGGCTGCATCAGGCAACGTTCCGTGTAGCCATCATCAGTGCCTATAATGGGCGCTGCGCGCTGTCAGGACTCCCCGAACCGCTACTCCTGGATGCGGCGCACATTATTTCGGACAAGGATGAACAGTTCGGCCAGCCGGTAATCCCCAACGGCATCCCCCTGTCGAAAATACATCATGCCGCCTTCGACGCTCATTTGATCGGCATCGACCCAGACTATCGCCTGCATGTCTCAGGCCGCCTGCTCGATCAGAACGACGGCCCGATGCTCGAAGCCCTGAAGCGCCTCAATGGCGAAGCCATCCATCTGCCGAGCCGCACCAAGGACCGACCGGATCGGGACCGGCTTGCGCTGCGCTTTGAGCGCTTCAAGGCGGTGGCTTAAGATGTCCGCCTTCGCCTGATACATGGGCATCGATGGCAATCGGATGGCAAGGCAAAAAACTTTTTTTACAAAACGAAGCCATTATATCTTTTAGAATCAACAAAAGGATTGGCTTCGTTTTGGGTTTGATTGGGTTTGTTTGGCTTAAAAAGCCACTGGAAAGCCAACCGGGGCCACTGATCGGGGGGTGTAGGTGGGACAGAATGGGGCACAGGGCGGAAGGAAACGGAGCACAGACCTGCCGGCCTGTGCTCTCTACAGGGCAGGCAAGAATGCCTACCCTACCTAATGCCTGTCGCTACTTGAATGCCTGCCCTGCCTGATTGCAAGCCCGTCCTCAGCGGAGCCGAAGGAAATGGAGCACAGGCCTACCGCCCTGTGCTCTCTCCAGGGCAGGCAGGAATGCCTGCCCTGCCAGATTCCCCCGCCCTGCAAAAGTATTGCCGTTTTGCCTCAAAACCATTATTCTGACTAGCAGTAAAAGGCGAACAGCCATCGGCAATCATCATCAAACAATAGCGAGAAGGAGAACCGATATGAGTAAGATGCAATATGTTTTTGCTGCGATCACGGTGACTATGCTGGGCTCCTACCTGTTGCTGGCGCAAGACGCTCCGATGACCTTCTTCGTCACGAGCACTGGCTCCGGCAATGGAGCCAATCTGGGCGGGCTGGCCGGAGCCGACCGGCAATGCCAGATGTTGGCCGAAGCCGCGGGAGCCGGAGACCGTACGTGGCGCGCCTACCTCAGCACCCAGGGCGCGGGAGCCGTCAATGCACGCGACCGCATTGGCCAAGGCCCCTGGCACAACGCCAAGGGAGTGCGGATTGCTCCAAACGTCGCCGATCTTCACGGAGACATCGAGCGCGACCGCAACTATCTTTTCAAGGACACGGCACTGAACGAGAAGGGCGAGCTGGTCAACGGACGCGGGGATAGCCCCAACCGGCACGATATCCTGACAGGCTCCGATTCACACGGCAGGGCTATCGCAGGCAGCGAGGACCGGACCTGCCAGAACTGGACCAGCAGCGATGCGGGCAGCGCCATGGTCGGGCATCACGACCGCTCGGGTGGCAATACTACGTCATGGAACGCGGCGCATCCCAGCAGAGGATGTAGCCAGGAAGCGTTGCAGGGCTCGGGCGGCGACGGCTTGTTATACTGCTTCGCCAGCAATTAAAAAGACGCTCTCTTGCAGCCGCGAATGCAGTATGGCGGGGCTTCGGAAATTCCAGGACAATCTGGATAGGGTCATCGTGCCGGGATTCTGAACGTGCCTGAACCGGGCTTTAGTGATGGGCCTTCGGCACCCATTGACTTTAATCTTCCGCCGGGTAAGTTTTCTGAACGCCCGTTCAGACAGAGTGCCGTATGGAGACCTTTTTTTCAAACGTCATTCTGATCTATGCCGCCGTTCTGGTAGTTGGCGGCATCGTGGGCTGGCGCATCTCCGGCAGCCGCATGTCTTTCACGGCCAGCTTGATCAGCGCCGTGCTGCTTGCCACCGCTTACCGCATCTCGCTGGGCTACCCTTACGGCGGCTACCTGATGGCCACTGCCTTCTCGCTGGCTCTTGGGGTTTTGTTTGCCTTTCGGTTCCGCAAAACAGGAAAGCTCATACCCTCCGGAATGCTGCTGCTCCTCAGCCTTGTGGTCGTCATCCTTTTGGGTTGGGCTACGGCCCGCTCCTGGTGAGGGCGTGTTGACCGCTCCATTCCTGTCGCGGCGTGGATGAATTCACCCACAAATCGCTCTACCGCGGAAACCGTCTAGCCGATGAGCAGGAATTGCAAGGCAAACAAAACTGCGAAAAAATAAATCAGCCAGTGGCACTCGTTCCAACGCCGGGTGACCGTTTTAGCGAAAGCATAGCTGATAAATCCTGCCGCAATTCCGGCGGAGATCGAGAAGGCAAAACAAATGGTAACGGTGGTGAGAAAGGCCGGGATATATTCGGTGGGATCGTCCCAGGGAAGATGCCGCACGATCTTCATCATCATCAAACCCACGACAATCAGAGCCGGCGCCAGGATGGGATAGCGCAATATAGGATTATCGGCGGCGTCCCGTCCAATCTCGATACCGCCCCCCACGAGGAACGCCAGGGGGCTGAAAAACATCGCCGCAAGCAGCAGGGCGCCCGTCACCATGTTGGCCAACCCCGTCCGGGCGCCTTCGGAAACTCCGGCCGCAGACTCGATGTAGCAAACCACCGTGGAGGTTCCCAGGCATGCTCCCACGGCAGTACCGGTTGCGCTGGAAAAAAGCGCCCGGCCAGCCTGCGGGAATTTGCCATTCTTCACCAGTCCGGCTTGTTTGCCTACGCCGACTACGGTTCCCACGCTGTCAAACAAATCCAGCAAAAACAGCACGAAGATAGCCGCAGCTAATGTGGAAGGAGAAACGCTGAAAAGACCTGAAAAATCCAACTGAAGAAACGTGCCGGAGATGTCCAGGTCTGCGGAAAAGATGCCTCGGTACTCCACCATCCCCAGTAACAATGCCAGGCAGGTGGCACCGAGGATGCCCAGCAAAATGGCTCCAGGCACGCGGCAAACCAGAAGGGCGATTGTCAGACCGAGCCCGGCCAGGGCCAGTAACGTGACGGGATGGCGCAGGTCCCCCAATTGCAGGATGGTGACCGGATGCAGCCGGACCAGATTCCCGTATTCGAAGCCGATCAAGGCAATGAACAGACCGATCCCGGCTGCGATTCCATTCTTGAGAGAGTCCGGAATGACATTTACCAGGAGTCCAAGAAATCCCGACAGGGAAAGCGCCATGAACAACAGCCCTGCCAGCAACGTGGCTGTTAAGGCCTGCTGCCAGCTCAGCCCGAAGCCGATGGGCGGAAGGGCGCAAAGAGCGTACACGAAGAAGAAGTTTTCGCCCATCCCCGGAGCCAGCGCCACCGGGGAATTTGCCAGCAGGCCCAGCAGGAAAGTAGAAAACGCCGCGGCCAGGCAGGTTGCCACCAAGACAGCCTGAAAATCCATTCCCAATTGAGAGAGCAGGCCGGGCTGGACAAAAACAATATAGGAGAGGGCCGCAAAGGTGGTGATCCCTCCCGTCACTTCCCGGCCGATCCTCCGGCCTCCGGGCGGACTGGGGAATAACCTCTCGACAAAAGCACTCATCGGCAACTGGCTTTGGCTCTGGAGAGCGAAGATTTCTCTTGTTTCTTTGTCGCTGGCTATCTCTTATAAGGAAGACTTCTTTTCCGAGGTGTTCCGTTGAGTCCGTTCAATCTTCTGGATTGTGCGCCGGGCGCTTTTCGCTTGGGGACCGTCTGGATGGTATTCCAGGAACTCTTCCAATTCCCTGCGGGCTGCCTCCAATTCGGAGCGCCGCAGGTGGATTTCCGCCAGGGAAACCTGCGGATTGGAGAAGTGACCCGGGTCCAGCTCCTTCGCCAATTCCAGGTAGGTTAAAGCACGGTCATAGTCGCCCAGCAAGAAATAGTTGAGTCCGAGTTGCGCATTGGCCAAAGCGTCGCGAGGACGCTCGTTCTGCACATGCCGGTTGAACTCCAGAGCCTCCCGGGGACGTTCCTGAGCCAGCAAGGTTCCTCCCAGGTTGACCATCGGCTGATAGGCCTCCGGTTCCTGGTCCAGCGCCTCGCGAAAATAAAGCTCCGCTCTGGAGAATTCCTTTTTTTGAAAGTAAATCGTTCCCAGGTTGTTGAGCGCCTCGGAGAACTGCGGAGCCAGCGCAACTGCTTTCTCCAGATGCTCGATCGCGCCTTCGGTATCCCGCCGCTCCAGCCGCTTTCTTGCCTTACTGTATTCACCGCGGGCCTTTCGGGAGATGCTCAACTCGCGCACGGAGACCAAGTCCAGAGGAACAGGAACAGCCCTTGCCTCAAGAGCCTCCTCATCGTATGCAAATTCCCTTTCCACCCTTCCCTTCGGATCGGAAAAACTTTCTGTGACCGCAACGGTCTGGCGAACCTCCCCGTGACCGGGGACGAAGAAAGAGACGTTGTAGGTGCCGGGCTGAAGCTTGCTAAACTTGAAGCGGCCTCGCGAATCTGCCCAGGTCTGCTTAACAAAGGCAGCTTCCACGCCGACCAAGACAACCGACATCCTGGACCTTCGGGTCAAGATTCCCTCCGGCAGAGTAATTTGACCTCGAAATTCCAGCAGCCGCTTGGTATCCACAGCAGCCAGGGCTGGAAGAACCAGCAAGAACAGCGCAATAACCAATCCCCACGAACACGCTGGGCGTAGCCGGACCGCTCCAGGAGGGAGACGGCCAATCCAACCGGAGGCAAGTTGCATCATGGTTCTCACTTCCTCCTTAAGGAATTTCCCTCAACAAAGATTCTCCTCGTTCTCCAACATCTCCCCGGTGAGGAGATGGTCTCGGATATCTTCCTTAAAGTTTAACGCCAGCAACCCACACCTGCAACCGTAACTTGCAAATTTGTCAACACCCTCATATAATGGAAGGTTCCAAATTAAAGCTGCCAGCCTCTCTAGTCGCTTACGATGCGGTAAGGATTGTTACCCCCCCCAGGAGTCAACGAATGCACCAGCAGGGATGGAATCCCAGTACTCACGGAATTGAAGAACAAGGCATAGCAAACGCGAATAGGGTTTACTGGAATCTTCCTGCCGGGGCGCTGTACGAACAGGCCCTCCAGCGCAACGAGGGGACGGTCGCACACCGCGGACCACTGGTCGTCAGCACGGGACACTACACCGGACGCTCGCCCAACGACAAGTTTATCGTGCAGGAACCCGGCAGCCAGAGCCAAATCTGGTGGGGCGCCGTCAACCGGCCCTTCGAACAGGAACGGTTTGACCGCCTGTACCTGCGCGTTCTGGCCTTTTTGCAGGGCAAGGACCTGTTTGTACAAGATTGTTTCGCCGGGGCGGATCCCAGCTACCGGAAGCCCATCCGGGTGATCAGCGAGTACGCCTGGCACAGCCTGTTTGCCCGCAATATGTTCATTCGTCCGGACTGGTCCAAGGTCCGGGAGCATGTTCCAGAGTACACTATCATTGCCGCTCCGCACTTCCAAGCCACACCCGCGGTGGACGGCACAAGGTCGGAAGCATTCATTCTGGTTCACTTTGGACGGAAGCTGGTGCTCATCGGCGGCACCCAGTATGCAGGCGAAATCAAGAAGTCCGTTTTTACGATCATGAACTATTGCCTGCCGCTCGAACACATCTTTTCCATGCACTGTTCGGCTAACATCGGCGATGAAGGAGATGTTGCGCTTTTCTTTGGTCTCTCCGGCACAGGCAAGACCACGCTCTCCACAGACGCCAGCCGCAAACTGATCGGAGACGACGAACATGGCTGGAGCGACCATGGCGTTTTCAATTTCGAAGGCGGATGCTACGCCAAAGTGATTCGTCTCTCACCCGAGGCGGAGCCGGAAATCTACCAAACCACGCGCCAGTTCGGCACCGTGCTGGAAAACGTCGTGATGGACCCGGTGACCCGGCGTCTGAACCTGGATGATGACTCGCTCACGGAAAATACCCGCGGCTGCTACCCCATCAATCAGATCAAGAACTGCGAGCCTTCCGGCATGGGAGGACATCCCCGGAACCTGATCATGCTGACCGCCGATGCCTTTGGAGTTATGCCGCCGGTGAGCAGGTTGACGCCCGAGCAGGCCATGTACCATTTCCTCTCCGGTTATACCGCGAAGGTGGCGGGCACGGAACGGGGCATGGGCAACGAACCGCAGGCTACCTTCAGCACCTGTTTCGGCGCGCCCTTCATGACCCGTCACCCGTCGGTCTATGCCAATCTACTCCGTGAGAAGCTTGCAGATCACAAAACCCACTGCTGGCTGGTGAATACAGGATGGAGCGGAGGACCTTTCGGAGTCGGCAAGCGCATCCGGATCGCACACACCCGGACGATGGTCCGCGCCATACTGAACGGCCAGCTTGCTTCGGCGCCTACCCAAAAAGACCCCATCTTTGGTCTTCAAATTCCTCAAACTTGCGATGGAATCCCGGCAGGAATTCTCTGGCCCCGAACTACTTGGAAGAACTCCGCCGACTATGACTCCAAGGCGAAGGATTTGGCCAAGCGGTTCGAGAAGAACTTCGAGGAATTCGCTCCGAGCGTGTCGCCGGAAGTCTGTACCAGCGGCCCCAAGGCGTGATCTGTAGTTTCGATCAACCGCAGGAACCGAAAAACCATACTAATCCGAAACCACCCAAGTCCATCCGGCTCGGCTGCCGGAGCCTGCTGCAAAGCTCCACGCTGCGAACCGCTTAAGAACCGCGGTACGGAAGAGCCCGCTTTGCTCCTGCAAAATCTTTCTGCTATCATCCTCCCATGACGCCGAAAGAGTTCGTGCATTTGCACCTGCACACCGACTACAGCCTGCTGGACGGCGCCTGCAAGATATCCGGCTTGGTCGAGCGCGCCCTCCAACAGAATATGCCGGCTGTGGCCGTAACCGATCACGGCAACCTTTTTGCAGCGGTGTCCTTTTACAAAGCCGCTACGGCGAGCGGATTGAAACCGATTGTGGGGTGCGAAGTCTATGTTTCCCAGCAGGGCCGGTTCAGCCGCAGTGAAACAGACCGTTATAACCACCTCGTTCTGCTTTGCGCGAATCAGCAGGGTTACCGAAACCTTGTCAAACTGGTCTCCGCCGGATATCTGGAAGGGTTCTACTACAAGCCGCGCATCGACAAAGACCTGCTGGCCAGCCATTCAGAGGGCTTGATTGCTCTTTCGGCCTGTTTGCGGGGCGAAGTAGCCGAGGCGCTGCTGGCAGAGAAGATGGACGAGGCCCGCCGCGTAGCGTATCAGTTCCAGGACATTTTCGGAAAAGAGAATTTTTTCCTGGAAATCCAAGATCAGGGTCTGGATGCGGAGAAGCAGATCAACCCGCGCTTGGTGGAACTGTCTCAACAGACGGAGATCCCCCTGGTGGCAACCAACGACTGCCACTACCTCAGCCAGGAGGACTCTCGAGCCCATGACGTGCTGCTGTGCATCCAAACGGGCCGGACGCTCAGCGACACCAAGCGAATGAAGTTTGCCACCAACCAGTTCTACATGAAGTCCTACGACGAGATGATGCAAGTTTTCGGCGAGTTGCCGGACGCCGTGGGACGGACGGCGGAAATTGCCGCACGGTGCGACATGCAACTGGAAAAAGTGGAACATCCCTTTCCCCACTTTGAGGTTCCCCAGGGGGAGACGCTGGACAGTTATTTCGAAAAGGTTGCCCGCGAGGGCTTCGAAGCCCGGCGGCCAATGCTGGAGGAAAAGAGGCACCGTGGAACCTTGCGACGGAGCCTGCGCGACTACGAGGAACGCCTGGACCGAGAAATTCGGATGATCCAGCAAATGCAGTTTCCCGGCTACTTTTTAATTGTTTGGGACTTTGTTCGTTTCGCCAAACAGCAAAATATTCCAGTGGGTCCGGGACGAGGCTCGGCGGCAGGCAGCCTGGTTTCGTATTCGCTCGGAATTACCGGCATGGATCCACTACAGCATAACCTGCTGTTTGAACGCTTCCTCAACCCGGAACGAATTTCCCTTCCCGATATCGATATTGATTTCTGCATGAACCGCCGTAGCGAGGTCATCGATTACGTGACGCAGAAATACGGGCAGAAAAATGTAGCCCAGATCATCACCTTCGGGACGATGGCCGCCAAGGCAGCCATCAAGGACGCCGCGCGCGCCATGGAGTTTTCTTACGGGGAAGCAGACCGGATCGCAAAGCTGGTGCCGAACGTCCTGAATATAAAGCTCGAACAGGCCTTGCGGCAATCCCCTGCCCTGGCCGACCTGACCGAACAAGACCCCCGCGTGAAGGAACTCCTGGAGATCGCCCAGCGGCTGGAAGGAATGGTTCGCCATGCCTCCACCCACGCCGCAGGAGTGGTCATTTCTCCCCAGCCTCTCACGGAGATGATTCCCCTCTATCGAAGCAACAAGCAAGAAGTCGTCACCGAATACGACATGAACGGCCTGGAGGCCATTGGTTTGCTCAAAATGGATTTTCTGGGACTGACAACCCTGACAGTGGTCGATGACACGCTTCAGCTAATCGAATCGACGCGAGGGGAAAAGATTGACATGGACTTGTTGCCCCTCGATGATTCAGCCACCTACGAGCTGTTTGCCAAAGGCCTGACGAGCGGTATCTTCCAGTTTGAGTCCAGCGGGATGCGGGATATTCTCCGCCGCTATCGCCCTTCCCGCCTCGACGACCTGACGGCGCTAAATGCACTCTACCGGCCAGGTCCTCTGCAGGGAGGAATGATCGACGATTTCATGCAGCGGAAACATGGAAAAAAACCCATCACCTACGATCTGCCGGAGCTGAAGGAGATTCTGGAAGAAACCTATGGCGTCATCGTTTATCAGGAACAGGTCATGCAAATCGCCAACCGGCTGGGAGGATTCAGCCTGGGACAGGCCGATTTGCTGCGCCGCGCGATGGGCAAAAAGAAGCACAAAGAAATGGTGGCCCAGCGCGAACGCTTTGTAAAAGGGGCAATGGACAACGGCTTTCCGAAAAAGAAAGTGGTTCGTATTTTCGATTTGATGGAACAATTCGCTGGCTACGGGTTCAACAAGTCCCACTCGGCAGCCTATGCTTTCCTGGCTTATGTCACCGCCTACCTGAAGACACATTATCCGGTGGAATTCATGGCTGCGGTGCTAACCAGTGAAACCGGCAATACGGATAAGCTGGTTCTGTATATCAACGAATGCCGGGAACTCGGCATTCCGCTGCTGCCTCCCGACATCCAGACCAGCTCCTGGAACTTCACGCCCGCAGGCGATTCGATTCGCTTTGGGCTGGGAGCCATCAAAAACGTGGGCCACGGCGCGATCGACTCCATTTTGGCTGCCCGCAAAAGCGATGGGAAATTCGAGTCGATCTACGATTTCTGCGAGAAG
This sequence comes from Terriglobia bacterium, assembly GCA_965222345.1. Lineage (GTDB taxonomy): Bacteria > Acidobacteriota > Terriglobia > 2-12-FULL-54-10 > 2-12-FULL-54-10 > JADFGZ01. The sequence goes on along the minus strand of CBDCTS010000002.1, from coordinate 196,933 downwards.
GTTGACCTGCGTTTGCTGAACAAGCGCGTGCTGGAGAGTTTGATCAAAGCTGGGGCGATGGACTGCCTGCAGGCCCGGCGCTCCCAGTTGTTTGCCGTAGTAGACCGGGCCACGGAAGCCGCCCTAAAGCTGCAACGGGCTCGCGAATCGGGGCAGCATGATCTGTTTGGAAGCTCCTGGAAACCTGCCACGGACGAGGCGCTGCTGCCGGATGTAGCGGAGTGGCCTGAGTCACAGATCCTTGCCGGGGAAAAGGAAGTGCTGGGTTTGTACATGACCGGCCATCCTTTGCAGAAGCATGAAGCACAGATGCGAAGTCTCGGCGCCACCGAAACCGCTTCTCTGCCGGATTGTTCTCCGCAAGAGGAAGTGACAGTAGCCGGTATTATCACCGCCGTGAAAATTGCGCGGAGCAAGAAAGGGGCCCTGTGGGCAACCGTATCGCTGGAAGATCTGACAGGCAAAGCGGAGTTGCTGGTCTTCCCGGAAGCCTACCGCCGCCTGAATGAACGATTGCAGAAGGATGCGATTGTCATGGTCAAAGGCCGTCTGCAGATGGAAGAAAACGCTCCCGTCCGGATCGTGGTCGCGGAGATGACGCCGCTCGACGCCGAAGCGCCGCCTCTGTCCACCGTGATCATTCGCGTGCGGCTGCAAGGAGAAAACGGAGGCGCTGCCCGGCAGCTATTCGACCTCTTTCAAGAAAAGCCCGGTGAAGCCTCCGTGCGCCTCGAGCTGGAGCGCGAACGGGAGTTTCAGGCTCTGCTGGAGCCGGACCTGCGGGTGCAACCCGATGCCGAATTCGTAGCCACAGTGGAGAAAATCTGCGGAAAGCATTCCGTACGCCTCCTCTGACGCTCCGGCGCAGCATCGGAACCATCGCTGAGAAAAAAACCATGATCGATCCGGAAAAAGCCAGACTGGAGTTGGAGAGCATCGAGCGGGAAATCGAGACGCTGGCAAAGAAATCACCCGGCGGAGAAGCTTCGCCTGACGTCGATACCGCGAATCGAATCGAGCAGCTCACCGGACAACTGCATCAGATCAAAGCCGATCTGGCTGCCAATCCTTCTGCGTGGGACCGCGTGCAGATGGCGCGTCATCCACAGAGACCCTACACTCTGGAATACGCAAAGCACCTCTTTCAGGATTTTTCGGAGCTCCACGGCGACAGGACTTTTGGAGACGATCCAGCCCTAGTTGCCGGCCTGGCGCGGTTTCACGGGCAACCCGTCCTGGTGGTCGGCCACCAGAAGGGACGCGACACCACGCAGAAACTCCGCCGGAACTTTGGAATGCCGAAGCCGGAGGGCTATCGCAAAGCGCTGCGATTGATGCGACTGGCAGCCAAGTTCAACCGGCCCATCTTCAGCTTTGTGGACACGCCGGGGGCATATCCAGGTATTGGCTCCGAAGAACGCGGCCAAGCCGAAGCCATCGCCAGAAATCTCCTCGAGATGGCCCGCCTCCCAGTCCCTATTATTGTCACCATCACAGGGGAAGGGGGCAGCGGAGGAGCGCTGGCTATTGCGGTAGGAGACCGAATCCTGATGCTGGAGAACTCCGTCTATAGCGTAATTTCGCCGGAAGGCTGCGCATCGATCACTTGGCGGGACGGGAAAAAAGCAAAGCAGGCGGCAACCGCCTTGAAAATCACGGCACAGGACCTGGACACCCTCGGCATCGTGGACCAAATTGTTCCGGAGCCGCCCGGAGGAGCACAAACCAACCCGGAAAAGATGGCGCAAATTCTGGACCCATTGCTTGTGCAGACACTGCAAGAAATCCAGCGATTGCCGATCCCGGAGCTGCTCGAAAAGCGTTATCAGAAATTCCGGCACCTTGGCCAGTTCTTTCAAGATGCGGCCGCAACATGACGGCACTTCTCCGTTACCTCAACCCTGTCCGCACTGCATGCACGAGTCCAGGAAGCCAACCATTCCGGCCTGCCAAAAGCAGCGGGCACGGCGGCTTCCCCCTCACCCGCGCTTGCGTGGCCAAAATCAATGTGCAACGGAATATCTCCTGAATCATCCAATGAAAGAGTATGACGGCAAAATTCATACGGGCTGGAACGCTTGCAACAAGGCTTCGCAATAGGAAATTGATTACTGTTATCATCCCCGCACTCAACGAAGAATCTTCCTTGGCACAGACGCTTGAATCTCTCCTTGCCGCTCGGGGCGACTTTGAAGTGATCGTCGTCGACGGGCAAAGCTCTGATTTGACACGTGGCATTGCGGCCCGCTACTGCCGGACCCTGGCCTGTCCGCCGAACCGAGCGGTGCAGATGAACACCGGAGCCGAACAAGCTCTCGGCGATTTGCTTTTGTTTTTACACGCGGATGTGAGCTTCCCTGCAACGGGAATTACTTCCCTCCAGGCAGCAGCCGAGGACACGCAAACCGTGGGAGGCAACTTCGACATTGTGTACGAGGGCACCGGCATGGCCAGCCGCCTCTTTACGCTCATCAACCGATGGCGGCGGCCTTTCGGCATCTTTTATGGGGACTCTGGGATTTTCGTGCGCCGCGAAGTGTTCCAGTCGATGGGAGGCTTCCGGCCGCTGCCGCTACTGGAGGATTTCGATTTCGCGCGCCGGCTCGTGAAGGCCGGCAAAACAGTTTGCCTGCGAAATTCTCTGCTCGTCTCCGCCCGGCGCTGGGAAGAACACGGACTGTTCCGCACGATGGCTGCCTGGTTCTTCCTGCAAACCTTTTTCTTGCTGGGCGTGCCGGCGCATATCCTGGCCCGGTATTACATTCCTATTCGCCGCCGTCCGCATCTCCCCGAGACAGTTTTTGAATCCGCCGAGGTGAAATCGAAACCGTAAGCTCTCCTCGGAATGCAAGGCAGGCAAAGCCGAGCCGACGTGCGGAGCCTATTTTTTAGAAGCAGGCTGGCTTCTTCCACGGTTTTCTCCCAACTCCTTCCTTTTTTATACTTACACGGTTTTGGGGCGTCTGCTTTCGCTCGTAACGCCTCCTGTTGGCCTGCTTGATGGGCGAGTTTTCTGACGGGTTATTGACGGTGATTAATGCCATAGGCATGCTCTATATGCGCAGTACTTGGTTACAGTAATGGTTTTCGAGCTGCAATAGCTCGGTTCGTCGTGAGGACGCGCTTTATCGAACCAGGGGACCTACTTTCCCTAACCACTGCCAGAACCCCTTGTCGGCCAAATCCCAACTGAACTGCCTCCGCCGAAAACGGCCCAACTTCTAACCTAGAAAGTGGTACAACATTCGAGGGAAGATCAGTGGTCATGCGCTCCTGCTAGGGTTTGGATGACCAAAAACAAACCTGAACAAGAGGGATCAAATGACAACTACCAAGAAAGTAGTACGAAGGAAGCCCAGTCTGTCACAACTAGCGAGCGATCTGTCCAACGGCAGCGAAGCCTGCCGCCAGCGGCAAACACCGGCAGGGATCAAGCCTCTGACCACGCACCCTCGGCCTTTGGTCTGCCCACGGAAACTCAGAGAGCGGGATAGTCCTGTCTTGCGGGAATCCGGGAACTTGTCATATCCCGCCATTCATCGTATATACTTTAGGGCATGACCCTCAATGAAATCAGGCAGAAAGTGGCCCCGATCCTCGAACGCAACGGCGTGCAATACGCCGGTGTCTTTGGATCTGTCGCTCGCGGCGAGGATAGGCCGGAGAGTGATGTTGATGTCCTCGTCGATCTCAAGCAACCGGTGAGTCTGCTCAAATTCTTTGCGTTGAACGATGAACTCGAGACCGCACTCGGATGCAAGGTGGACCTCGTTACCAGGAACAGCCTGAATCTCCACGTGAAGCCCTTCGCCCTCCGGGAACTCCAAACCGTCTATGAAGAAGTCCGATGATGTCTACCGGCAGCAGATCGTGGACGCGGTCGCAAAGATCGAGCGCTTTGTAGCGGGCCTCGACAGGGACGCGTTTATCGCTAGCGAAGTCGTGCAGAGCGCGGTCATCATGCAGCTTGCCGTGATCGGCGAGTTGTCTAAGCGATTGTCGAACGAATTCAAGGAGCGTGTCTCCCTTCCGTGGAAACAGATCGCAGGGTTTCGTGACCGAGCGGTACACGATTACTACCAACTCGATTTGGAGTACGTATGGCTTACCATTCAGGACGACCTCCCCTTGCTAAAGAATGCTCTGGAACGGCCTGTGGCTGAGTAAGTGCTGTCCTTGAATGCTGGAAGGGGTGGTTGCAATGAGGACATCCCCCGAACAATGAAAGTCTCAGAAAAGACTCTGGAACTGAACGTGGGAGCGGAACTGCTCTTCATCCTCCGTAACGGCTGGGGCATGCCCAAAGCATATTTCCACGATTTAACCCAGCGAGCGACAGCCGGATTGGCGGCGAAGCCATATCCCGCCATGGCCAAGGCCAAATGGGTGCAGCCCCAACGTAACAAAGACACATCGACGGCGGCGCCGAGCGTAACGCGTAAAGAAGCTGTCGATCTCTCAGAACGTGCCGCCAGCGAGCAGGCAGCGGCGACGATGGATTATATGGCTACGGCGCGCGACAAGTACGGCCGGCCGTGGTGACGTGCGGACCTTTGAGGTGGAATAGTGACCTGCCCCCCCAAAAACGGTCCAGTTGATAAGTTAGAGTAAAGGGTTTCAACTGGACTTGAAAAAGGGGGAAGGATGGCTAAGAAGCGGTATACGGTCGAACAGATCATCCGACATCTACGAGAGGCAGAAGTGGAACTGGCTAAGGGCCAGACAACGGGAGTGGTCTGTCGGAAGTTGGGAATCACGGAGCAGACATATTATCGATGGCGGAAGGAGTATGGGAGCTTGCGGGTTGATCAGGTGAGGCGTTTGAAGGAACTGGAACGGGAGAATGGCCGACTGAAGAAGTTGGTAGCGGATCAGGCGTTGGACCTTGCGATTCTGAAGGAGGCATCCTCGGGAAACTTCTAAGCCCGTGCCGACGGAGGCAGGCAGTGGAGCGTGTCTGTCAGACCTTGGGAGTGTCGGAGCGGCGGGCGTGTCGAGTGCTGAGGCAGTACCGATCCACCCAGCGGCATCGAACCTTGACACCACAGGATGAACCGCGACTGGTGACCCGGACGCTGCAGTTAGCCGGCGAGTACGGTCGATACGGCTACCGGCGAATCACGGCGCTGTTGCGACGGGAGGGGTGGAGGGTGAACCATAAGCGGGTGGAGAGAATCTGGAGGCAGGAGGGACTGAAAGTGCCGAAGAAACAACCCCGGAAAAGCCGCCTGTGGTTGAACGATGGGTCGTGTCTTCGGTTAAGACCGTGCTGGCGGGATCATGTCTGGGCGTACGATTTTGTGGCAGATCGAACCCAGGATGGTCGTCCCCTGAAGATGTTGACGGTGGTGGATGAGTACACGCGAGAATGTTTGGCAATCGACGTAGAACGGCGAGCTGATTCGATGAGTGTCTTGGAACGGCTGGCAGCCTTGTTTGTGGAGCGAGGAGTTCCCGATTACATTCGCTCGGATAACGGGTCCGAGTTCACAGCACGGTTGGTTCGGAACTGGCTGGAGCGGGTAGGGGTAAAGACCTTGTTCATCGAGCCGGGGAGCCCATGGGAAAACGGGTATGTAGAATCGTTGAACGGGAAGTTTCGAGACGAGTTTCTCAATGGGGAGATCTTCTACACCTTGCAGGAAGCGAAGGTGTTGATTGAGGGATGGCGGCGGGAGTATAACAAAGTTCGCCCGCACAGCGCGTTAGGCTACCGGCCGCCAGCCCCGGAAGCGATCCTGCCGTTACGGCCGGGTTCCGCTCCGCTCCACCCGGCTGCAACGGCTTATGGACTAACATAAAAAGTGGACCAACAACCGGGGGCAGGTCAATAGTTGCTGGGAAGCTTGAAGCGTGGCGGGTTGAGCTCCAGCCGATTTTGCGCCTGCACCGGTATTCAGACCGTCCAACTAGACAATACCGCCACCTTCTTGAGGCGCAAGCTGAACGGCCGTCTATCTGCATGACCTTGCCGACGGCTTCCAGGCCCAATTCGTCATCGACGACTGGGTCGGCTTCTACAACGCTCGGCGAGAAGACGCCGGCCTAGACCTACCGCGGCGCCCCCCTGTGGATATGATGGATACCCCGCCACGCGCCTGGCTCACATCCCCACAGGCTGAACAGCAAATGCAAGGAGATCGATTCATAGGGATTCTGACAGAATGAGCGACATCTGGAATACAACCGGGGCGGCCTCCGGCGGGGTACTATCGTCGGACAACAGCAGTGCCAGCACGACGATGCAGACGTTTCGGGATTTTATTCCGCTGGCCAAAGAAAAACTACTGAACTTGGCCGGACAGATGGGAGCCTGAAAAAACAATCTCTGCCAGATCAAGTCGTGAATACTACACATCAGCACACTCGTGAACAAGAGCGACAAATACGAAGGCTCAAATCACTGGTACAGACTTAGCTTTTCGCTCGGTTCGCGGTCCGATCAGAACCTGCTCCGAGTTGGTCGGCACCACCTCAAAGCAATTCACCATCGACTCCTCTGGGACCGCGCGTTCATAGACTGGAGAGAGGAAACGTGTGCGCCTTGAGAAAGGGGGAACTAGGCTGCCTTCCGGTCCAAAACCGCTTGGCGATCCTTAACTTGACAATTCCCCCAGTTCTGCACATTTCGTTTGGCTCTCAGTCTCCTTGCTTTACGGGCGGTCAGCATCGAGCGCAGCCACAGGATTGTCAAGCGAGTAATCCTCTACGAAGTACTCGTAGGCGCCTGCTTGGATTTGTTCCCATTCCGCCATAATCCAGTTCCAGGGGTCCTGGGCAAAATCCTTTTCGTACTCTCCTCCTACATTGACCCCAGGAATCGATGGATTCCACTCATATCGGAAGAGCAAATCCGGGTCTCCGTAACTCGCCGCTAGCGCTCGGACCTCCGGGTCGTCAAACATCGTGACATGCCCTTTTTCCGCCACCGTCAGCCACTCTCCCGTGTCCCGCAGCTTCCACTGCGCGGTGGGAAAATAAACGTGCATGTGAAAATTATGCTGTCCCTCCCCCAAAGGAATCCCTCGCTGGTTTGCATAGGATATGTCCTCGGGATCAATGGAATCGTAGGCAAAAGCCAAGTGCTGGATTCCTGCCCGGTTGCGCTCGGAGGCATTCGGCAAAAACGGCTCACCTTCAATCAGCGCCGGTATGCTGCGAATGAATTTTGGATTGGTCGCAAAGCCATCCTGCCGGAAAAACCAGTAACCTGGGGCAGGCGCTTTCGGAAACTTCACATCCTGGAATGCCGGGTCATTCAGTAGGATGTTGAACATTTCTGCCACACGTTCACCTCCCTCGATCCTTTCGATAGCCCCGTAACGATCGAGGTGAACGGTCATGGTCGGGAAAATTCCGGTATGGTTGGCGTGTGCTGCTAGCACCCCTCCTTCCTGGAAAGTCGAGTGTAAAGGACTGGGATAAATATAGATGTGATTGGAATTCCCGTTATTCTTGCTCCAAAACTGGGCCTGTTCCGGAGTTACGGTCCAGTGCAGATCGGTCCCCTCGGGGTCCTGGAAGGTAACCTCGGAAACGAAGGGGATCGGGCGCAACGTTTTCTCGTCCACCAGATTCCAAACGTCGGCGGGAAATTCCGCTGCCTTAGAAAGCAGATCGACCGACCGATAGAAAATCCAGTTCCCCTGGAACTTATCGGCGTGCTTTTCCCCAAGCCACCTCACAAAGAAAACGCCGCCACCATTGCCAGCATAAATATTCTGGACCTCAGGGTGATTGTCGAGATAAGCGATCAAATAGGGGTCGATTATCTGGAAATCAACAATCGGGTCGCCAAACTGTTTCTGGATATCTTCCGGAAAATACTGTTTGTAATCTCTGCGGAGGAAAACTCCCGCCTCCTTCCACGCCTCATTGCCGTAGACTATGTTCGGCTCCATCCTATTGTCGTACTCTTCCTTCGTGATGCCCATGACCTCCCAAACCCCAATTGCATGGGCCTCCACACCTTTCTCGGCCCAGGCCTGCCGGACCGCCTCCCAGACTCGCATATCCTGACCCCACTGGATGAGCACATGGACGACCTGCCCAGACTGCATTATCCCCAAGGGCGAACGCCCGGTCGGCTGGCGGACCGCAAAGCGTGCAGCACTCAAGAGATCATCCGTGTCGGGGTTTATCAGATACCGGGGGTATCGCGGTTGCGGGTAAGCTGCCCCGGCCATGGGCTCCTCTTGCTGCCGGGAACAGGAAAAGCTCAATAAACTCATAACGAGGCACGTGACCACTCCTATCCAGCGCAATCGCTCCGAATTAGAAAAAGCTTTGTGTGAACCATCACCGATACTCATTGTTCTGTCCTCTCTTTCTGTTGACACTCATGCAAATTAGAGGGATCGAGTCTTTGACAATCCGCTTCCTATTCTTAGGGACGACCAGAATGGAGCGCTGCCACTGGCTCGTCCTGCGAGTAATCCTCGACGAAGTACTCGTAGGTTCCTTCTTGGATCCGTTGCCATTCCGACATCATCCAGCCCCAGGGATCGGGGACGAAGTCTTTCTCATAGTCTCCTTCGACATTAATCCCCGGAATAGACGGAATCCATTCATACCGGAAGATCAAGTTGGGGTCTCCGTAACGCGCGGCCAGCGCACGGACCTCGCGGTCGTCAAACATCGTGACATACCCTTTTTCCGACACTGTCAGCCATTCTCCTGTATCCCGCAACTTCCACCGCACCGTCGGAAAATAAACGTGCATGTGGAAGTTGTGACTATTTCCCAAAGGAACGCCTTTCTGCTTCGCATAGGCCATGTCCTCGGCGTCTTCGGAACTATAGGCAAAGGCCAAGTGCTGCACCCCAGCCCGATTCCGCTCCGAGGCATTCGGCAAGAACGACTCTCCTTCAATCAGCGCCGGCAAGCTGCGGACATACTTTGGATTGCTCGCGAAGCCATCTTGTCGCAAAAACCAGTAACCCGGCGAATAGGCTTTCGGGAACTTGATATCCTGGAACTTGGGATGGTTTAGTAAATACCGGAACATCTCAGCTGTCCGCCCCCCTCCCTCAATGTTATTGACTGCTCCATACGAATTGAGGGTTACCTTCATAGTAGGATAGATCCCAGTATGGTTCGAGTGGGAAGCGATCACGCCGCCGTCGCGTAATGTCGAATGCAATGGGTTGGGATAAATGGTAATGTGATTGGAGGCATTGTCACCGGCAGCTCCACCCCGAGCGCTCCAAAATTGAGCCTGTCCTTGATTCAGCATCCAGTGCAGACTCGTCCCCTCCGGGTCTTGGAGGGTCACTTCGGAAACAAAGGGGCGCGGGCGCAACGTTTTCTCCTCGACCAGATTCCAAACATCCGTCGGGAATTCGGCCGCTTTGCTCACCAGATCAACCGGGCGATAGTAGATCCAAGTCCCCTGATACTTTTCCCTATGTGCTTCCGTAAGCCACCTGGCATAACCACCTCCGCCAATGGCACCATACAGGTTCTGGACCTCCGGATGCTCGTCCAGATACTGATTTAAATAGGGATCAACGATCGCGAAATCGACAATCGGGTTGCCGAATTCTTTTTGAACATCCTCTGGAAAGTATTCTCTGTAATCTCCTGTCCAGAAAATGCCCGCTTCCTTCCATCCCTCGTTTCCCAGAACCACATTGCTTTCCATTCTCTGGTCATACTCTTCCTTCGTAATTCCCATGACATCCCAGATTCCAATCGCATGGGCCTCCACGCCCTTTTCCGCCCAGGCTTGCCGTACCGCCTCCCAGACCCGCATGTCCTGACCCCACTGGATCAGCACGTGCACGGTTTGGCCAGATTGCATTTTACCCAACGGCGCGCGACCGACTGGCTGGCGGACTGCAAAACGTCCAGCGTCTAGAAGTTTTTCCGTACTCGGGTTGAGCAGATACCGGGGATAGCGCGGTTGCGGGTAATCAACCTCGGTCTTGGCCTCCTCTTGCTGCCGGGAACAGGAAAAGCTTAACAAACTCATAACGAGGCACGTGACCAAGCCTATCCAGCGCAATCGCTCCGAATTAGAAAATGCTTTGTGTGAACAATCACCTATATTCATTGTCCCGTCCTCCCTTTCCGTTGACACTCACGCAAACTAGAGGGATCGAGTCTTTGACAATCCGCTTCCTCTTCTCACGGGCGGCCAGAATGGAGCGCTGCCACCGGCTCGTCCTGCGAATAATCCTCTACGAAGTACTCGTAGGTTCCTTCTTGGATCCGTTGCCATTCCGACATAATCCAGCCCCAGGGATCACGGGCGAAATCGTTCTCGTAGTTTCCCGGCATATTGATCCCTGGAACAGATGGTATCCACTCATACCGGAAGAGCAAGTCAGGATCTCCGTAACTCGCCGCCAGCGCACGAATCTCCGGGTCGTCAAACATCCTCACATATCCTTTTGCCGCTACCGTCAACCACTCTCCCGTATCCCGCAGCTTCCACTGCACGGTCGGGAAATAAACGTGCATGTGAAAGTTATGCTGCCCATCCCCCAACGGAATCCCTCGCTCCTTTGCATAGGCCAGATCCTCGGGGTCTGTGGAATTGTAGGCAAACGCCAGGTGCTGGATTCCTGCCCGGTTGCGCTCGGAGGCATTCGGCAAAAACGCCCCCCCTTCAATCAGCGCCGGTATGCTGCGAATGAATTTTGGATTGGTCGCGAACCCATCCTGCCGGAAAAACCAGTAACCCGGCGCGGGCGCTTTCGGAAACTTCACATCCTGGAATGCGAAATGATTCAGCAGTATATTGAACATTTCTGCCACACGTCCGCCACCCTCGATCCTTTCGATAGCTCCGTAACGATCGAGGTGAACGGTCATGGTCGGGAAAATGCCGGTATGGTTAGCATGTGCTGCCAGCACCCCTCCTTCCTGGAAAGTCGAGTGTAGAGGACTAGGATAAATATAAATGTGATTGGATATTCCGCTATTAAGGCTCCACATCTGGGATTGTTCCGGAGTCAAGGTCCAGTGCAGGTTCGTTCCCTCGGGGTCCTGGAAGGTCACCTCAGAAACGAAGGGGATCGGGCGCAACGTTTTCTCATCTACCAGATTCCAGACATCGGCAGGAAATTCCGCCGCCTTGGAGAGCAGATCGACCGGCCGGTAGTAAATCCAGTTCCCCTGGAACTTATCGGCGTGCTTCGGCCCAAGCCAACTCACAAAAAAATTGCGGCCACCAATGCCGGCATAAATATTCGTGATCTCCGGATGCTTGTCGAGATAAGCGATCAGATAGGGGTCAATTATTTGGAAGTCAACAATCGGGTCGCCAAACTGCTTCTGGATTTCTTCCGAAAAATACTGTCTGTAGTCTCGGCGGAGGAATATCCCGGCCTCCTTCCAGCCCTCATTGCCGTGGACTATGTTCAGCTCCATACTTATGTCATACTCTTCCTTCGTAATTCCCATGACATCCCAGATTCCAATCGCATGGGCCTCCACACCTCTCTCGCCCCAAGCCTGCTTGACCGCCTCCCAGACGCTCATGTCCTGGCCCCACTGGATGAAAACATAAATATTCTGCCCAGACTGCATTTTCCCTAAGGGCGCACGCCCTGTCGGCTGGCGAACCGCAAAGCGCGCTGCATTCAAAAGCTCATCCATGCCAGGGTTGACCAGATACCGGGGATAGCGCGGTTGCGGGTAATCAACCTCGGTCGTGGCCTCCTCTTGCTGCCGGGAACAGGAAAAGCTCAACAAACTCATGACGAGGCAAGTAACCAAGCCCGTCCACCAAAACCGCGTCGAATGAAAAGAATTTCTATGCGAGGAATCACGATAAATCATAGTTTTCTCCTTTCTTTCCATTGACCGTCACCGTAGCAAAAACAAATTCCGATGGTCTCACCAGCTTCTATACGACGTTCCATTCGCTATCGGTCGCAAGCTCTTCACAAGCGGCCAGCACCGAGCGCTCCCGCAGAACGTCAAACGAGTAATCCTCTACGACGTACTCGTAGGTGCCTGCTTGAATCTCCGCACCCTTTTCGGCCCAGACCTGCCGGATGGCCTCCCAGACCCTCTTGTCTGGACTCCACTGGATGAATACGTGAACATTTAGGCCGGAACGGTTTGCCGCGAAGAAGCGGCACTGCCCTCAGTATGACCAGTTCGCCAGGTCCTTGCGGACAAAGGAAACCGGATCGCTGGCGTAATCCTTCCGATAGTCTCCCGGCACGTTAATCCCTGGGACGGCTGGGATCCAGCTTTCCCGCAGTAGCTCATCCGGGTCGCCGTACTTGGCGGCTTCCTGACGGACTTTCGGATCGTCCAACACCGTCAGATGGCCCTTGTCGATAAAGGCGATCTTGCCGCCGTTAGCGTCTGTCAACTCCATGGTCACAAAGTAGTTATGGATGTGGACGTGACCGGTGGGCGTGTCTGGGTGATCCACGTAGAATTCGGCAAGCGGGGAATCACCCAGACTTGGGTTGGCCAGCACAAAGTTGTTCGAGCTCTGGCCACCCGCATTGTCGACGGCCACGGTACTGCTCTCTTCGCTGTGTCCCCCACCGATTCCCCAGTGCAGGACACCCGAGCGGGTCCTCTCCCAAATGTTGCCCATGGCTATCTTCAAAGCGTCTTTCGGACGAAGGGATTTCGGGTTCGTTCCCACCGAGGCTTCCTGCAACCAGATAAACAGCCCCGGACCCGGCTTGGTGAGCACGCTCACATCCTTCCACTGGTCACGGACAGCACGCCACTTTTGCCCATAGGCACCGCCGCCCTCGATTCCCTCTAATCGATCATTTTTGAAGGAAGCCCGAATGTGAGGGAACGGCCCTATGTGGTTCCAGGTTCCCGCCAGCACACCCGTAGCGCCCCCGCGAGATGGGTGAGAACTCAAATGCCCGGGATTATGGAGGTCGGGGCGCTGCCAGATTTCTGACTTGGTAGACCAAGTTATGTCGGTCCCCTCCGGGTCAGTGGCATGGATACTGACCGCCTTGGTTAGGGTATCCCAAGCCGAATTGTCGATGAACTTCAACAGGTCCGGGGGGATGCCGGCCCCATGTACTAGAAACTGGTCTACCAAATCCCACGGCATGTAGGCCCAGCGCATCTTGTCCTGGGGATGGGGCGGTATGCCTCCTCCCATGCCCGAAATGGCAATGTCATACTTGCCTGCCAAAGTCATGTCAATAATGGTCGCCTGATCAATGCCGCCGGCTTGTGCGTCCATGATATCCTTCATGAAGGTGAAGTACTGCCACTCCGTGGCGCCATCCCCGCCGGGTAAATACGAGTCGTTGCCTATCAGTACATCCACCTTGCCACCCGCTTCCCGAATGGCGCGCTGAATAGCCTCTAACACCAGCGGGTCAAAATGCCGAGCGACTGCAAGCAGAGCTCTTTCGCCCGGTTTAATCTCATAGCCGGGATAGAACATAGCGCCGATATCGCCCCGCTTTACAACTGTCCGGGCTGTCGGCATCAAGTCCTCTACTGTGGGATTCTTGGGTATCTCGGGATAGCGGGGGGCGGGATATTGCCCCGGTTTGTAAGAGACTTGTTGCGCCTGCAAAAGCGATCCTACAAACACAATCAGAACGAACAAAAATTTCAGCTTAATTTTGCCTGACATGTTTTTCTCTCTTTTCTTTCTTTTGCTTAGAAATTGGCAGGTTACAGTTGTTGCTCCCTGAAGCCAGGTTCCCGATGCGGCAACAAGAACAGGCCGCACTCAATACTTCCAGTTAGTTTCCAGATCCTTGCGTATCCAGGCAGATGGATCGCTGGCGTAATCCCTCCGGTAATCTCCCGGCACGTTAATCCCCGGGATGGCCGGAATCCAGTTCTCCCTCAGCAACTCATCCGGATCCCCATACTTGGCGGCTTCCTGGCGGACCCTGGGATCGTCCAACGCCGTCATATGGCCTTTGTCGACGAAGGTGGTCTTGCTTCCGTCGGCGTTGGTGAGCACCATCGTCAGAAAGTAGTTGTGCACGTGGACGTGGCCAGTTGGTGTATCCGGATTTTCTTGGAAGTAGTTGGCGACTGCGGGATCGCTTGAATCGCTCGGAAAGAAGTCGATCATTTTCGCATCACCGCCGATTCCCCAGTGGATAACCCCCGCGCGAGTCCTCTCCCAGATATTGCCCATGGCGCGCTCCAGGGCTTTCTTGGGGCGGGCCGATTTCGGATTCGTTCCGACCGAGGCTTCGAACAAATAATTAAACAGTCCCGGACCTTTCTTTCCCGGCCATTCCACATCCTTCCACTGATCCCGGATGCCACGCCACTTCTGTCCATAGGCACCCCCGCCTTCGATCCCCTCCAGCCGATCATTATTGAAAGAAAGCCGGATGTGGGGGTGAGGCCCCGTGTGGTTCCAGGTTCCTCCAACCACTCCGGTAGCGCCCGGTATCCCCTGCAGATCGATCAATGGATGAGACATGAAATGGCCCGGCGTATGGCGACCTGGGCTCTGCCAATCCTCTGGCGTGGTCGACCAACTGATATCGGTACCCTCTGGATCCACGGCATGAATATGGACTGCCTGAGTCAGCGTATCCCAGGCCACATCGTCAATAAACTTCAGCAACTCCGGCGGGATACTCGATCCGTGCACAAGAAACTGGTCGACCATATCCCAAGGCATGTATGCCCAGCGCATCTTGTCACGGGGATGAGGTGGTATTCCTCCCCCCATGCCGGAAATAGCGATGTCATATTTGCCAGCCAAAGTCATCGCCACGATAGTAGCCTGTTCGATGCCGCCCGCTTGCGCGGCCATGATGTCTTTCATCTGGGTGAAGTACTCAAATTCCGTGGCTCCGTCTCCGCCAGGCAGATACGGTTCGTTTCCCAGGATCAGGTCGATCTTAGCTCCCTCTTCTCGGATGGCGCGTGAGAGGGCCTCGAGCACCAGTTGGTCAAAATCACGGGGCACCGCCATCAGAGCTCTCTCGCCCGGTTTGATGGCATAACCGGGATAGAACATGGCACCGATATCGCCCCGCTTCACAATGGATCGAGCTGTTGGCATCAAGTCTTCTACCGTGGGTTTTTGAGGAACAGTGGGGTAGCGGGGAGCAGGATATTCCCCCGGTTGGTACGTTCTCTGTTGCGAGTATAGAAGCGGTCCGGCAAGCACAATCAAAAAGAACAGAATTATCCCCTTGGTACCGGTTGCCATTGGCTTTCCTCCTTTTCCCATTTCTTCTTTTTGGCAGTCCCCTTCCCGGAGTCTTTCTACCTTCAGTATTCCCAATTGTTCGTCAAGTCCTTGCGGATTCATGCCGCCGGGCCGCCAGCATAATCTCTGCGATAGTCTCCTGGCACGTTGATTCCCGGAATAGCTGGAATCCGGTTTTCTTGCAGGAGTTTATCCGGGTCGCCATACTTGGCGGCCTCCTGCCGCACTTGTGGATCATCCAGAGCGGTGAGGTGTCCCTTGTTGATCATCAACGATCGCAATCGATAAAACCGACACTGTCAATGATCTAGCCAAAGAACCATTGCAGGGCTTTATACCGACAGCGCAATTTGCCCGTCGGAAATCACTGTTCTGTTTCGCTGCGGTCTCCAACCCTTTCAGAACGTGAGTTTCAGCACCAACTGGATCTGCCGAGCAGTGGTAGTAGTGTTGGTGATGGTGCTGAAATTGCCGTCCAGTATGCCCGTCCCGTCGGGGCGGGCCCCTCTAAACACGGTCTGTGCGGGAGAAGAATAATTGGGCCGGTTGAACAGGTTGAAGAACTCAGTGCGAAACTCCAGATTTACCCTCTCCGTGATCCCGGTGTTCTTAATCAGGGAAAAGTCAAAGGTTGCGAGGCCCGGGCCATCCATGATGTTGCGTCCCAAGGACCCCAAGAACCCTGGCTCGGGCAAGGAAAACCCGGCGGTGTTCAGGTAACGATGGCCGCTGGTTTGGCTCGGCGTTCCCAGTACCACACTCTCAGCGGTGAACCCAGGGGAGAGGTCCGGCCGCACTCCAACCCGGGTGGACCGGGTGCGGGTATGCCCCGAGCCAAGCCTCCTGGTGTCAAGCAATGCCGTCGTCGACAGGCCGCTTTGCAGCGACAAGATGCTCTGGATCTGCCAACCATCCAACAGTTTTGCCGCTGCACCCTCCAGGTTCCTCCCGAACGGAAGGTCCACGGTAAAGTTGCCGACAAAATTATGCCGGCGATCAAAGGCCGAACGCCCCTTGTCGAATGCAGGCAATTCCGGCAACGTGCCGAAAAACGTATCGTTAATTATATCGCCCGCGCCATGGAAATCCGACATCATGTCAATCGATTTGGACCAAGTGTAAGACAACTGGAAACCGTACCCCTGCGCAAACCGCCGCCGGGCTGCCAACTGCAGCGCGTTGTAGGAGCTGACCGTATCAAACTGCTTCGCGCGAACCTCGCCAAAATTGGGGTTCCGACGGACGGAATCTTCCGGAAAGAAGAGCCTGCCATCGGAGAGGGTGGTTGGAGTAGCCGTGTTGTCTATCAGGCGCGGCAGATTGCGTCCCCTGGTACCCACATAGGCTGCCTGGGCCACTAACTGTCCCGGCAGTTGATGTTGCACCGTGAAGTTGTACTGGAGCGTGTACGGCTGTGGGGGATTGCCTTGAATGAAGAACAGGTATCCCCCGGTTCTTACCCGTGGGTCGTTCGCCAGAAACAGATCGTAGGCGTTGGGGAAGGGAACCTGAAAGTCGCCCCTGGAAGAGACACGGGCTTCGTTATAGAAGGGGGGCGCCAGAAAGGGTCCATCGAGCCAGGTATGGTGGAGCAGTTGATCATAATAGATCCCAAAGCCGGCCCGAACGGAGGTGGTCTGGCTTCCTCCGGGAGCCCACGCAATTCCCACTCGAGGACTGAAGTTCAACAGCGACGGGTTTTCGAAGTAGGGTTCTCCTATGCGCACTTCCGGAGAAGTCACCGAGTCCAGGTTGGATAACTTCCCATTCACCTCGGTGGGCGGGGTGATGAATTCGTAGCGCAGGCCGAGGTTCACCGTCAGATTGGGCAGCAGTCGCATGGAGTCGTTGGCGAAGAAGGCATAGAAGTTCTGCCTCAAGCCCCGATTTATATCCACGTCGGGCAGGGGGGCTTGAAAGAAGCGCACCTTCCCCATCATTTCGTCCCGAATACCGGGTGCCATAACCATCCATCCGCCGGGAAAGATGCCACCCGTCCCGTTGATCTGATGGCGTTCGTAGCGAGCGCCGAGCTTGATCGAGTGCATCCCTCGCGTCCAGGAAAGCGTATCGGAGTACTGGAACGAGTTGAGGATAAAAATCCTGGGCCCGAAGAAGCCCCCCGTGCCTGTAATCCCCCCGCGGGAACAAAACTCGGTGCCGGGAATGAAGTTGAGCGCCCGCAATGAATCCTCACAGGTCGGGATGTCATTGGCCTCGGAGCGATTGAACCCAACGTGCACCGTGTTGAGCATGGTCGGGGAGAGGATGCTGTCCCATTGCAGCGTCGCGTATTGATTGCGGTAAGGATTCTCTTGTGCTGTGAGTTCGTCGGCGCGCGGCGAGAGTCGGTCCGAATCGTCAATCACATAGCTGCCAAACAGAGATTGCGAATCGGAGAAATGGTGGTCGATTCTGACGTTGCCATAGTTTTGATCCGAGGGCCGCGTGAGGGTGGCTATGTGGCGCCCATACCCATCGCCTAAATCAAACCGATTGTCCGGGACCGGTAGCAAAGCCAGATACGGTTTGACTGACTCTGCCACCTCGATGGTGCTCCCGTCCGGCATAATGCCCGCCCGGGAGTTCGCGGTCGGGAAACGGTCAGTCAACGTTTGGCCGAGTCGTTCCCGCAAAAACTCCACGTTGGCGAAGAAAAACGTTTGGTCGCGCCGGATGGGACCGCCCACGCTGGCCCCAAACTGGTTCCGCACGAATGGCGGCTGGACCCCGTCGTTAAACGTGTTGTCCTCCCACTGCGCCGCGTCCAGATTGTCGTTCCGCAGGTATTCAAACACAGAACCATGGAGGGTGTTGGTCCCCGACTTGGTAACCGCGTTGACCACCCCGCCGGCACTGCGCCCGAACTCAGCGCTGTAGCTGCTGGTCAGCACGGTGAACTCCCGGACCCCTTCCACGCCCAACTGGTGGCCCGAAATACCACCCGGGGACTTGCCAAAAAAGTTCATGGTACTGGTCCCGTTCAACAGAAAGTTGACCTGACGGGCACGGGCTCCATTGATGACAATATTCTCTCCCACGCCGGTGCATGTGCTCGTAGATCGATAGAGAAGCACCCCGGGTTGCAAAGTGGTCAATTGCGTCAGGCTGCGCCCGTTCAGCGGCAAGTCCATCACCTGCTGTTGATCGACCAAACCCGTCACGGCCGAGCTGGTGGTATCCACCAAGGGGGCCTCGGCCGTCACCACCACCTGCTCCTGCACTTGACCTATCCGTAAGGCCACATCGATCACCGCTTCTCGGCCTATTGTGAGAGTGATTCCTTGGCGCACCTCGGTCTGGAAGCCGGCCAACTGCGCTTCTACCGCATAACTGCCTGGAGCCAAGTTCGTGACCAGATAGCGGCCTGCCGTGTCGGTTTCCACCGTCCGGGCAATCCCGGTTTCCACATTGCGGACCGTGATCTGCACTCCGGGCACCACCGCCCCCGCAGGATCCTCCACCGTGCCGGAAATGGAGCCGCTTGCCAGTTGCCCCCAAGCGACGGGCGCCATCGCAAACAACAGAATGCCCAGTAATGCCCCTAAACAAGATACTCCCAACGCCGCTCCTGAAGCCATTTTCCCTTCCGGCAGCCTGAGCACTCTCCACCCTTGGAAAAATCCTTGTTTGCAGCCCATCGTCCATCCTCCTTATGTAATGGCGATGACAGGAAAGCCAACAGATGTCGCCGTCACCTTAATTTTGGGAAGGGCTTAATCCGCGCTTATGCCCCCCATCAGCAATACGACTATTCTGAAAAAAGCGTCTATCACTCGTCATAATTTGCGAAAAAGCTTTGTCGAAAGCTATATATGGGTGCAACCACAAGGCTTTGTCAAGAACTATATATGGCTGCAACCGCAAGGTTGGGAACAGGTTATTCCAAGTTGAAATGTCCTGCTTCATCGGAACCGAAGGGAGAGAAACGCACGAAAGCGGTTAAAGATGTTGCAGGTAGTAGAGCAAGATCAGAGGAAAGGAGCAGAAGCAGGGCGGCAGTTTATCCACCTGCCACACATGGAAAGCCTAGCTTATTGGCGGAGCAGTAAAGCAGCCTATCAGTGTGTCAGCGGCGAACATATATAATGAACCACTTGTCCTTCATTCCATACATGCTGATTTCTCTCACAGGGCGGAAGCCGGCCGCCGCCATCCAGTGTTCCACTTCATCCTTGCTGATCAACAATTCGGTTTGACCCCGATGAGGAGTCTGCGGGTCCTTCTGGTTCAACTCGATCAGCGCAATGCGCCCGTTAGGTTTCAAATAGGAGGAAAGCGCCTTCAGATAGGCTTCGCGGTGTTCGATGTGGTGCAATACATCGTGGAAAAAGGCCAGATCCACTTGGCGGGTCGGCAAATTAGGATCGTCGAATTTGCCGAGGACAGTTTGAATGTTATCGCTCTGCTCCTGCTTGGCCCGCTGGTCGACGTATTGGAGAAGGTTTGGATCAATATCAACGGCCAGGAGTTTACCCGTCGGCGCGACTGCCCGCGCCAGCGGCCGAGAAAAAGCACCCGCGCCTGCTCCAATATCAGCCACAATATCTCCCGGCTTTAGCTTCAGATAAGCGATCACTAGCTCCACTTCTGCCTTAAACCCGGCTGTCTTCTCGATCCACTCCGTGCGCTCAATCATCTCTTGGACTGGTTGCGCTCCCAGTTGAAAAGCTGGTGCCTCCGCGACGGGGACGAGCAATATCGCCAAGGTAGCCAGCCGAACCGTTCGCCAGGTATTTGTGCTCGACATGAAAACTCTCCTACTCTTGCAAAATAGCAGGCAACAAACGATCCTTCAACTGGAAAGTCCCCGATGTAGCCAGATATAACCGTCAAAAGCCTCGCCCATTTAAGGATCTTTTTTGTTGCAAAAGTCACCAACTCGGCCTAATACTTGGGGGCAGAGGATGGGTTGTGGCGTACCTTAAGATTCCAAAAGGGTGGGAAATTCCAGAGCGGGAATCCACTCCAGAGCACGTATTCCTGAATCGCAGAAAGTTTTTGACAGCGGTGGGAATCACTACGCTCGGAGCAACCGGATTGCTTCCACGGTTTCTGACCGCCGCCAACAGCCTGTACCCGTCAAAGAGAAACCCCAGGTACGAGCTCGACCGCCCGATCACTACCGAATGGCATACTGCCCACTACAACAACTTTTATGAGTTCACCGAGGAGAAAGACGTTTGGAAGCTGACAGATCGTTTCCGGACAGAGCCCTGGACGATCAAAATTACCGGCAAAGTCCAAAAGGAGCAAACTCTGGATGTGTCGCAGCTCATCCGACAGATTCCGCTCGAAGAACGGCTCTATCGCCATCGTTGCGTGGAGGCTTGGTCGATGGCTGTCCCGTGGACCGGCTTTCCCCTAAAGGCCCTCATCGACCGGGTTGAACCCAAGTCGGATGCGAAGTACGTCAGGATGGAGACCTTTTTCCGGCCGAGTCAGGCTCCCAACCAAAAAGAGCAGAACAGAAGTAACCCTCTTTTTTCTGGGGGAAGATGGTACCCATGGCCCTACTATGAAGCTTTGACGATGGCAGAAGCCATGAATGAGTTATCTTTCCTGGTGACCGGGATATATGGCCATGAGCTTCCCAAGCAGAATGGCGCTCCCATCCGCCTGGTGGTGCCCTGGAAGTATGGCTTCAAGAGCATCAAGTCAATTGTCAAGATCGAGTTTACTTCCAGAAAGCCGTCAACTTTCTGGAATGATTTGGACGGGATGAAAAATAACTGGCTCGCCAACGTAAATCCAAAGGTGCCTCATCCGGACTGGTCACAGGAAACAGAGACAGCCATCGATACAGGGGAGGTCCGGCCTACACTGCTGTACAACGGCTATGCTCCTTTTGTCGCTCATCTATATGCAAAATCGTAAGTTATAGTTCTTCTTCTTACCGCGAGAGAACATTTCCAGCAATGCTTCTTAAAGCAGACATCGAGCAACTCGATTTCCTGCCGCCTACGGTCTTCATCTACGAACCAGAGGGCAATCACCTCGTCATGTAGTGTAGATATTTCAATCACACGTTCGAGGGGATTTTCGATCTCGTGGAGATGCGATAATTTAAACAGCTACCCTGCCGTGCAGAATAAATGGTGGAACATCCTTGACCCCAACGGCAGGTTCAGACAGGAGTCGACAGGCCGGAGGGCAAAAGGCGAAGCCGAGAAGGTGCTGCGCAATCAGGCTGACGTCTTCCACGCTTTTCTCCTAATCCTGCATTTCCATTTTGAAAACGCAGCGGCAACTTTCTGTTAACCTCCAACGTCAATATTGATGGGAGTTTCAGCAACAATAGGAGCGTTGGGAGGCGTAAACCCAATGGGTGAGCAAAAGACAGGCATTTCAGCTGTCCTGCAACCGATTTCTGCGGGTCGGTTTTCAGGGATCGCGGGTGACTTCCGATGGTGGCCTGATTCTGGTGCGGGAGTTGGACGAGCGATTGGGATTCGGGGAACTTATCGAACGGCACCTGACCGACGCTCGGGCAAACAATGCCCGTTTTTCATTTGCGGACCGGCTGCGGCAATCGGTCTACAGCCGCTTGGCCGGGTACGAGGATATGAACGATGCCGAGCGGTTGTCCCATGATCCAACGTTTCGGCTGATCGGCTCCGAGAAGATTTGGGATCGAGGCGCGGCGCTGACATCCCGGTTGCAGACCTCCGAGACAGCAATGCTGGCCGAGGAAGAAAACTTCGCGGGGCTGGCACTGACCAGACCGATCATTTGTACCAATCTTAGTGAGAAAGTTTACATCACTGAGGGGTCCGGGATTTCTGTACCAAGGTCAGTGTGAGTTCTGCGGTGTTTTCAGGCCTTTCAGATTGCAGCTAGCTGCGATTTGAAAGGCGAACTCGTGCGGCGTCCGCTTCCCCAGGACCTTGTGAGGACGACTCTCACTGTACTCCCTCCGCCAAGCCTCGATGACCTGCCTGGCATCCTCAAGTGTCGTAAACTAATACGCGTTCAGGCATTCGTTTCGCAACTTCCCATTGAAACTCCCACAATACCCGTTCTTCCAGGGACTGCCTGGTTAGATGGAAGCCGCTCAGGTCTTCAGGGACCGGGCCATTATCGAGTTCTTGTATGCAATTGGCTGTAGGGTTGGCGAAACTTGTGCGGGTGAAGGTTGCGCTGGTCAAGCTTCTGGTTGGCAACCTCTTGGCCACTTGTCATGGGGATGTTTCCGGCGCCTTTTCCTGTTCATCGCCGGTGATGAGGCCGTCGCGCATGCGGTAGATGCGGTCGCCCCGGGCACCGACGGCCGGATCATGCGTACAGATGAGTACCGTCTTTCCGTAGTCGCGGGCCAGCGCACAGAGCAGGTCGGCGACGATTTCGCCGTTGACACTGTCAAGATTTCCGGTCGGCTCATCGGCGAGAATCAGCGGCGGGTCGTTGACCAGGGCTACCGCAATGGCGACGCGTTGTTGCTCGCCGCCGCTCAACTCGTCGGGTCTTTTGGCGGCTTTGTCCCGTATTCCCACCAGCTCCAGCAGGTTATGCGCCCGCTCGACCCGCTCGCCGTACCGGTGGCCAGCGGCTGCCATAGGCAACTGCAGATTGTCGAGGGCGGAAAGGCCGGGAATTAGATTGAAGGCTTGGAACACGAACCCCACGTCCAGCAGACGGTAACGGGCCAAGTCGGATTCCAGCTTTTCCAGGTTTACATCGCCGATTCGGATTTGGCCGTCGTCAGGCTCGTCGATACCCCCCAGCATGTTGAGAAAGGTGGTTTTGCCGCATCCGCTGGGACCCTGGATGATGGCCACTTGCCCAGGCCGAATGTTGCAGTTTAGCCCTTTCAAAACCGGATAGGTGCTGTCACCGACTTGATATTGCTTCACCAATCCCCGAATGGAAAACTCCATCCCGGACCGGTGGAACAGATCCGTCATGGCCATACTTCATCCCTCCCGAATAGATTCCCGCGCCGTCCTCCGGAATAGCCAGGAACCAAACCCCCAGGCCACGGCGGCGAAGATGGCGCTTAAAACCACGGTGATCCCCACCGCTGCCGGCGAGATGGTCAGGTGGTTGGCCAGAAAGCCGCCGATCCCTTGGACGCGCGGCAGGTCCCAAATGGCCTGTGCCAGACCGAAGCCGGAAACTGTCCCTACGACAATGCCGACCAGCACACCCGCCATGACAGGAAGAAGGAAGAACGAAAGGGATATCCTGAGCAACAGCGACGGCGCCAGCCCCCGCAGCCGCAACAGCCCGAAGGTGCGTTTGTCGGCCAAAAAGTTCGCCAGGGCAATGGCTAGCACGCTGGCAAAAGCAAGCAGCAGGCTGCCGACCATGTAGACGCGCATGTTTTCCAGCGCCAGCGACACGAACATATCCTTTCCCAGGCGCTCGCGTTCCGCCCCTTCCCATCGGGCTTGATCAATCTTCCACGGGAGCCGTTCGCTCAGACGAGCAATTAAATCCGCGCTGCCAACCCCGTCCTGGACGGAAATCAGGAAAACGGCCCGGGAGGGCACGACGGTCAGCTCCCCTAAATCGGGCAATCGCAACAACTGTTGCCGGGAGGCGACCATGCGGGCATCCGTCGCCAGCAGGTAATTCAGGTAGTCCACCTCAGCCGTCACGAAACCTTCCCGCTGCTCGATGCCCCTGGCCGGCTGGCCCGGCAAGAAGGCCACGATGTCTCCAAATTGGACGCGGATCTCCTCGCTTCGGGAGCCGTAGCCGAGAATCACCGGCTTTTCGAGCTGGATGGCCCGCAGCCGGAACAATCCCTGCGATCCGAGCACGTTGCCGTCCTCTAGCGAGGCGATCGTCTCCGGGAAGCTCCGCGTCAGCCCCAGGCCGTCCTCGTATTGCACCATGCTCAGATAATTGCCCGGGTCGTCGACCAAGTTCAGCAGCAGGCCGCTCTGGCTTGGTATGTAGATGCCGGGAATCAGAAATTGCTGGACCACTTCGACCCTGGCGACGCCATCCTCGCCGGCGATCCTTTCGCGCAACCGGCTGAGCTGTGGCTGCAGAGCTTCCTGATAGCGGCCCAGGGGCGCCGGGCCCACCGGATCGCTGCTCAGCGCCTGGAGGTCGAATTCCAGAAGCAGGTCCGCTCCCAGCGACGCCTTGACTCCTCGGACAACCCGGTCGTAGAAGCCGTCGCCGGCAACCTGCGGCATGAGGCTGAGCGAGGTCGCCATCCCCGCCACGAACAGAAGCTGGGCTATCCGCTGGCGTCGCAGCCCCATATACCGGCTGACAAACCAATCCAGACTTCCGACCAGCGGAGCCGTCAGGGTGCTGATCACCTTCTGCACAGCGGCGACTCTCCACAGCAGCAGGCCCGCCAGGCCGTACAACAACAGCGGAACAGCGGCAAAATTCAATATCCCCTCGACGGCCACCAGGGTTTGCGTCACTCCGCTGGGAAAATACTCGCGCGATACGGCAAGCAAAGGCGACCAGCCGGCAATCCACGACCCGATCTTGTAGGATCCCAGTGCCAGCGCCGCCAGGAAGCTTCCGGCGTAATACCACGACAGGGTGGGGGCCGCGCTTTCCTCCGTTTCGCTATCGGCCCGGGCGATTGCTTCCCGCGGGGTCAGCCGGCGCACAAAACGAAGGACGTCACGCCCCGACAGCACCGCAAGGGCGACGCCGACGATCAAGAATGTCCCGAAGTACGCCAGCGCCTCCAGCAAAACGATCTGGGGCGGCAGGGAGCGTCCTGCCAGAGAGTATCCCAGAACGGGAAGGCCGGTGCCCAGAAACAGGCCGGCAAGGCCCCCACCGACGCCTCCCAGAATCAGAGCCGATAAAACAGTCCTGCCCGCGTCCCGGGTAGAAATGCCCCGGATGAGGGAGAGTCCGATCAAACGTCTCTGGTCCAGGACCAGCAGCCGTCCCAGCCACTTGGCCAGCACCCACCCCATCCACAACAGCGGGATCGCCACCAGTAACGTCGCCAGGCTAATCAGCTGCGCGATCGCATTCATGCGCGACAGCAGAAGGACCAGATCGCTGTTGGCCCAGGAAAACGGTGTCAGATCCTGTGCCTCCTGGTAGATCGCCCGAACCACCGGGTTCAGTCGCCGCAGCGAGCCGTACAGATCCCAACTGGAAACAAGCCTCTCCCGATCCACGGCGATCAGGTGGGTCATCTCGGGAACGTAGGTGGGCGCCGCGTCTCCTCCGTGTACCCCCTCACTGGTGAGAAACAGTTCGTGAAACTGGGAGGCCAGTTCCTGGAAATCTTCCAGCGGCACGGGGAACACAATGGCTTCTTCAGGAAGGTACGACAGTGCACCTACCTCCCGCAGCATCCACTTGTTGAACTCCTGACGGTCGATTTGCAGGGGGTTGCTCGCCAGTTCCCCTTCCAACAGCACGCGCAAGGATTCCGGCGCGGCCGCCCTCCGGTCGTGCGAATGAGTGTCAGCCCCCTCCTGATCCAAGGCGACGGCAAAGCGCACTGCGCTCCCTGCACGAATGTTTCTCAGGCTGCCGTCGTTGGCGGCGTTCCCAGGAGCACCGACCAGAGCGGCTTCGATGGCACGCGGCGACGAGCCGCGAGAACTATTCTCTCCGAAAGCTCTCCGCAATTCCGGTGGCAAGAACCTCTCATTGGAGACGGAAACAAACACCACCCAGCGGATGGGTACGGCTTGGTTGGCGACTTCCAATCTCACCGGTGACAGGTTGCGCACCCGCAGAAAGCCGAGCCCCTGCACCTCCCGCACCCCAGCCCGTTGTCTGTAGGAATCTTGCAGTTCAGCAAAGCGATACGTCTCACCGCGCTGGATGACCGAAATCTCCCACGGGACCCGGCCGAGCTGATCCGCAACATAGGCTTCCAGGCCGTAGCGCGACGCCATGTACAGCGACGCCAGAATGGCCACCGACAGCAGTGCGACTACACCATAGCCCAGCAGGATGCGCCGGCCGATGACCCTCAACAGAAACCAATGAAGCACAAGACGTCTCATGAAATCCTGTTGTCTGGCGGAAGACAGCTATTGTTTGTTACGGCCGCCTCGTCGGGCTGCCAAATCGGCTGACTAGTCCCTGGGTGTCCGGTACTCAAAAGATTGACCGCCTCCAACCCAGCATTGAGAAGCGGCGACTGCCTGCCTTTTTCTGGAGGCGAGCCTGAGAAGGCGTGCTGAGACTTCCTAGTGCGTGAAAAAAAAGCAGGTCATAACAGGTTCTGTCCCAGGCTCGTAGACCGTGACACTTCCTCGATCGCCGCCTAAATTTTCTGCCTCGCGGCTTCCCTTCGGGAAACCTTCCACCTCCGAAACTGGAAGAGAGGCCATCTGCGGCCGCGCTTCTTTGTCAATGGTGAAAAATATCAGGCCTGCTATCCCGGTCTGCAACGGCTTCCCTTTCTCCCCTTCCAGCGTGATTTCCACACTTCTGTTGCCGCCAATACGAGGTGCGGACTCCTGTACCTTGATCGCAACATCGTTATCCTCCATTCCTTCCACTCGGTCATAAGCCAGGGCCTCAGGATATCCGACGATTGCAACGATACGCTCAAACTGGCTGTCTTTGGGAAGAGTCAGGTAGATCGGCAATCCAATACTATGACCCGGGACTCCCGATCCGCTCCCGAGAGTGAACCGGCCGCTTTGGGCTAGCGAGGCTCCCGGCACTAGGACCGCAACAGCAAAAACAAACGTCCCCGCAATAAGTGTTGATTTCTTCACAACCTCTAATCCACGCTTTCTGCAGTTCCATAGGGAAACCGCTTC
This sequence comes from Terriglobia bacterium, assembly GCA_965222345.1. Taxonomy (GTDB): domain Bacteria; phylum Acidobacteriota; class Terriglobia; order 2-12-FULL-54-10; family 2-12-FULL-54-10; genus JADFGZ01. Next base: position 170,071 of record CBDCTS010000002.1, on the reverse strand, counting down.
CTTGGCTCAGAAAGCGATGCCCTGTATCTTTATCCTCCAGGGTCGACCCGCATCTGCACGTTTCGGTTGGTTCTCAGTTCCCTGACCCTTCACCGGCGGCCAGCATCGAGCACCTGTTGCTCGTCAAGCGAGTAATCATCGATAAAGTACTGGTAGGTGCCTTCTTGGATCTGTTTCCATTCATCCATGACCCACTTCCAGGGATCCGCGGCGAAGTCTCTTTCATAATCTCCCGGCACGTTGATCCCCGGGAAAGAGGGAATCCATTCATACCGAAAGATCAACTCGGGATCTCCGTACCGCGCCGCCAGAGCGCGCACTTCCGGGTCGTCAAACGCCTTCACGTACCCTTTTTCTGCCACCGTCAACAGCTCTCCCGTATCTCGCAGCTTCCACTGCACGGTCGGGAAATAGTTGTGCAGATGCGCGGTATGCTCCCCATTGCCTAATGGAAGTCCCTGCTCCCGCGCATAGGCGAGATCCTCGGGATCGTCGGAGTCGTAGGCAAAAGCCAGGTGCTGGATGCCGGCCCGGTTGCGCTCGGCGTCATTCGCCAGCCACGGCGCGCCATGTATCAAGTGCGGAAAGCTTGTAACATATTTCGGGTTGGTCGCGAACCCATCTTGCCGGAAAAACCAGTAACCCGGTGCAGGAGCTTTCGGAAACTGCGCCTCCTGGAAGTCCGGATGGTTCACCAGCATTTGGAAGAGTTCTCCAGTACGCCCGCCGCCTTCGATATTTTGTATCGCCCCATGAGGGTCGAGGCGGATAGTCATAGTGGGGTAAATGCCGGTATGATTCGCGTGGGCTGCCAACACTGCTCCTTCCTGCATGGTCGAATGCAAGGGGCTAGGATATATGTAGATGTGATTGGAGGCTCCGCTGCTACGGCTCCACAGTTGGGCATCTTCCGGCGTGAGGGCCCAATGCAAGTTCGAACCCTCGGGGTCTCGGTAGGTGACCTCTGAAACGAATGGGATCGGGCGCAAGGTTTTTTCATCCACTAGATTCCAGACGTCGGCAGGGAATTCGGCTGCCTTGGAAAGCAGATTGCCGCGCAGATTGTAAAACCAGTTCCCCTGGAACTTGTCGCCGTGATGCTCAAAGGCCGCCGTCCAAAAATTGCCGCCGCCATTGCCAGCATAAATATACTTGATCTCCGGATGCCGATCCAGATAATCGACAGCATAGTTCAGGCGTAGATAAACGTCTGTAACCGGCTCGCCAAATTGTTTCTGGACCCCTTCCGGAAAATACTTTTTGTAGTCCACACGAAAATTTCCCAGCTCCTTCCAGGCCTCATTGCCGTGCGCCACATTCGGATCCATCCTCTCATAATACTCTTCCTTCGATATGCCCATGATCTCCCAATACCAAACCGCATGGGCTTCCACGCCCCTTTCGGTCCAGGCTTCCTGAATCGCCTCCCACACATCCACATCCTGACCCCACTGGAGAAGCACATGTACGGTGTCCCCGGATTGCATTCTCCCCAGCGGCGAGCGCCCGGTCGGCTGGCGGACCGCGAAGCGCGCAGCATTCAACATCTCATCCGGATTGGGGTTCACCAGGTAACGGGGGAATCGCGGTTGCGGGTAATCAACCTCGGCCTCCTCCTGCCGGGAACAGGAAACGCCGATTAGACTGACGAGAAGGAAAACGATCGCGCCTGTCAGGCGGAACCGCGTCCCCTGCAAAAATTCTCTATGCGAAGAATCATGGCAAGTCATATGTTTACTCATTCCTTTTCGTTAACCGACACCGCAGCAAACTCGGCTCGATATCCGCGCTCCTGTTCTATACAATATTCCGTTTGCCACACATCACTAAGTCCTTCACCGGCGGCTAGCATCGAGCACCTGTTGCTCGTCAAGCGAGTAATCATCGACAAAGTACTCGTAAGTGCCTTCTTGTATCCGTTGCCACTCCGCCATAATCCAACCCCAAGGATCACTGGAAAAGTCATTCTCATAATTCCCCGCCGTGTTGATGCCCGGAAGAGATGGGATCCACTCATACCGGAAGAGCAACTCAGGGTCTCCGTAGCGCGCGGCCAGTGCGCGGACCTCCGGATCGTCAAACATAGTGACATAGCCTTTTTCAGCTATCGCTATCCATTCTCCCGTATCGCGGAGTCTCCACTGCACGGTGGGAAAATAATTGTGCATATGGCTGGTATGCTGCCCCCGTCCCAAGGGGATGCCCTGCTCCCGTGCATAAGCCAGATCTTCGGGATTATCGGAATCGTAGGAAAACGCCAGGTGCTGAATGCCCGCCCGGTTGCGTTCTGACAAATTCGCCATGTATTGCCCGCCTTCCACCATGTCGGGCAAGCTCCTCACGAACTTCGGATTGCTCGCAAAACCATCCTGCCGGAAAAACCAGTAACCCGGCACGGCAGCTCCCGGAAATTTCGCCTCTGTGAATATCGGATGGTTCACCAGGGTTCCGAATAATTCACCTACGCGACCTCCACCTTCGATCCTTTCCACCGCTCCATACTGATCGAGATAAACCTTCATGGTGGAGAAAACCCCGGTGTGATTCGAGTGCGCTGCCAGCACCCCTCCTTCCTGAATAGATGAATGCAGGGGGCTAGGGTAAACATAGATGTGGTTGGAACTTCCGGAATTCCGGCTCCAAATGGAGGATTGTTCCGGAGTCAAGGTCCAGGCAAGATTCGTGCCTTCGGGGTCCTGGAACGTGACCTCGGAAATAAACGGGATCGGGCGCAAGGTTTTCTCATCGACCAGATTCCAAACATCCGCAGGAAATTCGGCTGCCTTGGAAAGTAAATCCACTGGCCGGGTGAAAATAAAGTTCCCCTGGAATTTATCGGCATGCTTCTCGCCCAGAGCCTGTGTCCAAAAACCGCCGCCCCCGGAACCGGCGTAAAAATTTCTGATCTCCGGATGTTCATCTAGCTATGCCGGCATATGCTTACGAAAATACTCGCTGGAAAACGCTTGGCCAAATTCCTTCTGGACACTTTCCGGGAAATACGCTCTGTATTCCTCTCGAAAGTTTCCTAACTCCTTCCAAGCCTCGTTGCCGTGGGCGGCATTCTTATTGCTAGTTTCATCAAACTCTTCCTTTGACATCCCGAGTACTTCCCCAAACGAGACCCCATGAGCCTCCACGTCCTTTTCGGCCCACGCCTGCCGGATTGCCTCCCAAACTTCCATGTCCTGGGGCCACTGCAGGAACACGTAAACGGTCTGTCCGGATTGCATCTTCCCCAGCGGGGCGCGCCCCGTCGGCTGGCTGACCGCAACGCGCGCCGCATTCAAGAGGTCGTCCGTATTGGGGTTGACCAGATACCGGGGATAGCGCGGTTGTGGGTAATCGAACTCGGTCCTGACCTCTTCTCTCCGGGAACAGGAAACAGCAACTAAACCAACTATGAGGAAGACCATTATGACCGTCAGGCAGAATCGCTTCGGATTAAAAAAATTTCCACGCAGGTAAGCACGGCTAGTCATAATTGTTGTCCTTTCTTTTCTATTGTGCGTGACTTTAACAAAATGGGAATATGTCGTAAACAGGGAAGTTGAAGGAGACACAGGTAGTCATGGAACAGTGGCGGCAGGAGTACAACCGGGTCAGGCCGCACGCCGCGGTGTTCAAGCGCTACAGCCAGGCGAAGCTCAACATGATGCGGGAAGCGCTGTCGAAGCTCGACCGGCAGGCGAACGAGCACGGGGCGACTTATTTTAAGGTGCTGGCCGGATAGGGCTAGTTTTCTGACGGTTATTTTACGTTCCCGTGTTTTTTAAAATGAGAGGGAATGAATGCAGGTGTTGATAACACAGAAGTTAAGTGGTGACCTAGACCGGATTCGAAACGGCGTTCAACTGCTTTAGAAGCAGTGGCCTTCGAAAGCCCGGCTGCCGGTAACCCAGCACCCGGCAAATGGATGTGAAGCCGTATTGCTAGAATGAAACCCAGGACGCCGCCCACTTGTTAGAATGGCGAGGCAGCCAGCACAACGTTTCCGAATAAGGTCGGAAACAGCAGGGTAGCGCGCAGGCGATGGAATCACAGCCATCGCGAGACCGTCAACCCTCCAACTGATCGCGCACCGGAGAGGGGTTTTGAGCCAGATTCCAATCAATCGTCCGGCGGCTATGGAACCGGGTTAGCTGCCGAGGTAGCCAACACAGTGGCGGGGTCGAGATCACCGGGAGGCAGCGAAGAAAAGACGGGATCGGTTTCGTTATTCAGCGACAAACTGATGACCGGCACCGTGGAGAGGATGTGAATCGATCCTTGAAAACTGGTAATCCCCTTTTCAGCGAATGCCGCAGCAAGCGCCGGACCTAAATTGAATGCCGTATGGCCCCGCGCAAACAGAATCGCCCCCGAGCTGACCACTTGCACCCCTGCCATATTAAAGGCCGCAAAGGCGAATGAAGCGATCGGGAACAGGCTAGGACTAGCCAGCGCTATTCCGGTACCATACGCCTCGCCGCCTCCCCATTCGGCAAATGTGACGAACTTGGAGGTCAGAGTCGTCGTCGCATTGACTCCGGCTTCCGCCACGGTCACTCCGTCGCTGTCACGCCGGCGATACAGAAGGCTGGCCTTCACCGGCCCCGTGCACCTGGCCAGCGCCCAGCCCGTGAGGGGCGAGCCATTCAAGTCGGCTGTGCTCTCCACGTGAATGGACCCTGACGGCAGCAGGACGTCGTTCCGGGTGGGAGCCGCGGGGTCACCCTCAAACGGGATTAGAAGTGGAATTCCAGTGTCGGGCCGTAATCTAGTGGATTTAAAGAAATTCGTATCGCAGGTGACCGTCTGCGCGGAGACATTAACATAGGTCAGCGTGGTTTGCCATTCCCCTCCCACGGCAAGATGAGGGAAGTAATAGGTAGGCGTTCCCTGCACGGCAGCATCCAGTTCACCCGGAGGCAAGGAGGAGAATACGGGAGCGGCTTCGTTATTCAGCGACAGACTGACGATGGGCGCCGTGGAGGTGACTTCGAGCGATCCGGTAAAGCTGGGAAGATCAAACAGGTCCACCATATTTTTCGCATCATGCCCTCGGGGCAGCAGGGTCAGGGTGGCGCTGGGGGGCAGTTCGTTCCCTGCCGCATCCCGGACCGTAAAGGTGACAAAGGCCGTTGTTGTGTCGGAGGGATTGGCATAGGCCACTCCGGTCCCATGCTTGCCTTCTCCTTCTCCCTGCTCGGCAAATGTAACAAACCGGGTGGCCGGAACGGTCGCTGCGTTGACTCCGGCTTCTCCCGTGGGCAGCCCTTCGCTGTTGTACAGACGATACAGCAGGCTGGCCTTCACCGGCCCGGAGCAGGTGGCCCGCGCCCAGCCGCCCGCCTCAGGGGCGCTCAACGCCACGTTGGTCTCCTCGTGAACGGACCCACCAGGAGGCAGAAGGTCGGTCCGGTCGACCCGCGTTCCCCGATCCGCAAACGAGACCATCAGCGGACTTCCGTCATCAGAAGTGAAATCGGTTTCGCATCTCACCTCCTGCGGGGAGTAGTTGATATAGGTAATCGTGGTTTGCCATTCTCCTCCCACGGCAAGATGAGGGAAGTAATAGGTAGATTCCTGTGCGGCCAGCGGTTGTGAGACTGCCATTGCCAGTATCGCCAACCCGCAACACCTACGACCGATCGACCCTACCCTATTCTTCACCTTGGAGCCTTCACAGAATGGAATCGGTTTTGCAGCGGAGTCAAACGTAGATTTTACCGCACCCACCAAGCATTCGGCATATTACCCGGCAGGTTGCTACAACCCCGTTAATGGATTATGAACTCTCTGTTACAGTTGTATGGGATCGCGGTCTGTTTCCTTTGATCCCGTCAACCGAAATTTCCGATATCAAACGCCCTCTCCGCGCGAAAGGATACACTAGCCGCTGCACCGAATCAAGCCGCAAAATGAGTTCCAATACAGTCCCAAACGGAGTTTGAATATCTCCAGCGCAAGCCCGAATGTGGTGCATAATACTGGACTCCGACAGGCAGGCCCGGCCAGACCTCATGGGCGGACGCCAGCCTTTCAATAGGGATGCCGGAGTCCAAGTGGATAAACCAATATGGACAGACCGACGGTGATCAACAAAACGGATCATGAAATCATCTGCCAAGGCAACGGGTTCGTTGTCCGCCGTGCCGGCCGGTACCTGCTGGGTGAGCTGCGGGCGCCGCACCGAGTGCTCAGCACCTCGATCCAAGGCGGCGGGCAGAGTGAATCGGTCCAATACGTGATCAATCATCAGAGTTGTGAAGTCGCAGGCCATGCCGAACGACAAGTCCTGCTCAGTGAATTGGGCCAGATCGGCTACCACAACCAAGTCTGCAAGGAGCTGGGCCTCCCTCCGGATGAGGTCGCGCTCATGGGAACGGCGGCGAACATGCGCTACGCCGTCCACCGCAATGAACGTTACGAGGAACTCGCCGTCGACGCCGTGGTTACGGCTGGGGTGGAGGGCAACGCCGTTCGCGCGGGCGATGAGGCCCATTGGGTTGAGACCGAAAACGGATGGGAAAAGATTTCCCCTTATAACGGCACGATCAACATCATGCTGTTTTTCAACTGGCCGCTGACTGCGGCGGCTCAGGTTTGCGCAGCGGTCACGATGACCGAGGCGAAGTCCGCCGCGCTACAGGAGTTGGCTGTCGCGAGCCGCTACTCCGAACATCTGGCAACCGGCACCGGCACGGACCAATTCATAATTGCCGCGCCGCTCAACAATGACCGTAAACCGAAGGAATCGACCGGCCCGCACGCCAAGCTGGGCGAGATGATCGGCCGCGCTGTGCTCGGAGCCATTAAAGAAGCCCTCCGCTGGCAGAACGGCCTCGAAGCATCCTATACCAGGAGCATCTTTCATGCGTTAAGGCGCTTCGGGCTGACTCGAGAGCACCTGATGGAGCGAATTGCTCCTTTGTTGTCATCCCAAGAGCTGGCTCTGTTGAAGCAAAACGACAAAGCCGTTTTTTACGATCCGCAGATAGCTGCCTGCGCCTACGCCTACGCCGCCGTGCTCGACCGCGTGCGCTATGGAACGATCCCTTCCGGGCTCGCCAGCGAAGTGCTCCGGCAGCAAGCAGCCAACATCGCCAGCACACTGGCCGCCAAACCCGGTCAATGGACGGAGTACTGGAGGCAGCTTTCCGTCGATGAACAAGACCCGGCCGCGGCTTTAGTCAAAGCTCTTGCCCTGGGATGGAAAACGAAGTGGACCTAAGCGTTCTCCAACCCGGCGCGCTGCTGTTGCTTGCAGCGGTGGGCGCCGATGCGGTGCTCGGAGACCCGGTTTACAGATGGCATCCCATCCGCCTCATGGGAGCGTCGATCGAAGGTCTGGAACGTCTCCTGCGCCGGGGCGGTCTGGACGGCCGCTTTGGCGGTTGTCTGCTGTTGTTGCTTTTGTCGGTAATCTGGGTGGGAGGCACGAGCCTGCTGGTGTTGGCGCTAGTGAATGTGAGCCGGGCGGCGGCTGTTGGATTGCATCTGTTTATGCTGTACCACATGCTTGCCCTCCGTGACCTGTTGCAGCACGGGACGGCCATCGACCGCGCTGCCCGTTCCGGCGACCTGACTGCAGCTCGCGCGGCCACCGCAAAACTGGCGGGTCGTGACACCGGCTCCATGGACGCCGCAGCCTGCTGGAGAGCTGCCATCGAGAGCCTGAGCGAGAGCGTCGTCGACGGGATTATCAGCCCGATATTCTGGTACGTTCTGCTCGGGTTACCGGGAGCCGTCTTTCTGAAGCTTGTGAGTACCATGGATTCGATGGTGGGCTACAAGACGCCGCGCTATCTGCTCTTTGGCTGGTGTGGCGCACGCACGGATGACCTGCTGCACTTCGTCCCGGCGCGTGTGACCTGGCTGCTGATCGGAATCGCCGCCTTGGGTATTCCGGGCTGCTCGAGTAGGAAGGCTTGGCGCATTGGCTGGCAACAGCACGCGATCGTACCGGGTCCGAACGCCGGGTGGAGCGAAGCCACCGCCGCCGGAGCGCTGCAACGCCGGCTGATCGGTCCCATTTGGCTACGCGGCCAGTTGATCACGGAGACCTGGATTGGCGAGGAATCTGACCCGGAAGGCGGCAGCCATCAAGACTTCCGGCGCGCCAGGGCGCTGATCTCAGTCACTGCCGTGCTCTTTGTTGCCTGTGCCCTGGTGTTTGTGTGAAGGAAGCACGGTGCGTTCGATCACCGCGTCAACTGCGACTCGACCGATGAAATCGTCACCGTCGATGATGGCAACCGCCGGTGTGCGGTCATCTATTCCCGGTCGGCAGGAGCGACGGAATAACCCGGACGGTAAATGTTTGAATAGGATCGGAAGCCGCCACACGCCTTGATCGGGTCATTCGGCGGCATTGCGCTAAACCCGCACCTCGGCAACGCATAAGACTTTCTCTGAGGCATATCAGCACAATCCATCCACGCTTGGGAGGCTTGCCATGACATTCCCCGACAAAAAATTCGCCGATGCCAGAAGCTACGCCGACGCCTACTTTGCTCAAATGAATACTGCTGCCTCTTCGGTGGACAGAGGAAAAATTGAGCGAGTAGCTCACGTCCTGGACAAGACCTACAACTCGGACGGCACGGTTTATGCCTGCGGCAATGGGGGCTCGGCGGCGATCTCCAATCATCTCGTCTGCGATCACTGCAAGCTAGTGCAGACGGACACGAATCTCACCCCCCGGATCGTTTCGCTGAGCACCACGGTTGAGATGATCACGGCAATCGCGAATGATATCTCCTATGATGAGGTTTTTGTCTATCAGCTTCGTTCCATGGCCAAGCCCGGCGACGCGCTGATCACGATCAGTTCCTCAGGAGACTCCGAGAACATCGTCCGCGCCGCCTATTGGGCCAAGACAAACAGGATTCCGGTGATATCAATGACCGGGTTCTCAGGCGGCAGATCAGCGGAAATTGCGGATGTGAATCTGCACGTCAACGCAGACAACTACGGCGTCATCGAGGACATCCACCAGTCACTCATGCACATTCTTGCCCAATATATCCGCCAGGCGCATATGGCTGAGGATGTCATTAGCCAGCGGAAATTCTAGGAGCACCGGGCTAGCACTCCGCGGCAGCAGGGTGTCGCCACATTCGGGAACTGTGCTAGAGGCAGTTCTGATCACTCAATCTCATCGCCGAAGTTATACTCTGCCTCAAACCGAAACTTCATCTGCGGACCTACAGCAGGGACGCCCAGTTCTGCCGCAAATTCTTCCCGCAAGACGATGGTTTTACCTCCCAGCACAGTCATCAGAGGGAAGACCGTTGGTATCTGTTCCACCGGCACGGTGAAGTAGTCCTTGTTGAAGACCACGAAATCAGCAAATTTGCCGGGCTCCAGCGTTCCGATTTCATCTTCTTTCAAAACGTAATAGGACGGCCAGACCGTTGACATTTTCAGGAGTGTAACGCGATCAATTGCTTCCTCGGGCGCGATGAGCTCACCCCGGAGGTTCTTCCGAGTAACCAGAGGGATCACTTGAGCATAGAATGTGGGTCCTTCCCCGCTTTCAACTCTCAGTTCCGTCTCAGCGGTGGGCATCACGCCTGCTTCGATAATGCTCTTGATGGGAGCAATACGGTCGGCATAGTCCGCACCGTAAATCGACAGCCAGGGGGCACTGCGATTAATGGTAGTCCCACCACAACTGAGGATCATTCCCAGCGCTTTCATTCGCGGAAGCTGGCTTTTGCGGGGATAGAAACCGCAATGGTCAGCAGTCACTCGCATCGAGCGCATAGTCTCCGTAGTGATGTCCGGGTTTTCTTCGATCACTTGCTGCATTATGTCCATAACGTAATCAACTGCCTTGTCCCCGTACGCGTGATTCACCACAAACCGATAGCGAGCCCGAAAGGCAGTAGCGATGGTCTCCCAGTAGGAGTTGCCAGGCTCGACCCTGCACTTTTCCTGGGCTTTAAATTTCGGAGGCGCTTCCATGGTGGTACACATTCCTCCACCGGGAGCGCCGTCAATGCCGCCCAATGTCAGTCCTACATTCCAGAAGTACTTGTCACCCAAGCCTGCCAGGTCGCCCACTCGGAGAAAACATCCGGCAGTGTCCGGCTCCACTTGCTGGCAAAGCCGATGCGCAAAACCATATCGCATTGGCATCCGCTTTTCCCGCACCAGCTTCATATAAGCAGGCAACATCCTCAGGCCATAGAGATGAGAACTGAAGGTAGTGAAGCCTGCTGCCGCTTGGTGCTTTAATCCATCTTCGATTACATCAGCCAATTCACCCAGGTGGCGATCGAAGTAACGATCCGGAATCAAAGAACGGCCGATCACGGTTCGGGATCTCATAGCCAGTTCCTCGTTTTCCGTCGTTGGTTCCACCGCATAGTATTTGAGAAAATCATTCATCGCTGCCGTGTTCCAGAGATCGCTGCCAAGGGTAACCGGCAGATTGGGTGCTAAAGCATCCAGCATCTCCCGTGTCATCATTCCATCCCTCAAATATCGGTCACCGATGCCTGTGTTAGTGCCGGTAGTCGGAAGCTGAATTATGGCCCACTGCCCCGGCAGAGGATGCGCCATCTGTTCCTTGATGACCAATTCGATGCCTCGGGTCAGTTCCTCAAAGGTGTTCCCCGTTACAGAGAAAGTCTTGGCAATTTCCTCAACCTTCCCTTGATTGTTGCGAACCCAGCGACTGACCGCATGATTATGTAAGTGAGTATGTGGATTGATCAGCCCGGGCACCACAGTATGCCTCCGCAGATCTATCTTTCGAGTCTGGGGTCCGGCATAACCTAAGATTTCATCGTTAGTCCCCAAAAATTGGATTCGATCCTCCCGCACCGCTAGGGCCTCAACGGTGCTGCCCGGAGAATTATTTAACGAGGCATCATCCATGGTGACAATCTTGCCGTTGTATACAATAAGGTCCGGATATGACACCAACTCTGTCGGGACAGTCACAGTCTGCTGGCCACGGGCTCCGGCTCCCAGAAGCATGATCCCAAAAACAACAAACCCAGCTCGCTGAATCAGGTTATTCATTGCGGAATTTCCTTTCTTCGCCGATGGTCGAGTTTCAGTTACCTTGCCTGTCCTCGTAACACGCCTGATGTAGTTTGCATGTGGCTAAAATCATACTCTTGTGACCCTTTTGCTTCAAGATCACTATGGTCGCAGGTCGGGAGCCTTCTTGGTTCCATCACGGCAATGAGTTGTCTCGGGCGGCATTTCGCGCCCGAGCTTGGTATCCCGGCACGATACGCCTCTCCCATGCCACCCACATCTAGTGGGCTGCGAACCTGGCACGAGCCAAGACGGCCTCCTGAGCATGCGGACACGGATTACCCCCTTGATTGAAAATGCAGGTGAGGGATTACACGCGGGAATCGGGGGAAAGCAATTGGCTCAAGCAGGCCTAGAGGTGACAATCAGGAATTGTCCGGCGGATCAAGTCAGGAATCCCATCTGAGGGCACTTGAGTGTGTGCGGGCCGCATCCCTGTCACCACTGAGGTCACCACTGAGCGGCTGGTCCGCCCAGGGCAACCTGAGCGCCGGCTGGCTGCATGCCCAACTCGCGAGCTAAAGAGGGCACCAAGTGGACAATCTTGCCGCCAACTACCGTCATCAAGATTCGGATATTGCGAACTTCGTCCACGGGAGCGGTCAAGTAATCTTTGTCCAATACCGTGAAATCAGCCAGCTTATTTGTTTCGAGCGAGCCGATCGCGTCCTCCTTGAGAGCGTAGTAGGCTCCCCAGAGGGAAACCGACTTCAGTAACCGGACCCGATCCATTGCTTGGTTAGGCGCATAGACCCTGCCGTCCATGGATTCCCGCTTGAGTTGCAACCAGAGATACCAGAAGGCATTTACGCCGGCCAACGCCAAAGAGCGATCCACTTCGAAGGTATTCATCATCCCGATGTCATTTTGCATCTTTGCGGGAGAGATGAATTGCACTGCCCTCTCTCCGTAATCGCGGAAGTACCGGGGTGAGAGATTCCAGATGTCAATGAGGCGATTGCCTGCGATCATCCCCAGGTCCTTGGCGCGCTCGGCCTGATCGCGCCGAGGGCTCAGGAAACCATGGTCCCAGGTATGGCGTTTGGCGCGAATCTGATCCAGGGTGAAACCGGCATCCCTGCTGGCTCGGGTGATGATCTCAATCAGGTTGTCCACATCGATATCTCCCATCATGTGGTAACCCATCACCCTGCCCCCCATCCGAGAAAAGGTATAGAGGTTTTCAGCCTGCAGGGTGCCGGGAGCCAAATTGGGCTTACAGTTTGCTTCTTGTTCTGCCACCTCCGGATTAACGGCTCGGAAAGTGGAGCAGGAACTCCCAGCAGAACCTGCCGCTCCGGTGCCGTAATACCACATGTAGTCTGATCCTTCTCCGTCTCTCATTACCAGGTCCGCGACAATATAAGGATATTGAAAAACCTCCTTCGTCACTGTGGGGTTCAGGCCGTAACCCCAGGCAATGCGACTATCCATCTCTCCTCGCTTCTCCAGCGTCTTGTAGGCCATCAGAGTATTGAAGGAGTGCAACAACGTTCCTATAGTAGTGATCCCGTCGCCCGCAGACCAAGAGAGCCCCAATCTCAAAATCTCCATCCACAAATCCAGACGATCCTTGAACATCACATCGGCTTCGGCCTGCCGATAGGTGAGCGCTCCTTCCCCGGTCTGCTCATTGGGACGGCCACTCCAGAGAAGCTTGGAAAAATCCGGGTAGACTTTATGAAACTCATCGAGGGCTTTCTGATTGTAAAGGGTGCCGGTGAAGCTGTTTCTCAACATCACCGGATTGTTCGGGGCAGCACGATCGAGCTGCTGCTTGGTAATTCGCTTGGTAAAAATGTTGGTAAACGGCCCAGTGTAGGCATCACCCTCGTGCTGGTAATCCTCCCCGTAGAGAAAAACAATCCGGATCCACTGTCCGGGCTTGGCTTTTTGGACCAGCTCGTCGAGCAAACGGGGAAACTGTTGCACTTGCTGGTCGGCGGGGCCTTCCAGCCAGCCCTGAAGCGCGAAATCTTCCGGAACCACCTTCTTCATGATGTAGGGATTGAGCGGGTCCCAATCGGCAGGGTGCTCGTGGGTGTCTATAAAAGTGGGAAGAACAGTCCTTCCATTCAAATCTACGGATTTCGTGTCCGGCCCGGCCAAATCCCGCACTTCGGCATTGCTGCCGATAGCCCAAAGCTTTCCATCCTTGATGGCCAGAGCTTGGGCAATGTTGCCCGGACTGCTGCTAAACGAGTGGTCATCGAGCGTTACAATCTTACCGTTGTAGAAAACACTATCCGCATACACGACGCGGCCTGCCGCGTGGGCCGTTGGCACACTACCCAGCCAGAGAGCCATGACAAGAACACCTGTGTAATTTTTCATCTCACTTCCTCAATCAAGTCTGTTGTGAAGAAACCACCCTGAATACGATTCAACAGTTCGACTCTGCTCGGGGCAAGCCCTCGCGGCTCGGACATGCTATATAACAACTGGAGAACCGCTCTAAAGGCATACCCTGACGGGATACGTTATTCGTAAAAATAGTCTGGCCGCCCATCAGAAGAGGCCTGCCGAAACACTCCTAAAGAAAGACCTCCAGGCCGTGTAAGCCCATCCGCCATCGGCGCATCTCCCTGGGCAAGGCTCAGATGGAGGCACAAGTACTTACTCGATCTGTTTGACGGCCAAGCTTCCCAGCTCGACCTGGGGTCCGGCGGGTTGCCGGCCCAGATCCCGCGCGAGCGAAGGAACCAAGTGAACTACCTTGCCTCCGACCACCGTCATGAGAACGTGAATCTCGCCGAGCTGCTCGACCGGAATGGACAAAAAGTCTTTATCAATCACGATGAAGTCAGCAAATTTTCCCGCCTCCAGAGATCCCAGATCTTCCTCCCGGCGCAGGTAATATCCTCCCCAGGTAGTGGCCGATTTGAGCATTGCTACGCGGTCCACCGCTTGGTTCTGGCCATAGACCTTTCCATCCCACGATTTCCGGGTCACGCCGATGACCAGCAAATCGAAGACATTCCAGCTCGTGGCGGCCAGAGGACGGTCGCCCTCAAACGAAGTCATCAAACGGGCGTCCAGGGCCGTTTTTCTGGGGACGATCCGGTCCATTCCGCGTTCCCCAAAATGCTCAAACTCGAAGGGGGGACGCTCAAAGATAGAGATATTCATCATCCCCATTACCATCCCCAATCGGGCTATCCGCTCGGCTTGGTCCCGCCGGGGAGCTCCGTAGCCGTGATCGATTCCATGTCGGCGGGCGCGAATCTGTTCCAGGCTAAGTCCTGCCTCTTGGCTGGCCTTTTCGATCAGTTCCAGTAAGTTATCGATGTCCAAGTCCCCGTCCGTGTGAAAGCCAGTCAATCTGCCGCCTGCTTTGATAACGGCATAGATTTGCTCGTAGAGCGGCTCGCCGGGGATGATGTTGCAGGTGTTTTTCATCGTCTTCGCGTATTCGGTAAGCGGCGTCAGCGTACTGCAATTGAAACCTATCCCGCCTGGCTCTCCCAGACCGGCAAACCAGAAGTAATCCGAGCCCTCTCCTAAGCGCGTTGCAATATCTGCTGCCAAGTATTCGTCGCGATAATCGAAAGGCCAACCCCAATCCCAGGAGAAACGAATGGCCATCTCTCCCCGGCGGTCAAGCTCCTTGTATGCCCTCAGGAAGTTGGGCGAGTAGATGGAGGAATTGAATGCGGTGACGCCGTATCCGGCCCACCACGGCAGTCCCAGGCGTTCCATTTCGACGATCAGGTCCACGCGATCGCCCAGAAGGATTTCAGGCTCGAAGGTCCGATACCCCCCGACTCCGGCTCCGATTCCAGTTTGTGGATCGATCTGGATGAAATTAGCCCCCTGCGTGTCCAAGGATTGAATCAACCCGATGGCCCTGGAATTGTAGGTGGCGCCTGTGAAGGCGCTCCGGACCGTGACCGGATTGTTGGGCGCGATCGCATCCAAATGGGCTTTTAGTATCCGGGGCTCATGCTTGTAGGGATGGCCGTGGCCTGCGGAGAACCACGAACGGACTTCGTGATAGAACTCGTAGTTCTCTCCAAAGGACAAGACAGCCCGAATCCACTGCCCCGGTTGCGCCCGCTGTACCGCTTCTCGCATCCTTTGCTCCATCTGGGTCAACTGTTGCTCAGCCGGGCCTTGCAGAAAAATGTGGATCGCGACATCTTCCGGAATCACTTTCTGAACGAGGTAAGGATTCGTCATATCCCAATCGCTGGGATGCTCGTGCGTCATGATGAATCCCGGCAGCACCATCTTCCCTTTCAGATCCATTACCTGGGTGGCCCCGCCGGCCATTGCCCGGATTTGGGCGTTATTGCCAACGGCCACGATCCTCCCATCCCGGATCGCCATGGCCTCCGCAATCGTGCCGGGATTGGAATCAAAGGAGGCATCATCCACAGTCACGATTCTGGCATTAACGACAATTAATTCCGGTTGCTGCGCCATCGCTAACCGGATCCCTCCAAGCATCAAGATCCATAGAATCAGAAATCGAGATATCGGCATCCCTTTCATTTCCTTATTCTCCTTTCGGTAGGTTCCACGACTGCTTCAATTTGATCGTATTTAGCGGAACAGAACAACGGTTCGTGAAATCGTCATTCCGGTCCTAGTAGCGTAACACTGGGACCGGTTTTTTCGATCCACTAAATGCTGCTGCCGCGCTCCACCCCAGGCAAAGCTGGTCCGCTACCCGGAACTTGGATCGCATAAAAAGTCGGAGGTCTGGTTATTAGGACCCAGCAGCCATGGCTGATGAGTCGGTTTCAGTATATCCATCGGCACCCAATTGTTGATGGCTCCATAGGGTCAGCCCTGAGACTTCCCCTTGAGCTTGCCACCTTTTGGACTTAGTATAATAAACAGTTGAGGTGATTTCTCGGTTATTGACTTAACGGATCCCGTCAGAAAACTAGGCGGGTCGTGAAGAAAGAGAGCCTTTGTAGGATGAAAACGACAACAAGAAAGTTCCGAATTTTACTCTTTGCCTGTCTGTGGCTATCTTCGGTTGGCGTGATAACTGCCTCTGCCTTTCAGTTGGGGGCAGAGTCCCGTCCGGCCAAAGACCGGATTGAACGTGCACGCCAGGAAGGGGAGGCCAGGGAAAACCTCCAAATAGATCAAATCCTGGCCCGGCTCAAACTCAATCCAGGGGACATCGTGGTCGATGTTGGGGCCGGAACGGGAACCTTTTCCTGGCCGTTGGCTCAGGCTGTTGGTCCAACGGGTAAGCTGCTCGCAGTCGAAATCGATCAGGAACTTCTTGCCTACATCGATGAAGTGGCCGAGCAGCGTAGACTTGACAACGTGGAGACCGTACTCGGCGAGTTTGATGACCCTAAACTGCCTACGCGGCAGGTGGATCTAGCTTTCATTCATCAGGTATTGCACCACGTTGCCAACCGTGCGCTCTACTTGAAAACACTGGCCGGTTATATAAAACCGGATGGACGTATTGTGGTGATCGATGCAGACCAGGGACAACCGAACGCCAGTCACAGCGATGAACCGGAGTTCCAATACAGTAAGGATGAGTTGAAGCAGTGGATGGACGAGGCTGGCTTTCATCCGGTCGAAGAGTATCCCACTCTGCTCGATCGCAAGTTCTTCTATATTTTTGCCCGGCAGTGATCTTCTACTCTCTGCAGGAGTCCAAGATCGTGATCGAGCAGTGACGGCGGCAGTATAACCGGGTCAGGCCGCACGCTGCCTTGGGCTACAGCCGACGCCGGGGCGCATAGCCCTGCCTGGTATCCGGTTCCAAGGCCCAAATTGGCGATGTAATATGTCTCACATCTTTTGGCACAAAATCTCGTCCCGATCAGAGGTCTAGGCAAATGCAAGATTTCTTGTTGAATTTCGGCAATTGGCTCCAGAACACTTGGGTGGGCCTTTGGGTCAGCGGCACAATTTGGGGTTATCCGTACGTCCAACTAACCCATTTTTTCGGTTTGTCCTTATGGGTTGGAGCGATTGCTATAGTTGACTTCCGCCTTCTTGGTCTTGTCGGACGGCGTCAAACTGCCAGCCAACTGGCCGAGCAGCTTTCTCCATTGAAGTGGACCGGTTTGGGCATCGCTGTCATGGGAGGGCTCCTCCTCTTCTCAGGTATTGCGGCAACGTATATCCAAAATCCAGCCTTCCTAGCCAAGCTGCCGTTGCTGTTACTGGGGATTGCTTATCACATCGTGATCCAACGGAAGATGCGCAAGTGGGGTGATTCAGTTGTCACACCACCGATGGCCAAAGTAGCCGGCTTTACTGAGTTGGTGCTATGGATTGGTATTATTTTCGCAGCAACAGAAATCTCAAGTTATTAGCCCGCATTTCCCGTTTGAAATCGTAGAAGCAACCCTCGACTAACCTCCAACATCAATATTGATGCGGGTTCCAGCATCAACATTGCATTCCGGAGGTGTATACCTAATGGGTGAGAGCCAAAAACAGGCATTTCAACTGTCATTCAACCGGTTTTTGCGGGTTGCCTTTCAAGGATCGCGAGTGACATCCAACGGTGGGCTGATTCTGGTGCGAGAGCTGGACGAGCGATTGGGATTCGATGAACTCGTCGAACAGCACTTGACCGACTCTCGGGCAAACAATGCGCGGTTGTCTTTTGCGGACCTACTTCGACAGTCGGTCTACAGCCGTCTGGCTGGATACGAGGATGTGAACGATGCCGAGCGGCTATCTCAGGACCCGGCGTTGCGGCTGATCGGTTCGGAGAAGATTTGGGATCGAGGGGCGGCTCTGACTTCTCGGTTGCAGACCTTCGAGACGGAGATGCTGGCTGAGGAAGGGAACTTCGCAGGGCTGGCACGGGTGAACCGGGAACTGATCGGCAGAGCAGAAGCAATCCATTCGCACTACCGAACTGTGCTGGACATGGATTCGACCGAGATTCCGGTCTACGGGGAGCAGGAGAATAGCGCCTACAACGGGCACTTCGAGTCCACCTGCTATCACCCCCTGCTGTTATTCAATCGAGACGGCGACTGTCTGGCTGCCAAATTGCGACCGGGCAACGTCCACAGCGCCGAGGAATGGGAAGAACTTCTCCTGCCGGAGATCGAGCGGCAGCAGAAGCGGGGCAAGGAGGTGGTATTTCGTGCCGACGCGGCCTTTGCGAAGCCGGAGATTTACGAGGCGTTGGAGAAGCGGGGTGTGAAGTATGCCATCCGCATCCCTTCCAACGAGAACCTCCAGCGGGACATCGAGGAGTTGCTGAAACGTCCGGTAGGAAGGCCGGGCCAGAAGCCGTTGGTGGAGTACAAGGGGTTTCTGTACCAAGCCGAGAGTTGGAAGACGGCCCGACGGGTGGTAGCCAAGGTAGAACATCATCCGGGGGAGTTGTTCCCGCGAGTGGGGTTCATTGTGACGAACCTGACGCTTCCGAGTCGAGCGGTGGTGCGGTTCTATAATAAGCGAGGGACAGCAGAGCAGTGGATTAAGGAAGGCAAGCAGGCGGTGAAGATGACGCGGCTCAGTTGCCATCGGTTCCGGTCCAACGAGGTACGGCTGTGGCTGACCATCATTGCCTATAATCTGGGAAATCTGTGGCGGCGACTGGTGCTGCCACAGAGAATCGGGAACTGGTCCTTGACGAGCTTGCAGCAGCGGTTGGTGAAAACCGGAGGACGCCTGATTAAGCATGCCCGCTACTATTGGCTATTGCTGGCAGAGAGCCATCTGACTCGGCGGCTGTTTGCCAGCATGCTGGGGCGGATAAATGGGCTGTCGCTTCCGTCGGGATAGCCTAGCCTGCGGCACCCAATAAAATGATTCCGATATCCCCCGGGAATGGAGGGGTGTCTGAAAAAGCTGGTTCTGGAAGCCGAGGCGATGGGTTTTTGGGGACTCGGAAAGAGCGGCTGGAAGCCGCTGGCAGTATCTCGGAGAAAATATTGGGCTGGAAGTGCTCAGTTGAAGGCCAACGGGTTTATACTCACGAGTCGGAGGGCCAAAAAACTAATTCCGGATTAGCAGGGAAAACTGATATTCAGTGCAGTAACATAGGAAACCCACGTTTCCAATTTCAAATTCCAAGTACAATTTGAATTTGACCGGCGACCTCAATAAGTGGAAAGACGCCCTGATGTCTTTCAGTATCCCCCCTCCGGCGGCTCGCTGATCCCCATAACGCCTCCTATGCCCTCGCCGAAAGCAGGCTTTCGCATCATAAACTGGGAGCAGTCATATACACCGTCTATATTTTCATCCATATCCTTGTCCGGACTCAATTTTAAGTGTACGGTTGTTGTAAAAGGCTTGGCCAATGCAACCGGGTCAGTAAGCGTTCGCTCTATCTCCAAGGTTTCTGCATCAACCCGCCGGAAGCGCTCCATAACGTGCAGTTGAGTGCTGTGCTCATGACCTCCAGTGTCAAGCCAGCTTTCGTTACGTATCCCGATCGTGTCCACCACCAACGTGTCTCCGTCCCAGCGGCCAATCGAGTGCCCGTTCCAGGTGAGTTCAAGATTTTTGGGATGTTCTCGTCCATCCGTATAGATGTAGCGCACCTCGTGCTGGTAGTTGAAAAGAAGGATCAACTTATTCGGGGTCTGAAGGATCTCGATCAAGGCTGGGTCCGCGCCGCTGCCACCGACGATGATAAAGCGAGGAGGACCGAGCCGCACCAGACCAGCCGGATAACAGTGATACAGTGGGTCCTGGTCGAGTCGTACATGCTGCCCTCGATACACTCCTGGAGCGTTGGCGGCCTCTGGGGCTCTGTTCCAACTGAATTTATCACGCCCCCACTTCGTCAGCTCCATAGTTCCTGGGGGACCGACTTGACCCGCCATCTGCCCACCGATCATCTCACCCCCACCAAACCAAGTTCCAGACAGGTCCGGTTTTCCGTCCGGTGTTCGCGGTACAGGCTTAGCATCCGACGCACTCTGCTGCGGAACCTCTTGAGCAACCGCAGCGGTCGAGAACACCAGCACGATCATCCAAAAAATCCATCGGTTCTTCATGTTGATATTCCTCCGTTTCTCTTCCTCCAATTCGATCTCGCTTCCCGGGCGTCTCCGCTATGCGGTACTCTTACGCCGTCAGGGCAATGACCGGCCGGGTCACTTACCTGCGCCGGACCCGTCAGTGCAGCAGGTCGAACTGCCGCACGTATTTGACTATGAAGGCGCGGTTCACCGGCCCCATCCCATTCAGGCTCTCCGTGTCGTTGTAGACCACGAAGAACCCCGTGCCAGCCGTTCCCAGCCAGTGAAACCGCAGATTCATGGACCACCGGTCGGTCCGGTCGTTGTACTGGATCAGGCTCTGGGCGGAGATCGACGGCGTAACGTTGTAAGTCACGCGCATGTTGCCCAGGTTCGTTACAAACGCCCCTTGCGGCAGATCGATATCCCGTCGCGCCCACATGGCATCCACCGCAAATTTTCCGCCCTGCCGCACGATCACCTGTTGCAGGATCGTGTTCTGATTCCCTGAAAGAAACCCGCCGATATCCCATTGCACCCGCCCGAAGAGCCACTTCCTGCGGTCCGTATTGATCCGCAGCGTAAACCGCGGGCTGCGATAGTTCCCGGGCGGCACCACCACCCCCGGATACACCTCAAACGGCTCCTTCAGACCCTCCCAGGTCGTGTTCAGAGCCGGGCTGAGGAAGTATCCGCTCTCCCAATCGAAGTGGTTGTCCACGTGCATCTCGGCGTTCTGGATGCCCGCCCCGTCCAGGTAGTCGAATCGCGTGTAGCTGATGTGCGGCAGAAACTCCCGGAAGCCCATTTCGCTGATGTAGTGCTGGCGCATCGTTTCATACCATCCCATCCGCATCCGCCGGTACCCTCCGGGCTTGCGGACAAATCCGGCCTCCGGGTTGAAATCCTTGCCCGTCAGGCCGTAGTCGAAGAAGATGCGGTGCTGGCCGTCGTCGTACTCCGAGCTGGCGTTGTAGGCATACTGGCGCCCTTCGCGCCCCGGCGTCGCCGTTCGCGCGGCAAACCCGCTTACCGTCAGCCGTTCGCCAAGCCCAACCCTGCCGTCGAGCCCGTAGGTCCGGTTCCAGTCCTCAGACCCTGCCAATCCGCCGGTCGCCGTCCGGTTCACGAAGATCGCTCCCAGCACCGAGCGGCTCGGCAGATCTCGGCTGACCCGCAGGGTCGAAAAATTATTTGCCGCTATCTTCCCTGTCTGCTCCGTCTGAATGTTCAGCGCCCCCACGTTGAACCCGCCGGCCTTGCCGCTCAGCCGCGCGCCGCCTTTGATCGGCACCAGGGAGCCGCCCTCGCCGATCCCGATCCGCCTGCTGAAGAACAAGTCCAGGTCCCTTCCCTGTCCCACCGTAAACAGCCCTGAATTCTCAAGAAAGAACGGCCTCTTCTCCGGAAAGCGCAGGTTGAACCGCGTCAGGTTGATCTGCTCGTCGTCCACCTCCACCTGAGCGAAGTCGGTGTTGTAGGTCAGGTCTAGGTTCAGGCTTCCGGTCAGCCCGATCTTGGCGTCCGCGCCCCACTCCCCCCGCCGCACCGTCTCCGCCCCCGGTGTGTAGTTCCGGTTGGCTGAGGCCGTCACGTACGGCAGCACCTTGAAATTCTGCGGCGCCCGCAGCTCCAACCCCCTCAGAACTCCGGCTGAGGAAAGACGGCTCAGATCGTAGGTCCGCGGCAGCGGCGCCCAGTAGACTCGCTCGCGCCGTCGATGGATATTCCGCATTAAGTTCATGCCCCACACCTGCGGCGACGGCCCGTAGCGCAGCGTCCGTAGCGGGATGCGAAACTCCGCACACCATCCATTCTCCAGCCGCTGTGATCTTACGTCCCAGCTTGCGTCCCAGCTCTCGTCCAAACCGCCCTGGCTCCTCACCTGCGCGTCGAACTCCGCCCCGGCGGCGTTCGTCCCGAAGACGAACCCGTTCTGCCGGTCGTGAAAGGTATCGAAAATCACTTCAAAGGAATCCATCTGGGCCAAGTTCGCGTCGCGGCTCGTGTCGGTGACGATGATCTGCCCCGAATCGCTAGATTCCAGCATCACACCCACATAGACCGCCTCGTCGTCGTACAGCAGGCGGACCACCGTGCGTTCGCTCGCCGGCTGGCCTTCCAGTGGTTCGGCCTGCACGAACCCTGTCAGCGGCTCGGCTTGCTGCCAAACCGGCTCGTCCAGTATTCCGTCGATTGTGATTGCCTGCTCGGCTCGCCACGCCGTCGCGAACGGCCGCGGCCGCGCGATCACTTCGGCGGCAATTGCCGTCTGTCCGGCTACCCTTGGCTGCTCTGCCTGCTGCGGAGCAGCCATCAGAATACCTGCAAGCGCAAATGTTGATACTGCCATTGGCAGGATTGTCTTCAATTGCCGCATCCGAACAATCTACCTCACTCTGACTTGGAATGCATATGTGGATCGGGGCATCGGGCAGCCCTGGATGGCAACTGCTCCCTTGGAACGTTCTGAATCCAAACCCCAACCAACAACGCACTGCCCCATCGTAGTAACTCTATACCAACTCCAGAGAAAGAACTTCATGGAAAAGGACAGGATTAGTCGCCCCTGCGCCATTACACCGGACTAATCACAGCGGACATTTCCATTCAGGCTGATCAACCAGGCAGTTGTTCCGTATGTAGTGGCCGAAAGATTAAATTCCGAAGACCCTGACCAGACCGATCTTTCGTAACAGTCTTTGTGAGAGAGTCCTCATCACAGCCCAGGGCTGTGAAAGTGATTTCATTGGCAGGAGAGGGCTATATGCCCCCGGCACTGGGGGCCTATAGCCGAGCGCAACGTGTGGCCGCAAAGCAAGCAACAAGCTATCCCCGAAGAGGCGACAGAATCCCCGCTTTTGCGTTCCGATGGAGTTCTTTCTTTTGCCTCTCCCGGAGTTTGCTGCGCGGGAACCCATGCTTCCCAGGGCTTGCGCTCCGGGCTATGTTCTTAAGCGCCTCCGGCGCTGTGCCGGCGGGAAGAAATTTCAGTGAGACCGCTGACAGCTACCCGAAACGTGTCCTTTTATTGTGCTCTTATTGTGCTCATCACCGGTTCCCCCATACAACTTGATTTAGAATTCAGGAGCCTGGAATCTGACCTGTCCACCTACGGCTGTCATCAATGTCTTGAGGTTGTTGATTTCCGTTTCCGGCACTGAGAAATAATCCTTATCGATCACGATGAAGTCTGCCAGCTTTCCAGGTTCGAGCGACCCCAGATCGTTGGGCCGGAGCAAGTATTCCGCAGGCCAATTGGTCCAGGCTTTCATCACCGTGGTCCGATCCAGCTTCTTTTGGGGGCTAAAAACCTTGCCGTTAATTTCCCGAGTTATCCAAGCTCCCAGCCAGGGCCAAATCGTGTTGCGCCATTCGTGGGGCCAGCTTCCCCACAAAGCCTTGCCGATCATTTTGTCTTGCATTAACTCCTCGGATAGTTGACCCAATGTGAGATGCGAATCCGTCTGAAGGAAAAACCGCGCGCCAGCATCCAACCAAGTCTTGACAGGGCTCACCCAGGGCAGATAATCCGGTCCGTAGTTTTGGAGTACCGTCTCCTCTCTCGTGATAGATCTTGCCTCGAAGTTCATCCAAAAACCGTACTTGGCAGCCAAAGCAGCTTGCTCAGGTCGGACCATGGTTCCGTGATCGAACCCCCACCCCTGTTGCTTGATCTCCTCCAGAGTCATGACCTGTTCGCGGATTAGCTGATCGGCAATCTGAATCGCAGCGTCGAGACCTCGGTCTGAACTGGCATGCAAATTAGCCAGCCTCAACCCGGAGCGCGCCGCTGCCAAATGTCCATCGTAGCCGCGAGTTCCTGGAGTGATTTCGCAGTTTTGGGCAGCCCGGCGCTGCACATCGCGAAGCTCTTCGGTTCGGGGAACGGCCGAGGTGCAGGGAACGTTATCCCAACCCTCATGACCGACTCCAATATTCCAGAAGTACTCGCTTCCTTGCTCCACAAAGTCTCCTAGCAGCGAATAAAACTCCGCAGGATCCTTCGCGAGAGAATACCCAATACGATGGACCCAGGCCCAACGAACCGGCATCTTCCCCTGCCGATCCAGATAATTTGCAGAACGCAAAACCTGAGGACTTTCGATGTGAGAGCTGATTGTAGTAACGCCGAAAGGCAGTAGTTCCTCCATCTCGTGTGCGATCAAGTCAGATGCTTGCTCCGTTTTTCCTTTCAGGATGATGTCATAAGTCACGAGATACCAGATCCGAAGACTACTTACCTCCATTCCCAGGACTCGTTCCATTTCCTGCTTGGCCTTTGTGTTGGTTACTGTATTGCCTATAATTCCCGTCATGACCGCTACTGGAGTATCAGGAGCTATCTGGTCCAGATCGGCCCGAGTGATTCCTCCTCCCGCAATGGCCTGCTGCAGAGCAGGTGGGATCGATGTGATCACCCATTTGTCGGGCCCTGCCTGCTGAATTCGCCTACTGATTGACTCGCCAAGCCTGCTCTTCACTTCCTCCAGATTCCTCCCCTCAACGTAGAGCCATTGCAATTGCGGATCATATTTGAATCCCAGATGCATCATCCCCCAAAGGTGAGGATGGGTGTGGGCATCAATCAGGCCGGGGAGCACCGCCCTGCCCTTTGCATCGATCAACTTGGTTTGTGGACCGGCCAACCGCCGAATGGCGTCATTGGTTCCCAGTTGCCAAATGCGGGTTCCGCGGATCGCCATTGCTTGGTGCGAAGAAAGGTTCTCGTCCATTGTGTAGACCTTGGCGTTATAAACAATCAGACTGGGGTAGACCGCCAGCTCTTCCAAGACGGTCTGGCTCGGAGTTTGAGCCTCCACAACCTGCAAAGGCCAAAGCCAGACCGTGAATGCAAACAGCAAAATCGAGAACGATTTCAATCTTTGTATCTTTTCCACAGGATTGCCTCCCTGACCCTCTGTCTCACGGGCAATTCAGACTTGCCCACGAGAATTATTCTTTTACAACCCGCTTGCTACTCTCAACCGGGGTTGCCGGCGTGCGGATCATCGTGGGGGATAATGGGCCAGTCAGCACGGCAACCATCCACCTGACCTGCCACCCGCCGTTCATTCTGATCGCGCTCCAGTTTGTTTGAACCCTTCTTGGGAGGGTGATACCGCAATCGCTCCACAGGACAACCGCCGATCAGGTGATCTTCGATGATTACCGGCACATCTTCTAGCGTCAGATGAGAGTACCAGACGCCTTCAGGGTAGACGACCACATTGGGGCCATGACCGCATTGATCTAAGCAGCCGCTCTTGTTGATGCGAACCTTCCCCTTGAGCCCAGCTTTAGCAACCTGCTCTTTGAAAGCCTTGTGCAGTTTCTTGGAATCGCCGTCGAGCATTGGACAATACTCACCCGACGTGCAAACAAACACATGTTTTTCAAAAGGCGTCGTCAAATCACTCACTGCCGTTCTACCCCGAAGTCATATCGACTAAAAAAATCGCCTTGACTGGGCAAAGTTTGACCGCTGCTTTCGCTCTTTCCAGGCGCTCTGGATTCAAGGCATCGTCAATGAGCACGTATGCAACACCCTCATCATCCATCTTAAAGAGGTCCGGCGCTATCCGCTCACACTTGCCATATCCCTCGCACGCTAATTTATCGATAACCACTCTCAACAGGTTTTGCCTCCCTGGTATTGATTTGGGCGCAGAGCGAAGTATGCAAAGTGAAACCAAGCCTTCGTTTCAGGGACGAAAACGGAATTTTGCGGCTCCTCGCACGCCTTTCTACGGGGCAGCGATCAGCTTCCTCAACGCCGATGACTCGAAAATTCCCGCAAGCAGTCGCAGTTACCCCATGCGGTACAAATATAAACTGAGATGACCAGCCTGTTGATTTGACAGTGAAGGGTCATAGGTGCACTCGTCAATCCGTCCGGTCCGGCAGCTCAGTCTCCTTTCCAGCTAATCCTAGTTCTGCCTCAACAGAATCGGGCAAGGCAATGGTCTTCTCGGGATCAATTACCAGCCACAAGCAGGCGCTGAGAAAGTAGAAACCTGCCGTCAGCAGCAAAGGGTAAGTCCAGGAGCCCAAGGTTAGGAGGGAGCAACTCAACACAACTGGTGACAGTGACCAAGCCGATCTTTTATACCAATTCTAGTGAGAGAGTTTGCATCACAGCCTGGGGCGGTGAAACCGGTTTTGGGGGAAGAAAAAATTATGCTTTTCTCTTGACAGCTCTGCTGCCGACCATTAGAGATTTTAACGCGGAAGCAAAAATACCTTAATCCGCCCGCCCGCGGTTTACAACAGGCACGCCGTCTTCCCCCCAATCTGCATTGGGATCTTCCTCTGGCGATTGCCAAGGGTGATCGTTGATCCCCAAAAGGCCGCCGAAGCCGAAGCCAACCTTTCTGACGTAAAATTGATCGCAGATCACATTTTCTTGAAACGTCATTTGCGGCATCAACTTGAGGGTTGCACGTGACGTATAGGGGGTTTCAATTGCGATCGGGTCGCTGAGCGTCCTTTCTATCTCCAAGGTCTCAGCGTCAACACGCCGGATGCGTTCCACAACCTGCAACTTCCTATGCTCTTGACCCTTGTTATTGAGCAATGTTTCGTTGCGAATGTTGGTCGTGTCTATAACAAACGTGTCTCCGTCCCAACTGCCAATCGAATGTCCGTTCCACCATTTCGTGAAGGGATCATCATCGAAGGCCTCGGGATGGTCTCGCCCATCGGTGAAGATTTGGCGCACCTCGTGATTATACTGGTAGATCATCCACACCTTACGAGGGGCGTAACGGATCTCGATCGCATCGAAATCGGCTACGCCGACCCCGGGGGGCGGAACGCTCTCGTCTTCAAACCGTACCCGGATGCTGCTTCTGGGAACCTGGAGAGGAGGACCGATTCGAGCCAGACCGGGCCGATAACAGTGCATGATGGGGTCCAGTTCGGGTCGTACAAGATCCCGCTTCGGCTGTTTGTTATAGTTATATCTGGCAGCTCCCCACTCCGTCATTTGAACCGGCCCTACCTCCGCACTAACCGTCTTCCATATTCCAGACAGGTCCGGTTTTCCTTCCGCCGTCCGTGGTATGGTCTGAGTTCCCTCGGTCTGGGCGAACACAACGCCCGAGAAGGCAAGTACGATCATCCAACAGATGGATTCCATCAGGCGTTTCTTCATTTCTCAATTCCTTGCTTATTTCGATACCGCGTGATGCGGCAGGGAAGCCGTTCCGTCAGTGGCGAGACATGCACATACCGCACCACGAGTTCGGAATAACGCACGTCAAAGATCGGATTACTTACGCCTGCAAAACCCGGCCCCTTCGATAAGGCATCTCGGTCTCCTGCCATTGCAATCTGCAACTCTCGAAGGTATTGCTCAACGTCCACTGTATGGCCGCCGCCACGCTTAGACGGGCTTCACACCCCAGTGACTCCTCCGGCTCTCTATCACTCTTCTTTACCGCTGCTTCGTCTCCGGATCACCTATCCATAGTATGGATTTTTTCAGCGAATCGTAGTCCTCTTTCGCAAGCTGGTCTTTGCCGTAGGTTCCCAGAAAACGGTACAACTTGTCGTTTTTAGCTCCTGCTATGGGGAGCATAGTCCCGTCATCCTTCATCATCCGCATCCAAGTCATGTTCGGCCTGCCATCTCTGTATTGAAACCCCCAAACATCCACCGCGTTCCCTGGCTTCAGTGAATCTTGAGACCAGCCCGCATTACGACTCCTACTCACTGCAGCGCCTATGAGCGTCCATGAAGTGACTTTGCCGTCGGCGTCCTTCACTTTCATACGAATTACTTGATGAGGATTGACGAACATGTGCTTCGTTATGGTTCCCTTGATGTTTACTAAGCGAGTCTGGTCGTACACCGCGTCCGAGTGGTGTGCCCACAGCGAACCTGTGGCTGTCAGAAGACTGGCAGCGATGGAAAATACGGCTCCCAGTTTGTTCTTCATTTAGTATCCTCCTGATTCTGATACGCGCAGATTCATTCCAGTTCCACGGCTCCCTAGCATACTATTCCACGCTGGCATACAAGAAGAAAGGCCGAAGTGCGCCCCAATAACGACCGCGCTAATCCATCGGACTCCGGGAACGCAATTTCTCGCTTTTGCGCCGTTGGCAGGCGCATTTTCCGACTTGCCCCAGAAACCCCGATTATACCCTTTTAAAAGACCAGTCAAGAATTATTTTGCGGGACGTCACGCATGAAATCCGCGCCACCAAATGTGGGTGGAAAGTAGTCCTCTTACCTGCTTTGGGCACGACGCAAAGATGCAAATCATCTTGCGGAAAGCCGTATTCGTTCTGCTTATCTTGATGAAGGCTGAGCAAGATCAGCCGAGCGGGAAAGAAAGCAACCTGGATCGGTTTCCGCCGCTTGAAGCACTTTGTTCTTGTTCTTTTTCTGCGTAGAATAAGGCAGTTAATCCTTCCAGGAAGGAGATTGAAAGGAGAAAACCTATGCAAGATCACAAGGGAGCGTTGAAGTATTTGTCCGTGCTGCTGATTGGCGGAGCCATGCTGTTGAGTGGAGCGCTGCTCACTCAGACATCTCTTGCTCAAGATAGCGAGGAGGGAAGCGACCTTCAGACACTGGAGGGCATCATCAGCGACAGCATGTGCGGCGCAAGCCACGGCGGAACAGATCCCGCTCAGTGCACCATGGCCTGCGTGAGAAGCGGATCCAGTTACGCCCTGGTTGTCGGCGACAAGGTCTACAACCTGGACGGCAGACTGGGCAGCGGGATGAACAACGTTGCCGGCAAAGGTGCAAAGGTCACCGGCAGAGTTGACGGCGACACGATCATTGCAACCCGCATAGAACCCGTTAAATGATTGAGGTGCGATCTGGACAACGGGGCCGGAACGGAGGAGAGGTCATTTCCTGTCCTGGGAATGGAACGGCGGCTCGGGCCGGTTTCGCATCCAGCCAGGCAAGCCAGCCCAGAACGCTACCGTCGAGAGTTTTCCTGGACAGCTGCGGGATGAGTTTCGGAACGCTAGCTGGTTCTAGAATCTGTGGGATGCGCGGAAGAAGAGGGCGGCGCGAGGCATAGAATCGGGACCGGCCCCACAGTATAGGTTTGGCTTGCCTGACGCCCGGTCAGCGCCATCCCCAATTGCTCGGCTTGGCATACAACCTCTACCGGCTATAGCCATCGGTAGAGGAAGGTAAGGGATGTCAACAGAGCCAGACAGGTTCATATAAACAATGTGCAAATATCGACGGTTTCTTAACGTTTTTTCTCTGGGGACGGTATCCTTTCCACGGATTTCAACTCGGCAATCCTTGCAGTGAGGCGAAAAAAGTACCCTGCCGAAGGGATCATTGCACCAAGCGGACAGCCAGCTTTTTCCGCAAGAGCTGGAACCCGATGATGACGGAAGTCACGCAGAGCGATGTCCCCCCAAGCATCAGCACGAGAACGATGATGTCCCACGCGGGGCGATGTTTGTATAGCCAAGGCAGGTCGATTGAGTGCAACCCATGATAAAGCCATCGGGTCCAGCGCGACCGTGAACTATAGCTATTCATGACCCGCGCCGTCCGAGGGTCAATATAGACCATGGTGTTGTCAGAATCATTCAGGCGCACAAAAAGAACCGGCAAAGGTAGCCGGTTGTGGCGGTCGAGGTAGTAGGCCTCATATTCTGTGACCAACCGGACTTCCGCCAGACCACCCGGCTGGCTGGCCTCGGTTACAACGTCGAGGATGCGATCCCGGTCGAATTCCGCAGCGGCTTTGCCAGGAACCGGCCCAGGAACTGTAATGATCCGCGAATGCTGCGGCGTCTCCCTCGCCAAGTAGACCGGATTTCCGGCGAAGGAGGTGAAATCCAGTTGCTTGACCTGAAGGTCCGAACCGGCCTCATCCGTCATGGCATCTCGACTAATCCGGGCTTCCCGGCTGGCAAGCGTAACAGCAACACCCGGCATTACGGCGCCAGATGCGTCCGTCACCAGTCCGGAAATCATTCCCCCGGATGTCTGAGCAGATACCATCGGGGAAAGACAAACCAACAACGCACTCATTACGATGCAAGTCTTGCTGAACCTAAACCTAGCGTTCATGTTCATATTCTCCAATGAAAACCTACTTTATGACAACCTTATGTTCTTTTCCCGCCAATGGGGTACCCGGTTCCCGCAAAGACTTGCACTGTCAAAAATTGTCGCCATTCTGCCGTGCTTGACTCACATCCGAAACAGTTTTGCACGACGCACTGGACACCAATAGATCTGCAGCTCTGTTAGCTTTGACTAAGAAAGCTACTACAATCCAGCTGAGGGTTCTGGGAGGGTGAATGGGTGGAGGGAAAGGATTGTCGAGTGTTGGGCCGGCCTGGCTGGGAACACTGTCCCACGTCGTTTCCAGCTTTTGTTGGAGGACCGGGAAGGATATCCGGCCAAGCTGTACTCACTTCCCGGTTAGCCAGTCCAGTGTGTCCTTACAAAGCTGAATAGAATAACCAGGGTCTGTTAGAAACAGGTTTGCACCGGGACATGGGTCCCCGCAATGAGAACGCTTATCCAAAGCAGCAATGAAACAACGGCCATCACTTTGGCCATTGGCGGCAAGGCACCCTGCCGATCCCACTTGCGCACGTTCAATTGGATTAACAGAACAGAAACTGCTGCCAGCGCGGTCAGCAACAGCTTGACGAAAAAGAAAGAACTACGAAAAAAAATCCAGGCACTAGGCGTAAGGTAGAGAAACCCCGTTAGGAAAGCTAAGCCCAAGCCAGTCCACGTCCAAGGGAAAAGCTGTTCGGCGAGTTCGGAGGCGGTTAGGCGCCGCGCACCCAGGCCAAGAAGGCGTACATCAACGGCCACACTTGTCCCGATTACCAAGAAAAAGCTCAAAAAATGGCCTACCCAGCAAATGTCAGACAGGAGGCCCCATTCCACCACCGCATAGGCCATGGGGCTATTTTCGAGCCAATCACCGAAAGCCAAAAACGCTTCGTACATTCGCGTCCACCCCTTCCGCTTTAATTGGGTCTCATTCCGGCATCGCAGGCGCATGGTAACACAGTAATTATTTGTTCACGTCAATTTCTTAGAGATGCTTTCAATCCTTGTGTTAGAACTACTCATCTCCGCCACGCTTAGCTGACACTATTGATTTTCAGTTAATAAATGCCCTGTGCAAGAGGCCATGAGAGAGGGCGAAGTCTCCGGAAGGGTCGGAGGAGGCTTTGTTTGTGCTGTAGGGATGGGGCATGGTGGCGGGCGGCGGGGAGACTGTCCAGGTTGGGAACAGCAGATTGGCCACGAGAGTAATTGTGAGGCACCGCCAGAGAGATTCGGAGGGGTTCAACACGGGGGTATCAGGCGAGAAGAACTCGGGGTAGAGACGGGAGTTTGGAGCCAGCCAGGCCTGAACTTTTCGACTCCGGCGGGTCTCCAGACGCCCCTCAGGCGGGCTCTGTGGTCAGGCAATGGGTGCAGGAGTAAAGCCAGGAATGCAGCGCACCCACTGGGCCGGACCCGAGGCATACTCCGCAAGCCGCTCTCCTCGGGAAAGGCCAGCCTGGCGTTTCGCCGCGCGGCCCGGATTCCTCGGCAGATTCGGAATAATCGGCAGCCTCGGAAGAATCGGAATAATTTTGTTGCCCCTGGAATTTTCTTGCGGGAGAATCGAGCCGCTGATCGTTTGTGAAGCTTGCGAGGGGAGGCGAGCGAGGTGAAAACAGGTATTTTTTACGAAACGAAGCCAACAACCCTTTTAGAATCAAAAGTTCATCGGGGGAGGTTCAAAAAAGCCACCTAAAAGCCAACCGAAGCTCCTAAACGAGGGGTTATGCAATATCTCTTAGAGCGTTTTGCCAGCAGGTTAAATCAGGAATGGCAGGCAACCAGAAACCCTGTCATGCTGAGCAAAGCGGGAGCACAGACCCTACCGGACTGTACGCGCAGTAGGTATTCAGGAGGCAGGGCGGTTTGGCATAGAATCTTTCACCTATGGTAAAGATGAAATCGGACTTGGCGGTCAATAAACTCAATTGGAAGTGAAAAAAGGAAGGCATGGATTTCTTCGCATTGTTTGATTGGATCGAACAGACTGGCTTAAGTACGTGGTTGCGTGAGTCGACCTCATTGTTGGCATTCCCAAGCGTTATCGTCCTGCACACGGTCGGCTTGGGATTCCTGGTCGGCACGATTGTCGCGGTCGATCTGCGTATCCTCGGTCGGGCGTCCCGCATTCCCTTGACGCCGATGGAGAGGTTCTTTCCCGTCATGTGGGCCGGCTTCTGGGTAAATGCCGCATCCGGGGTTGCGCTGTTGATCGCTTATCCGACAAAAGCATTCACGGACCCAGTCTTTTATATCAAGTTGCTGTGCATTGCGCTCGGCGTGACGAGCATATTGATGATTCAGAAGCATGTTTTTGGCGATCCGAGTCTGGATGAGAGAGCCGTGCCAATGAAGGGCAAAATCTTGGCGGGAGCATCGCTATTTTTTTGGGTTGGGGCGATCACGGCAGGCCGTTTGCTGGCATACACTGCTACCCACTTCATGGCCTATGACTAACTAGAAGGGGCGATTGCACTATGGAATCCTTTGTGGAATGGGTCGCGAGCACCAGAGTGTCATTGTTTATGAACAACTATGTCTGGGTATGGCCGGCAAATGAGATTCTTCATTTCTTCGGGATGTCGCTGTTGATCGGCACTATTGTGCTGCTCGACTTGCGCATGCTTGGAATGGCGAAGAAGCTGCCGCTCATCTCCTTGCACCAACTGGTGCCATGGGGGATTTTAGGTTTCGCCATCAATCTGATAACCGGCATTCTGTTCTTTGCAGGCAATCCCTATCGGTACGTTCACAACATTGCTTTTGTTGTGAAGCTGCTGTTCATTTTGCTCGCTGGAATCAATGTGCTGCTGTTCTACCTCAACGTGTACCGCGATACCGAGGCTGTGGGGTCCGGAGAGGATACCCCACTGTCTGCAAAGATCATCGCGGCGACCTCGTTGTTCTTCTGGGTCGGAGTCATGTGTTTGGGCCGCATGATCACCTTTCTGGATGACACCGTCTGAAGGAATCTTCCCTGTACTACAGCATTTTCTCGTTGGTGTATATCAGGCAAGCATAACCAGACTACACCAACAGGTGAAATGCTCTAGCACACCACTAAAGGAATTCAGGCCTTTCCGCTATTGCAGCAGGAAATTCAGTTGCGCTTCATCGAGGATTTCCACGCCCAGCGCCTTGGCCTTTGCCAGCTTGGAGCCGGGGTCACTTCCCGCCACCACGTAATTCGTCTTCTTGCTGACCGAGCCGGTCACGTGCCCACCGGCCAGTTCAATCTTTTGTTTGGCCTCCTCGCGGGTGCAGTTCTGAAGCGTTCCCGTAAGCACGAAAGTTGCTCCCGCCAAGTTAGAGGCCTTCTCTGCTTTTCTCTTGTGTTCGAACCGCAATCCTGCCTTCCGCAACCGCTCGCGCAATTGTTGGTTTTGAGGTTCACTAAAAAAACTGACGATGCTGGCAGCCACCTTGGGACCCACCTCCGGCACTGCTTCCAGCTCTTCCTGAGCGGCGGAGGCCAAATTGTCCATTGCTCCAAAATGTTCGGCCAGCAGCAACCCTGTGCGTTCTCCAACAAAGCGGATTCCCAATGCGAAGACAACTTTTTCCAGGCTGTTCCCGCGACTCCGATCGATTTCCTTCCGGAGGTTCTCGGCGGATTTGGGACCCATGCGCTCCAGTTTGACCAAGTCCTCCTCTTTCAGCTCATAGATGTCCGCGACATTGCGGACCAATCCGCTGTCCACCAATTGGTCCACCAGCGCCTCTCCCAGCCCGTCAATGTTCATTGCCTTGCGTCCGGCAAAGTGCAAGATGGATTTCTTTAGCTTTGCCGGGCAGTTCGCGTTGACGCAGCGCAAGGCTACTTCTCCCTCCTCACGGACTACCCGGCCTTGGCAGACGGGACACTGCCCGGGCATACAGAAGTCGCGCAGCTTGGAACCGTGCTTGGGTCGTTCCGCTGTCTCTACGCGCACCACCTTCGGGATCACGTCGCCGCCCCTCTCCACCACTACCACATCCCCAATCTTCAATCTCAAGCGCCGGACTTCGTCTTCGTTGTGCAAAGTGGCCCGGCTGACGGTGACTCCGCCCAGCAACACCGGCTCCAGCATAGCTACCGGCGTCAGCGCTCCCGTGCGGCCCACTTGCACCTGGATTTCACGGACAGAAGTTACCGCCTGGCGCGCAGCATACTTGTAGGCAACGGCCCACCGCGGAGCCTTCGCCGTCGCTCCCAGCTCCGCCTGGAGAGCGATGGAGTTCACCTTGATGACCACGCCATCAATCTCATAGGGCAACGACTCCCGCTTCTGCTCCCACTTCCGGCAAAACTCCAGCGCCTCGTCAATGTCCCGGCAGTGCTTCCAGTTGGGATTTACCTTGAAGCCCAGCGCCACAAGCGCTTCGAGCACCTGCCGATGCTCGCCGAGCGGCACGCGCGCGTTGACCAGCAGGGCGTAACAGAAGCAGTCCAGGTGACGCTCGGCCACGACGCTCGGCTCCAACATGCGGATGGAACCGGCGGCGGCGTTGCGCGGATTGGCAAATCTCGGCAAATCCTGCCGTTCTCTTTCCGCGTTAATCTGCCCGAACGCCCGGCGGTCCAGGATTACCTCACCGCGCACTTCCAGATCCAGTCCCAGTTTGGCCTTCGCCAAAGCGGAACGATTCAGCAAGAGCGGCAGCGAACGGATGGTGCGCGCGTTCTCCGTCACTTCTTCTCCCACAGCTCCATCGCCTCGCGTGACGGCCCGGCGCAGCAGGCCCTGCTCATAGAGGACCGTCATGCTCATGCCGTCCATCTTCAGCTCGGCGACATACTCCACCCGGTCCTTGCCTGCGCCTTGGCGAACCTTACGGTCGAACTCAAGCAACTCTTGCTGCGAATAGGAATTGTCGAGACTCAGTAGTGGAGTGCTGTGGGCCACCCGGACAAAGCCTTCCCTGGGTTTTCCTCCCACACGCTGCGTGGGAGAGTCCGGACGGACCAAGCTGGGGTCCTCTGTTTCCAGCGTTTTCAACCGATCCATCAAGCGGTCGAACTCGGCGTCGGAGATCTCGGGAGCATCGAGCACGTAGTAGCGATGCTCGTGATAGCGAATCTGCTCCCGCAGAGCTTCTGCCTGTTTTTGGAGACTCTTCACGGAATATTTCCTGAGGAAGCGCCGGGGCAGGTACCAGCTTGCTGCCGATTGCATCCCGGCTCGGGTCCATTATACATTGTACGAGTCCTGTGCAGTCGTTAGGTCCGCTGCCAGCGGGATTCCTGCCGAGAGTCTTGCGACAATGCCACCCAACCCCTCTACCGAACGGCCCGCCACTGCACCTAAGTATGCAAAGGCTTTCCTCATCTATAACCCGGAAGCGGGACGGCGGCGCCGACTGCGGCCGCAGCAGATCGCAACTGCGACCGAAGAGCTGGAGCGGGCCGGCATCCAGGTGAGCACTCTGGCAACTACCGGTCCCGGCACGGCAACAGAACTGGCCCGCGATGCCATTCAAAAGGGGGCGGATTTGATTGTGGTCAGCGGCGGAGACGGCACCATCAACGAGGTGGTCTGCGGAATGGCGCTTTCGCACGTGCCTCTGGGCGTGCTGCCTTGCGGCACAGCGAACGTGCTAGCCCGGGAGTTGGGGTTCCCGCGAGACATGCGGGCGGCTGCACGGGTTATTGCCTCCGCCACGCCCCGGCGACTGGCTTTGGGATTCGCCGGAAACCGTTACTTCCTTCTGATGGCCGGAGTGGGGTTTGATGCGCAGGTGATCCAAAAGCTGGAACTGCGCTGGAAGAACCTACTGGGGGTGGGGAGCTACGTGCTGGAAACGATCCGACAGGTGTTATTCGAGCCGAAGACGGAATTTATCGTCTCGACCGAGGACCGGCAGATAGAGGCTACCTTCGCTTGCGTCAGCAAGTCCACCTATTACGGCCCTTTCCGAATGGTCCGAGAGGCGGATATATTCTCGGAGAGCTTCTTCGTGTACTGCTTTCGCTCGCGAAACCGCCTGCGCTATTTTCTTTATGCAGCGGCGCTGCTGACGGGACGGTTAGACAGGTTGGCGGATGTCACTCGCTTCCCTGCCCGCAAGGTTCGCTGCGAACAAACCGAACCAGCCTCTAAAAAAGTGTTATTTCAGGTGGATGGGGAACTGGCAGGCCGGCTGCCCTGCACCATCGAGGTCGTCCCGGACGCCCTGACCCTGCTGGCACCAGCGAGACGCTGAGGGTTCAGCAGGCTAGCAGCCGGGCGGCGTCTTTGGCGAAGTAGGTTAGGATCACGTCGGCTCCGGCGCGCCGAATCGCCGTGAGCGATTCCATCATGGCCCGGTCCCGGTCGATCCACCCCAACTTGGCGGCGGCCTCGATCATACTGAACTCGCCGCTCACCTGGTAGGCGGCCAGCGGACAGTTGAATTCCTGCCGCGCCCGGCAGATCACGTCCAGATAGGGGAGCGCCGGTTTGACCATCACCATGTCGGCGCCTTCTTCGACGTCCAGGGCAATCTCCCGCAGCGCCTCGCGCTGGTTTGCCGGGTCCATCTGGTAAGAGCGCCGGTCCCCGAACTGAGGAGTTGAGTTGGCCGCATCGCGGAACGGCCCGTAAAAGACCGAGGCGTACTTCGCCGAGTACGCCAGGATTGCGGTATTGGTGAGGGATTCGGCGTCCAGCGCCCGGCGGATCGCCGCGACGCGACCGTCCATCATGTCCGATGGCGCAACGATGTCGGCCCCGGCGCGGGCATAGTTCACAGAAGCCCGTGCCAGAAGTTCGAGCGTAGCGTCGTTGTCCACATCGCCGTCTTTCACCACCCCGCAGTGGCCGTGGCTGGTGTACTCGCAGAGGCACACGTCGCAGGCGATCAGAAGCTTCCCGCCGACCGCCTCCCGAATGGCACGGACGGCCTGGGCCACGATGCAATTGTCGCCGTAGGCTTCCGAGCCTGCCTCATCTTTTTTTACAGGGATTCCGAACAAAATCACGGCGGGGATGCCGAGGCCGGCGACTTCCTTGCACTCTTCTCCGATCCGATCCACCGAAAAATGGAAGTTTCCCGGCATGGAAGCAATCTCCCGCTTGACGCCGGAACCGGGACAGACAAACAAGGGATAGATGAAATTGCTGGGAGATAGCCTGGTCTCTTGCACAAAGGAGCGCAGCAACTCGCTCTGCCGCAAACGCCGTGGTCTGGTGACGGGAAATGACATAGTTTCCTGCGTTAAACCTTAAATCTACAGTTTCAAATTTCCAGGATGATAGCACAGCTTCAGTAGCGTCAGACTTTGTGACTGGAGGTTTACTTCTTTTTTGCAAAATTCCTTGCAAAAAACAATGGGAACTTTGAGTAGAACTTTCGGAACAGCTTTTGATAATTGTTGTATCTGACTGTAAAATAATGAGATAAGAAGGACGGAACAGTCAACAAAATCCGCTGTGATCGATCTGGATTGTAATGACCTCCGCGAGCCTTCCCTGACTGGGCACGGTATCAGGAAGCTCAGCCGCGTGCGGTTCCAAAAACCGTCTTGCGCCCCAGAAACGCTGCTTCCTTTCCCAACTCCTGCTCGATGCGCAGCAATTGGTTGTATTTTGCGATGCGGTCGCTCCGGCTTCCCGAGCCCGTCTTGATCTGGCCAGCGCCGGTGGCGACGGCCAAGTCGGCGATGAAGGTGTCTTCGGTTTCGCCCGACCGGTGTGAGATGACGGAGCTATATCCATTTCGGCGAGCCATCTCAATGGCTGCCAGTGTCTCGGTCAAGGTGCCTACCTGATTCAGTTTAATGAGGATTGCATTCGCCACCCTCTGCTCAATTCCCTCCTCCAGCCGGTCCGTGTTGGTTACAAACAGGTCATCGCCGACCAATTGCACTTTGGAGCCCAGCTTTGCCGTCAGAAGCTTCCAGCCTTCCCAGTCATCCTCGGCCAGCCCGTCCTCGATGGAGACGATGGGATACTGACGAACCCAGTCCGAATAGAGCTCCACCATCTGCTCAGAGGTGTGCTCGCTGTGGTCGGATTTCTTAAAAACGTATTTGCCGTCTTCAAAGAACTCACTCGATGCCGGGTCAAGCGCCAAGGCGATATCCTCTCCGGGCCGGTACCCTGCCGCCTGGATCGCCTCTAGTATCTGCTCCAGCGCCTCGGTGTTCGAGCGCAGGTTGGGGGCAAAGCCGCCCTCGTCGCCAACCGAGGTGGCATAGCCTTTCTTGGAGAGAACTTTTTTCAGGTGATGGAACGTTTCGACACCCATACGGAGCGAATCGGCAAAGCTCGAAGCGCCCATTGGAACAATCATAAACTCTTGAAAATCCACATTGTTGTCGGAATGGACCCCACCATTTAGGATATTCATCAAGGGGACCGGTAACAACGAAGCGTTCACGCCTCCCAGATAGCGGTAGAGCGGCAGCTCCAGCGTATCGGCTACGGCGCGGGCCACGGCCAGCGACACGGCCAGTATCGCATTGGCTCCCAGGCGCGACTTGTTTGGCGTTCCGTCGAGCTGCAGCAGCAGACGATCCACTTCGGCCTGCTCAGCGGCATCTTGATCTTTCAGGGCCGGGGCAATCGTTTGGGCGATGTTCTGAACGGCGCGGGAAACTCCCTTTCCCAGATACCGCCGCTCATCGCCATCGCGCAACTCCACGGCCTCATGCTCTCCCGTGGAAGCTCCGCTCGGAACAGCGGCCCAGCCAGCTAGCCCGCTTTCGAGCATCACCTCTGCTTCCACGGTCGGATTGCCTCGGGAATCCAAAATCTCCCGTCCCTGAATCCATTCGATTCTTGTATTGTTATCTATAGTCACTGCTTGCCTTATCATGCACTCGCGCCATGGCGCCGAACTGCGGTCAACGAGAAAGTTATAACTGGGTTAATTTCCATTCCATTACAGATCGAATGGACAGCATCCCGAGGCTGGTTTCGGGAGTTTGCGCCGTTGAAGATGGATAAGAAGATCATCCATGCCGACGGCCGCCACCCAATATCAGGTGCGCAAAAGCGGAAAATAGGAAGATACGATCCTTCAGGGCCTCTCCGAAAAAGGGATTTCCAGCCCCTCAATTTGCAGTCGGCAATCATGCCTTGAAAGACCCGACACAAAAGATAGCGACAGATGTGATCTGCAGCAGATGGCTCCAGAAACCGACCCTTCTGCTTCGGGATTCCAAAAAATAACTTGACTTCCCCTGACCCCCTCCTATTATAGCCGTAGCCGTTCTGAAACTACAAACAGTAGGGAGGTGTGGTATTTGGCGGAAGTAAGACTTCAAGATGGTGAGTCGCTTGAGAACGCCCTTCGCCGCTTCAAGCGGAAGGTCCAACAAGCGGATATCATCAAGGAAGTCAAAAAACATTCTTACTACCTAAAACCCGGCGAGAAAAAACGGGTCAAGGCAGCATTGGCACGTAAGCGAAACCGGAAAAAGACCAGACGCGACTTCGACTAGGCTCCGCCGGCGCGGTTTGCAGAAATCCCTGCGGCACTGGCAGGCACGGAGTCGAGTAGGTTGGAGATATCCTGGTCAACTCAGGCTGCTGGTGTTATTGACGCCTAGAGACCCTATGAAATTCGGGGGGCTCAGATCTATGGCGGAAAATGCGGAATATCATGACAGAACCTTGAAGTGCGTGGACTGCGGTGGAGACTTTGTCTTCACGGCAGGAGAACAGCTTTTCTTTGCCAACAAGCATTTCCTGAATGATCCGAAACGTTGTAAGCCTTGCAAGGCGAAGCGGAATCAATCGGCATCGGGCGGCAACCACAGGGTAGAGACCACGACGGTCTGTTCCCAATGCGGGAAAGAAACCACGGTGCCTTTCCGGCCCACGCAGGGCCGGCCGATTTACTGCCGGGAGTGTTTCCAGCAACATCGGGTGGCTTCCGCATCTGGCGGGCACCTTCCATAAATCGAGCTTGCTGTTGCGCCGGGTTCCCTTAGCGGATGGGTCCATGCATCGGGATGCCCGGATTTGTGGGCCTGAACGGCCCTCGGAACGGTTCCCTGCCCATTCGCAACTCTCCCAGCGTGATTCTCTGCTTGCTTCACCCAGACTGAAGGATGCCTAGTTTTCATACCATCAACTACGGATGCCGAGCCAATCAGGCGGACGGCGCCGCCCTGGAGAAAGACCTTGCAGACCGCGGCTTCCGGGAGGCAGAAGACCGCTCCTGCGCGGATATCGTCGTAGTGAACAGTTGCACCGTCACGGCTGCCGCCGATGGTGACGTGCGCCAAATGGTTCGAAGGATTCGGAGGGAGAATCCTGCCGCGCAGATTCTCGTGACCGGCTGTTATGCGCAGCGCAGTCCGCAAGAACTGGCTGCCTTGCCCGGCGTCCAATGGATCATGGGCAATTCCCATAAGAGGGCGATCGGGCCGTTTCTCTCCCGCGAATTCCCTTCCGCAGGCCGGAGCAATGGCGTAACGCATCCCCATTTCGTACCCTTGCGCACGCTGGACACTCCCATTTTGTCCGATGATAGCGTGGAGCATGACTACCCAGACCCGGGAACAACGGGTCCTGCCGGAAGCCCTGCCGCCCCTATAATTTTCAACAATAACATTCTGGCCCAGCGGCAGCTTCCGGCGGCCCCCGTCTTTGGGGCTTCCGTGGGAACAGCTGGTGAGCGGACACGGCCCAATTTGAAGGTTCAGGACGGCTGCAACAATCGCTGTTCCTTTTGCATCATCCCCAGCGTGCGAGGGCGCAGCCGAAGCCTGCCGCTCTCATCCGTCTTGGAGCAGGTCGGTTCGCTTTGCCAGGCCGGCTACCGGGAGGTGGTCCTGACGGGAATCAACCTGGGCCGGTACGGACGCGACCTGCCGGCAAAAATCAGCTTTCCCCAGATGATTCGGGCCATACTGGAGGAAACTCCCATTGAACGGCTACGGCTGAGCTCCGTGGAACCGATGGACTTCAGCAACGCCTTGCTGGACCTGATGGCGTCCTCCCCGCGCATTGCCAAACACGTTCATGCCCCGTTACAGAGCGGCTCAGACCGGATTCTGCGGCTGATGTACCGCAAATACCATCCGCACAACTATCGAGACCGAATTCTGGCGGCTTACCAGCGGATGCCGAACGCGGCCTTTGGCGCCGACGTGATGGTGGGATTTCCGGGCGAGTCCGAGGAAGACTTTGAACAGACGCGAAGCTTCATCGATTCCCTTCCCTTCACTTACCTGCACGTCTTTCCCTTTTCCCAGCGGCCGGACACACTGGCGGACAAAATGCCGGACCAGATCAACAGCGCCCTCATTCGGCGGCGGAGCCGCATTCTGCGCGACCTAGCGGCAGAAAAAAACCGGCAGTTCAGGCAACGGCAGGTAGGCCGAACCCTTTCGGCAATCACCCTGGGAAAAGAGACGCCCGGCGGCACCGCTGCGTTGAGTGATAACTACTTGAAAGTATTGATTGCGGGCAAGCGTCTAGCCGCAAATCGGATCGTCACGGTCAGAATTTCCGGCCTAGTTGCGGATCGCTTGTTGGGCGAGTTGGCGCCGGGCGAGAGGGCCCTGCCTGAACCTTCCAGGATTTAACATTTACTCACACCCGGTTGCCGGGCTTTTCCCTTCGATAATGACCTCAGCCAGAGCAAGCGTGCGGGTGTGAGTGATGGAAAGTGCGATACTGGCTCCGCCCATGCCCTGAAAGAGTTCCTGCGCTCGTCCGGAGAGTTTCATGGTCGGCTTACCCCCCTTGGCATTGGAAACCTCCATGTTTCGCCAAGTAACGCCGCGCCGCAACCCGGTCCCCAGAGCTTTCATAGTCGCTTCCTTGGCCGCAAAGCGGGCAGCGAAACGCTCGTAAGAATTGCGGCGGCTCCGGCAATAGGTAACCTCAGCCGGGGTGAATACACGATTCAGGAACCTCTCGCCGTGCCGCTCGATGGCTCCCCTTACCCGCAAAACCTCCGCAATGTCTACGCCAAGACCAAGGATCATAAGAAGTAACGGCAACAGCAGTCATGCCCTGCGTGTCTTGCGATGAAATGGAACGACGGAACAGCTTCTTTGAGGGCTGCTCCAGCCAAAGTATAGCATTGAGGTGGGAGCGGGCAGGGGATGTCCCTTGCGTCGGAATTGCCCGGCAGCAATCCGACATATGAATATGCAGCAAACGATGCTGCAGCAAGGTCATCCATTGGCTCAACTGCCCTGGCCGTCCACGGTTTCAGCCCCCGGCAGGGAAGATCGTTAAGTCTCTGCCAGCTTCAACTGCCCGCAGGCGGCAAAAATGTCCCGTCCTCGCGGCTTACGAACGTAAGCAGGCACTCCCTTCCGAACCAGTATCTGCTGAAAGCGGAGTATTTGCTCGTCCGGAGGCGTCTTGAAGGGCAATTCCGGACCCGGGTTCAGCCCGATCAGGTTCACCTTGCTGGGAATTCCCCGTATCAAGCGGCTCAGACGCCGGGCGTCGTCGGGGGTGTCGTTGACTCCGGCGAGCAGGACGTACTCGAAGGTTAATTTCTCTCTGGGGCGCAGAGGAAACTCGCGGCAGACCCGCAGCAACTCGCTAAGAGGCCACTTGCGGTTGATGGGCACAAGGCTGTCCCGCATGGTGTCGGTGGTGGCGCTCAAGGAAACGGCGAGCTTGGGCCGGATGCTCTCCTTCCCGAGCTTTTCAATGCCGGGAACGATGCCGGAAGTGGACAGCGTCATTCGCCGGACGGAAAGGCCCATGCCGTCTGAGTCCGACAGCAGCCGCACCGCATCCAATACATTTTCGTAGTTCAATAATGGCTCCCCCATCCCCATGAAGACCAGATTAATCCGACCCTCCGCTCCCAGAGCGTCCTTCCTGGTGAGCAGCAACAACTGGCCGACGATCTCTCCCGGTGTCAGGTTCCGTGTGAAACCCATCACTCCTGTCAAACAAAACTGGCAATCCACGGCGCAGCCAGCCTGCGTGGAGAGGCAAATGGTCGTCCGTTTGGGCTCGGGCATCCGAACTGCTTCAATCCGGCAGCTATCGGCAAGCCGCAGCAGGAAGCGGGAGGTTCCATCGGCGCTTTGGAATTTTTTCTCCACCTCCGGCAGGGTCGCCTGAAACTTTTTACCCAATTGCTCGCGCAAGGCGGCTGGAAGCGGCAATATTTTTCTCAGGTTCCATTGCCGCTCTCGGTAGAGGGCGTGATAGAGCTGACGGCCTCTGTAAGATGGCTCGCTAAACGCTGTAACGATCTGCTGAATCCGGTGTTCGGGAAGGCCGATTAGCTCTGTTTTTGGCATGCCAATGCTCCTTTTTGATTCTAGCAGAGGGCAAGGCTCATCAGCCGGCCAAAACCGCCAGCCGGCTTTCCGCCCCGGACAAACATCCAAGGCGGTTGCAATAGCAGAGGCAACCAACCGAGAAGGATATTCTTAACCTATTGTATCTGAAAGGTTTATTTTAGTGTAGATTTGTTGGAAATTAGGCCGATGGGTGGGAGATAATAGTAGGGTCGGAACAGGAAATACATCTGAGGTCTCTTCCTGGCGGATTAGGGTCGTGATCTCTATCCCTAATTGAAAGCCCACCATTCGGAGAACAGCGATATGCACGACATTCAGAAAAAGATTCTTCCCAACGGACTGGCTATTCTGACCGAGTCGATGCCTCATGTGCGTTCCGTTGCGGTGGGAATCTGGCTCGGCAGCGGTTCACGCCAAGAACAGCCGGAAAGAAAC
Source organism: Terriglobia bacterium (assembly GCA_965222345.1). GTDB lineage: Bacteria > Acidobacteriota > Terriglobia > 2-12-FULL-54-10 > 2-12-FULL-54-10 > JADFGZ01. The sequence goes on along the minus strand of CBDCTS010000002.1, from coordinate 126,412 downwards.
GGAATCTCCCATTTCATCGAGCACATGGTCTTCAAGGGAACCAAAACCCGTACAGCCGAGCAGATTGCCCGTTCGATGGATTCGATTGGCGGGCACATGGATGCCTTTACCGCCAAGGAATGCGTCAGTTTCAACGCCGTCGTCCTGGATGAACACCTGGAGACGGCCTTCGACGTACTGAGCGACCTGGTGCTATATCCGCTGTTCCAAAACGAAGATATCCGGCGGGAGCGAAGCGTGATCCTCGAAGAGATCAAAGCGGAAGAGGACAATCCGGACTATCTGCTGCAGGAGATTTTTACGCAGAATTTCTGGGAGGGACACGCTCTCGGCAAACCCATCCTGGGCACCCGGGAGACCATCGGACTGCTCGAAAGAAATACCCTTCAGGACGAGTTCGAACAGATTTACAGGCCGAACAACATTGTCATTTCCGCCGCCGGACACCTGGAGCATGACCAGCTGGCGAATATGGCCGAACAGCGTTTTTCAGCCTTAAAGAAGCAGGAAATGCAACTGACGGACCCCAAGCCGGCCACCCATTCCAGGATCACCTTGCGCGACAAGCAATCGCTCGAACAGGTACATCTCTGTCTGGGGGTGCCTTCTTATCCAATGTCGCACGACGGACGGTTTGCGTGCCATGTGCTAAACACCCTTCTTGGCGGCGGCATGAGTTCCCGTCTATTCCAAAACATCCGCGAAAAACAAGGCCTCGCCTACGCAGTGTTTTCCGAAGTGGTTTCCTACAAAGACACCGGATGTCTTTTCGCTTACGCCGCCACTTCGCCGGAAACAGCCTCCCAGGTGGTGAACAGCATCATTCAGGAGTTCCGGGAGCTGAAAGAAAAGGCGGTTGATCCGGAGGAGTTGCGCCGGGCCAAAGACCATCTCAAGGGAAGCCTGATGTTGAGCCTGGAATCGACCGGCAGCCGCATGTCCAACCTGACCCGCCAGCATATGAATTTCGGCAGATTCTTCACTCTGGATGAAATTATTGCTAAGATCGAAGCCGTCACTGCCGAAGATCTAAGAGAGATCGCCCGGAAGTTTTTCCGGACCGACGACATAGCTCTTACCGTTCTCGGCAGGCTGGACGGACTCAAGATCGGCAGGGAAATGCTGGCCTGTTAAGCTTGGGGAGCACCTTGGTGTTGCGCACAGCAGCTTTGCCGAAGGCGTGACGGACCGTCCGCCGCGAGGAGTTGTCCGGGAATTTTTGGGAGATTCGCAGGAGGAACCATCAGCATTCGCGTGGCCGTGTTGGGAAGCGGCAGTTCCGGCAACTGCACCTTCCTGGCGACAGAGCGGGTCAAGCTCCTGATCGACGCCGGACTCAGCGCACGGGAAACGGCGCGGCGGCTGGCCAGTATCGGCGAGAAGCCGGAAACTCTGCAGGGAATTCTGGTTACCCACGAACACTCGGATCACATCAACGGCCTGGCTCGCCTGGCAAACCAATTCCGTATCCCGGTTTACGTTTCTTCCCAGACGCAGTCCGTGCTGCCGCCGCGGATCAAACTACCGGCGGTGGAAACCATACAGGCCGGAAAACGCTTCGAGATCGGAGACCTCGCCATCGACCCATTTACCATTCCCCATGATGCCGCCGATCCCGTGGGATATTGTCTTGCCTCGGCCGGGATGCGCGTGGCGGTAGTGACCGACCTGGGCTACATCCCGGAGAATGTAAAATACTACCTCAGCGGCTGCCATTGCCTGGTGATGGAGTCCAACCACGACCTGGATATGCTAAAGAATGGACCGTACCCCTGGTTTGTCAAGCAGCGGGTGATGAGCCGGGACGGGCATCTCTCGAACCACTCGCTCGGAGAGTTCCTGAGCAACGACTTTGACGGCACAGCGCAGGTGCTGGTGCTGGCCCATTTAAGCGAGTGGAACAACCACCCGGAGATCGCGCTACTGGCGGCGGCCTCGGCGCTGGGGGAGCAAACCGCGCGCAAAATCCGGCTGGTGGTTAGCTCGCAGAAGGAACCGACGGAGATGTTTCAATTTTGAGGTATTCCCTTTGATCCCTCGCTACACACGCCCGCAGATGGCCCAAATTTGGGCCGAGGAAAACAAATTCCGCACTTGGCTGGAGGTGGAGCTTGCGGCGGCGGAGGTTTTGGCCGAGCAGGGGGAGATTCCCGCCGAGGCGGCCCGCGCCATGCGTCAGGGCGCGCGGTTCGACTTGCAGCGCATCGCCGAGATCGAGGCCGAGGTGAAACATGACGTGGTGGCCTTCACCACGGCCGTGGCGGAGAACCTGGGTCCTGAATCCCGTTATCTTCATTATGGCCTGACCTCGTACGACGTGGTCGATACAGCGCAGGCGCTCCGCGTGCAAAGCGCCTCCCGGCTTATCCTGGAAGGTCTCCGCAAATTGGGAGAGGTTCTGCAACGCCGTGCAATGGAGTTCAAAAACACGGTGATGGTGGGCCGCACCCACGGCGTCCACGCCGAGCCGATCACTTTCGGCTTGAAGCTCGCCAACTGGTATTCGGAAAACTCCCGGAACCTGGAGCGCATGAAGCGCACGGCCGAGGAGATGGCGGTTGGGAAAATCTCCGGCGCAGTGGGCACCTTTGCTCACGTCGGACCGGAGATCGAAACCGCTATCTGCCGGAAGCTGGGACTGCGCCCGGCGGCGATATCGAATCAGGTGATCCAGCGCGACCGGCACGCCTATTACCTGGGGACACTGGCTGTGGTGGCGTCGTCACTCGATAAGATCGCCACCGAGATTCGGGCGCTCCAGCGCACCGAGGTTCGCGAGGTGGAAGAGTACTTTGGAGGTTCTCAAAAGGGGTCCTCTGCCATGCCGCACAAACGGAATCCGGTCAGCTGCGAACAGATCAGCGGCTTGGCCCGCGTGGTGCGAGCCAATTCCCAGGCGGCGCTTGAAAACGTGGCGCTGTGGCACGAGCGCGACATTTCCCACTCCTCGGTGGAGCGCGTGATCCTGCCCGACAGCACTACGCTGGTGGATTACTTGCTCAACCTGACCTGCCGGGTTGTGGAAAAGCTGCAAGTTTACCCTGAGCGGATGAGGGCCAACCTGGAAATGACGCGCGGCTTGGTCTTCTCTGGCCAGTTGCTGCTGGAACTGGCAGCCAAGGGCGTCTTGCGGGAAGAAGCCTATCTCTGGGTACAGCGGAACGCTATGCGCTCCTGGGGAAATGGAGACGATTTTCGCAAGCTGGTGGAGGCAGACTCGGATATTTCCTGCGTGCTCTCCTCCAGCGAGATTCAATCTGCCTTTGCCCTGGACCGCCAACTCCGCCACGTGAATGCCATCTTCGCCAGGGTCTTCGGAAAGAAGGGGGCCACAACAGGCGCTTGAGAGTCCTCGAACGCTTTTCCCCGGCTCCACTTGTTTTGACCCTGGAAACCGTACCGCGAACACAACGATCAGACGAATCAGATGACAAAAGAGCTTTTTTTCACTAAAATTTCCCCATAGCCTTCTGGTGGTCTTATGAGCTTTCGCTTGTCACTGTTTCTCGTATTTCTTCTGCTCAACTTAATAGCCTGGCTTTTTCTGCGCCGCTCGGTCTCCATGTGGGTGAGTCCAGGCCGCCGCCAGAGGGTGTTTGACCTGGTCACCACGGTCATTTTCCTGCTGAACATTCCCTTGCTCATTTTTTTCCTTCGCCAGGCCAGTGGCACGCTGCACATGCTCTCTCCTGATGTGCTCAAGATCATCTTCTACCCTGCCCTTACATGGCTGACCACGATCATCATCTTCTTTTTCATCGTGGCCCCTCCCACACTGCTTTGGACCCTGGGAAGAGGTCTGGTTGGTTTAATCCGGCAGGGTAAGCGGATGCTTTTCGGATCGCCGCCTGCACCGACCTCGAATGCGCCCGCCCTTTCCCGGCGCAGCTTTATCGCCGGAGGCGCCGGCCTGATGATCCCCGCAATCTACGGCGTGGCAGCCTACGGGACCTACGGGAGCATGGGAGAGATTGACATCTCCGAGGAGATTTCCATCCCCATCCCCCATTTACCGCGGTCTTTGGATGGACTGACGATTGTCCAGATTTCCGACTTGCACTTCGGGCCATACATACGGGAGAAGGAGTCACAGCACGTCGTCAAACTCGCCAATGGCCTGCGTCCAGACGTGGTAGTCATCACCGGCGACATACTCGACCGCAGCCTTTCCAGCTTGCCGGACGCGGTGCGCGGGCTGACCGGAATCGAGGCTCCGCTGGGGGTGTTCACCGTCCTGGGAAACCACGATATCTCCTCCGATCGGTTTAGCTACTCAGAAAACTTCCGGGGAGGGGTTAACATTGTCAAGGGGCTCCAATCCGTCGGCATCCGGACACTGCGGAACGAGGTGATCCATTTAGGCTCCGGGCAGGACCGGCTGGCGTTGCTCGGCCTCGACTGGCTTTCGACGCCCGGCTCCAGAAGCTTCTACAGCTATCAGCGCAGCGAATCCCAGCGGGTATTGGACCGAATGGCGCAAGAAGCTGGACCGGAAACACCCACCGTTCTGTTGGCTCATCATCCCCACACTTTCATGGACGCGGCGCCGCTCGGAATCAACCTTACGCTCTCCGGGCATACGCACGGCGGCGGGCAGGTTGTGCTGGCTACCGTGGACGGCGTTCCGCTGGGCCTGGCCACGTTGCGCTTCCGGTACTTGAGCGGCCTGTACCGGGAAAACGGCTGCTCGCTCTATGTCAATCGCGGTATTGGATATCTCGGCATTCCCATTCGCATCAACTGTCCTCCGGAGATCAGCCGGTTCAAATTAGTTCGCTCCGACTCGCCTGGCAACGGCCTACTGCCTTCCTAGAGCTGTTTCACCTATTGGCATAGCCTGGCTAATCTTTGGTAGCCAAAGCGGATTATTTTTTCGTTGAGGGCTTTTCATTGCCGGCAAAGACCCACGACGAGGAAAGCGCTCGTCGCGGCTGCCCCTACCCGGTATAGACCAACGAGAAAAATGCTGTAGTTCTGCCCGCTGCCCGCTGATGGGGTGATGCCCAACCCTGTGCATATATTGGTGAAGTCCGGCGTGTCCCTGGCGCACAGGCCGGGGCTGTATTGAGCGGAGCCGAAGGAAATGGAGCACAGGCCCTACCGGCCTGTACGCTAAGAGGGCAGGCAGGAGTGCCTGTCGCTACCTGTGCTCCCCAGTCGACAGGCAAGTGCAGGCCTTTCGGCCTACACTCTACAAGGCAGGCAGGAATGCTTGCCCTACCTGGTTCGGTTCCTGCGGTATGTTCGGGATCCTCGGTAGATTCGGTTTCCTCGGCAGATTCGGAATCTTCGGAATTATCGGAAGAATTTTGTTGCTCCCGGAATTTCCGCGAGGGACAATCGGGCCGGAGGGCGTTTGTGCAGCTGGCTTTGTTTAGTTTACGGGGGGAGAGGAGCGGGCGGAAAAAAGTTTTTTGCAAAACGAACCCATTTCAAAACTTCTGATACCCAGCTAACAAATTGAATAATAAGGAGATATGAGATATGCCGAAGATCGGGCATTGGCTTCGTTATTGGCTTCGTTTTGCAAAGCAAAGCCATTCATCGAAGGGTTAGGTAGGTTGCGTGCGATTGGAAAGCAAGAGACAAGTGCAGGCTAGGAGGCCTGCACGCTAGAGGACAGGCAGGAATGCCTGTCGCTACCTGATGCCGTGGCGGTATGCACCTTTACGAGAAATGCTCTAATATCTCGCTGTTGTCAAAAACCGACTTGAATCCTAAACGAAGTGAAATGGAAGAAGTCCGCCAGTGCGGAAGAAGGAGACCTTGTGAGGATGTAGAGCGCGTTGGCGTAAAGAACAATCCCGCTACAGCCGGTTGATCAGAGTGGCAACGCAGGCGGCTCCAAAGCCATTATCTATATTCACCACCGCCACGTTGCTGGCGCAGCTATTCAGCATTCCGAGCAGCGCCGCCAGGCCCTGGAAACTCGATCCATAGCCAATACTGGTGGGAACGGCGATCACTGGAACGGCCACCAAGCCCGCCACCACGCTCGGCAACGCTCCCTCCATCCCCGCCACGCAGATAATCACACGAGCCGAAGTCAATTCTCCCCGGCTGTTCATCAAGCGATGAATTCCGGCCACGCCTACGTCGTAGAGGTGCCCTACCGGGTTTCCCATCACTTCGGCGGTGACCAGCGCCTCTTCGGCTACGGGAATGTCAGACGAACCGGCCGAGACAACCAGAATTTTTCCTTTGCCATACTGGGTGTGGTCGCGACGGATGGCGATGCTGCCCGATAGAGGATGGAAGACGGCTGACTTGCTAACTCGTTTCACCCTGGCCGCCACGGAGCGGTTGGCTCGGGTGACGAGGACGTTCTTGGTGCTCTTCAGCATCTGCCGGACGATGCGCTCCACCTGCTGCGGCGTTTTCCCGGAAGCATAAATCGTCTCCGGCATTCCCTGCCGCAGTTGCCGGTGGTGATCGATCTTCGCAAAGTCCAGGTCTTCAAACGGAAGATGCTTCAGGCGCTCAGCGGCCTCCGACGGCGTCAGTTTTCCCTTTTGGACTGCCTCGAACAAACGCTCGATTTGTTGCTGGTTCATTGGCAGTTCCGCCATTTGTCAGCTTGGTTTCCACCGGAACTACTCCAGTTCGCGGTGACAGGCGAAAGACTAGCCACGGAGAGATAGAGGCACAGCGTAATGTGAAATAGAAAACTCATCTGCTTGTCATCCTTGAATTTCTGTGTCTCTGCGGCTAACGCATCTTCCATCCAACGGGTGTTAGTAAACTAGTTTAACAACCTCCAACGCTGGAGACCATACAATTTGCTCTGCTGACGTATAATGAATTGATTTTCTACGATCGCTCCAGACAGATGCCTGATTCGCTTGCCCAAGACCCGCACGATACCCGCTTCTCCTTCTTCCGGAGTTTCCGGACCACGCTGGAGATGATCCGGATCGAGCATTCCATCTTTGCGCTTCCGTTTGCCCTGATCGGAGCCCTGCTCGCCGCCCGCGGTCTGCCGACGATGCAGCAACTCCTATGGATTGTCGTAGCGATGGTGGGAGCGCGCTCTGCCGCCATGAGCTTCAACCGCTTGATCGACCGGCATCTCGATGCTCGGAATCCTCGGACCGCGGGATGGGCTTTGCCTGCCGGTCTGCTCAGCGTCCGTTTTGTGGTTTGCTTTGCGCTCTTCTCCTCGGCGGTGCTTGTTTTGGCGGCTTACCAGCTAAATCCGCTGGCGTTTCAGCTATCCCCGGTGGCTCTGGCCATCCTGTTCGTCTATTCCTATACAAAGCGGTTCACCGTGCTTTCGCACGTCGTTCTTGGATTCTGCCTGGGGATGTCGCCAGCCGCCGCCTGGATCGCCATCCGGGGGACTCTCGATTCGAGCATCTTGTTACTGACGGCTGCCGTGACGCTCTGGACTGCCGGGTTCGATATCCTCTACTCCTGCCAGGACGCGAGGTTCGATGCGCAAGCCAGACTGCACAGCGTGCCCCGGCGCTGGGGCATTGCACGAGCCTTACAAGTCTCCGCGGCATTGCATTTCCTGATGGTGCCGTTGCTGATATGGCTGGCGTGGCTCGAAAGCCTGGGATGGCTGAGCCTGACAGGGATAACCGTAACCGCTCTGCTGCTGATCTACGAACACCGGCTGGTCCAACCCACTGACCTTTCGCGTCTCAACGCCGCTTTCTTTGCCACCAACGGCTGGATCGGGATTCTTCTTTTGCTTTTTTGGGGGATCGACATTCTTGCACTCGGAAGCTAGCGTGGAAGAAAGCCAGCACTAAAAAGCCGAGACTTTTCCTTTATGCTTCCGGGTTCCGAGCGGCGCTATCTCTTGGGAAAAGCTTGCCGGCGACAGCTCCTCCCAGCAGCAGGGCGTAAAAAGGGACGTACTCCAGCAGCCGGAAGAACGTCTCCTCTTCCCACAAACCGAGCGTGCGATAGGGAATCAAGACGTGGTAGAAGAGAAAAACCGTGACGGTAAACAGCAACCAAGCCGGGTTCGGATAAATTGCCAGCAGAGGCACAATCCAGGTTAGATACCACGGGAAGCAGTTCGGCGAAACCAGCAAGACTGTCCCCAGAATCAAAAAGGATGCCCGTTCCGGCCTCAGTTTCCGCACGACGGCATAGAGGATCGCTGCTGCCACAATTGCCAGATAGATCCGCCATCCCAGGGTCGCCGAGCCCGTAAACTTCCCGGTCACGGCCTCAATCAAAGCATAGATACTTTCATTATTTCGCCAGTTTTCTGTGTAGCCTGCAAGGTCATCACCCAGGTGCCGCCACGCATCTGCATAGGGCGCGAATGCCGCAGCGGCGACGAGCACCGGCACCCATAGGAACCTCCAGGAAGTCCGGAAAAGGAACACCGGCAGCAGAAAACCTGCATAGAGCTTGGACAACGCCGAGGCGGCTACGGCGGCCAGCGACAGTTTTCCCTGTCCTTTCTGATACCACCACAGCGCCAGAACAAAGGCAAAGACCGGCAGCGAGTCATTATGCCCGCTCGCGCCGAACGCCACTACGGTCAAGGGACTCCAGGCATAGACAATTGCGCGTAGAGGCGAAACACCGAGCGCAGGCAGCAGGCGAAACAGCACCAGCACAACACCCAGGTCGAGCAAAACATAAGGCAGCTTGAGCAGAATGACCGAATCGGTGAGTAAAAAGGATAGCCAGTAGAGTTGCTCAAGCAACGGACCATACACGGTCGCAAAGTCCCGTCCGGGGATAGCCGGGTAAGTTTCATCCCGCAACAATGCGAGGTCCGGATCGGAAGGCCGGACCTGATAAGGGTTATAGCCAGCCTGCTGCGCCTTCCCTTCCCAGCGGTAGCGGTAGAGGTCATCGGAAAGCGAAGGGTAGAGGGGAAACAACGTGAGGCGAAACGCCGCCGCGACCAGGAATACGAACAGCAGAAGTGAACGCTGCGGCCAAATTTTCTCCGAAAGATAGATCGAAACAAAGTACAATATCCCGGCTATAAGAATCAGTAGGATGAACGTCTCAACGTGCTCTTTCAGGTTGCTGAGACGAAGGATGAACAGATAGATAAGCTCCATCGCTACGGCCAGCGCCGCAAGCATCCAGACAATCCGCCTGGAGGGAGGCTGGCCAGCCACCGGCGTTGAGCCGTCGTGAATCATCTGACCGTTGTGAGGCATTTAGATAGTATGGTCCGATTCCAATGACTTATCCCGCAGCATTCCTGGCTGCCGAAAACCCTTGGCTCCTCTACTTTGAGCGCATCTTCACCGAGGATCCATTCCGAGGGGTATATCAGGTCAATGCCTTCGATCTGCTTTTACTGATCCCTTACTTCCTTGTGCTGACGATCCTGTCTGTTTACGGCCTCCATCGCTACTATTTGGTATACAGCTATTACCGCCACCGCCGTAACCTGCCCAAATACGAGCCGGGCCAAATGATGAATCCGCTCCCTCGCGTCACCGTTCAATTGCCCGTCTATAACGAGCACTACGTGGTGGAACGGCTAATAGAGGAAGCCTGCCGCCTGCAATATCCTGCCGAGCTGCTGGAGATTCAGGTGCTGGACGACTCGACCGACGACACTTCCATTACAGCCCGCAACTCGGTGGAACGGCACGCCGCCCTCGGCCACCCCATTCGCTACTTTCACCGGAACAACCGACATGGTTTCAAGGCAGGCGCTCTCGCCGCAGGGTTGCGGAAAGCTCGGGGCGAGTTCGTGGCGATTTTCGACGCCGACTTTCTGCCGCCGCCGAATTTTCTTCAATCCACGCTTCCTTGCTTTCGCGACCGCACGGTCGGCATGGTACAAACTCGCTGGAGCTATATCAACCGCAATTATTCCCTGCTGACCCGGGTGCAGTCCATCCTGCTCGACGGCCATTTCGTTCTGGAGCACGGTGCGCGGTCCCGCTCCGGCTGCTTTTTCAATTTCAACGGGACGGCTGGCGTCTGGCGCCGACAAGCGATTGAAGAGGCCGGCGGCTGGCAGCACGACACGCTGACCGAGGATACAGACCTCAGCTACCGCGCCCAGTTGCGCGGCTGGAAGTTTCTCTACTTGCAGCAGGTTGAGTGTCTGAGTGAATTGCCGGTCGAGATCAACGCTTTCAAATCCCAGCAGGCCCGCTGGGCGAAAGGGTTGATGCAGACGGCGCGCAAGCTGCTTCCCACGATCTGGCGCAGCCCCCTTCCCTGGCACGTCAAGGCGGAGGCATCTTTCCATCTGACCGCCAACATTTGTTATCCCCTCATGGCGCTCCTGGCCGTCCTGCTGTTGCCGGCCATGATCGTACGGTTTTACCAGGGCTGGTTCCAGATGCTTTATATCGACCTGCCGCTTCTGCTGGCGGCCACCTGCTCGGTTTCCGCCTTCTACATGGTTTCGCAGCGCGAGCTGTTTCCCAAGGAATGGAAACAAACCATCAAGTTTCTTCCTCTCCTCATGGCTACCGGCATCGGGCTGACCCTCAGCAACTCTCGGGCAGTGATCGAGGCCCTGTCCGGCGTTCACTCTCCATTCGTCCGCACGGCGAAGTACCGCATTGAATCCAGCGCGGACCGCATCGCAAGCAAGAAATACCGCCATCACACCAACTGGATAGCCCTGCTCGAAATACTGGCCGGTTGCTATTTCATCTTTACGATTTACTACGCGGCCAGCAACGGAAACTATGCGACAGTTCCCTTCCTGTGTCTGTTCGCGGGCGGATATTTAGGAATGGGCTTGCTTTCCGCGCTTCAGGAAGGGGAGCGGCTGCTGGGCGCGCTGGGCAGCCGCTTGGCGCTGCTGCTGCGGCCCGCCGCAAAAGGTTTGCAAGAGTCCTGAAAGGACAGGCTTGGGCCTGCTCCCGCGCGCGGTGGATGAAGATCATCGTTCCGCAGGTCAGATAGATTGAAAAGAGGTATGGGTCGAATGAAACGAGCGCTGCATTTCCTGCTTTCACTTCGAGTCCGGAAGGCAGTTCTGCTTCTGCTTGCGGTTTTGGTTTGCCTCCCGGAGGCGCGACAGGCCTGGGCGCAAGAACGGGAACCCCTGGAGATGTACCGGAAGCGTCGAGCAGATCTTCGAGAGAAGCTCAATGACGGACTTATTCTTCTGTTTGGGAACAAAGAGGGCTCAGGATCAGAAGCATATCATGTGTTCCGGCAGGAAAATAATTTCTACTACCTGACCGGCCTCAATGAGCCAGACGCCGCGCTTCTGCTGGTCCCGCCGGTCCCAGACCGGCGTTCTCCTTTTTGGGAACAGTTTTCGCAACTACCCCGTGAAATTCTTTTCCTGCCCCAGCCCAACCCGCAGCAGGAGATATGGACCGGGCCCAAACCGGACCTCTATGACGAAACCATTTCCGCTCAAGTCGGCTTCACTACTGTCCGGGGAATCGAAACTCTCGAGAACGAACTCCGCCGGCTCGCTCCGGGCTACCGGGCAGTTTATACGCTCCTGCCCTCGCCGCACGCCTCCGAGACGGAGAGCGCCCTGGGAAAGGAACGGCAAGAAAAGCTGCGAACGATTCTTCCTTTTACCAAAATACAGGATGCCCGCCGAGCCTTCGCCAGCCTACGCCAGGTAAAGGCGGAAAGTGAGCTGAGACTGATCCGCCGCGCCGTGGACTGCTCCATCGACGCGCATCTGGCGGCGGCGAATGAACTGCGGCCCGGCCTGTTTGAATACGAAATTGCGGCACTCATGAAGTACACGTTTGAGCGCGCAGGTTGCGAACGGCCATCGTTCGCCCCCATTATTGGCTCTGGAGAGCGCTCTACGATCCTGCACTACAACCGCAACCGGGCAAAGCTGGAGGCCGGAGATTTGGTGGTGATCGACGTGGGCGGCGAGTATGCACACTACGCCGCGGACATCACGCGGACCTTGCCCGTCAGCGGCCGTTTCACGCCCCGGCAGCGGGAAATCTACGAGATCGTTCTGGGTGCGCAACAGGCCGCCATCGAAGCCGTTAAACCCGGCAGGAAGTTCACCGGACGCGATTCCGGAAGCATTTACCAAATCGCCTACGAGTACATCAACACCCACGGCAAGGACCGGCATGGAAAGCCCCTCGGCAAATATTTCACCCACGGGGTGGGACACCATGTCGGCTTGAGCGTCCACGACGCGGCTGTTCCACGTGGAACATTGGAAGCCGGCATGGTGCTCGCCATCGAACCGGGTATCTATCTGCCGGAGGAAAAGATCGGGGTTCGGATTGAAGACATGGTGCTGGTTACCTCCGACGGTTACCAACTCCTCACGGAGCGATTGCCCCGCACAGTCAAGCAGATTGAAGATTTATTGGAACAGTAAACGCCTTACGAACTCCGCCGCCGCAGGGGCGGATTGACGGAGTTTTGCGGCCTGCCTATAATAAAGAATACCGCAGCTTTCCCACTTCCTCTGGGGCAACCAGCATCAGCCAGCAGAAGGAATATCGCTTGCCGATATCGAGGACCGGAAGCTTCTGCGGAACCGAGCATTGGAGGATCGGCGCAGATCATGATACCAGCGACTCAGTTGCGGCCGGGCAACGTCATCAAATATGAAGGAGATCTGTTTTCCGTATTCGGCGTCTCCCACCGCACGCCCGGCAACAAGCGCGGCTTTGTGCAGGCCAAGCTCCGCAACCTGCGCTCCGGCTCCCTGATTGAGCACCGATTCCGCTCCGACGATGCTGTCGAACAGGCAATCATCGATCAGCAGGAGATGGAGTACCTATACAACGACGGCGATGATTTCCACTTTATGAACACCGAAACCTTCGAGCAGATTCATCTGCCGAAATCGGTCCTGGGCGAGGGGGCCAACTATTTGACGCCCAACGTGCAGATCAAAGTGGAGTTTTACGAAGGAAACCCCGTGGGCGTTGAGCTTCCCCCCACGGTGGACATGGCGGTGGTAGAAACCGAACCCGGCTTGAAAGGTGCTACGGCCAGCAACGTGACCAAGCCCGCCACCCTCGAAACGGGTTTCGTGGTGCAGGTTCCTCCCTTTATCAGCGCAGGAGATAAGATCCGCGTGGATACCACAGAAGGCAAATACTTGGAAAGAGCAAAGTAATCAAAGGACCGCCCCGCCTGGGTAGATGGCCTGCGCGACAAGGCAATGCAATGATCTGCTTTGGTTCGGATGGATACGTTCCCGGAAAGAAGTGTCTCGCCCCAACTCAGGCGGCCTGCGGTTGACTCTCCACAGCGTTGAGCAGTTCAATGGCACGCTTGAAGGGAGCATCTTCGCGGGGCTGGCTGGTCTGCGGCTCAGGCAACTCTCCCTCTTCACCCGATAAAGAAATAAATTCCCGTTCCTCTGCAACCGGCACGCTGGGCGTAATCCCGTTGTTCTGAATCTCCTTGCCAGAGGGGGAAAAATACTTGGCGATGGAGAGGATCAGCGCCGAACCATCGTCCATTAGAATCAGTTCCTGAATTGCGCCTATCCCGTAAGTTTTTTCTCCTACCACCTCGCCCCGGCGGTTATCCATAACGGCCGCTGACAGAATCTCCGCGCCGCCGCCGGTAAACTGATTGACCAGGACAACCAGCGGTTCTTCCGAAATGGCTTTGTCGGGATCAGCAATGAAGCTCCGGCGAGGATATTGCTGCCCACTGAGGTAGCTAATGAGCCCGCGCTTCAAAAAAAGGTTCGCAGTGGCAATCGCCTCCTCAATTTCTCCGGAAGCATTATCGCGCAAATCGAGCACGAATTTATCTGCTCCGCTTTGCCGAAGCTCCTGAATCCGGGCGGCAACTTGTTCCGACGCACCTTTCGGAAAGGCTTCCATGCGCAGGTAACCGATTCCTGGGCTCACGATGCGCCCCGTCACATCCGGGAGAACCGTCACCACACGCTGCAGTTGAAACAATTTCGGATCCGCCGCGCGCTCCCGGACGACCGCAATCTCCACCGTGGAACCCTCCGGCCCCGCCAGCATGGAGTTTAGCTCCGCCAACGACATCTCGCGAGTGCTTCGTCGGTTGACGGATTCAATCATGTCGCCGGCCAGCAGGCCGGCCTTTTGCACAGGACTGTTTGGAAGCACGGTCACGATACTTGCAAAATCAAACCGTTTGGAAATAACAGCCCCAATCGAGGCTTCGCCCTGGGAGCTGCCTTGGTACTCGCGATATTCTTCCGGTGTAAGGTAACTGCTGTAAGGATCCAGCGACGCGAGCAACCCGCGCAACGCCCCTTCGGTAACTCTTGTCAAGTCGGGGTCTTCCACGTAATCGCTTTCAATCCGGGAAAGGACCTCGCTCAGGACGGCAAGGGGAAGATACGGTTCCTGGGAACTTTGTTCCTGACCCAGCAAGGCGCCGATGACCAGCGAAATCGCCAGAACTGTAGAAAACAAAACGACTATGAATTTTCCGGGAACTTTCATGGCTCTATTCCCCCGCCCTTTCCGAGCAAAACCTTGATTTATTATACCACGGCTGTCTTTCCGAAATAGGCCGGGCTTGTCCCATCTCCCCGCAAAGAGCTTGGACCTTTGCCGACACTGGGCGTGTCCGCTTCGTTAGGTCAGCTTCTGATTCCAGAATGTTCCCTTCCCCATGTTTTTCTCTACGAATACCCCCGCAACGGCTCCCGTAAGACCGCAATCTCCTGTCGGTCCGTCCAGATAAAGAACATCCCCTGACGGCTATTCCACATAGCGCTGGGCTACCGGCAATCTGCGGCCAATGCCAAACGCCTTGGAGGTAACCCGCAATCCGGGAGCGGCCTGCTGCCGCTTATACTCGTTTCCATCCACGCGCACGACGATGCTGCGCACCAACTCCAGGGGAACGCCGTACTTCTCCACGATCTGTTGCGGGGTTTCGTACTCCTCAATATAAGCTTTCAAAACAATGTCCAAAACCTCGTAAGGCGGCAGGCTGTCGGTGTCCTTCTGGTTGGGACGCAGTTCGGCGGACGGCGCTTTCTCGATGATAGCTTGAGGGATCACCTGCCGCTCCCGGTTGGCAACTGCAGCCAGCTTGTAAACCATCGTCTTGGGAATGTCGGAGATCACGCCCAGGCCTCCGGCCATGTCGCCGTACAAGGTACAGTAGCCCACGGCTAGCTCGCTTTTGTTGCCGGTGGAGAGCACTAGTGAATGGAACTTGTTGGAGAGAGCCATGAGGAGGTTGCCGCGGATGCGTGCCTGAAGGTTTTCCTCGGTTACATCGCTCGCCGTTCCCTCCAAAGCCGGCCGAAGTGTTTCCACGTAACCCCGGAAGAGGCTGGAGATTGGCAGAACCTGGAACCGAATTCCCAGGTTGGAAACCAGAGCCCGCGCATCCTCAACACTGCCCGGCGATGAATAAGGCCCCGGCATGCTGACCCCCAGCACATTTTCCTTACCCAGGGCCTCCACGGCAATGGCGGCAGTGAGCGCGGAGTCGATGCCGCCGCTCAAGCCGATCAGCACGCGCTGAAATCCGCACTTGTACACATAATCGCGCGTGCCCAGAACCAGTGCTTGATAAGCAGCTTCTTCCGGTTGCTCCACCTGCGGGTGAATGTCGCCCTGCTGGCTGGAGGTATCAAAAAAGACAAGGTCCTCTGCAAAAGAGAAGGCCCGGGCGCGAATGTTTCCTTCCGCATCCAGGGCCATGCTGGAACCGTCAAAAACCAGACTGTCATTGCCGCCCACCAGGTTGACGAACAAGACCGGCATCCGATAGCGCAGCGCAAAGGCTTGCAGCATCTCCCGGCGAAACCGGCGCTTCCCCATCGAATAGGGCGAGGCGGCAATTGTCACCAGCATGGTGGCGCCTTGCCGTGCCAGCTCCTCCACCGGGTCCCGGGTATACAGCCGCTTCTTCCAGAAAGTCTTGTCGTTCCAGATATCCTCGCAGATGGTCAGCGCCAATTGGTTGCCGCAAAAAGGTAGCACGGTTTGCTGGCGTGCCGGCGCAAAGTACCGCATCTCATCAAACACGTCGTAAGTAGGAAGCAACATTTTCGACTGCACAAACCGAACCTGTCCGCCGGAGAGCAATGCCGCGCTGTTGGAAGCGGCCTTGCCCGCATCGCTCTCCGCCTTGCTGATGAAACCGCAGATCAGGTTTACGTCGGGCACTTCCCGAGCCAGCCGTTCCAACTCTTGCCGGTTCCGATCCACAAAAGCCGGTTTTTCCACCAAGTCCAGCGGAGGGTAGCCGCAGACGGAAAGCTCCGGGAAAATCACCATCTCGGCCCCAGCCTGCTGCGCCTGCCGCGCAAAACGGATGATCTTTGCCGCATTTCCCGACAGGTCGCCAACCGTGGTATTCACTTGAGCCAGCGCAATCTTCATAAACTTCCTCTGTAGCTATTATAGCGTCAGGGAATCCCTCGTGAGAGGCTTCGCGAAACTCCCTCGCCAGGACCCCTGACGAATTGCAGCGCAAGTGTGCCGCGAAGAGCTCATTGCGGCGGAACGTCACCCATTGCAAATCTATGGCGGGCCAATGATAATATGCCGGAAATGCGCGCGGTTCCGATTGTCGCAATCCTGCAGCAACTACTGTGACAAACTATACGGAAAGGTTCACTTACCATCGCCGGCTGCGGAGACGCTTATGAACGCTGAGGAAAATAAAAAGATGGCGGCCGAGTATTTCCAGCGCGCCTACGCGCATCAGATGAAGGGGGAGCTGGATCAGGCAGTGGAGCTGTACAAAAAGTCTATTGAAATTCTGCCTACCGCAGAGGCCCACACCTTCCTCGGCTGGACCTACAGCTTCATGGGCCGTACTCAGGATGCCATCGCGGAATGTCACCGGGCGATTGCGGTCGACCCGTATTTCGGCAATCCGTATAACGACATCGGGGCCTATTTGATCGAGCAGGGTGCTCTCGATGAAGCTATCCCCTGGCTGGAAAAGGCAACTCGCGCACCCCGCTACGAAAACTATTGTTTCCCCCATTACAATCTCGGCCGGATCTACGAGCGAAAGCGTTTGTGGAAAAAGGCCATCGAGTGCTGTCGCGTCTCCCTCCGGCACAATTCGCAATACACGCTGGCCAAAGTGGCCCTGCGCCGTCTGCAAGCAATGATGAATTGAGGTAGGAGACGGCTGGCTTGAAGGTTCAACTGCAAACCAGCCGCAAACATCTGCGGCTTTTCAGAACCGGCGCCGCGAGCAGTCAGGGGATAATCTGGAATGGCCTTCGCATCCCGGGCTTCCACTCCGATACCGGCGGGGGACGGTATCCGTCCTGATTCGGCATTCGGATCTTCGGCAGACTCCCGGCGTCAATGACGTCGCTCTCCCGGACGATGCCGTTTTTGTAGAGCAGAAAGGCGGTCAGAGCATAAACCTCGTCCGCGCTGAGCGACCCTTCCTGAAATACCGGCATGGCGCGGTTGATATAGTCCCAGATCGTCGTCGCAAACGGCCAGTAACTTCCCACGGTCCGCACACGGTTCGGAGTGTCGAGCGTGCCTATGCCTCCCACCAGACGGGGGGCTTTGCCCTCGGTCCCGGTTGGCCCGTGGCAGACGGCGCACTTTCTCGCAAAGAGCGGCTCTCCATCCTTGGCGGTTCCGCTCCCCGCCGGGAGTTCCTTTCCCGCCGGACCGACGGCGGTGTCCCAGGCCAGGATTTCCCGTTCGCTCGGGGTCCTGCCCAGATCATAGGTGGGTGACTGCGACTGCGCCGCGACGCAGAAAGCCACAGCCATCGCGGGCACCAGCAGCTTAAGCCAGCGCATTATGAACACTCCCGTCTCGGTCCACCCTCCAAGGTTGAATGACATTGAAGTGGCCGACCCCGCCTATCGAGCCGGAAAGCATTTGCTCCGCGGTGGTTCCCCAGAATCTTGCGAATTCGGCTACTGAGGGCTGCACCTGGCCCTGCTCGTCCGTGCAGCGGGACTGGAGTTCAGCCTCTTCCCCGTCCCACCGCCAGGAATAATTAAAGCGGGTATGTGCCATGCGAAGCACCGGCGACTGCAGTTCGGCGTCCTTCCAACTCCGGCCATCGTCGGTGGAGACTTCCACCCTGCGGATGGCGCCCCCGCCGGACCAAGCCAAGCCGGTGATTTGGTAGTAGCCGCGGCTAGGCAGCCGTTGTTCGCCGGAAGGAAAGGTGATGACCGATTTCGGTCCCATCTCGAAATTAAACCAGCGCGTTCGGCTGTCGGCCGTCGTGTACCTGGAAATTTCCTTATAGGCCACATAGGGCTGGTCCACTACCTTGATTCGCCTCAGCCACTTCATGCTATAGATTGCTTCAAAGCCGGGGACCACCAGACGCAATGGATAACCGTTCTCGGGGCGCACCGGCTCGCCATTCTGGCCGTAGGCTACCAGAACGTCCTCCATAGCCTTCGCCAGCGGCAGGCTCTTGGTCATCTTGCCCGGCTCAACCCCTTCGGAAACGATCCAGCTCGCCCTGTCCTGGACGCCGGCCTCCTTGAGCAACAGCGACAGCGGCACTCCGGTCCATTCGCTGCAAGCGGTCTTGCCGTGCGAAATTTGAACTGTCTTCTTTCGAGGATTCGATTTGTTTGCCTGGCACTCGAGGAAGTAAATCCGGGATACGAAGGGAAGGCGCTTCAGCTCCTCCAGGGTAAACAGCAAGGGACGGTCCACCATGCCGTGGATCATGAGGCGATGCTGACTGGGATCGATGTCCGGGGGATCGTAACCGTGGGTCGAGACCCAGTGGAGCGAGGACGGCGTGATGATTCCTATTGAATCCTGAAGCGGAGTCAGCGAATTGAAAGTGCGGCCAAAAAACTCGTGCGTTGAGCTTACATCATCCCCGCGTACCGTCTTTACGAAACGGGAGCGCTGGCCATAGGCGCGCCGGTCTTTGTAGGGGGGGTAAGACTCGGGCGTCTGAGCGCTCGCGGACCCGATCGCTCCCACGGCCATGCCGGCCAGCGCGGCGCCTTCCTTCAGGAATCGCCTTCGGCCTCGCTTCTTGGTATCCATGTGTCCCTCCTATGGTTATTGGGAAGGCTGTTGATACAAGAACCAGTAATTGTCAAAGCGAATTTTCGATAGTTAGCCCGCCGCAGTGATCCTACACCCGTAACCACCGGGATGCAATGGATTCGCACCCTGAATCAATGTGCTCCCTGCTCGGCATTAGAAATCGGAAATGCGGCTTTCCAAGGCTTTTGCGCGATAAGCTGAGCCACGCCGCGATCCTTCACAGTTTCCTGGTAGACAAGAACCCGGAAGCCGCGAAACAGTTCCAGCAACTCCTGACGTTCCAGCAGGTGCATCGAATGGCGGGGACGCCCCGGAAACCGCTGCTGCTCGACCGTGTAGGTCTTATATACGATCAGGCCGTGCGGCTTCAGCGCGGCCTGAAGTACGGGAAACAGATCGCGCGCGAGGTAAAAGAAGCAGATGACGAGGTCAAAGCAGTTCGTGCCCAGGGAAACTGTTTCGAGGTCTTGGCAGAAAAGCTTCAGCCGCACACTGCGCTCCTCAGCCAACGCCTTCGCCCTGCGCAGCCCCTCCAGGGAAACGTCGCAGGCCGTGACGTTCCAGCCTCTCTCCGCCAGATAGACCGCGTTCCGGCCCGCCCCGCAGGCCACGTCCAGCACGCGGGGCTTGCCGGGAAGCAGCTCCGTGTACTCCTCCAACTGCTCCAAGAAAGGGTCCGGCTGCGTAGTGGCGTGGTCCCCTGCCCGAAAACGCTCATCCCATTTGGCCCGCTCTTGTTGTGACATGACGCGATTCCCGAAGGCTATCCGACCGCTTGGCTGCTGAATCGGCTCAAGAACCCTTCGATAATCTTGCGTTCGGCAGGCCGAACCTTGTAGATTTTATAGACTAGTTCGTTGAGTCGTTCTTCCTCCGAAGCTGTCTGCTGGACCATGTTCCCCAACTCTTGCCGGGCTTCGTCCAGCAGGGCTAACAGCTTCTTGCAGCCCTCTGGCTTTACAGGAAAGCGCCAGTTGATAACGTCCTGCAAAGCAAGTTTTGCAAGCCGACGACTGCGCAACGCCTGTGCCAGACACTCGGCGTGCTCTCGGTATTCAAATTTAAATCCTGGCTGAGAACCATACCGTACGGCGAATCCGAAGAGTTCCCGTTCCACGGATAGGTTCTTCCGGTCAATAGCCAACCGTGCTGATCGCGGATGACCAGGGCATAAGCGTGCAATTGTAGTTAGCTCATGCCGGGACAATTCAGCCTCAAAACTTTCAGGGAACGCCGCCAGCTTGTCGAGCAAACTTCTGCGCATTTCGGAAGCAACAGCAAGATTGCCTGATAAAGAGTCGATCTGATCTGTGACCTTCGATTTGGGGTTGAGGAGTTCCTGTGAGACAGGAAGATTCTTCAAAAACTGGTCAGCGTAAGAATAAAAACGGCCTCCGTAAACAGAACTTGTCTCCTTGACAAGGAAATCTGCAACTTTTGTATTGAGAAAAGCCGCGAGGACTTTTAAATTTGAGACCTCGGAGCCGGGCACAATGCCATAAACGCCGCCGCCCTTCCCGCCAGCTTGAAAGACAAATTGTCCCTCGCCGTCGAGAGCCACGGAATTTCGGCGCGAAAGAAGCTGCAAAACCAGCTTGGGCCTAAAGTAATAGTCCAGTCCCCGTGGATAGGTTGCTCCGTACCAATTGTGGCTCTCTGTCTTATTCTTGTCATTCTTGTCATAACGATGGTTTTCACGTGCTCGAAGTTTATCCTCGTGCTTACGAAGATATTTCCATGCTTTCGGAAAACGGGTTTCGATGGTTTTGATTTTTTCTGGTTCGAGGAACTTGAATCTGTCCTTGTTCTCCTTGCACGGGATCAAATTCCAACCCTTTAGAAGCTCTCCGTGCAGAGTTCCTTTCATCGCATAACGGTCGTAAGGGAACATCAGCCAAGCGCCCTTCCAGTCAACAGACCACCTCCCCACATCTTTGCCGAACAGAAACGGTCGCAGTGCCTCTTTTTCGATTTCTATGGGCTTCTCCCCGCAAAGGCAGCTTTCCCCTCTGTGGCGTGGCAGAAGTTCCAATAGGTTGCCGGAGTCTTCGACTTCATTGAAAACCAAGTATTTGTCGGCACTCGTGGAATAACCCTGGAAAGCTGCGCTTTGACTCGCTGTTAATTCGATCAGCTTCTTTCCTGGAGCCGCTCTAAGTTTATCAAAGACCGCGCGCTCCTCGGCAGACATCAGCCACCAGCCCGGACCGTTCAAACGGTTGCGCGGGAACGCAAACACCTCGCAAGCATTGCCGCGGTTTGTTTTCTCCACCCCAATCTTTCTCCGGAGCTTTCCAAACTCGCTCAGCAATTCCTCAAACTTCGTTTCGCTCGAAAAAACCCGTGCCGCCGGGAAATCCCCTTCTTTCGGTCTGACGGCACGTTCGGCAATTAAAATGGCGGGGTAATTTAAGGCATCAGCAAACAACCGAGTATCTCTGAAGTCCACTAGCAGGTTGACCCGCAACGTCTCTGGCAAGCGCTCCCTCAGTTCCTCTCCATACTCCACATTCAGAAACCGATCAGAAAGAATAAATCCCAAGCGCCCGTTTTCCCCCAGCCAGCCCTCTTGATTCCCTGCGCGTACCGCCCTTTCCAGAAAGGGAATGTAAAGGTCGTAGTTGCGTTTCGTCCACTCATATTTTCCGCTCCAGTATTCCTTGACGTGCTCCGGGATGTTCTGGATACGCACGTAAGGCGGGTTGCCCACCACGAAGTCGTACTGAAGGTCGTGCTTCAACGAAACAGCCAGCACCAAGTCTTCGATGGTTTTCAGGAACCGTCCATCGTCGTACTTATCTTTAAGCTCTTTGATGGTTGCTTTTAAAGCGGTCAGGGTCGGGTGGAGATAACGATGCAGCTTTGCCGCGCGCTTACCAAAGCGATTCCTTAATAAATTTTCCAGCGGGTATTTCTTGTCGTCCCTGGCAGCCTGGAATACGTGGGCCAGCGCGGCAACATATTCTTCCAGGCTGGGAACGATGTTTTGCTGGCGCGCGTCTTCATAGCGTGGCACGTCAATATACATGCGGATAAAACGTTTTTTTTCGCCCTTCAGCGGCAGATAAATGCCGATGTTGAGAATTCCCGGTTTAAAACTGAGATCGACCTGCAGGGTTCCCTTGGCTTGCTGGTCGAATTCTTGCTCGCGCTCTTCAATGCGCAAGGAGTCTGTACGGAAAATCGGCAAGCGCACGATGCGGAAGTCCGGGTCATTCTGAATCGCTTCCGCGTAGGCAGGTAGGATCAGTGCCGCATAATTAACCTGGGTCATAAGGACGGCAAAGGGATTGATGTCAAAGCCCACGATGCGAAGACCTTCCGTCAAGTCTCGCAACAATGACTGCGGCGCTGACCGACTGTTTTGCTTTAAGTAGCGTCGTAGTGCGGCTACTAGAAATGAACCGGAACCGCACGACGGGTCTAGTAATCGGTCGCCTTGTTCTCCCCGGTAACCGCACTCGTCGAGGATGAAATCAATAACTTCGGCAGGAGTGTAAAATTCCCCCAATGCTTTCCGGGTGTCGCGGTCGAAATAGCGCTGGTACATCTCTCCGAGCAAATCCCCGGACAGATCAGAAAAGTCAAACTGTGTAAGCGCAAGCGCGGCCTCGCCTAAGGAGAAAAAGAAAACGCGGCCTTCAGAATACGAACTCTCAAACCACCAGTCAAAAATATCCTGGGAAAAGATGGAATGAAAGAGAGTCTCTCCAGCGCGCTCAAAAGACCTCCGGATAACTTCGAGATAGTTTTCTGGCTTCAGCCGTTCCCGGGTGGAGAGCTCGTTCAAACTTTCTTGAATGCGCGGAACAAAACGCACGCCCGGAAAACGGCGGTCGTCGGCAGCCTTTGCGAGCATCAAGCGGGAAATGATCGTGTAGGCGCTTTCCAGTACAAAAGAAAATTGAGCAATCTCGGCCGAAGTTGTGCCAGTTAGAAAAGGACGCCAGCTTGCCGGCACGTCTTTGGACTTCAACTCACGAGCATAGGTTTTCTGCCAGAATTCATAAGAGCCACGCGTAAAACCCGATGACGCAACGGTTCGGGGCAGCACCTCTTTGAGAGAATAAACTAATCGTCCGAAGGCAGATTCTGGAGCAAGCTGGAAAACCTGAAAGAAGACCCTGGCCGGCTCAGAATCGGGAGAGGAAATCAGTAAGGGGTACCGACGGTTGTCTTGCAGCAATTGCTGGACGCTTTCCAAGGAATCGAGATACACCTTCTTCTTGCGCAGCAAATTCTCGACTTGCCGTGCTTGACTCTCCGTTGTTTCAGAGAGTTGAAAATTGAGCTGGACAACGAAATCGCCGTTTGTGCTGGCGTATAGAACGAAGGAGACCCCATTCGTTAAAACAGCAAACTGGGCCGCATGGGGCTTGACGTACTTCTCAAAGAGTTCTTCCTGAAACGATTCCAGTGGACCCGCACCTGCTTGTTTGAATTCAATAATCGTTCGGACTCGGCCCCCAAAACCAAGCAAGGCTACATCGAACCGTTTTCGCGAATGCCCGTGTTGCGCCCGAATGTCTTTGCCAAATCCGTCATAGCCGAGATCCAAAAAGAAACCGTGCTCTTGAAAGATTTTTTCAACTTCAGCCTCAGAAAGAGACTTATCTTCACAAGCTTTGCCAATGCCCTGAAGTACTTTCCGAAACTTATCCGGCATTAATGATTTCCCTTAGCCATGAGTGCAGCGGAATTCACCGCCAGCCAGTCTAGCATTGCCCGAAAAGCCCGTCCACGGTGGCTACGCTGCAATTTCTCCACCGGCGAAAATTCCGCAAAGGTCCGGTTGCTCTCCCGGTCCAGAAAAAGAGGATCGTAACCGAAGCCGCCCGCGCCACGGGGCGCGTCCAGCATGACTCCCTCCGCCGCACCGCGAAACTCGGCCAGCAGTTGCCCGCCCCGCGCCACGGCGATGACGCAGACGAACCGAGCGGTCCGCTTCCCGGCAGGGATGTGAGACATTTGCCGAAGCAGCTTGGCGTTGTTCTCGGCGTCCGTGGCAGCCGGTCCTGCGTAACGCCGGGAGCGCACGCCGGGAGCGCCGCCCAGGGCGTCCACTTCCAGGCCGGAATCGTCCGCCAGCAGCAGCCCGCCGGCCAGGCGGCTGTAGTGCAGGGCCTTTTTTTGTGCGTTGGCCAGAAAGGTTTCTCCATCCTCTTCACAAGATGGAAGAGCATCGAGGCCGACCATTGGCTCGACTACCAACCGGGAGGAACTACCGCAGCCGGCAAGCCATAGGCGGGCGCCCAGGCGGAACTCCTCAACTTTTCCGGCATTCGAGGAAGCAACCTGTATTGAAGATAAAGGAAGGGGCGTATCAGCAGCTTGGGGGGAGCTCAAGGAGGTATGGCTTTCTATCGGAACGCGCGCGAACCTTCCGAGCGCATTCCCGAATCCGGCATCAGGCCGGAGTGCGGGCCGGAATACTTTGTTCCCGAACCTTAAGCAGGAAACTAAAACGAGGTTTCAGGTCGCCCCGTCCCCAGCGATTCAATTCCCATTTGGCCTTCAGAAAGCGAACGCCGGGCTGCCCGCTCAAATCCAAAAGAAGCTGGTGGATGCCTTTGTAAAACTTTTGCGGGAACGCCGCCAATGCTTTCTCGCTCCACGTCTGGCCGTCTTCCGAGCCCCACACGCTCACGTCCAGAGATTCCTGCTCAATGATGTCGGTGATGGCCAGCGTGAGCAGAAAGCTCTTTCCCTGCCCCGGGCCCAGTTCAATCGGAGCACTTTCGCCATTGGCCTCCACCGTGATCTCAGATACCAGGAAAACGTCCAGCATGCTTCATTTGCTCCTTTTCCGTTCCGTTGTTCCTTCGCTCCTGATTCAGAAGCCTTCCCGCCGAGTTGGATATTGTAACACTCGATGCTTCCGGCGCAGCCGCGCAGTTTTGAGCAGAAAGCTTGCCTCAGAATTAGGGCCGTTACTCCACCACTACATTCACCCGATGGACCATGTCATTGCCCATGCCCTGCAACGCAACCGGGCCTGCTCCGAATAGCCGGGTGCGCGTCAGGAAATCCGGGATGCCGGAAGGGATCATAAGCGCCCGCATCCACCGGAGTTCCCTTATTTCTGGCGCGCTTTGATCTTCAGCAACCGCCGCGCGGCCTCGTCGAGGGTTGCATCGCTTTTGCAGAAAGTGAAGCGGACTTGCTGGCGGCCATCGGCCGGGTTGCTGTAGAAGCTCGATCCGGGAACAGACGCCACGCCGACATCTTGAATCAGATACTCCACAAAGCTCGTATCATCCGGGAAGCCGAAGCGGGAGATGTCCGTCATGATGTAGTAAGCCCCAAACGGGCGAAAGCAGCTGAATCCACACGCTTCGAGGACTCCCAGGAGGCGGTCCCTCCGTTCGGTGTAATCGGCGGCCAGCTTCTGGTAATAACTCTCCGGAAGCGAGAGGGCGGTGACTCCAGCCTCCTGCAAGGGAGCGGCAGCGCCGACCGTCAGAAAATCGTGCACCTTGCGGATACTGTTGCTCAACTCCGGGCAGGCAATTGTCCATCCCACGCGCCAGCCGGTCACGCTGTAAGTCTTCGAAAGACTGTTGACGGTCACGGTGCGCTCCCGCATTCCCTCCAGGCTGGCGATGGAGATATGACGGTGGCCCTCATACAAGATGTGCTCGTAGATTTCATCGGTGACGGCCAGCGTATTCCACTTGCGGCACAGTTCGGCGATGCCTTCCATCTCCTCGCGGGTGAAGACCTTGCCGGTGGGATTGTTCGGGGTGTTCAGAATGACGGCGCGAGTGCGCTCATTGAAGGCCGCTTTCAACTCCTCCAGAGAAAATCGCCAGTCCGGAGGCCGCAGGCGCACAAAACGGGGAACAGCTCCCGTTAGCGCGCAATCCGGCCCGTAGTTCTCATAGAAGGGCTCAAAGATGACCACCTCGTCTCCGGGATTCAGCAGGCTGAGCAGCGTGGCGAACATCGCCTCCGTGGAGCCGCAGCAGACCGTCACCTCCGTCTCCGGGTTCACCTGCCAGCCCAGGCTCCGGGAGGCCTTGCAGGCCAGCGCGTCGCGAAAGTTCTTGGCTCCCCACGTGATGGCGTATTGATTGATGTCGGCGTCGATGGCTCGCTTGGCTGCTTGCTTCAATTCCGCCGGCGCAGGAAAATCAGGAAAGCCCTGAGAAAGATTCACGGCGCCGTGCTGCAATGCCAGCCGCGTCATCTCCCGTATGACGGATTCGACCAGGGCGGAGGCCCGCTCGGATATGGTCAGGCTTCGTGGAGCCGCTTGAACCCCGGACGTCAGTGTGGGATCAGCCATTCGAATCAGACTCTCTCTGGTTTTTTATGGAGCAACCTGCTCAGCCGCCTTGTCACTTTCCAGCGTTGCACTGAAATCCAGCTCCCTGTAAATCCTGCGATACAGCTCCGCATTGCGCAGAACTGACTGAACGTACCCCCGGGTTTCGGTGAAGGGAATGCTCTCGATGAACTCGGTCGGTTCATCAAAGTTCGCGTCATTACGGTCCGCTTCGCTCAGCCATTCCTCCACCCGGTTTTCGCCGGCATTGTAGGCCGCCAAGCCAAGCTCCAGCTTGCCCTCAAACAGATCCAATACATTCTTCAGATAATGCGTTCCCCACGCCAGATTATATTCCGGCTGATACAGTCGCGAAAGCCGGTAGCCGCGCGCACTGCGGTTGGGAACGCCGCGCGCCACGCGGCGAGCCGTGGACGGCAGCAACTGCATCAACCCCCGGGCATTGGCGTGCGACCGGGCCTGCGGATCGAACTCTGATTCTTGCCGGATCAGTCCGGCCACCAGATAGGGGTCGAGCTTCGCGGCCTCGGCTTGTTTTTTCACCTCGTCCCACCACGGCAAAGGAAACAGCAATTCCCACTCCTCGCGGGGCAACTCTGCCAGCTCCGAGGTAAGATAACCGTTCAAGAACCGCTTGGCGTACCGAAGCGCCAGATGATGGCGGCTCCGCTCTTTTTCCAGCCGTGCCAGCTCTCTTCCCAAAAAACGAGAAGAGCGGTCGCGGGCTAAAGCCGCCTGCAACTCGCCCAGGGCCAGATCCACCAGCCAGACCGACTCCAGCAACTTTGCCTTCTCCCAATGCTGCTGTGCTGCGGGGGGCAGATTTCCCGATGGCGAGGCTGCCGAAGCGCTTTCCTGCAATTTGTCGAGAGGCACGGGAGTTTCCGGTTGCGTCATCGCCGGAAGCGCCAGCAAAGCCGCCAGACGCTTGTGTCCCAGATGGCCGTAGTAAAAATTCGGAAACCACTCGACTAGCTTGCGATAATGAGCCGCAGCCTGTGCGGGAAATTCCCGCTCCGCCAAACGTCCCAGCCAGTACAGGGAAGCAGCGGCCTGGGAACTCTTGGGATAATTCCGGACGTGCTCCTCAAAGAGCCGCTGGGCTTCCAGCAGGCGGCGTTCCCGATAATGCCACCAGGCTACCTTCCAGTGGCTCCGTTCCGCGTACTCGCCCTGGGGAAAATGCTCATACACCATCCGGTAATAGCGATGCGCGCGCTCCAGGTCGGGAACCAGTAGATAGTAATTTCCGGCCAGAAACAGCGCGTTCTCATACCAAGGCGAGCGCGGATATTTCTTCGAAAGCAAATCAATCTGCTGGAAAATGAGCTTTTCGCGCCGCACGCGGCGGTACAGCGCAGCCAGCGTGTACAAGCGTTCCGCATCCTCTTCCGGCTCGGTGAGTTTGAGCTTGCCGAGCGTCGAGAGCGCCGGCCAAGTGGCCCCTCCCCGATACTGGGCAACACCCACTCGCAGCAGGTAACTGGTACGCGCCGCACCCTTGCTCCGTGCCGCAAGCGCTTGATATTCCCGCCGCGCGCTTCTCCACCATCCCCGTGCGAAGAGCCGCTCTGCGCGTTTTTTACTCATCTCCAAGGAGGGTTCCGGAAAATTCTTTTTCAGTTGTGTCCGCAGCTGCCCCAACTGCTTCTCTGCCTCGGACGCCTGCTCGGATGTCGGAAACTGATAATAAACATCCTGATAAGCCCGTGCCGCCTGAGCAAACTCCTTCTCCTGCATGTAGGCCTCGGCCAGCAGAACGTTAGCTTCCGGTATCGCCAGAAAACTTGGTGGGGACGAGAACCGGGTAATTACCCCTGCGGGCCGGCTCAGTTCCAGCAGACTCTCTGCCCATTGCAGTGTGGCTGGCACGTTGAGAGCACTCTCCGGATACCTTTCCGCAAAGCCGTCGAGCAGCCCGGCGGCAGCGTCGTGGTTCTTCTCGGCCACCTCCGTTAATGCCAGGTAGTATTCGGCGTAATCCTGCAAGGGGGTCCGGGGAACATGAGCGGCCTCGAAATGCAGCTTGGCTTTTGGATACTGTTCCTCTTGGTACGCGTAGTATCCGAGCACGAGGCGGGCGAGCACACCGCGGACATCGTCCTGGTATTGTTCGGCGAACTGCTCAAGGAGGGGTTCTTGGGAAACCGATTTCTCTTCCAGCAATGCCCGGCTGACGGCATGCAGCATGTCGGGCGTGGTAGCGGACTGAGCATGGGCAGCGCTGCCCATGCTTGAAAAACTTACCAGCCAACAGAACAGTATAGCTACCAGAACCCTCATAGGCCCTTAACCTGGAAACCGCCAGCGACAGCCTTTGTTAAGTTGTCCGCGCACATAGCCGGATACGCGGGAGGAAATTCCTCCATTCCTCACCTTCCTGATCCATTATCGGCGACAGAGCTGCCGCCGACAATTCCTTTTTCCTGTAATCTGGACTATGAACCTTTTTTGAACATTCGAAGCAGGGTCCGCCGACCGACGCCGGAAGGACTTGCCGAACCTTCGGACGGTCCGGAATATTGACCGCCTGGCAACGAGTGTCGCTGTGACTCGGTGGCCATGTTAGAATATGGGTGTCAATAACATCGTTCTCTCCAGGGGGCGAAACGGATTCGACGGAAAGGAAAAGGACTAAAAGGCATACCGGGGTCCATGCACCCGCAATCGCGTGGACAAAAACACAATTGCCAATCCTGAATTGGCTCTCGCTGCTTAATTAAAGTGGCGCGTCGCTCGGCTTCAGCCCGTGGGAGTGGATGCGGCGACGATTAACGGGCTAGTTCTTCCTTTTCGGTCCGTGAAGGAAGGGCGAAACTTTCCGGACTAGCGGTCGGTAATTCTTGTCGGTTCGATGTTGCCGACGGTGAAGTTTTTCGAACCCGACTAAGTATGTAGGCTTTTAGTCAAGGGCCTTTTCGGACGGGGGTTCGACTCCCCCCGCCTCCACCAACTCCACATCCAAAGCTGTCCGCTGTTCTCACTGATTATCTGTCCAGACTCATCCCATAATATCTTTTGACAGCCGGGGGCAATTAGGGATCAGTCAGGAGTCACTGCAAGAAGTTGCCCCTAATACCCCTCCGATGCCGCCAGCGAAGAAAGCGATTTACAGTTCTGCCGGCTGATGGTGAATTACGTCATACCTTGGAACCCGGAACGGTTCGAACAACGGATGGCTCGATATCGAACCACTGTTCAAATGGACAAATTTGAGGAGTGATATGAAAAACAATTGCAGCCGCAAAGTTTAAGGAGCAGTGCTTGGCCTTTTTGGACTGGCTTGATCTGGCCGATTGACCTCGTCGTTGCACGTGCATCGACCCGTCCCGACTTTGAGAGCGATCCGGTGGACGAGATCATTGCCGCCACCAGCGTCGTGTATAACGTGCCGCTGCTCACGCGCGACCGCGTCATCCGTGGTTCGAAGATTGTTCCGCTGGCCTCGTCTCGTAGACCCAAGCGAGGACCCCTCGGATGAAGAAACTCCTGAGTACACAGAAGGAAAAAATCAACAAAATGGGAGCAGCGCAAGGCCGCTTTCACGATAAGTAAAAAGGCTGGGCTCCAAATGATTCCAGCTCTAACTTAACAGTTGAGGTCGCTCGCGGGGGTGGGTCAAATTTATGACAAGGGACATTATGACTACGAACGGAATACCTTGGTTCAAAGAGCTTCACTGGCAGGTTGCCATCGCCATGATTTTGGGCACACTGGCCGGACTGGTCGGAGGCGAAGCCTTGGCGGACAAGATTGGTTGGATAGGGCAACTGTTTATCAAGTTGTTGAAGATGATCATCGTGCCGCTTGTGTTGACGTCGATCGTTTACGGCGTGGCGTCGGTTGGGGGTAGTGCGGGACTGGGACGGTTATTTGGAAAGACCCTGGGCTACTACCTGCTCACCAGTTTTCTTGCGGTGATCACGGGATTGGTACTGGCCAACACCTTGCAGCCGGGTGTTGGAGCCGACATTGCGGGGGCCGAAACCCATGAATTGCCGAATCTCACGGTTGTGACCTCGCCAGTGCAACTGATCCTTGATATAGTTCCAGAAAACATTGTCGAAGCCGCGTCGGGAACGAAAATGCTTTCGATCATTTTCTTCTCGATCGTGCTCGGCATCAGCATCGCCACTCTCCCAGGTCATCATCGTGACCCCCTGTTGCGTTTAATCGGTCCGGCCTTCGAAGCGATGATGAGGCTGACGTCAGGAATTATTCGTTTTGTAGCGCCGATCGGGGTCTTCTCGTTGATCGTGACTTTGGTTGCAACGACGGGCTTGGCCTCCTTCAAGGCGCTGGGGCAGTATGCCCTAGTCTTATTTATCGGTTTGACAATTCACCTGTTCTTGACGCTTCCACTGTTGTTGAAGTTTTTGGGTGGCATCAATCCGCTGGTCCACTTTAAGAACATGGTTGACCCGATTTTTATGGCCTTTTCGACCAGCTCGTCGGGCGCGACGCTTCCCGTCACGATCAACGCCGTCGAGAAGAAAGTTGGAGTTTCAAACCGTGTTACGTCATTTGTACTGCCGATGGGAGCTACCGTGAACATGGATGGGTCTGCGCTGTTTGAATGCGCCGGGGTCTTGTTTATTGCTCAGGTGATGGGTGCTTCTATGGGCTTCGATCAACAGATATTGATCGTGATCACGGCGTTGCTGGCGTCGATCGGCGCGGCGGCCGTGCCGTCTGCCGGGTTGGTCGTAATTTTTATCGTTTTGGAGGCTGTCAATTTGACCGGCCCGCAGGTTGCCTTGATTGTCGGCGCGATGCTTGCGATCGATCGGCCGCTGGACATGTACCGCACAGTGGTCAACGTGTTCGGCGATTCCTGCGTTGCAGCGATTATTGCCCGCTCGGAGGGTGAGAAAGACGTAGACACGGTGGTTGTTCGGGCTTGAGCAAGATGGGTGGCGAGTAAAGTGATGTTCGAATCTGCGGTGGAAGCAAGCGAGCGTAGTGATCGAGAAACGAGATGCAGGTCAGAGGCCTTCCTTGATCCCACAAGGAAAAATCGTAGCGCGTCTCTGTGTTCCCTCGTTTTCAGGCGTTTGATGCGGAATACTCGCCTCAATAATCGGCAGTGCCATTCAAAATCTGGGATAGGCCCTTAATTTTTTACCGGGACAGGTGTCGAGGCCCCGCTTCACCGACAATCCCCAAGTCCAGCAGCGCGTACTCCTCGTCCACTCCGTCCAAGAAAACTTCGACGGGTAATTCCCTTCTTCCAAACTGCAGCGCTTCCGCCTTGTTCGGCTTCCAGATGTCGATTCTGTGATCGTATTTCCGCGCCAGCCGGTCCAGGCAAACGTACAGTTTGCCTTCAATCAGAAACCTCGTCCCGAACGGATATTCTCTGGAGCAAGCAATGATTCCGTCGCGGACCCTCTTCCCTGATGCCGTAATAAACGGGTCGCCCTCAGTTTCGTCTAGCGAACTCGAGTAGGCCGTTACCTGCGCTAACAGGACGTTGTTTTTCGGCGCTGCTTCTTCCGGGATAGCTTCTTCGATTCCGATATGCGATGGAAAAACAGCTAACAAGGCCGAAACCGCGATGGCGGTGACCGAATACGTTACCAATTGCTGGTGAATTCGCAAAATCATATGTGGACGGCAGTAGCTGTCATTGCCTGAAGCTGCCCCTTCACTTTCCCTTTTCGTCCGATATTTCAAGCTCCCTCGCAGGTTCCAGCAAAATCGCCGGCAAAAGGAAGAATAAAAATCAATATAACCTATTGATATCAAGTCGATTACGATTTTCTTGATGTCAACTTATCTATGATCTTAACACATCTTGGAGGGATTCTAGAAAAAAATTACTGGATTTTTAGCAAGAAAATCAAGCTCTTCTACATGATTAAAAGTGGGGAATATCCCCTCTTGCAGGTATTCTCACAAGACAGTCTGAAACTACTTCCTCATCCCCGTCGCCGAAAAGGCGGCTATCCTCTGGATACTCCGGTGGTGATACTGGCTTTCCGCAGGGGTTTCTCCGCGAATCCTCGACACGAGGGGCCAACTGGATGGACAGGATGGTTCGATACCTCTCCCCGAGCTGCCTTTTTCCTAAGTTGGGGATACTAACGTTTGGCGGGGCTTCCACTCATGCCGAATCACGGATCGATCTCAAAAGCTCCGGGTCGCGTGCCTGGGCGCCATCGAACTTCAAATCTAAGCCTACGCCTTTCCGTAGGGCATTTTCATAAACCTTCGCTCCCAGGGCCACATCCGTAATTCCCTGCCCGGCGTTGTTATTGAACAAGGTAATCTGGTCGTCCCGGCTGCGTCCCTTGGCCTTTCCAGCCACGATGTCTTTCAGTTCGATCATCTGGTCCCAATTGGTCAGCCCCTTGTTCACCGGGTCGAAGATCCCGTCCTGCTGATCCTGAACGGCCTGCTCCTTGGACAAGACCACGTACAGGTCGGTCCGCCGGATCGTTTCGTCATCGAGCTCCCGCCGCTTCCCGGCGATGTACCCGCTCTGAACCAAGCCGATGTTGCTCGCTTGAAAGGCGTTGACGTGCATTCCTTTCTCCAGCCACTCCCCTTTAAAAACGGGATAGTTGGCGTTGCTGGTATTCATCAGGATGTCCACTCCCTGGCACGCCTGTTTTGGTTCCTGAACCGGAGTGACCGCAACGTTCAGCAGCCTGCTCATCTGTTCCGCGAAGGTCGTGCGGTTTGCCAAAGTAGGACTATAGACTTTTACTTCTTTGATCTTTCGGACTTGGCACAAAGCAGCCAGATGATTTTTGGCTTGGCCGGAGGAGCCGATGATCCCGACGGAAGCCGCGTCCTTTCTAGCCACGTGCTTTATGCCAACGGCGGTGGTCGCCGCCGTGCGCAGCTCAATCACGGAGTTCGTCTCAATACCGTTTTCCACCAGCTCCCGCGCCGATAGTTCCCCGATCAGAATACAGAGCAACTCCCCGGTCTCTGCGCTGTAAAGGACCGTGACCGGCCTGCCCCTCAGTGCATATCGCTGGATGTTGTTCGGAAGGACGCGGACCAGTTCGCAGTGGGTCATCAGGCCGGCGGCCCCAAGTCCGGGGCTTGTGCCTTGGTGAACGCTGACGCGGGCATTGGCCGGACTGTGAATCCGCCGCCGGGAAAAATTCAGCCGTGCGTTTTCTCCCCATTCACGAATTGCCTGCTCCACACACTCGATCGCTTCCGCCATACTGATCAGTCCGCGCGTGTCATCCGGCGACAAGAGCAGCATCATTTCCTCCTGACTGAAGTCGGCATATTATAGCGCGCAGGATCAGAGACATCCCTCACCATTCTCATCAATCCTGATCTCTTCCAATGCTGATCCATTTCTCTGAACCAATTGTTTGATAGGTGCTAAGCCGTCTGCAACATCCCCCGAATAGCATCCCGCACCTTCTCGGCCAACCGGTCTTTATCCTTCTTGCTCATCCCTTCGGTCGAAATCGGCTCGCCCACAATCAGGCGAACGCGGCCGCCTTGAATGTTGATCGAGCTCGGCGCCATCACCGCCCGGGTGCCCACGATGACCATCGGAACGACCGGCGCGCGAGTTTCCAGCGCCAGGCGGAAGCCGCCGGCCAGGAACGGTTGCAGCGTTCCGTCCGGACTCCGCGTTCCCTCCGGAAACAGGATGATCGGCGTGCCCTGGCGGATTCGCTCCACGGCTTTCGCCAGGCTGCGAACCGCCTCCCGCGGGTTTCGTACATCGCCCGGCAGATGACCAGCCCGGCTCAGGTGCCACCCCAGAAAGGGAATCGAAAATAGCGATTTTTTAGCTACGATGCAGAACTGGAAAGGCAAGAACCCGAACACGACGCACGTATCTAAATAGCTCAGATGATTGGAGCAGAAGACGGGAGGTTTTGAGAGATCGATTTTTTCCAGGCCCTCGATGCTCACCCGCACAAAGCTTGTGGCCAGGATCATGCGCGACCAGACGCGGGCGCAGGCGTGCTGGAAGCGCCCCTGCCGCTCCACCAGAGAGCCAGCGAGCGACAGGCTGCCCATCACAATCGTGTATAGACCAACCAGAGGAATGGTAAACAGGATCGAGCGAATCCAACTCAGCGAGTTCCACAGCATCAGCGGTCGCCCGAGGGAGTCAGTACAGGTTCCCGCAGCCGATCCGCTCTTCCGGCTTCCGGAGCGCACAGCCGCTTGATGTCGCCCACCAGAAACAGCGAGCCGGTCACGACAATTACATCCTCGTCAGAAGCCATCTCCAGCGCCGCTTCCAAAGCCGCCACTGGTTCGGGCTCGATCACCAGCCTGTGATTCAGGTGGCTCGCAAGCTCCCGCAGCGTCTCCGGGGAAGCGGCTCGGAACTGTTCCGGCTGAGTCAGCACAACCGCGGAGGCTTTGGGGAACAGGATCTCAGTGATCTCATGGACCGCCTTGTCCCGCATGGCTCCATAGACCAGGAAGAGGCGGCGGGTGGAAAAATTCTCCTCCCAGAAGCGAACCAGCGCACGCGCCGCAGCCGGATTGTGCGCGCCATCCAGGAAGACACGTGGACGCTCCCGAAACAATTCCAGACGCCCGGGCCACTCGGCCGAGGCCAGGCCTTGCTGCATGTTTTCTTCTGATACGGCAATTCCCAGCCGCGCCAGCGCTTTTGCCGCTGCAATGGCAGCCAGGGCATTGTCCACCTGATGCCTTCCCCGCAACGACAGTTTCACGGGAAACGAAGTCCCATCGCTCGCGCAGGCCAGAAAACTATATTGCCCCTCCTGCCGGGAAAGTTCCTCGGCGAAATATTCCCGCCGGACCTCCACCAGGCGCGCTCCTTGTTGGCGCGCCCTTGCGCGAATCACCTCCACGGCTGCCGGATGGGAAGCCGCGCTGACCGCCACCGATCCCGGCTTGATAATCCCGGCTTTCTCTGAAGCAATTGCTGCAATGGTGTTTCCCAAAAACCGTTCATGATCGAAGTCGATCTCGGTGAGCAGCGAAACGCAGGGGGTTGACGTATTGGTGGCATCCAGCCGTCCGCCCATGCCCACCTCCAGGACCGCCAGATCGCACCTCTGCCGGCGAAAGTGCTCCATGCACATTGCGGTCAGGCATTCAAAGTAGGTGGGGTGAAACCGCAGCCGTCCCGTCGCCAGGAGCCTCTCAATCCGTCCGCGAAGGAACGTAAACAGTCCGGCGAACTCAGCGGGAGGGATGGGATGTCCGCCGAGTTGAATTCGTTCGTTGATCTCCACCAAATGCGGCGAGGTATAGAGGCCGGAGCGAAGGCCCGCCGCCCGGAGCATCGCTTCCAGCATGGCTGCGGCCGAGCCCTTCCCGTTCGTGCCCGCGACCAGGACGTTGGGGCAGGCGTCCTGCGGCCGCCCCAAATCTTCCAGCAGTTCGGTAATATTTTCGAGCCCCAGCTTGTGGACGTTGTCGGAAACCGAAGCCCGAATCTCATTACCGAGCGAAATTAAGTATTGAGTGGCTGCTGCGTAATCCATCCGTCTCAATCCATGAAAAGACTCAAGGAGCGCACCAGAAAGTCTTTTAGCTCCTGACGGGGCACCACCGCATCCAGCATCCCGTGTTGCAAAAGAAATTCGCTCCGCTGGAACCCCTCGGGAAGCTTCTGCCGGATGGTCTGCTCGATCACGCGCGGCCCCGCAAAACCGATCAGCGCTCCCGGCTCGGCGATGTTCAGATCACCGAGCATGGCGAAGCTGGCCGTCACGCCGCCCGTGGTGGGATCGGTGAGAACGCTGAGAAAAGGAAGGCGGGCTTCATCGAGCCGTGCCAGCGCGGCGCTGATTTTGGCCATCTGTATCAAGCTCACCGTTCCTTCCATCATCCGTGCGCCGCCGGATGCCGACACAATCACCAGCGGCAGCCGGCCAGCCACGGCGCGTTCGATGGCGCGCGTCAGCATCTCCCCCACCACGCAGCCCATGCTCCCGCCAATGAAGGAATATTCCATGGCGCAGACAATCACGGGCTTGCCCCCCATGCGGCCTTCGGCGCTGATCAGCGCATCCTTCAAACCCGTGGATTGCTGGCTGCTTTGCACCCTGTCCTGATAGCGTTTCAAGTCCACGAAATTCAGCGGGTCGGTTGTTTCCAAGCCGGCATCCTGGGTCGTATAGTTCCCGTCGTCAAATAAAAGCCGCAGGCGAGCCTTCGCATTCAGACGGAAATGAAAGCCGCAACGGGGACAGACATTCCAGGCCGATTCCAGGTCTTTTTTCCAGATAATCTGGCGGCATCCGTTGCATTTGATCCACAAGCCTTCCGTGCGAACCCGCGACCCTTCCGCTGGCTGGATGGGCTGTTTTTCTCTGCGAAACCACGCCATGATTTCCTCTCACCAGACCCTTATCTAAAAGGATCGGATACTGAAACGCACCGAATGTCCAGCAGGACTGTCTTGTCGAAAACTTCGCCTTCCCTGGCAGTCTAGTTAACTTTCTTTGCTGCCCCTAAGCGTGAGAACCGCCGGCGAGAGCCCCTAGCGCGGATAGGGATGGTGGGCGAGCAACGCGCAGGCGCGATAGAGTTGCTCCAGCAGCACAACTCGCGCCAACTCATGGGGCATCGTCAGGGGCGATAGGGAGAGTAGCATATCGGCCTCTCGCCGGAACGGGGCGGAAAAGCCGTCCGCGCCGCCGACACAAAATGCAATGCCGCGAACTCCCTTGTCGCGGGTGCTTTGCCAGAACCGGGCAAAATCCTGTGAGGTCCACAAACTCCCGGTAGCATCCAGCACCACCCGGAAGAAGCCCTCCGAACAGGCTCGCAGAACTGCTTCCTCGCCCTTCCCGTCCCCTTTTCCTTTCCCTTTGCCGCGTATCTGCTCGGCGCGAAACTGGCAAAACCGCCCCAGTCGCCGACTGTATTCCTCGGTCAAGGCCGCCACTCCCGGCAGACGGGTCTTCCCAATCCAGAATACCCGTACTTCCATGCCGTATTTACCCCGCCGGATGGCCCTCTCGGAAGCTCTTCGGGAATCGGACAGCCGACTCGAATTGTACTCTCGTAGGCTTCCCCGAAGCTGTCCAGACTCAAGTTACTTTAAGTAGCAGGCGGCAGCCGGTTCACAACTCAGCCTCCTCCGGCACTCGGCGAGTGGTCCGCCAAAGCCGTTCCAGGTTGTAGAAGCCTCTGGCCTGCTCGGAGAAAATGTGAACCACAAAGTCCGTGTAGTCCATCAATATCCACTCGGCGTGATTATAGCCTTCTACATGGTCAGGCAGCAAACCTTGCTGCTTCAGACGGCGGTTGATCTCGTC
Source organism: Terriglobia bacterium (assembly GCA_965222345.1). Taxonomy (GTDB): domain Bacteria; phylum Acidobacteriota; class Terriglobia; order 2-12-FULL-54-10; family 2-12-FULL-54-10; genus JADFGZ01. Next base: position 89,009 of record CBDCTS010000002.1, on the reverse strand, counting down.
ACTGATAGCTTGATTTTGCCGGTTACTGCTACCGCTGCAAATCAGAAAATGATCCGTGAAGGCAGCCGCGCCGCTCAGTTGCAGGACAAGAATATCCTTAGCTTTCTTGTCCCGCGCCGCTTCCACCGCCGCGTCCAGCGGCAATCTTTGCCTATCCTGCTTGGGGTTCATGAAATAGTTGTGCTTTTTGAATGTACTCGGCCACCAAATCCGGAACCAGCCCGCAGAGGGATTTCCCTTGCGAGGCCAGGCGCCGGACCGTGGAGGAGGAGACATCCGCCTTGACGGTTGTCAGCAAGTGCAGACTCGTCCGCCGCAGCGGGATTCTGTTCTCGGTCGCGTAGCCCGTCCGTAGCTCCGGGGGCACCACCTTTTCGAGTTCCTCAATCGGAAAACCTGGCCGGCTGACGATGATGAAATCACAGGAATTCAGCAAGGCAGCCGATTGGTGCCATTGGGGGACATCCAGGAAGGCGTCGGCGCCGATCAGAAAAAAGAGCTGGTCCTCCGATGACAACAAAGCCGCCTGTTTCCTGACGGTGGTAATAGAGTAATTTACCTCCTCGCCGCCCTGTTCCGAGGCTTCCAGCAAAGAGGGGACAAATTGCGGCAAGCCCGCGCAGGCCAGGACGATCATGGCGTAGCGGTGGGCAAAGGAAGTGAGGGGCCGGCCGCGCTTGTGAGGAGGAAAACTGGCCGGAACAAAATGGATTTGGTCCAGGGCAAAAGTCCGCAGCGCGGCTTGCGCGGCGGAAAGATGTCCGGAGTGCACCGGATCAAAGGTGCCTCCAAACAAGGCAACCTTCACTCCTGCTCCCTTTCTGCTATGCCGGCTGCATCGCCCCACGTGACAGAAGACTTCGGCAGCGTGGAGGCGGTTGGCTCCGGTTCGGCGCGCCGTCCTTCGCGCAGCAGGTCGGCAATGCTGTTTTTCAACTCCTCCAACCCCTCCCCGGTTGCAGCGGATACCGGAAACAGCTTCAGGTTCCGATGAGCCGCCAGTTGTTCCAGGGCGCGCAACCGACGGGCTCCTCCGGCAAGGTCCATTTTCGAGGCGACCAGCAGCATGGGTTTGCGCGCCAGTTCGGGCTGGAAACGGGTCAACTCTTCCATAAGGGTGCGGAAGTCCTGCTCCGGATCGGATTCTTGCAGTTCGCTGGCTTCGATCAAGTGTGCCAGCAGGCGGGTTCGCTCAATGTGCCGCAAGAACCGCAATCCCAGGCCATGGCCGCTGTGCGCTCCCTTGATCAGTCCGGGAATATCGGCCACCACAAAACTCTCTTCTTCCTCCAGGCGGACCACTCCCAGACAAGGTTCGAGAGTCGTAAAGGGATAGTCGGCGACTTTCGGGCGGGCGGCGGAAATCCGGCGCAGCAAGGATGACTTCCCCACGTTGGGAAAACCCACCAGCCCGACGTCGGCCAAAAGTTTCAATTCCAGCCGCAGCCGCCAAAACTCGCCGGGGCGGCCTGGCTCCGACTCCCGGGGCGTCTGGTGCGTGGAAGTGGCAAAACGCGCATTGCCCCGCCCGCCCCGTCCTCCGGCTGCAACCACAAACCGCTGGTCGGGATGGTCAAAGTCGCACAGCTTCACTTCCGAATCTTCTTCCGTAACCACGCAACCCACCGGCACCTTCAGCACCAAGTCCTCGCCGCTTCTCCCTTTCCGGTTGCTCCCCTCGCCGTGTCTTCCCCCCGGGGCCTTGTGCTCTGGATTGAATCGGAAATGAATCAGGGTGTTGTGCCGTTCGGAACTTTCCAGAATCACGTCGCCGCCCTTGCCGCCGTCGCCGCCGCTTGGGCCTCCCCGGGGGATAAACTTTTCCCTCCGGAAAGCGACACAGCCGTTGCCGCCGTCGCCGGCCTTGACGGAAATTCTGGTCTCATCCACAAACACAATCGGAATTATTCTCCTGGCAGGCTTGTAGCGGAATGATTCCGCCAAGAAATCAAGCGCGAACCCGCGCGGCGAAACCAGACGCCACCCAAACAGCGCTGGGCAATTACCGGCGGCAACCCGCCGGCGTGTCTCTTCGGCGGACTGTCCTAACTCGCCGGCGGAGCGGCGGTTGGCTCTGCGGGCAGAACGTGAACGAATTTCCCATGCCGGCCCCGGTTCACAAAACGGACTACGCCGCTGATCTTTGCAAACAGCGTGTCGTCCTTGCCCCGGCCCACGTTTTCTCCCGGTTTGAAGGGCGTTCCGCGCTGCCGCACCAGGATGGAGCCGCCCGTGACCACCTGGCCGCCGAACCGCTTGACTCCCAGCCTCTGCGCGTTCGAATCACGGCCGTTGCGCGAACTCCCCAATCCTTTTTTGTGTGCCATGCTTTGATCTCCTTCAGGCTTTCCCTGGTTCCAACTTTCCCGCCCTGTCCGATGAAATCAGCCCTTGGTCGTGCCGCCGCTTTTGGGTTGCCCTTCCGCCCTGTTTTCGCGGGGCGTGGGCTTTTGCCGTAGCCTTTGGCGACGCCTTCGGCGGCCCTCTCTAGGAAGCTTCCGGCGCCGACTCCTGCGCAGTCTCCGGTGGCGCCTTCAGCGGTTCTTCCGGCGGCAGCGTAATTTGATCGACGCGCAACTCCGTGTAGCTCTGCCGGTGCCCGTGAGTCTTTTTGTATTGCTTCTTTTTCTTATAATGGAAGACCAGAATCTTCCGGCCCCGCGCATGCGACAAAATCGTCGCCTCCACCTTTGCCTGGGCCACCGCCTCGCCGGTCAGCATCTTCCCTTCTTCCGGTGAGACGGCCAGAACTCGGCCGACCTCTCCCGCGCTTCCCTTCTCGCCCGGCAAGCTCTCCACGCGGATCACGTCACCCGGCGCCACGCGGTACTGCTTGCCGCCCGTCTCGATGACGGCGTACATCGACACCTCCAGCCTCTGCCGCCCCGGCCACTGCTGGCTGCTTCCCGCGAGCCACTCACGGCAAGCGCCAACTCATCTGGCGGAACAGCGACCAAACACCCTTGGAATCTGAACCTATTCATTATAGAGGTCTCAACCGACCGGCGTCAAATGCGAAGCGGCGATGGCGAAAGCATCCGGGGCATAGCAAATGTGGCTGGGCTTGAACTGCCGGGCGCGACGGCCTCAGTTTTTGGCGGCATAACTTTTACCGACCGCTGCTCAAAAAGGAGCCATCCAGCTCCGCACCCCGCCGGCTGCTTTTCTTGCTGGATGAGTCACCGCCTCCGGGTCCTCAATCCGCCGACCGCCGCCGATTCCTGCCTTCTCCGCTCGCTGGATTTCCGGCGGCGTTTTTTTAGAATTATTGGCCTATCCAGTTCCCTCGGTTCTCTCGGAACCCTCGGCAGATTCGGCATCCTCGGCAGGTTCGGTTCCTTCGGTTCTCTCGGCATCCTCGGCAAGTTCGGTATCCTCGGTTGATTCGGTATCCTCGGAATTATCGGCCTATCCTGCTCCCTCGGTTCCCTCGGTATCTTCGGCAGGTTCGGTTGATTCGGTTCCCTCGGTTCTTTCGGTTCCCTCGGTTCCCTCGGTATCCTCGGCAGATTCGGTAGGTTCGGTAGGTTCGGCAGGTTCGGAACTTTCGGAATAGTTTTCTTGCCCCCAATTTCCCACTGCCTGAAACTTGACTTGTATGACGAACCAAGAGCGCAAGACAAAAACGCAGAACGCAACGAATCGCAAAGGCCTTGCAGCCTCCGCAACCACCCTTCCCGACCCTGCCAAGCCCATTGCAGAGCAGGAACTCTCCGTTTTGCTGGCCATGTGTCTGTTTGGCGAGGCGCGGGGCGAAAGCGACCTGGCTCGCCGGGCCGTGGCGCAACTGGTCCTCAACCGGGCCAGAAACCCCCGGCGGCTCTTCGGCTCCAAGCCGGGAACGGATTTTGCGGAAAATCTTCGCCGCGTGATTTTGCAACCCTGGCAGTTTTCCTGCTTCAACCCCTCCGACCCCAATCGCGCCAAGCTGCTGCATCCGCTCGATCACGCCGAGCCGCAGGCATGGGAGCGGTGTCTTCGTTGCGCCCGCGAAGCGCTGCGCTCCAGCGACCCCGGCAAGCAACCGCCCGACGCCCTCACGGCCAACAGCGATCATTACTTTGACGACTCCATCCAACCACCCTCCTGGGCCAACCCCGCCAAGCAGACCGTGAAGATCGGGCGGCTGACTTTCTATCGCCTTTACCTGTCTCCGCCCGCCGTGGTGTCGCTTCCGGGACTGCCGCCGTCTAGCCATCCTTTCGGGGATGCGCCGGCTGCAGTTCCTGACGCCCCTTCCGGTTCCCGCCTCAATACGAGCCTCCCTTCCCCGGCCTCAGTGAGCGCCGGGAACATCCGTCCAAGCCCCTCACGGCGGCAGGGGCGGATCGGGAGGCTTGCCTCCTTGGTCGCGGGCCTGCTCGCGCCGCTGCGCCCGTTACGGACCGGCGGCTGGCGAGGCAAGCTGCGGATCGTGATTGCGGCAATCGGCTTGAGCCTGCTGCTCGCCTCCTGTAATGACCTGGAGCGCGCCGCCTACCAAACGCTCGCCATCACCAAAGCGGAATACCAGACCATCCAGCGTCACGTTGCTGAAGCTACAGTCCACGGATTGATCACCGAGCAGCAGTGGAACCGCTTCCAGGCCGCAGGACACCGCTTCATCGACGCCCACAACACCGCCGCCGATGCTTTCGCTCTTTGGAGCCGGACGAAATCGGACGGTGATGCGGCTCGCTTGGAGGCGATGCTGGAAATCCTCCCCAGGCTGATCCTTGAGATCAACAGCCTGGTGGAAAGTCTCGAAGAGAAACCGGGGACAGGCATCAGAGACCGGAATCCCGAAGCCGGAACCCCCAAGGGCAAGCCTTTCGACGCCTATGCCGGCTTCCGGTTTCCTTGGCTTCTGGCTCCCGCATACAAGACAAGCACGAGGAAATGGGAACAACAACGATGGCTTTAAGCGAAAAGCAACTGCAATTGATCGATCGAGGAATTCGTCTGGCAATCGCCGCCGTCCTGGCGGCGGTACAGGCAGCCGGCGATGAAGGTGAGATTGACTGGGACTCGGTGCGAATCACCGAGACGCCGGAGATGGCGCTCGAAAGAGCGCGTGCCAACGACAGGTAGGTAGCGGCAGGCATTCCTGCCTGCCCCCTTAGAGTACAGGCCGCTAAGGCCTGTGCTCCATTCGGCTCCGCTCAGGACAAGCCCACCTGTCCTCTCAAGGCGTAGTCGAAGGCAGTAGCAACAGGTAGGTAGCGGCAGGCATTCCTGCCTGCCCCCTTAGAGCACAGGCCGGCAAGGCCTGTGCTCCATACCTGCCCACTAACGAAAGCAGAACAACACTATGGATCAAAGCACCATGACGGAACCCGCTTCTCCCCCTCCCTCCCCCGGCGGTCTCAAGAAAGCTGCTGGACCGGCGGCGGGAGCGGTAGTCGGCACCTCGCTCATTGTGCTGTTGGTGGAGCTGGCCCGCTCGGGCGCCCTGACGCAATACCAGGAGCTGCTGGCGCCGCTGCTCGGATGGGGGCCCGGATTGTTCATCCTGGTGGGATTTCTCTGGCTGGCTCACAGCTATGCGCCCCCTCTCATTGAGAGCCAGCGCTCCACCGCCACCGCTTTGCAGAAGCTGGCCGACACCGTGGAGCACAACTCCGGCAGCCAGCACGATCTGGTGCTGGCCATGCAAGTCAACTCGGACAAACTGGAGCAGGTGCGCGCCACTGTTGACGACCTGCAAGAACACGTACAGCAACTGAAGGAGGATTGGCGAAATGGCCATGCGCGGTGAGAAGGGAGCTTCCTTGAAACACGACTTCCGGCGGGGTGAGATCATCTGGGTGCCGAAGCAGGAATATCCCCATTTGATCACCTTCCGCCATCTCCAACTGGCTTTGCGGGACCGCAACATCCCGCTCGCTCACAAGAACCTGGAAGGCTACCTCAGTTATCTCGAGGAGGGCGGGTTCGTGCGTTGCGAGCGCTGCTATGACGAGAAGATCTCGCGGAACAGAATTATCGCGGCCTCCCTCACCGGACGCGGCATCCTCCTGCTCGACAAGAAGCTCACCGACCCCGGAGTGCGCTTTTGAAGTAGCAACAGGCATTCCTGCCTTAGGTAGGGTAGGCATTCCTGCCTGCCCCTTTAGAGTACAGGCCGGTAAGGCCTGTGCTCCATTTCAGAGCGTAACCGCACAGCAACCATGAACGAGCAGACATACTCCGAGGCCTTAACCGTTACGAGACCAAATAAGACAGGCATTCCTGCCTGCCCCTTAGAGCACAGGCCGCAAGGCCTGCGCTAGCAACAGGCATTCCTGCCTGCCCCCTTAGAGTACAGGCCCCCAAGCCTGTGCTCCTAAAAAACAAATGCCCAAACAGCAACAATTCCCCCTGCTGAAATTGACCGCCTCCGAAGAGAAACTGATTTACAAGATGTTTGATGAGGACGCTTCGGCCCGCACCATCTCCCGCGCATTGCGGGAGCGGAGCGGAAAGCTCATCTCCCCGTCGTCCATAACCCATATCGTTGGCAATCACTGGGGGGTTAGGCAGAAAGAGCGGGAAGATCGCCTGAAGATCGAGAAGCTCGTCCGAGAGGCCCGCCTGCAAGGTCACGAAATCTCCAGCTTGCTGCGCGCCGCCCTTCTCGAAGCTTTCAAGAAGACTAAACGCGATGGCCCGTTCAAGAAGATCGCCCCGCTGCAACTGGAGTCCGCCGAGCGAAGTCGGCGGGAGCTGGCGCTCAAAGAGGAAAGGCTGCTGCTCACCGGACGGCGCGTCAAGGTCGTCGAGCAACGCTGGGCGCTGAACCGCAAGCAGGCGCAGGCGGCCCTCCGCAAGCTCGACCGCAAAGCCAAACGGGGCCAGCCCCTGACAGCCGACGAAGCCAGGCGTATCCGGGAGATATACGAAATCTATGACGAATGGCAGCCGAACCCGGACCAGACCGCAACCGATGAAGACAATGGAACCTCATAAGAAATCAAAACCTGCTGAATCACCGAAATCCACGGCTGCTCAGGCCCCTTCAGCTCGGGCGCGCCCTCGGCGGCGGTCCCCGAAAAACGAGTTGATGCCACCGGCCAAACGCTCCTCGCAAGCTGCCAAGAGCGAGAACAAGAGCGCGCACAAGAGCACGAAGACGCTGAAAAGCGGGGATTCCCCGGCCAGAACCCCGGCGGCGCTCCCTCTCTACCCTTATCAGAAACGATGGGTCCTGGACGCTTCGCGCTTCAAGATTGCGGTCAAATCCACGCAGGTCGGCTTCAGCTTTGCCGCCGCCCTGGAAACCGTGCTCGACTGCCTCCAAAAGCGGACCCTCTGGATCGTCCTCTCTCGGGGAGACCGGCAGTCGCTGGAGTTCATGCACAAAGTTCAGCAGCATGCCAAAGCGTTGCAGATTGCCGCAAGCGTTCTGGGAACCTCTTTCTTTGACCGGACGACCATCCGCAAGCGTGAGGTGAAGTTCTCCAACGGCTCGCGCATCATCGCCCTGCCGGCCAACCCCGCCACCGCGCGCGGCTACACCGGCAACATCATCCTCGACGAGTTTGCTTTCCAGCAGCAGGACCGCGCCATATGGGCCGCCGCCTTCGGACGCATCTCCCGAGGCAACCTCAAGCTGCGGGTCATCTCCACCCCCAACGGGCGGCGCGGAAAATTTTTCGAGCTGGCTCAGGAAGCCGGTCTCGCCGATGGCCCTCCCGGCAGTCCTCCAACGCCCGATCCCGGCCGCGACCGCAAAACCTCTCCTGAGCAAGGCGCCAGCCTGCTGTCGGGGCATTGGTGCGACGTGCATCAAGCCGTCCGCCAGGGTTGCCCCATCGACACCCAGGTGCTGCGCCAAGCCGCTGGGGACGAAAAGACCTGGCAGCAGGAATACGAATGCGTCTTCCACTCCGACCGCGATCACTACTTCCCCATCGACCTGATTGTCGAGTGCGAGCATCCCGAGGCCACCGCCGCGCTGCCTTCCGGCTGGCAACCGGTCCCCGGCAGAGAGTGCTACTTCGGCTATGACGTTGGCCGTCTCCGCGACCTGGCCGTTGTGGCCCTGGTCGAGAAGGTTGGCGACGTTTTCTGGACTCGCGCTCTGCTGGAGATGCCCAAAACCAAATTTTCCGCGCAGGAGAAGGCCCTCGGCGACCTGGCCCCTTTCTGTCGGCGCGGCGCGGTCGATGCCACCGGCCTGGGGATGGAGATGGCGGAGCGCCTGGCCCAGCAGTTTCCGGGGCGTGTGGAGCCGCTCTCCTTCACTGCCGCGGTCAAGCACGATATGGCTATCCGCATGAAGCGGTACTTCGAGGAGCGCACCCTGCGGATTCCCGGCAACCGTTCCCTGCGGCTCGACCTCAGCGCCGTCAAGCGCATCGTCACCTCGGCGGGCAACATTCGCTTCGATGCCGAACGTACCGCAGACGGACATGCCGACCGCTTCTGGGCGCTGGCGCTGGCTTTGCATGCCGCCGGGCACGGCAATTCATCGCCTCCCTCCTTCGGGGGCATCGACAGCGAGCCGGAGTGGTACGGCCCCCAGGAACGTAGTTCGCTGTATGAAGGCAAGTAGCGACAGGCATTCTTGCCTGCCCCCTAGAGCACAGGCCTCCAGGCCTGTCAGGTAGGGTAGGCATTCTTGCCTGCCCCCTTAGAGTACAGGCCGATAAGGCCTGTGCAAGTAGCGACAGGCATTCTTGCCTGCCCCCTTAGAGTACAGGCCGATAAGGCCTGTGCAAGTAGCGACAGGCATTCTTGCCTGCCCCCTTAGAGCACAGGCCGATAAGGCCTGTGCTCCATTTCCTTCACCTGTGCTACAGGGCAGGTGTCTCCGCCTGTACCTGACTGCCCAGTAAACAAAACAAGGAGACCAACCACAGGATGCCGATGCCAGCCGGAATACCAGTCGAAACAGTGAACACGGGATGTCAACCCGCGCTCTTGAACAACCCCTCTCGCCACCCGGCAGTTCGGGCCAGCCGCGACCGTGCCGGATTGCAGGAGTCGATTTGGCAGCATCTCACCGCTCCCGGCGCCGCTCCCAGCCATCCCGGCAGGCGCCGCCAGCGCCGACGCTTGCCCTATGCCTTTGACCTCTGGATCGCGCACCTGTTGCTGCTGGAACAGGCCCTGGAAGTCGCCCCCATTCCTTGGAGTGAGCTGCGCGCCGAGGAGCTGCACGGGCTGCTCCTGTTGCGCGCCGCTCAAGAAAGGTTCCGCAGGGAATACCGTCCCTGCGGGCAATGCGGGGCTCCCGTCAAAGGGAAAATATGCCCCCGCTGCGGAACGGTAAACTAATGCCTCTGAAATCGGTATCGATTGTCATTGAAGTTGCGGGAGCCGAAGATGCCATCGGTCAGGTCCGCAAGATGCGTTCGGCGCTCGATGATCTGGCGGGCGGCGGCGCCGAAGATATGAAACGCCTGCACCGTCACAGCCGCGAGGTCACCCGCGCCATGCAGCAGATGGAAAAGGCCTTCCAGTTCCGAGACCTGCAGAAAGAAATGACCGGCGGCCTGGAAAATTTCTTTGGCCGAATCATCTCCGGAGCGCAGACTGCTGGCGGCGTTTTCCAGAACCTCTGGCGGCAGATCGCCGACTTCTTCAAGCGGACCGTTCGGGAGATGGCGGAGGCCTGGACGCTGAGCTTCGGCGGGACGATTTTCGGCGGGGCTGCCGCCGGCCTTCTTCCGGCCTCTCGCCGCAATCTAACCCTGGCCGAGACGCTTGGCCTCCCGGCCACCACCCCTCTCGGGGACATCTTGTCTGAAAACTTCCCGCAAGGGATCGGGCCGTTCTCCGGGCCGCAAGTTGCCTTGGCCGGCCTCGGCATCGGTGCCTTGACTGTCGGCAACGGCAACCGCGCCGTCAGTGCTTTGGGAGGAGCGCTCGGCGGAGGCTTGACCGGATTCAGCGTCGGCGGACCCATCGGCGCCGGTGTCGGAGCCTTGATCGGAGGCTTGGTTGGCCTCTTCAGCGGCGGGGGCGGCAACAAAAAGGAACGCGACACGGCAATTGCCAATCAGGGCTTTGCTCGCTTGCGGGAAATTCTCGATGACTTCGAGCGCTTTCGCATCGACTTCGCAACCGCCCTCGACGCCGCTCACCTGGTCTGGAACCAGATGCAGTCACAGTTCGTCCGTTCCGAGTCGATTCGGACCCAGCAGCCCTTCTTTGACCAGATCATCCGTTCGCTCCGCGCCACCGAGGACGAACGCAACCGCAGGCGGCAATTGCTCGCCCTCGCGCCCATCCCGGAGTTCCAATCCGGCGGACTGGTGGCCCTTGGCGGCGGCAGCCGCCCGCCCGGCGGAGGCGTTCTGGCAATGCTCCACCCCGGCGAGTTCGTCATGAACCGGCAGGCGGTCGAGCGGATCGGATCGAGCGTGCTGGAGGGCTTGAACGACGGAACGACTCTGGACGCAGCCGCGCGCGACCGCCAGACCGTGACCTTGGAGGTTCCCAGCCAGGAGTTTTTTAATGAAGTGGTGGAACGCTCCATCCCGGTCATTCTCCGGCGCGGAGGGCAGGCGAGCCGGGTGTTGAGGGGATGACCCCGGCACGACGGTGTTATTCCGTGCGTGGCGAGGAACTAGTTTTCAGGAATCTTTGGATCAGGATGACATATGGCAACCACAGACATATTTCCCGTTGACGCCGACTACGCCGTAACGCGAACCAAAGAAACCAACCTCCTGCGCGGGCGCGTCGAGAGTGCCCGCGAGTTTCGTCGCCAGAAGGCGCCGCCCCGCCGCGTCTTTGTGCTGCTGTTCCACCGCCGTGCGAAAGCCGACTGGGACTTGATTGAAGAGTTTCGTTTGAAGATGTTGAACGCCGCTGGCAGCCACTTTTTCACCTACCACGACAAGACGGCCGGAAGAAAGTATTCCGTCTATTTCGACGGCGAGCCGGTCTATGAAGAGGTGGCCAACGAGGTGCACAACATCCGCGTGCAGTTGATTGAGGCGGTGGGCGTTGCCATGAACGCCTATCCCAGTTTTGCCGCTGGCAACCCCTCCGTCAACCTGTCGGTGTCGCAGGCCGCCGACCTCGCAGCCGACGGCAGGCAGTGGCTCTACGCGGGCTATGGATACCGCCTGAACGGGCCGTTCACAAGCATTTTTCTGGACGAGGTGGACGCCACTGCATCGGGCGCAACCAACACCACCGTCCCTCTGGGGTTGCACCGGGTGAGAGTAGTCGGCGGCGACCCGGCGAGTTTGGATTATTTGATTTGAAGTAGCGACAGGCATTCCTGCCTGTAGGTAGGGTAGGCATTCCTGCCTGCCCCCTTAGAGTACAGGCCGGTAAGGCCTGTGCTCCATTCCCTTCGGCTTCGCTCAAGACGGGACTCGAAATAACAGCGAGGAGTCATGGCTAGAACACTAAGCAGCGCCATCCGGACTTTGATCGCGCAAGACACCTCCAGCGTGGTGCACCTGCTGTCATTTGCGGTAGGCGCGACGACCTATCGGTTTACGGAGGGCTGCGGAGCCGAAGAGGGCATCCGTCACCTGGGCAATCTTTATCTGCCTCACCTGGTTATGAACTCTCCGGTGCGCTACACGCAGAAGCTCCATCTGCAGCCGTTCGCGGTGGAACTGCAGAACATTGACCTTCAGACGGCGGCGATGCTCAAGGCCGCGAAGAGCCTGCTGCAGGGTGCCGAGGCGGTCTTCGAGCGGCTCTTCCTGCAGGCGAACGAAGCGGTGACGCTGTTCCGCGGACCTATCATTGAAATGGAGATTGACGAGCGCCGGGCCGCCTTAACCCTCGCCGGAGACCTCGACCCCACCGCCAGCCAGGTCCCCAGGCGCAAGTACGCCTCGCTGTGCATGTGGGACTTCAAGGACTCCAACTGCGGCTACACCGACGGAGTCGATCCGGACGATCCCGCCACGGGACGGCCCTTTGCGGCTTGCCCCAAAGATTTCCTCTCCTGCCTGGCGCGGTCCCGCCAGGAGCGCTTCCCAGGCTTCATCCATGTCACCAGGGACCTCACCGAAGCCGTCCAGGGACAGTCGCCTGACACCGGCGACGACCGTGCCCTGGGTGATTGGGATATTTGGGATGACGATCTGTAACAGCCGTGCAGGCGCAGAGAACGCAGCCACGCTGTGCAGTGAATAGCAGAAACGCCGCGCCGCAGAATAGGTCGCAACCCTTCCAGTTGCGCGCTCGCTCTGAAAATGTCGGCGGCAGCCCTCTGTAACTCTGGAGCAAATGAAACCATGCCAGTCAGCACAACCAACACGGACATCCTCACCGCCTCGCTGGGCAAGCCCGTCACGCTGGCCTATGGACGCCACTTGGTGGGCGGCAACGTAATCCTCAAGGACCAGACTGACCCCAACCGCACCATCCTGTTCATCGCCCTGGGCGAAGGCGAATGGGACTCGGTGGAGGAGCTGTACCCGAACGAAAAGCTGCTGACCGAAACCCAAGACTTCCACTTCCATCCCGGCATCGACGGGCAGCTCAGCTCCAACGGCACGCTCCACCCGGAAGGCCTCACCGGCGGCCAGAAGGTGGACTCGCTCACCCCGCCGGACGTGCAGGGACTGACCTTCTCCCGCACGGCCTACGTCGCGCTGAACGCGCCGTTCGACGTCTTCGCGCCGGGGCCGGAAATGATCGTCCGGGGAATTTTCAAAACTCGCAAGGTACGGTTTTTCGACTCCAACGGCGTCCGGACCGGCTACGGGTACTCCGACAATCCCGCCTGGCAGATCGCCGACCTGCTGACGGTGGTGCGCGGCCTTTCCGACTCCCGGCTCGATTGGGCCTCCTTCAAAGCCGCCGCCGATTATTGCGACGCACTGATCCCCATCAACGGTCAACAGGTCAAGCGCTTCGTCTCCCACGTTGCCTTCACCGAAGAGGTGGACTTCGACCAGGCGCTGGAGACGCTGCTGCTCACCTGCCGGGGGCATCTGCTGGACACCGCCGGAACCATCGCGCTGCGCATCGATCAAGCCCGCGGCTCCATCCTCGACTTCGGCATGGACAGCATCATCGACGGCTCCTTCTCGGCCTGGTGGAAAGATACCCGGCAACTCGCCAGCCGCCTGGAGATGAGCTTCCGGGACCTGGACAACGACTTCGCCGTCACCACCAAGCTGTGGAACCACCAGCCGCAGCAGGCCCGGACCGGTCGGGTAATCACGGCGCGTCTGCACCTGGGCAACTTGGCGCAGCACCAGGCCGAGCGTATCGGAAGCTATCTGCTGACCCGCTCCATCGACAACAATCTGTTCTGCCGCTTCCGTTCCACGCAAGCCGCTCTGGCGGTGATGCCGGGCGACGTGGTTCGCGTAAAGCACGACGCCGCCCCCTGGGGAACTGCCCCTGGCGACACCCTCTTCGAAACCTTTGAAGTGATCGAAGCCGCCGAGTTCCCGGACGAGACGCGGGAGCTGCTTTGCCGGCTTTATAATCCCGGCGCCTACCCCGATACCGCTGGCCCCTCGCAGAACTTGGTGGCAACCACGCTGCGCCGTCGTCCGGCTGCCCCGGAAAAGCCTCCCCTATGGAGCCTCTCGGCGGACCTCGGCGGAAACCTGCGGCTCAGCTTTGCCATTCCCAGGAATGCCGACTATCGCACCGGCGATCTGATTTTGCTGGCCGACCAGGAGACCAGCCGCGTTGAAACCACCGTTGTGGGAGACTTCCTGTCAGAGGACTTGACGGTTACCGTGGCCTCCTCCGCTGGATTCCGGGTCGGGGACTACATCAACGTTGACGTGGAGATTCTGAAGATCGTGGGGCCGGGAGCGGCGAATGCGGAGCCGACCTCCAACACCTGGGAAGTGGCGCGGGAGCAAAAGCTGACACGCAAAGGAAACCCCGGCGCGAATGCGCCTTTGTTCCGGCTGGCGGAGCGGCGGCTTCAGTTTGTATTGCCGCCTGGGTTTACGCTGCAGCATCCGACGCTCGATCTGGCCAACGGCCCTCATCACGTCATCCATTTCCGCCCGGGCCGCCTGCGCATACTGCACGCGGCGTTGGAGTTTACCGGACTGGGCGGCGTCTCCGAGCCGGTGGAATTGGCCTTTGCGGTCTATGGCGCTTTTGAGCCGTTCGTCTTAGGAACCCTGCCGGGCCTTCGTTCCTCCGCGGGCGGACTGGCGACGATACAGATCCCCGGACCGCTGGCGACGGGCCAGGACTTGGCCATGCCGCTGGTGATGCCCTCGGAGACGGCCATCGGGCTGATCTCCGGCAGAGTCGCGCGGGCTCCCCAGGGCCGTCCGATTCATTTTCAGGTCAAGATTGACGGCGCCGCCTACGGGCCTGCCGGAGTAATCCCGATTCAAAACCAGGGCCTTTCTTCCGGAACGGGAATCTTCATCTCCGGGTCGCAGAAAGGAAACGTCAGTGGAAGCGAGCTTTCCGTCAACGTCACGCAGGTGGGAACCACCGATCCCGGAGAGGACTTTACGCTTACGGTGTGGTTCTGATGGCCAAGACAATATTCTTGAATAATCACGACGATCTGGTCTTCGGCTACGAGGTTGACACCACGGTCGCCTCAGCCGAACCGTTGCTGGACAACCAAGACCCGCCGAACGTGATCGGGAGCAAGGTTTATCCGGCCTCGATCGGAACTATTGCCGTGAACATGCTCCTGGAGATCGGCGGAGTCGGACAGGTGGGGGTGACCGGCGCAGGCAGTGATGCTGGCGGTGATTACTTCACCTGTTCGGAGTGGATTGCCCCGGCGGCGGGCAAAAGCATCCGCACGCCCTGGAATCCCTCCGGGACGCTGCTGGTTGCTCGGGAGAACAACTCGGTTTCCTTGATTTACTTCATCCCGACCGAACACGACCTGTACTTCCGCACCCAGAAGACAGCCGATTCCGGCTCGATCAGCGTAACCTTGGACGGGACCTCGCTCGGCAGCTTCGACCTCAGCAACCCGGCAACCATCCTGGACACCGTCCTTCTGCGGGCGGATGTCCCCAACGGCATTCACACCGTCACCGTCACGGCGGACATCGCGCCGCCGGATATCTTTGTTTACTTCCATGGATTGGAGCTGCTGGAGCATAACGTGCAGACCGGCGGAGAATATCTTTACCGGGGGCCGCAGGGCTTGCTGGAGGACTCCTCCAACAACTTTGCCGGGCAATGGGGAATCATTCCGGGTTTCGCCTACACCACCGATTTCGCTGCCGGCGTCTTTTTCTATCCCCAACTCGACACCGGCGGCAAGGTCAATGTGCGGCTGCAAAAGACGCCCGACTCAGGGATCGTCGATCTCTATGTCAACGGCAGCTTTGACCGGACCATCGACCTGTACGCTGACCCGGCGGTAAATCCGTTTGAGATTACACTGCTCGATCACGATGCTCCCTCCAGCCATTCGGCAGGCCTTTACCACATTGAGCTGCGGCACTCAGGCAGGAAGAATGCCTCCTCGTCCGGCTTCTTCTTCTACTTCAAGTCGGCGGTGGTGATCTTCTCGCGCACCGACTCGCAGGCGCTGCGGCTGGCTGCCGACTACCTCAAGCAGGTGGCGGCGATTCGCGGCGACGGCGCATTCCTGGACGCCCACGACTCCCACGTCGTCAACTTCGACTCCAATGCCCTCTATGCCTGCATGGGACTTCTGGCGGCTTACCAATCGCTGCGCATGCAAGGCTATCTGGACGCCGTGCGAAACTTCCTGGTCTGGTTTGCGGGCATCCAGACAAACTCTCCCGGCAACCCCTTCGACGACGGGGCATGGAACATCGGCTACCGGGTGAACCCCTCGCCGCCGCCCGCCTATATTCCCGGGCTGGGACCTTACGCGCAACAAGGCATCAGCGAAATCAAGTGGGTGGATGCGGTGCAGTGCCTCCCGGCATTTGTGCTGTGGTGGTACTGCAAGCTCTCCGGGGACACGGCCACCCGGGACCGCCTGCTGCCTAAGTTTCGGAAAGCCGTTGACGGGTTCATCGCCAACAATTACGACCCGCAGACCGGCTTCTACTTCTCTTCCTGGCAGAACAAGACCGCGCCCACCATCTTCCTCTACCACGACGCCATCCGCAGGTATAGCTCCGCCGGGCTACTGTTGCAGCAACACAACGACGGCGAAGAAAGCTTCTGGACCTACGTCGGCGGCTGGTCCTCTTACGCGCCGCAGGGAGCGATTTCCAGCGACGAGCATTTCACTCTGGCCGGCCGGGACTACCTGCAATTCTCGCTCGCCTTGAACGCCGCAGACGAGGTTCGCTGGGTGACCCAAACGGCCAGGGACGCGGGGGTCGCCGACGTTCTGGTCTCAACCGACGGCGCCAATTTCATCCCGGCTGGAAGCGTCGATTGCTATACGGCCACTCTGCGGCTGCAACAGGAGTTCCTCATCTACACGGCGCCCTCCACGGCAACTTATTGGTTTCGCATCCGTCACAGCGGGACCATCAACCCGGCAGGCAACGTTGCGCCCGGTTGGCAGCGGCTCGCCAGCCGTTTCGCCGCCGGACAAACCGACCTAGCGCTCGGCTTGACGGGGCTATGGTTGCTGACGCGCTCCGCCAAGTATGCGCACTTGGCTGCCCGCATCATCCGGCGTTTTCCGAAGAAGTTCTGGAGTTCGGCTGAAGGGCGCTGGCCCATATCGCTCGGCGGCGCTGCTCCGGGAACGCCGAACAACGCCTGGTATCCAATGGCGCACGGCTATACGGCCTTTGGACAAAAGCAGTCCCGACTGTTTCAACCGGCTGGCCGCTTGAGCGAGGGCTTGCAGGCCCTGGAGCCTTTCCAGGACGTCGAAGGCGGCTTTCAGCCTCCCGGCTACGTCGAGGCGGAGCACATCTTCTCGGCATTCTATGCTCTGGGGGAAAACCAGCTCGCCGCCAAGACCAGCCAAGCTGCCTTTGACCGGGCTGCCGAATACATCAAAGCCGGGCAATATCTTTTGGACCTCGGCGGGGTGCAGGTGGGCGGCGTGGTGTTCAGCAAGCGCTTTCAGTTTCTTTACACCAACATCTCCGGCTTTGCCTGCCTGGCATTGGCCGCAACCGTAAACCCTTTCTCGGAGCAGTTGCGACTCGGCACATCCCGCGTGACCAGACCCACGGCATGAAAATCAGCTAGCGACAGGCATTCAGATAGGGCAGGCATTCCTGCCTGCCTTGGAGAGTGCAGGCCGCAAGGCCTGCACAGCTAGCAACAGGCATTTCTGCCTGTCCCTACTTTGGCGGCTGCGCTACACCAACTGTGAAAACCCTCTAACCAAGAGGAAGCCCGGCCTAGCGATGCCAAGCGGAGCAAGGCAGAATGACGAAACTAATCTTCAATGATTCTCTGAATGCTCAACCCGGATTTTTCCTCTACGTGCACGAGGATATCCTTATAGTTTTTCCTGGCCAAGCACAGCGTCACGCAATCTTCTTCGGTTTTAAGAGTGAGCCAGTGCCGCTTGACAAAGAACGAGGGGTGCATAGATGTGGAGTATTTGGCGGATTTAAGGCAGCACCACGAGACCTCCTTCAAAGTCTGATAGCCGGGGATGCGCCGGACCTCAATGGACAAATCGTCGAGAAAGAGGTCGGCCCGGACTTCTCTGGTTTTGTCGTTGAATGCGGAGTCCCGCCTATTTCCCCAAAAAGCCACAGCCTTCGCCCAGGCCCCGGCTTGGACTGTCTGGAGATATCGCACGTCGCCGAAAATCGCCTGGTAGGAGCGCTGGCAAACGATTCGGCCTTCAGAATTAATGTATTGACCGATTATTTTGCGGCCATCGCGACCCATCTGACACGACCTTGTATTGAATGCGGAATCCCGCCTATTTCCTCAAAAAGCCACAGCCTTCGCCCAGGCCCCGGCGATGAACACGGTCTATAAATCCGGCGGATCGCTGGCTTCCGGCTCCGGCGGATTTCTTGCAAGCCGAGTCCCGCAAGCCGACTTAACGGCTCCGTATATTGCAACTGAAGATAAACAGAGTGGTTCCGGTGGACGGCCTGACGCTACCGGCGCTCTGCAAGCCGTCCCCGGAAACAGTGGAGGGGCTTACTTATTCTGGCCGGGCCTCTCGACCACGAATCCCCATTTTTCTTCTGACCGCCGCCGCCACTCTGGGGTAGGCAAGTTTACGACCGGGAATTGGTTGCGCCACTCCCAGGGGCGGGTGGCATCGATGATGGCGCGGGAGTTCATCAACTTGCCGGCCTTCTTGTCCGCTGGGTGGATGCGCGGATCCAGCATCGTGCTCCAGGCCCGCTTGATAATGTCGATGGAGTTCTCCGGGTCAGACCGTGTAGCCACGGCCCACATCACTTCTTCCAGGTTGCTGGGATCGATATCCTCATCCACCACAATCACGTACCGGCCTGCATAAGCCCCTACGTGGCACATGGCGGCAACGTGGCCCGCTTGACGCGCGTGGCCCGGATAGAGCTGGGTGATCGAAACAGCCACCAGCATCCGCGCCCCCCCGGCTTCGTGGCACCAGACTCCTGCAATCCCCGGAACGCTGGCCTTCTCCATCTCCTGCTGCAGAAGGGCGGAACGCTGGATGGCGCGGAACCGTTGCTGTTCATCCGGAGGCCGCTGGGGCGGGAAACCCATCACGATGGGATTGTTGCGGTAATACACCGCTCTGATGTCCATCACGGGCTCTTTCCGCTCCCCGCTGGCGTAGTAACCGGTCCACTCCCCGAATGGGCCTTCGTCCCGCTTGTTGTCCTCCGATACGTAACCTTCAAAGACGATCTCGGCGTCAGCCGGTATGGGCAAACCGGTTTCTTTGCCCCGGATGACCTGGTATGGCTCTCCGCGCAAGCCGCCTACCCAGTCGAACTCGCTGATGCCGTACGGCAGCTCCGTGCAGGCAGCCACCAACAGCAGCGGGTCTCCTCCTACCACAATGAGGGCGGGAAGAGCTTCGCCTCTTTTCCACCACTTTTCCCGATGGATGCGGCCATGCTTGCCGGGAGAGATGTAGAAACCGACGGTCTTTTTGTCCATCGACATGACCCGGTAGGTTCCCAGGTTGACCGAGCCGGTGTCCGGATCGCTCGTGATGTCGTAACTGCCGGTGCCGATGTAGGCCCCTCCGTCTTTTTCGTGCCATTTGGGCGAGGGGAAGATATCCACGTTCACATTGTCGCCCGTCTGCACGTTTTCGAGCACCGGGCCATTGTTCACGTACTCGGCTGCGATCGGCTCGCTGTTCTCTATGATTCCCAGAATTTGGTGGCTCAGGTCCTTCTTGTTCAGATCGGTGGGAAGGCCAAAGGTCAATGCCATGCGCGCCGGGGTTCCGTACATATTCACCAGCACGCGGAATCCCTTCTCATGCCCCGGAATCGAATCGAATATCACGGCAGGCGCATCGGTATGGTGCTGAAGCAGTTCGGTGGCCATCCCGATGTCGGTGTTGCAATCAGCACCCTCGACAATACGGAGGTCACCATTTTCAGCCAGCTTGTCCATCCACCCCCGAAGTCCATCGTAAGGCAGTAAGTTTTTTCTCGGTGGGGCAGCTTTCACTGTGGCCATGGTGTATCTCCTTCCGAATTAAGCAAAGTAATGACTATCTTGACTACTATCCCATAAGAAACCAATTCCGGTCAAGAGGCTGCCAAGCCCCTTCTACTCTTGGGGGATAACTCTCGCCAAGGGCGCGGCAGCAGGTTTCTTGCTCTTTCGGCTTGCATGGTGTACAACGGCCTCAGTTTGCCGGGCGCTCGACATCTGGACACCTACGGACCTGGCGGATCCAAAAATCTTTTGGAGAAAGAGAGGAACCGATGAAAAAGTGGCACTCTATTATCGTGCTGTCGGTTGTTTTTTTCCTGGCCTCCTGCCAACCGGCGCAGCAAACCGACCCGGCCCCGGAGATCACCGTCATTGAGGGGGCGACCGTAATTGACGGAGTTTCCGACACGCCCATTGAAGACGCGGTCATTGTGATTGCAGGCGACACCATCCAAAGCATCGGAAGTCGCGGAAGCGTGGAACCTCCCCCCGGCGCGCGGACAATCGACGCAACCGGGAAAACCATCCTCCCCGGCATGTTCAACCTCCACGGGCACGTGGCAATGAGCGAGGGGTTTGACCGGAGAATGGATAACTACACGCGGGAGCGCGTCCAGCGCGACGCCAATTCCTACCTCTATTACGGTGTCACGCACTCCGTCTCGCTCGGGCTCGATCAGGAACCCATGATGGGTTTTCAAGCCGATCAACGCGCCGGGCTGGCTGGCGGAGCGCGCCTCTACTCGGCGGGGCTCGGCTTCGCTGCAATGGACGGATGGGAGCCCGCCAGCGTCGAGGAAATCAACCGGCCAACCACCCCGGAGGAGGCGCGGGCAATGGTGCAGCAAGAGCTGGCGAAGGGTTCTGACGTCCTCAAAATATGGGTGGATGACCGCCTCGGCGAGCTTCCCAAAATCACCCCGGAGCTTTATGGCGCCATCATCGACGAAGCCCACCGGAACAACCTAAAAGTGCTCGCGCACATGTTCTACCTGGAGGACGCCAAGGAACTGATGCGTCGCGGCCTGGATGCTCTGGCGCACAGCGTTCGGGATCAGGAAGTGGATGAGGAATTCCTTGCGCTGGCAAAAGAAACGGGCGTCACTCAGGTGACGACGCTCATAGGCCATTACGGCAACCTGACCTTTTCGCAGGACACCTCCTACCTGGACGATCCCGGAGTGCCGTTGATGATCCCGGCCGACGCGCTCGAAACATTGCGCAGCGAAGAGTATCAAAACGAAATGGCAGCCGGTCCTGGAATGGAGCGGTCGCGGGGGTTCTACGAAACCGCGCTCAAGAACGCGGCGGCGGTTGCAGCCGCCGGCATCCCGATTGCGGTCGGAACCGACTCCAGCGGTGCCTCGCGTGTCCAAGGCCTGTGGGAGCACCGCGAGATGGAGCATCTGGTGAAGGCGGGCCTGACGCCCATGCAGGCCATTCAGGCAGCCACGGTGAATGGCGCGAGGATGCTTGGGGTTGAGGACAAATATGGAACGCTGCAGCCGGGCAAGGTGGCTGACCTGATCGTGCTCGACGCCAACCCGCTCTCTGACATCACCAACTCGCGGAAGATCGACGCAGTCTGGATGAACGGCCAGCCGGTCGACCGCGCTGCCCTGGCCGGGTACCAGACTGCCCCCAACTAGCCGGGTGGATCAGGCTATCTGGTCCGATTTCAGCCGCATGAATGAGCGAGATCACTGTGAAGCCTTCCAGGCGTAGCTTAGGCCGAGATAGTAGTAGGCGCCGTTGAAACCCCACGGCGTGTATTCGCTGTAGAGTTCCCCGTTGCGTAACGCGGCGGGGCTCTCGCCCGGATAGGTATTGAACACGTTGCGGGAGCCGAACGACAACGTGGTGGAAGCCGAGAGGGGCAGGCTGACTTCGAGATCAACGATGGGCTTGCCGTCGTAGTGTGCCGGGTCGTCGCCGTCGAACCAGCCGCCGTAGTAGCTCAGGCGGCCCAGGATGTTCATCCTTCCGACGCTCTGGTTCGCGCTCAAATTCCATCGGGTTTCGGGCAGTGCTTCTTCCAGTTGACGGATTCGATTGGCCGAGAGCGTCTGCGCGTTGAACTTCGTGACCTCAGTATTGGTGTGGTTGAAGGCGACGCTGAAGGCGGTGTCGCCGCCGAGCGCGGGCGGCGTGTAAGTCGAAACCACGTCGACCCCCTGAGTTTTCGTCGCAAAGTCATTGATGAAGAACTGGAAGCTCCGCAGGTTGCTGGCGCTGGTGATCCCCTCCGCAACCAGGATGTCAACTTCGCCCGGCGAGAGATTGATGTCTCGCGAGATCCCAAAGCGGTCGGACAGATCGATGCGGAAGTAGTCAGCCGTGAAGGTGAAGGGGCCGCTGTCGACGACCGTCCCGGCGGTGTAGTTGACCGATGTCTCGGGCTGCAGCGGCCCCCCGCCGTACCGCTGCGCCAGCTCGGAAATCGACGGAATGGTGCCGCGATTCACCAAGTCCATGAGCGTCGCGTCGAACCGGGTTGACACATTGAACGCGTTCTGCTGCCCGGGCGTCGGCGCGCGGAACCCGTTGCTGACGCCGGCGCGGAGCGCCACGGCCCCGCTGAGCCGCACCCGCCCTGAAAGCTTGCCGTTGATCGTGGTGCCGAAGTCCTCGAAATCTTCGATGCGGACGGCGCTGCCGAGGGTCCATTGCTCTTCCCCGCCCCGCAACTCGATGTCGCCGTAAACTGCCACGTTGCTGCGGCTCCAGTTCCCCTCCGCGATTGGGCTGAAGCCGGGGAAGCCATTGGAAGCGGCGCTGAAGCCCTGCGCGGCGTAGGGACCGAAGTCCCAAGACTCCCGCTGGCCCAGGCCGATAGTGAACTGCTCGTCACGCCATTCGGTGCCCCCGGCGAGGTTGAGCATGTCGTTGACGGCGTAGGAAACGTCGAAGTTGACGCCGATCTCCTGCTGCTTGTAGAGGCCGGGATCGAACGACGTGGGCGTATCCGGACCGAAGGAAGCGTTGACGGTGTTCTTGATGAAAAAGTCCGCCTCGTTGGAGCCGACGCTCAGGCTGGCGTCCCAAACGATGCCGCTGGAGGTGAACCCGCGCAGTCCGGCGACGACCGACGCATCGGTCGCCTCGCCTCCAAAACGCGGAGTGAAACCGCCCGGAAAGCGCTCCTGGAAGGAGAAGCAGTTCGGATCGTCAAAAACCTGGGCCAGGGCCGCCGGATCGGGCACATGGTTGCTAATGGTTACCGTGGGGCAGTGGGCCGAGCCTTCGCCGCGCGCGGCGAGCCCGTCGCCGATGAGCAGGGTTTCCCCGAAATCGTTGCTGAACACGCCGCCGCGCGTGTTGGGATTCCTGAAGAAGAAGCCCCCTTCCACCTTCTTGCTGGCGTAGTTCGTGTGTGCGTGGAACTGCAGGCCATTGCTGAGTAAATAGCCGAAATTGCCGAAGAGCTTGAGGTCGTCGTCGATCTCCGGAGAACCCCATATCTGGGCCGGATTGCGGACCTTGTCATTGCCTGCCGCGATCAGCGCCGTTGCATCGGCGTGCTGGATGCTGCGGTCGGACGGATTGGAGTTGCCGTATTCGAGACTGAGGTTGGCGAACCCGTTTGCGCCCAGCGGTAACCCAACGTTGCCGGCGAAGGTGTACCCTCCGCCTCCGCCGTCTTGGTGGATCCCGCTGCGGAACTCGACACTGCCGCCGGACGGGTCGTCCTTGAGCAGGAAATTCAACACTCCGGCGATGGCGTCCGAGCCGTACTGTGCCGTCGCGCCGTCGCGCAGCACCTCCACCTGTTGCAGCGCGATCGATGGAATGGCCGAAATGTCCGGCCCCTGCGCGCCGTCTGCCACCCCATTGCCCGACCAGGTGATGATCGCCGAGCGATGTCGGCGTTTTCCATTCACCAGAACCAGCGTGTGGTCGGGGGCCAGGTTGCGCAGGTTCGCCGGACGCGAGATCGTGGCCGCGTCGCTGATCGGCTGGGTATTGACGTTGTAGGAGGGAATGATCGTCCGCAATTGATTGCTCAAGTCGGTGTCGCCTTGACTGAGAATCTCCTCGGTCGAGATGACGTCGATCGGCGCCATCGACTCGGTCACCGACCGTGGCTGTGCGCGCGTCCCGACCGTGACCGTGACGGTCGTGGCCACCGCGCCCAACTCCAGGGTAAAGTGCCGCGAGACCTGTTGGCCGGCCCTCAGTTCGACCTGGGTGTAAATCCCGGTTTGAAAGCCGGGCGCCTCCGCTGTTACCGTGTAGAGCCCGGGTTGCAGGGTGAACTCGTAATCTCCGCTCTCGTTCGTCGTGCGCCTGGTGGCAACACCCCTAGCATCATCGGTCGCCGTGACTTCTGCGCCGGGAATGAATGCTCCGGTGCTGTCGCTCACGGTTCCACCCAATGTAGCGTTCCCCTGGGCGAATGCGCTGGTAAACAAACCCAACAGCAACACAACGGCCGCCGCCGCGACCCCATGAATTTCTCGCATGATCTCCTTCTCCGCAACGTCCTCATCGCGCAAAGGCGCATACCACCCCGGCGTCAGGTAGCGACAGGCATTCTTGTCTTAGGTAGGGTAGGCATTCTTGCCTGCCTTGGAGAGTGTAGGCCGCAAGGCCTGCACAGCTAGCAACAGAGATTTCTGCCTTAGGTAGGGCAGACATTCCTGCCTGTCTTGGAGAGTGTAGGCCGCAAGGCCTGCACAGCTAGCAACAGAGATTTCTGCCTTAGGTAGGGTAGGCATTCTTGCCTGCCTTGGAGAGTGCAGGCCGCAAGGCCTGCAGCTAGCAACAGGCATTCTTGTCTGTGCTCCGTACCGGGCGCGGACACGCCTCTAGCCCGGATTTTACCACGGCTATTCGTCGGGTCGCGGTGCCGCCCTGCGGCGGCGCACCGGGCAAGAGGGATGTTCTGAACCGGCATCCCTGCCGCTTCAGAACATCTCCGGGAAGGAAAACGTCAGCACGGCGTTGAGGCGCTTGTCGCTCACAATCAACTCCTTGTGCTTGGGATTGACTGCCACCCCGCGCGGCATCTGGAGCACTCCTTTGGGGCCTCCAATGCGCCACCGGGGCGGAACGTCTCCATCGTCCTCCACGCTCCATATGCCAACATAAGCGGTATCGGAGGCCAGCTCTCCCTCGCCCCGGTCGCCGAGAATAATCCACCCGCGAGGCGGATAGACGATGAACGGCCCGGAGAGTCTTTGGAAGCCGCTCTTCGGCCCTCCAATGATTGCTCTGGGTTTCACGTTGCCGTTGTCGGTGCGGTTGAAGATCAGGATGCGCGGCTCCGGTTCGCCGGGCAACTCGCTCACCACGATCAGCAGATTACGCACCGGGTCCACGGCTACCGCGTTGGTTTCCAGCAGCGTGTCCGGGCCTTGCAACACCCGTATCGGCGCAACGTCGCCGTTGCCGTCTCGGGGATAGACCAGGATTTTGTCCGTTTGCGGCACGAATATCTCGTTGTGCACCGGGTCCACGGCAAGCCGGTTGGGATACGTCAGACCGGTGCTGGGTCCCTGAATATAGCGCACCGGCGCTTCCTCTCCGTCGGCTCCTCCCCGGAAAGCCAGAATGGCTTGCGGAAAAGGCACCGGAAGAAAGAACTCATCATGCAGCTCATCATATGCTATGGAGTGCATCGTTCGGCCCAGCAGCGTCTTCTGCCCTTCCAGCTTCCGCACCGGCTTTGTGCCTCCATCCGCCAACCTGGCGAAGACCGCAATCTGCGGATGCGCCACTCAGTTCGGCACCAGAATCTCTTCCCGCTTGCTGTCGTACGCCACCGGATGCGGGTTCCCGATCCCCAGCGCCGGCTCATCCAGCGGCCCGCTCCGGATGATTCGCAAGGGTGCTACGTCACCCGAAGCTTCTCGCGGGTAAACCGTCGCCGAGTGGTTCCCGAAGTTGGCCGCCCACAACTCGTCGTTTTCCAGGTCCAGATACACGCCGGTTGGACTCTTGAGATGCGTCTTCGGCCCCTGGACCACCCGGACCGGCGCTGCGTCGCCGTTTGCCGTCGTGCTGAAGACCAGGATCGAATTGCCCATGTCGTTGGCCACGTACAGCTCGCCGCGCTCCATGTCGATAGCCAGATGCGCCGGCCAGTTCATCTGCGTCTTCGGCCCCTCGATCACGCGCAGCGGCGGCGTGTCTCCGCTGGCGTCCAGCGCATAGACGGTGATCGAAGGCGGTGAAAATTTTCCCGACCCCGGCACCTGTTGCCGCACCGGCCAGTTCTGTTTCCCTGCGGTTCGGTCCGGCCTGTAAAACGTCCCGCCGGGCCGCTTCTGGTGAGAGTTGCCGTAGTTGCTGACGAACATCACTTTGTTTTTCGTGTCGATGGCGATCCCGTGCGGATCTTCCAGTTGGGTTTGGTTCCCCTGCAGAAGCCGCAGCGGGAACTCGTCTTTTACGGCTGATTTCCGGAAGACCACGACGGCATTGTCATGCTGCTCGGTCAGGAACATCTCCTGTGCTTCCTCGTCCACCGCGATCCCGAAAGTCCCGTGCGGCGTGTACAACTCGCGCGTGGGCGGAACATTGCCTTTTGCGTTGCGGTCGAAGATCACCAGCGTGTCCACCGTGTCGTTGTTCACCGCGTAGATGTCGCCGCTGGCCGGGTCGATGTACAGCCCGCACTGGAACTCGATCTTGGTATTCAGTCCCCCGATCATCCGTTTCGGCTCTGTCATCGTGGCCGTCGGGGGAGTGTTGTCCCGCCGGTCGTACACCAGGATGTTGAACAGGTTTTCGTCGGTCAACACGACCTCGTCGCGGATCGGGTCCACGGCCACCGCGCTGTAGGCCGCATAGGGGTCCCGGATCATCCGTACCGGCTTCCTCTGGGGAAAGTCCCCTCCCTGAGGCTGTGCAGCCTGTAGCGCAGCCACCAGAGTTGTGCTGGCGCTGGCCGGCATCCACTGGCACATCTCCCCGTCCGCTTCTGAAAACGGCGCGGGCAGCGCCGTAATGGACAGCAACCGGGCCGGCGCGGCTGACCCTCGCAGCCAATCCGAACGGTCTTCGCCTGGGCTCCCGCTGAACAGGACAACTCCTGCCAGAACGCCCAGCACTCCTAAAATCGTAATGAGTCCCCCGACTCGATCCAGGCAGGTTGCGTGCTTTCTGTGTGCGGCCATGGCTGGCTTCCTCCTTTTCAGTTCTGCGCCGGTTTGTTGTTGGAACGGTTTTCTGCGGCGATCTCAGGCAGTCGCGCCGGCCTGTTCGCTTCCCTGCCGCAAGCTGTGAGATCAATCGATGCCGGAAACATGATTTTAGCTGCTCCTGCGTACCTGCTGTGGCTTCCGCAGGTTAAACTCCCTGGTACATTCCCGATTTAGCGATAGGCTTTTTCCGCTGACATTGGCCATTTGTGGACCATCCGGAGTGAACTCTCAAAGCATTTCTAGCGCAGGCGAATTTGTTTGTCAAGAGCGCCGCGGTTGGTTGTCGTTAGCACATGATATGTCCGGTCTAATTAACATGTGAAATGTCCGCTTTGAGCGGCGTAGGGTAGGGCTTTTTGCCAGGAGGTGGCATGAAGTTCTACTCGGAAGCTGCGATGGAGCGGGCGATGAAGATACAAGAAGTAATTTTGCGAGCGATAGGGAAGCGGATCAACTGGTGGCAGGCAGCCGAGATCATCGGGATCAGCGACCGGCAGATGAGGCGGTGGCGCAGCCGGTACGAGCAGTACGGCTACGACGGGCTGTTTGACCGGCGGCGGGGAAAGCCGAGTCCGCGGCGGGTACCCCTGGGGACGGTGGAGAAGGTGTTGGGGCTGTATCAGGAGAAGTACTTTGACTTCAACGTGCGGCACTTTCACGAAAAGCTGCGGGAAGAGCACGGCCTCCGGCTGAGCTACACCTGGGTGAAGCTGGCATTGCAAGGGGCGGGGCTAGTGAACAGGAGGCGGAAGCGGGGCCTGCACCGCCAGAGGCGGCCCCGGCGGCCGTTGCCGGGAATGCTGCTGCATCTGGATGGGAGCCAGCATCGGTGGTTTGTCGATGATCGCTGGTATGACCTGCTGGTGGTCCTGGATGATGCCAGCAGCGAGATTTACTATGCGCAACTGGTAGAGCAGGAATCGACGCGGACGGTGCTGGCTGCCCTGCGGGAGGTGGTCGAGCAGCAGGGGATCTTTTGCGCCCTTTATAGCGACCGGGCCAGTCATTTCTTCCTGACCCGGAAGGCGGGCGAGCCGGTGGATCGGCAACGGCTGACCCAGGTGGGCCGCGCCCTGCGGGAGCTGGGCATTCAGATGATTCCGGCCTATTCGCCGCAGGCGCGGGGACGCAGCGAGCGGAACTTCGGGACCTGGCAAGGGCGGCTGCCGCAGGAACTGCGCCTGCGGGGAATCATCACGCTAGAGGCAGCGAATCGGTTCCTGCGGGAGGGCTATATCGGGGAGTTCAACCGGCGCTTTGCCGTGCCGGCCACCCAACCAGGCAGCGCCTTTTTGCCGTCAGCCAGGCGGGAGTTAGAGCGAATCTTCTCGATCCAGCACCAGCGGATAGTGAATCGGGACAATACGGTCAGTCTGGAGAACCGCCTCCTCCAGATCGAGAAAACTCCTTGGCGCGGGACTCTGGCGGGCTGCCGGGTGACCGTCTATGAACACCTGGATGGGACGTTAAGCATTGGCTATGGGCCGCACACGGTGGGCCGCTACTCCTCCGAGGGGGTGGCGATCCGGTGCGGCGGTCGGCGGCGGAGCCCTGTGGCTTCCCGACAACACCATTTGGCGCTCACCTCCGTCGCCCTACGGGCTCCTTCGGTCAGCGCCAAATCACTTTCGGTAGAATCATGAAAGCGGACATTTCACTTGCTACATATACCGGACATTTTAACTTGCTAACAACAGAAAATAGCGATGGCTTGTTCTTAGCACATGATATGTCCGGTGTCGCTACTATCAGGCTATAAGTCAAGCAACGTCAACTGGCTGCGAGGGGGGGGTATTTCGGATTGGGAGGTGCGTTTGAAGGCCTGTAGAATGGGCATTTTCTCGAACAGAGTAACGCTGAGGACCTGTAGAATTTGGTAAAGGCTGGCGTTGACCTGCCCCGGTTGTTGGTCCACTTCTCACAACAGCAGAACTCCGGCATCGGAAGCGATCTTTCCACCATCAAATCGCACCTTTACTTTTCGATGAAGAAGAAGTGGGTGAAATACCGTCGGGGTATTTTTACAATCGGTCGTCATAAAGGCCGCCTCCGTTTGGGTTATTAAACGTTTCTTGCAAAACGCTTTATGCCAAACAGGCGGCCTTTTCTGGTCCTATCGGTGAAATATACGGGCTAGAGCTGATGAGCCCCGGATTTTTGTACCAAGTTCAGGGTGAGTCTTGCGTGCTTTGCATGCCTTTCGGGTCGCAGCTAGCTGCCATCTGAAAGGCGAATTCGTGCGGTGACCCGGCCGGGGATATTTGTAGCAACCGAAGTGAGAGAGAATCTCATGGAGGAGGGCATAGAGAATGCCAATAGAGAGGTATAGGCCGGAGCAGATCGTAACGGTGCTGAGACAGATCGAGGTGGCCGTGACGAATGGGAAGTCGACGCCGCGGGCCTGCAAGGAAGCGGAGATACACACGCAGACCTACTACCGCTGGCGGAAGGAATACGGCGGGTTGAAACGGGAACAAGCGAAACGGCTGAAGGAGTTGGAGAAGGAGAACGGGCGGCTGAAGCGACTGGTAGCGGAGCTGTCGCTGGAGAAGCAAGTGCTAAAGGATGTGGCGGAGGGAAACTTCTAAGCCCTGAGCGGCGACGTTGTGCGATGGAGCGTGCCGAGCGGGAGTACGGAATGAGCGAGCGGCAGGCCTGCCGGCTGCTGGGGCAATGGCGAGGAACGCAACGATACGAACCGATGTGGCGAGCCGACGAGGATCGGCTGACAGCGGCGGTGGTCACCCTGGCGAGTGAGTATGGTCGTTAGGGGTATAAGAAGATCGCGGCGCTGCTGCAAATCGCAGGATGGTCGGTGGGCCGCGACCGAGTGGAGAGGATTTGGCGGCGAGAGGGGCTGAAAGTGCCGCAGAAACAACGGCCCCGAAGGCGGTTGTGGCTGAACAATGGAAGCTGTATCCGACTCGTCCAGAACGGGCGAATCATGTCTGCAGCTAGGACTTCCTCAGCGCCCGGACTCATGATGGAAGGCTGCTGCGGATACTCACGCTGATCGACGAGTATACGCGGGAATGCCTGGCGCTAGGAGTAGCACGGAGGCTGAACTCGCAGGATGTGATCGAGACGCTGTCGGAGGTGATGCTGTGGCGAGGGATTCCGGAGCATATCCGATCCGACAATGGGCCGGAGTTTGTTGCCCGGCAGCTGCGGGACCGGCTGCGGGGACTGGGGAGCAGTCCCCTGTATATCGAGCCAGGCAGTCCCTGGGAGAACGGGTACTGCGAGAGCTTTAATGGGAAGCTGAGGGAGGAATGCCTGAATGGAGAGATTTTCTACTCGTTGAAAGAGGCCCAGATTGTGATCCAGGGATGGAGGAAGGAATACAACACGGTGAGGCCGCACTCGGCACTCGGTTATAGGCCCCCGGCGCCGGGGGCCTATAACCCTGTCTTAGTTTTAAAACCAGTTTCACAGCCCCGGACTGTGATATAACTCTCTCACTGGCACTGGTACAAAATATCGGTCTGGTCACTCTGTAGCGGCCCAACCGAGACAACGATTAAGATGAGAATTAATGTGAGGCTCGATCCAGCGCTGAGAACGGTCGTGAGTCGAACTGCGGGATTACTTATTCTTGGTGAGTCCGCTGGCGTCTCACCCCCCCACCGGGGACGGATTAACACCACAGCCGACAGTATTGTGCCAATCGCACCTATTACAGCTGCTACAATGGCTTCCATTCGTGACTTCCTCCCCTCGCTTTTACTGCCCCTTCACCTTCAGCCCTCGACATAGTGTCGGCCTTCGCGTACCGTCGTTACTACAATCGCAATCAAGACGCTGATTAGTGCCCCGCTCATACTTCCTCCCAATCCGTTCTGCCCATTCTCCCACGCACCCAAGACAAGAACAACAGAGAAAGTCGCTTATCGTGACCTCTCCGCTGCGGGCCGTGATGACGAAACGATTTAATCACTTTCCAAGTGTCTGGTGTCAATCGACAGTTGTCCACGCCGGGCTTGCGGCCACCGAGCCTGTGGAGCAGGCATTGGGGATTCCTCCTGCTCATCCACAACTTTCGGTTATAGCCCCGCGATTAAGGTGGAGGAGTGCTCACCGTCAAGAAACCGTCAGAAAACTCGCCCATCAAGAGGGTCAGGCCGTAGGCGTTGCGAGCGAAAGCAGACGCCCCAAAACCGTGTAAGGGCAATGAGAGGAAGGAGTTGGGAGAAAACCTTGGAAGATGCCCACTTGCTTGCGCAGCACCTTCTCGGCTTCGCCTTTCTCCCTCCGGCCTGTCGACTCCTGTCTGAACTTTCCGTTGTGGTCCCGGTAGCTCATCCACCAGACACGTGAATCGCGTCGGAGGTACAAACTACCGGCGGTATTTCTGGGTCTACCTGTCTTGTTCATCGATTCCTCCATTGACATGAAATTGCTGGCGCCACTCGACCAGCTCCGACAATCGGAAGCGGATCGAGCGGCCCATCATGCGGTAATGGGGAATCTGCTTTCGCTCGACGTAAGCATACACCAGCGAGGGGCTGACACCCAAAAAACGGGCTGCGTCCTTCACCGTGATGGGGGCATCTGTCGCTTTTCCGTCAAAGCTCATCGTTCCCTCCTTACACTCCATACAAAACCACAAGGGAGAACTCCGCGCGGAGAGTCCGTTGCGATTGTGTCGTTAGTCCCACTCACACGCGGCGTCACGTTTGATCGGCTCGATGATCTGATCGACAAAGCGGCGGGGTATTTCTCTGCGTCATCGCCCTACCCGTCATTGTGCTGTCTCCAGATGGGCTCGGTAATCCAGCGGTTCTGTGGCGCGTCGTAACCTTCGACGAGCAAGGCTTCCTCCACGAATCGCCGTCCATCGCTCCGGGTCATGTGAATCACCATTGCTGCCGTCCACCACACCCCTACAGGTGACTTCCCAGGGAAGTTCCCCGCCTCCCTGCATGGCGCAACTGGCGAGCCGTGACAAGGCCGATTCGGCGTTGTTGGCGTGTACGGTGGTGAGCGAGCCGCCGTGTCCGGTGTTGAGGGCTTGCAATAGATCGGCGGCCTCGCCCCCTCGCACCTCACCCACCACGATGTGATCTGGGCGGTGCCGCAAGGCATGGCGTACCAGGTCACGGATCGTCACGGCTCCATTCGAGAGTCCGCGAGCTTCGAAGCGGACGCAATTGGAGTGTTCGATGCGCAGCTCCAGGGTGTCCTCGATCGAGACTATGCGCTCATCATCCGGTAGCAACTCAATGAGCGCGTTCAGCAGCGTGGTCTTACCCGATCCTGTGCCGCCTGACACCAGGATGTTCCGGCGGGTGTGCAACATACGCTCTGCTGCCTTCTTCACGTTGATCGGCAGCGCACTTTGTTTCACCAGGTCCGCCGCCGAGAATGAACGTTTGCCAAACCGCCGCACGGTGATGGCAACTTTTGGGCTGGCTGGTGGAACGCAGATCACCACCCGCGAACCGTCGTTCAGGCGAGCATCGACGATGGGAGCCGAGGCCGGGTCCAGGCCGAGGGGCCGGGAGATGTGGATCGCGGCCCTTTGAAGCGCCGCAGCGGTCAGCTGCGGGGCGTCGTGAGAATAGAGTTTCCCATGCCCCTCGATCCAGACGTTGTGAGGACCGTTGATCATGATCTCGCTCACTTCCGGGTCCTCCAGAACCTCCTCCAGTCCTGGCAGGAACGGTTTCAGCAACTCCATACCGTCGCGCATATCTTTCCCTCTGCTTTCGCCCGCCAGTAGGGAAGCGACCGGGGCAGGTAGTGGGGTTTGAGGTACCCGCGGGTTGCCGGGAGCGACCGTGCGCCGTCGTAGGGCAGACAGATAGCCTGGCAGTTGGAGAGCAGGGCAAACTCGCGGGGCTGGAACACCGCTTCGCGCTGCTCCCGGAAAGATTTGCTGGCCCCTACGCTACCCTGTCCGCCTCCGGCCTGGGCCGATAGCATGGAGACTTCGCTTTGCTTGGCTGACTCGGTGATGGTGTAGGA
The DNA here is from genome assembly GCA_965222345.1 of Terriglobia bacterium. Classification (GTDB taxonomy): domain Bacteria; phylum Acidobacteriota; class Terriglobia; order 2-12-FULL-54-10; family 2-12-FULL-54-10; genus JADFGZ01. Next base: position 56,478 of record CBDCTS010000002.1, on the reverse strand, counting down.
GGGTTTGATCTTGGCGACCTGGCCGCATAGAGCAGAGGCGGTCTGGGCGCTGGCGTCGTCGCTCAAGGAAAGGAAAATCCGGGTCCGCAGGGTTTGCAGCAGGGTGCGCCATGCCTCCGAGCTGCCCAAGACGGATCGCAGCGAGGAAATAGATTGGGTGGCAACGATCGGGATGCAGCGGAATTGCCGGGTGAGGGCGAAAGATTTCTCGTCGCCTGACGGATCGTCCTCACCCACCGAAGCGAACGACTGGTATTCGTCGCAGATGAACACGGCCGGTCGGAAGTATTTGCCCGGGTGTTCCTTCATCTGCGCCGGGCGCCGTAGCAACGATTGCAGCCAGGCGTTTTTGAGCATTACTCCGACTGCCCGCGCAAGGGCCGGGTTAAGGCCTGTTAACACTAACGCAATGCCTCGACGATGAGTGCGAAGAGGATGAAACCGAGGAAGATCACGTCGAGCTTCTCGAAGCGTGAGAAGATTCGTCGGAATCCCTTCAAACGACGAAACAAGCGTTCGATTTGGTTGCGCCGCTGGTACATCTCGCGGTCGTATTCCCAGGGGTCGAGCCGCGCAGCGGATGGTGGCACGACGGGTATAAACCCCAGTGCCAAAGCCAGTTGGCGTGTCTCGTTGCCTTCATAGGCGCGATCCATGATCAGCCAGGGATGGTCGTGTTGCTGACCCAGGCGATTCAGCAGCTGACGCCCTTCTGGAGCGTCGTGGGCTTGTCCCGGGGAGAGCGAGAAGGTGACGGCCGTTCGAGCATCCGCGGCAACCATATGAATCTTGGTGGTCCCACCGCCGCGGGATCGGCCGATGGCTTGGGGAGCGTTTTTTTTAGCGCCCCCGTCCCGTCGGGATGGACCTGGACGATGGTGCTGTCCAGCGACACCGCTTCGAGCTTGACACGCACCATCTGTTCTCGCTGCAAGTGCTCGAAGACCCGGTCGAGCACCCCGTTCTTCGACCAACGATTCATGCGGGTGTAGAGGGTGTGCCAGTTGCCAAACCGTGCGGGTAACCGGCGCCATTTGCAGCCATGTTCGGCGACATACAAGATGGCGTTGAGCACCTGCTGGTTCGAAAGGCTGACGTTGCCGCGCTGCACCGGCAGGTGTGGCGCGATCCGTTCGTATTGAGCTTGCGTGAGTTCCATCTGCGCATGATAACATGATTATGCCCACTAGTGTTAACAGGCCCTAGTCGAACTGGGAAAGTTGAGCCAGCGACGGGCCTGCCGACTCATCGGAGTTTACCGATCGGTGGCTCGTCACCAACCTTCAAAAAAAGACTGTTGTTAGCAAGTTAAAATGTCCGGTATATGTAGCAAGTGAAATGTCCGCTTTCATGATTCTACCGAAAGTGATTTGGCGCTGACCGAAGGAGCCCGTAGGGCGACGGAGGTGAGCGCCAAATGGTGTTGTCGGGAAGCCACAGGGCTCCGCCGCCGACCGCCGCACCGGATCGCCACCCCCTCGGAGGAGTAGCGGCCCACCGTGTGCGGCCCATAGCCAATGCTTAACGTCCCATCCAGGTGTTCATAGACGGTCACCCGGCAGCCCGCCAGAGTCCCGCGCCAAGGAGTTTTCTCGATCTGGAGGAGGCGGTTCTCCAGACTGACCGTATTGTCCCGATTCACTATCCGCTGGTGCTGGATCGAGAAGATTCGCTCTAACTCCCGCCTGGCTGACGGCAAAAAGGCGCTGCCTGGTTGGGTGGCCGGCACGGCAAAGCGCCGGTTGAACTCCCCGATATAGCCCTCCCGCAGGAACCGATTCGCTGCCTCTAGCGTGATGATTCCCCGCAGGCGCAGTTCCTGCGGCAGCCGCCCTTGCCAGGTCCCGAAGTTCCGCTCGCTGCGTCCCCGCGCCTGCGGCGAATAGGCCGGAATCATCTGAATGCCCAGCTCCCGCAGGGCGCGGCCCACCTGGGTCAGCCGTTGCCGATCCACCGGCTCGCCCGCCTTCCGGGTCAGGAAGAAATGACTGGCCCGGTCGCTATAAAGGGCGCAAAAGATCCCCTGCTGCTCGACCACCTCCCGCAGGGCAGCCAGCACCGTCCGCGTCGATTCCTGCTCTACCAGTTGCGCATAGTAAATCTCGCTGCTGGCATCATCCAGGACCACCAGCAGGTCATACCAGCGATCATCGACAAACCACCGATGCTGGCTCCCATCCAGATGCAGCAGCATTCCCGGCAACGGCCGCCGGGGCCGCCTCTGGCGGTGCAGGCCCCGCTTCCGCCTCCTGTTCACTAGCCCCGCCCCTTGCAATGCCAGCTTCACCCAGGTGTAGCTCAGCCGGAGGCCGTGCTCTTCCCGCAGCTTTTCGTGAAAGTGCCGCACGTTGAAGTCAAAGTACTTCTCCTGATACAGCCCCAACACCTTCTCCACCGTCCCCAGGGGTACCCGCCGCGGACTCGGCTTTCCCCGCCGCCGGTCAAACAGCCCGTCGTAGCCGTACTGCTCGTACCGGCTGCGCCACCGCCTCATCTGCCGGTCGCTGATCCCGATGATCTCGGCTGCCTGCCACCAGTTGATCCGCTTCCCTATCGCTCGCAAAATTACTTCTTGTATCTTCATCGCCCGCTCCATCGCAGCTTCCGAGTAGAACTTCATGCCACCTCCTGGCAAAAAGCCCTACCCTACGCCGCTCAAAGCGGACATTTCACATGTTAATTAGACCGGACATATCATGTGCTAACGACAACCTTCAAAAAAAGACTTGACAATAGGTTGGTTTCGATTTTAGAGTTCCGCAGTTAGAAAATAAAATATTCGGAAGGACTCAGACTAGTCCAGGACGGATTACGAGCACTCTGGGCACGGTTCTGCAACTTCCGGTTGGCCTCAGATAGACATTCTAGTCGATGGATTTGAGAGAGTTATATTGGGATTTTTCCTATCAAACGGGGGAAGGCAAACAGGTTCTAAGGAGGAACGTGCTATGAAACCAAAGGCGAGTTCAATTAAGCTTTTTGTCTGGATGGTGGGAATCCTCTTATGGTTTCTGTCTGGTAATCCATCAAGGGGTGAAAATCCTGCTGCCCTAAGCGGAGTCGTCAGCTCACAGGAAGAGAACCAAATGGAGGGGGTTCTGGTAAGCGCCAAGAAAGAGGGCAGCCACATCACCGTGACGGTAGTAAGCGACAATCAGGGTCGCTATGCTTTCCCGGGAGACCGGCTCCAGCCCGGCAATTACCATCTCAAGATACGGGCCATTGGGTATGACCTGGAGGATCCGGGTGTGGTGAAGGTGGAAGCTAATAAAACGGCTCAAGCTAATCTAAAGCTCCAGAAAACGAAAGATATCGTTTCCCAGATGACAAATGGAGACTGGATGCTCAGTGTTCCGGAGATTAAGAAAAGGGTATTCGATGATTTCAAGTTCGGGACCCCTTGCATCGGCTGCCACTCCCTAACCGCGGTGATGAAGAGCAAGTATCAAGGCAATGCTTGGCTGCCGGTTTTAAGGCGAATGTGGACTTACACCGAGGCCGCTCTTTACGAACCGGGGGAAATCACTCTAACCCATAAGCGCCAAACTCTGGCTCCAATGAAACCCGGAGCGGAACGTTTGGCTGAGTTTTTGAGTTCCATCAATCTGGGTTCTCGCCCGGACGGCACATGGCCATTCGAACTCAAGACGCTGCCACGCCTGAAGGGAAGGTCTACGAAGATGATCCTCACCGAGTGGGATTTGCCTCGGCGGGCGGCTCAGCCGCACGATGCGGCCGTAGACCCGGACGGTATGGTCTGGTATACCGATCACAGCAATCCCTACCTCGGAAGGCTCAACCCACGGACAGGAGAGATTAAGGAGTGGCTATCGCCCACAGCAGACCCCGAACACCCTGAGCATCAAACCACCAACACTGTCAGAATTGATCCGGAAGGAAATCCGTGGATGGGCGTATCAGGAGGAATCGCGAAATTCGACAAGAGAACCGAAAAGTTCACCATATGGGAGGGCATGGGTTCAGGACCTATTGCGTCTGACGGAATGGTATGGAACAGGAGGAATACCGGCGATGGCGTTACTGCGCCCCGATCCGGCGAAGCAATCAGGCTGGATCCGAAGACAGGCGAGATCAAGAGGTGGCCTTACCCTGATGGGCAGCCTCTGAGATTTTATGGGTATGAGCCAGATTCACGCGGGAATTTGTATCTGGCCAGCCTGCAATTTAGTACGATTGGGGTACTGAACGGAAAGACCGGCGAATGGGAACTCTATCCAACTCCTACTCCAGATGCCGGGTCTCGCCGGGGTACTGTCGACAGCCAGGATCGGTTCTGGTTTGCAGAATACTACGTCGGCAAGATCGGCATGTTCGACCCCAAGACGAAGCAGATTAAGGAATGGTCCGTTGCTCCCGACCCTTCTTTGGGGGGAATATATGCTGTCGTGGGAGTAGACAAGAACGGTGAGGTATGGGGCGGTGGAGAGTTTACAGAGTATGTCGTTCGGCTCAATCCGACAACCGGTGAAGTCACAACCTACCCGGGATCGTCGAATGGGTATATGCAAATCCAGAAGATTGATCTAGACCATTCTGCTGCTTCAGTCGCCGTATGGTATGGGCAAAGCCATCTGGGAAGAATTGCGCGGCTGGAACCACTCGATTAGAAGTGGGAATACCAGAAAGGAACCCTGAAAGACCCTTAAATTCCAGCAAGTTCCCTAGTCTTGTACCTTCGCTCCTGCGCGGGCGAAAAGTGGGCGGCATATCCGCTACTTTCGCCGCGCTTTTGTCATGCGGAACTCTCTCTGCCACAATTCGATCAGCTAAGAGTAAGGGTAAGCATCCGTTCAGCGTGCCTATTGCATGTATATAGCTAACGCTTTTGAAAAACGGGTGTTGTTGAGGGGACACTGGGAATTTGGTCCGAACGAAGGTATCGACCCATACCGGCACAACGTCGCCAGCGAATCCCCCTTTGATTGCAGCCATTTGCAGAATGGATACGATGCTGCTCGTCCGGTATCTTGAAGTCAGAAGCGGCGTTCAAGAAAATGACTATTACATAGACGTTCTGCACGTTCAGATGAGCAGTTGCCTAAACTCTTGTTGAAAATCTCCTTGATGCGGCATCTTTACACTTACGATTCACGGATGGGTAAAGGGAAGGGGAATCATGAAGCCACGAATTGACATACCAATAATCTTGCTACTTCTGCTTATCACGATATTTGATCCGGCGTGGGGCCAGAACGAGACCCTCGTGATCGAGGGAGGAATGCTGATTGACGGCACTGGCCGGGACTCCATCCAGGATTCAGTCATCGTGATTGAGGGCTCGCGGATCAAAACGGTCGCAACCAACGGAAGCATAGACTATCCTGCCCAGGCACAAGTGATCCATGCGGAAGGGAAGACTGTGTTGCCAGGGTTAATTGACGCCCACGTTCATTTTCTGGACTTCATGCCTCAGCTCTTTCTCCATCATGGAGTGACGACTGTTTACGATACTGCGAATCCGACCGACTGGGTCATCGCCCAGAGAGATGCAATCAAGAAAGGTAGAATTGTAGGGCCCCGTATGTTTGTGACTGGTGCGATCATCGACGGTCCTCCGGAGCTTAGCGAGCCAAGCACTTTTGCCGCTCGTGCTGCCTATCGGGTTCATACGAGGACACCCGAGGAAGCGAGGGCAGCAACTCTTAGGCTCATCCAACAGGGTGTCGACGCAATAAAAGTTTACGAAGGCCTCAGCGTCGATTCGCTGAAAGCCGTGGTTGAGGAAGCACACAAAGTTGGGCTGGAGGTGGTAGGCCACACTCGGGATGCGCGGGAAGCCATAATGGTCGGGATGAAGTTTATCGAGCATGCAAGGCCGATTGCCCATTCTACACGTCGGGACCCGGCAAAACCTGAATCGGAGATGGACCCATCGTTATTCGACCCCTTGATTGACCTTATGGTCAGGAACGGAGTCTATCTTAACCCTACCCTCACTCGGGGAACGCCAGAGAGCCGCGAGTGGTTTGACGTGGTGGGAAAACTGCTGCGAGACCCGTCGTCGCATTTCATTACTGCCGCCAGACGCGAGTCCTGGTTAAGAGCGATAGAGGCCGCAGACACGGAGCAATACCCAACCCGGATGCAAGAACGGGAGGAGGCTCTACGGAACTTTCGGGAATTTATCCGTAGGTTAGTCCAAGCTGGCGGTAAGGTAGTCACCGGTCCAGATAGTGGTCCGAGATCCAGCCCTACCAATATAGCAGGCTTAGCAATGGCCGTTGAGATGGAGGGCTTGGTAAAAGCCGGTTTGACCCCGATGCAGGCTATTATGGCATCTACAAAGTGGTCGGCGGAGTTGCTGCACAAAGAGAAGGACTTGGGCACCGTGGAACCGGGGAAGTTTGCCGATTTGATTATAATTGAAGGAGATCCGTTAGCCGATATCCGCGTTACGAGCAAAGTTCACACGGTGATATTGGACGGCAAGATCGTGGATACCCATTTGGATCCAAACTTCCGAAATCCATTGCCACGCACCTTCTATGTTGACACGCCACTTGAATACAGGGGACCGGAGATTGTCGCAATTTCGCCTGGAATCGCACGGGCTGGAAGCGTAGGAGTAACCATTCAGTTGACTGGAAAGAGATTTACGCCACGGTCTCTGGTTCGTTTTGATTCGACCGACGTACCGACGCAATTCATCAACCACTCCACTTTGACTGCTACCTTGGACGGTATTCTCTTGAAGAATGTGGGCACCTACGCGGTGTCAGTCATGAATCCCGGTTCTGGAGGAGGCCCCTCCAACCCGACATACTTCATCGTCAATTTCCCTGATTAGAGATTGAAATTTCAGTGATTTCAATTCCAAAAGGCAGAGAGGAGATTGAGTGAATGGTTCTCTTGGAGCGACGGAGCGTAAGTCAATCACTACTTCGATTGGTTTATTCTGAACTGAACCTCGGCTGCTTAGAGGCAGTCAAGAAGGTAGGGTAAATCCCGCCCCTTTTATGGAGTTTACTTGCTCACATCGTTGTTCTTCATATGCGGGCCTACGGGCATAGCCCCTAACTTGAGGAGCAGATTCGCTGCACTCGGATGCGGGCCAAAGGGCTTCTTCGAAAAGTCCACAATGCCCGCCCCTATAATGCCCTGCGCGATACTCAGCGGAGTCTGCTTAAAGGTGTCTTCGACATCCAGCTTCGCACTCTTTTCCACTAGGAATTCTATGATCGAATTTGCTCCCACATATGCCGCGCCATGCAGTGCGGTATAGCCGTTCTCACCGACCGCATTGACTTCGCTACCCAATTCCGTCGCCAACTTGGCGGCTTCTAGGGCGTTTTTCTCTTCCCCGGTGGGGAAGTCCTGGTATCGGCCAAGGCCTGCCGCCACCATTAATGGTGTCACATTCTTCTCTGTCCCAAGTAGAGGATCCGCTCCATTGGCAACCAGGAAGCGCATGAGTCCGACATCGGAGGCTCCTGCTGCCAGCAAAAATGGCGTCGCGCCGACCAAACTGAATCGGGGAGTATTACCGAAAGGCATCCGCCGCGCCTTCACTAGTCGGGCGTTCGGATCGGCATCATGCGCCAGCAACGCCTTCGCCAACTTCACCATGTTGGGTCGAAACCTATAGGCCGTGATGGCTAGATCAGGCTGGGCACCACCGATGTTCGACATTCCTTTAAGCAAGGTGTAGTGTAAAGCGGTCATCCCAGCGGAGTCGGCCGCGTTCGGGTCAGCGCCCCTCTTCAGCAAAAAAATAGAGAGTGCCTCATGGCCGTTGGCGCTCGCCACCAACAAGGGGGTTATTCCCTCCAGGGTGGCATCGTTCATATTTGCTCTCGCTTCCAACAAGACATGGACAGAGTCTTCATCACCCATACGAGAGGCAAACAGCAAGGCCGTGAAACCACCTTTGGAGCGAACATGGACATCCGCGCCGTGCTCGGTCAATAGCCGCGCAACCTCCGGATGTTTTTCGGCCACCGCCCACATTAGAGCCGTCTGCCCGCCTTGGCTTTCCTTGGCGTTCACGTCCGCTCCGTGGGCCAGCAGTGATTTCACGGCTTCCAAATTGCCCGTGCGGGCGCACTCCATAAGCACCGTCTCTCCCGTGGTTGAGCGAGTGTTTGGATCCGCCCCGGCCATTAACAAGTTTTTGACCACATCAGCGCTTGCGTTAGTACAGGCCAACAGGAGAGCCGTGATCCCATAGTCGTTTGCCACGTTTACGTCGGCACCGGCATGAATGAGAAGTTCCACCATCTCTAGATCATCCCGGTGGGCTGCCCAAACCAAAGCGGTTGTGCCGTCTGCCTCTGGTGTATTCACATTCGCCTGTTTCCCCAGCAGCGAACGCACTACCTGCTTGTCTCCCTTCTTGACCGCCTCAGCCAGCCGAAGGTCGTTGCTGGGAGAGGCTAGGCTAGCAACCGACAGCAAAGGGACTATCCACCAGCCATGCAAATTCCTGAATTTGATACTCATAGCCTCCTACTTCCTACTTAACGGCCCTAGAGCTCGAGTCTTCCAGTGCTGTCACCAAAGCGCTCCAAGTTAATCCCCACCTTGTCCAACATTGTCAAGTACAGATTCGTTGTCGGCATGTCCTCTGGATACTGAAGGTGACGCCCCGTCTTTATGCGGCCCCCTCCTCCCCCTATCAGAAGGGTAGGAGTGTTGTTGTGTTCATGCAGGTTGCCGTCGCTCAGGGCGCTTCCGTAGACGATCATCGAATGGTCCAGCAGCGAACCATCCCCGTCAGGAGTTGATTGCATCTTCTCCAGGAAATAAGCGAGAGTCTGGGTATGCAGGGTATCGATTTCGACAACTTTCGCAATCTTCTCGGGATCTTTCTGGTGGTGCGTCAGTGGATGGTATGAGTCGGAAATCCCGAGTTCGTCATAGACCCGGGCATTTCCTTCTTGTCCTATCATGAAGGTTGCTGCGCGGGTTAGGTCGGTTTGGTAAGCCAATACCTGCAAATCAAACATTAGTTTGGCATGCTCGGTGAACTTGTCCGGGACGCCGACGGGCCGCTCCAACGAAGGCAGCTTCCGAGAAGATTGTTCCTCAGCCATCTGGATGCGCCGCTCCACGTCTCGAATGGCTTCAAGATACTCCGTCAGTTTGACACGGTCGCCGGGACCAAGCCCTGGCAGGAGTTGGTTCACCTCCCTGGTTACGAAATCGAGAATGCTGCGCTGCTGCTGGATCCGTGCGAGCCGTTCTGCCGGATCCGTGCTGTCACTGTCCCCGAACAGGCGCTCAAATACCGCGCGCGGCTTGTTTTCCATCGGCACCGGCGTCGTGGGAGAGCGCCAGGAGAGCGTGTTAGTGTAGGCGCAACTATAGCCGGTGTCGCACAGGCCGACGACCTCATTCGAGTCCAATCCGAGCTCGAGCGATGCTAGCTGGGTTTCGTTGCCGAACTCCTTCGCGGCAATTTGGTCTACGGAAATTCCAGCTCGGAGATCGGCCCCTTCCGTCTTTTTCGGGTGAGCGCCTGTCAGAAACACGGCGCTAGCGCGCGCATGGTCTCCCACGCCCTCTCCCTCCAGTGCGAGACCCATATTGTGAGCGAGTCCGCTCAGCACGAGAAGCTGATCCCGAAATGGAGCCAGCGGCTCTAGAGTTGGGGTCATCTCGAACCCGGGCCCCTCCGTCGCCGGGGTCCACTTCTCCATGATGATCCCCATAGGAACGTAGATAAATCCCAAGCGAACCGGTGAGCCTGATTTCCCAATGGTGGAAGCGAACGCCGGAATCATTCCGTCCAAGAGCGGCAAGGATAATGTTGCACCTACACCGCGCAAGAACGTGCGACGCGGAATAGCCTTCTTGAAAATCATCATGGTTCTCGAGACCTCCTCATTTGAAACGGTGTGCTCTTGACTATACCCAGAATTATCGAGGACCACCGGTAGTCGCTTTCAGCGGCCCCCCTCACGACCCTGCGAACGGCCGGACCATCGTAGTACTCGAGCCCACGGCCCAGAGCATACGTAAGAAGCTTTTCGGTAACGGCCGTGATGAACTGTTCGGGCTTGCTTAGTAATACCGTCCGAAGCCCTGCCGGCCCCTTGAACTTAGTACCATCGGGCAGTACTCCCGAGGAATCGACAGGGATGCCCGCCTCGTTGGTTCGCCACTTGCCGACCGCATCAAAGTTTTCGAGGGCGAAGCCCAGCGGGTCCATTTGGGCGTGGCAGCTCGCACATACGGGATTCGCACGGTGCCTTTCCATCTGCTGGCGGACCGAGAGAAGCAGCCCATCCTCGTTCTTTTCTTCCAGAGGTGGAATGTTCGGTGGAGGTGGAGGAGGGGGAGCCCCCAGAATGTTACTCAGCAACCACTTACCCCTAAGGGTCGGCGAAGTTCTGTTGCCATATGACGTCACCATCAGGATACTGCCCTGGCCCAGCAATCCTCTCCGTTCCCCGTCGCTCAACGTCACCCGCCTAAAGTGACTCCCGTAAATATTCGGAATCCCATAATGCCGCGACAGACGTTCGTTGAGGAACGAATAGTCCGCATCCAACAACTCCAGCACGCTGCGATCTTCGCGCAACGTGCTCTCTAAGAAAAGCTCCGTCTCCTGTTGAAATGCTACGCGGAGATTGTCGTCGAAATCGGGAAACTCGCCCAGATCGGGAACCGCCGAGTGGACATTCCGCAGGTACAACCATTGCCCCGCAAAATTGCTTATCAACGCCTTTGAACGGAAATCGGCGAGCATGCGCCGTACCTGCTGTTCCAACGTTGCCGGATCTTTGAGCTGACCGCGTTCCGCCAAATCTAGCAGCTCTTCATCAGGGATGCTGCTCCAGAGAAAGAACGACAGACGTGAGGCCAATTCCAAGTCGGTGGTGCCGTAAACGGTGTTCGGTGGAACGTGTGCCGGGTCGGGTTCGATACGGAACAAGAACTTTGGAGAAACCAGCATAGCTTGAAGCGCCATCTCAATTCCTGCTTCGAACCCTCCATTACTTTTTCCGGTTCTGTAGACGCTCAGTAGAGACTGGATATCTGCGTCCGCAACAGGCCGGCGATAAGCGCGACGTGCCAGCGTCGAAAGAATCTTCGCAGCACACGGCTCCTCATCCTCGATGCCAGATGGGCGGCACACAAAAATCTTGCGGCGGCTAGCTGTATCCCCCTGCCCTTTCGCGTTGTAAGGCCCACTGATAGAGACACTTCCTACGGCAGCTCTGTCGCGCTCCCGGTCCCACAGACCCGGCTGAATCACGTCCTCCGGGAGGTTGGAAGCTTCCTTCACAAAAGCCACGGTAACCAGCCGCGTTCCCGCGTTTAAGGGGATGCGTACTTCTAAACCCGCGTCCTCTGGGCGGCCATCTTCTTTCCGTGGCGCCGCGCCGTAGGAGTCGGACTGATCCTCGGGATGGCCGCCAAACTTGAACCGTTCAATTCTTTCACCATCCAGCCGGACATCTAGCTGATGCGGCTTATCGAGGCCAGCGATTCTAGTACCTGAAGAGGTTCTTCGCAGTCGGATAGTGATAACGTACTCACCGTCGAGCGGGAAAAAATGTCGAATCGCGATTCCGCCACGCGATCCGAGCGGAAGGTCCTCGCTCATGCGGTCGTCTTGCAGGAGAAAGCTGGAAATATCGTACGTCGAGAAGTCCGGACGACTAACGGGACTTCCGATCGCGAGGCGAGAGATCTTCCGAGCGGCTGACAAGTATCTTTCCAGCAGCAACGGTGATACGGAAAGGACGTCCCCAATGTTGTCAAAGCCGTAGCCCGAATCGTCGGCGGGAAGAAGCGACGCGCTGTCAATGTCAATCGCAAGCAAATCACGGATCGCGTTTCTGTATTCGGCGCGGTTCAGGCGATGCGCAACTGGCCTTCCAGGGTTGGGGTTGGCTGTGCCCGCGCGGTCCAACTCAGCCTCCAGGTGTGCGGCGAGGGAAACGTACGTCCCCTGATCCGGCCGAGGCATGCCTGCAGGAGGCATCGCTCCTGTCCGAAGTTTCCGTATGACCTTCTCCCAGACCTCCGCGCTTGTGCTGACATTCTTAACATCCAACTGATCCAGTGTTAATCCTGCTGTTTTGAGTCTTTCGTTGTGGCAGGTTACGCAGTAGCGATTCAGAACAGCGCGGTGCGAGGAGGAAGATGGCCCGGCTGATGTCGAGGATTGCTGACTAGCTGCCTGAAGGTAGCCGACCCCAACCAACGCGATTCCAAGCCAACCTGCGATCGCTCTTACCATAGGATCCCTCCCCTTGGCCTGATGCTAAAAAAACCTTACGACAAACAACAAGTACCATACGACCCAAAATTCATAAAAATGTCAAGAAACGAACGACGAAATCATCCACAGAGGACCCTAATCCAGTGAACACGAAAGCTTGCAGAAAAGAATCCCCCAAGCATCTCTCATCTCCACGTTTAGATTATATAATAGGTTAGTTAAACGGCCTTGTATCGGAAAGGCAGCCCCCCGCCCTCCTGGCAGGGGGCCACACTCCCGTTTGATAAGTATGCCCTTGTGGGCGCTCCCTCGACTAGAAAGTCAGCCTCAGGGCAAATTGGAGCTGCCGGGCCGAGGTCACAGTTCTCGTGATCCGCCCAACATTCGACCGGGCCCTTCCCCGCCTGTCAAACACCGTGGTTTCGGGAGCACCGAGGTTGGGCCGATTGAACAAGTTGAACGCTTCGAGCCGGAACTCCAAGTTCGCGGCCTCCGTCACGCCGAAATTCTTCGACAAGCTGAAGTCAAAGATCGCGCGTCCCGGCATGATCAAGGTGCTGCGGCCCAAGTTCGATATGGTCCGACTCGGGGGTGGGACAAAGGCACACGGATCAAAATATATATCCGGTGTTCCCAGCGTGGCTCCGACGGGCTGAGTCTTTGTCCCCGGGAATTTTGCACAGCCCCCGAACGTCCCGCTGGTGGGGTTGTTACTGGCCCCAGCCACCAGGTCCGGCCTATCTCTGTTAGTGAGGACTCCGCGGCTGCGGTCGGACATATTGATGGTAGACGGGAAGCCGGAGGACAGGGTGATAATACCGCCCAGTTGCCAACCCGCCGCAATTCCCCTTGCCACTCCTGTCAGCCCGCTTCCGAACGGTAGATCATAAGTGTAGTTGAAGCTGAACACATTGCGGGCATCGAAGGCTGAAAGGCCCTTGCTGAGGAGGTTCAGGTGGTGAAAGCTCATATACGTGCTTTCTTGGTCGGCGCCGCTGACATCGCTGGCGGTTTGCAATCCTGACATCACATCCACACTCCGGGAGAAAGTATAGGCGGCGCCAAACCGTAGCCCCTGGGAAAGCTGGCGCGTTAGGTTCGCCTGGAAGGAGCTATAGGTGCTATTTGCAGCCGGCATCCGGAAGCGCATGCGATCAAAGTTCGGGTTCGGTCGGTCATTTCCCAGGTCCTCCGGAAAGACCAGCCTTCCGTTGCTCTCCACAGGCGGGGGTTGGTTGATGTTGCCAACCGCTGGGAATCGGACGCCCCGCGTTCCCGCGTAGCTCAAGTTGACCACGGTATTGGCCATAATCTCCCGCTGGAGATTTAGGTTGTATTGCATCGCATAGGGGGTCGACATCTTGTACGGACTGGTGTTGGTTGTAGGCCGACCCCCCTTGCACTCCGGCTTCGTGGGGTTGAACGGATTGTCGTCCGCGCAGAATTCGAAAACATTCGGGAATGGGACATCCCTTCCCTCGATCTCTACAAGGAACGGAGGCATCCGGAGGCTGGAGGTTCGGATCCAGACCGTGTCGACCTGATGATTGAAGATTCCGAATCCGCCTCGCAGAGCCGTCCTCCCGTCTCCGAACACATCCCAGGCAAAGCCGAACCGGGGGCCAAAGTTCCGGAGCGAGGGGTTCTCCTGCCAGGGATTTCCCAGCACGAGATCGTCCACGCTCGCCTGCATCATGGTCGCCCAGTCCCCCTTGAAATTGGCAATCTTGCCGTGCCTTTCGTTCAGCACGGTAGCGGGCTCGTAGCGCAGCCCGAGATTCAAGGTAAGGCGAGGGGTCACTTGATAATCGTCCTGGAAGTACAGCCCATAAATGTTCTGCGTAAGGCTTCGAAACTCGTCGTTGAATTCCGGGAATATCGGCCCGCGGAACCGGGATATCCTCAGCGGGTCGTAGAGAAAGTCATCGATGGACCCAAACGAATAACTGCCCGCGGTCCGGGCCGCGTTCCAGTAGTTCATCTGATTGTGGAACAAGTGAACGCCGAACTTGAAGGTATGGCTTCCCTGATTGTAGATGACGTGGTCAGCCACCTGGAAGGAATTGACGATGCGCCGGTCGCCGGGAGTGCCGTTCAGGGCGCTGCCCGGATTGTCGACGCCGCTGACGCCGAGGCTCCCGATTTCGTTCAATGCAGGATTGAAAAGCAGGGCCGAAGGCACCTCTCTAGGTACATTCACTCTTTCGGGACGAGTGCGCGTAAAACCAGCCCGGAAGGTGTTCAGCATGGTGGGGGAGACGATTCTCGTGTACTCCAGCGTCACGAAATGATTGATTTGCGATTCCGAGGATAGTTTGAAGGGAAAGGAGCCTACATTCAAGAAATCGGAATCCAGGAACGTGTACCGCCCAAAGAAGGAGTCATTCTCGGAGAACTGGTGGTCCACCCGGCCCTGGATATAGACCTCGTCGGTGGGTTCGCTGGCGGCGAAGTTGAAGTCTCCGGTGCGGCCGTCGGCATCAATTTGGCCGTTGGGCGTCGGCCATAGGTCCAGAAACGGCCTCACCCGCGCGGCAATGTTGGGGTCCTCGCGGATGGATTGCGTAAACGTGCCCGAGGAGTCAACTACACCCAGACGCTCTCGCAGAGCCTCATAGTTCGCAAAGAAAAAGGTCTTGTCGCGGACGATCGGCCCGCCCAGCGAGCCGCCGAACTGGTTCCGCTTGAACTCTGGCTTCGCTAAACCAAACTTGTTGGCCTCCCAGCGGTTCGCATCCAGGTTGTCATTGCGGAGGTACTCGAAGAGTGACCCGTGAAGGCTGTTGGTCCCGTTCTTGGTGGCAATGTTAAAGGCCCCGCCTCCGGTGGCCCGACCAAACTCGGCGCTATAGGCGTTCTTCTCCACCCGGAACTCTTGAACCCCCTCCGAGCCGAGGAAGTTCCCCGATTTACCGGTCGGCGTCTTCTGGTTGAACGACTCGATGGCGATGCCGTCCATGAAAAACACATTCTGTGTGGGCCGAGCGCCCCCGGTCACCAGCAACTTCCCGCCTTCCGCCTGACCGAATTCGTACTCCACCACTCCCGTCTGGAGTGTGATCAGTTGGGCCAGATCGCGGCCATTGAGCGGAAGTTCTTCGATCGTTTCGCTCTCGACCAGGCTGCCTAAACCACCTTTGGTCGTTTCCACCATAGGCGCTTCCCCGGTCACCTCCACCGTCTGGGTTACGGCGCCCACAGCCAACTCAAAATTTACTACAGCCTGCCGACTCACCGTCAGCCTAATGCCGCTGCGGACTGCCGTTTGGAAGCCCGCCAGGCTGGCCGTGACCCGGTAGTTGCCCAGGCTCAGCGATGGCCCGGAATAGCGTCCGGCCGAATCGGTCTGGAGGGTGCGGGAAAACCCCGTGTCCTCATTCAGAATGACTACCTCCGTCCCGGGCAGGACCCCGCCCGTGGCGTCTGTGACTCTTCCGGAAATTGTTCCCGTCGTGACCTGCGCTAAGAGAAGCTGGCCACAAAAAACGAACCCAAGCAAACCTGCCACACGAGCCTTTTTGAACATTGTCACATCTCCTAAGTACTTGATTGTCCTAATTTCCCTGTATTCATACGCAGTGCTTTCGTTCCCTGAGGCAACACCAATGGTTTCAAACCGACTCTTAGTGCGTGAAAAAGAAACATCCCAGCATGGGGATATCCTCCTCCCAGCCAAAGACCATGGCTCCCCCGGCATCTCCCTGCCATTTACAAACCGTAACTTGATCCGCCTTTATCTGATATCATTGTATAGTCCAGATAGCGCATTGTAGCGCGGAAGTCAAGCTTTTTCGGAAGTTTTTTGCGGAAGGTAGTGTCCTGAATTGGTGGCTTTGCCGACCCAGTTTTCCTGCAGTTTCAAGAACGAACATTGATCCCTAAACCTGTTTGTAGCTCCATGAATTACCCCTTGTGGACCGCTATCATGTTATCGGGAGTTTCGGTCTGTCCTTTTGGTATTGGCACCATACTACGTTTCCTCCGGGGTTTCCATGTGCGAGCCAAGACGGGCGCTTGGGGATATGGGCGCGGATTACCCCGCCTGATTGAACAGAATGGGGGAAGATTACAGGAAGTAATAATGCAAATCAAATGGGGACAGGGCCGGCGCTCTTGGGCTTTTTGGTCAGACGAACTCTTCGGACGATTGTCCACGGAGCCGCCCCTTGGGGGCCATCTACATCTTACGTTAGAACTGGAACAAATGGGGGCGGATCAATCGACCATGTGCCGATATGAACGATCCACTAGTACCTACGGCCAAACACATCCACGGGAAACGGAATCTTTTTCTTGTTCATTATTTCCCTGGAACTCGCGTGTTTCAGGACTTGGATGACCTGTTTATAGACGGGCGCCCTACCCTGTCGAGCACTGTAGCCCAATGGGTTTTCACCGGGACCTCCCGGGCGACCTACGACGATGCGTCCGACCATACCTAGAACCTCTTGTTCACGGCTGCAATAGTCGTAGGTGCCCTCCCGCTCAAAGCGCCACTGAAACGTTTTCCTTACTTCGTCACCAAGAATCCCGGAGTCAAATGGTTCCGCTCCTTCCGGAATCCTCAGCTCGCGATTTCCGTTGTCCGGATGATACGCTGTGACCGTGGCCCCCCAATGAACGTTTCGCCACCTGACGGTTTGGCCGGGCTCGATAAGAAATCCTAACGGATCGATGTACCATATTCCAAGCGCTTCATTGCGTGCCAGCGTGATTTCAACCACCTCATCGTTCCCTCCCTGCCCCATAGCTTCATAGCGGAATCCGAGGGTGGCAATTCCCATTGTCACGAGGAAATCACGACGATTGAATTGACGCTTGCTCATATCCCGAACCTCTCTTTCCTGATAATCTTCCGAAGAAACAAGGGTTAGTGACCGTCAACCGTAAAGCAGTACATGGAGTATCGACTTTGTTGGCCACTACGGATCGCCCCCCCGTTGCTGGTATAGAGCGCGCCGTTGGCGATGGAGATTCCCCGTTGTCCGGAAGGCAGCTGATACTCCCAAAGCGGGTCTCCACTGTCTGCGTCCAAAGCCGACAAAGTACCGTCTGCAAGACCCTGATAGAAAACGCCGTTGGCTACCGCCACCGGTGCGCTGTTGGTTGCTGGGTTGTGAATCCACCACTCAATGTCGCCCGTATACGCGTTTAATCCCGCCGTGACGGAACTGGACGGTCGGCGGTCGCCCTGGTTCGCGTTCGACACAACGAAAACACGGTTATAAGCCACCGCTGTGCTGTTTAACTGGGGGCCCCCGCCATTGTGGTGATTGGTCAGCATGACCTTCCAATATTTCTCCCCGGTATACCGGTCTACGGTGTAAAAACCCGCCTTGTTCCCAGCCCCGACACATCTGCGAACCGCGCCCGGCCTCGACGGATGAACTGCATCAAATATCATTGGGTGACAGGAGAAATCCAAATTGTAGGGTCCCAAATTCGCAGGTCTGGCTTGGAAAAACCACAGCAGCTCTCCGGTGTTTATGTCGTTGGCGATAATACTTTCTGTATATAGAATCGGGCCGGGGGGCATGAAAGATTTGGCATTGCCGGTGCCGTTGTAAATGATGCCTCGTTCTTCATCAATGGCCGGCGAAGTCCAGATCGACCCGCCGCCACTTTCTGTATCTGGCACCGTAAAAAACCTCCAGAGGACCACCCCGGTGTCGGCGTCTAGACAGGCCAGTTGGCCACGCCCTGAGGTTACGCCCGTGTACACCTTCCCCCGAAATGCAGTGGGGGAGCAAGTGATTTGTGATTGGTTTGCGACAGGGTCCTCATCCATGAGGACTCTCCAGACTTCTTTACCCGTGGCTGCGTCCAGGCAATGCAGAATAGTTCTTCCGTCCCCGAAGTAGAGACGACCATTCTCGTAATGGGGCGACGAGCGGAAGAAGCGACGCTCGGTAGGCAAGGGGTCGCCCATTTTGAACTTCCACCGCAAAGCCCCGGTTTGGGAATCCAGCGCGAAGAAGTCCCCGGAATAACATCCGAAGTACAAGGTGTCCCCGATAACAGCAGGAGTGTTCTGAATCGGCGCACCCGCATCGAATTCCCACTTCACTTTCAACCGTCCCACATTGGCTTTCCCCAATTGGTTTTCTCGTGAGTTAAACCGGGTATTGTGCAAGTCATATCCGAAGCGTGGCCAGTCCGAGCGGCCCGGTTCGGGCATTTCTGCCGACTGTGCTCTGCCTACAGCCATAAAAGGCCCGAATGCCGCCAGAGTCGTACCAACGGAGGCCTTCTTCAAAAATTTCCGCCTTGAGATGTTAATTCGACCTTTTCGACCCATGGAACACACCGCCTTTATCCAATGAAATCAGAAGTTCGTTTTCCTGGACTCAAATCATCCGCCGCAGCGGTGATTGGTTGATCGACCGGCATTCCAGCCTCTCCAATGCCTGCAACACAGTCTCCGACGTGAGCGGTCCAGGTGGGAGCCGCTCTTGCTTGCGCATCCGGGCTAACGCTTCGCGGGCTGGCTGAGGCCACGAGTCTTTGCCATCGTAGGATTCTACGGGATGTTCAGCAGAAACGCCATACTGGCTGCCTTGCAGGTGGTGCTGTTCCTGAATGCTGTGTGGGTGATCTGGAAAGATGGGATTTCCGATTATTTATTCCCCGCCGGCGCCCGCTGCTTCAGCTCTTCCAACCAACGCGTACGGCTTATTCATGGCAATCCGCCCTCTTCGAACTTCGGCCCGCTCCTGAACGGTCGTCCGGGCCTCCTCTCCGCTTGTGATCCAGTACGGATCCTCCGAGCGTCCCGGCTCCGGCGTTTCCCTAGCAGTCCTTGACGAAGCTGACTTGGGTTGATTCCGGTGGAGGCGCTTGACTTCCAGACCGCGGATAGCTATACTCAAGCCCGATTTGTGGAGAGAGCCGCTGTGTGAGAGTCCGAAGGTGAAAGCTTGTGATCCTCGCTTCACGGATAAGGTTAGATTGGCTGAATTCCACGGGGGGATTAATGTTCTTGCGAGCACCCGTCGCATCTTTTGGCATTCGAAAATACTCCCCTTCTCAGGATGTTTTCTCTGTTTTTCGATACGCTCAATGGGGCCTAAAGAATGAAGATAGACCTCAAGTACCAAGAAGTAGGTCTATATTGAGGAGGTTTTCATGAGTGGGACACTCTATTCGCATGCAAGAAAAGGCTGCGTTGCGTTGCTGTGTCTGGTGCTCGCCGGCGCATGGATTCTATTCGGCGGCGAGGCAGACCGTTCAGAATTGGGGGCGGGCTCCCAGGTCGCCCTCCGACAAGCGACCGGACAACCTCAACTGGTTTCCATCGAGCCTTGGCCGATGATGGAGGGGGAGATGTGCCAGTGGGTGCCGGCCAGCGCTTCCACGACCCTGGTGGCCGCTTTACAACAAAGACCAGCTTCCGGCCAAGCGACGATGGCTCCCAATCGTCCTCGGCCGAGCGACGCCGCCAGGGCGGAGATCGCAAGAAGGGAGCCCCTTTATACAATCGCTGACCCGCATTTCGCCTACGCCGGTATCGCGGTGGACCCCGTCCGCAACGAAGTCGTCCTTGCGGAGGAGAACCTGTCAAGACTCCTCGTCTACGACCGGCTGGAGAACACCCCTGCGACTGCGGCGATGAGTGAACCCAAGCGCATCATCGGGGGAGAGAACACGTTCCTGGAGTACGCCTGCAGCGTGTATATCGATCCGGAAACCGGCGACATTTTCGGCGTCAACAACGACACAATGAACTGGATGCCCGTTTTTGGCCGCGACGCCAGGGGTAACGTGGCGCCGAAACGGAAGCTCAGGACTCCCCATACGACCTTCGGCATCGTCGCGGACGAGCAGGAGCGGGAATTGTTCTTCACCATCCAGGACGATCACGCAGTCGTGGTATTTGCGAAAGATGCTCAGGACGAAGATAGCCCTCTTCGCATTCTTCAGGGGAGCCGGACTCAACTGGCCGATCCTCACGGGATCGCAGTGGACTCCCAAGCGGGTCTGCTCTTCGTCTCCAATTGGGGTACGAACAATGAACGTCCGCCCCTCGCAGAAGGGGGAGGAGGGGGGAATGTCGACCGGCCGGATTTCCCCGTGGGGCGCCGTCGCGCTTTCCCGGGTTCGGGTAAGATTCAGCCTCCCTCGATCACCGTGTACCCCAAGGATGCCCAGGGAGATACTCCTCCGCTGCGGATGATTCAGGGCCCGAAGGCCCAGCTGAGTTGGCCCACGGCGCTGGCAGTGCACCCGGACCGCGGTGAACTTTTTGTGGCGAATGACACGGGGGACTCTGTCATCGTCTTCCGGACGGATGCGAGTGGAGACGCCGCTCCCATCCGGGTTCTGAAGGGTCCTCGGACTATGATCAAGAATCCCACCGGAGTGACCATTGACCTGGAAAACAACGAACTATGGGTTGCCAATTTCGGCAGTCACGCGGCGACCGTGTTCCCGGTTGATGCGCAAGGGGATGTAACCCCGAAGCGCGTGATCCGCAGCGGGCCTCCGGACGCCCCATCGCCCATGCTCAGCAATCCGCATACGGTGGCGTATGACAGCAAACGAGAAGAAATTCTCGTGGCTAACTGAGTGGGCCATCCGCAGGTTGCGGCATTCGCCAGGTTGGCGGATGGTGGCGCAAGACCGACAAGGGAAATTGCCGGACAGAACACGCTCTTTACCCGCACGATGCACGACATGGCTTATGACCCGGTTCGCGACGAGATCGTGGTGCCGCAGTTCTATGCCTATGCCATTCTCACGTTCCGTGGGGACGCGGATGGCGATGTGGCGCCAATTCGCAAGATTTTTGGTCCCAGCACGCAGTTGAAGAATCCCCAGGCCTTGGCCATAGACCCCATCCACGGGGAAATCTTCGTTCCCCAGGGTGATAGAGTTCTGGTCTTCCCGAGGGACGCCGACGGGGACGTGGCTCCTATTCGAATTTTAGGGGGTGCAAATTCGGGACTCCGTGCAGGCCGGGTGACCGTAGACCCGGTTCACAATCTACTGATCGTCTCGGGCGGCGGGCTGCGCATCTATGACCGGACCGCTTCGGGGTATACCAAGCCTCGTGCTTTCATTTCCAGTAGAGAAGCTATGGCCGCCTCGCTACTGACAACCAATCCGGCCAGCGGGATGATTTTCGCGGCTGTCCGCCCCAGCGGGCGCTACACACCGGAGGACTACGTGGGTGTGTGGAGCATCCACGATAAGGGAGACGCCCCACCTCGCTGGACCATCGGCGGACCGGGCGGGTTGCTGAAGGATGCCCGAGGAATTACCGTGGACCCCAAAAATAAGAACGTGATTGTCTCGGACAAGACCATCAACGCAATCCTGACGTTCCACCTCCCTGAGGCGTTCTAGGAACTCCGAAGAGGGGAGGCAAGGAGAAGCTTTATTCCAGAAAGAGGAATTAACTAGCACCAACCTTCACAGATGCTGGCCTTTCACGAACTCTAAGGCTCTCAGTCGAGTCCTGGCGTTTCTGATGGAAGCCGTGCCGAAGAAGGAAGGGGGACACATGGTTCGTGTATCGCACTTACGACAGAGGGCGGGTTTGATCTCTTTGGCGTCCCTGCTGGCCACTGGGGCCATCTGGGTGTTGCTTGCCGGGCAGACGAAAATGTCGGAACAAAGCGCTGCTGCCCAGGCAGCCTTGCGAAGACCCACTGGCTATGCCCAACTGGTCTCCTATGAGCCGTTGCCGGTAATGGACGGGGAGATGTGCCAGTGGATGCCCGCCAGCGCGACTACAACACTGCTGGCGACCCTGCAGGGGAAGGACTCGTCGGCTCGCCCGGCAGCGGAGGCTTCCGCCGAGGGGAGCAACCCTGATGTAGACCGGGCCCCTTTACGGGTCATCCGGGACCCCAATCCCACCTACAGCGCCATCGCCGTAGAGCCGGAAAGCAATATGCTCGTGGTGACCGACGAGAATCTATTTCAGATCCTGGAGTACGACCGGCTCGACAACACTCCCCCCAGCGCCCGGATGACCGAACCGAAACGTGTCATCGGAGGCAATCTGACGAAGGCGGAGATGATGTGCGGCGTCTACATCGATCCGAAGACGCTGGAAACTTACGTGATTAATAACGACACCCAGGACTGGATGGCGGTCTTCTCCAAGGAGGCGCGAGGTAATGTGGCGCCGGACCGGTATCTGGCCACTCCGCATGGGACATTCGGCATTGCCGTGGACGAGGGGAGGCAGGAGCTTTACT
This sequence comes from Terriglobia bacterium, assembly GCA_965222345.1. GTDB lineage: Bacteria > Acidobacteriota > Terriglobia > 2-12-FULL-54-10 > 2-12-FULL-54-10 > JADFGZ01. Next base: position 34,080 of record CBDCTS010000002.1, on the reverse strand, counting down.
TGACAGTCCAGCACAGCAATGCGGTCGTGATCTACCGCAAGATGGCCGAGGGCGAGGAGCCCCCGCTGCGGCGGTTATTCGGGGATGACACCCAGTTGGAAGACCCGCACGGCGTGGCTGTGGATGCGAAGGACAATCTGCTGTTCATCAGCAACCATGGCAATGCGAGATTTCGAGGCAACCCTGGGCCCTCCATCGAGGACCCTAGTCGAAGCATGGGTAGGTTTCAGCGGGGCTCCGGCAAGTTTGAGCCTCCCTCGATTACCGTGTATGCCCGAGACGCGAAGGGGAACACCGCGCCTCTGCGGATCATCGAGGGGCCTAAGACCGGGTTGAACTGGCCGATGCACTTGGCGGTCGATGAGGAGCGCGGAGAACTGTATGTGGCTAACGACATGGAACACTCGATCCTGGTGTTCCGCACTTCTGACGAGGGCAACGTCGCCCCGAGCCGGGTCATTCAGGGTCCCAGGACGGGCATCCGGAACCCGACCAGTGTAGCTTTGGATCGGAAGAATGGGGAAGTGTGGGTAGCCAATATGGGAAATCACACAGCCACCGTTTACCCGTTAACTGCCGATGGAGACGTTGCACCCATTCGAACCATTCGGGGGGGAGCGGTCGAGGACCCAACGCTGATGATCGGAAATCCAGGCGCCGTGGGATACGACACCAAGCGGGATGAAATCCTGGTTCCCAACTGAGTGGCCCACCCGCAGATTGCGACCTTCGCCAGGCTGGCGGAGGGAGGGGCAGCCCCGAACCGAATGCTTGCTGGACAAGAGACCAAACTCAGCCGCACGATGCATGACATCCGTTACGACGCAGTCAATGACGAATTCCTGGTAACCAATCCCTTTGCCCAGGCAATTCTGGTGTTCCGGGGCGGCGCGGAGGGCAACGAGCCGCCCATTCGCATCATTCAGGGTTCCAATACGCAATTACGCGGCGTGGACCGGCTCGATGTGGACCCGGTTAACGGTGAAATTCTTGTGCCCAACAGCGATTCGATCCTGGTGTTTCAGCGAACAGCCAACGGGAACGTGGCCCCAATTCGGCTGATCCAGGGCCCCGACACCCAGTTGAGGAGTGCATCTACACTTTCCGTCGACGCGATACACGACCTGCTCGTCGTCGGGCTCAACCAAGGGAGAGACCCCGCCGCGCCCACAGGGGCTCTTCTGATTTACAACCGCACGGACAAAGGGAACGTGAAGCCGCGCGGCGTGATTCGAGGACCCAAATCGGGAATTATTCGGATCACGCAGGTAGCAGTGAATCCCCAGCGCAAGCTGGTGATCGCCACCCAGCCCGGCCCCATTGAGGAAATGGAGCCTGAAGGTGCTTTTATCGGCGTTTGGAGACTGGACGATAACGGGGACGTTCCGCCGCGATGGAAGATCCCGGTAGGGCCGAGGAGCACCCTGAAGAAACCTCGAGGGGCAGTTCTGAACCCCAAGTATAAAGAGCTCATCGTTGCAGATATGCGTCTCAATGCCATTCTGACATTTTATTTCCCGGAGATTTTCTAACTCTTTCGGTTTAAGCAAACCAGGGAGACCTGCCACTGCATGCTGCAATTTGCCTCCGGAATGTTATACGGACGCCTCGGTCTACATAATCCCCCGGCTCTCGAAAGAGACCCCCTTCGCAGCCGGTCGAGGAGACTGTGCACCCCTTGCCCGCCGCTGCAGCGGCGCTTCCTGACCTATTCTCTCTCCGGCGTTTATAGACTGAAGCGTGACCGATTAGTTCGTTAAAAGAACCCGATCAGCTTCCGTCAGCGGCTCCCATCGCGTGTTAGCCAGGCTGTCTGATACCGACCCACGGCAATAGCGTCGAATCTCGCCAACGACTCTTCATAAATAAGGGCGCCTTCATTCGGATCACCAAAGCTCACATGCGGCAAACCTCCTGGGATGAAGAGATACTGACCTGGTCCTACACGTTGCTCCGTCCCGTCCTGAGATCTGTAGATGTAGGCGCCGCGGATCCCTATCACTCGAGTGTCGTTCGTGTGAATATGGAGGATGGCGGCATCAGGGTTCCCGGGCCCGAACCTGACGAAGGCGCCAGACGGCCCCTCGCCTCGGTTCCCCCACGCTATGAGGACCCCCTTTGTGAAATCGTGCGTTACGGAATCAAAAAAGATCGCTTCCCGGCCCTGCTGCGCCACAACAGCCGCACCGGCAATAAAAGTTACCACAGCTAGGCCTCCGGCGATCAAAAGGACCTTAGCGAAACGTGTCATGATGTCCTCCTTCGATTTTCTGCGTGTTATGGAGATCCGCGAGCAAACCACTGTCGTTCTGGCCAACGTTGCCGTTAACCGGCGTGCCGCCTAATGATTAGACATTCGCCCGTCTGTTCCCGCGTCCGGTTCAACGGCTTGTTAGGCACCGCCTTGTTCCAGGAGGTTTTCGGTGACTATATATAGAAGCAACACGAGAATACACACTCCGCTTATGACGGCTAGCGCGGCGTTTAATCTCCGGCCTTTCAGCAACAGAATTAGGCCATCTTCCGGAGAATTGACCAAACGATCTGGCTTGAAGAAGGGCCAAAGATTCAGCGCGAGCGAAAGCGCGAGTCCACCGACCGAGTCCACCGACCAAGACTACCGGATGGAACTCGCGAATTTGCACCGAACCCAGCAAACCAAGCTCATGCTTGAGAACGCTCCCGATTACAAAATACCCAGCCGGCGCTGCACAACAAACTCCGAGAGACGCCAGCATATTATTTCTGCCCATGCCCATGACTCCACTACCCAACTACCGTATGCCGCCAAAACTGAGGAGGCTCCCAGATATTATCAGGATCTCCAAGGGGAGGTCATACCCTAGAAGGAAAGCCTCAAGGCAAACTGAATCTGTCTCGCTGCGGTCGCCGTCGAAGTTAGGCTGCCCGCAGGGGGATTGCGGATTGACGCACTCTGGAAAATGGTAGCTCCCGCGCCTCTTTCCGGCGGATTGAAGTTAGACTATTTTTATAGTTAGTGTATAGCATATCCACAATGGCGAAACCATCCCTGGGCATCCGGTGAGGTGACGGTGGCCAGAGCCTGAGCGACGGCGTGCTCAAGCCGGTCCAGGGTTCGCGCTTTGGTCTTGCGGAGGTGCTGTTTGATCTTGGAGCAAGCTGGCTCAATCGGATTGAAGTCGGGGGAGTAGGGCGGCAGGTAGAACAGCGTTGCCCCGGTCGCTTCGATCCGCTCCCGCACGCCGTCCACTTTATGGGCCGAGAGATTGTCGGCGATCACGATCTGTCCCGGTTGCAGGCAGGGGCACAAGACTTCCTCCAGATAGGCCAGTAACACCTCTCCATCGGTGGACGATTCCACCGTCATGCTGGCCAGCATTCCCTGGCTCGTCAGGGCACCCAGCAGCGTGAGCGTGCTCCAGTGTCCCGCTGGAGTTGCCTCGCGCACGCGTTCTCCCGACGGAGCCCGTCCATAGCGGCGTGTCATTTCCGTCGTCACCCCACTCTCGTCCAGAAACACCAGCCGCGCCGGATCGACCTCGCTCAACGCGGCCCGCCAGGCCGCCCGCCGCCGCTGATTCTGCGGGGTGTTTTGTTCCTGGGCGTGGAGCGATTTTTTTTGAGCCGCAGCTGCAGCCGCCGCAGTACCTGCCACAACCGCGACAGGCTCACCGGCAGCCCTTCCGTTTCCCACAGCCGTTCCTGAATCTCTAGCAGGGTCAAGTCGGGCTGTTGCCGCACCCAGGTTCGCAACTGCTGTTGCACAGTCTCGGTGACTTTGCTCTCCGGTCCGTGCCGCTGCTCCACCCGCTCGACCCGCCCCGTTCGCTTCCGCTGCGCCGAAATCTTCCAGGCATACGGACTGCTCACCCCGAACCGCTCCGCCAGCTCCCGCAGACTTCCCTCGCCGCGATCATACGCCTCCAACAGCTTCCGCCGCAGATCGTTCGAATACGCCTTCGCCATTTGGTTGTGTTCGCAGTGAACCGCCAACCATTACTATACACCATTTGTAAAAATGGTCTAGTACAACAACGTGCTGCAATTCCGTAGCGCATGGCCGTGGCAGCAACCACCGTCAAGAAACCGTCAGAAAACTCGCCCATTAAGCGGGCTAGGCCGTAAGCGTTGCGAGCGAAAGCAGACGCCCCAAAACCGTGTAAGAGCAATGAAAGGAAGGACTTGGGAGAAAACAGTGGAAGACGCCTGCCTGCTTCCGAAATGACCGCATTTCCGGTAGCTTGCCAGGTAGGGCAGGCATTCCTGCCTGCCTTGTAGAGAGTACAGGTCGAAAGACGTGTACTCTCAGGTTAGCCGCTTGCCGCCTGCCCACTTGGGGACAACCCTGGAGGCCTGTCGCTACCTGCCTAGGCCTCTCGGCCTGTGCTCCTGCTGCGCTTTGCTCGGCATGACCGCGTTTCCGGTAGCTTCCGACCCAGGATTTTGTCAGCTTGTCCGGCAGTGAACCCTTTCAAAACCCTTGTGATCTGTTCCAGAGGCACGCCGGACCTCACCAATCTATGCACAGGGTTGGGGCATCACCACATCAGCCTGCAGTGGGTAGAGCTACAGCATTTTTCTCGCTGGTTTATATCGGGCAGTCACGAGGAGCGCTTTCCTCTTCGTGGGTCTTTGTCGCCAATGGAAAACCTAAGGCGGAAAACCAATCCGCCACGGCTACCAAAGATTAGCCAGACTACATCAATAGGTGAAATGCTCTAGTTGGAAAAATCCCGGCTGGGTAGTGGATGAGAGTAAGCGCGAAAACAATGTCACGCTGCAACGCACCACAAGCGATGCGGAAAGGAAAAACTTTTATTGACCTGCAATGGCAAACAGCTGCAGCCAGTGCAGCCGAGCCTGCTTACTCGACGGCGCGGGGGGCGTAGTATCCCTTTCGCGTCCGTATTTCGTATTTGATCTCTTTGCCCTTTTCATCCACGACTTTCAAAGACCTGCCGTCCGGCGCCACCAACTCCACTTTCAGCTTGCGAAATTTGCCGTCGCGCGCCGGATTGGTTGAGGTAAAGCTGAGGTTGTATTCGTTCCGCAGCGATGCGGCAATGTCGTGGTAGATCTCCGGAAACTGGCCCTCGAAGCGGGGAAAATAGGACTTGCCGCCGGAGAGGCGGGCGAAGCTGCGGAGTTGATTGTCGGCTTGCAGGAAGCCGATGCTCGTCGAGGAACCCATATATCCCCGCGCATCGTACATCATCCGCAGTGCCTGGCCTGTGCCGATGGCGTAAACGGGCGTGTCGGAGCTTTCCACCAGCTTCAGCGTTTTGTCGTAGCGCATTTTGCTGAAGGTATCGACGCCGCTCGAGATCAACAGGATGGCTTTTTTCCCGTCGATGTCGTCCATTCGGGTGATGGTATCCGACAAGGCGTCAAACAAGTTGGTTTCGCTGAAACCCGGAATTCGCATCCGGTTCAGCGCCTGGAACGCCGCTCCCTTGCTGCGCGTGAAGTCCTGCAAAATCTCGGGCCGCATGTCGTAGGCGATCACGGCCACCCAGTCTTGCTCCTGCAAGGAGTTGACGAAGCCATAGGCCGCCTCCATTGTCTGCCACAAAAACTGCCAGTAGAGATCGCTGAATTCGATCACCATGGCAACCGTCATGGGAGCCTCGAAAGCTTCCATGCGCTGGATTTTTTGCTCGACTCCGTCTTCCAGAACCCGAAAATGCCCCTTCTGTAAGTTGGGAATGAACATGCCCTTCTTGTTCTGCACAACCACGCTCAGGTTCACCAAATTTACGTCCGCGCTTATGTAGAAACCGTCTCCGGGGTCGGTGATCTTCTCTTTCTCCAGAGGCTCGCGGGGGGGCCTGGTGGGACGTTCGCGGGGAACAATGACCGTTTCGCCTACGCTTCTGCGGGGTCCTCCCTGGCGGATGACGGGGGGGCGGCTCTGCGTTTCGGGCTCTTCCTGTTGTTCGGCATATTGTCCCGCGGCGCGGGGAGGGAAGAACACGGACAGAACCAACAAACAAAGCAGAAGTGTGGGCAATACAGTGGAAAGAAGGTTTAGTTTTCGCATACGGCTCCTTTAGCAAATGGGGGCTGGCTGAATGCCCCGGCCCCTGGGATGCCTCTCCCGCGAAGAGAGTGGAAACCACCACGAAAATGGCCGAAGCTAGGACCCGATCTGCGGCCTCATTCGTGGACGCCTCAGATTTATACTACGGCCTATACTACTATAGATGCGAAATGTTGTCATTGGGTGTCTGTATAATTCAGGCGGCTCAGACCGCTGCTCGGCTTCCATCATCTCCTTCCGAGACCACACGCTGGCTTTCGTAGTTCACCCGGCGCACGGGGGAATCCTCCATTTGCACGCTTCCGGTCACTCCCCGTTTCGACCCCGGATCGTTAGAGTGATCCGCCGGGCTGGATTCTGGTTGCCCGGCTCCCGTTCTACCTGATTGATGACCACCCCGGCCTGCGCCGCGATGACAAAGCAGCCCAGCCTAACCCAACCAGACAGACCACTCTAAGTGCATTTCTTTTTGAACTACCCCTTTCGGCGTTCCAAAACCTGGGAAAAATCTTGTTTACGTGCCCGGCAGAGGTCAATGGGCTGGAATCGTGTGTGCTTTGCAACACCCAGGCGCGCGCCGGCGTTTTTGCTTGTTCAGGCCGCAAAGCCTCGGTTATACTGCCATTAACCGTACACCCTGGCTTTTGAGAGCATCCCCCAGATCTGTAACTAGAAGGTCCGCTTGATGAGCAGTTGGAGGTCGACATGGTCTCGACAGAGTGCAATAGTTTTCATTGCATGCCTGTTTTTGGCATGGGGACTCCTGCCTGCCCTTCTTTTTTCGCAAACGGCCAGCCCGTCTTCCGGATGGGATGAGTGGTTCTTCGGCCAGAGGCAATACGGGCTGGGATACATCCCGGAGGACGCCCTGGCCGATGCCGTGGCGCAACGGGATGGTTCGAGCTTCAGCCTTAAATCCACGCAGCCAAGGAAAATCCCCGACGCCCAATGGTTCAGCCTCGGCCCGGCCGGGATCAACTCCCTGAAGAACGATCTGGTGAGCGGCCGGATTACCAGCCTGGCTATCGATCCGCTCAATCCCTCCACCGTGTACATTGCGGCTGCTGCGGGAGGAGTCTGGAAATCCGCCAATCGCGGAACTGACTGGACTCCCTTGACGGATCATCTTCCTTCCCTGGCCTCCGGCGCAGTTGCAGTGGACCCTTTTTCCGGGGAGGTCTGGTACGGGACCGGGGAGTTGAACTTTTGCCGTGACTGTTACTACGGGGCCGGCGTTTACCGGTCTGCGGACGGCGGGGCAACCTGGACCCGCGTCAACCCGGAGCAATTTCTTTCCGCTCCCACCTCCGTCGTTCGTTTTGATCCCCGCAACCAAGGGACGTTGTTCATCGGGCGCTCCTCCGCTCTGTGGAAGTCCAGCGACGGCGGCCAGAGCTGGCGCGCCACTTTGCTGGGGATTGTGACGGATTTCCTTCTCCATCCCATCGACGGTTCCATCGCCTATGCCGCCGTTGGAGACGCTTTCGGAAGCCCCCAAAACGGAATCTACCGCTCCGCTGATGGAGGCGAAACGTGGACCCGACTGGAGAGCGGGCTCCCGCAACAAGCCACCCTGGGGCGCATGGCGCTGGCCACCGATTCGACTGCCCCTTCCACCGTTTATGCGCTGATCGTGCGGTCCTCCGACTTCAATCTCAACGGCCTGTATCGCTCGCTCGATGGCGGAGATACATGGAGCCTGCTTGACACTCTCCCGGCAACCTTGTTTACGGAAGCCGGCCGGGGACAGGGCCTCTTCAATCTCTTCGTGGAAGTCGATCCGCGAGACGGAGCGATAATCTATGTGGGCGGGATCGACCTGTGGAAATCCACCGACCACGGCGCAAGCTGGCAGAACCTCAGCACTGTGACCGAGTTGAACGCTGGGCTGCACGAGGACCAGCGGGACATCGTCTTTGATCCTTCCAACCCGCAGACCTTTTATCTAATCAACGATAGCGGCGTGTGGCGCTCCTCCGACGGCGGCCACAGCTTCACCAACCAGAACGCCTCGCTTGCTGTGACCCAGTTTCAAACTGTCGGGTTGCATCCCGGCAAGCCCAACTTGGCGGTAGGCGGAACCCAGGATAACGGGACCGTTCTTTACCAGGGCAGCTTCGCATGGGACCAGGGCCGGCCAGGCGACTCCGGGGCCGCCTTCTATGAAGCATCCAATCCTCAGACCATCTATACGGTCGCCAGCAGGCTCTCTGTGCGGCGTTCCGACGATGGGGGCCGGACGTTCCAATCCATTTCGGAAGGCCTCGATCTATCCGACAGAGTCCTGTTCTATCCTCCCTTTCTACCGGACCCCGGTCAGCCCGGCTTGCTCTACCTTGCATCCCACCGGGTGTGGCAAAGCCTGGATCGAGGCGATAACTGGACGGTCCTCTCCGGCGACCTCACCGGCGGCGGCTCCGCAGCCATCAGCGCTCTGGCCCTGGCTCCCGGCGATTCCCAAGTGCTGTATGCGGGCACAAGCGACGGACGAGTGCAATTCTCCAGCGACGGCGGACGCAATTGGTCTCTTGCCGCCTCTCTCCCGGACCGCTTTATAACCTCCATCGCGGTGGATCCGCAGTCGTCTCAGCGCGCTTTCGCGGGGCTCTCCGGTTTCGGAACCGGTCACATCTTCCGCACGGACGACAGCGGAGAAAGTTGGGAGGACGTCAGCGGAAATCTGCCGGACGTCCCCGTGAATGTCGTGCTGCTTGATCCGAATGCTCCGCAGACGGTCTATGTGGGAACCGATATCGGGGTTTTTATTCTTGCCGAGGATGGCGCTTGGTCCTCATTCAACCAAGGAATGCCCAATGCCATTGTGCTGGGACTTTCCATCAATCCAGTCACGGGCCTGATGGTCGCAGCCACTCACGGACGCAGCGCCTTTGGACTGGCGTGGGGAGAGCCTGCCCGCAGCGCGCCTCGCATGGACGCCCTGCTCAATGCTGCCGACTTTGTGCGCGGACCCTTGGCTCCGGGCATGTCGGTGGCGCTGTTCGGCTCGCATCTGGCCAACACCACCGCTTTTCCGAGGAATCCTTTTCTTTTCCCCTTTCCCTTTCCTCTCCCCTTGGAGCTGGGCGGCACCACTGTGTACGTAAACGAAGTTCTCGCGCCGCTGTTCTTTGTATCCCCCGGCCAGGTGAAACTTCTGGTGACGTATGACGTCCTGGGACCGATGGCCTCCGTTACGCTGCGCAATGCAGGCGGGGAAGCCTCCGTTAGACTTTCTCTGGGCAAAGCCAGCCCTGGAATCTTTCAGAGTGAAGGAGGCGACAGCTTTTTTCACGACAACCGCAAGCCCGTCTCTGAGGTCGATCCCGCTCAGCCCGGCGAGATTTTGTCCCTTTTCGCCAGTGGGCTGGGCGCGGTGAATCCATCCATTGTCAGCGGAACCCGTTCTCTGCCTTATCCGCTGCCCACAACCACAGACCTGCCAGTTGTCAAGGTAGCAGGCATCCAGGCCGAGGTGCTCTTCTCCGGTCTGGTGCACGGAGCAGCGGGTCGCTATCGGGTGAAATTTACCGTTCCCGCAGGGCTCGTCGGCAACGTGCCTGTCGTCGTGGAGATGGGCGGTGTCACCAGTAAGTCAGTCACGTTGCCGCTGTCTCCGTAATCCGGACCGCGACTGTCCGGCGGGCCGTAAGCAAGCCTCCACCCAAGCCTGCAAACCAGACTGCTCCAGCAAAATTCGGATATAGCGGGAGGAAATCTTCGGAACCGCTCCCGCATGGTCGCGGCTCGAATTGTGAGCATTCTGCCGCCGCCTGCAGTACAACACCACCGGCCAAAGCTGCATCCAATTCATTGCTATGGCCCACGCTGCGCGGGGGCTGCCGGAGCCGCCAGCCCGGTACTTTTATTGCACACCAAAGAAAGCAGCGACCTAATTTGCTCAAACTTTGCTAAGGTAAGAACGCGGAGGACTCAACATTAAGAAGCAGGAGGACACCACCGTGAACGGCTCCACCTTGAAACTGAATGCCGGGAAAATAAAATCTGGGAAACAAATTGGGTTGGTTGGCGGAGCCTTGATGTTTCTGCTGACCGCTTCGGCTTTCGCCAATGTGGAGGCCGAGCAGAACCTCAAGGACCCGGATGCCAAGGTGCGCGCGAAAGCCGCCCAGGAGTTGGGCGAGGGAGGAAATCCAGCCTACGTGACAGTCTTGGCGGACGCCGTTCAGGATCAAGATGAAGCAGTACGCATGGCGGTGGTGAAATCTCTAATCCGGCTGGGGACCGAAGCAAGCTTGGAGCCACTCTTGGTGGCGGTGCAGGACTCGATCCCGGAAATCCGGGAGTGGGCCATAAATGGGCTGGTGAATTTCTATCTTCCCGGATACGTGGACACGGGCTTCGGAGGATTTTTCCGTTCGATGAAAACCCGGGTGGGGAGCTTTTTTTCCGACATAGACACGGTCGTCGTTGATCCCGACGTGCAGGCAAGCGAAGCCGTGATCCGGACGCTTGGCCAGACCGTTTCTGGCGCCCCGTATGTACTAACACGGGTTCAGGCCGCACGAGCCTTGGGTATCCTCCGGGCACGGGCAGCCGTTCCGGAACTGGTGGAAGCGGCCTTTGACAACGAGGTGAACCTCATCCTGGAGGTCTTGCTGGCGTTTCAGAAAATCAAAGACACCTCTGTGGGGCCGCGCATCTCTTTCCTTCTCAACTACCCGCAAAAGAACATCCAACGCTCGACAGCTACAACGCTGGGACTGCTGAGAACCCAATCGACCATCCCTGAACTACGGCAACTGCTCGAAAACAGCGAGGATAAGGATGTCCGTGTGGCGGTGCTCGACGCCCTGGCCTTTATGCCCCAGGTGGAAACCGGACCTGTATTTTTAGGTTTCCTGAGAGACAGAGAAAAGCGGCTGCGTGCGGCGGCGGCTTTGGGCCTCGGCAGGCTCGATGAAGTCCGCTACCCGGGCGCCCTGGAGCAGGCGCGGGAACAGGAAAGAGACAGCGGCGTCCAACTGGCGCTGGATTTTGCCCTGGCGGCCCATGGCAACATGGATTATCTGGAGGAGATCGTCTCCGAGCTCAGTTCCCGTGTTCGGCGAGGCGAAGCCCGCCCGTACCTGATCGAGTTGGCGCGTAAGCAACCGGTTCGCGAAGAGCTGCGCCCTTATCTGTATTCCACCGATCCCGAGATTCGCCAAAATCTCTGCATGGTATTCGCGGCATCCGGGACCAGTACTTCCATCAGTTACCTGGAGGTTCTCCTGGATGATTCCAATGCAGAAGTAGCTCAGGAAGCCAACCGCGCCATTCGCATCCTGCGCTCCCGCGGTATGTGACGGACCGCCGGTAACTCCCCGGTCGATCCTAGCGTCAACAGCCGCTTTTATTGCAGGGACGCCTGAAATTGCCAACGACGGCTTGCCGCGTTTCCGCTCTGAATTGCTCTGTCCTGCATCGGCAAGACCGATCCAACGCCTTGTGGTAATATAATTTAGCTTGGTTAGGGCGAACCGGCCCGGCAGCAGGGGCTGCAGTTGGGGGTCGCGCGTCTTGTCAACCGGCGCGACACGGACAAAAGCAACTGAGGTAACACTGAAGGGATCAACCAGACCCCGACAGCAGCCCGCACCCTGGAGAGGAAAGAATTATTTCAGTTTTTGCATCGGCAGAGGCCCGGATTTTGGCCATCGATCCGGGTTCCAGAAGAATGGGCTTGGCCGTCAGCGATCCTTTGGGGCTCACTGCACAGGGCTTGCCTGCGATGGCTAGAAGGAACAAAAGGCAGGACCTGAATTTCTTGAAATCGCTGGTGCGTAAGTACGGTGTTTCTCTGATTGTTTTGGGCAATCCCTTGCAGATGAACGGCAGCGAGGGTGCCCAGTCGGAAAAGGCGCAGGATTTCGCCAGGCAACTGCAACAGCACCTGTCGGACCAAAACCGGAAAGTGGAGGTGCGGTTGTGGGATGAGCGGCTGACCAGCGTGGAAGCCGCCCGCGTCTTGCGACAATCAGGCGTTGGAACAGCCAAAAGGAAGCAGGCGACAGATCAGTTGGCGGCAGTGTTGCTGCTGCAGAACTTTCTGGAATCGCAGCGACGCTCCCAGCTCTCTGATTCCCCTGAATTGGATCCCGATTCGGAATGCGAAGCATGACCCGGGCGTGGACCAAAATTTTTTGCACGGCAATGGCCGCGGTGCTGCTGTGGGGGATGTGGATTCTGGCCGACGGCACGCGGCCTTACCTGCGCGAGAAAGTCTCGCGGCAGGTGGAGATTCAGCGGGGATCCAGCGTCTTGGAGATTGCGCGGCAACTCGAAAAAGCAGGTGTGATTCGCAGCACGCAGACTTTTCTCTGGCTGCACTACCTGCGGTCGTCGAACACGCTCAAGGCCGGCGAATATACCTTCCTGAACCGCCTCTCGACGCTGGAGGTGCTGGGGAAGCTGACCCGGGGCGAGGTCGCTTACGAGTTGCTGATAATTCCGGAAGGGTACAATCGTTTCGAGATTGCCGATGCCGTGTCGGCTCGGGGGCTCGCGACACGGGAAGATTTTTTGGCGGCGAGCGAGGATGCGAGCTTACTGGAGGATCTGGACCCGGAAGCAACGGACCTGGAGGGCTACTTGTTTCCCGACAGCTATCAGTTTTCGCCTCAGACCGGAGCCGCCGGGATGGCTCAGGCTATGGTGGATCGGTTCCGCCAAGTGTACTTCAGCCTCGAAACTTCGGCAGCGGGACACCCGGTGCGCGAAATCGTCACGATGGCTTCCTTGGTGGAAAAAGAAACCAAAGAGCCGGAAGAAAGACCTCTGGTTGCAGCGGTCTTTTATAACCGCTTGGAACGGCGCATTCTGTTGCAATGCGACCCTACGGTCATTTATGCGGCCATGCTCGAAGGCCGCTACGACGGAAAGATTCGGCAGTCTCACTTGAACTCACGGTCTCCTTACAACACATACAAGTACCAGGGGCTGCCTCCGGGTCCGATCGCCAACCCGGGAAAGGCGTCCTTGAGCGCTGCCCTGCACCCAGCCTCCAGCGACTATCTCTTTTTTGTATCGAACCGAAACGGAGGGCACATCTTTTCGAGAACCTTGAGAGAGCACAACCGGGCGGTCAGCCTCTACCGGGGAGGCCGGAGCCAATGAGCATTTTTCCCCGGACCCGTTGATCCGTTCCGGGAGCTTCCATTCTGCCGGGCGGCAAGAGGAGTCCGCCGGATTGAGGATTGGTACCACTTATTGAAAATTATCTGCATTGCCAGTTTGTCGCGCCAGTGGAATCCAGCGTGGGGCCCGAAGAGGCCTTTCGTTTGCCGGGATTCGTGTGCTATGGGAGCAGGCACGGCCCGGTTGCCGGCAAGGTGGCCTGCCTTGTTGCCCGTTTTGTTGCTTGTGCTGCTCGCAAACTCTGGCTGCACGGTGCAACGGAGGCAGCGCCTTCCCGAGGCGGTTCAGGCGCCTGCTCTGCAGCATGCGACGCTGGAAGGGCTGCTCGGAAAGATTCAATTGCAGCAGGACACCATTCGGACACTCGAAGCCACCGTGGAACTGGCACCTTCCGTCACGTCGCTGGACAAGGGGGAAATTGTGCGGTACCGGGATGTCCGGGCTTTCATTCTGATCCGCAAGCCCGCTTCCCTCCGGATGATCGGGCAGTATCCCGTGGTGCGGGGCACGGCGTTTGATATGGCTTCCGACGGGGAGCAATTCCGGCTCTATATTCCCTCCAAGAATCGGTTTATCATTGGGAAGAGCCGCGAAGGCAGGCGCTCCGACTCAGCGCTGGAAAACTTGCGGCCGCAGCACGTCCTGGACGCCCTTTTGGTAAGAGGGCCTGAGCCGGGACGAGAGCAAGCGGTACTGGAAGTAACCTCGGAGGGACGGAACGGTTTTTACATTGTCCACATTGTCCGCCCGGACGCGGACCAGCGGCTATTGCTCGACAGGAAAATCTGGTTTGAGCGGCTCGGGTTATCCCTCGTACGCTTGCAGGTGTTCGACGAAAGCGCCGAAGTGACCAGCGACGTGCATTACTCCGGCCACGCCGAGTTTTCCGGGATTTCCTATGCCCGGCGTATTACCTTTGACCGGCCCAAGGACCGGTACGGATTGAGTCTGTCGATTTCCAAGCTGGAGTTCAACCGGCCGCTCGGCGAGGAGAAATTCTCCATGGAACAGCCGCCGGGGACCGAATTGATCAACCTGGAACAGCAATCTTTGTCAGCAGGAGAAGAGAACGTTGGTTAACCGGATGGTTTTGGCCAACTTGGTTACGCGCCCCGTGCGCACGCTGGTAGCGGTGACGGCCGTAGGGGTGGAGGTCGTATTGATTCTGATGGTGGTGGGCCTCAGCAGCGGCCTGCTGGAGGAAGTGGCCATTCGAACGCAGGGAGTCGGCGCCGACATTATGGTGCAGCCCCAGACCACCTCCGTATTTATGGGATTCACCGGATCGCCCATGCCCATTCAGATCCGGGACCGGCTGGCCCAGGTGCCGGAGGTCGAGGCGGTGGCTCCCGTCATGCTGCAGATGAGCATGGCAAGCGGCGTCAGCCTGATTTACGGAATCGACACCGAGAGTTTCGACCAAGTCACCGGCGGCTTCCGGTATCTGGAGGGCAGAGGTCTGGAGCAACCCGACGAGGTGCTGGTTGACGACATCTTCGCCAACTCTCAGGGACTGCATGCCGGCGATGACCTGGAGTTGCTGAATCATCCCCTCCGGGTGGCGGGCATCGTGGAGCACGGCAAAGGCGCCCGCCTCTTTATGAAAATCGACGCGCTGCAGGACATGATGGGAAGCGCGGGAAAGGCCTCCGTCTTCTTTGTCAAGCTGAGCGATCCGAACCATACGGGTCACGTCTTGGAGGAGTTTCGTGAAATCCTGCCCAACTATCAACTGCGAGATATGCGAGAATACCTCTCCCTGATGACCTCCACCAATATCCCGACCGTCAACAATTTTGTCAACGTCATGATCGCATTGGCCGTCTCTATCGGGCTTCTGGTAATCTTCATCTCCATCTATTCCACCGTCGTTGAGCGGACGCGGGAAATCGGCATTCTTAAATCGATGGGCGCCTCCAAGAAATATATCGTCAACCTGGTCCTTCGGGAAACCACCCTGCTGACGATCTTGGGTATCGGGACGGGCATCGGGCTCAGTTATCTGGTCCGCAGCCTGATCATTTATAATTTCCCCACTATGACCATCTTGATTACTGGAGAGTGGGTGCTGCGGGCAGGTCTGATTGCTCTGGCCACCAGCCTCATCGGGGCCAGCTACCCCGCCCTCAAGGCGACACAACAAGATGCGATCCAGGCCCTTGCCTACGAATGATCTTTCGATAGCGGCTCTGTCCCCGCTGTGCTGGCACACTGACGGCTTATAAGTGAAATGATTCGAGTAGAAAACCTTCGGAAGATTTACCGGCTCGGCAGCGTCGATGTGCCCGCCCTGCGGGGGGTGAACCTCAACGTCAAGCAGGGGGAGTTTGTGAGCATCGTGGGCCCCTCCGGATGCGGAAAATCCACACTTCTCTACGTGATCGGCGGCCTTACGGGACCCACCTCCGGCAGAGTGCTTCTGGATGGCGTGGACCTGGGAGACATCAAGGAGGGACAACGGACTGAGCTGCGGAAACAAAAAATCGGCTTCATCTTCCAGCGTTTTAACCTTCTTCCCACCCTGACGGCCTTCGGCAACATCGCCCTGGCTAGCAACATCGCCGGCAAACTCAACGGCATCTCGCGGCCCGAGATGAACGCAGTGGTCCAGTTGCTGGGTCTGGAGGACCGCCTGAAACACCGTCCCGGAGAGCTCTCCGGAGGCGAACAGCAAAGGGTGGCCATCGCGCGCGCCGTGGTCAACCGTCCCAAAATCCTGCTGGCAGACGAGCCCACCGGCAACCTGGACACGCAAAACTCCGAGCTGGTGCTGAACATGCTCAGGGAGCTGAACCACAAATTCGGGCAGACCATCCTGATGATTACCCATAACCCGGAAGTCGCCACCTATAGCGACCGAATCGTAAACATGAGGGATGGGCACGTCTTGGATCATTGAAAAGGTCCATTGAGCAGGGACTAACCAACCGCCCCGGCCGGGGAAGTCTTTCCTCCGGCACTCACTCTGTCTCTATCCAAAGTGCCCTTCTTCGCGTAAACTGTTGCTATGCTACGGAAACTGGGCCGGGCCATCTATCGGTGCATCTTCTGGGCGCATGAGCGCGGGAGCTGGCAGTACGACATCATGGCCATTCTGATCCTGGCCTTTATTTTTCTGACGCCCCGCCATTGGTTCGGAGACATGCCGACGGCTCCCGCCGCAGAGCCGAGCTCCGGCGTGGTGCTTCTGGAGAACAGCGAAACACACAAGGTTTACCAGCTCCGGGCCGCCCTGCTGGACACCGAGGCAGACGGCGCGCTGGAGCAAAGTGCGCTGCAGGTTTTGCGCAACTATACGGGCAAAGACCTGACAATTATCCGGATCGAGCCAACCCTGGATCCTCAAGGACAGGTGATTAGCTATGCCGTTTGGGTGCAGGAGTAAAACAACCCGGAGCAAGTTTTTGCGGTTTGTTCTCCCGGCAGCGGTTTGGGCGGGCGCAGTTTGGATGGCTTGGTTGCTGGCGGTTTTTGTCCCGGCCAAAGCATCGCAAGCTGGTCCTCCCCCACAGAACGAGTCATTGGCGGATGGGGGAAAGCTCGCGAAAGTGCTCGCCAGCATGGACCGGGCCGCTGACGCTTTCTCCAGCATGGCCGGGCATCTCGACTATACCAAGGTGACCTTAATCGTCGATGATCACTCCACCGAGAGCGGCGACATCTTTTTTGAGAAGTCGAAAGGCCGGACTCGCGTCATGATCGCTTTCCGGCAGCCGGCTGAAAAATATGTTCTCTTTGCCGATGAGAAAGTTTCTCTGTACCTGCCCAAGATTGCACAAGTTCAGGAATATCAGCTCTCCAGTCGGCAAGACTTGATGGAGCAGTTTCTGCTGCTGGGATTCGGCACGGGGGGCGAAGAGATACAAGAGGCCTATCGCATCTCTTATCTTGGAGAAGAGATGCTCGACGGCCAGCAAGCCTTCCGTCTGGAGCTGGCTCCGAAATCCGCCAAAGTCGCCGCGCAACTGGATCGCATCGAGCTTTGGATCTCGCCGCAAAGCTGGCAGCCCCTGCAACAAAAGTTCTTTGAGCCGGGCGGTGACTATCTGATCGCCCGCTATACCGATGTCATAGTAAACGGAAAACTTCCCGGGAAAACTTTTCGCCTGCCGATCAAAGGGAAAGTCCAAACCATTCGGCCCCAGAACCCCGAATAAACTTCTCATCGCCTGCTGCTCTCCTTTCAATTTTCCGCCTGACGGTGATCGTCGCCCCGATGAATCTGCTTGCTTCACGGGGGTGTTGTTAAAAGCAGATTCTTCGCGTTGCTCGGAATGACGCCGCAGCGTGGGTTGCACCGTGATGAAAGGGAAATCCGTTTGCGGCTGACCAGCCGCAGGCTAGCGCGCTCAGGTAAACCGGCTGGAAGCCGATGTGCTGCATCCGCCGGTTGAAAAGGCCGAAAGCATCCGCTCGACTTCCTCAGACCGGCAGTCCGGACAGGTCAGATCACTGTCGGCGTCCCGCATCCGCCGCAACTTCTCGAAGCTACTGCCACAGCAGCGGCACTGGTATTCATAGAGAGGCATAGCTTTATTTTAGTACAGAGATGCGAAATCTGGGATATCCAAAATCTGAGTCTCGCGGGCCGTTGCTGCTGACCCGTTGCGTTCGGCCTGAGCAATATCTCTATTGTATGAAAACCATCGCAGTACGCCAGGCGGAAGTAAGGGGTCCTTCGACCGCAACAGTGACGGGCACAAGAGGAAAGCGGTTAGCCATCGGTTCGGAATATGGTTTATACTCGCCGCGGGCCACAAGCCGGAAGTGCCGGTTCGATTCTCGAATTTCAGAAGGGCAGCATATGCAACGCAGAGAAATCATCAAACTCTTTGCAGTAGCGGCGAGCCTTTGGACCAGCCGACAACTTCCTGCGAGTGCTCTCCTGCAAGCGGATTATGCCAGCGGCCTTGGGAAAGAGTCCGTCCGCGTTGCGCCTGGATCACAGGACGGCCCTCTGCCCCAACCGCTGCTTCCTCTTTTCCCTTTGTCGCTGGTCCTGTTTCCTAGTACGAATCTCATGCTGCACATCTTCGAGGAACGCTACAAGGAGATGATTCAGGACTGTCTGCAAAACCACTGGGAGTTTGGAATACTGCTGGCTTACGGAGGGTCGATTAAAAACATTGGCTGCACTGCCTCCATATCGGAAGTGATCCACAGGTATTCGGATGGCCAGATGGACATTCTGGTTCGGGGCCGGCGGCGTTTTGAAATCTCGTCGCTGAACCAGGAGAAGTCTTATCTGCGCGGAAAGCTGCAATTCTTTGAAGACAACGAGACCGAGCCTCCCGCCGAAGAGCTCCGGCAGCAGGTCATCCGGCTCTATGGCCGCCTGATGGAATTGCTCGAATTGGAAGACCCATCTTCGAAAAAACCGCCGCCCGAACCCGGCGGCCGGCAACTTTCTTTTCAGATTATGGCTGAGTTGCGAGCGGACCTGGGCCGGAAGCAGAGTTTGTTGGAACTTCGGTCGGAGCGAGAACGTCTGCTCCGCGTCGTTGCCTATTTGCAGCAGTTGATTGATTATTTGGAGCCCGCTCCTGCTCAGCGCAACCCGGCAGGCATAGCTTAAGGCGGAACTGGCCGTGCAGGGATCATCCTCATTCCGGCTTCCGGCTTCTGATTCCTGACTTCATATTTCTTCCATGTCCCGCCAGTTCGGCCCCGCGGCCACGTAGGCCTCCAGAGGAACGTCGAGAGGATAGACCTGCTCCATCCCGTCGCGAACGAGCGCGGCAGCCTGCTGGATTTCTTTTTCCGGGACCTCCAGGACTAGCTCGTCGTGCACCTGGAGCAGCATGCGGGCGCCCGACTTCTGTTCGCGCAGGGCTCGGTCGACCCCAATCATGGCGATCTTCATCAAGTCGGCTGCGCCGCCCTGGATGGGAGTGTTGATGGCGGTGCGCTCGGCAAACTGTCGCAGCGAGGAGTTTTTGCTGCCGATATCCGGAATCTTGCGCAGCCTTCCGAACATGGTTCGCACCTGGCCATCGCGGCGCACTTCGGCAAGAGTGGAGTCGATGAACTTCCTCACTCCCTGGTAGCGGTTGAAATACTGGTCAATGAACTCAGCCGCCTCAGCCTGCGGAATTCCCAACTGTTGCGCCAGCCCGAAGGGGCTCAGGCCGTAAACGATGCCGTAGTTAACGGCCTTGGCCCGGCGGCGGTGGTCCTCGGTTTGCTCCTCCGGCGGCATTCCGAATACCGCCGCCGCAGTCCGCTCGTGAATGTCTTCGCCTTGGCGGAATGCCTCGACAAGTATTGGGTCGCCGCTCAGGTGGGCCAGCAGCCGCAGCTCGATCTGTGAATAGTCGGCAGCCAGCAAGAGGAAACCCTTCTCGGCCACAAAGGCGGCCCGAATCCGCCGACCCAGCTCCGTGCGGATGGGAATGTTTTGCAGGTTGGGATTGCTCGAAGACAGCCTCCCTGTGGCGGTGCCCGCCTGGTTGAAGGAGGTATGCAGGCGGCCTGTCGCTGGGTGGATCAAACGGGGGAGCGCGTCGATGTAGGTCGATTTCAGCTTTGATAGTTGCCGGTACTCCAGCACCCTGCGCGGCGCTTCGTGGACGGCGAAAAGTTGTTCCAGCACGCCGACGGCGGTGGAGTAGCTCTTGCTCTTGCCGGATTTGCGGGGAGCGGGCAGTCCCATCTTCTCGAACAACACTTCCCCGAGCTGCTTCGGCGAGTTGATATTGAATTCCGCGCCGGTCAGTTTATAGATTTCCCCGGTCAGCCTCTCGACTTCCCCTCCCACCCAGGCCGAGAGTGTCCGCAACTGCTCTGGGTCGAGCTTCACGCCCCATGTCGCCATCTCCGCCAGGATGGGAGCCAGCGGCAGTTCGATTTCATCATACAGACGGCGCAGACCGGAGGCTTCCATCTCCGGCTCAAGCATTCGCGCCAATTGACCAACCCAATCAGCCTCCTCTGCGATGTTCCCGGAAAGCTTGGCGCCGAAGTGGCGTTCCACCAAGCCCGCCAGCCCGTGGCCGCTCTCGGTGGCGTCGAGCAAGTAGGAATAGAGCATGGTGTCGTGCCGCACACCCTGCAAATGGATGCCCTGGGGCTTCAGCGCCAGGCTTGCCGACTTGGCATCGTGAACGGCCTTCAGGTTATCTGGGTATTCCAGCCAGGATTTCAGCAAGGGCAGCAGCGAGACGGGGATCGAGCGCCCTACCCCCGCCGCCGTTGACAGTGCCGCCGTCGTCATATTTGCTGCCAGGAATTCCTCGCTGCGGACCGCCAAAGCTACCGCTGGGTCCGGAGGAAGCCCGCTGATGAATTCTCGCACAGCGTCTTCCGAAGAAAGCTCCTGGTAATCTTTCAGTCCGGCGTCAGCAGGGGACAATAACTCCCTCAACTGGGAAGTAAACTCCAGTTCCTGGTAAATCTCTTTCAGCTTCTCGCGGTCCGGCTCGCTTACCTGAACCTCGTCCAGCGACAACTCCACGGGCACCGCGGTCTCAATGGTTGCCAGTTGCTTGCTCAGCAGGATCTGATCGCGGTGATTCGTCAGCGCCTCCCGGTAGGTTTTCCGAGAGACCTCGACGGCATGTTCCAGGCAGGCCTCGACGCGCCCGTATTTCTGGATCAGCTCGCGCGCTCCCTTGGCGCCGATGCCGGGCGCTCCGGGGATGTTGTCCACCGCGTCCCCTTGCAGAGCCAGCAGGTCGGGGACCTGCTCCGGCGCGACGCCCATAATCTCGATCACTTTGTCTCGGTCGCACAGCAGGTTATCCTTCATCGGATTAATCACAGTCACTCGCTCGCCCACCAACTGCAGCATGTCCTTGTCGTTGGTGATAATCATCACCTCCAGGTTCCGGGCCGCAGCCTGCCGGGCCAGGGTGCCGATCACGTCGTCGGCCTCGTATCCGGGATGGGCTAGCACGGGAACCCGCACGGCTCCGAGCAGTTTGCGGATGTAGGGAAGCTGCCTGGAGAGGTCATCGGGCATCTCCTCTCGGTTGGCTTTGTAGTCGGCGAAGGACTCGTGCCGGAAGGTAGGTCCCTCCAGATCAAACACCGCTCCTAGGTACTCCGGGCGATAATCCTGGAGAAGTTTCCGCAGCATGTTGTGAAAGCCGTAAACGGCGTGGGTTGGCAGCCCGCTGCGGTTGGAGAGGCGCGGCAGGGCGTGGTAGGCCCGGAAGATGTAGCTCATCGAGTCGATCAGAAACAAACGGCCGGGTTGCGGGGAACCCTTGCGGTCTGGCTGACCGCTAGGTTTGGTAGTCTTCTTTGATTTTGCTGGAGGAGCCATTCGATGGATGATCTGACGCTCAGCGATTATCGCAGGGGTTATCTTAGCAGGCAGGGGCAAGGTTTGGAATCATAGGAAACCGCCGGGACTCGTCTCTCTCGAAATGCAGGCTGTTCCTGGTTTATCGTTGGGACTGTGCGGCGGGCGCGCCGGAACCTCATCGCTGCAACCCTCCTAAAACACCGACAGCTCCGAGAGCAGCGCGTAACGTTGACGGCCAACTTTGGTTCGCATTGATTCCCCAAACGGCGCGTGAGAATCAGTCAGGATGTTGTATAATTCGCCGTCCACTTGAGACATGGGGTTACAGCATGGCCACCGAAGATTCCGACCGGCGCACAGGCATTCGCTACCAACCCGACGAAAAACCTCCGGCTGCGCTCGCCTTCGGTCTCGGTCTGCAGCTCGCTATTCTCTGCCTGGCCGGCATTGTATTGACACCGGCCATCGTGATCCGGGCCGCTGGCGGGTCCGAGGCCTTCCTGTCATGGGCCGTGTTTGCCGCAGTCGTGGTCAGCGGCGCAACCACGGTGCTGCAAGCGGTCCGGGTTGGCCGAATTGGCTCGGGTTATGTGCTCGTGATGGGTACCTCCGGGGCCTTCATTGCGGTCTGTGTCACGGCGATCGCCGAGGGTGGTCCGGCGATGCTCGCCACCTTGGTCGTCATCTCATCTTTGTTCCAGTTCGCACTTTCCGCGCGCCTCTCGCTGCTGCGGCGGATTCTGACTCCGACCGTCGCGGGAACGGTCATCATGCTGATACCGGTCACGGTGATGCCGATCGTCTTCGATATGCTGAAGGATGTGCCGGATGGAATCCCAGCGGTGGCTGCTCCGCTGAGCGCCCTCGTGACCGTACTCGTCATCACCGCCATCGCTCTGAAGGCAACGGGTGCGCTACGTCTCTGGGCGCCGGTCATCGGTGTGGTTGTCGGCGCCATAGTTGCCGGATTTTTTGGTCTCTACGAGATGGACCGCATTGCCCAGGCTTCGTGGATCGGTCTTCCAAATGGCGGATGGCCGGGCTTCGATCTCGACTTCGGGCCGGTTTTCTGGACGCTTCTTCCGGCATTCGTTTTCGTGACCCTGGTCGGCGCCATCGAAACGATCGGTGATGCCGTCGCCATTCAGAACGTATCCTGGCGTCGGCCCCGGGCGGTGGATTTCCGGGCAGTGCAGGGTGCGGTGACGGCGGACGGAATGGGCAACCTGTTATCCGGCCTCATGGGAACAGTGCCGAACACGACCTATTCGACAAGCGTATCCATGACCGAGCTCACAGGTGTAGGAGCCCGCACTGTGGGGATTAGCCTCGGGGTGGTATTCATCGTTCTGGCGTTCCTTCCCAAGGCGCTCGCCGTGGTCCTGGCAATACCGGGCGCGGTCGCCGCAGCCTATCTCACCGTGTTGCTGGCGATGCTCTTCGTGCTCGGCATGAAGATAGTCGTTCAGAGCGGGATCGACTATCGCAAGGGCTTGGTAGCCGGTGTCGCGTTCTGGGTCGGGGTTGGCTTCCAGAACGGCGTGATATTTCCCGAGTATTTCGCGGAATTCGGCGGAGGTCTTCTGCAGAATGGGATGACGGTTGGCGGTTTCGTGGCCCTTCTCATGACCCTGTTCGTGGAGCTGACGGAACCCCGGCGCCGCCGGATCGAGGTCGATTTTGCTCTCTCGGCCCTGCCGAAGATCAGGGAGTTTCTCGGTGCCTTTGCGTCCCGTAGTAGTTGGGACACGGCGATGGCAAACCGTCTCGACGCCGTCGGCGAGGAGACTTTGCTGACGCTCATCCAGCAGGATGAGGCCGCAGAGGGGCATGATCGACGGCGCTTGCTCCTGGTCGCGCACAAGGAAGAAGGCGGGGCAGTCCTTGAGTTCGTCGCCTCGACCGGTGAGGAAAACCTTCAGGACCGGCTCGCGCTGCTCGGCGAGCGGCCCACCGGAGATCTGATCGAGCAGGAAGTTTCACTTCGACTGTTGCGGCACCTCGCCACCTCGGTTCGCCACCAGCAATACCATGACACCGATATCGTGACCGTCCGCGTTCATGCCCCGCGAAAATCGAACCCCTGATTTGATTCGCAAATCCCTCTCATCTACTGGCTCTTAGGTTGCATTTGGAGTTTCGGACCTGGAGCTCCATAACGGAGGGTCCTTTTTTCTGAATAGCTCTTCGGCTTACGCAATACGAGCAATGATCTACCTTGCCGCCCAGGCAGCAAGTAGTGACAGGCATTCTTGCCTATGCCTTTAGAGTACAGGCCGGGAGGCCTGTGCTCCTGCAGGGCTGCTTTAGCGGGTTGTTGAAGAACGCCATTTGTCCGTTCCCGGAAAGCCTGCCCTGAGCTTGCCGAAGGGGTCGCAGCTCGCATGGATTCACCAACAACGGCTTGACGCCAACTCTGAAACTGCTTGCTCTAGTTACGCAGGAAATCGAGCGTCCGCGTCCAGGCCAGCCGGGAAGCCTCCGGGCTATGCTGGGAGCCGGTATCGTTGAAAAACGCGTGGTTTGTTTCCGGATAGACGTAATACTGAAATTGTTTGCCGGCCTGCCTCATCTCCTTTTCGATCCAGAGCGCGTTGCCCGTAATGCGGTTGTCCCACTGGGCATAGTGCGCCAGGACGGGAGCTTGAATATTTTCGAAGCCGGAATCGGGGCTGGACCCATAGAAAACCACAGCCCGGTGAAGTTTCGGCTCTACGGTAGCCAGCATAAAGCTTCGCCAGCCGCCCCAGCAAAATCCCACAGAGGAGACCTTTTGCGGGTCCACGACCGGATTGTTTTCCAGGAACTGGAAGCCCGCCCGCAAATCGTTGAGCACGCCGTTGACCGACAGCAGGCTGATTGCTTCGGTGGCGTCTTGCTGTTCCTTCATGCTGCCCGTTCCACCCACCCGCGACAGCAGATCGGGCGCCAGCGCCACAAAGCCTTCTGCCGCAAAGCGGCGGGCCACGTCACGGATGTGCTCGTTCAAGCCTCGGTTCTCGTGAATCACAAGTATGCCGGGGTGCCGGCCCGGACTTCTGGGCTGCACCAGGTAGCCGTCCATCTGAACCTGTCCGGAGGAAAAACGAACGGTGTCGGCTGAGACGTTGGCGGTTTCGGACTCGGTTTGCGAGATCAGCGTTGCCGCCACTCCGCTCGACTCCAAAAAAAGATGCGCCGCGGCGTAGCTGCCGGTGAGCGTGATTAGCGATCCAAGCAGTTCTCTGCGGCTGATGCTGCCGGTTCGGTAAAGATCAACGCGTTTCTGAATTTCTGAGTCTGTTTTCATTTTCTCCAACACTTTCCACGGGAGATTCCCCATAGCAGCCTCTGTCAACGGCTTGCAAGAGCCTCGATCTGCTCTTTGGTCCGGAACTGCAAGCGCGCCATTTTGCTGGCCCTCCAGTAGGGCGTCCAAACCTCCAGCGGGTCCTTGCGGTTATCCACGGAGATGTGGCGGGTCTCCGCGCCCAAGGTCGGCAACTGAAATTCAGTCCATTGCTCGGTTTCCGGATTGAAACGGGCGATTCGGTCGGCGTTCATCAGGTTCATCCACACCATGCCGTTCTTATCCGCCACCGTGTCGTAAACTCCGGCAAAACCCGGATTGGGATAAGGGTAGTAAGTGACCTTGTGCGTGCGGATGTCGATCTTCGCCAGACGGTCTCCCCACCACAGCGCCACCCAAACGTTGCCCGTTCTGTCTCCGCCGAGCCGGCGCGGAGCCTGCTGCCAGGGAGGCGCGGAGTTCCAATCCCCGCCGGTCAATTCATAAACGGCGCGATCTTTGGGGGCAACTGTGGCTTCCCACTTCTGAAGAGGTTCAAAGACTACTTCGGTTGTCTCGCCGGTGCGGAGGTTTCCTTTGCCCACCGTGTCGTAATTCATCTGCGCCCACCAGCCGTTGCCCTCGGCATCCACAGCCACTCCGTAGGTGCGTCCCTGGCGGCCGCGTTGGATGGATTTGAAGTCGGTAAATTTATTAGTAGCGGGATCAAAGGCCAGAGCCCCCTCGGTGCTGGAAGCCCAGATGATGCCGTCCGGGCTTACGTCCAGAGTTCCTCCCACGCCGGCCATTCCCCGGGGAGGCTTGAAGTATTCCAGCTGTTCCGTCCGCGTATTGATCTTTCCCAGGCCGCCGTCGGCATTGAACCAGGCAATGCCGTTCTCGTCGATGATGATGCCGTGGCTGCGCATGGCGACTCCATGCCGTCCCTCCAGCTTGAAATTTTTCACGGTGCCTGTTTCGGGGTCGAGCCGGGAGACCGTGCGGACCCGGTCGATCTGCGAATCCGCAATCCAAACAAAACCGTCGGGGTCAACCTCGGAATCGTGCGGTCCGCGCGCCTCATAGGCGGAGGGAGGACCCTCCATCCAGTCGCTTCCGTCCTGGGTCACGTATTCGTCCGTGTCGGAGCTGGACGTGATGTCATACTCGGTGATCACCACCCGTGCTGCCTCGCCACGGGGACGGGGGAAGGGCTTGAACTTCATCGGGGACGGTCCGGGTCCTCGCATCTTGGTCAGATAAGCGGCCATCTCGTCCTTGAAGGCGCGGAGAAAAGGAAACGGAGCGCCATCGGGCCGGGGCGGATTCCCGTAGATGCCGACTTTTTCCATCAGGGTGATGATGCTGCGCCAGCCGGCCTCATCGAAGCGGTTTTGCAGCACCAAGTTGGGCGTGTGGCACCCGGAGCAATTGTTGCGGAAGAGCACCTTCATGCGGCGGTTTTCGGATGTGTCTTCTGGCAGAGCAGCTATCCACTCCGTGCCGGAGAGTTGCTGGCTGAAATCGGCGAGCGTCCGGAGTTCAAAGTCCTGCGAGGTTCCCGAGGAGCCCTCCAGCTTGCGCTCCGCACGGGCGGTTTCAAACCCCACGGCCTGCGCCCATATTCGGTAATTTTCTCCCTCCAACGGAGGGAAAAAGTACTTTCCTGCTTCGTCGGTGAACACAGTCGTCGTGTAGGTTTTACCGCTGGACCGGGCCGAGACGGTGACTCCGTCGAGGGCGTTGCCATCCGATGACTTCACCGTGCCCATCAGTCTGGCGTCGGCGGCGTAGCTGGGATGCGCGACAACCAGCCCCAGGGTGAGAAACAGCACGGGGACAAATAATAAAACCTTGATTTCTGAAGCGAGAATTTTTGACACGGGACGTCCTCCGTTTCTTTTGCCGTGCTCGCTCATAGGGTTTTCATATATGCGATCAGGGCGTCGATTTGCCTGGGCTTCAACCCATGCTGGAATCCCGGCATGCGGGCTGTTCCTTTAAGAATGATGTTGCGGGCGAGGCTTTCCTTCTCCGCATCCCTTAAGAAACCGTTTAACAGCGGACCAAATGGTTTCGGGTCCGGGTTCTGAGGCACGTTCAACGGCGGCAGATGGCAGACCGAACATCGCTGCAAGAACAGTTTTTTCCCAGTCAGTTGCGTTGGCGAAAGGACAGCACCAGGAGAGGATTGCTGGACCATGGCCGGAGAGAAAC
Source organism: Terriglobia bacterium (assembly GCA_965222345.1). Classification (GTDB taxonomy): domain Bacteria; phylum Acidobacteriota; class Terriglobia; order 2-12-FULL-54-10; family 2-12-FULL-54-10; genus JADFGZ01. Next base: position 7,188 of record CBDCTS010000002.1, on the reverse strand, counting down.
CAGCCAGTGCAGTGATGATGAGGAGAATCAGGCCAAATCCGATAGTGCTTGAGGCAAGGGCGATTCGCTTCATGAGCCTCCTTTGTTCTACCCGGGCATCCACAATGTCCGCGTCTTCCTTCCCTGGACTAAGCTCGTGGGCCGCCTCTCGGCATTCTATAGGTTCTGGAAAAGATTTCAATGGAGAAAATCGGTGAAGGGGCAGGGGGTTACTTTGTTGAACTGCCAAGGGTTTATATCATCATCTTGAGGAACGTTGCGACCAAGAATCTGCTTTTCCTCTCGCGTGGTTACAGACAAAGCGGACTTCTCCCGCAACTCCATCTGAAGCTGCTCGTCAATCTGGAATCCGGTAAGGTTGTAGGATGGGAACTCAAGCAGAATCCTGGTCATTGATATGTCCAGGAGTTGTGGATATCGGATTTTCGCTTTCAAAATCGCTTTCTTGCGGTATAGTAGCCTGCGCGCGCCAGTATTTCCGGCAATCCAGTGCGAACCATCTCCTTTCCACGGGCGAAACCAAGTGGCCGGGAGACGGAGGATGCTTTATCAGCGCTCGCTCCGAGCAATTGTGGCGAGCGGCATGATCTCGGGCCACAGTTCCAACGGCCAGAGCAGCGAGGGTTTGCAGAGGCGGAGCAACAGGCGTCTTGCTTATCGTTAAGGGATAGTGAAACGGGAATTGGGGAGGAAATCCATGAATCGTTGGTACTGCGTACTCGGCGGCGTGTTGATGAACCTTTCACTCGGCGCTCTCTACGGCTGGAGCTTGTTTGTCCCGGCATTGGAGCAGGACATGAATCTCAGCAGAGAGCAGGCTTCCAATATTTTTTCCATCGCCATCGTTGTCTTTGCCCTCTGTTTTCTGATCGGGGGACGCGTGCAGGATAAGAAGGGGCCCTACGTTGTTTCACTGACCGGCAGCGTCCTGTTCGGGGCGGGTTTCTTGCTGACGAGCCGGGCGACGGACCTCATCGAGATGTACCTGGCCTTCGGAATCGTCGTCGGCATCGGCGCCGGGTTTGGCTATGTGACGCCGATCGGCGTGGTTGCCAAATGGTTCCCGGACCGGCGCGGATTGGTGCTGGGAATTAGTATCGGAGCCTTCGGAGCGGGTTCGGCCATTCTGGGACCGGTCGTGCCGGGACTGATTGCAAATCACGGCTGGCGTCCGGTGATGCTGTGGCTGGGAGTCTTCTTTTTTGTGGCGACCATGATCGCGGCACAGCTTTTGAAGAACCCTCCCGCCGGCTGGTCTCCTCCCGGATGGAAGCCGTCGCCGGGATCGCCCAGCGGTTCGTCGGGCGAGGACTTTTCTCCCGGAGAGATGCTCGGCACCTCCCAATTTTGGCGGTTGCTGGTGGCCTACGCGCTGGGGGCCAGCGCCGGGCTCATGGTGATTAGCCAATTGCTTCCCTATGCCCAGCAGACCATTCCCGGAGTGGGCGTGGCGATTGCGGGCACTGCGGTCACCATTGGGGCGTTTGGGAATGCCTCCGGACGCATTTTTTCCGGTTGGCTCTCTGATTCGATAGGCCGCATCCGAACCCTTTCCTTGATGGTGCTGATTTCGGCGATTACGCTTCCCTTGCTCGGGCGCATTGATTCGCTGCTGCTGCTGTGGCCGATTCTTTTTATTGTCTATTACTGCTACGGTACGCAGCTTTCCGTCTACGCTTCCACGACGGCTGACTTTTTCGGTGCCAGAAACGTGGGAACCAACTACGGACTGGTCTTCCTGGCCTGGGGAGTAGCCGGGGTTCTCGGCCCGAAGCTCGGGGGGCGGATTTTCGATCAGCTCCAGAGCTATACGCGTGCCTTCGATATTGCGGCCGTGCTGCTGGTGATCGCCTTCGTGATTATTGTCACCCTCAAACCACCTCGGAAAAGCGGTGCCGAGGCCGGCGCCTAGCGAAGCCCGGCGGGGTTTTTCAGTGTAAATTGTGCCAGCTTTTTCTTCGTCCACGCGACTTACGGCCTGCTGGCTGCAAAGCATTCAACCTGACAAGAGCTTTTCATGAAGCTGGGTGCTAAGTTCGGCTCCGGTCCGCTCGCTTTCCTGTTGATTTACTTGCTGCCGCTTGAGGGGCTGGAGCCGCAAGCCCAGCTTGTGATGGCGGTTTTCGGGTGGGTAATTCTGTGGTGGATGACGCAACCAATCCCCTGGGCGATCACCTCTCTTCTTCCCCTGATTTTGTTTCCCTTCATCGGAATTATGACGGTTGGCCAGACGGTAGGTCTCTACGGACAAAACATCTTTTTCTTTATCTGGGGGACCACTCTGATGGGCTACGCCATCCAGCGCCATGGATTAGCCAAGCGTTTCGCCCTTTGGTTCCTGTCATTCCGCTGGCTGAGCGGACACACCCACCGGCTGGTGTTCGGGTTCATGCTGGCATCCGGGCTGATCTCGGCGTTCATTTCCGACAACGCCGTCGTGGCCATCATGATCCCAATGGGTATGGCGCTGGTTGCCTATATCAGGACCCTCGCGGGAGCCTCCGGCTCCGAAAAGTCCCAATTCGGCGCGTTGATGGCGCTGGGAACTCTGTACGGCACCCAGGCGGGCGGCAAAGCTACTATTGCGGGGCTTCCTCACAATGCCTTGGCCGTGGCCCTGCTGGAAGAAACCACCGGACGGACCTTCGGCTGGTTTAACTGGATGCTGGCTGGCGTGCCCATTTTCCTGGTTACCCTCACCGTGTATTTTTTCATTCTGCGATTTTTTCTGCCGCCGGAGATTACTGTTATCCCCGGCGGTGAAGACCTTTTTCGTCGGGAGCGCGAGAAGCTGGGTCCCTTTACCCCCGGCGAACGCGGGACCCTGTTTATCTTCCTCACCATGGTCGTGCTCTTCACGCTGCCGACTTTTGTTGGCCTGACGCTGGGCTCCGTCCACCCGCTCGCGCAATGGACCAACTCGGTCCTCTCCATCTGGACAGTGCCGGTGGTGGTTTTGGTGCTTTTGTTCTCGGTCCCGGTGAATTGGCGCAAGAGCGAGTTCGTGTTGAACTGGCGCGAGGCGGTCCGGCACTCGCCCTGGGACATCCTGCTCCTGGTCACTGCGGCGGTCGCCATAGCCGGTACGCTGGTTGACCTGGGCTTCGTTAAATTCATTGGAGGGTGGATATCCGGACTGGGGTTGGGCCCTTATGGAATGCCTTTTTTCTCCGCCTACCTTGTGGCCTTCGGCACCAACTTCTTCTCCGGAGCTGCCGCCACCTCCTTTTTCGGAAGCATCTTGATTCCGGGAGCCCAGCAGATCGGCATGAACCCAGCCTCGATTGCCATGCTGATCGCCAACGTGGCTGTGGGAATCATGCTGCCTTGGGCAGGCGCGGCGGCGGGCACCGCCTTTGCTTCCGGGCAGATCGAAATGAAGAACATGATCCGCGTTGGCGTGGTTGCGACGCTGATCTTCCCGTTCCTGGTGGCTGTAATGCACATTCTGTTTGCCCCGATTCTGTAGGCTCCTCCACTCTTAGCGGTTTTTCCGTTGCCTGTCGCGATACGGCTCACAGTCATTCCCTTATCCAGCGAGTCAGCCTGATGCCGGCATACAAGTTGCCTGATTCCATGTAGTAAATAGTAGACTGTCTGAGCCGAAATTTGACTTAAAGACACACTTTGTTGTAATAACACAACAGACGTTATCAATGCTAATTTGTAACTGTCTTATAACAAACAAGTTAATGATCTATAGAAATGGACTGCTAAATGCTCATATAATACGGATTCTTTGCAGTAAGTAGACAAACAAGCGACTTTGGACTACCAGCACACCATTAACAAGCCGGTTGGGTTCTCCGGCATTGGACTGCACAGTGCCGCTCCCTGCCGGATTCGTCTTATCCCGGCGCTGGCAAACAAGGGAATCCTGTTTCGGCGCACGGATCTGGACAACTTTGAGATTCCTGCCTCCTGGAAGCACATTGCCCGGGTCAGTTACGCCACCAGCCTCATGCGCAAGGGAGTTCTGATCTCGACCACGGAACACATTCTCTCCGCCTTGACGGGGCTTGGCATCGACAACGTTGTAATCGAGATCAACTCTCTGGAGCTGCCCATCCTGGACGGCAGCGCCAAGCCATTCACCGAACTGTTGCAGAAAGCGGGTCGTCGCCGCCAGCGTTCGCCGCGAAGCTATCTGCAGATTCTCCGTCCGGTGGAGGTAGTTGACGGCGACAAGCGCATTGCGATCTTCCCGCACCGGCGGTTTCGCATCAGCAGCAGCATTGACTTCCGGCACCCCCTGGTGGGACGCCAGTCGATGCAGATCGACATATCCGCCGAGAGCTATACCCAGCAGATTGCCCCCGCCCGCACGTTTGGTTTCCTGGACGAGATTCCTCAGATGAAGGACATGGGCCTGGTGCGGGGCGGCTCGCTCGCCAACGCCGTGGTCTTTACCCGTGACTCCCTGATGAATGACGAAGGCCTGCGCTTTCCCGACGAATGTTGCCGCCACAAGGTTCTGGATTTGATCGGCGACCTGGCCTTGATCGGTTATCCCCTGCGCGCCCACGTGGTGGCCGAACGAGCCGGGCACGCCATGCACACCGCTCTGGTCCTCAAGCTGATGAAAGACCCCTCGCTGTGGAAGCTGACCACCTCGCAGGAGGCTGCCTCCGAGAGCCATCTTCCAGTCCCGGAAGCGGCCCTGGAACAGGCGGCCACGGACTGAAAAATCGGTTGAGTCAGTTCCCTCGGTTCTCTCGGTTGATTCGGTTCCTTCGGCATTCTCGGTTGATTCGGTTTCCTCGGTTGATTCGGTTCCCTCGGTTCATTCGGCATTCTCGGTTCTCTCGGTTGATTCGGTTCTTTCGGTTGATTTCCCCCCCTTTGCCAGCCTTTGTTGTAAAAATAGGGAATTATCCATTTAATTAGACAAGATACTTGACACAAATCTTTTAGTATGTCATAATTTAGGCGTTATGAAAAAGAAAAAACAACAACGAGAAAAAGTTAGCACGATTCAGTTGTTTGAAATGTTCCCAGATGAGGCCGCAGCCCGCAAGTGGTTTGAAGAGACACGCTGGCCGAACCAAGAGCGTTATTGCCCTCATTGCGGTTCTATGGATGATGTAAAGGAAGTGGCAAATGAGAAACCGATGCCGTATTGGTGCAAAGGATGCCGCCATTATTTCAGTGTGAGAACCGGAACCGCTATGGAGCGCAGCCATATTTCACTCCGCAAGTGGGTTATTGGGCTGTACCTAATGACAACTAATCTAAAAGGTGTTTCCTCCACCCGGCTAGGCAGCGAGTTGAAAATCAGGCAATCTTCAGCTTGGTTTATGGCGCATAGAATCCGCAAGGCTTGGGATGAGGGTTTCCCGCTGTTTGCCGGTCCTGTGGAAGTGGATGAGACCTATTTCGGCGGCAAGCGTAAGAATATGAGCAAAGCCAAGCGCAAGAAGCTGGGACGCGGCAGAGGTCCAGTAGACAAGACGGCAGTTGTTGGAATCAGGGACCGCCAGACCAAGAAAATAACGGCTAAGGCTGTAGAGAAAGCTACAAGCGCGGAGCTTCAGGGATTTATAAATCGGAATCATTTTATGGGGTGCCGCAGGCTAGGCTATCCCGACGGAAGCGACAGCCCATTTATCCGCCCCAGCATGCTGGCAAACAGCCGCCGAGTCAGATGGCTCTCTGCCAGCAATAGCCAATAGTAGCGGGCATGCTTAATTAGGCGTCCTCCGGTTTTCACCAACCGCTGCTGCAAGCTCGTCAAGGACCAGTTTCCGATTCTCTGTGGCAGAACCAGTCGCCGCCATAGGTTGCCGAGATTATAGGCAATGATGGTGAGCCACAGCCGGACCTCGTTCGACCGGAACCGGTGACAACTGAGCCGCGTCATCTTCACCGCCTGTTTGCCTTCCTTGATCCACTGCTCGGCCGTACCGCGCTTGTTGTAAAACCGCACCTCCGCCCGACTTGGCAGAGTCAAGTTCGTCACGATGAATCCCACTCGCGGGAACAGCTCTCCCTGGTGATGTTCCACCTTGGCAACGACCCGTCTCGCCTTACCCCAACTCGCTGCTTGATAGAGAAAGCCCTTGTACTCCACCAACGGCTTCACACTGGGTCTTCCCACCGGCCGAGTCAGCAACTCCTCAATGTCCCGCTGTAGGCTATCGTTGGCCGGGATGCGGATGGCGTACTTTACCTCCCGCTCCTCCAGAGCCTCGTAGATCTCCGGTTTGGCAAAGGCCGCGTCGGCACGAAACACTACTTCCTTGCCCAGCTTCTGCTGCCGCTCGATCTCCGGCAGGAGAAGTTCTTCCCAGTCATCGGCGCTGTGGACGTTACCGGGTCGCAGCTTGGCCGCCAAACAGTCACCCTCGCGATTGAACAGCAACAACGGGTGATAGCAGCTCGACTCGAAATGCCCGTTGTAGGCGCTATTCTCCTGTTCGCCGTAGACCGGAATCTCGGTCGAGTCCATGTCCAGCACTGTTCGGTGCGGCGAATCGATTGCTTCTGCCCTGCCGATCAGCTCTCGGTTCACCCGTGCCAGCCCCGCGAAGTTTTCCTCCTCAGCCAGAAGTTCCGTCTCGAAGGTTTGCAACCGGGACGGCAGTGCTGCCCCTCGATCCCAGATCTTCTCGGAACCGATTAGCCGGAAGGTCGGATCTCGTGAGAGTTGCTCGGCATCGTTCACGTCCTCGTACCCAGCCAGGCGACTGTACACGGACTGCCGTAGAAGGTCTGCAAAAGAAAACCGCGCATTGTTTGCTCTAGAGTCCGTCAGGTGTTGTTCGATGAGGTCTCCGAATCCCAATCGCTCGTCCAACTCGCGCACCAGAATCAGTCCACCGTTGGAAGTCACCCGCGATCCCTGAAAAGCGACCCGCAGAAACCGGTTGAACGACAGCTGAAATCCCTGTTTTTGGCTCTCACCCATTAGGTTTACACCTCCAGAAGGCAATATTGACGCTGGAACCAGCATCAATATTGATGTTGGAGGTTAGTCGATGGTTGCTTCTACGATTTCAAACTGGAAATGCGGGTTATAAAGGACAACGTGCAAGCCAAAGCAACGGTCTACACAGACGATGCCCGCGCCTATGACACGTTGCCAAACCGACAAGCGGTAAATCATAGCGCCGGAGAATACGTTAATGGGATGGCTCACACGAACGGCATCGAGTCATTTTGGAGTATGCTGAAACGCGGGTATTATGG
>CBDCTS010000001.1:0-3485 GCA_965222345.1 Terriglobia bacterium | reverse complement strand
TAAAGACGTGCTTGCGGCAATCAAAGCTACGGCTGACGATGGGGTGGAAACGGGTGCCTTCGGTACCTTGGTGGAGCAGTATACCCAGTACTTGGAGCGAGAACTGGAACTTATTGAGTTGGTTCGCAACCTTATTCTGTGCCCAGAGAAGATCGACCGGCAGTTTCTCGCTAAAAAGGTAGGCAGTCCACTATATGGTGAAAATGATAGAAGATTCTGGAATCTGATTATTCTTGAGCAGTGCCGACGGATATTGAGTGAACAGGTTATGTGGAAGAACACTGAGTGGTCGATGCATAAGAATGATCCGAGCGGAGTATGGCTTAACGGGCTTCCTTGTGATTTTGTGTTTCGTGGACCGTTACGTCAATGCGCGGAGGACTTTGGGGCCTCGCTGTGGTTCCACGCGGAACTCTATGTCGATGCCTTGAAGTATCCAGATACCGATAGGGTAGTTGGGATGCTGCAACTACGAAGTAAGGTGAAGGACAAGAGAAATAGAGAATTTGCTGAACAGTTTCATCAGCAGTACGAGGCAAGGGATAACTGTATCCTAGCCCGACCCCAACAAAAGTGGAAAAACTTTTATGTCGTGAAGAGACAGCTCCAAGGGCGTGATTTGCCCGGCAAGGGGATTGCGAAGGCTCTTACTGAGTTCGCAGAGGCGTTTCAGTAGCGACTAACGGTGAGACGTCCCCACCACGAAGGAACTGACCTAATGCATAGCCTCGACTAGCACGGCCTCCTCTTTCTTCTCGCTTCATCGACCCCTACTTCCTGAAGGCGCGGCCCTCATGCGCCGATTTCTCCCGGCGGACGGAGAGTGAATCCGCAACACGATCTGTCTTCTTCACCACACGGTGCCGCGTTACCCCCCATCCGTGTCTCCTTGCATTTGAGCAGCCTTCAAGATAGCCAAGACTTCTTCCTTGGTCCTATAGTACATATCATTCCATTCCGATATGAAATAATCTATGATGAGATACTTGTCGAGTGTATCTACTGTAGGCGTCGTGTATATGTAGTCGGTCTCTATTATAGAAGCACAGATTCGACAAAGAAGGATCTCTTCAAGCTCCTCAGTCAACCCCTTCTTTTTAGCAGCTAACCAGACCGCCCCCTCGATAGACCAACAGACGGCGCGAGGATCATCATAACTTAAGGGAGTATGTCCTGCGATGTCGGCTTCGTGATCGACGTCGATGTCGGCACCGGCATCAAAGGCCTCTTGGAGATTTCTTAAGAATTCCAAATCGTTCTTAGCCCTTGCGTGGACATCTTGCGTCCATCCTCTCTTAATGAGAGAATAGGCCTCTTCTAGAGCCTCGTTTACCGTTGGAATATCATTCGCACTCACTGGACGCCTCCCTTTACGGAGGGCACCTTAGCCGATTGTTATGGCACGATTTCGGTACGTATGTGTATATTTTACAGTAACTTGTTCTATTCTTTTGCCGCCTCCCCCGCGGCACGCTCCCCTCGATTGAGAAAGAAGGGGAGCAATGCCTACGATTCTCTCTCTGGCGCCCTTTCAGCAGCGGCAGCAGTGGGCGCGCTTTCGAAGTAGAGCGCATGAAGCCCTGGACGAGTTGCTGGATCGGGTGGAGACGCAAATGAGCGAGCACGGATCTACTCCGCCGACGTTGATGGAGATTACCGAGGCGGTGTCGCAAGAGCGCTCCGGGCTTACCGCGGCGGTGGTGGAAGCCTTCATCGAACGCCGCCACGGCCAGTTCCTGGCGCAAGAAGAGGCGGCCTGCCCGAAGTGTGAGCGCGTCCTGCGTGCGCGACCGTCGCGCTCGCGCACGGTGGAGACGCTGCTCGGGCCGGTGCCCTTGGAGCGGCCCTATTTCTACTGCGTTTCCTGTGAGCACGGCTTTTATCCGCTGGACGAGGCCCTGGGCCTGTCGGGGCACCGCAAGCAGTGGGACGTTCAAAACGCCGGGGTCAAGCTGGCGCTGGAGATGCCCCACCAGCGCGCCGCGAAGCTGCTGGACGAGCTGACCGACGCGTCGATGAGCGACTGTGTGATTCACGAGGTGCTGCAACAGACCGGGTCGTTGGACGTGCTGCAGGTGTGTCCGGACGCGGCCGACATCCAGGATCGCATTGCTCAAGCCGCCGCCGCTCGCAAGTGGCGGCCCATCGTGGTGTTGGCCATCGACGCGGCCGACGTGCCCAGTCGTCCCGAGACCGCCAAAGGGACTCGTCCGGGGCGCAAGAAGAGCCGGGCTCGGCGAAGGCGTTGGCAGGGTGAATACCACGAAGCCAAGGGCTTTCGCTTCTACTTGGTAGACGATGAGCGCATCGAGCAGCTGATCTCCTGGCACCAGATGGGCGACGAACAGGCCTTCGGCTCGGCCTTGCGCCAGGTCAAGGAGGCGGGGCTGATCCCGGAGGAGCAGGTGCGCTTGTGTGCCATCGGGGACGGAGCCCCGTGGATCTGGAAATGGGTGGAGGAACTGTTCCCGAGCGCCCGTCAGATCCTCGACTACTACCATTGTAGCCGCTACCTGCACGCGGTGGCCGAGGCTCAATACGGCACCGATGCGGCGCGCGCCAGCCATTGGCTGGAAGCGACTCTGGCGCGCCTGTTCTGCGGTGAGGGCACCGGCGTGGTTTGGGGTCTGCAGCGCATGCAGGCGGTCTCGGAAGAGGCCGAAGAAGCGATCGGCACGGCCTTGACGTACCTGCAAAAGCGATTGCATCAAGTCGATTTCGGCAGCCATCGCAAGGGCGGATACCCGATCGGGTCGGGTGCGATCGAATCGGCGCATCGCTTCATCGGCCATGTTCGTCTGAAACGCTCGGGCGCTTGGTGGTATAAGGAAAACAGCAACGCCATTCTTGCCCTGCGTTGCGCCTTGTACAATGGAACGCTTGACCGGGTCTTTCAGCAGTACCGAGACAACCTAAAAACAACCACCAAAACCGTAACAATCACCTAATGCACCCTTGGATGTCTGGTCGTTCAATGCAGATGCGATCGCCTTCTTTGAGCGCGAAGGATTCGAGATCGCCAGGCACATTATGATAAAGAATCTGTGACCGGTGCCTAATTAATACAAGACCTTGACTCGTAAAGGAGTATCTGACATGAATGAGCGCGACTTTAACCGACTTGTAGCCAGCGTCAAGCAAGCGGGAGCGATCAAGCGCGGCAAGATGAAGCCAAGGCGCAGGATCCAGATGGATGCAGCCGATATTAAGACGATCCGCAAGAAACGGCGCTGCGTGGTTAGGGCACAGAAACGTCATCGGCAACAGCAATGAGGAGGAGAGGATTTTGTCGAGATGATGTTCAGGATTCGAAGATATCAGGTCATCCCCGGGAAGACGCAAGCGTTCAACGACTTTTTCCTGACGAGACTGTTTCCCGTTCAGAAGAGGTCCGGAGCTCGTCTCGTCGGTCGTTTTCAAACAGACGATGGGCTCCAGATCGTCGCTGTATGGGTTTACCGGAGCTTCGACCACTACAAAGAAGT